>NZ_JAHVDX010000013.1:0-1070 GCF_051486945.1 Stutzerimonas chloritidismutans | reverse complement strand
AGATGAGGCCATGAGAAAGACTACTACCTACTCCCCTGAAGTCCGTGAACGTGCTGTGCGCATGGTTCTGGAACACCTGAACGACTATCCGTCCGAGTGGGCAGCCATTGAGGCCATCGCTCCGAAGATTGGCTGTGCCGCGCAAACCCTGCATGGGTGGATTCGTCGCCAGCAGACCGATGCGGGGCAGCGCCCCGGTCAGACCAGTGAAGAGCGCGAGCGCATCAAAGCCCTGGAGCGCGAAAACCGCGAACTGCGTAAGGCAAACGAGATATTGCGCCTGGCYAGCGCGTATTTTGCCCAGGCGGAGCCTGACGGGCAGGCCTTCCTGCGCCGCACCAAGTCCTGAGGGCATTTGTCGATCAGCATCGTGACCGTCTCGGGGTCGAGTCGATCTGCCGCGTGTTGCAGATCGCCCCGTCCGGTTACCGCAGGCACGTGGCTCAGCAGCGCAACCCGGCACTGCGCTGTTGTCGTGCTCAGCGCGATGACGCATTGACCCTGGAAATCCAGCGAGTGTGGGATGCCAACATGCAGTGCTATGGCGCGGTGAAGGTCTGGAAGCAGCTGCGGCGAGAAGGCATSGAGGTCGCCAGATGCACGGTGGAGCGATTAATGCGTCGRGCCGGATTGCAGGGCATCAGACGTGGCCAGRTCGTGCGGACAACGGTGGCCGGCGACAAGGCCTTTTGCCCGCTGGATCGTGTCCAACGCCAGTTCCATGCCGACCGCCCGAACCAGTTGTGGGTGTCGGACTTCACCTATGTATCGACCTGGCAGGGCTGGCTGTACGTGGCGTTCGTGATCGACGTCTTTGCACGCCGGATCGTCGGCTGGCGAGTCAGTACCAGCATGAAGACCGACTTCGTATTGGATGCCCTGGAGCAAGCCTTGTATGCCCGTCAGCCGCATTGCACGGGTGGTCTGATCCATCACAGCGACCGTGGAAGCCAGTACGTCTCGATCCGCTATACCGAACGGCTGGCAGAGGCCGGCATTGAGCCCTCGGTGGGTAGCAAGGGCGATAGCTACGACAACGCCTTGGCCGAAACCATCAACGGGCTGTACAA
>NZ_JAHVDX010000012.1:0-1314 GCF_051486945.1 Stutzerimonas chloritidismutans | reverse complement strand
TGAACAAGCCCCTTGAAACACCGGACACCGTTTCCCCCTTACCATAAGGGATAGGCAAACGGTCGTGTTTATGACTACCAGTAAAGACAGACATATCGAAGTGCTCGGCCAAGAGCGGCGTCGCCGCTGGAGCGTCGAGGAAAAGCTCACCATGGTTCGCGAGAGCCTGGAGCCGGGGCAAAGCGTTTCCGTCGTGGCTCGGCGCAACGGCATCAACCCCAACCAGTTATTCCATTGGCGCAAGCTTTATCAAGACGGCAGCCTTTCGGCGGTCAGTGCCGGTGAGGCTGTGGTACCGGCTTCGGAACTGGCCGATGCGATGAAGCAGATCCGCGAGCTGCAACGCATGTTGGGCAAGAAGACCATGGAAGCGGAAGTTCTCAAGGAGGCTGTGGAGATTGCCCGTTCGCGAAAATGGATTGCGCACTCACCCTTGTTGCCGGGGGACGACCAGTGAAGCTGGTTAGTGAAAGTCTCGGTGTGTCGCGCTCGCAACTGACGGCTCGAATCAAGCAGGCCACTGAAAACAAAAGAGCCCGTCGTCGGCGTATCCCTGACGATGCGGCTCTGGTGGAGCGGATCAAATCTGCGATCTCCAACTTGCCCAGCTATGGCTACCGCCGGGTCTGGGCACTTCTGCGTAGGCAGACCGAACCGGTGGTCAATGTGAAGCGGGTTTATCGCGTCATGCGCGACCACAACCTGCTACTGGAGAGGCGGCGAAAGCAACCCGGAGTAGCGCGTCGTCATGAAGGTCGAGTAGCCGTGGACGAAAGCAACACCCGTTGGTGCTCGGACGGCTTTGAATTTCGCTGTGACGATGGTGACCGCCTGCGCGTGACGTTCGCCCTGGACTGTTGTGATCGTGAAGCCATCAGTTGGGTCGCCAGCCCGCTTGGTTACAGCGGCAATGATGTCCGTGACGTCATGCTCGAAGCCGTCGAGAAACGCTTCGGACAAACGCTGCCTATCGCTCCGATCCAGTGGCTGAGCGATAACGGCTCGGCATATACCGCTGACCAGACGCGCGCTTTTGCCCGGCAGATAGGCTTGTTGCCACTGACCACGCCGGTTTGCAGCCCGCAAAGCAATGGCATGGCGGAGAGCTTCGTGAAGACGATGAAGCGCGATTACATCGCCCATATGCCACGGCCGGATCGCCAGACAGCGCTACGCAACCTGGCGATTGCTTTCGAACACTACAACGAAGAGCATCCGCACAGCGCACTGAAATACCGCTCGCCTCGGGAGTTCAGGCGAATGAGCGCAGCATCAATTTAACGGGGCCGCGGTGTCCGGTTTGATAGGGGCAAG
>NZ_JAHVDX010000011.1:0-4212 GCF_051486945.1 Stutzerimonas chloritidismutans | reverse complement strand
CCGTCTTCCATAGCGATCGGCTTGATCAGGGTAACGACCATCTTGATGTTGTCACCCGGCATAACCATCTCGACGCCTTCCGGCAGTTCGCACGAACCGGTCACGTCAGTAGTCCGGAAGTAGAACTGAGGACGGTAGCCCTTGAAGAACGGGGTGTGACGACCACCTTCTTCCTTGGACAGAACGTACACTTCCGCTTCGAACTTGGTATGCGGCTTGATGGTGCCCGGCTTGGCCAGAACCTGACCACGCTCGACGTCATCACGCTTGGTGCCGCGCAGCAGCACACCACAGTTCTCGCCCGCACGACCTTCGTCGAGCAGCTTGCGGAACATCTCAACACCCGTACAGGTAGTCTTGGTGGTGTCACGCAGACCAACGATCTCGATTTCTTCCTGAACCTTGACGATGCCGCGCTCGACACGACCGGTTACTACGGTACCGCGACCGGAGATCGAGAAGACGTCTTCGATCGGCATCAGGAACGGCTTGTCGATGGCACGAACCGGCTCAGGGATATAGGTATCCAGCGTCTCGACCAGCTTCTTGACCGCAGTGGTGCCCAGCTCGTTGTCGTCTTCGCCGTTCAGCGCCATCAGCGCAGAACCGATGATGATCGGCGTGTCATCACCTGGGAAGTCGTAGGTCGACAACAGGTCACGAACTTCCATTTCGACCAGCTCGAGCAGCTCGGCGTCGTCGACCATGTCAGCCTTGTTCAGGAACACAACGATGTACGGAACACCTACCTGACGGGACAGCAGGATGTGCTCACGCGTCTGCGGCATGGGGCCGTCAGCAGCCGAGCAAACCAGGATCGCGCCATCCATCTGCGCAGCACCGGTGATCATGTTCTTGACGTAGTCGGCGTGGCCGGGGCAGTCAACGTGCGCGTAGTGGCGAACGTTCGAGTCATACTCGACGTGAGCGGTGTTGATGGTGATACCGCGAGCCTTCTCTTCCGGTGCGCTGTCGATCTTGTCGAAGTCGACACGAGCGGAACCGAAAACCTCGGAGCACACGCGAGTCAGAGCAGCAGTCAGAGTGGTCTTGCCATGGTCAACGTGACCAATGGTGCCGACGTTGACGTGCGGTTTGTTACGTTCGAATTTTTCTTTAGCCATCGAGACCGTCTCCCACCGTTGAATTGACTAGTCACGCCACCATTAAAACAAAGGCAGATATTCTCATATCTGCCTTTGGGTACCTGGAGCTCATGAGCGGATTTGAACCGCTGACCTCACCCTTACCAAGGGTGTGCTCTACCAACTGAGCTACATGAGCAAAACATGCCGCCTAGACCTAAACTGGAGCGGGTAGCGGGAATCGAACCCGCATCATCAGCTTGGAAGGCTGAGGTTCTACCACTAAACTATACCCGCCTATCTGTAGGCCTACGCTTAAATCTGGTGGAGGGGGAAGGATTCGAACCTTCGAAGTCGATGACGTCAGATTTACAGTCTGATCCCTTTGGCCGCTCGGGAACCCCTCCAAAACGAGGCGGCATTCTGCTTGCCTACCACCTCACTGTCAAGCACTTTCTCATTTAAAATCTTGAGCTTAGCGCTTTATTTGGCTACTCACGTCACACAGGTAAGAGCCTGCGCTTCGGAGCGGGCGCTATTCTATTTAAACTATTCCAATGTTGCAACGCTGGAGCACGGCATTTGTTGGCTTTCAAGAGCCGGGAAGTCTCTAGCCAAATTCTGAAGCATGTGATTACTCAGCAAACGCTGTCCTTTCTGAGCCACCTTCACCCAGTACCGACGATGCGCACGAGGCAATTCACGTATTGACGCCGCGTAATCCAGCGCCTGTAAACGAGACACGACGCTCTCAGCGGAATCTTTACGCGAGAAAATCCCGAGCGATACGCCATTTGCAAGGTCCCCGACCGTGATCACATAGCTATCAATATTCCTTGACTGGAGTTCACGTAGCTGCCGCAGGGAGGCCTGCCGCGAAACCAACGGCGGTAAATATACCCAGTAATCGACCCCAGCCTGCATATCCAACGGATGAACAACAGAATCAATATCTAAGCTAAGCAAACGCTGCTCTAAAGCTGTGGCTATCCCTTCTTCGTCGAACCCCCCCAGAAAGAGACACGAATCACCCGCCGACAAGTCGCTTTTGCGCGCCGGGGCCGAAGTTTCGCTTAATAGCTTTATCGTGCCTCGATCGGTTGTTCGCTCCTGATTAATCACCGGCCTAGGCTGCTTTGTCGGATTAGTCACCTGGTAGACGTAAAAAAGCACGTTCAGCGCGACCAGGATAAAAAAAAGCCAACGCATCGCCACCTCGCATTAAGGACAAACAACAGCCAGCCCGTCGAAAACCAAATCCGGAACGAACGTCACCCCTGGAAGATCGACGACCAGGGCCGCGTCTCCACCGGTCACGAAGACATCGAAGTTCTCACCAAGAGTCGTGCTCGCTTCGTCTAGCAGAGATTTAATGTAAGCCCGCATCATCCTGACGCACCCACGCTCAACTGCCTCTGCAGTGGACCGACCCGGGGCAAGATTAGATAAGGCAGCCTGCGCCTCTAGCGTCCCGTAATAGACTTTTCGAGTGTGACTTAATAGCTGCTCTCTCATCAAACCGATTCCGGGAGCAATGTAGCCACCCATATGGCGCCCGTCGTCGCCAACGAAGTCCACAGTTACCGCCGTGCCCGTATCGATTACCAAGCATGCGCGACCGCAGAGATGATAAGCGCCGATGATCGCGAGCCAACGGTCCATTCCGAGGCGCTCAAAATCTCGGTAACCGTTGATGACAGCACCTATCGCTCGTGATGGAACTGCTCGCGATACGTCTACTCCAAGTGCGGCGCCAACCGCACTGACAAGACTTGCAGTTTCAGCATCTCCCCTAACGCTCACCATCCGGCAATGGTCGATCGGCCTGCCAGCTGCAGAGATGGCTTGTAGCAATTCATCAACCCCAGCCGCAATGCCACGCAAGACTGGCCTGCCATAGACGCCACATACTATCCGCCACTTGATAAAACTGTTGCCGCAGTCGAGCTCAAGAATCATTGCCGAGCCTCAAGCTCAATTCACCACCACTAAAACGTTTTTCGACGCCATCAACGTCGAGCCTCAAAGCGCCCTGATCATCTACACCCAAGACGCGCCCTTTCACCTCAACAACGCCGGAACTTAGCACGCAGGCCTTTCCTTGCCATAGATGATTGGACTCCCATTCCTCGCGCATGCTGGCGAAACCAGAAAGTGCGTGCTTTCGCAGATAGCGTTCCAAGCTTTCACTGAGCAAACATGAGAGCTCATTCCGATCAAAGACCCGATTAACAACGTCCCTAAGGGATATACACGGCTGGGCTATCTCTAGTGCTTGGCCGACCATGTTTACATTTATACCTACGCCAATAACGACAGAGCATACGTCTGCAGGATCACCTATCAGCTCCAAAAGAATGCCGGCAATTTTCTTATCGTCGGCATATATGTCGTTCGGCCACTTCAACCCAACCCGGGCCACCCCACAACGAGTCAACGTCTCCAGCACGGCTAGTCCGACCACGAGACTCAAGCCAGCGAGACCTGCGGATCCGTTCGAAACACTCCACGCTAAAGAGTAATAAAGGTTTTTGTATGCAGGACTGACCCATTGACGCCCGCGTCGGCCCCGGCCGTTGACCTGACATTCAGAGATCACGATAAAAGGCGGCGGCACCCCGCGCTGGAGTAGCCGTAACGCCTCAGCGTTTGTCGAGTCGAGATGCTCCGCTACGTGGACTCGCCATCCCTGACGCCCTAAGAAAGCCTCCAGACGACCCTGGTCGAGCAAATCCAAACGTTCAGCCAGCCTGTAGCCCTTACCTGGCACTCGAAAAACCTCGATTCCATGCTCGGCTTCGAGTTTTTTCAAGCCCTTCCAAATCGAAGCCCTGCTTATTCCAAGCGCTAAGCCTAGCTCTTCGCCAGAATGGAACTGCCCGTCGCTAAGTAAGCCCAAGATACTGTTCATGTCGAACTCCTTTAGCAAGCTGAGCATAATAACGACCGTGCCAGGCGGCCCAGAACTTCTATTTCCCTTTTCCAGCCCACAAAGACAAACCCCCGGCCATCATAGATGGTCGGGGGTTTGGTGTATAAGCTTGACGATGACCTACTCTCACATGGGGAAGCCCCACACTACCATCGGCGATGCGTCGTTTCACTTCTGAGTTCGGGATGGGATCAG
>NZ_JAHVDX010000010.1:2500-5415 GCF_051486945.1 Stutzerimonas chloritidismutans | reverse complement strand
CCATCATAGATGGTCGGGGGTTTGGTGTATAAGCTTGACGATGACCTACTCTCACATGGGGAAGCCCCACACTACCATCGGCGATGCGTCGTTTCACTTCTGAGTTCGGGATGGGATCAGGTGGTTCCAACGCTCTATGGTCGTCAAGCAATCTGGTTGGGGAGTCGGTGTTGAGTCGCTTCCCCGAATTGGGCATGTGGTGTTYTGCGAGTGATGCTGATTTTCGGTTTGTTTGTCGACTTCGACCGTCTGACACACAAACATCAAATTGTTTGGGTGTTATATGGTCAAGCCTCACGGGCAATTAGTATGGGTTAGCTCAACGCCTCACAGCGCTTACACACCCCACCTATCAACGTCGTAGTCTTCGACGGCCCTTTAGGGAGCTCAAGGCTCCAGTGAGATCTCATCTTGAGGCAAGTTTCCCGCTTAGATGCTTTCAGCGGTTATCTCTTCCGAACATAGCTACCCGGCAATGCCACTGGCGTGACAACCGGAACACCAGAGGTTCGTCCACTCCGGTCCTCTCGTACTAGGAGCAGCCCCTCTCAAATCTCAAACGTCCACGGCAGATAGGGACCGAACTGTCTCACGACGTTCTAAACCCAGCTCGCGTACCACTTTAAATGGCGAACAGCCATACCCTTGGGACCGGCTTCAGCCCCAGGATGTGATGAGCCGACATCGAGGTGCCAAACACCGCCGTCGATATGAACTCTTGGGCGGTATCAGCCTGTTATCCCCGGAGTACCTTTTATCCGTTGAGCGATGGCCCTTCCATACAGAACCACCGGATCACTAAGACCTACTTTCGTACCTGCTCGACGTGTCTGTCTCGCAGTCAAGCGCGCTTTTGCCTTTATACTCTGCGACCGATTTCCGACCGGTCTGAGCGCACCTTCGTACTCCTCCGTTACTCTTTAGGAGGAGACCGCCCCAGTCAAACTACCCACCATACACTGTCCTCGATCCGGATAACGGACCAGAGTTAGAACCTCAAAGTTGCCAGGGTGGTATTTCAAGGATGGCTCCATGAGAACTGGCGTCCCCACTTCAAAGCCTCCCACCTATCCTACACAAGCAAATTCAAAGTCCAGTGCAAAGCTATAGTAAAGGTTCACGGGGTCTTTCCGTCTAGCCGCGGATACACTGCATCTTCACAGCGATTTCAATTTCACTGAGTCTCGGGTGGAGACAGCGCCGCCATCGTTACGCCATTCGTGCAGGTCGGAACTTACCCGACAAGGAATTTCGCTACCTTAGGACCGTTATAGTTACGGCCGCCGTTTACCGGGGCTTCGATCAAGAGCTTCGCTTGCGCTAACCCCATCAATTAACCTTCCGGCACCGGGCAGGCGTCACACCCTATACGTCCACTTTCGTGTTTGCAGAGTGCTGTGTTTTTAATAAACAGTCGCAGCGGCCTGGTATCTTCGACCGGCATGAGCTTACGGGGTAAACCCTTCACCCTCACCGGCGCACCTTCTCCCGAAGTTACGGTGCCATTTTGCCTAGTTCCTTCACCCGAGTTCTCTCAAGCGCCTTGGTATTCTCTACCCAACCACCTGTGTCGGTTTGGGGTACGGTTCCTAGTTACCTGAAGCTTAGAGGCTTTTCCTGGAAGCATGGCATCAACCACTTCTCCTTCTAAAAGAAGGATCGTCATCAGTTCTCGGCATTAAGATCCCGGATTTACCTAAGATCTCTGCCTACCACCTTAAACTTGGACAACCAACGCCAAGCTGGCCTAGCCTTCTCCGTCCCCCCATCGCAGTAACTAGAAGTACGGGAATATTGACCCGTTTCCCATCGACTACGCTCTTCAGCCTCGCCTTAGGGGCCGACTCACCCTGCGTCGATTAACGTTGCGCAGGAACCCTTGGTCTTTCGGCGTGCGAGTTTTTCACTCGCATTGTCGTTACTCATGTCAGCATTCGCACTTGTGATACCTCCAGCAAGCTTCTCAACTCACCTTCACAGGCTTACACAACGCTCCTCTACCGCTCATCTTGCGATGAACCCGTAGCTTCGGTACCTGGTTTGAGCCCCGTTACATCTTCCGCGCAGGCCGACTCGACTAGTGAGCTATTACGCTTTCTTTAAAGGATGGCTGCTTCTAAGCCAACCTCCTAGCTGTCTAAGCCTTCCCACATCGTTTCCCACTTAACCAGGATTTTGGGACCTTAGCTGACGGTCTGGGTTGTTTCCCTTTTCACGACGGACGTTAGCACCCGCCGTGTGTCTCCCGTGCTGACACTTGCTGGTATTCGGAGTTTGCATCGGTTTGGTAAGTCGGGATGACCCCCTAGCCGAAACAGTGCTCTACCCCCAGCAGTGATACACGAGGCGCTACCTAAATAGCTTTCGAGGAGAACCAGCTATCTCCGAGCTTGATTAGCCTTTCACTCCGATCCACAGGTCATCCGCTAACTTTTCAACGGTAGTCGGTTCGGTCCTCCAGTCAGTGTTACCTAACCTTCAACCTGCCCATGGATAGATCGCCCGGTTTCGGGTCTATTCCCAGCGACTAGACGCCCTATTAAGACTCGCTTTCGCTACGCCTCCCCTATTCGGTTAAGCTCGCCACTGAAAATAAGTCGCTGACCCATTATACAAAAGGTACGCAGTCACCTAACAAAGTAGGCTCCCACTGCTTGTACGCATACGGTTTCAGGTTCTATTTCACTCCCCTCTCCGGGGTTCTTTTCGCCTTTCCCTCACGGTACTGGTTCACTATCGGTCAGTCAGTAGTATTTAGCCTTGGAGGATGGTCCCCCCATATTCAGACAAAGTTTCTCGTGCTCCGTCCTACTCGATTTCATTGACAAGAGACTTTCGCGTACGGGGCTATCACCCACTATGGCCGCACTTTCCAGAACGTTCCGCTAATCTCAAATCAACTTAAGGGCTAATCC
>NZ_JAHVDX010000009.1:0-16575 GCF_051486945.1 Stutzerimonas chloritidismutans | reverse complement strand
AGGCGTCGAGATGGTTATGCCGGGTGACAACATCAAGATGGTCGTTACCCTGATCAAGCCGATCGCTATGGAAGACGGCCTGCGCTTCGCTATCCGCGAAGGCGGTCGTACCGTTGGTGCTGGTGTGGTCGCCAAGATCGTCGAATAATCGATTGATCTGATCCATTCGGGCCGGCATAATAGTCGGCCTGACTCTTGTTAGGCCAGTAGCTCAATTGGCAGAGCGGCGGTCTCCAAAACCGCAGGTTGGGGGTTCGATTCCCTCCTGGCCTGCCAACTTCAAACGAATTTGGCAGTATTTACAGGGTTCTAGCAGATGAATGTCAAAGCAGAAGCCAAAGACTCGCGCTTCGATCTGTTGAAGTGGTTTGTTGTGGCTGCTTTGGTGGTTGTGGCTGTTGTGGGTAACCAGTATTACGCTGCAGAGCCGATTCTGTATAGAGTCCTTGCGCTAATCGTGTTTGCTGTGGTGGCAGCTTTTGTTGCTCTGCAGACGTCCAAAGGTCGCTCTTTTTTCATTCTTTTGAAAGAGGCGCGCGTCGAGATTCGAAAGGTCGTTTGGCCAACCCGTCAAGAAACCACGCAGACTACGTTGATAGTTGTTGCGGTTGTACTGGTTGTGGCGCTGCTGTTGTGGGGGCTTGACTCCCTGCTCGGCTGGTTGGTTTCTCTGATCGTAGGCTAAAGGTGTTCCGTGGCTAAGCGTTGGTATGTGGTGCATGCTTACTCAGGTTACGAGAAGCATGTCATGCGCTCCCTCATTGAGCGTATCAAGCTTGCTGGTATGGAAGATCATTTCGGTGAGATTCTGGTTCCGACCGAGGAAGTGGTCGAGATGCGTAATGGCCAGAAGCGCAAGAGTGAGCGCAAGTTCTTCCCCGGCTATGTCCTTGTTCAGATGGATATGGCTGAGGGAGCTTGGCATCTTGTCAAGGATACGCCCAGGGTTATGGGCTTTATCGGTGGTACCGCCGACAAGCCTGCGCCTATCACCGACAAGGAGGCGGAGGCCATCCTTCGTCGCGTTGCCGATGGCAGTGATAAGCCGAAGCCGAAAACGTTGTTTGAGCCGGGCGAGGTTGTCCGTGTTGCTGACGGGCCTTTTGCGGATTTCAATGGCGTCGTCGAAGAAGTCAATTACGAAAAGAGCCGGATTCAGGTGGCTGTCCTTATCTTTGGGCGATCCACCCCGGTTGAGTTGGAGTTCAGTCAGGTCGAAAAGGTCTAGCTGATCAAAGCATCCCATACCCCCGCAGCTGCTGGCTGCGGGGTTTTGTCGTCACCGGGATATTCGAGTGAACAGGGGAGCCGATAGGCGTTATCACCCGCAACGGAGTATTTATGGCTAAGAAGATTCAGGCTTACATCAAGCTTCAGGTCAAGGCCGGCCAGGCCAATCCGTCTCCGCCCGTTGGTCCTGCGTTGGGTCAGCATGGCGTGAACATCATGGAGTTCTGTAAGGCGTTCAATGCGCGCACGCAAGGTCAAGAGCCTGGCTTGCCTACCCCGGTGATCATCACCGTTTACAGTGACCGCAGTTTCACGTTCGAGACCAAGAGCACTCCAGCTGCCGTGTTGCTGAAGAAGGCCGCCGGTATCGCCAGTGGCTCCGCTCGCCCCAACACTCAGAAGGTGGGCACTGTTACGCGCGCACAGCTGGAGGAGATCGCAAAGACCAAGAATGCCGATCTCACCGCTGCTGATCTTGAAGCGGCCGTGCGGACAATTGCCGGCTCCGCTCGGAGCATGGGCCTGAACGTGGAGGGCGTGTAAATGGCTAAGTTGACTAAGCGTCAAAAAGCTATCGCTTCGAAGATCGAAGCGGGTAAGCAGTACGCATTTGAAGACGCCGCCAAGCTGCTGGCCGAGCTCTCAGCTGTGAAGTTCACCGAGTCGTTCGATATCGCCATCAACCTTGGTGTTGATCCGCGTAAATCCGACCAGGTTGTTCGTGGAGCCACTGTTCTGCCCAATGGCACCGGCAAGACTGTTCGCGTAGCGGTCTTTACTCAGGGTGCGGGTGCTGAAGCTGCTTTGGCCGCTGGTGCCGACCGCGTAGGTATGGATGAGTTGGCTGCTGAAATGAAGGGCGGCGACCTTAATTACGACGTGGTGATCGCTTCTCCTGATGCCATGCGTGTAGTCGGTCAACTGGGCCAGGTGCTAGGGCCGCGTGGTCTGATGCCCAACCCGAAAGTGGGTACCGTTACTGCTGACGTGGCTACTGCCGTCAAGAATGCCAAGGCTGGCCAGGTACGGTTCCGTACCGACAAGAACGGTATCATTCACACTTCCGTGGGTAAGGTTGGCTTCGAGGCGGGTCATGTGAAGCAAAACGTTGAGGCTCTCCTGTCAGATCTGAAGCGCCTGAAGCCATCCACGTCGAAGGGTATCTACGTCAAGCGCGTGACGCTTAGCACCACTATGGGGCCAGGGCTAGTCATTGATCAGGCTTCTCTCGAGGCCTAATACAGATATGTCGTGGCGACACTGCCACGGCTCACGATTGGGGTCCCTGCCTGGCGGGGGCTATCCAAGACCGTAGGCGGCAATTGTCTTAAACCGTCGAAGCAATGTTTCGTCAAGCCTACGCAGAGGTGCTCCCGATTCGTACCGAATCAGACACCAAAACCCGCCCGGTCTCGACTGGGCGAACCGGTAACATCCAGGAGTAAACACCCGTGGCAATTAAACTCGAAGACAAGAAGGCCATCGTCGCTGAAGTCAACGAGGCTGCCAAAGCTGCCCTGTCCGCTGTCGTGGCTGATGCCCGCGGCGTGACTGTAGGTGCCATGACCGGACTCCGTAAAGAGGCCCGCGAAGCTGGCGTATACGTACGGGTTGTACGTAATACGTTGCTGCGCCGCGCTGTTGAAGGCACTCAGTACGACGTGCTCAACGACGTGTTCAAAGGCCCGACCCTAATTGCGTTCTCCAACGAGCATCCGGGCGCTGCTGCCCGCATTTTCAAAGAGTTCGCCAAGGGTCAGGACAAGTTCGAAATCAAGGCTGCTGCGTTTGAGGGTCAGTTCATCGCAGCCAACCAGATCGACGCTTTGGCAACCCTGCCGACCTACGACGAAGCCATTTCCCAGCTGATGAGCGTGATGCAAGGCGCCACCAGCAAACTGGCTCGCACTCTGGCGGCTATTCGCGACCAGAAGGAAACAGCAGCAGCCTGAGGGCCCGCGCTGGATCTTTCGAATTTCTTTTCGCTTAGATGGCCGCAGGCCGTCACCTAATAGACAGGAACTAGAGTCATGGCTCTGACCAACGAAGATATCATCAACGCCGTTTCCGAAATGTCCGTGATGCAGGTTGTTGAACTGATCAAGGCAATGGAAGAAAAGTTTGGCGTAACCGCTGCTGCTGCTACCGTAGCTGCTGCTGGCCCGGCTGCTGCTGCTGCTGAAGAGCAGACCGAGTTCACCGTAGTCCTGGCTGAAGCCGGCGACAAGAAAGTAAACGTCATCAAGGCGGTTCGTGAATTGACCGGCCTGGGTCTGAAAGAAGCCAAGGCAGTCGTTGACGGTGCCCCGGGCGTTGTGAAGGAAGGCGTCTCGAAGGAAGAGGCCGAAGCGGCCAAGAAGGCTCTGGAAGAGGCAGGCGCCAAAGTCGAGCTCAAGTAAGCACGACCTTGCGTCTACAGCCTAAGCGAGTCGCGTAAGGCTGATGGCTGGTGGCTTATGCCACCGGCCTTTTTCCGTTATAGCTGCCTATGTTCAGTGCAGCGATGTGCGGAAAGCCGCTCAGTTGGGCGGAGCGAATCCCAGGGATTCGCAAGATTTTCTGGTTGCTCTCGTCGGGAGCAACCAAACAAGCAGGTGACCAAGCTGGGGAACGCTGATGGCTTACTCATACACTGAGAAAAAACGAATCCGCAAGGACTTTAGCAAGTTACCGCACGTGATGGACGTGCCGTATCTTTTGGCCATCCAGCTGGATTCGTACCGCGAATTCCTGCAGGCGGGAGCGACCAAGGATCAGTTCCGCGATATTGGCTTGCATGCAGCCTTCAAATCTGTTTTTCCGATTATCAGCTATTCCGGCAATGCGGCGCTGGAGTACGTCGGCTATCGCCTTGGCGACCCGGCTTTTGATGTCAAGGAATGTGTCCTGCGCGGCGTGACCTTTGCGGTTCCGCTGCGCGTAAAGGTTCGTCTGATCATTTTCGACAAAGAATCGTCGAGCAAGGCGATCAAGGACATCAAGGAACAGGAAGTCTACATGGGGGAAATCCCCCTGATGACCGAAAACGGTACCTTCATCATCAACGGCACCGAGCGCGTAATCGTCTCCCAGCTCCATCGCTCGCCTGGTGTGTTCTTCGATCACGACCGTGGCAAAACTCATAGCTCTGGCAAACTGCTGTATTCCGCTCGCATCATTCCTTACCGCGGCTCCTGGCTGGACTTCGAGTTCGACCCGAAGGATGCCGTGTTCGTCCGTATCGACCGTCGCCGCAAGCTGCCGGCGTCGGTGCTGCTGCGCGCCCTAAACTACAGCGCCGAGGAAATCCTCGACGCGTTTTATGACACCAATGTTTTCCATGTAAAGGGCGAAACCCTGAGCCTGGAGTTGGTTCCACAGCGGCTGCGTGGTGAGATCGCGTCCTTCGATATCAAGGACGAGAACGGTAAGGTGATCGTCGAGCAAGGTCGCCGCATCACTGCGCGCCATATCAACCAACTCGACAAGTCGGGCATCAAGTCGCTCGAGATGCCGATGGAATATGTCTTGGGCCGTACGACGGCGAAGGCAATCGTGCATCCGGCGACCGGCGAGATCATTGCCGAGTGCAATACCGAACTGACTGTCGATATGCTGGCCAAGTTGTTAAAGGCGCAGGTTGTCCGCTTCGAGACCCTCTACACCAACGATATCGACTGCGGTCCGTTCATTTCTGACACGCTGAAGATCGATTCGACCACCAATCAGCTCGAAGCGCTGGTTGAGATCTATCGGATGATGCGTCCTGGCGAACCGCCAACCAAGGATGCGGCCGAGACGCTGTTCAATAACCTGTTCTTTGCATCCGAGCGCTACGACCTGTCGGCCGTTGGCCGGATGAAGTTCAACCGTCGGATCGGTCGCGCCGAAATCGAAGGGCCGGGCGTCCTGAGTCGCGAAGATATCGTCGCGGTGCTCAAGACCCTAGTCGACATTCGCAACGGCAAAGGTATCGTCGACGACATCGATCACCTCGGTAACCGTCGTGTGCGCTGCGTTGGCGAAATGGCAGAGAATCAGTTCCGGGTGGGCTTAGTGCGTGTCGAACGTGCGGTCAAGGAACGTCTGTCGATGGCCGAGAGCGAAGGCCTGATGCCGCAGGATCTGATCAATGCCAAGCCGGTAGCGGCTGCGGTCAAGGAATTCTTCGGCTCTAGCCAGCTATCTCAGTTCATGGACCAGAACAACCCGCTCTCCGAAATCACCCACAAGCGCCGCGTTTCCGCGCTTGGCCCGGGCGGTCTGACCCGTGAGCGTGCCGGTTTTGAAGTCCGCGACGTACACCCGACGCACTATGGTCGCGTCTGCCCGATCGAAACGCCTGAAGGGCCGAACATCGGTCTGATCAACTCCCTGGCTGCCTATGCTCGCACCAACCAGTACGGTTTCCTCGAGAGCCCGTACCGCGTGGTCAAGGAAGGCGAGGTCACTGACGAGATCGTGTTTCTGTCGGCGATCGAAGAAGCGGACCATGTCATCGCCCAGGCCAGCGCCAAGCTGGACGGCCGCAAGCTGGTCGACGAGCTCGTGGCTGTGCGCCATCAGAACGAATTCACGGTCAAGGCGCCGGAAGACGTGACGCTGATGGACGTATCGCCGAAGCAGGTCGTTTCCGTTGCTGCATCGCTGATTCCGTTCCTCGAACACGACGATGCCAACCGCGCGCTCATGGGCTCGAACATGCAGCGCCAGGCCGTGCCAACCTTGCGTTCGGACAAGCCGTTGGTAGGCACCGGCATGGAGCGCAACGTTGCCCGAGATTCGGGTGTCTGCGTCGTGGCCCGGCGTGGCGGTGTGATCGATTCCGTCGATGCCAGCCGTATTGTCGTTCGTGTGCGTGACGACGAAGTCGAGACCGGTGAGGCCGGTGTCGACATCTACAACCTGACCAAGTACACCCGCTCCAACCAGAACACCTGCATCAACCAGCGCCCGCTGGTGAGCAAGGGTGACGTGGTCGCGCGTGGCGACATCATGGCGGACGGTCCGTCCACCGACATGGGTGAGCTTGCGCTCGGGCAGAACATGCGCGTCGCGTTCATGCCCTGGAACGGCTACAACTTCGAAGACTCCATTCTCCTTTCCGAGCGTGTGGTCCAGGAAGATCGTTTCACCACCATTCACATTCAGGAACTGACCTGCGTATCTCGCGATACCAAGCTCGGCCCAGAGGAAATCACCGCGGATATCCCCAACGTGGGTGAGGCTGCGCTGAACAAACTGGACGAAGCGGGCATCGTTTACGTTGGTGCCGAAGTTGGGCCGGGCGACATCCTGGTCGGCAAGGTCACGCCGAAAGGTGAAACCCAGCTGACCCCGGAAGAAAAGCTGCTGCGCGCCATCTTTGGTGAGAAGGCGTCTGACGTGAAAGACACTTCCCTGCGCGTGCCGACCGGTACCAAGGGGACGGTCATCGACGTGCAGGTGTTCATCCGTGACGGTGTCGAGCGCGACTCGCGCGCGCTGTCGATCGAAAAGATGCAGCTAGACGAGATCCGCAAGGACCTGAACGAAGAGTTCCGTATCGTCGAGGGCGCTACTTTCGAGCGTCTGCGTTCTGCTCTGGTTGGTACCGCGGTCGAAGGTGGTGCAGGCCTGAAGAAGGGTGCGGTCATTACCGACGAGACGCTCGACGGCCTCGAGCATGGGCAGTGGTTCAAGCTGCGCATGACCGACGATGCGCTGAACGAGCAGCTGGAAAAGGCTCAGGCGTATCTGTCCGACCGCCGTCAGCTGCTCGACGACAAGTTCGAGGACAAGAAGCGCAAGCTGCAGCAGGGCGATGATCTGGCGCCGGGCGTGCTGAAGATCGTCAAGGTCTATCTGGCCATCAAGCGGCGTATCCAGCCGGGCGACAAGATGGCCGGTCGTCACGGTAACAAGGGTGTTGTCTCGGTGATCATGCCGGTCGAAGACATGCCGCATGATGCCAATGGCACGCCGGTCGACATCGTGTTGAACCCGCTGGGTGTACCTTCGCGTATGAACGTCGGTCAGATCCTTGAAACCCACCTGGGCCTTGCGGCCAAGGGCTTGGGCGAGAAGATCAACCGCATGCTCGAAGAGCAGCGCAAGGTCGCCGAGCTGCGCAAGTTCCTGACCGAGATCTACAACGAGATCGGTGGACGCCAGGAGAATCTGGAAAGCTTCAGCGACCAGGAGATTCTGGATCTGGCGAAGAACCTGCGTGGCGGTGTGCCGATGGCGACGCCGGTGTTCGACGGTGCCAAGGAGCGTGAGATCAAGGCCATGCTGAAGCTGGCCGATCTGCCGGAAAGCGGCCAGATGCAGCTGTTCGATGGTCGTACTGGTAACAAGTTCGAGCGCACCACCACCGTCGGCTATATGTACATGCTGAAGCTGAACCACCTGGTCGACGACAAGATGCACGCGCGTTCCACCGGTTCCTACAGCCTGGTTACCCAGCAGCCGCTGGGCGGTAAGGCGCAGTTCGGTGGCCAGCGTTTCGGGGAGATGGAGGTCTGGGCGCTGGAAGCCTATGGCGCCGCCTACACCCTGCAGGAAATGCTCACGGTCAAGTCGGACGACGTGAACGGGCGGACCAAGATGTACAAGAACATCGTGGACGGCGATCACCGCATGGAGCCCGGCATGCCGGAATCCTTCAACGTGTTGATCAAAGAGATCCGCTCGCTCGGTATCGACATCGATCTGGAAACCGAATAACCACGCACCGCGATGCGGTGACCGGCATCAGCCGCTCACCGCAGGTCCGTGAGGAGGAAAGGCCTTGAAAGACTTGCTGAATCTGTTGAAAAACCAGGGTCAAATCGAAGAGTTCGATGCCATCAAGATTGCATTGGCTTCGCCCGAGATGATCCGTTCCTGGTCCTTTGGCGAGGTCAAGAAGCCAGAGACCATCAATTACCGTACGTTCAAGCCCGAGCGTGACGGCCTCTTCTGCGCCAAGATCTTTGGCCCGGTCAAGGACTACGAGTGCCTGTGCGGCAAGTACAAGCGCCTCAAGCACCGCGGCGTGATCTGTGAGAAGTGTGGTGTCGAAGTCGCACTGGCCAAGGTTCGTCGCGAGCGCATGGCGCATATCGAACTGGCTTCGCCGGTTGCCCACATCTGGTTCCTGAAGTCGCTGCCGAGCCGTATCGGCCTGCTGTTGGACATGACCCTGCGTGACATCGAGCGCGTACTCTATTTCGAGAGCTACGTGGTCATCGATCCGGGCATGACGACCCTGGAAAAGGGCCAGTTGCTCAATGACGAGCAGTACTTCGAAGCCCTCGAAGAGTTCGGTGACGACTTCGACGCGCGCATGGGCGCCGAAGCCGTGCGCGAGCTGCTGCATGAAATCGATCTGGAGCACGAGATCGGTCGGCTGCGCGAAGAGATTCCGCAGACCAACTCGGAAACCAAGATCAAGAAGCTGTCCAAGCGTCTGAAGCTGATGGAAGCCTTCCATGGCTCGGGCAACCTGCCGGAGTGGATGGTACTCACCGTTCTGCCGGTACTGCCGCCGGATCTGCGTCCGCTGGTTCCGCTCGACGGCGGCCGCTTCGCGACATCGGATCTCAACGATCTGTATCGCCGCGTGATCAACCGTAACAACCGTCTCAAGCGCCTGCTCGACCTGTCGGCGCCGGACATCATCGTGCGCAACGAAAAGCGCATGCTGCAGGAGGCCGTCGACGCACTGCTCGACAACGGTCGTCGTGGCCGCGCCATCACTGGCTCGAACAAGCGTCCTCTCAAGTCCCTGGCCGACATGATCAAGGGCAAGCAGGGTCGTTTCCGTCAGAACCTGCTCGGCAAGCGTGTGGACTACTCCGGTCGTTCGGTAATTACCGTGGGCCCGACCCTGCGTCTGCACCAGTGCGGTCTGCCGAAGAAGATGGCTCTCGAACTGTTCAAACCGTTCATTTTCGGCAAGCTGGAAATGCGCGGTATGGCGACCACCATCAAGGCTGCCAAGAAGATGGTCGAGCGCGAACTGCCTGAGGTCTGGGACGTTCTGGCTGAAGTCATCCGCGAACATCCCGTGCTGCTCAACCGCGCACCGACGCTCCACCGTCTGGGTATCCAGGCGTTCGAGCCCGTGCTGATCGAAGGTAAGGCGATCCAGCTGCATCCGCTGGTCTGCGCCGCGTACAACGCCGACTTCGACGGTGACCAGATGGCCGTGCACGTGCCGCTGACGCTGGAAGCCCAGCTCGAAGCGCGCGCGCTGATGATGTCCACCAATAACATTCTGTCGCCCGCCAACGGCGAGCCGATCATCGTTCCCTCGCAGGACGTGGTCTTGGGTCTGTACTACATGACCCGCGAAGCCATCAATGCCAAGGGCGAGGGCCGCGTGTTTGCCGACTTGCAGGAAGTCGACCGCGTATTCCGCGCTGGCGAGGCTTCTTTGCATGCCCGCGTCAAGGTTCGTATTAGCGAAACCATCAAGGCACGCGATGGCAGCATTACTCGCAATACCCGCATCGTTGATACCACCGTCGGCCGCGCGCTTCTGTTCCAGGTAGTGCCCGAAGGGCTGGCGTTCGAGGTAGTCAACCAGCCGATGAAGAAGAAGGCGATTTCCAAGCTGATCAACCTGTGCTACCGCACGGTGGGTCTGAAGGACACCGTCATTTTCGCCGACCAATTGATGTACACCGGTTTCGCTTACTCCACCATTTCTGGGGTATCGATCGGCGTGAACGATTTCGTGATCCCTGACGAAAAGGCTCGCATCATCGACGCGGCCACCGAAGAAGTGAAGGAGATCGAGTCGCAATACGCGTCCGGCCTGGTAACCCAGGGCGAGAAGTACAACAAGGTGATCGACCTCTGGTCCAAGGCCAACGATGAAGTGTCTAAGGCAATGATGGCCAACCTCTCGAAAGAGAAGGTCATCGATCGTGAAGGCAACGAGGCCGAACAAGACTCCTTCAACTCGATGTACATGATGGCTGACTCTGGCGCACGGGGTTCCGCAGCCCAGATCCGTCAGCTTGCTGGTATGCGTGGTCTGATGGCCAAGCCGGATGGCTCGATCATCGAAACGCCAATTACCGCGAACTTCCGTGAAGGTCTGAACGTACTCCAGTACTTCATCTCGACCCACGGTGCTCGTAAGGGTCTGGCGGATACCGCACTGAAGACGGCTAACTCTGGTTACCTGACTCGCCGTCTGGTTGATGTTGCGCAAGATCTGGTCGTTACCGAAATCGATTGTGGTACCGAACAGGGCCTGCACATGACGCCGCACATCGAAGGCGGTGACGTCGTCGAGCCGTTGGGCGAGCGTGTACTGGGTCGTGTCATTGCGCGTGACGTGCTCAAGCCCGGCAGCGACGATGTGCTCGTCCCGGCGGGTACCTTGATCGACGAGCAGTGGGTCGATTTCATCGAGCTGAACAGTATCGACGAAGTCGTTGTGCGCTCGCCGATCAGCTGCGAAACCCGCTACGGCATCTGCGCCAAGTGCTACGGTCGCGACCTGGCTCGGGGCCATCTGGTCAACATTGGCGAAGCGGTTGGTGTCATTGCCGCTCAGTCGATCGGTGAGCCGGGTACCCAGCTCACGATGCGGACATTCCACATCGGTGGTGCGGCGAGCCGTACCTCGGCGGTCGACAATGTCATGGTTAAGAACGGCGGCACCATCCGCCTACACAACCTGAAGTATGTCGAGCGTGCCGATGGCGCCCTTATTGCAGTTTCCCGCTCCGGTGAACTGGCGGTCGCTGACGACTATGGTCGTGAGCGCGAGCGTTACAAGCTGCCGTACGGTGCTGTCATTTCCATCAAGGAAGGCGACAAGGTCGATGCCGGGTCCGTTGTAGCGAAGTGGGATCCGCACACTCACCCGATCGTCACCGAGATGAAGGGTGTAGTGACCTTCGTGGGTATGGAAGAGAACATCACCATCAAGCGCCAGACGGACGAGCTGACTGGCCTGACCAACATCGAGGTAATGGATCCGAAGGATCGTCCAGCATCCGGCAAGGATATTCGTCCGGCAATCAAGATGGTCGATGCCAGTGGCAAGGAGCTGTTGTTGCCAGGTACCGACGTGCCGGCTCAGTACTTCCTGCCGGCTAACGCTTTGGTCGGTGTGGCCGATGGTGCTGAAATCAACGTCGGTGACGTTATCGCTCGTATTCCTCAGGAAACGTCGAAGACTCGCGACATTACCGGTGGTCTGCCCCGCGTTGCCGATTTGTTCGAAGCGCGTCGTCCGAAAGAGCCGTCGATCCTAGCGGAAATCAGCGGGACGATTTCCTTCGGCAAGGAAACCAAGGGCAAGCGCCGGCTGGTCATCACGCCTACCGATGGAACGGATCCTTACGAAGAGCTGATCCCGAAATGGCGTCACCTCAACGTCTTCGAAGGCGAACAGGTAAACAAGGGTGAAGTGATCTCCGACGGGCCGAGCAACCCGCACGACATCTTGCGCCTGCTGGGTGTCAGCGCGCTGGCCAAGTACATCGTCAATGAGATCCAAGACGTCTATCGCCTGCAAGGTGTGAAGATCAACGACAAGCACATTGAGACCATCCTGCGCCAGATGCTGCGCAAGGTCGAAGTGGCTGAGTCGGGAGACTCCAGCTTTATCAAGGGCGACCAGATGGAGCTGACACAGGTGCTGGAAGAGAACGAGCGTCTGTCCGAGGACGACAAGTTTGGCTCCAAGTACACCCGCGTCCTGCTGGGTATCACCAAGGCGTCCTTGTCGACCGAGTCCTTCATCTCTGCGGCTTCGTTCCAGGAGACCACTCGTGTCCTCACTGAAGCTGCCGTTACCGGCAAGCGCGACTACCTGCGTGGCCTGAAGGAAAACGTCGTCGTGGGTCGCTTGATTCCGGCTGGTACCGGTCTGCAGTATCACAGCGAGCGCAAGCGCAAGCGTGACGCGGACAAACCGCTCCGGGTGAGTGCGGACGAAGTGGAAGCGGCGCTCACCGAAGCGTTGAATTCCAGCGGCAATTGATAGGCACATGTCCCGGCGTGAGCCGGGCGCGCCTTGACGGTGTGCAGGAAGGTCTTTAGACTCTTGTACCCCTAATTTGGCGGGGCTTCATGCCCTGCCATTTTTCGTTTGTGTCGAAAGACAACAGTGGAGCTAGTAGATGGCAACGATCAACCAGCTGGTACGTCAGCCGCGTAAGCGCGTCGTCGAGAAGAGCGACGTCCCTGCGCTGCAGAACTGCCCGCAGCGCCGTGGTGTGTGCACTCGCGTGTACACCACCACGCCAAAGAAACCGAACTCTGCACTTCGTAAGGTGTGCCGTGTTCGTCTGACCAATGGCTATGAAGTCGCCTCGTACATCGGTGGTGAAGGTCATAACCTGCAAGAGCACAGCGTCGTACTGATTCGTGGAGGCCGTGTGAAGGACCTTCCAGGTGTTCGCTACCACACCGTGCGCGGCTCGCTGGATACCTCTGGCGTCAAGGATCGCAAGCAGGGCCGCTCCAAGTACGGCACCAAGCGTCCGAAGTAATCGTATCTTTTATTTTTTTGAGTCGATAAGAGTAAGGTCGGGCGTAACCTCAGCGTTATAGTTCCGAGCTAACCTGAAGACCGTTTGAGGGCTTATCAATGCCAAGACGTCGTGTAGCAGCCAAGCGCGAGATCCTTGACGATCCGAAGTACGGAAGTCTGATCCTGGCCAAGTTCATGAACCACGTGATGGAAAGCGGCAAGAAGGCCGTTGCCGAGCGCATCGTTTATGGTGCTCTGGAGAAGGTCAAGGAACGCAAGAATGGAGACCCCCTGGAAATCTTCGAAAAAGCACTCGACGCCATCGCTCCGCTGGTCGAAGTGAAGTCCCGCCGTGTTGGCGGTGCGACTTACCAGGTTCCGGTCGAAGTTCGTCCGTCCCGTCGTAACGCGCTGGCCATGCGCTGGCTGGTAGACGCTGCGCGTAAGCGCGGTGAGAAGTCCATGGCTCTACGTCTTGCAGGCGAGCTAGTGGATGCATTTGAAGGTAAAGGCGCTGCGGTCAAGAAGCGCGAAGATGTGCACCGTATGGCTGAAGCCAACAAGGCCTTCTCGCACTACCGCTTCTAATTTTCAGCGTCACTAACTCGCGAGGGCTTTATGGCTCGTACTACAGCAATTAACCGCTACCGTAACATCGGTATCTGTGCTCACGTTGATGCGGGCAAGACTACCACTACCGAGCGGATCCTGTTCTACACAGGCCTGAGCCACAAGATGGGCGAGGTGCATGATGGCGCCGCGACCACTGACTGGATGGTTCAGGAGCAGGAGCGTGGTATTACCATCACGTCAGCTGCCATCACTACCTTCTGGGAAGGTTCTCGTCGTCAGTACGATAAGTACCGCGTGAACGTGATTGATACCCCCGGTCACGTTGACTTCACCATTGAAGTAGAGCGTTCCCTGCGTGTGCTCGACGGTGCTGTTGTCGTGTTCTGCGGCACCTCCGGTGTCGAGCCGCAGTCCGAGACCGTTTGGCGCCAGGCTAACAAGTATGGCGTCCCGCGTATCGTCTACGTCAACAAGATGGACCGCGCCGGCGCCAACTTCTTGCGCGTAGTCGCTCAGATCAAGAATCGCCTGGGTCACACTCCGGTGCCGATTCAGATCGCTATCGGTGCCGAGGATAACTTCCAGGGCCAGGTCGATCTGATCAAGATGAAGGCGATCTACTGGAACGATGACGACAAAGGTACTACCTACCGCGAGGAGGAAATTCCTGCGGAGCTGGTCGATCTGGCGAACGAGTGGCGCTCCAACATGGTTGAGGCTGCTGCTGAGGCTAACGAAGAGCTGATGAATAAGTACCTCGAAGAGGGTGATCTCTCCGAGGAGGATGTCAAGGCTGGCTTGCGCCTGCGTACCTTGGCCAGCGAGATCGTCCCAGCCGTCTGTGGTTCGTCCTTCAAGAACAAGGGTGTTCCCCTGGTCCTTGATGCGGTCATCGACTTTCTGCCTGCTCCGACTGAAATCCCTGCTATTCAGGGCGTTCATCCAGACAGCACCGATGAAAACGAGATTCACGACGAGCGTCATGCGGACGATAACGAGCCGTTTTCGGCCTTGGCGTTCAAGATTGCTACCGACCCGTTCGTGGGTACGCTGACATTCGTTCGTGTTTACTCGGGCGTCCTCGAGTCCGGCCAGTCGGTCATCAACTCGGTGAAGGGTAAGAAAGAGCGTGTTGGTCGTATGGTGCAAATGCACGCGAACCAGCGTGAAGAGATCAAGGAAGTGCGCGCGGGTGATATCGCTGCTCTGATCGGTATGAAGGACGTCACTACGGGTGAGACCCTTTGTGATCCAGACAAGCCGATCATCCTCGAGCGCATGGATTTCCCTGAGCCTGTCATTTCGGTTGCTGTCGAGCCGAAGACCAAGGCTGACCAGGAGAAGATGGGTATCGCTCTGGGCAAATTGGCCCAGGAAGATCCGTCCTTCCGCGTCAAAACCGATGAAGAGACAGGTCAGACCATCATCTCTGGCATGGGTGAGCTGCACCTGGACATCCTCGTTGACCGCATGAAGCGCGAATTCAACGTTGAGGCCAACATCGGC
The DNA here is from genome assembly GCF_051486945.1 of Stutzerimonas chloritidismutans. Taxonomy (GTDB): domain Bacteria; phylum Pseudomonadota; class Gammaproteobacteria; order Pseudomonadales; family Pseudomonadaceae; genus Stutzerimonas; species Stutzerimonas chloritidismutans_B. Next base: position 1,823 of record NZ_JAHVDX010000009.1, on the reverse strand, counting down.
AAGCCGCAAGTTTCCTACCGTGAAACTATCACCAAGGACGGCGTTGAGATTGAGGGCAAGTTTGTCCGTCAGTCCGGTGGTCGTGGTCAGTTCGGTCATTGCTGGATCCGCTTCTCGACGCCGGATGTCGATGACAAGGGCAACATCACCGAAGGTCTGGTTTTCACTAACGAAGTCGTCGGTGGCGTGGTTCCGAAGGAATATATCCCTGCTATTCAGAAGGGTATCGAAGAGCAGATGAAGAACGGTGTTGTAGCCGGTTATCCGCTCATCGGTCTGAAGGCGACCGTTTTCGACGGTTCCTACCACGACGTTGACTCTAACGAGATGGCGTTCAAGGTGGCGGCATCCATGGCGACCAAGCAGCTGGCCCAGAAGGGTGGCGGCAAGGTGCTCGAGCCGATCATGAAAGTCGAGGTTGTCACTCCTGAGGACTACATGGGCGACGTTATGGGTGACCTGAACCGTCGTCGCGGTTTGATCCAGGGTATGGAAGATACGGTTTCCGGCAAGGTCATCCGTGCCGAAGTTCCGCTAGGCGAGATGTTTGGTTACGCTACCGACGTCCGTTCCATGTCTCAGGGTCGCGCCAGCTACTCCATGGAATTCTCCAAGTACGCAGAAGCTCCGGCGAACATCGTCGAAGCACTGGTCAAAAAACAAGGCTAATCCCGCCCTTTAAGTAAGAGGTTTACTGTCGTGGCTAAGGAAAAATTTGAACGTAACAAACCGCACGTCAACGTCGGCACCATTGGTCACGTTGACCATGGCAAGACCACTCTGACTGCTGCTCTGACTCGCGTGTGCTCCGAGGTTTTCGGTTCCGCTCGTGTCGACTTCGACAAGATCGATAGCGCACCGGAAGAGAAGGCTCGCGGTATCACCATCAACACCGCTCACGTCGAGTATGACTCGAACGTTCGCCACTACGCGCACGTTGACTGCCCCGGCCACGCCGACTACGTCAAGAACATGATCACCGGTGCTGCGCAGATGGACGGCGCGATCCTGGTTTGCTCGGCTGCTGACGGCCCCATGCCGCAGACGCGTGAGCACATCCTGCTGTCTCGTCAGGTAGGTGTTCCGTACATCGTTGTGTTCCTGAATAAGGCTGACATGGTCGACGACGCCGAGCTGCTCGAACTGGTCGAAATGGAAGTTCGTGACCTGTTGTCGACCTACGACTTCCCGGGTGACGACACGCCGATCATCATCGGTTCTGCGCTGATGGCGCTGAACGGCGAGGACGACAACGAGCTGGGCACCACCGCGGTCAAGAAGCTGGTCGAGACTCTGGATACTTACATCCCTGAGCCGGTTCGTGCCATCGACAAGCCGTTCCTGATGCCGATCGAAGACGTCTTCTCGATCTCTGGTCGCGGTACGGTAGTGACGGGTCGTGTCGAGCGCGGCATCGTCAAGGTTCAGGAAGAAATCGAGATAGTTGGTCTGCGTGACACCACCAAGACTACCTGTACGGGTGTTGAGATGTTCCGCAAGCTGCTCGACGAAGGTCGTGCGGGCGAGAACTGTGGTGTGCTGCTGCGCGGCACCAAGCGTGATGATGTCGAGCGTGGTCAGGTTCTGGCCAAGCCGGGCACCATCAAGCCGCATACCAAGTTCGAAGCAGAAGTGTACGTTCTGTCCAAGGAAGAAGGTGGTCGTCACACCCCATTCTTCAAGGGCTACCGTCCTCAGTTCTACTTCCGGACTACTGACGTGACCGGTTCGTGCGAACTGCCGGAAGGCGTCGAGATGGTTATGCCGGGTGACAACATCAAGATGGTCGTTACCCTGATCAAGCCGATCGCTATGGAAGACGG
>NZ_JAHVDX010000008.1:0-72768 GCF_051486945.1 Stutzerimonas chloritidismutans | reverse complement strand
TCTCGTTGAGTATTTGTGATGCTGATAATCTTGCAGATCATCAGTCTTACCTCACAAGCACCCACACGAATTGCTTGATTCAGTTGTTAAAGAGCGTTTCGATCAAGCCTTTCGTCTCAACCGAGGCCGCGCATTCTACAGCAGCCTTGCTTCTCGTCAAGCTGTTTTTGAAGAATTTCTTTCCTTCTCAACCGCTTGCGCTTCCGTTCAGCTTTAAGCCTCTCGTCAGCGGGAGGCGAATCATACAGCGTCTAAACCCGCTGTCAACCACCTCTTTCAACCCTCTCCGATCAACCTGACCAGAGCCACCAACAGTGCCAAACCACCACCCTGTCAGCGCGGCGCATTCTACTCGAATTCGCCCTCCGTGCAAGCCATTATTTTCGTTAACCTATTGATTATAAAGGGGTTTATCGAAAGGTCTGCGCCGGAGAAGGTGCGCATTATAGGGCGACAAGCGAGACCGTCAATAAGAAATTTAGCATCGTCACATTTTTATCCGCTTTGCCGCAGCCCAACGTTGGACGCTTGGAAATCGAATAACGAGCAGAGCCGCACCAATGGATGCGTAGAGCGCCCAACGGCCGGCGTCCGCTCTAACGACCCATAACATATGCAACAGGGCCAACAGCAATACCGGATAGACCAATCGATGAAGACGCTTCCAACGCTTGCCAAGCTTGCGCATGCTCCAGCGACTTGACGTAGCTGCCAAGGCGAGCAGCGCTAGCCAAGCAAGTGCGCCAACCATGATGTAAGGACGCTCCAGCAACTCGGCTGGCAGACTTGCGAAATCCAAGCCGAGAAGAAACACCAAATACCCGGCGACATGCAACGTGGCATAGGCGAAACACCAGAGCCCGAGCTGACGGCGTATCGCCATCCAGCCCGACCAACCCGACAATCTCTGCAGCGGTGTCATGGAAAGCGAACACAGCAAAAAGACCAATGCGCCCTGCCCTAGGTTATCGACTAAGACCTTGCCCGGATCCGGCGCCAGCGCGCCGGTAACACCCAGGTAAAGCCAATAACCCAGCACACAGGTTGCAACGACAAAGACAAACAACCGCAACGACAGGTGTCGCATCAATAGTCCTTGCTCAGATCCATCCCAGCGTACAGAGCGGACACTTCATCGGCATACCCATTGAACATCTGGGTATCGCGAACGTTGGGATTGAACAGCGATCCAGGCAGCCTCCTCTCGCGAGCCTGCGACCACCTTGGGTGGGACACCTGCGGGTTAACGTTCGCATAGAAGCCGTATTCTTGAGGAGCCATGGTTTGCCAAGTCGTGCTCGGCTGCTCTGCCAAGAAACTGATCCTGACGATCGACTTGATACTTTTGAAACCGTACTTCCAAGGTACGACGAGGCGAAGCGGCGCTCCATTCTGATTGGGCAAGATTCGGCCATACATCCCGATCGCCAGCAAGGTCAACGGATGCATGGCTTCATCCATGCGCAACCCCTCAACGTAAGGCCAATCGATCAGCGAGAAACCACCGCGCATACCAGGCATCTCTTCTGGTCGCGCAAGCGTTTCGAACCTTACAAACTTGGCCTGCGAGGTTGGCTCGACGCGACGAATCAGCTCCGACAATGGGGAACCAAGCCAAGGAATGACCATCGACCATGCCTCTACACAGCGCAGCCGATAAATGCGCTCTTCAAGCCGAGGGGGGGCGACGAGATCTTCCACCGCAAAGCGTCCCGACTTGGCGACCTCACCGTCAATCGTTACGGTCCAGGGGTCAGTCTTCATACCGGAGGCGTGTCGCGCCGGGTCGTCCTTATTCGGGCCGAACTCATAAAAATTGTTGTACGACGTCGCGTCGGGATAGGGCGTGACAGCCTCGCCATCGGTATCCGTCGTCTCCCACCGGGCATCCGACAACTTTCTCTCGAACCACTCGGGGGCGTCTACCGGATCGACGCTGGCATAACGCGCATCGTCCGCATGCACGGGTAGCGGCAGTACCGAAGCAGCTCCCGCCAACAGCGAACCTTGAATGAATCGGCGTCGATCAAGGTAGAGCGCCTCCGGTGTGACCTCCGATTCGTGACACTCGCTGCGCCGACGACTTTGGATAAGCATGATGTGCTCCGCTGCCCATGGTTGGGACCACCAATAGACAGCGGAACAGGAGAGAAATCAACCTTCGGCGCGCCGACGACGACGCATCAGAAACTGGACGGGACCGGATACGGCGTAGGCCAGGAAGATGAGGAGCAGCACACGAGGAGGATCACTGAAGACAACCGCAAAAACCAGCACTACTACGAGAATTGCTACGAAAGGCACGCGCCCTTTCAAGTCGAGGTCCTTGAAACTGTAGTACTTGATGTTGCTGACCATCAACAGGCCAGCACCAGCCACGAGCATCGCAAACAACATGACCGCGGCAAGGGGAAGGTCAAGGCCCCGTATGCCCGGCTCGTCGAGCGCCCAAATTGCCCACACCGAACCGGCCACCACGCCTGCGGCTGCCGGGCTCGCGAGCCCGATGAACCAGCGTTTATCTACCTTGCCAATCTGAGTATTGAAGCGGGCCAACCTGAGCGCGGCACAGGCGACGTATATGAACGCGACCGTTAGCCCTACGTTTCCGAGGCTCGACAGCGCCCACTCATATGCCAGAACAGCCGGAGCAAGACCAAAAGCGACCATATCCGACAGCGAGTCATATTCGGCGCCGAACGCACTTTGCGTATTGGTCAAACGAGCCACACGACCATCGAGACTATCGAGAACCATCGCGACGAACACCGTCGCGGCAGCAACATAAAAATTGCCGTTGATGGCTGTAATGATGCAGAAAAAACCTGCGAATAGGTTCGCGGTCGTAAATAGGTTCGGCAGGAGATAGATGCCACGATGCCTGACCTTGCGGCCTTCCGAGTCCTGCGTCTCCTCGACGTGCTCGTCAATCGGAAGCAAGCTCTCCGGCTCGACGGGGTTGTTTGGCTCTTCGGGACGCTCATTCATGCACTTCACCCTACAGCTGCTTTAAATTTTTTCGACATAGACCGGCTTGGTGGGTTCACCTGGGACGGCGCCGCTTTTATATCAGAGTTGTGCTGACCTAACGAAAGAACGCGGCCGAGGCCGCGTTCTTGTTGGATCAGGACTGGTTCAGTTCTTGGCTTTGTCGACGATCTTGTTCGCAGCGATCCAAGGCATCATCGAACGCAGCTTTTCACCCACTACCTCGATGCCGTGCGCCGCATTGTTACGACGGTAGGCGGTCATGGATGGATAGTTCGCCGCACCTTCAGTGATGAACATCTTGGCGTACTCACCGTCCTGGATACGCTTGAGCGCATTACGCATGGCAGCGCGTGACTCCGCGTTGATCACTTCCGGACCAGTTACGTATTCGCCGTACTCGGCGTTGTTGGAAATCGAGTAATTCATGTTGGCGATGCCGCCTTCGAACATGAGGTCAACGATCAACTTCAGCTCGTGCAGACATTCAAAATAAGCCATCTCAGGGGCATAGCCCGCTTCGACCAGCGTTTCGAAACCTGCCTTCACCAACTCGACGCAACCACCGCACAGAACAGCTTGCTCGCCGAACAGGTCGGTTTCGGTTTCGTCTTTAAACGTCGTCTCGATGATGCCGGTGCGACCGCCACCAACGCCCGAGGCGTAGGAAAGCGCGACGTTCTTCGCGTTGCCGGACGCGTCCTGGTAGATGGCAATCAGATCGGGGATGCCACCACCTTTCACGAACTCGGAACGAACGGTGTGCCCTGGCGCCTTCGGTGCGATCATGATGACGTCCAGATCCGCGCGCGGCACGACCTGGTTGTAATGAATAGAGAAGCCATGTGCGAAAGCCAGCGTCGCGCCCTTCTTGAGGTTCGGCTCGATTTCGTCACGGTACAAGCGTCCCTGAAATTCGTCAGGCGTCAGGATCATCACTACGTCAGCAGCAGCAACGGCGGCAGCAACATTATCAACTTTGAGGCCATGGGCTTCGGCCTTGGCAACCGAGGGGGAGCCAGCGCGCAGGCCTACGGTCACGTCAACGCCCGAATCCTTCAGATTGCATGCGTGTGCATGGCCCTGCGACCCGTACCCAATGATCGCTACTTTCTTTCCCTGGATGATCGAAAGGTCGCAGTCTTTGTCGTAGAAAACTTTCATGGTGTTACCCCTGTTGCCGGCCGTTCGGCCATTCGATAGATGATTAGATGCTCAGTACTTTGTCGCCACGGGATATTCCGGTGACGCCGCTGCGCACGACTTCCAAAATGGAGGTGGTGCCGATGGCCTGTATAAAGCTGTCGAGCTTGTCGCTCGTTCCGGCCAGCTGAATGGTGTAAACGTTCGACGTTACGTCCACGATTTGCCCGCGGAAGATGTCGGTGGTGCGCTTGACCTCGGCGCGCTGGGCACCCGTTGCTTTCACCTTGATGAGCATCAGCTCGCGTTCGATGTGGGCGCTTTCCGAGAGGTCAACCAACTTCACCACCTCGATCAGCTTGTTGAGGTTCTTGGTAATCTGCTCGATCACTTCCTCATGGCCGATCGTAGTCAACGTCAACCGCGACAGTGTCGGGTCTTCCGTCGGCGCAACGGTCAAACTCTCAATGTTGTAGTTGCGCTGAGAGAACAGACCGACCACACGGGAAAGTGCCCCCGGCTCGTTTTCCAGCAACAGAGAAATGATGTGTCTCATGATCAGGTCCGCTCCGTCTTGCTGAGCCACATGTCCCGCATCGCACCATCCTTGATCTGCATCGGGTAGACGTGCTCGCTCGTGTCCACGGCGATGTCGAGGAAAACCAGGCGATCCTTCATTGCGAACGCCTCTTCCATGCGCGGGCGCAAATCCTTCAGATCGGTGATGCGCATGCCGACGTGCCCGTAGGCCTCAACGAGCTTCACGAAATCAGGCAGCGATTCCATATAGGAATGCGAGTAGCGGCTGTTGTACTGCATGTCCTGCCATTGCCGGACCATTCCCAGCGCGCCATTGTTCAGGTTTACGATCTTCACCGGCAGGTCGTACTGCAAGCAGGTGGAGAGCTCCTGAATGTTCATCTGGATACTGCCTTCGCCAGTCACGCAAGCGACATCGGCATCGGGGAAATTCAGCTTGGCGCCCATGGCTGCCGGGAAGCCGAAGCCCATCGTCCCGAGCCCGCCCGAGTTGAGCCAACGATTAGGCTTGTTGAACCGGTAGTACTGTGCAGCGAACATCTGGTGTTGGCCCACGTCGGACGCAACATACGCCTCGCCCCGCGTCACCTCACAAAGCATTTCCACGACGGCCTGCGGCTTGATGATGGTCCCGTCACCCTTGTCGTACGGAAACAAGCCGCGGCTGCCGCGCCATTCTTCGATCTGCTTCCACCAGCTCGCCACTGTTTCGGCATTCGGCGCCTGGCCGATTTCCTTGACGATCGCGACCATTTCAGTCAGCACGCTATCGACCGGGCCGACGATCGGAATGTCCGCCTTGATCGTTTTAGAGATCGACGCAGGATCAATATCGATATGGATGATCTTGGCGTTCGGGCAAAATTTCGTCGCGCCGTTGATGACCCTGTCATCGAAACGCGCGCCAACGGCCAGAATGACATCGGAGTGATGCATGGCCAGGTTGGCGGTGTAGCTTCCATGCATGCCCAGCATGCCGACGAACTGGCGATCGCTACCCGGATAACTACCCAATCCCATCAGGGTGTTGGTGACCGGAAGATTGAGCATTTGGGCCAGTTCGGTCAGCTGGGCCGAAGCGTCGCCCATGATCACGCCACCGCCTGCATAGATGATCGGGCGTTTGGCCGAGAGAAGCAGCTCGGCTGCTTTGCGGATCTGCCCGGAATGACCGCGCACCGCAGGGCTATATGACCGCAGCTTTGCCTTCTTCGGGTATACGTACTCGAACTTTTCGGCCGGATTGGTCATGTCCTTCGGAATATCTACGACAACCGGGCCTGGGCGACCAGACTGGGCCAGGTAGAAAGCCTTTTTCATCACTTCGGGGATCTCCGAAGGATGCTTGATCATGAAACTGTGCTTAACGATCGGACGCGAAATGCCGATCATGTCGGTTTCCTGAAAGGCATCGGTACCGACCATATTGCTCGCAACCTGGCCGGAAATGACGACCATCGGAATGGAATCCATGTACGCGGTTGCGATGCCGGTAATCGCATTAGTCGCGCCGGGGCCTGACGTCACCAGCACAACGCCCGCCTTGCCCGTCGCGCGCGCATAGCCATCAGCCATATGAGTCGCAGCCTGCTCATGACGGACGAGGATGTGAGTGACTTCCTTTTCCTTGAACAGCGCGTCGTAGATGTGCAGCAGGGCGCCGCCCGGATAACCGTAGATGTGCTTAACGCCTTCGTCGCGCAAGAAGCGGACGACCATTTCAGCGCCGGATAAAAGTTCCACGTTGTTCACCTCTAGAACGCCAGTTAGCCGCTCCGCGTCGGGCCGGCCAGAATGTAGGTTTACTGCCAAACAGCGGCGTGAGCGACGGTGGTCGCCGACTACGTCAGCTGCTGACTTGGCAATCAGGAAGGTCCCAAAGTGTTGCGGGACGCTCCTCCCAGCGCGAGGTAACGCGTTGCGGGTGTAGCAAGTCGGCGCGGGTGAGCGCCTATTGAAGGACCGAGCGCACCACTACGTGGGCGCTCGGAACAGCAAGCCCTGAATTGTTGGGATTAGACAACGGCAAGTCAAGCCCAGCGTCTAGTTCCGAGCTGCTTCAGCTGTGATACAGCGCAGCATGAGCGGGGCGCGTAATTGCGTATAGTAGGGCTCGGTTTCGCTTCAGGAAAAGGGATAAGCATGCGATTGACGATACTTGCGGGTACGTTACTGCTCGCATTGAGCGGTAACGTAATGGCGGGGCAGGTCTACAAATGGGTGGATGCGCAAGGCACCACCCATTTCGGTGCCCAGCCGCCAGCAGGCCAGACCGCCGAAGCTTTCAGTACTGCCGTTCCCGTGCCCAGGCCAGCCAGCCCACCGCCGCACCAGGACGAGGCTGAGCAAGAGCAGCAGGCGATCGACAAGAAAGTGAAACAACAGGTCGCTAAGCAAGAGGCGGAACTCAAAAGCTATTGCACGACCCTGCGCACCAATCTCGCACAGCTTGAAAACAATCCGCGCGTCAGGATCGAAGAAGCGGGAAAAATGCGTCGCTTAGGTGAAGAGGAACGACAGCAGCGCATCAGCGAAACCCAGCGGAAGATTAGCGAAACGTGCTCCTGATCGAGGCCGGGCCAGGCTGTTCGCCTGGCCAATGCCCGATTATTTCGTCCCTATCCCGATTAGCACATCGAAGCGCTCGAGTGCCTGAATCAGGCCCGCAGCTCGCTGCGCATCGTCGCGATAAACCATCTCAGCCATGGCACAAATCCCGGAAGTTGCGGGGAGCGCTCGTCCCTCCTCGAGAATGACCTTCATCCGCGGCAGAAAGATCCACTGTAGCCACTGCTCGAATGACAGCGTGTCCACACAAAACGGCTCCTGGCTGGCCAACGCCTGAGGCTCAGGCTGCTGCTCACCCCACAGCCTCAGGGCACGCAACTCCTTCTCGATAAGCAAAAGCTGCTCGGCCAGCATTGCAATTCGCTGATCCATCACAGGCGGACCTTGGCACGTTCCCGCGCCTGTGTAGCACCAGCCGTGTCGCCCTGCCGCTCGCGAGACTGAGCGATCAATTCCCACAAGCTGGCCTGAAGCGCCGGCCGATCCGTTGCATATCCTAATGCCCGCCGCGACAACTGCTCAGCCTGTACGGCATCGCCTTGCGCCAAGCGCACTTGGGCCAACCGGTAAAGAACCTGCGGCTCACGTGGTGCAATACGCTGGGCCCGCTCCAGGCTCGACGCCGCTCCGTTAAGATCGCCGCCGCCTTGCAGCTGCTGAGCGGTGGTCAGCAATGCGAGCACCGGACCGTCCAGCTGTTCGTCTGCAGACAGCGTGCCCGCCGAGGGAATACCGCTTGGCGCTGGGCGCTCCGCAGGCACCGATGAAGGATAAGGCGCCGGTTGTGCTGTCTGCGTTGGCTGCGACGGCGGGGTCCATTGACCGGGCGCATTCGCCGACCCGCCGGAAAACGCGCCATCTGGGGCTGCGAATGTTTGCAACGGTTCGGAGCGCTGGGGCGGCACCATGACGGTGACGCCCGAATCTTGTGTCGCAACGCCAGGGGCCATGCCCGCCGGAGCCCCTGACGCAGCAGCCCGCCGAGACGCGACCTCTTCTGAAACCGGCGCACCCGCATCGACCACGGGAATCGCCCCCCTTTTTACCGAGGCGCAGCCCTGTATCAGCACAATGCCCGCCGCCATGGCCACCCAGTACTTTTTCAATATTCCATCCTCAACAAATCAACCCCAACAGGCCGAGATCAGGGCAGCCAGCCGCGCACCCAATCCATCACGGATTCGGCAGGCGCTCTCAAACCGCACCCAGGGCCGGGCGCGGGCTCACTGCCCCGTATATAAGGCATCTGCACGGCATCCGGGCAATTCTCCGCCGTACCTTGACCGGTATGAGCGTCAACCCAGGCCATGACTACGTTACTTGGTACCGGCGTCTGCAGGGGCAGCGGATCGGCCCGGCGCATGAAGTCCGCCCATACCTGCAGCGCACCAGTCGCGCCGGTCAGGCTGGTTTTGCCATTGTCGTCGCGGCCAAGCCAAACAACAGCCAGCAGGTCTTGGCTAAAGCCCGCAAACCAGCTGTCTCGCGAATCGTTGGTGGTTCCGGTCTTGCCGGCTAGCGCCAACGACCTTGGGACGTAGTTGTAGGCGGACCGCCCCGTGCCCTCGAGCATTGTCCGTTGCATCGCATACTGCGTGAGGTAGATCGCACCGGCATCGAAACGCTGCTGGATCTTGAAGGGGTAGCGGTTGAGCGGCTCACCATTGGCTGCCACGACACTCCTGATGGCACGTAACGGGGTATTGAAACCGCCATTGGCCAGGGTTTGATAAATGTCGGCCACCTCGATCGGCCGCAACCCGCCCGCGCCCAGCAGCATGGACGGGTACGCCGGCCACTGGGGAGACGCACCGAGCCGCTCAAGCGTGCGCAGGACATGCGGAACGCCAAGATCCATTCCAAGCCGTGCAGTCGACAGATTGTAGGAGTTGGCAAGCGCCTGGTAGAGATAAACCGTACCGTGCGCCGTTCGCCCGTAGTTCTGCGGCTTCCAGACCTTGCCGTCTGCGCCTTTGACAGAAAAAGGCTCGTCCTGGAGGAGACTGGTCAAGGTGTACTCGCTAGGCTTTTCCAAAGCCGCGAGGTAGATGGCCGGCTTGATCAGCGAACCGATGGGACGCGACGCATCCAGCGCCCGGTTGAACCCTGCAAAACCGGGTTGCCGGCTACCCAGCATGGCCTGCAGTTCCCCAGTTTCGGGATTGGTCACAAGCATCGCACCCTCGACACCGTCGGCAGCCTTGCCCAACCGCTTGAGCGTCTCAGTCATGGCCTTTTCGGCTTTAAGCTGCAGAATCGGGTCGAAACTGGTAAAGACCCGAAGCCCCTCTTCCGTAAGATCCTCGTCGCGATAATCCTCGCGCAACTGCCGCTTGACCAGATCGAGAAAGGCCGGATAAGAACTGTCTGCCATACTGCCGCGCTGGGTGACGCCCAACGGCGCCTTGCGGGCGTCAGCCGCCTCCTCGGAGCCCACCACTTGCTGCTGTTCGAGCAGATCGATGACCAAGTTGCGCCGCTCCAGAGCGCGCTCCGGGTGGCGCCGCGGGTTGTAGTAGGTTGGCCCTTTGACCATGCCAACCAGCAACGCAACGTGTTGGAGTTTCAACTCAGCCAGCGGCCTGCCGAAAAAGTACTGACTGGCCAGACCAAAGCCGTGAATGGCGCGCCGACCGTCCTGACCGAGAAAAACCTCGTTGAGGTAGGCTTCAAGAATCTCTTCCTTGTCGTAATGCAGCTCCAGCAGCACCGCCATCATTGCCTCGGTGGCCTTACGGCTTAGGCTGCGCTCGTTGGTCAGGTAAAAATTCTTCACCAACTGCTGCGTCAGGGTACTGCCGCCTTGGCGCACCTCGCCGGCAGTCAAATTCACCCAAACGGCGCGGGCGATGGATTTGGGCGATACGCCGAAATGATCAAAAAACTCTCGATCCTCGACCGCCACGAGCGTTTCCACTAGATAAGGCGGGACCTGATCCAGCTTGATCAGAATGCGATCCTCGTTGTGCGCCGGATATAGACCGCCGATCACGAGCGGCTCAAGCCGGGCCACGGGAAGCTCACCGCCGTCGGCCTGCGTGAGGCCGGCCACGAAATCGCCGGAGAAACGCACGCGGATGCGCCTCGATTCCTCGAGCCCCTCATAGAACTGAAAACCGCGGGTTTGCAACTCTATGGCGTTGCTGGCTACGGATACCGACCCTGGGCCGCCAACGGCACGCTCGCGTCGATACCCCAGCGCATCCAACTCGGCGAGAAAATCATCCTTATGTAGCTTTTGTCCCGTAAAGAGTTCCAGCGGCCGAGCATAGACGGTGGCCGGAATGGTCCAACGCTTACCAGAGAACTTCTCCTGCACCACCGCGTCGAGATAGACGGCGACGCCAGCGAGTATCACCAGCGCGACGATGGACAGTTTTACGACCCAGCCCAACCAGGGGCGTGAGCCGCCAGAACGGCGTTTGTTGCGGGAACGAGCGGAGCGAGATTTAGTCATGGCGGCGGATTATACGCACTTCTATCTGGCTGCAAGACGGCCTCCTGGCGGTTTGCACACGTGAGCGGGATCTACATAATGGTGCGTTTCCAGACTGTGTGAACTGTGTCCCGAAGTGCTCACACGCCCGTCCAAACGCTTCGAAAGGAATGACCGTGAGCCAAGCATTGATCGCCGCGCTGCAAAACCCCGCCCTGTACCCGCACCCTGTCGACGGATTCAAAGTCATTGAAACCCATATTTCCTGGGTAATCCTGACTGGCGCCTACGCCTACAAAATGAAGAAACCGGTAGATTTCGGCTTTCTCAACTTCACCGAACTCGCCTCGCGTAAGCATTTTTGCGAAGAAGAGTTGCGCCTGAACCAACGCATGGCGCCTGCTCTGTATTTGCAAGTTCTACCCGTGACGGGCAACCCAGACGCGCCCATCCTTGGCGGCGACGGCGAGCCCATCGAATACCTGTTGCAGATGCGTGAGTTTCCGCAAAGCCAATTGCTCGCAGAGGTCCAGGCCCGGGGTGAGCTGAGCGACGTCCACATCGATGCCCTCGCCGAGCAGATCGCCCAGTTCCACCTAAAAACCCCTCAGGTGGCACATGACCATCCGTTGAATAGGGCCGACGCCATCGTCGCCCCCATGCGCCAGAACTTCGAGCAGATCCGTCCACTGCTGACGGAGCCGGCCGACCTGCTGCAGCTCGACGCGCTTCTGGACTGGACCGAAACCAGCATCGCTCGGTTGTGGCCGCTGCTCGAGCGCAGATCCGAGGATGGTTTCATTCGCGAGTGCCACGGCGACCTTCACCTGGGCAACGCGACGCTGATAGATGGAGCGGTCGTGCTGTTCGATTGCATCGAGTTCAACGAGCCATTCCGCTTGATCGACGTAGCCTCCGATGCCGCGTTTCTGGCGATGGATCTGGAGGATCGGGGTCTCAAATGCCAGGCCCGACGGTTTACCAATGCCTGGCTAGAGCGCACCGGCGACTATGCGGCGCTCGAACTATTCAACCTTTACAAGGCTTATCGCGCACTGGTTCGAGCGAAGGTCAGCCTGTTCCGTCTGGATCAGGAGCAGGATCCGGTCCAGCGCAAGGTCATCGTCCGCCAGTACCGAAGCTATGCAAATCTTGCCGAAAGCTACAGCGCTATTCCGTCACGCTTCCTGGCGATCACGCATGGCGTGTCGGCCGTAGGCAAGAGCGGAGTCGCACTGCGACTGGTCGAAGCACTCGGAGCGATCCGCCTGCGTTCCGACGTCGAGCGCAAGCGTCTATTTGCGGACCAGTCCGATGCCGGCGCTGGACAGACCGGGCAAGGTATCTACAGCGCCCAGGCAAACCAGGCGACGTATGAACACCTGCACGACATGGCCACCCGTGCGCTCAACGCAGGCTTCTCAGTGGTGATCGATGCCACCTATCTCAAGCATGAACAGCGCCGAACGGCCTGCCAGGTCGCAGAGGCCACCGGCGTGCCTTTCGTGATTTTGGATTGTCAGGCGCCGGATGCGGTCGTTGCGCAGTGGCTGGCCCAGCGTCAGGCGGACGGGCGCGACCCGTCCGACGCCACGCTCGAGGTCGTCAACGCACAACAGGCGAACCGCGAGCCGCTGACCGACGCCGAGCACCTCCTGGCGCGACGCGTGGATACTCCGGACGCGGGCAGCCTCGACGAAGTGGTCGCCGCGATCCGATCGAAACTTCCAGGGCTCTGAGCATTGGACGCGGCGCCAGCAGAACCTGGCGCCGCATCTATACTCATGCAGATATCTGCGGAAGATAGCCATGCCAAGCCGTCCGACAATCCTCCAAACGCGCTACCGCCATGGGTGACAGCGTCCGCCTGTTCTCGATTGATACGGGTAGCTACGCTCAGTTCCGGCCGACCTATCCCGACGTCCTATTCGCCTGGCTCGCGAGCCAGAGCAATGCCCACGCCCGCGCGCTCGACGTCGCGGCAGGTACTGGCCAGGCGACCCTCGGACTGCTGCCCCACTTCCAAACCGTAGTGGCCTGCGACGCTAACATCACGCAATTGCAAGGCACGCCTAGTTGGGGACCAGCGAAGCGCTTTGCCGCAGACGCCGAACGGCTACCTTTAGTCAGCGGGTCGATCGACCTGATGGTCGTCGCGCAAGCCTTGCATTGGTTCGCCACGCCGGCCTTTTTCGCCGAAGCCAGGCGCGTCCTGACTCACGACGGGCTTTTTTGTGCGTGGTGTTACGGCCTGCTCAACCTTGGTCCGGATCTCGACGACATGATCAGCCAGCTTCATGGCGAGACGCTGGCTGGCTTCTGGCCGGAAGGGCGGGCCAGCGTAGACGCCGGCTATCGCGACATCCGCCCGCCCTTCCCCTTGATCAAGACCCCTGCATTCTGCATCGAAGCCCAATGGCGCCTTGAGCAGTTGCTGGGCTATCTACGCACTTGGTCCGCTGCTCGCCAGTGGCAACAGACTTACGGTGCCGATCCGATCGCGGCGATCACGCCAGCCTTGCAAGCGCGCTGGGGCGATCCCGAGCAGGCACGTCAGGTGCGCTGGCCCTTGCATTTCATCTCGGGGTATCCAGGCAAACAGGAGGCTTAATGCACGACGAACTTCTTACCCTGAAGAACCTCGGCAAGACCTCTGCCCAGTGGTTGCACGCGTCGGGCATCCACACGGCCGATGACCTGCGCCGAATCGGCTCGGTCAACGCATACCAAGCGGTGAAATCCCGTGGATTCGGTGCATCAAGGGTTCTGCTCTATGCCATCGAAGGCGCACTGCGCGACGTCAGCTGGAAGGATCTGCCGGAGGGGTTGAAGCACGAACTCAACGCGCATCTGGACGGCTGCAGCCGCAGCAACAAGAGCTAGCTCACAACCTCCACGCCCGCCAATTTACTTGCCCATGGCGACCGCTTTATTGTCGGCGCGCGCACTGCTCTCTCATTGCAGGCTTGCTCGCTCAAAGGACCGTCGTCATGTATCTACTCGGGGAACAACCGGCCTATGCCGATCGACTCATCAACAGGCTGCAGGGGATCCCCGCCCAGCTATTGGAGGGCCTTGCGCCGTCCGGCGAGCCAATCGAAATCAAAGGTTCGGACGACTTGGGCAATGAGCTGCCTGATCAACAATTGTTCATCATTGAGAGCGGCCTGCTCCATGCACTGGTCGATGAGCGCCCGCTGTTTTACCTGCAGGAAGGCGACCTGCTTGGCTTGAGGCAGGGCATCGAGCTGCCCCAATGTCGCTACCGCAGCGACGAATCCGTCCGCCTCGTGCCGTATGTACGCAACGAGGTCTTCAACCACATCCATACGGATCAGCAGCGTCAGGAGCTGTTCACCGAATACCTGATCGGCCAAACCGCCCTGCTATCCGACGCACTGGCCCGCCTCAAGCAGCCGGAGATTCACCCAACGACTGGCTTCCAGCACTTCGCCGTGGGCGAGGAGCTCATCCGCCAGGGCGACGAAGCCGACAACGTCTTCGTGATCATCGAGGGTCACGCCGAAGCGGTCGTTGATGGACAAAAGGTTGGAGACGTCCAACGTGACGAAATATTCGGCGCCATGGCCGTATTCACGCGCGAAAAACGCAGTGCCTCGGTCATCGCAACCGAACCCTGCACCGTCATGATGATTCCGAAAGACCAATTTCTGAGCCTGATGCAGAGCAATCCGAAAATCGCGCATAGCCTCATCGAAAGCATGGCCCGCCGCATCGATTTGTTGAACAAGGAGGTCACTCAACTGCGCCTGCCACTCTCGGCATGATCCGCAGCGGCCAAGGCGATGAGCGGTAGCGTAGAAAATACACTTAGCCTGTTGACTGTGAAATGAGAATTGTTATTATTATCGCAACTGGTCGCGAGATCAGTCGATAAGCTGGAAGGCCAGGCAGTCGGACTTTCAGGTTATCTCCTCATCAGGCTAATCACGGTTTTGACCCGGCTCTTGCCGGGTCTTTTTTTGCCTGCGAAAAGCTCAACCTCGCTAACCGGCGTCCTGCCGGAAGCGTGCACAGTAGTCCCGCTGTGGCATCGCGGGCGTGAACCAGACGATGTCCGCCTCTTGGGCGGCTGTCGAATCGCCTACCTCAGCGAGCAACAGCACTAGCACGTCACCGGCAGGCTCATCGACAAGATATAGCGGCACACCGAGATCACGCCGCACATGAAATCCCCCAGCGAGAAGCGCGGCGGGCGCTGGAGCTTGGGTCAATTGTTCTGCCATGCGCCGGTCACGTTGCTGTTGCACCGCGAGCATGGCGGGCAACTGGCTGGCCGGCAACATGTCGCAATGGGATACGCGAATCTGCTCCAGCAACGTGGCCCTTACCTTAGGATCGGCAGCACGCCCGTTGACTTCGGGTTGGCTTCGGTAAATCTCTTTGATCTCCCCTCGATCGAGATTCGCCTGCAGCAGGGGGTAGGCTTGCGCCAACGCGTAGCGGACCAACGGACCATATTGCGTCCAGTCCCACCCGTCCTGCCACGCCAAGGCGCCCGCCACGTCCTTCGGCGGCTGGCCTTGGGCGATAAGAGTCTGAGCCTGCCGCACCCGTTCCTGTTGGTCCGGATTGATCATCTCCATCAACAGGCTGCCCTGCTCCCGACGCTGAGCCAAAGCTTGAAGCAACCAAAGTTGCAAGGCGTGATGGTCAGGGTTGTCGTGCCGCTCGCCGATCAATAACCGGTCCGCTTTCGCCAGCCGCTCGACGAGCTGATCAACGTCGAGCGTCGTACCGTCTCTCAAATCCACGATCCGTCCGGCGTCAGGGTGATCTACCCCGTTGGGGCTCTGCCAGGCAGGAAGCGGTGGCATCATCGGGCAGCCGCTCAGCACTGCCGCTACAAAAAGGATAAGAAGACGCATCAGGACTCCGTCTAACGGGGTTAGGTATATCGATGCTAACCAAACACAGCTATGCCGAAACACACGTTACGGTGCTGCCTCATTGCCCCTGACACACCGTGTGGGCTGGTCGACAATCCATATTTCGCTCCGGAGGGACCATGATTCGCTTGTGCGCTATAGATGAGTTGCCTGAAGGCCGTAGCAAGGGCTTCGTTGCGGCCGGCCATCGCCTGTTCGCCGTACGCAAGGCCGGGGAAGTCTACCTGTACCAAAACAGGTGCCCCCATCGAGGCATTCCCCTCGAATGGCTCCCAGACCAATTTCTCGACAGTAGCGCAAGCCTCATCCAGTGCGCCACGCATGGTGCCCTGTTCCTGATCGATAGCGGCGAATGCGTTGCCGGCCCCTGCGAGGGCCAGCGTCTGAGCCCCCTGCCATGCATCGAGCAGGACGGCAGCATCTGGTTGCAAAGCGCCCCGTAGTGCGACGTCGCGCCCAAGCGGCAGGCCATTGGCTCCGGTATCATGACCGCCGTCGCTACTAGTGAGATGACCATGCGCCGTTTGCTGAGTCTGTTGTTAATCTTCGTTGCACTACCCGCCTTCGCCGGGCTGTTCGACAGTCGACCCAACCCTACCCTGGGCGGCCTCAACAACAGTGCCGACTTTCTACCGGTGCGCGAAGCGTTCCGCCTGAGCCTAGTCGATACGTCTCCCGAACGGATCACGCTTCGCTTCACGGCCGCCGAGGGCTACTACCTCTACCGCCACCGCTTCCAGTTCAACAGCCCAACAAGCGGTGTCGAAATTGGTGAACCTGCTTTACCCGCCGGCGAAGCCAAGACCGACGACTATTTCGGAGAGGTCGAGGTGTACTACGGCATCCTCGATATCCAACTACCGGTCCGTAATCCGAACGACCGACCTTTCACCCTGAATGTGACCTATCAGGGCTGTGCGGACAAAGGCTTGTGCTACCCGCCAGAGACTGAATCCCTCCAGATTGGCCAAGACGCGCCAACCGCCACGAGCACGAGCGACACCGAGAGGCAAACCGACGACACCCTGTCCTGGCGTGCGGTCGCACTGTTCTTCCTGGCCGGCATTGGGCTGACCTTCACCCCATGCGTGCTCCCAATGCTGCCGATTCTCTCCGGCGTGGTCCTGCGTGGCCAACCAGGCGGCACCCGAAGCTTCCTGCTGGCATTGGCTTATGTCCTTCCAATGGCTGGGGGGTTCGCGCTGCTGGGGGCCCTGATGGGGCTTTTCGGGGCCGAGCTCAACCTGCAGGCTCGCCTGCAGTCACCTTGGATATTGGTGCCTTTCGCCCTGTTCTTTGTCGCTTTCGCACTGGCCATGTTTGGCGTATTCGAGCTGCGCCTCCCACAGCGAATGACTGCCAGCCTCGACCGGATCGCAGGGCGCGCCAAGGGTGGTTCGTTCTTGGGCGCGGCCTTGCTTGGCACCGTATCCAGCTTGCTCGTCTCACCCTGTGTATCCGCACCGCTAGCCGGCGCGCTGCTCTATATCAGCACCAGCGGGGATGCCCTTGGCGGAGGCCTACAACTGTTCGCGCTCGGCCTTGGCATGGGGGTGCCGCTGATTCTCTTCGCTACAGGCGGGGGCGCCCTCCTGCCTCGAAGCGGGCCCTGGATGGTGATCGTGCGCAACACGTTCGGTGTGATGCTGCTCGCGGTTGCGGCATGGATGCTCGAACGAGTGCTGCCCGGCCCTCTTTCCTTGGCACTCTGGGGTCTGCTAGCGGCGGGCACTGCGCTCTTTCTCGGCACGCTAGAGCTGACCAGCAAGACGCCACGACAGAAACTGGCCCAACTGCTTGGCCTCGCGCTGTTGGTTTATGCACTGGCTGCCTGGGTGGGTGCGCTACAGGGCGGCTCGGACCCTCTCCGCCCGGCCGTCGGCCGAACCGGCGCCCTGCCCAATAGCGCGGAAGCCTGGCAGACCGTCTCCACCCCAGCGCAACTCGATGCCCAGCTTGCCGCCGCGCGAGACGCGGGGAGACCGGCCATGCTCGACTGGTACGCCGACTGGTGCATCAGTTGCAAGGTCATCGAGCGTGAGGTCTTCGCCGATGAGCAAGTGGCGCCGCGCCTGGCTGGCTACCATCTGATCCGTTTCGACATCACCGAGAGCAATCCTGAGCAGCGGGCGCTACTCGACCGTTACAAGCTGTTCGGCCCTCCGGCGATCCTGTTTTTCGACCGCCGCGGCGAAGAAGTGCAGCCGGTGCGCGTGGTCGGCGAGATAGACGCTGACGGCTTCTCCGAGCGGCTTGATCGAGCGGACGCGCTGCTCTAGACACTCTGCCGCAAACTCCAGTCATAATGTCGGCATTTACGCCGATCGCGACATGACTGGACAGTCAGTCCAACCTTCGTGCATAGTTTTTCCTTCACCCGCGGCGGCACTCCGTATTGCCCCTGTCCGGCTAGAACAACAAGGAATACCCATGGCGACGTTTCTGGTCCTCAACGGCCCGAACCTTAATCTGCTCGGCACCCGAGAGCCTGGCGTTTACGGTGCCGTCACGCTGGCTCAAATCAACCAGGACCTGGAGCAACGCGCGCGCGACGCCGGCCACCATCTGCTCTCCCTGCAATCGAACGCGGAATACGAACTGATCGAGCGAATCCACGCTGCGCGCAGCGAGGGCGTGGATTTCATTCTCATCAACCCGGCCGCTTTCACGCACACCAGCGTCGCATTACGTGACGCGTTGCTGGCCGTGAGCATCCCATTCATCGAAGTGCACCTGTCGAACGTGCATAAACGTGAACCTTTCCGCCATCACTCCTATTTCTCGGACGTAGCGGTAGGCGTGATCTGCGGCCTCGGCGCCAGCGGATACCGGCTGGCACTGGAAGCCGCCATGGAACAAGTCACTGCTGCCTGACGGGCCGGCACCGCAAAGTGCCAGCGACAAGACAGCAAGCATCAATGCCCCTTTGAACCTACTTGGGAGTTACCGCTTCATGGATATTCGCAAAGTCAAGAAACTGATCGAACTGCTGGAAGAGTCCGGCATCGACGAACTGGAAATCCACGAGGGCGAAGAGTCCGTCCGCATCAGCCGCCACAGCAAGCAAGGTCCGGTTCAGCAGCCTTACTACGCGCAGGCACCGGCCGCTGCGCCGGCACCCGCCCCGGTCGCCGCAGCTCCGTCCGCAGACGCGGCACCCGCCCAGCCGAAACTCAACGGTACGGTCGTCCGCTCGCCGATGGTAGGCACGTTCTACCGCGCGTCATCGCCCGAGTCAGCACCTTTTGTGGATGTAGGCAAGACGGTCAAAAAGGGCGACATCCTCTGCATCGTCGAAGCCATGAAAATGATGAATCACATCGAGGCTGAAACCAGTGGCACGATCGAATCCATCCTGGTGGAGAATGGTCAGCCGGTCGAGTACGACCAGCCGCTGTTCACCATCGTTTGAATCGCGGAGAGCCAACGATGTTGGAAAAAGTACTGATCGCAAACCGCGGTGAAATTGCCCTGCGGATCTTGCGAGCCTGCAAGGAAATGGGGATCAAGACGGTCGCGGTGCACTCCACTGCCGACCGGGAGTTGATGCACCTGGCGCTGGCTGACGAGTCCGTCTGCATCGGCCCGGCCCTTGCCACCAACTCCTACCTGCATATCCCATCGATCATCGCCGCCGCCGAAGTCACAGGAGCCACGGCTATCCACCCAGGCTATGGTTTCCTCGCTGAGAATGCGGATTTTGCCGAGCAGGTCGAAAATTCCGGGTTCGCCTTCGTTGGCCCGAAGGCTGACACCATCCGCCTGATGGGCGACAAGGTATCGGCGAAAGACGCCATGAAAAAAGCTGGCGTTCCGACCGTGCCTGGCTCCGATGGCCCGCTGCCTGAAGACGAGCAGACTGCGCTGGCCATCGCCCGCGAAGTCGGCTATCCGGTAATCATCAAGGCGGCTGGCGGCGGTGGCGGCCGCGGCATGCGGGTGGTTCACAAGGAAGAGGACCTGATCAAGTCCGCCAAGCTGACCCGCACTGAAGCCGGTGCGGCGTTTGGCAATCCGATGGTCTATCTGGAAAAATTTCTTGGCAACCCGCGCCATGTCGAAGTCCAGGTCCTGTCGGACGGCCAAGGCAATGCCGTCCACCTTGGCGACCGCGACTGCTCGCTGCAGCGCCGGCACCAAAAGGTGCTTGAAGAAGCCCCAGCGCCCTACATCGATGAGAAGGCGCGCGCCGAAGTATTGCAACGGTGCGTCGACGCCTGCATCGAGATCGGCTACCGCGGCGCCGGCACGTTCGAATTCCTTTACGAAGACGGACGTTTTTACTTCATCGAGATGAATACCCGCGTCCAGGTCGAGCACCCGGTCACCGAGATGGTCACCGGCATCGACATCGTCAAGGAAATGCTGAGCATCGCAGCGGGCAATAAGCTGTCCATCAAGCAGAAGGATGTGGTGATCCGCGGGCATTCTCTGGAATGTCGAATCAATGCGGAGGACCCCGAGAAGTTCCTGCCGAGTCCGGGCAAGGTCAAGCACTTCCATGCCCCAGGCGGCAATGGCGTGCGGGTAGATTCGCATCTGTACAGCGGCTATTCGGTTCCGCCGAACTATGACTCGCTTATCGGCAAGCTGATCACCTATGGCGCGACCCGCGAAGAGGCCATGGCACGCATGCGCAATGCTCTGGATGAGATCGTCGTCGACGGCATCAAGACCAACATCCCTCTCCACCGGGATCTGGTACGCGACGCCGGCTTTTGCAAGGGTGGTGTGAACATCCATTACCTGGAAAAGAAGCTGGGAATGGACAAGCACTGACGCTGCAAGCTGCAAGCTGCAAGCGATATGATGCGCACCTGAAGGGAGCGGCCCCGGCCGCTCCCTTTCTTTTTTCCAAGCGCTAGAGCGCACCGCTTGATGCGGCATCTGGAGGTCGTTTTCGCATGTCCTGGTTACAACTTCGCCTCGCCATCTCACCCGAACAGGCGGCCTCGCTCGAGGATGCCCTGATGGGCGTCGGCGCCGTTTCCGTCACCTTCATGGATGCCGAGGATCAGCCCATCTTCGAGCCGGACCTCAACACCACCCCGCTCTGGTCCAATACCCATTTGTTGGCGCTGTTCGAAGGCGACGTCGACGAAACCGACCTGATCGCGCACCTGCGTCTTCTGCTTGGCGACGAGCTACCCGAGCACCAACTGGAGCGCATCGAAGACCAGGACTGGGAGCGCAGCTGGATGGACAACTTTCACCCAATGCGCTTTGGCCGCAGACTCTGGATCGTTCCGAGCTGGCACGCCGCACCACAGCCCAATGACGTAAACCTGCTGCTGGACCCTGGCCTTGCGTTCGGTACCGGAACCCACCCCACCACCGCCTTGTGCCTGGAATGGCTGGATGCTCAGGCGCTCGCTGGTCAGCAAGTATTGGACTTCGGCTGCGGCTCCGGCATCCTCGCGATTGCCGCGCTCTTGCTTGGTGCAGAACGCGCAGTCGGTACGGATATCGACGTACAGGCGATCGAAGCCTCCCGCGAAAATGCCAAGCGCAACGCCATCGCTGACACACGCCTCGCGCTATATCTGCCAGAGCAGCTGCCGGACGAGCAATTCGACACCGTGGTCGCGAATATCCTCGCCGGCCCTCTCGTAACGCTGGCGCCACAGATCAGCCAGCGGGTAAAACCGGGCGGGCTGCTGGCACTGTCCGGCATCCTAGCCGAGCAGGCCGAAGAGGTCCGCGCGGCGTATGCCGAGCACTTCCGGCTCGACCCCACCGCAGAAAAGGACGGCTGGGTCAGGATCAGCGGCACTCGTCACACTTGAGCGCCAGGAGCGGCTGCGGCATAAAACGCAGCTGCCGTTGATCGGCAGGCATGCGCTAGACTAGCCAAGTTTCCCGTTGGACCAGCGCATGACCAGCTTTGTCACTCAGTGCCCCCATTGCCAGACCAGTTTTCGCGTGACCAGCGCCCAGCTGTCGGCCGCGCACGGCGTGGTTCGCTGCGGGGCTTGCATGGCCGTTTTCAATGCGGCGCGTTACCTGCATGCTACCGATCCGACCAAGCTACCGCTGCCGAGCGCCTCACCCTCGCTTCCTGAATCACCTCAGCACCTATTGCAACCGGCACCCGTCAAGCCGCCAAAGGCAGACGAGAGTACGCTCTGGATTCACGACGACCTTGATCTGGACAGCCTCGATCTGGACGAGGAGCTGGCCAAGCTTGAACGCCAAGAGCGCGAGCTATCTCGCGAATTTCAGGCACTACAGAGCAACTCAACCAGCACCTCGGCGCCACGCCACGCGCCGGCGGTACCGCATGACGAGAGCTGGGCCGAGCGCTTGTTGACCGCTGAAACGACCCGCCCGGCGCCACCACCACGGGTACCACAGGAAAACGTTGTAGCCTCCCCAACGGGTCTGCACTTCACAGCCGTCAACGACGACCGCCCAGCAGCAACGTCCTCGTTCGCTACCAGTGACGCCCCGCTGACCGATCATCTTGATCCGACGCCTGAGCCGGCACGTATCGAGCCGGCGATCGACAGCAGCGAACCGCAGGATGAGCCGAGTCCACCCATCATGGTGCATGCCCCTGAGGCTGATCAGCCCGACTCCGAACGCCAGCGGGGCGACCATGGACTGTTCGAGCTTGACGACGAGCCGCTGCAGCTGGATTGGCAGCAGGCTCAACGCCGCCCCTGGGGCCGCTGGCTGGGCTGGGGCCTGCTGAGCCTGCTCGCGCTGCTCACGCTTGCCGGCCAGTATGTCCACTTCAACTTCGATGAACTTTCCCGTCAGGACGAATATCGACCTTGGCTCGCCCGGGCGTGCCCGTCTCTAGGATGCACGCTGCCGCCCAAAGTCGATATCAGCCAGATCCGTAGCAGCAACCTGGTCGTACGCAGCCACCCTGAATTCACCGGCGCGCTGGTCGTCGACGCAATCATTTATAACCGCGCATCCTTCGCACAGCCTTTCCCGTTGCTGGAAATCCGCTTCGATGACATCAACGGCCAGACCCTTGCGCGCCGCACCTTCAAGCCGGGCGAATACCTGTCCGGAGAGCTTGCCGGACAACAGGAGATGCCGTCGCAGATACCCATTCACATCGCGCTGGACATACTTGACCCAGGTGCCAAGGCTGTGAACTACAGCCTGGCTTTCCTCTCGCCCGAATAGCCCGCCCAATCCTCGCCGACCCGCACCGCCCGTCGAATGGCCGTGCCAACCCAACCGCCCGATATAAGCTTCAGGCTGTTCAGAATTTGTTCAGGACAGCCTTTAACCGGTCATGCGGAGCGGGTATCATGCACACCCTTTTTTGCTGTCCCCGATCGACCTAACAAGCAGGCTCCAAGCAGGGAATCTTCATGTCCGCGGTACGCATCGGCCCCTACACTCTTCCGAATCGCCTGATTCTCGCGCCGATGGCCGGCGTGACCGATCGGCCGTTTCGCCAGCTGTGTCGTCGGTTGGGTGCCGGGATGGTCGTGTCAGAGATGGTCACCAGTGACACGCGCCTGTGGAACAGCCGCAAATCGCGCCTGCGCCTTCTTCACGAAGGAGATCCGGAGCCTCGCTCGGTGCAGATAGCCGGTGGCGATCCGCAGATGCTGGCCGATGCAGCCGCACGCAATGTTGAGTTGGGCGCGCAGATCATTGATATCAACATGGGCTGTCCGGCTAAGAAGGTCTGCAACAAGGCTGCCGGTTCGGCGCTGATGAAAGACGAACAACTGGTTGCGCAGATTCTCGAAGCGGTTGTGGCCGCGGTCGACGTGCCGGTCACCCTGAAGATCCGCACCGGTTGGGACCGAGAACACCGCAACGGCCTTCGTATCGCCAGAATTGCCGAGCAGTCCGGCATCGCCGCGTTGGCTGTGCATGGTCGCACCCGTGCTGACCTTTATACCGGCGAAGCCGAATACGAGACGATCGCCAGCATCAAGCAGGCCCTTTCGATCCCGGTGTTTGCCAACGGCGATATCGATTCGCCGCATAAGGCCCGCGAGGTTCTGCGATTTACAGGAGCCGATGCGTTGCTCATCGGGCGCGCAGCGCAGGGCCGCCCCTGGATTTTCCGTGAAATCGAGCATTTTCTCAGCACGGGTGAGCAGCTGTCGCCGCCCGGTCTGGATGAGGTCGAGCAGGTGTTGCTCGATCATCTGAAGGCTTTGCATGCCTTCTATGGCGATGTGATGGGCGTACGCATCGCGCGCAAGCACGTTAGCTGGTACCTCGCGACACAACCGGGGGCACGGGAATACCGGAGCCGATTCAATTGTTTGGAAGACAGGGATGCGCAATGCGCCAGCGTTCGGGCCTTTTTCACCGAACGCCGTACAAGCCCTGGCTCAGGGGATGGAACAGGGGTGGCCGCATGACGCTACTGAATGAAACACTGGCTATTGGAACAACTTCCGTGAGCGACAACGTAAACCTAAAGCAGCACCTGAACACGCCCAGCGAAGCCGGCCAGACCCTGCGCGGCAGTGTTGAGAAGGCGCTGCACAATTACTTCGCCCACCTCGAAGGCGCCGACGTCACGGACGTCTATAACCTGGTGCTTTCCGAGGTCGAGGCCCCCCTGCTTGAAACGGTGATGAATTACGTCAAGGGCAACCAGACCAAGGCTTCCGAGCTCCTGGGCCTGAACCGCGGCACCCTTCGCAAGAAACTCAAGCAATACGACCTTCTCTGATGCGGCAGCGGGCTTCGGCCGGCGCGGCTGCAGCACGGCCCGCCTGCCGAGCCCTCCGCCAGCAGCCCGTAGCTCCTAGGAAACCTCTATGACCGACCAAAGCACCCGCCTTCCCGTCCGCCGTGCGCTGATCAGCGTGTCCGACAAGACTGGCGTTGTCGATTTCGCCCGTGAACTGTCCACATTGGGCGTCGAGATTCTCTCTACTGGCGGGACCTTCAAGCTGCTGCGCGAGAATGCCATCGAGGCGGTCGAAGTCGCTGACTACACCGGCTTCCCTGAGATGATGGACGGGCGCGTCAAAACTCTGCACCCCAAGATCCACGGCGGCATCCTTGGCCGTCGTGACCTCGACGGAGCGGTGATGGCCGAGCACGGCATCGAGCCTATCGATCTGGTTGCAGTGAACCTCTACCCCTTCGCCGCGACCGTTGCCAAGGCTGGCTGTACGCTGCCGGATGCCATCGAGAACATCGATATCGGCGGGCCGACTATGGTGCGGAGCGCTGCCAAGAATCACAAAGACGTCGCCATCGTGGTCAACGCCATCGACTACGCCGGAGTCATTGACGATCTGCGCAACGGCGGCCTGACCTATGCCCAGCGCTTCGACCTGGCGCTCAAGGCGTTCGAGCACACTGCCGCCTATGACGGCATGATCGCCAATTACCTGGGCACCGTGGACCAGCGCGCCGAAACCCTGTCTACAGAAGGCCGCAGCCCGTTGCCGCGCACCTTCACAACCCAGTTCATCAAAGCGCAGGACATGCGTTACGGGGAGAACCCGCACCAGATCGCGGCCTTTTACGTCGAAACCCCGGACGAAGCCTGCGTCGCCACCGCACGCCAGCTGCAAGGCAAGGAACTGTCTTTCAACAATGTCGCCGACACCGATGCGGCGCTGGAATGCGTCAAGAGCTTCGTCAAACCAGCGTGCGTGATCGTCAAGCATGCCAACCCCTGCGGCGTCGCCGTGGTGCCGGACGAGCAAGGCGGCATTCGCCAAGCCTACGAACTGGCCTACGCCACAGACAGCGAGTCGGCGTTCGGCGGCATCATTGCCTTTAACCGCGAACTGGACGGCGAGACAGCCCGCGCCATCGTCGAGCGGCAGTTCGTCGAAGTCATCATCGCCCCGAGCATCTCGGCCGAGGCCCGCGCAGCAGTGGCAGCCAAGGCGAACGTGCGCTTGCTCGAATGCGGCCAGTGGCCGGCCGAGCGCGCCCCGGGTTGGGATTTCAAACGCGTCAACGGCGGCCTGCTGGTGCAAAGCCGCGACATCGGCATGATCAGCCAGGCGGACCTGAAGGTGGTCACCCAGCGCGCACCGACCGAGCAGGAAATCCATGACTTGATCTTCGCTTGGAAGGTCGCCAAGTTCGTCAAGTCAAACGCCATCGTCTATGCGAAGAACCGTCAGACAGTGGGCGTTGGCGCAGGGCAGATGAGCCGCGTCAACTCCGCACGCATCGCCGCGATCAAGGCCGAGCATGCTGGCCTACAGGTTGCCGGTGCGGTGATGGCCAGCGACGCGTTCTTCCCTTTCCGTGACGGTATCGACAACGCCGCCAAGGCCGGCATCAGTGCGGTAATCCAGCCGGGCGGCTCGATGCGTGATGCCGAGGTGATCGCAGCGGCCGACGAGGCGGGGATCGCGATGGTCTTTACCGGCATGCGTCACTTCAGGCACTGACGGTGGCAGGGCCGCGGTGAATCGCCGCTGTGAGATGCTGGCCGCGGACTCGCCGATGCCAATTGCCATAAAGGCAAATGCGCACTTCGAGTCCGCCTGGCACTCGGCAGTTCATCGCGGCCCAATAGATTCGCTTCCCAGGGCCTGGCCCGACAATCGCTTACACAGGGTGAGCAGCTGACGCTGGTCCCCAACTGGGCCTACAGCCTGGCTCTCCAAGGAGAACACAATGAACGTACTGATCATCGGCAGCGGCGGCCGCGAGCACGCGCTGGCCTGGAAGGTCGCGCAGGATCCGCGCGTACAGAAGGTATTCGTTGCCCCGGGTAATGCCGGCACCGCTACCGAGCCGAAGTGCGAAAACGTGGCGATCGACGTCCTGGCCATCGAGCAACTGGCCGATTTCGCCGAGCGCAACGTGCAACTCACCATCGTGGGGCCGGAAGCCCCGTTGGTTAAGGGTGTCGTCGACCTATTCCGCCAGCGCGGCCTCGACTGTTTCGGCCCGACCGCTGCTGCGGCTCAGCTCGAAGGCTCTAAGGCGTTCACCAAAGACTTCCTTGCCCGTCACCGCATCCCGACCGCCGATTACCAGAACTTCACCGGCGTCGAGGCCGCCCTGGCGTACCTGCGTGAAAAAGGCGCCCCCATCGTCATCAAGGCGGACGGCCTCGCCGCCGGCAAGGGCGTGATCGTCGCCATGACCCTCGAGGAAGCTGAGGAAGCAGTGCGCGACATGTTGTCAGGTAATGCGTTTGGCGATGCCGGTGCGCGGGTGGTGATCGAAGAATTTCTCGATGGCGAGGAAGCCAGCTTCATCGTCATGGTCGACGGTCGGAACGTACTGCCGATGGCCACGAGCCAGGATCACAAGCGCGTCGGCGACGGCGACACCGGGCCCAATACTGGCGGCATGGGGGCCTATTCGCCCGCACCGGTCGTCACCCCTGACGTGCACCAGCGGGTAATGGACGAGGTGATCTGGCCGACCGTCCGCGGCATGGAAGCCGAAGGGAACCTTTACACCGGCTTCCTCTATGCCGGCCTGATGATCGACCGCAGCGGCGCGCCCAAGGTCATCGAGTTCAACTGCCGCTTTGGCGATCCAGAGACGCAGCCGATCATGCTGCGCCTCCAGTCGAGCCTGGTGCTGCTGATCGAAGCCGCACTGGCCAAAGCGCTGGACAAGGTCGAAGCTCAGTGGGACCCCCGGCCCAGCCTCGGTGTCGTGCTCGCTGCCGGTGGTTATCCCGGCGACTACGCCAAGGGCGCTGTCATTCACGGCTTGGAGGCAGCAGCCCAGCTCGGCGGAAAAGTTTTTCACGCCGGCACTGCGCTTCAGGATGACCAAGTGACTACCGCAGGCGGGCGCGTCCTCTGCGCCACGGCCCTTGGCGAAACGGTGTCAGACGCACAGCAGAACGCCTATGCCTTGGCTGCGCGCATCGAGTGGAGCGGGCACTTCTACCGACACGACATTGGCTATCGCGCGATTGCCCGCGAACAAGGGCTTAGCTGACAGGCAAAATCCCGCATATGTGCGCCCGGTCAGATACACCGCGGCGCGCATTCCAGCGGCTTGCGCGCATGGCTATAATTCGCCGTCACACAGATGAAGGGATTTCAATCGTGCGTCGACTCGGTGTCGCCATTGCGTTCGCCTTCGGTCTGTTTCTGCTGACGCTGTCATCCGCGTCGGCACTCGCGGCTTCCCCCGCACCCGGCGAAACTCCTGAACTGACGGAACCCGATCAGCCCACCCAGCCGAATTGGCGAATGCTGATCGATCAGTCTGGCCAGCTTACGCTCGATGAGGTAGTGGCGCAGCGCGCGCTGTTCCAACGCATCGAAAAGCACTCCTACAGCGCGCCGGCTAGCAACCACGCGGTGTGGATTCAGGTCAGCCTGCCGGCTTATTCGGCACCGCACTGGCTGTGGTTCTTTGCACCACGCGTTCAGTATCTGGATTTCTATCTGCTACGCGACGGCGAACTCGAACAAACCGTGGAAACCGGTGAGCTGCGCCCGCTCGAGTCGCGCCCGTTGCCGGCACGCGCTTACCTGTTCAACCTGCCGAATGACAACGTGCCGCGCGAAGCCTACGTGCGGCTCCACTCCTCCCATCCGATGATGGCGTGGTTCTTCACCGTCGACGAACGCGAGCTGGTGGAGCATGCCCGTCCGGCCTACCTCTTCGGCGCCCTCTTTGGCGCACTTGCGCTGTTGATGGTCTACAACCTGCTGCGCTTCGCCTACACCTTCACCTACAGCCATATCTGGCTCGCCCTGCTGCACGGCGCCCTGCTCACGTGTGCAATCGCCAATCTCGGGCTGCTGGCGGTTTGGTCGCCCAAACTCATCTACAGCCAGCCGATGGTCGCGGACATGTCCTCCATGCTCGCCTGCATCTCGATCCTGGTCTTTACCCTGGGTTTCTTTCAGCCGCGACGCAAACCTTGGGTCAATTGGCTACTCGGCCTGCAAATCGCCACAGTGGTCGTGCTGGCCGTCGTGATTCTGACCACCGGTCAGTTCTGGTACAGCTGGCTGATCTACACGCTCGTACTGGTTGCAGCACTCAGCGTAACCGCCGTCGCGATTCACTATTGGCGCCAGGGCTACGACCCGGCTAGGTTGCTGGTCGCCGGCATGCTGCTGTTCGATGCTGGTTTCATCTCGGTGTTTCCCATCCTGCTTGGCTTCAGCCAGGTCGACCCCGACTGGCTGACCGGCGTGGTGTTTAGCGTGGCGACCTGCTCCGGACTGATCCTCAGTTTCGCGCTGCTCGAACGGCAACGGCAGATTCAGGCCGACACCCGCTCCCAGCACACCGCGGCCGCAGTATCCAGCGCCGAGCTGCGGACCAAGGCCGACTTCCTGGCCAAGATCAGCCACGAAATCCGCACCCCCATGAATGGCGTACTGGGGATGAGCGAGTTGCTGCTCGACACCTCGCTGTCAGCGAAACAACGCGATTACGTACAGACGATTCACAGTTCCGGCAACGAACTGCTGAACCTGATCAACGAGATCCTCGACATCTCGAAGCTGGAATCAGGCCAGATCGAGCTGGACGATGTGCAGTTCGACCTGAACGCGCTAATCGAGGATTGCCTCGGCATCTTCCGCGCCAAGGCCGAGCAGCAGAAAGTGGAGCTGATCAGCTTCGTGCAGCCACACATTCCTCACGTGGTTTCCGGCGACCCGACGCGCCTTCGCCAGGCGCTGCTCAATCTGCTGGAGAACGCGTTCAAACAGACCGAGGAAGGCGAAGTCCTGCTGATCGCTGCGATTGACGACTCCGACCCTCAGAAGCCGCGGTTGCGCATCACCGTGCAGGACAGCGGTCGACCCTTGGAGAGCACCGAACGGGACGCCCTGCTCAACGCTGAGGTCGACAGTCGCGACTTTCTGGCCGCCACCTTCCACGGGGGCAGACTCGGCCTCATCGTCGCGCGTCAGCTGGTGCATCTGATGGACGGCGAGTTCGGTATCCAGACCGGCGGCCTGACCGGCAACACGCTGTGGATCAGCCTCCCTCTGGCCCCCGAAAGCCTGATACAACCCGCCAGTGATTTGGAAAGCCCGCTACAGGGCGCGCGTCTGCTGGTGGTGGATGACAACGACACCTGCCGCAAGGTGCTGAGCCAGCAGTGCAGCAGCTGGGGGCTGGATGTCAGCGCAGTGGCGTCGGGCAAGGAAGCGCTGGCACTGCTGCGGACCAAGGCTCACCTCAACGAATATTTCGACGTCGTGCTGCTCGACCAGGACATGCCAGGCATGACCGGCATGCAACTGGCGAGCAAGATCAAGGAAGACTTCAGCCTCAACCACGACATCCTGCTGATCATGCTCACGGGCATGAGCAGCGCGCCGAGCAAGATCATCGCGCGCAATGCCGGCATCAAGCGCATTCTCGCCAAACCGGTGGCCGGCTATACCCTCAAAACTACCCTCGCGGACGAGTTGGCGCGGCGTAGCACTGCCAACGTTGCCTGGCCCACCACCACTCTGTCCAGCACGCCGCTAATGGTCCCGGAAGATTTCAAGATTCTGGTCGCCGAAGACAACACTATCTCGACCAAGGTGATCCGCGGCATGCTGAACAAGCTCAACCTCAAGCCGGACACGGCCAGCAACGGTGAGGAAGCGCTTTCAGCGATCAAAATCCAGCCCTATGACCTCGTACTCATGGATTGCGAGATGCCGATTATGGATGGCTTTCAGGCCACCGCACTGCTGCGCGCCTGGGAAGCTGACACCGGCCGGCCGCGCACGCCAGTGGTGGCGCTCACAGCGCACATTCTCAGCGAACATCGCGAACGAGCGCGTGAGGCCGGCATGGACGGGCACATGGCCAAGCCGGTGGAAATGTCGCAGCTACGCGAACTCATCGAGCACTGGGTCGCGGCGCGAAGCGCACGGCAGGCGTGAGGTTCACCGGTGCTGAGTGACCGTTGGACGTCGGCAATGACGAAACGACTTTCCGGCTGCGCGGGCATCCTCCAACATTCATCTGCAAGTCCTGCGCCGGTACGCCCCCGCGTCAGCATGGCAACCGCACTCTTGAGCAAGCCAATCGCCAGCGGCTCGCCAGGGCATCGATGACCGCTGTGCACATCTCCGCCGCCTGTGTGATGAAGTTGGACGCCCCGCCATTCCAGTCGATGAACCGCTCCGGCATGAACTGCTCCGGCTCGTCCACAATCGCGCGTCTCGATTGGTGCCGGTGTTCTGCATCAACAGCCGTACCTGGAAGATATCCGTATTCAACCGCCGGCATCGCTCAGGAATGAACCGGTAGCCCTCGCCAAGCAGTGCCAGTCAACTCTCGACGTGCTTGTCTTGCAGAATGTCAGACATCATCACCTCCAGCGTCATTGACCTAGGGTGGACCACACCCAGCCAGCCAGGTGCAGCCGGAACGCTTCGGGATGAGTGAACAAATCGCGCGCTGCGCTGCCGATAATCAGAACGGCCCATCAGTCAGTGAGGCGCAACCACATAGGCCGGCTCATCAAGGCCAGACGCGCCGTCACCAAGGAGCCCACCCGAATGATGAAAAGGAGCGATGCCGCCTGGACAGTCATCGGCATCTCTGCAGTGTTGTTTTCCGGTTACCTGCTCTACCACGAGATCCGCAACATTTCGTTGAACGAACTGACCGACAGTCTGGCAGCCATTCGTTATCGAAACTGGATCTTCGCGGGCCTGGCGACGCTTGGGGCCTACTTCGCCCTGGCGTGGTACGACCGAATTGCCGTCGCTCACCTGGGGCGGCGGATCTCATGGTGGTTCATTACGCTGTGCTCGTTCACCACCTATGCATTGGCGCATAACGTTGGTGCCTCGGTCTTTTCCGGCGCGGTCGTACGTTACCGCGCCTACAGAAGCAAGGGGCTCACGCCGAACGAAATCGGCGTACTGATCGTGTTCTGCTCGCTCACCTTCCTGCTTGGCACGCTGTTGGCTGGCGGCACCGTGCTCGTGCTTCGACCGGATCTGCTCAACCGTGTGGTCGAGGCCGATCCCTGGTGGTCGATCGCGATCGGCAGCGGCCTGCTCTGCGTGGTCGCACTGTATGTGTTCGGCGCCTGGCGACACCTGCCGCCACTGCACCTGGGCAAATGGCGCGTCGAGTACCCGCGGCTGCCGATCGTGGCCCGTCAGCTGATCGCCGCTCCGCTGGAGCTGCTGTGCGCCGCCGCGATCATTTATTTCGCGCTGCCGGCCACCCACAATCCGGGATATCTGGTCGTGCTTGGCGTCTTTCTCGCGTCCTTCTCGCTCGCCTTGCTGTCCCATGCGCCGGGTGGCCTAGGGGTGCTGGAAGTGACGTTCCTCGCCGCAATGCCTGAGCTGCCGACAGCCGACGTGCTGGCCGCGCTAATCGTATTCCGTGCGCTGTACCTGCTGCTCCCGTTCGCTCTGGCCATTCTCGTAGTCGCCGCGTTCGAATCGAGCCAATGGCTAGGAAGGCGGAAACGGGAGCCCGACGCAAAGCCCTGACACAACGCCGTCTGGCCAAGGCGTCATGCTCGGGCGATCATGCGCGCTCCAACCGCACGAAATCGAACGACATGAGTGAACGTCGCGACAAGCAATCGCCACCTGCGCCCCACGATGCCAAGCAGCGGCCACGCCCGCTGGTCGATCTACTCATCAGCATCGTCATCCCGTCGCTGGTCCTAATGAAGCTGAGCGGCGAGGACCGCCTGGGGGCAGACGGTGCCCTGCTGCTGGCATTGGCCTTCCCGCTGGGCTGGGGCCTGTTCGAATTGGTCCGCCACCGCAAGTTCAACTGGATTGCCTTGCTCGGCCTGGTCAGTGTCTTGCTCACGGGGGGCATCGGCCTGCTGCAGCTCGATCCCGAATGGTTAGCGATCAAGGAAGCCGCCATTCCGGGCATCATCGGCCTCGCCGTACTGGCCTCGACCCGCACCCGCTTTCCCTTGATCCGAACCCTGCTCTACAACCCAAACGTACTCAATGTCGACAAGGTCCACGACCAGCTGGTCCATCGGGGGCAGGTCGAGCATTTCGAAAGTCGCTTGTTGCGCGCGACCTATCTGCTCAGCGGGACCTTCTTCTTCTCATCATTCATGAACTATGTCTTGGCGAAGTGGATCGTGCAGAGCCCGGCGGGCAGCGAAGCCTTCAACGCCGAGCTCGGGCGAATGACATTGCTCAGCTACCCGATGATCGCCATTCCGAGCATGCTCATGATGATGGCGATCTTCTATTATGTCTGGCGCACCATCCATGGCCTCACCGGGCTTCGCCTGGAGGACATCCTCGCGAACGGGCCCGGCCAACGCGACGACCGTCGCTGAGGCAGCGTCAGGTCGACACCAGCAACATCCAGAGCGGCAGCGTAATGGCCGCGAGGACGGTCGAGAGAAACACTGTGGAGCTGACCGGACGTGTATCGGCCGGATTGATCGCGAACGCCAACACGTTCACTCCGGTTGGGCACGCGGCCAGCAGGACCAACACGCTACGTGCCTCGCTGCCGATGCCAGGTAGCAGACCGCTGAACATCCAGACCATAAAAGGAAAGATCCCCAGCTTGATCACAGTCAGCATGACGGCGGCACCACTGGGGCGTAGGCGGAAACGCGACAGGCTGGTCCCCAGCACGATCAGGGCACAAGGCAGGGCCGCCTGGGCCAGCCAGTCGGCAATACGCCACAATGGCTGAGGGAGATCCAGCCCTGACAGATTCAGCAGAGCGCCAAGCAGCAGGCCGATGATCAGCGGGTTGGCCAAATTTCTGAACAACACCCCGGCGCCTACCTTCTGTCCGGAACCGAAGGCGTTGTAGAAGCTCTGCAGTGAAAACAAGATCAAGCTGTGGAAGACGAGGATCGAGAACACATAGACGAGGCTGTGCGCACCAAGCAAGGTCGTCACCAAAGGAATGCCGACCAGCACGTTGTTCGAATAAGCCGCCGTCAGCCCAAGCGGCGACGCTCGCCCTTGCAACCGGTGCGCGACCAGGGCAACGCCAAAAAACACGGCCAGTACCGGCCCGAAGTAGCCCAGCAGCAGCATGGGCGACATGCCATCGCCCAAGTCCGCCCGGGCAATGCCTGCGAACAATACCGCAGGCATGAATAGCTTGAAGGTAATGCTGGCCAGGCCACTGGCCGCCTCCCCGGCGAGCCATGCGCGCCGACCGAGGAAGAAGCCCAGCATGATCAAGCCGAAAATGGGAAGGATTGCCTGAAACACGACCACTGCGGAAACTCCAGCGAGCGACGCGACCCAATGCCGCGCTACAAAAAGCCGCCAGAATAACCTCTGCGCCTCAGCGGTACATCAGCGAATACGTCTGCCACCACCGTTCTAGACGGCGGTCAGGCCTGAGTATGCTGGGCCGCGCTCGCCTGCCGGGCTTCGCTGCGCTGCAAAACGTCAAGCACGCCGGACAGTTCGGCTTTCCAGTCACGGGTATCGACCCCAAAGGTGGACTCGAATTTAGAGCAATCGAGCACCGACCACGCCGGCCGCCGCGCTGGCGTTGGATACTGGGCAGTCGATATCGACGATACCTTGGGCTGCTTCGCCAGCAGCCCTTTAGCCGCGGCCTGGCGGAAAATCTCTACAGCGAAGTCATACCAGGTGCAAGGCGACCGACCACTGTAGTGATAGGTGCCCCAGGCCAGATCATTGCCCTGCAGATAACGCTGCGCCAGGGTCAATAGCACTTCGGCAATGCTACCGGCGGCCGTTGGGCAACCGTGCTGGTCCGCCACAACCGAAAGCGCATCGCGCTGCCGGCCAAGACGCAGCATGGTCTTGACGAAGTTATGGCCATGCACCCCGTATACCCAACTGGTACGCAAGATCACATGGCGCTCCAGAGCGGCCTCGATGGCACGCTCCCCGGCGAGCTTGCTTTCGCCATAAACACCGGTTGGAGCGACAGCGTCGGTTTCCTTATAGGGTTCGCGAGCCTCGCCTGAGAACACGTAGTCAGTGGAAATATGCAACAGGGGGATCGACACGCGCCGGCACGCCTCGGCGAGGCTCGCGGCACCGTCACGATTGACGGCATATGCCTGCGCTGAATTGGCTTCGGCGTTGTCCACGTGGGTATAGGCCGCTGCGTTGATCACCAGGTCCGGGCCGAGGTTGCGCACGACACTGCACACCGCTTCGGTCTGGGTGATATCGAGCTGCTCGCGCGTCATGCCGAGCGCCTCGAGGCCATAAGTCCGAGCACGGTCTACCAACTCATGGCCAACCTGGCCATTGGCACCGCAAACAAGGATTCGCATGGTATCGCCTCGTCGTAGGCCCACTTCAAAAAAGCGGGAATGAAGAATCAGGTGGTGCGCCGTTGCGCTACAACCGGCCAGCTAGCGCGTGGCGTGCTTGGTTCAGGCCAGGATAATTGCCTTTTGTTCCCCGGATGACGGGCTCGCCAGCAATTAAATTTTAGGCCGCCTTGAAAGCTGGCAAGTCGCCATTCCTCACGGCTTCTGATGCCACTTGCCAGAGGGGCGGAGCGGCATGCTAGCACAGGTGAAACTCACGCCCCGCCCCGAGGCCAAAAAGGTAACGAGCGAGCGGACACCGTGTCGTATCGGTCGTGTTTGCTGATAACCCATTCACGAGGAACGGTCATGCCTAGAGGCGATAAATCCAAGTATTCGGAAAAGCAGCAACGTAAGGCAGAGCACATCGAGGAAGGTTACGAGAAGCGCGGCGTTTCTGAACAAGAAGCCGAAGCGCGTGCGTGGGCGACGGTGAACAAGCAGTCCGGCGGCGGCGAGCGTAAGGGCGGTTCTGGACATGACAAGAGCGAAACAGCCAAGCGAGCGGATCGAAAGGACTCGTCGCATCGCGCCGCAGAGGCTCGTAACGGAGCGTCACCCAACAAAGGTTCCGCCCGCAGCAAGGGAAGCAGGAGCTCGTCGCTATCGGACATGACGCGCGATGAACTGATGCAGAAAGCGCGTGAACGGGACGTGAAGGGCCGGTCGAGCATGCGCAAGGCCGAGCTATTGAACGCACTTTCGTGAGGGCTTGTAGCGATGAAAGACCCGGATCCGCGTGACGACGGCACACCCGGCCCAATTCCAACGCCGGAGCGGGAAGAGCCTGGCGAACCCGTACCCATTGAGGAGCCCAGGGAGGGCGCGGACTAAACTTTCCGCGCCCTCGCCTATCACAACTAACGGCCCAGCGAGACGCCCAAGGCGCAATGGCCACCGTACGGATCATCAATCCGCAGGACGAACATGTTCAGGAGACCGTGATGAGTTATGTGCAACTGAGTGACAAACAAACCCTACGCGAACGTGCGCGACAGCACGTTGAAAATGGCGCAGTAACCGAAAGCTACACTGCCGACCGCGAAGTCATCATCAACCTGCTCAACGAAGCACTGGCGACAGAGCTGGTGTGCTACCTCCGCTACAAGCGCCACTACTACATGGCGACCGGCCTGAAATCGAGCGTCGCGGCGGACGAGTTTCTCGAACATGCCAACGAAGAGCAAGAACATGCCGACCGGCTAGCAGAGCGCATCGTGCAACTGGGCGGCGAACCCGACTTCAACCCCGACAGCCTGACCGAACGTGCCCACGCGCAATATGCTGAGGGCAACGGCCTTCGCGACATGGTGTTCGAGAACCTCGTGGCCGAGCGTATTGCCATCGATAGCTACCGAGAAATCGTTCAATACATCGGTGACAAGGACCCTACTACTC
This sequence comes from Stutzerimonas chloritidismutans, assembly GCF_051486945.1. GTDB lineage: Bacteria > Pseudomonadota > Gammaproteobacteria > Pseudomonadales > Pseudomonadaceae > Stutzerimonas > Stutzerimonas chloritidismutans_B. Next base: position 36,605 of record NZ_JAHVDX010000008.1, on the reverse strand, counting down.
GCCGCATTTTTGAGGACATACTCGCCCAGGAAGAAGAGCACGCAGACGATATGGCCGGCCTCCTTGACGGCATGAACTGAGCCATCCCAGGGCACAACACTGGCGCGCAAAAAAAAGGCCACCCGAAGGTGGCCTCATAAAAGGAAGGAGAGTGTTGCTCAGCCGGCGGCTGCCGGGCGCATGTAGGAGATCGGTGCGGTCTGGGAATCATCGAATGTCACCATTTCCCACGCGTCTTTCTGGTCCATCAGAGTGCGCAGCAAGCGGTTGTTCAATGCATGTCCGGATTTAAAGCCGCGGAATTCGCCGATCAGACTAGTCCCCAATAGATAGAGATCACCAATCGCATCGAGAATCTTGTGTTTGACGAATTCGTCCTCGTAACGCAGGCCGTCTTCGTTAAGCACATGATCTTCATCGACCACAATTGCGTTTTCCACGCTGCCGCCCAGTGCCAGATTGTGCGAGCGGAGGAACTCGATGTCGCGCATGAACCCGAAGGTCCGGGCCCGGCTCACTTCCTTGACGAAAGAAGTGCTCGAGAAGTCCACGCTGGCGGTCTGGGTACGACCGCGGAAAACCGGGTGGTCGAAGTCGATCTCAAAACTCACCTTGAAGCCTTCAAACGGGAGGAACGTGGCGCGCTTGTCGCCGTCTTCCACCGTGACTTCGCGGATGATGCGAATGAATTTCTTAGGGGCGTCCTGCTCCTGCAGTCCAGCTGATTGAATCAAGAACACAAAGGGGCCAGCGCTACCGTCCATGATGGGCACTTCCGAGGCGGAAAGCTCAACATAGGCGTTATCGATCCCAAGCCCGGCCATGGCCGAAAGCAGATGCTCCACCGTGTCGACCTTGACGTCTCCGCTGACGAGCGTCGTCGACATGGTGGTCTCGCCGACATTTTCGGCCCGGGCAGCGATCTCCACAGGCGGATTGAGGTCGGTGCGACAGAACACGATACCCGTGTCCACCGGTGCCGGCTTTAGAGTGAGGTAAACCTTCTCCCCCGAATGCAGGCCGACGCCAGTGGCGCGAATGATGTTCTTCAGTGTGCGTTGTCTGATCATGGCTTGATTTCGCTATTGCGCTGTTGCGAATGGTTTCCAACAAATGCGGCGATCATAGCAGAACCCCTCTTTGCTGAATACCAATCGATCCGATTGACCTGATAAACAGTATCAATCGGCCTGGCGGCGCAAGAACGCTGGAATGTCCAGGTAATCCAGATCCTCTTGAGGGTTCATTTTCGCTGCAGTGGCTGCAGCATGGGCTTGATTGCGCATGACCGTCGGGCGATCCAGGTCGCGGTAGTTGACTGCTGACTGCTCCTGCCGAGCTACGGGAGCGGCCTGCGGTGCCACAGCTGCGGTTTGCAGCGTGTTGTCTACGACTTTGACAGGCTTTTCGCTACGCGGCCCAAGGCCGGTTGCGACGACGGTAACGTGCAGTTCGTCGAGCATATCTGGATCGATCACAGCGCCAACCTTGACGGTCGCTTCATCAGAAGCAAACGCCTCGATGATTTCGCCCACCGCAGCGTATTCGCCCAGCGACAGATCCAGACCCGCGGTGATGTTGACCAGGATGCCACGAGCGCCCTGCAGGTTGACGTCTTCGAGCAGCGGGTTGCGGATCGCTGCCTCGGTGGCTTCCCGCGCACGGTTCGGGCCGGTGGAACAACCGGTACCCATCATTGCCATGCCCATCTCGCCCATCACGGTCTTGACGTCAGCGAAGTCGACGTTCATCAGGCCGGGACGCTGCATGATGTCGGAGATGCCGCGCACGGCGCCGGTCAGGACGTCGTCGGCCTTGGCGAACGCAGCCAGCAGGCTGGCATCCTTGCCGAGAATGGTCAGCAGCTTCTCGTTGGGGATGGTAATTAGCGAATCGACGCACTCGGACAGCTGACGAATGCCCTCTTCAGCGACCTGCATACGACGACGACCTTCGAACGGGAACGGACGTGTCACCACTGCTACGGTCAGGATGCCCATTTCCTTCGCTACGGATGCGATGACTGGGGCGGCGCCCGTACCGGTGCCGCCGCCCATGCCAGTGGTGATGAACACCATGTCAGCACCCTGCAGGACCTCGGCGATGCGCTCGCGGTCGTCCATTGCGGCCTGGCGACCGATGTCCGGGTTGGTACCAGCACCAAGTCCTTTGGTGATGGTCGAGCCCAGTTGCAATACGGTGCGCGCTTCGATTTTCTTCAGTGCCTGAGCGTCGGTGTTGGCGCAGATGAATTCCACACCTTCGACGTTGTTACGCACCATGTGGTTGACGGCATTGCCGCCTCCGCCGCCAACGCCGATGACCTTGATCACTGCATTTTGCGGGGTATGGTCTACGAGTTCGAACATTTCCCTCTCTCCTCCAGCTTTCTAGTTTTGGTACTGCCGCTTTGCTCAGAAATTGCCCTGGATCCAGCTTTTCAAGCGGTCCACGACAGATGTTTTGGGTTCATCGGCGAACGGGCCGTGACCGGACATGGGGATGCCATCGGCCTGCTTGCGCAGCCCGTAGAGCAACAGGCCCACGCCTGTTGAATAAATAGGATTGCGGACGACGTCGGTCAGTCCTTCGAAACTGTGGGGGATGCCCAGGCGTACCGGCATGTGGAAGATTTCCTCTGCCAGCTCCACCGCACCCTCCATCTTGGCGGTTCCGCCCGTTAGCACGATGCCGGCCGGGACCAGATCCTCGTATCCGCTGCGCCGGAGTTCGGCCTGGATCAGCGTGAACAGCTCGTCATAGCGCGGTTCCACGACTTCGGCCAGGGCCTGTCTCGAGAGTTCCCGCGGCGGGCGGTCGCCGACACTCGGTACCTTGATCGTTTCGCCAGGGCCGGCCAACTTGGCCAGCGCGCAGGCATAGCGAATCTTTATTTCCTCGGCGTACTGGGTCGGCGTGCGCAGCGCCATGGCGATGTCATTGGTGACCTGATCGCCGGCAATTGGGATCACTGCCGTGTGGCGAATGGCACCTTCGGTAAAGATACAGATATCGGTCGTGCCACCCCCGATGTCGACCAGACAGACGCCCAACTCCTTCTCATCATCGGTCAGCACGGCGTGGGCGGATGCGAGTTGCTCGAGGATGATGTCGTCTACCTCAAGGCCGCAACGGCGTACGCATTTTTCGATGTTTTGCGCAGCGTTCACTGCACAGGTGACTACGTGCACCTTGGCTTCCAGGCGCACACCCGACATACCCAGAGGTTCGCGAACGCCCTCCTGGTTATCGATTACATAATCCTGGGGCAGCGTGTGCAGCACGCGCTGGTCCGCTGGAATCGCAACAGCTTGCGCGGCGTCGAGCACGCGCTCGAGATCGGCATTGCTGACTTCCCGGTCGCGGATGGCGACGATGCCGTGAGAGTTCAGGCTGCGTATGTGGTTGCCGGCGAGGCCGACGAAGGCCGAGTGGATACGGCATCCGGCCATCAGCTGCGCCTCTTCCACGGCGCGCTGAATCGATTGCACGGTCGACTCGATATTCACCACTACGCCTTTCTTCAAGCCGCGCGACGGATGAGTGCCGATTCCGACGATCTCCAGTTCGCCATTCGCCGTGACCTCGCCGACCAGCGCTACCACTTTGGAGGTGCCGATATCCAGACCGACGATCATCTTGCCGCTTTGCACGCTAGACATGTGTTTCATTCCTCAATTCTTCGCAACGACGGCTTCGTCCGCCGTGGTCGGGCTCGCCTCGTGCCATGCCACGGCCAGGCCGTTGGCGTAGCGGAGATCGATCCGCGCAATTTTGTCGTTCTGCTGGGCCAGCTCCTGCTGGTAGATCGCGATGAAGCGACGCATCTTTTCGATGACCTGATCCCTGCCGAGCAGCAGTTCAATGCCCTGCTTGGTGGTCAGAAACCAGCTGCCTCGCGCTCGCAATTCGAGGCGTGCAATGGAGAAGCCGAGCGGTCGCAGCATCTGGCTGAGCATCTGGTATTGCTGCATGACCCGCTGCTGGGCCCGCTTCGGACCATACAATTGCGGCAGGTGTTCATATTTAGTCGGGTCATTCGGCGCAAAAGCCTGCCCGTTGTTGTTCAGCAGCGCCTCGTCGCCCCAGCGAGCGATGGGCAACTGCTCTTCAAGGCGTACGGTCACTTGATCCGGCCAGACCCGACGGACCTCGACGCTGGCGATCCATGGCATCTGCTCAAGGTCGTGACGCAGGCCATCGAGGTCAACCTCGAAGAAGCTGGCCTCGACGAACGGAGCCATACGCGCCTGAACGGCCTGTTGATCGACGTAGGTCAAGTCGCCTCGCACGCTGACCTTGCTGATCGGGCGATCCGCATAGGGCGCCAAATGCTGTGTTAGCTCATAAAGCCCAACCGCCAATGCGACCAGCATCACCGGCCACAGGACTCGCTTGAATGCACTCAGGCTCGGCCGGGGCAAACGCGCCGACAGCGGCTCGCGAGCTACCAGCCGGCTGGCACCACGAGGTGCTGGCTTGCGGGTACCCCGGCCAGAAGCAGGCTGTGAATGGCGCAGCGTGGCGATCATCGTTTACTCCCCCACCATGCCGGCGTCGAGAATAGCCAGTACCAGCTGCTGGAAATCCAGCCCCGCAGCGCGCGCAGCCATCGGTACCAGGCTGTGGTCGGTCATGCCGGGTACGGTGTTGACTTCCAGTAGCCAAAAGGCGCCTTCACTGTCCTGCATCACGTCCACACGGGCCCATCCCTGCACGCCAACCGCCTCGCAGGCACGCGCAGACAGGTCCTTCAGCTCCTGTTCCTTGGCTGCATCCAGCCCGCAGGGAATGCGGTACTGGGTATCATTGGCCACGTACTTGGCGTCGTAGTCGTAGAAAGTGTGCGGTGTACCGAGGCCTATAGGAGGCAGCACGCTTCCGCGCAACGTGGCGATGGTGTACTCCGGCCCCTGGATCCATTGCTCGACCAGCACCTGTGAGTCGTAGGCGCTGGCGGCCCGCCAGGCGGCGATCAGATCGGCGATGCCGCCAACCTTCGCCATGCCGATGCTCGAACCTTCATGGGCGGGCTTGACGATCAATGGGAAACCCAGCGCCTGAGCCGCCGCGTGACAATCTGCCTCGCTAGCCAGTACAGCGTGACGCGGCGTCGGCAGCCCCAGGCTTTGCCAGACCTGCTTTGTCCGCAGCTTGTCCATGGCCAGCGCTGACGCGAGAATGCCGCTGCCGGTATACGGGATCCCGGCGCACTCGAGCAGCCCCTGCATGCTTCCGTCTTCGCCGCCACGCCCATGCAGCACGATAAAGGCCCGATCGATGTGCTCGCTGTTCAACCGCTGCAGCAAGTCGTCACCGACGTCGATGCCAAAGGCGTCCACACCGGCGGCCTGCAACGCCGTCAACACCGCCGCGCCGGACTTGAGCGACACCTCGCGCTCGGCACTCTTGCCGCCGTAGAGAACTGCAACCCGGCCAAAGGCCCCGGGTTTACGCGTCGATTGCAGGGTTGTCATTGGCTTTTCCTCGCGGCGCTCAGCTGCGCCGCAAACACAGGACTCTTGATCAGCTGCGGGGCCAGGCCGCCGATGTCGCCAGCGCCCTGACACAGGAGGATGTCGCCCGCGCGCAGCAACGGCTTGACCAATGGCGCGAGGTCGCCCCCACGCTCGATGTAGATGGGGTCCAACTGCCCGCGCTGGCGGATGCTGTGGCACAGGTGACGGCTATCGGCGCCCGGAATGGGCTCTTCGCCGGCCGGGTATACCTCCATCAACAGCAGCACGTTGGCGTCGGCAAGGACCTGAACGAAATCGTCGTATAGGTCGCGGGTGCGGCTGAAGCGGTGGGGCTGGTAGACCATCACCAGGCGCCGCTCCGGCCAGCCGCCACGTACGGCCTGGATCACCGCGGCGACTTCGCGAGGATGATGGCCGTAATCGTCTACGAGCATCACGCTACCGCCATCCACCGGCAGCTCACCGTAAACCTGGAATCGGCGCCCGACACCGGCGAACCCGGAAAGACCCTGGACGATCGCTTCGTCATCAATGCCTTCATCGGTGGCGATGGCGATGGTCGCCAAAGCGTTGAGCACGTTGTGGTTACCCGGCATGTTCACCGAGACGTCGAGCGGATCGAAGCCGTCGCGCAGCACGGTGAAATACGTCCGCATCCCTTCCTGACGCACATTGATGGCGCGCACGTCGGCGTCATCGCTGACGCCGTAGGTGGTGATCGGCCGGCCGACCTGCGGGATGATCTCCCGCACGACCGGGTCGTCGACGCAAAGCACCGCCAGGCCATAGAACGGCAAATTGTGAAGAAACTCGACGAAGGTCTTTTTCAGCTTGCCGAAGTCGCCGCCATAGGTGCTCATGTGGTCGGCGTCAATATTGGTCACCACGGCGACCATCGGCTGCAGATGGAGGAAACTGGCGTCGCTCTCGTCGGCCTCGGCGATCAGGTAGCGGCTGGTACCCAGCTGCGCATTGGTGCCGGCTGCGGTCAAGCGGCCACCGATGACGAAGGTCGGGTCCAGGCCGCCGGCGGCGAAGACCGACGCCAGCAGGCTGGTCGTCGTGGTCTTGCCGTGGGTACCGGCGACAGCGATTCCGTGACGGTAGCGCATCAGTTCGGCCAGCATTTCGGCACGCGGCACGACTGGGATGCGCTGCTCCAGCGCAAACGCGACCTCTGGGTTGGCCTGGTTGATCGCGCTGGAAACGACCAGGACATCAGCGCCGGCCACGTTACCGGCCTCGTGACCGATGAAAATATGGGCGCCGAAATTCTGCAGGCGCTCCGTGCTCGCCGAGCTCTTCAAATCCGAACCGGAGACGTCATAGCCGAGGTTCAGCAGCACTTCGGCAATACCGCACATGCCAACGCCGCCGACCCCGACGAAATGAATGCGGCGAATCCGGCGCATGCGCCGCACTTCAGCCTTGACCGCCGCTGGCGATTTAGCCATGAGCCACCTCCAGGCAAATATCGACGACGCTACGGGTGGCGTCGGGGCGGGCCAGCCGACGCGCCGTGGCGCCCATGGCCTTGAGTTTTTCCGGCTGCATCATTACCTCGGTCAGCTGAGCCGCCATGGCAGTGGCGTCAGTCGTAGCTTGTGGCAGAAGAACGGCAGCGCCCTCCTTCGCCAGGTATTCGGCGTTGCGGGTCTGGTGGTCGTCGATTGCGTGCGGCAGCGGCACCAGGAACGAGGGCAGCCCAGCGGCGGCCAGTTCGCACACGGTCAGCGCGCCTGCACGACAAACGACCAGGTCGGCCCAGGCGTAGGCTTGCGCCATGTCCTTGATGAAGGGCGCCACCTCGGCCTCGACGCCTGCTTCTGCGTAGCGTTCACGAGTCAGGTCAGCGTGCTGCTTGCCGGCTTGGTGGAAAACCTCGGGGCGTACATCGGAGCTCACCCGACCCAAGGCTTCGGGGAGTAGTTTGTTCAGAGGCTCGGCGCCCAGGCTGCCGCCCAGGACGAGCAACCGCGGCCGGCGGCCGACCAGCGTTTGGCGCGGGGTCTCGAGAAACAGCTCGCGCCGAACCGGATTGCCCGTGGTACGGCGCTTGCTGCCTGCCGTGAAGGTGTCTGGGAAGGCTTCGCAGATACGCTGCGCGAAGGGGACCAAGCTGCGGTTCGCGGTCCCGGCCACGGCGTTCTGCTCATGGATGACCAGCGGCACACCGGCGAGCTTCGCAGCCAGCCCGCCAGGGCCGGTCACGTAGCCACCCAGTCCTAGCACGCAAACCGGATTGAGCTCACGCATCACGCGGCGTGCCTGCCACAGCGAACGCAGTAGTTGAAAAGGTGCCTTCAGCAATGAGCTGAGACCTTTGCCGCGCAGTCCGCTTACCTGGATCAAGTGCAGTGGCAATCCAGCAGCCGGCACGACCTCATTTTCAATGCCCCGAGGCGTACCGAGCCAGTGCACATGATATCCGCGGCTTTGAAACTCGTAGGCGCAGGCAAGAGCCGGGAACACGTGGCCACCGGTGCCGCCTGCCATGATCAGGACATTACCGGCCATGAGCGACCTCCTTGCCCTTGGCCTTCGGCGCCTCGTCGAAGTCGTCTTCGCTGAACTCGACGTCTTCGCTGCCCAGCACGGTGCGGCTCTCCCATTCGATCCGCAGCAGCAGCGCCATACTGGCGCACGTGACGACCAGCGAACTGCCGCCGTAGCTGAGGAACGGCAGCGTCAGTCCCTTGGTCGGCAGCAAGCCGACGTTAACCCCGACATTGATCAAGAACTGGCCAAGCCAGAGGAACGCCAGGCCCCATGCGACATAAGCTGCGAAGAATTGGCGCGCCCGCTCCGCTGCCAGGCCGATATATAAGGCCCGAACGCCAACGAAGGCGAACAGCAGGATAGTCAGCAGGGCGCCGGCCATGCCCAGTTCTTCGGCCAGGACCGAGAACACGAAGTCGGTATGCGCCTCAGGCAGGTAGAACTGTTTCTGTACGCTGTTGCCGAGGCCCAGACCCAACCACTCGCCGCGGCCGAAGGCGATCAGCGCCTGGGTCAGCTGGTAACCCGCACCGTATTGATCGGCCCAAGGGTCGGTAAAGGTGATCAGCCGTTGTAGGCGGTATTCCTGCGTTTGCACCAGCACGAACACCGCGCCGACGGCAAGGACGACCAGCAGACTGAAGCGAATCAACCCGACGCCGCCCAGAAAGAGCATCGCAACCGCCGAACCCATCATTACCACCGTGGCGCCGAAGTCGGGCTCAAGCAGCAACAACAGCGCCATCGGCAGCAGTACGAGAAACGGCTTGAGGAAGCCCCAGAAACTTTCCCGCACTTCGTGTTGGCGGCGCACCAGATAGCCGGCGAGGTACACCACGACGAACAGCTTAGCCAGTTCCGACGGTTGTACGTTAAAGACGCCGAAGCCGATCCAGCGCATGGACCCGTTGACCTCGCGGCCGATGCCCGGCACCAGTACAAGGATCAACAAGGCGAACGCGGCCAGCAGAAGCATCCAGTCCAGCCGCTGCCACGCCGACACCGGCACCAGCAGAACGCCCGCGGCCGCCACCAGCCCCAACAGGACATATATAAGGTGGCGAATGGTGTAGTACATCGAGCTGCCTGCGTTCACCGCAGCCACTTCCGATGATGCGGAGGTGATCATCACCAGCCCGAGCCCCAGCAGGGCCAGACAACCAGCCAGCATCGGGAAATCGAGGTCGATGCCACGACGACTGAGCAGGGGCGACGGTGCACCACGCAGGAAAGCGAGCATCAGCTGAGCGCCCCCACCGCAGCGGCGAACTGGCGTCCGCGATCTTCGAAGTTGGCGAACATGTCGAGGCTGGCGCACGCCGGCGAAAGCAATACCGAATCTCCATACTGGGCCAGCTTCGCAGCCATCTGCACTGCCTGCTGCATGGTTTCGGCGCGATGAATCGGCGCCGCCCCATCCAGAGCAGCCGCGAGGAGCTCGGCGTCACGCCCGAGCAATACGACGTCTCGGCAATAGCGAGCGACGGGGCTGTGCAGCGCACTGAAGTCGGCGCCCTTACCGTCACCACCGGCGATCAGAACCAGACGACCTTCAATATCGCTGCCCAATCCATCGATGGCAGCCAACGCAGCACCGACGTTGGTCGCCTTCGAGTCATCGTAGAAACTCACGCCCTTGCGCTCACTAACCCACTGGCAGCGATGCGGCAGGCCGGTGAACTGGCGCAACACATCAAGCATCGGAGCGAACGGCAACCCAACGGCATGCCCGATGGCCAGCGCGGCCAAGGCGTTGGACTGGTTATGCGCGCCCCGCATACGCAACTGGCTGGCCGGCATCAATGGGTCGAACTGGAACGCCAAAAACTTTTCGCCATTTTCCTCGAAAAGCCCGAAGCCCTTGAAATCCGGCTTGCCCAGGCCGAATGACCAAGCGGGCAAGTCTTCGGCAACCAGTGGCCGGCTGAGCCGATCGTCGCGATTGATCACGACCTGGCGCGCGCCACGGAAGATCCTGTGCTTGGCCTGGTGGTAGGCAGGCAAACCGTCGTAGCGATCCATGTGGTCTTCGCTGATATTGAGGCAGGTCGCGACCTCGGCATTCAGCTGGTCGGTAGTTTCCAACTGGAAGCTGGAGAGCTCTAGCACATAGAGCTCGACCTCATCGTCGAGCAGGTCGAGCGCCGGCATGCCGAGATTGCCTCCCACCGCCACCTTGCGCCCGGCAGCAATAGCCATCTCGCCAACCAGCGTGGTCACGGTGCTCTTGGCGTTGGAACCGGTGATCGCCACGATTGGCGCCTTCGCCTCCCGCGCGAACAGCTCAATGTCCCCGACCAGCTTCACGCCTTGCGCGGCCGCGGCCTGTAGCGCCGGCGTGCTGACCGGCAGGCCTGGGCTGACGATCAACTCACTGGCCCGGCAGAGAAAATCGGAATCCAGCGCGCCGCAGCGCACCTCAACGTTCGGGTACTGCGAGGTCAGGGTAGCCAGCTCAGGCGGATTTTCCCGCGTATCGACCACGGCGAACGGCAACCCGCGGCGCGCCAGGTGGCGAACCACGGACATGCCGCTCTTGCCGAGGCCGACAACGATGCGGAATTGATCGGAGGCGATGAGCACTCTCGGTTACCTCAACTTCAACGTGGCAAGGCCGACCAGCACCAGAATCACGGTGATGATCCAGAAGCGCACAATCACGCGCGGCTCGGGCCAGCCTTTGAGTTCGAAATGGTGATGGATCGGCGCCATGCGAAACACGCGCTTGCCGGTCAACTTGAACGATGCGACCTGCACGATCACCGACAGCGTTTCCATGACGAACACGCCGCCCATGATGAACAGCACCACTTCCTGGCGGACGATGACCGCGATGGTGCCCAGAGCTGCGCCGAGCGCCAGCGCACCGACGTCACCCATGAAGACCTGAGCGGGGTAGGTGTTGAACCAAAGAAAGCCGAGGCCAGCGCCGATCAGTGCGCCGCAGAATACGATCAACTCTCCGGAGCCCGGCACGCTTGGAATCAACAGGTACTCTGCAAAATTTACGTTGCCGGACAGGTAACAGAAGATGCCCAGCCCGCCGCCAACCATTACCGTTGGCATGATCGCCAGGCCATCGAGACCATCGGTAAGGTTCACCGCGTTGCTCGAGCCAACGATCACAAAGTAGGTCAGCACGACGAAGCCGATCCCCAACGGGACTTCGATGTCTTTGATCAGAGGAAGGATCAGGGTGGTTTCGACCGGCGATTGGGCAGTCGCGTAGAGGAAGATTGCCGCGCCCAGGCCAAACACCGACTGCCAAAAATACTTCCAGCGGCTCGGCAGGCCACGCGAATTCTTCTCGATCACCTTGCGGTAGTCGTCCACCCAGCCGATCGCACCAAACAGCAGCGTTACGATCAATACCACCCACACATAGCGGTTGGTCAGATCGGCCCAAAGCAGTGTGCTGATGGCGATGGCGCTGAGAATAAGCGCGCCCCCCATAGTGGGGGTCCCCGACTTGGAGAGGTGCGATTGCGGCCCGTCGTTCCGCACGGCTTGGCCGATTTGCCGCAACTGCAGCGTGCGAATGAGCCAAGGCCCCATCCACAGCGAAAGCACCAGCGCACTGAGCACGCCCAGAATGCCGCGCAGGGTCAAGTACTGAAAGACCGAGAAGCCCTTATGGAACTGTTGCAAGTACTCGGCGAGCAGCAGCAGCATCAATGTTTCTCCATGGCGGGGAGCGACAGCGCGGCGACGACCTTGTCCATCGCGGCGCTCCGTGATCCCTTGATCAAAAGGGTCGTGCCGTTGCCCTGCTCGAGCCTCAACACATCGATCAGGCTCTGCTGATCCTGGAAATGACGGGCACCCGAGCCGAACGCGTCGACGGCATGCTGCATCAACGGCCCGACCGCCAGTAACGCATCGACCTTGCCGACGGCGTATTGACCGACCTCGGCGTGCCCCTGCTCGGCCCATTCGCCCAGCTCGCCCATGTCGCCGAGCACCAGCACCTTGCGACCGGCGAATCCGTTCAAGACGTCGATTGCAGCGCAGATGGACGCCGGATTAGCGTTATAGGTGTCATCGATCAGGCGCACGCCATTACCGAGCATCTGCGCGACGCCACGCCCCTTGACCGGCTGGAGACGTTCCAGCCCGGCGACAATGTGATCCGAAGACACACCCAGCGCATGCGCTGCAGCCGCCGCGGCCAGGGCATTGGCCACGTTGTGCCGCCCGAGCAGGTTGAGCTGCACCCGTGCGGACCCGCCCAGGCCGTTGAGCACGAAATTGGGGCAGCCGCGTTGGTCGTAGGCAATCGAGGCGGGATGGAAGTCGGCGATTGGACTCTGCATCGCAAAGCTGACGATGCGCCTGTTGCCAGCCCGGGCCTGCCAAGTGGGATACGCCTTGTCGTCGCGATTGAGTACGGCAACGCCGGTATCCGACAGTCCATCAAGGATTTCGCCCTTGGCTTCGACGATTTTCTCCGGCCCGCCAAATTCACCGACGTGCGCGGTACCGGCGTTGGTAATCAGGCTGACGTCCGGCCGGGTCAGGTTCACGGTGTAAGCGATTTCACCGACGCGTGAGGCGCCCAGCTCGATAACGGCAGCACGGTGCCCGGGACCCAGTTCCAGCAGCGTGAGTGGAGCACCCAAGTCATTATTCAAGTTGCCGCGGGTGGCTAGCACGGCCTCGTCGCCATAGGCGGCCCGCAGAATGCTGGCAAGCAACTCCTTGACGCTGGTCTTGCCGCTGGAGCCGGTAATGGCTGCGACCGGCCCCTGGAAAGCGCTGCGGTTCAACGCGCCCAACTGACCGAGCGCGATTCGGCTGTCCGGGACCACCAGTTGCGGCAGGTCTACCTCAGCAACATGGCGCTCGACCACGGCAGCGACTGCTCCCCTGGCGGCGACATCGGCCAGATACGCATGGCCGTCGAACCGCGGCCCGACCAACGCGATGAAGAGTTGGCCTGGGCCAATCGAACGGCTATCAGTCGCCACCGCATCGAACGAAACGTCTGTTCCAATAAGGCTGCCGGAGAGCGTGCTGGCAATAGCGTTCAGATGGATAGGTTCAAGCATTGGCGTCCCTCCAGGCGGCCAACGCAACGTTGGCCTGCTCGAGATCCGAGAACGGCAGGCGCTCTCCCTTGATTTCCTGATAATCCTCATGCCCCTTGCCGGCCAGCAGGACGACGTCATCGCGAGTGCTGGCACCGATGCATTCGGCAATCGCGTGTGCCCGCCCGGCGATAAAGCGGGTTTTTCCGGGCTCGGCAAAGCCCGCACGGATGTCGTCGAATATCCGCAGCGGCTCCTCGCCGCGAGGGTTGTCATCCGTCACAATCACATGGTCGGCCAACCGCTCGGCCACACTTGCCATCAACGCACGCTTGCCGCGGTCGCGGTCACCGCCACAGCCGAACAGGCACAACAGGCGGCCACGCGCATGTGGGCGCAATGCATCTAGGACCTTTTCCAACGCGTCGGGCGTGTGGGCATAGTCCACGACGACCAATGGCAGGTCGCCACCGCCCATGCGTTGCATCCGGCCTTCTGGACCGGCGAGCTGGGGCATCACCGCAAGGATTTCATCGAGGGGGTAATCCATACCCAGTAGCGCGCCGATCGCAGCCAGCACATTGCTGACGTTGAAGCGGCCAAGCAGGGTGCTGCGCAGCGAGCGCTCGCCTTGCGGCGTCACAAGACGGGCATGCAGACCATCGTCATCGAGCCGGGCATCCGCGCAGTAAAGGTAGGCGGAAGGATCCTCAAGGCTGTAGGTGATCAGGCGCGATTCAGCTTCTCTCGCCGCCAAGGCGCGACCGAAGGCATCGTCCAGATTGAGCACGCGGCAACGAAGCCCTGGCATCTCGAACAGCCGCGCCTTGGCCTGACCGTACGCCTCCATGGAGCCGTGATAGTCGAGATGGTCGCGCGACAGGTTCGTGAACACCGCGACGTCGAAAGCCAGAGCCGCCACCCGACCTTGCGACAAGCCGTGCGACGACACTTCCATCGCCGCCGCACGTGCGCCTTGTTTACGCAAGTTGGCCAAGGTGGCTTGCACGCCAATGGCGTCCGGCGTGGTATGCCGGCCAAGCGACAACTCGCCATGAAAGCCGGTCCCCAGCGTGCCGATGATGCCGCACCGTTCGCCGAGACGGTCGAGCGCCTGGGCAATCAGGAAAGACACCGTCGTTTTGCCGTTCGTCCCGGTCACGCCAGCCAAGTGCAGGCTGCGACTCGGCTCGCCATAGAAGCGCCCGGCGATCGCGGAAAGCTGCTCCGCCAGATGGTGTACCGGCACCAGCGTAGCGCCAACGGCACTCAGTTCACCGGCACCTTCAGCTTCGTAAGCGACGGCTGCTGCGCCCCGCTCGATAGCATCCCCGATATGCGCGCGACCGTCGTGCTGCAGGCCTGGCACGGCGAGGAAAAGATCGCCCGGCCGAACCTTGCGGCTATCGAGCGTCAACTCACGAATCAGCTCGGCGCCCTCGGCCTGCGGTAACAGTTGATTCAATGGCATCGGCATCAGCTACGCCCTCCCTTGCTCTTGAGGGCCTCGGCGGTTTGCACTTCCACGGGCGGCGCCAGGTTGTCAGGCGCGATATTCATCAAGCGCAGCGCGCGAGCCGCCACCTTGCCAAACACAGGGGCAGACACCAGGCCCCCGTAATAGCCGCCCTCGCTGGGCTCGTCGACCACGACCACGACGGCAATCCGCGGGTCGGTAACGGGCGCGACCCCGGCGAAGAACGCACGATAAGCATCCTTCGTATAGCCACCCGTGCCAGAAATCTTCTTCGCCGTCCCGCTCTTTCCGCCAACGTGGTAACTCGGCACCTTCGCACGCGCGCCGCCACCGCCATCTTCTTCGACGACCGCCTGCAGCATGCGCAGCACGGTCTTGGAGATTTCCTTGTCGATCACCTGCACGCCGTCCTGCGGCTGGTCGAGGCGCAACAGAGACAGCGGCACGTTCTTACCTTCATTACCCAGCATGGCGTAGGCATGGGCAAGCTGAACGGCCGTTACCGACAGGCCGTAGCCATAAGCGAGCGATGCCGTCTCGGCGTCCCGCCACTTGCGGTGGTTCGGCAGATTGCCGACACGTTCGCCAGGAAAGCCAAGGCCCGTGGACTGGCCGAAACCAGCCTGCTGCATGATGGCGTGAACGGGCTCGGGGCCGATGTCCAAAGCAATCTTGCTGATGCCGACGTTGCTCGACTTCATCAGGATGCCGGTCAGGTTCAGCATGCCGCCTCGCGACACGTCGCGGATGGTGTAGCGACCGATGCGCATCCAGCCCGGCAGCGTATTCACCACCGACTCGGGGTGGTACTTGCCCGTGCCCAAGGCAGCGGCAATGCTGAACGGCTTGACCGTCGAACCCGGTTCGAACACATCGATCAGCGCTCGGTTACGCATCGCGGCCGGCTGAAGATTGCGACGGTTGTTGGGGTTGTACGTCGGCTGGTTGGCCATGGCGAGGATTTCGCCAGTTTTAACGTCGACCATGACGAGGCTGGCCGCCTTCGCACCATGTTCCTGCATGACCTTGCGCAGCTCGCTGTGCGCCAGGTACTGCATGCGCAGGTCGATAGACAGCGCGAGTGCCTTGCCGGCCTTGGCGTTCTTCACTACTTGGACATCTTTGATCAGACGCCCGCGACGGTCCTTGAGGACCTGGCGCTTGCCCGGTACGCCAGCCAACCACTCGTCATAGGCCAGTTCCATCCCCTCGCGACCGTGATCGTCGATATCAGTGAAGCCCACCACGTGCGCGGCCACCTCGCCGGCTGGGTAAAACCGCCGAAATTCTTCCTGGGCATAGACACCCGGGATGTTCAAGTCGAGTACACGCTGGCCCTGTTCGGGCGTCAGGCCACGCACCAGGTAGGTGAACTCGCGCTCGGCCTGCTCAGTTAAGCGCTTGCGGAATGCGGCGGGGTCTTGCCCCAGAATCTTTGCCAGCTCGTCCCAGCGCGCTTGCGAAGCCTGAAGTTCGCGCGGATTGCCCCACAGCGTCGTGACCGGCGTGCTCACTGCCAGGGGTTCCCCGTGGCGATCCGTGATCAATCCACGATGCGCTGGTATTGGGATGTGGCGTACGCTGCGCGCATCACCCTGGCCCTGGAGGAAAGGCTGGTCGAATACCTGCAGATCCACGATTCGCCAGGCGAGCGCTCCCACCATCGCTACCAGCAGGCCGAGGACGATGCGAAAACGCCAGGGATAGAGCGCGCCGTCGAGCTTCATTGGCTCACCAGCCTGACGTCGGCCGCCTCGGGGATATGCATGTCCAGGCGTTCAGTTGCCAGCGTCTCGATACGGCTGTGCGCCGTCCAGGTGCTCTGCTCGAGAATCAGACGTCCCCACTCGGCCTGCGCTTTGTCACGGACACTAAGTTCACCGTAAAGCTCGTTGAGCAGCTGACGATTCCAGTGTGCGCTGTAGGCGACGGCGATCGCCGACAACAGGACGGCGATGAAGAGCACCAACATCAGCAGGCTGCCCTTGGGCATCGAACGCAACCGGCTCATCTGAGCTTCTCCGCGATGCGCATGACCGCGCTGCGAGCGCGCGGGTTGGCCTTGACCTCTTCGGTCGACGCATATTGCGGCTTGCCCAGCAACTTGAGGCGAGGCACGAACTTTTCGGGAATGATGGGAAGGTCGCGCGGCAGCGTATCGGCCTCGCCTTTGGCATGACGCCGCATGAACTGTTTGACGATGCGATCTTCCAGCGAATGGAAGCTGATCACCACCAGGCGACCGCCGACCTCAAGCGATTCCAGCGCAGCGCTCAGCCCGGCCTCGAGATCGCCCAGCTCGTTGTTGATGAAAATACGTAAGCCCTGGAACGCCCGAGTCGCCGGGTTCTTACCCTTCTCCCACGCCGGATTGGCGTCGGTCAGAACCTGGGCCAAATCGGCAGTGCGCTCGAAGGGTCGTTCAGTGCGCCGCAGGATGACCGCGCGAGCCATACGCTTGGCGAAACGCTCTTCGCCGTAGTCCTTGAATACGCGGGCTAGATCCTCTTCGGCTGCCGTGGCGATCCACTCGGCGGCACTGATGCCATGCGCCGGATCCATGCGCATGTCCAGCGGACCATCATTGAGGAAACTGAAACCGCGCTCGGGATCGTCCAATTGCGGAGAGGACACGCCCAGATCCAGCAACACCCCACTCAGCGTCCCAGCCCACCCGCGCTGTGCGAGTTCATCGCCCAGCTCAGCGAAACTTCTCTGCACAACGACAAAGCGGCCGTCTTCGGCCGCCAGTGCTTGCCCCGTCGAAATGGCCAACGGGTCCTTGTCGAAACCTAGCACCTGGCCATCAGGCCCGAGCTGCCGCAGCAGCAGCCGGCTATGCCCACCGCGCCCGAAGGTACCGTCCACGTAGCGCCCGTCGGCCCGCACGACGAGCGCCGCAATGGCTTCGTCGAGCAGCACGGTGACATGTTTATAGGCGCTGTTCTGGCTCACAGGATTAAATCACGCAGTTCTTCCGGCAATGCGCCGGGTTGTTTGATGGCCGCCAGGTCCGCATCGGCTTGTGCGTTCCAGTCGTCCTCGTTCCACAAGCTGAATTTGTTCAGCTGCCCCACCAACATGGCTCGCTTGTCCAGCGCTGCGTATTCACGCAGGCGAGGCGGCACGAGCACCCGGCCCGCCCCGTCCATCTCCAGATCCACGGCATTGCCGATCAACAGGCGCTGCAGCCGGCGGGTTTCTTCGCGCAACGACGGCAGCTCGCGCAGCTTGGCTTCGATCTGCTCCCACTCCGGCAACGGATAGATACAGAGGCAGCGATCGACTGCATCGATCGTGATGATGAGCTGGCCCTGGCAACGCGAAACGAGCTCGTCACGATACCGGCTGGGCATCGCTAGCCTGCCTTTGGCATCGAGACTGATTGCGTTAGCTCCGCGAAACACGGCTGCGCTTCCCCTGAAATTAGCTATCCATGCCCATAATTACCCACTTCATTCCACTTTCCACCACTCGTGCGCACTATAGAAACGCCTCAGCCCCACCGTCAAGGTGAGCCCGACGGGAAAAACCCTTATGTGGCGGGAATTTAGCTAGCGAAACGGCGATTAATGACGAAGTGGGAAGCGAATCCCAAGAGGAAGCTGCGCGGACGCAGGAAGATGCGTCACAAACTTAAAGTGGTTTGTGAAGTGCAAGAATTTTTCGGACTAAAAAGCCGGGGAAGAAGAAGGTCGGAGAGTCGATCTGTAAGCCGGGTTCTGTCGAGGACAGCCATTCCTCTACGGCAGCCATCACTGACTGCCTCTAGCAACCTACCCGGATCCAGCGCGGGCCACGCCAATGGATCCCTATTTGGTCTTGCTCCAGGCGGGGTTTACCTAGCCACGGACTGTTACCAGCCGTGCGGTGCGCTCTTACCGCACCTTTTCACCCTTACCGGCACCGAAGTGCTTAGGCGGTTATTTTCTGTGGCACTTTCCGTGGGCTCACGCCCCCCAGGCGTTACCTGGCGCCTTGCCCTATGGAGCCCGGACTTTCCTCCCTCCCTTCTTGCGGAACAAAAAGAGACAGCGACTGTCCGATCGACTCTCCGACGGGCAGGTTACTTGGCGAAAGCCCTAGCTGCAAGCGCAGATACGCCCGCGCGACCCAAGCACCAACCGGTTTGCATCAGGCGGCTTGGCGCGATTGCCGCTAGGGTCGCTCTTGCAATGCGAGCTGATACAGCAGGTTCTTACGGGCACCGGTGATCTCCGCTGCGACGGCGGCTGCGCGCTTGACAGGCAACTCCGCCAATAACAGCCGCAGGATGCGCCGAGCATTTTCATCCACCGCCTCCTCCCCCTGAGGTGCCTGCCAGCCCGCCACGACGACGACACACTCACCACGCTGCTGATTGGTATCGGCCTCGACCCAGGCGCGCAGTGCTTCGAGCGGCGCACCCTTGAGGGTCTCGAAGGTTTTTGTCAGTTCGCGCCCGAGCACGGCGGCTCTATCACCACCAAATACAGTTTCCATGTCTTTCAGGCTATCCAGAATCCGGTGCGGCGCCTCATAAAAGATCAGGGTACGCGGCTCCTCACGCAACAGTTCGAGCCGCGAACGCCGCCCCGCCTGCTTGGAGGGCAAGAACCCCTCGAAGATGAAGCGATCCGAAGGCAACCCCGCCGCACAAAGCGCAGCGACCAACGCGCAAGGGCCCGGCACCGGCACGACAGGAACACCCGCAGCTCGGGCCTGCTTGACCAAGTGATAGCCAGGGTCCGATATGAGTGGCGTACCGGCGTCCGATATCAGTGCAACGCTGTCGCCCGCCAACAGACGCTGAATAAAGCGCCCCCCCTCGTCACGCTCGTTGTGCTCATGACAAGCAGCCAGCGGCGTGCTGATACCGAAGTGCTGGATGAGCCTGGACGAATGCCGCGTATCCTCTGCCGCGATGAGCGCCACCTCGCTTAATACACGCAGCGCCCGCGCGCTGATGTCCTCCAGGTTGCCAATCGGCGTGGCGACCACGTAGAGCGTGCCGCAGGTGGAATTCACAGCATCTGTCGCAGTCACAGGGCTACCTCGATCTTACAAAATGCGCATTGTAGCCCGTTTGAGGGACGCGACATCGCCGCCCCGACAGGGCTTGGGTACAATTCCGCCACACACTGCCAGCGCTTCAGGATTCTCTACATGACGGCTCGCCTTCGCCCGCTTCTGTTCCTTTGCCTCGCTGCCCTGCTTTCAGCATGTGCCAGCTCCCCCTCATCGACATTGGGTGAGCTGCCACGCACACCACAGGCATCTACCCAGGAATTGCTGAAACAGGCTGACGCGAGCGATACCGCCGACGCAGCGCTGCTTCGTCTATCAGCAGCCGACAAGAGCATGCAGCAAGGTAACCTGACCCAGGCCAGGCAAATTCTCGAGCAGGTTCAGCTCGACCAACTCAAACCGGCGCAACAAGTCTTCGCCCTCACTTTAAGGTCAGAACTTGCATTGGATGCAAAAGAGCCGACCCAAGCGCTCGAAGCCTTCCAGCACCCTGCCTTCGAGCGACTGGCTGAATTACCGGTAGAGCAGCAGATTCGCACCCAGCTGGCACGCGCAGTTGCATTAGAAGCGAATGAACGGCCGCTCGACGCCGCCCGGGAGCGCACTTTCATTGCTCCCTTATTGAGCGGTGAACAGGCCAAACAGAACCATGAAGCAACTTGGTCGCTGGTCTCGAGCCTGCCTGCAGAAACGCTGCAGCCGAGCGCCGACCGAGACCTCGCTGGATGGCTGTCATTGGCTATGGCAGTCAAGCAAGCCGGCACGCTCGGCCAGCAGCAACGCGCCATAGACGCCTGGATCGCGCAACATCCCGAACATCCAGCCGCACGAGAACTGCCCGAGCCACTCGTAAAGCTACGTGAGCTGGCTGACAAACCACTGTCCCATGTCGCACTGCTGCTCCCGATGGACGGCTCGCTTGCAAACGTCGCCCGTGCATTACGCGACGGCTTTCTAGCCGCCCACCTCGACGCCGGGGATGACCTTCGCATCGAGCTGTTCGACAGCACGCGCATTGGTTCTCTAGACGAGTTCTACCGGCAGGCCAGCGCGGCAGGCGTAGAGCTGGTCGTCGGCCCGCTCGAAAAAGAAATGGTTCGCCAACTGGCTTCACGAGACACGCTGCCCATTACTACGCTGGCCCTCAACTACAGCGACGCCGATCAGAAAGCCCCGCCTCAGTTGTTCCAGTTCGGCCTCGCTGCCGAAGACGAAGCCCGTGAAGTAGCACGCCGCGCCTGGCAGGATGGGCATCGCCGAGCCGTGGCGCTCACGCCGCGCGGCGACTGGGGCAACCGTGTGCTCGATGCCTTCCGTGTGCAGTGGCTGGAACTGGGCGGCACCCTGGTTGCCGCCGAGCCGCTCGCCGAGCCGGTCGAACTGGCCAACCAGATTGCCGACCTGCTTCAGGTACGCAGCGCCAGTCGCACCCAGAACACCGGCGAAGCCACGCCGACGCGGCGGCAGGATGTCGACTTTCTTTTCCTTGCCGCTACGCCGCAGCAGGCTCAGCAGGTGAAACCCACGCTGATCTTCCAGTACGCGGGCGACCTGCCGGTATACGCGACCTCCCACCTCCACGCGGCGACGAACAACCGCAGCCAGTATCTCGACCTCGAAGGCATACGCTTCGCCGAAACGCCCTGGCTGCTTGATCCGCAACTCCCGCTGCGCCAGGACATCGAGCGCAAATGGCCGCAAGCGCAGGGCAGCCTTGGGCGCCTTTACGCAATGGGCGCAGACGCCTACCTGCTCGCGCCTCGCCTGAACCAGCTGCTGGCACTACCCGATACCGAGCTGGACGGGCTTTCCGGCAAACTGTCGCTCACCCAGGAACAACGCATCGAGCGCCACCTTCCATGGGCCGAGTTCCGTGGCGGCGAAGTTCAGCGCCTTCAGGACGACCGCTATTGACCACGACGGACAAGCAGCAACAAGGGCAGCAGGCCGAGGACGCCGCCAAACGCTACCTGGAACGACACGGCCTGCGCCTCGTGCAACGCAACTGGTCGTGCCGCAGCGGCGAGCTTGATCTGGTCATGCTCGATGGCGATACAGTAGTATTCGTCGAGGTTCGCTACAGACGCCACACTGCCTGGGGCGGCGCGCTGGAAAGCGTCGACTACCGCAAGCAGCAGAAGCTGGTCAAGGCAGCCCAACTTTTCCTGCAAAAGGAATCGCGGTGGGCCCGGCATCCCTGCCGCTTCGATGTGATTGCCATCGAAGCCGGCAGCAGCGCAGCATCACCCAACTGGATCCGCAACGCGTTCGATGGCTGAGCGCTGAACGCGGCATGCGGTCCCTTTTACGGCAAGGCCCGCGCCATGCCCGATACCGAAGGTGTGACATCGATGGACATGCAAACCCGTATACGCCAACTTTTCCAGGCGAGCATTGAAACCAAGCAGCAGGCCGCCGAGGTGCTGGCACCCAGCATCGAGCAAGCTGGTCAGGTGATGGTCAATACGTTGCTTAGCGAAGGCAAGATCCTGACATGCGGCAATGGTGGCTCCGCGGGCGACGCGCAGCACTTTTCTTCGGAGCTTTTGAACCGCTTCGAGCGTGAGCGCCCCAGCCTGCCGGCAATAGCGCTGACTACCGACACCTCAACGCTGACCTCCATCGCCAACGACTACAGCTACAACGAGGTGTTCTCCAAACAGATTCGCGCACTCGGCCAGCCGGGCGATGTACTGCTTGCGATTTCCACCAGCGGCAACTCCGCCAATGTTATCCAGGCAATCCAGGCCGCTCATGACCGAGAGATGATCGTCGTCGCACTGACCGGTCGCGATGGTGGTGGTATGGCGTCGCTGCTGCTACCGGAGGATGTTGAAATCCGAGTCTCGTCGAAGGTCACCGCCCGGATTCAGGAAGTTCATCTGCTCACCATCCACTGTCTGTGCGACTTGATCGACAATCAACTGTTTGGGAGTGAAGAATGAAAGCGACTCGACTGCATGCACTTACCCTGACGCTATGCCTGGTCGCTACAGGCTGCAGCTCGGTGTTGACAGCCGCCCGCGATGAGCCGATCAACGACGACCGTGGCACGCGGACCATTGGCAGCAAGATCGACGATTCCCTGATCGAGACCAAAGCGGCGGTTAATATCGCCAAGGCTCACCCAGACCTGGATAACGCCTCGCATATCGTCGTTGCGAGCTATAACGGGGTGGTGCTGCTTGCAGGACAAACGCCACGCGAAGAGCTCAAACAGACAGCCGAGCAGGCCGCGAGCTCCGTTCAGCGCGTCAAGCGCGTCCATAACGAACTCCAGGTCCTGAAGCCCTCATCGGCACTGGCACGCAGCAACGACTCTTGGCTGACGACGAAGATCAAGACGCAAATGCTTGCCGATGAAAGCGTGCCGGGTTCTCGTATCAAGGTAATTACCGAGAACGGCATCGTTTACTTGCTAGGCCTGGTTACTCGTCAGGAAGGCAACCGCGCAACAAGCCTCGTCCAGGGCGTGTCCGGCGTGCAGCGCATCGTCAAGCTGTTCGAATACATCGACTAACCACCACCGAAGGCTACGCGCTGCGTAGCCTTGCACCTTTATCGCCTTACTTCACGACCTTCAGGCTCGGACGGCTCGCCGCTGGCGCTGACTTCGATTTCGAGGAGTCATCTGGCGGCGTATCGTCATCCGGCGGCGTAGGCTCCGTTTCAAAAACCATGCCCTGGCCATTTTCGCGCGCGTAGATTGCCATGATCGCCGGAGACGGCACATATAGCTCATGTGCCACACCACCGAAGCGGCCTTCGAAGCTGACCGCCTCGTTGCTCATATCCAAGCGACGAACCGCGCCTGGCGAAACGTTCAAGACGATTTGCCCGTCGCTGGCATACCCAGGCGGAACCTTCACACCGGGATGCTCCGCGTGTACCAGGATATGTGGCGTGCAGTCGTTATCCACGATCCATTCATACAACGCACGGACCAGATAAGGGCGACTGGAAGTCATGAAAAAGCCTCTCTTTTTAACGCATGCCGCGTTCAACGGCGGATAAGCTGGCCTGGAAGGCCTCGCGAGCGAAGTTGAGCTCCATGTAATCGATCAGGGGCTTTGCGGCCCGTGGCAACTCGATCTCCAGTGTGGGCAAACGCCAGAGGATAGGCAACAGACAACAGTCGACGACGCTGATCTCGTCGCTTAGAAAATACGGCTTTTCCGCAAAAATTGGCGAGACGCCAGTCAGGCTTTCGCGCAGCTCCTTACGGGCCAGCTCCTTGGCCTGACCAGCTGAACGCCTGTCTTGAATCCTGTCCACCAGCGCACACCAGTCTCGCTGCACTCGGTGCACCAGCAAGCGGGTATTGGCGCGCGCTACAGGATAAACCGGCATTAACGGCGGGTGTGGATACCGCTCCTCGAGGTATTCGGTAATCACGCCAGGCTCGTAGAGGGCCAGGTCACGCTCGACGAGGGTAGGTACCGTTGCGTAGGGGTTCACTTCGGCCAGTCGCGGTGGGCACTGCCCTAGAAGGACATCGACTACCTCAACCGACACTCCTTTCTCGGCAAGCACATACCGCACGCGATGCGAATAATGATCAGCAGGATCGGAATAGCAGAGCAACCGGTTGGCGACCGCCACGGGACCTTCCTCGCTTAATTTTTTATAGTCCTGAAAAAACGCGCGCGCCCAAGGGGCGCGCGCAATGTACAACGTTGCAGCAGGCGTATCAGTGGACGTCTTTCCAATACTCACGCTTGAGCAGATAGGCGAAGACGAAGAAGAACGCGAGGAACAGCAACACGTAGGTTCCGATCCGCTGACTCTCCAGCTTGACCGGATTGGCCGAGTAAGCCAGGAAGGTCACGAGGTTATGAACCAGCTCGTCGTATTCCGCTTCGGACAACGCACCCGTGCCGGCCTCGACCGTCAGGTGACTGCAGTCCTCATGGGTGACGGGAGTGCCAGTCAAAGGATCGAACTGCTTGCGGCCATCCTCAACCACCTGGACCTGCTTGCAGGCAACCGACTCGCCTTCCGGCAGCTTGCTCGGCATGACCTGACGCCCCTGCAGCGGCGCCAGCACGTGCGGCATGCCCACGTTCGGGAATACCGTGTTGTTCACACCATAGGGGCGAGACGGGTCTTCGTAGAAGCTGCGCAGGTAGGTGTACAACCAGTCGTTTCCGCGTACACGTGCAACCAAGGTGAGGTCCGGCGGCGCAGCGCCAAACCAAGCCTTCGCGTCTTCTGGCTTCATGCCAATCTTCATGTGGTCGCCGATCTTGGCATCCGAAAACACAATGTTGTCCATCATGATTTCTTCAGGAATGCCCAGGTCATTAGCTACGCGCTCGTAACGCTGGTACTGGGCGCCATGGCAACCCATGCAATAGTTGGCGAATGTCTTCAGGCCATCCTGCAGCGCCGCCTTGTCGGTCAGATCGATATCGATCTCGTCCAGATGAGCACCACCACCAGCGGCGAATCCGAAGGCCGGCACCAGTGCGAGAATCAATGCAGCAATTTGCTTTTTCATCAGCCAGCCACCCTTTGCGGAACTACTTTGGTCTTCTCAAGCTTGGTGTAGAACGGCATCAGGATGAAGTAACCGAAATAGATGGCAGTACAGATCCGAGATACCAGTGTCCGCTCCGGAGTAGGAGACAGCACGCCAAGCACGCCGAGGATGACGAACGAAATGCAGAACAGCACCAGGGCGATCTTGCTCAGCCAGCCCTTGTAGCGCATCGATTTGACCGGGCTGCGATCCAGCCACGGGAGCACGAACAGCACCGCAATGGCTGCGCCCATGGCGATTACACCGAGCAACTTGTCAGGCACCGCTCGCAGAATCGCGTAGTACGGAGTGAAGTACCACACCGGCGCGATGTGCTCAGGCGTCTTGAACGCATTCGCCACTTCGAAGTTCGGCTTCTCGAGGAAATAGCCGCCCATCTCAGGGAAGAAGAACACGACGGCGCAGAATACGAACAGGAACACCACGACACCGACGATATCCTTCACCGTGTAGTACGGGTGGAAAGGAATACCGTCGAGTGGACGCCCTGCTTCGTCCTTGGTCTTCTTGATATCGACACCCATGGGGTTGTTCGAACCGACTTCGTGAAGCGCCAGGATGTGCAGCACGACCAGGCCAAGGATAACGATCGGCAATGCGATGACGTGTAGCGCGAAGAAGCGGTTCAGGGTGATGCCGGAGATCAGGTAATCGCCGCGGATCCACTGCGTCAGGTCATCCCCGATCACCGGAATGGCGCCAAACAGCGAAATGATCACCTGGGCGCCCCAGTAAGACATCTGCCCCCAAGGCAGCAGGTACCCCATGAAAGCCTCAGCCATGAGCGCAAGGTAGATCATCATGCCGAAGATCCACACTAGCTCACGCGGCTTTTGGTACGAGCCGTAGAGGATTCCGCGGAACATGTGCAAGTACACGACGATGAAGAACGCCGACGCACCGGTCGAGTGCAGGTAACGGATGATCCATCCGTACTCGACGTCGCGCATGATGTATTCGACGGACGCGAACGCACCCTCAGCCGAGGGCTCGAAGCTCATCGTCAGCCAGATACCAGTGAGTATTTGGTTGACCAGCACCAACAGTGCGAGTGAACCGAAGAAATACAAGACGTTGAAGTTCTTCGGCGCGTAGTACTTGCTTAGATGGTCTTCCCACATCTTGGTCGCAGGAAAGCGCGCATCGACCCATTCCATGAACTTGCTCATCATGCGTTCTCCTGATCGACGCCGATGACGATCGTGGTGTCCGTCTCGTACGTATGAGGGGGAACCGGCAGGTTCAAGGGGGCGGGCTGCCCCTTGTAGACGCGGCCAGCCATGTCATATTTCGAGCCATGGCACGGGCAGAAATACCCACCGAGCCACTCGGCGCCCAAATCCGCCGCAGCGACTTCAGGCCGGAACGATGGGGAACAACCGAGGTGAGTGCACAGTCCGACAACGACAAGCACTTCAGGCTTGATCGAGCGCACTGACGGGTCGACATAGGTCGGCTGCACCGACTCCTTCGACTCGGGGTCGGCGACGGTATCGGTCAGCTTGCTGAGGTTAGCAAGCGTCTCCTCCGTACGACGCACAATAAACACCGGCTGACCACGCCACTCAGCAACCATCTGCTGGCCGGGCTCGATCTTGCCGATATTCACCTTAACCGGTGCGCCGGCTGCCTTGGCCTTGGCACTCGGGAACCACGATCCCACGAACGGGACCGCTGCCCCCACCGCTCCTGCAGCACCTACTACCGAAGTAGCGGCTACCAGGAAGCGACGCCGGCCAGCATTCACGCCGTCATTGCTCATTCAGTCGTCTCCCATCAGTTTCTTATGGCCCACCGAGGCAGGCGTCTACTACGTAAAACAGGCCGCGAAAAAATTCGCCAAATGGTAAAGAAAACCCCCTCGCCTGACAAGGTAATAACCAGACACAACAAACCGGGAAGGCCCGTAAATCGGGACTCGCAGCACGTGACACGCTGTCGCAGCAGTAAAAAACCAAGCCATAAAAAAACGCCCAGTTCCGAAGAAACTGGGCGCTTTTCGTAGAAGCGAAATTAACGCTTCGAGTACTGCGGACGCTTGCGCGCTTTGCGCAGACCGACCTTCTTACGCTCGACTTCGCGGGCATCGCGGGTGACGAAGCCAGCCTTGCGCAGCGCAGGACGCAGACCTTCGTCATAGTCCATCAGCGCACGGGTGATACCGTGACGGATCGCACCGGCCTGACCGCTGACACCACCACCAAGGACAGTGACGTACACATCGAACTTCTCGACGGTCTCGGTCAGCTCGAGCGGCTGACGAACGACCATCCGAGCGGTTTCGCGGCCGAAGAAGTTATCCAGCTCGCGATTGTTGATGGAGATCTTGCCAGTACCCGGGCGCAGGAAGACGCGCGCGGTTGCAGTCTTGCGACGGCCAGTGCCGTAGTTTTGAGTCGCCGACATAGTGAACTATTCCGTTAAATCTTCAGTTCTTGGGGCTGCTGAGCGGTGTGCGGGTGGCTGGCACCCTTGTAGACCTTCAGCTTACGGTACATGTCGCGACCCAGTGGGTTCTTCGGGAGCATTCCCTTGACCGCGGTCTCGATCACACGCTCTGGCGCCTTGGCGATCAGCTTCTCGAAGTTGATCGACTTGATGCCACCCGGGAAACCGGAGTGGGAGTAGTACATCTTGTCGGTGGTCTTGGCACCGGTAACACGCACTTGCTCGGCATTGATAACGACGATGTAGTCACCGGTATCGACGTGAGGAGTGTATTCCGCCTTGTGCTTGCCACGCAGGCGGCTAGCGATTTCGGTTGCCAGACGACCCAGGGTCTGGCCGGCAGCGTCGACGACAAACCAGTCGCGCTTGACGGTTTCCGGTTTAGCAGTAAAAGTCTTCATTCGTTATAGCCTCAGGGGCCGCCCTGAAAATAAGACGGCGAATCTTACTGAATGGTGCTCGCCCTGGCAAGGCCAGGACAGCCGGAAACAGACGCTATCGGGGGCTCGGGTCAGCGCGTCCGCTACGGCAATGGTTCGGCGGGCTAGGCATCCCCCACCTTGGTCTCGTGTCGACAGGCTAGGCATCCCCGGCGACAGGCTGCGGAATTATCCTGATTGCAGCCGAAATAGCAAGCAGCTTCGACAACCAGCACGCCGGAACTCCGGGACGGTGTATGGTCATACGCTGGACTGCCGGACAGGCACCCCCATCACGCATCAAACCGACAAGGACACCTTATGCAACTGCGCCAACTGGGCCGCACGGATCTGAACGTCAGCGCACTCTGCCTGGGCACCATGACCTGGGGCGAACAGAACGACCAGCAGGAGGCCTTTGCGCAACTCGACCGCGCCAGGGCTGCCGGAATCAACTTCGTCGACACGGCCGAGATGTACCCGGTCCCGCCTCGCGCGGAAACCTATGCCACGACCGAGCGCTACATCGGGGAATACTTCAAGGCGCGCGGCAACCGGAACGACTGGATACTCGCCAGCAAGGTCGCAGGACCCGGCAACGGCATCACGCACATCCGCGACGGCCAGCTGAAGATGAACCGCCAGCACATCGTCGCCGCACTGGACGCCAGTCTGCAGCGCCTGCAGACCGACCGCATCGACCTTTACCAGCTGCATTGGCCCGAGCGCAGCACCAACTTCTTCGGCCAGCTCGGCTACCGCCATCAGCAGGCCGGCTTCACGCCGCTCGAAGAAACCCTCGAAGTCCTCGACGAGCAGGTGCGAGCGGGCAAGATTCGCCATATCGGGCTGTCCAACGAGACGCCCTGGGGCACGATGAAGTTTCTCCAGCTGGCCGAAGAGCGCGGCTGGCCGCGAGCGGTTTCCATCCAGAACCCCTACAACCTGCTGAACCGCAGCTTCGAGGTGGGGCTCGCCGAGATCGCCATTCGCGAGCAGTGTGGCCTGCTGGCCTATTCGCCCCTGGCCTTCGGCATGCTGAGCGGCAAGTACGAGAACGGCGCCCGCCCCGAAGGGGCGCGCATCACCCGCTTCAGCCGGTTCGCACGCTATACCAACCCGCAAACGCAAGACGCCTGCTCCCGCTACGTCGCCCTGGCCCGCGAGCACGGCCTGGACCCGGCGCAGATGGCGCTGGCCTTCGTGACGAGCCAGCCCTTCGTCACCAGCAACATCATCGGCGCCACGTCACTGGCGCAACTGGAAAGCAATCTCGGCAGCATCGACGTGACGCTTTCGGCCGAGGTGCTCGAAGCGATCGAGGCAATCCATGTCGCGCAGCCCAACCCGGCACCCTGACCGCTCAGGCTCGACGGCTTGCCGCGATAGAATCGCACCCGGCGCACATACAACGCGCCCCGGTGTCGATAGATGACCAGCGAGTCGAGGAGTACCGATGATTGCTGCTGACCTGCTCGCCCCTTCCAGCCTGATCCTGGGCTGGCTGCTCTACCTGGCCGCGCTCGCCTGGGCCGGGGTTCGAGCGCCCTGGGTCGAGCTGTTCAGCGATACACGCCGCCAACACCTGCTGTTCGGCGCCGTGCTGGCGATCTTCCTGCTCTGGCTGGTACGGCGGGACTTCGACTCCGGCCTGTCTTTCCACTTCATCGGACTGACGGCCGTCACGCTGCTGCTGGACTGGCCGCTGGCCATACTTGCGGCATTCACAGCGCAGCTGGGCCTGACCGTGACCGGCCACCAGCACCTGTTGTCGCTCGGCCTCAACGGCGTGCTGCTGGTACTGATTCCTGTGGCCGTGACCGAGTGCTGCGCGCAACTGGTCGAGCGCACGCAGCCGCGCAACCTGTTCGTCTATATCTTCTTTTCCGGCTTCTTCGCAGCGGGGCTAGCCGCGCTGTTCTGCATACTGGCCGGCCTCGGCGTACTGCTTTTCGACGGCCGCTACCCGATGCCACCCTGGCTGGCGGACTTTGCCGGCTATATCTGGCTGGTGATGTTTCCGGAGGCGTTCATCAACGGCACGGTGATCAGCGCGCTGGTCGTGTTCTATCCGGACTGGATGGAAACCTTCAACCGAACGCGCTACCTGCAAGCCCCACGGGAAGACGACGGCGACAAGCCCATGTGAGGCCCGCCCGAGCCGCACATTCAGCTCAATGCTGGCGAGGCACGTCGTCGGAGAACAGGTCATCCTCCAGCTCATTTCCCGGGATGGCATGCTCCTCGGCGGCCCACGCACCCAAATCGATCAGCTTGCAACGTTCGGAACAGAACGGCCGGCTCTGACTCTGCGGCCCCCATTCGACCGGCGCACCACAGGTGGGGCACTCTACAACGGTGACACTCATGCCTTACCTCCTCGCAGGCTCAGATAGAAACGGTGCAGGCGCTCGACCTCGGCGGCAAGCCAGGCCATGTCCCGGTCGTTGACCAACACATCATCGGCATGGCGCAAGCGCTCATCACGTCCGACTTGGGCCGCGAGAATCGATCGGATCTGCTCTTCCGCGGCACCATCGCGCCGCGCCGCACGCACGACCTGCAGCGCTTCGGGAGCGTCCACGACCAACACACGCGCCGCCTGGCGATACTGCCCGGACTCGATGAGCAACGGGGACACCATGATGGCGTACGGCGATTGCGCCTGCGCGAGCTTGTCAGCCACTTCCTGGCGGATCAGCGGGTGCAACAACTGCTCGAGCCACTGCCGCTGCCCCGGGTCGGCAAATACCAACTGCCTTAGCACGGCGCGGTCCAGGCTACCGTCACCGGCCAACACCTGATCGCCGAAATGCTTGGCAATAGCCGCCAGCGCCGGGCGCCCGGGCTCGACAACCCAGCGGGCCGCGTGATCGGCATCGACCCAATGTACGCCCAGCCGCCCGAAGTGCTCGACCACGGCACTCTTGCCACTGCCGATGCCGCCGGTAAGGCCGAGAATCCAGGGTTTCATGCTGCACCTATCGCTTGAAAACGACGCGCAGTAGTAACCGCTAGCCAATTGAGATGCAAGCGCGGAAAACCCAACTAACCAAAGCCAGGAAGGCGACCGAATCCGGCCGCCCCTACAACCCAATCAGAAATGTGCGAATCGTAGGTAACTGGCAGTGATCTGCTCACCCCACAGCAGGGCGATCCATCCAGCAATGGCCAGATAAGGCCCGAACGGAATCGGCGTGCCGTTGTCCGCGTTCTGCATGCGTAATGCGATGCTGCCTAGCACCGCACCGACAACTGAAGACAGGAGAATGGTCAGCGGCAGCACCTGCCAGCCACCCCATGCGCCCAGCATCGCCAGCAACTTGAAGTCCCCATAGCCCATGCCCTCCTTGCCCGTGACAAGCTTGAACAGCCAGTACACCGACCACAGGCTGAGATAACCGAATACGGCACCCCACAGCGCATCGGGCAGGGTTGCAAACAATCCCTGGGTATTGCAGATCAAGCCCAGCCAGAGCAGTGGCAGGACAATCGAATCCGGCAGCAATTGATGGTCGACGTCGATCATGCTGGAGGCGAGCAGCGCCCACGTCAGCAACAGCACCGCGCCCGCCTGCAAGGTGAAGCCGAAATGCCAAGCCACATAGCCGGACAGCACGCCACACGCCAGCTCAACCAGAGGATAGCGGTGGCTGATCCGCGCCTTGCAGCAACTGCACTTGCCTCGCAACGCCAGCCAACTGACAACCGGGATATTCTCCCAAGCGCGAATTCGATGATTGCAATGTGGGCAGCGCGACTGCGGCCACATCAGATTGAAACGCTCACTCGCCACTTCAGCGGGCAGCTCAAGATACTCACGAGCCTGCGTGCGCCATTCACGCTGCATCATCAGCGGCAACCGATAGATCACCACATTAAGGAAGCTGCCGACCAGCAACCCCAACACCAGTGCACAGAAAACAAAGGCCAGCGCGTGGCTGGCCAGAAATGAAAAGACGCTCATCTAGACCACGGAGCCCAACTGGAAGATCGGCAGGTACATGGCGATGATCAAGCCACCCACCAGCACACCCAGTACCGCCATGATCATCGGCTCCATCAACGCGGTCAGGCCGTCGACCATGTTGTCGACCTCATCCTCATAAAAGGTCGCGACCTTCGCCAACATTTCGTCCAGCGAACCAGACTCTTCACCAATGGCCGTCATCTGGATCGCCATGCTCGGAAAGGTGTTAGTGGTACGCATAGAGAAATTAAGCTGCATGCCGCTGGAGACGTCCGACTTCACCTTGGCCGTTGCATTACGGAAGACCACGTTACCGGTCGCGCCGGCGACTGAGTCCAGCGCATCAACCAATGGCACGCCCGCGGCAAACGTAGTGGACAGCGTACGAGCAAAGCGAGCAACAGCCGACTTGTAGAGAATGTCACCAACAACTGGGATTTTGAGAACAAGCCGATCGAACCAATTGCGGAACTTCTCGGAACGCGTATGCGCCTGTTTGAATGCAACCCCTGCCGCAATCATTGCGAACAGAACGACGTACCACCACTCTTGCAACAGCTCTGACAAATTTATCACCATTACCGTGAAAGCTGGCAGCTCAGCGCCAAAGTTAGCAAATACCTCTTGAAACTGCGGCACCACCTTGATCAGCAGAATGGCAGACACGATGATCGCGACCAGCACCACCGCGATCGGGTAGTTCATCGCCTTCTTGATTTTGGCCTTCAGCGCTTCGGTCTTCTCTTTGTAAGTCGCTACCCGGTCCAACAGCGTTTCCAGCGCACCGGACTGCTCACCCGAATCAACCAGGTTGCAATAGAGGTCATCAAAGTATTGCGGCTTTTTGCGCAGCGCAGCGGCAAAGCTGTTACCGGCCGCCACCTCTTGCTTGAGGTCATCTACCAGCTTGCGCATGTTGGGGTTATCGAAACCCTCGCCGATGATGTCGAAAGACTGCAACAGCGGCACGCCCGCCTTCATCATGGTCGCCATCTGCCGGGTGAACAGGGCGATGTCCATCGGCTTGATCTTCTTGCCGGCACTGAACAGCGAGACGGACTTCTTGCGCACCTTCAGCGGGTTGACGCCCTGCTTGCGCAACTGTGCCTTGACCAGCGCGGGGCTTGCACCGCTCAGCTCACCCTTGATCCGGGCGCCCTTGCGATCCGTGCCTTCCCAGGTGAATACGCTGGTCTTGATTGCTTTCTGAGCCATGTTAGTCCTTGGTCACCCGGTTGACTTCTTCCAGGCTGGTCACGCCCTGCATGGCCTTCAGCAGGGCTGAAGTCCGCAAGTCATTGAAGCCGTCTCTGCGCATCTGGGTGGAGATATCGATTGAGTTGCCGTCCTCCATGATAATGCGCTGCAGAGAGGGCGTGTTTTTAACCACTTCATAAATACCGACACGCCCTTTGTACCCGCCTTTGCAGTTTTCGCAGCCAACCGGCCCATAGATCTTGAAGGTGCCGATCTTGTCTTCAGGAAAGCCCTCGCGCAGCAACGCCTCGCGCGGCACGTCGACTTCCTTCTTGCAGGTACTGCAAAGTTTGCGCGCCAGGCGCTGGGCGATGATCAGGTTGACCGAGGTGGCGATGTTGAACGCCGGCACGCCCATGTTGCGCAGGCGCGTCAGGGTTTCCGCCGCGCTGTTGGTGTGCAGGGTCGACATCACCATGTGCCCGGTCTGCGCGGCCTTGATCGCAATCTCGGCCGTTTCAAGGTCACGGATCTCACCGACCATGATGATGTCCGGGTCCTGACGCAAGAAGGCGCGCAGTGCTTGAGAGAAATCCATGCCCTGCTTGGGATTGACGTTGACCTGGTTGATGCCTTCCAGGTTGATCTCGACCGGGTCCTCGGCCGTAGAGATGTTGACGTCGACGGTATTGAGGATGTTGAGGCCGGTATAGAGCGATACGGTCTTGCCCGAACCAGTCGGGCCCGTTACCAGAATCATGCCCTGCGGTTGGCGCAGCGCATTCATATACAGCTCTTTTTGCGATTCCTCGTAGCCCAGCGCATCGATGCCCATTTGCGCACTGGTCGGGTCAAGGATACGCATCACGATCTTTTCGCCCCACAACGTGGGCAGCGTGTTCACACGAAAATCGATGGCTTTGGTCTTGGACAGCTTCATTTTGATTCGACCATCCTGCGGCTTACGCCGCTCGGAGATGTCGAGGCCAGCCATTACTTTCAGGCGTGCTGAAATACGAGGCGCGAGCTGAATAGGCGGGCGCGCGACCTCGTGGAGGATCCCGTCAGTACGGAGCCGGACGCGATACGCCTTTTCATACGGCTCGAAGTGCAAGTCGGACGAGCCGCCACGAATGGCGTCGAGCAGCATCTTGTTAACGAAGCGAACAACCGGTGCGTCGTCCGCAGCATCACCCGTATCGTCATTGGAGGCATCGTCCGATACGGTTTGAACATCGATACCATCGAGGTCCACATCACCTAAGTCGTCCAGCCCCGTCGTCGCGCTTTCGAAAAACTTTTCAATGGCGTTACCGAGCTTGTCGTCCTCGACCAAGATCGCCTCGGTCGTCAGGCCAGTGCTGAACTGGATATCCGTTACCGCCTGATGATTCGTCGGGTCGGATACCGCAACGAACAGCTTGTGGCCACGCTTGATGAGCGGCAGCACCCGATGCTGACGGGCCAGCTTTTCGGACACTACCTCCTTCAGCTGGGCTTCCTTGTCCAGCGCATTGAGGTCCATGTAGGCCACACCGAACTGGTCAGCCGCCAGCTCCGCCACGGCGCGCCCGCTGGCAAGCTTGTTCTGCACCACATAGGTCACCAGCGACAGCTTGTTCCGCACCGCCTGCTGGTGTGCTTGCTGAGCCGTCCGGTCATCGAGCAGGCCGGCCAACACCATTTGTTTAGCCAGGCCGGAGAGGGCAACGTTATCGGTCATGGGCGAGGATTCGTCTGGATTAATGCCCGCCTTATAGCGCAGATAGCCAGGCGTGCCAAACCGCAGCCACCGGGGTGACGCTTTTTGTCAGAAGCGTGCGAAGCGAGGCAGCGTGTGTGGTTCGCATTGTGCCGCAATGCCGCGAAAACAGGGGCGTTTAGAAGTTGGCACGCTGGCTGCTTAGTCCCTTGCAGGCTGAACGCCTTAACATCTCAAGGAGAAGCACATGAAAGCTCAGATGCAGAAAGGTTTTACTTTGATTGAATTGATGATCGTTGTGGCGATTATCGGAATTTTGGCGGCGGTGGCGCTGCCGGCATACCAAGATTACACAGTACGCGCTCGCGTCTCCGAATGTGTAGGGTTAATGGCAGGCGCAAAAACGACCGTTATGGAAAATGCTTCCAACGGAACTGCTTTTGCTTCTGGATTCACCGCAAACACCGCCACCCAAAATTGCGGAGTCACTGCTATCGCTAACGACGGCGTGATTTCCGTTACATCCACAGCTCGCGCAGGTAACGTAGCCCTAACAATGACTCCCGCACCGGCATTGGTAGCTGGCACGCCGCCGGCAGCAGCCGTACAGTGGACCTGCCGCGCTCCTGCTGCAAACCACAACGTAGTTCCGGCAGAATGCCGTAACGCACCGGCTGGTGGTTAACCCGGTAAGGCGGATCAATTCGTAAGATGGATTAGCGAAGCGTAATCCGTCACCCACAAATATCGACCCGCCATTGCAACCCAAACGCCTCGCCTCCGTGCGGGGCGTTTTGCTATTTGGATATGGCATCGCCAGAGGCGCCTCCGTCGGTGACCGCGATACGGGCCGCGTCCGCCCGGCCAAACACCTCGATCACCCGACCCTCCGGAACGTCGGAATACGCCTTCGGCTATTCCAACCTACATTCGCTTGGCACCGGGCCGGTACGGCGTATCGCTTCCCGTAGGATGGAATCGCCAGAGGCGCCTCCGTCGGTGACCGCGAAACGGGCCACGTCGTCCGGCCAAACACCTCGATCACCCGACCCTCCCGAACGTCGGAATACGCCTTCGGCTATTCCAACCTACATTCGCTTGTCACCGGACCGGTACGGCATATCGTTTTCCGTAGGATGGCATCGCCAGAGGCGCCTCCGTCGTGACCGCGAAACGGGCCGCGCCCGCCCGATCAAACACCTCGATCACCCGACCCTCCGGAACGTCGGAATACGCCTTCGGCTATTCCAACCTACATTCGCTTGTCACCGGACCGGTACGGCATATCGTTTTCCGTAGGATGGAATCGCCAGAGGCGCTTCCGTCGATGACCGCGAAACGGGCCGCGTCCGCCCGGCCAAACACCTCGATCACCCGGCCCTCCGGAACGTCGGAATACGCCTTCGGCTATTCCAACCTACATTCGCTTGGCACCGGATCGGTACGGCGTATCGCTTTTCGTAGGATGGAATCGCCAGAGGCGCCTCCGTCGGTGACCGCGAAACGGGCCGCGCCCGCCCGGCCAACCACCTCGATCACCCGACCCTCCGGAACGTCGGAATACGCCTTCGGCTATTCCAACCTACATTCGCTTGGCACCGGATCGGTACGGCGTATCGCTTTTCGTAGGATGGAATCGCCAGAGGCGCTTCCGTCGATGACCGCGAAACGGGCCGCGTCCGCCCAGTCAAACACCTCGATCACCCGCCCCCCCGGAACGTTGGAATACGCCTTCGGCTATTCCAACCTACATTCGCTTGGCACCGGGCCGGTACGGCGGATCGCTTTTCGTCGGATGGAATCGCCGGAGGCGCTTCCGTCGGTGACCGCGAAACGG
>NZ_JAHVDX010000007.1:0-92408 GCF_051486945.1 Stutzerimonas chloritidismutans | reverse complement strand
ACCGCCGACATGGCGAGGCCGCCGCGCCAGTGACCTATCATCGCCGCCGCCGCGCGGAACAGGCCGCTGGCAAGGCCGCCGCGCGAGGCGAACTGGCCCATCAGCAGAAACAGCGGAATCACCGACAGGTCGTAAACCGTGAAGCGCGCGTAGGCAACCGTTTTCAGGTAGCTCAATAGCGGCGCCCAGCCGCTGATCGCGACGTAGCCACCGACACCCGTCAGCAGCATGGCGATGGCGATCGGGATGCGCACCACCAGAAGAACCAGAAGGATGGCGAGAAACAGCCCGCCGATTTCAACACTGCTCATGCGGGCTTGCCCTCACCACGAAAATCCTTCCAGGCGGTGTACAACGCCACCACCGCCAACAACGCAAAGCCTGGTGCAAAGGCGGTCATCGACCACCAGATCGGCAAGCCCATGATGATCGACTCCTCACCGGTGCCGTAGGCATCGAGCGTGCCGATCACCGAGCGCCAGGCCAAGAGCGCGGCGGCCAGTGCCATCAGCACCCCGCCGAGCGCATCCAGACCCCGGCGCACGCCCTCGGGCGCATGCAGGGTGAAGACATCGACAATGACGTTGCCCCGGCGCAACTGGCACAGCGGCAGGAAGAAGACGATGGCGATGCCGCAGCCCATCTGCACCAGCTCGACGTCGCCGAGCAGCGGCTCGTCGAACAGGGCGCGCATGGCGATGCTGTAGGTGGCCATCAGCGTCATGGCGACCAGCAACAGGCCACCGACGAAGGCCAGCAGGCGCGACAACAGGTCGAGCACGCGGCCGAACGCACCTTCAGGCACGGCAGGCGCCTGGAGTACGGGTTCACTCATGGGGATCTCCGCAGGGCTTCGCGCCGGAGAACCCGGCGCGGCCTCGATAGATTACTGGCTGTACTTCTTGACCAGGTCTCGGGCGTCCTGGAGCAGGGCGGCGCCGTTGTCGTAACCCTTGCTCTCGACTTCCTCGATCCAGTCCTGATCCAGGCGCTCGGCAACCTTCATCCACTTTTGCTGCTCGTCGGCAGACAAGCGATGGATCGTGTTGCCTCGCTGCTCGGCCAGGCGGTGCCCACCCTCGACGGCCTTGTCATCAAACAGCTGGCCGGCCCGACGCGACAGGGTCAGGCCGCTGTGCTCGTCAATGATCTTTTTCAGGTCATCGGGCAGCTTGTCATAACTCGCCGGGTTCATCGCCAGGATCATCACGGTGTACATCAGCGCCGGCTGGCCTTCGGCCATTTCGGTGTGATGGGAAACCAGTTCGTGCAGCTTGAGTGCGGGCACCACATCCCACGGCAGGATGGCGCCATTGACGACACCTTTGGACAGGGCTTCGGGCGTCTGCGGTACGGGCATGGCGACAGGCGTGCCGCCGAGCAGCGATATGAGCTTGGTCGAGGTGCGGTTGGCAGCGCGGATCTTCATGCCACGGAAGTCGCTCATCTTGGTGATGGGCTTCTTGGTGGTATGGATCAAGGCGCCGTCCGTCGTGTGGGTCGCGAGCAGGCGCATGCCCTCGAATTCCTTCTGCCCGTGTTTCTCGACGAACTCCCACATCGCCTGGCTACTGGCTTCGGCCGAACGGCTCATGAAAGGCTGCTCGAAGACAGAGATCAATGGGAAACGACCGCTGTTGTAGCCTGGCAGGGTCCAGACGATATCGGCAACGCCGTCACGCACCTGATCGGCCAGTTGCGGCGGAGTGCCGCCGAGCTGCATCGAGGGGTAGAACTGGAACTGAATGCGCCCATCCGAGGCCTCGGTGATTTCGTCCGCCCATGGCTTGAGCAGGTCGGCTTGGGTCAACGAGTGCGCAGGGAGGAAATGATGAACCTTGAGCGTCACGGTCGCCTCCTGGGCGAACGCGGACAGGCTCAGGCAACTGGCTGAAACCAGTGCCAGCAGGGCCTTGGGCAAACTAGCCATGGTCGTATCCTTTGTTGTTGTATTTGTCGTGGTCGGGCCGCGAAGCCTGGCGGCTTCCGGCGCGGCATCAAGTCGATCGGCATCGGCGTGCCGGTCAGCCAAGGCAATCAAACCAATCCGGCGAAGCGCTCGCAACCGCGCCTGGGCGATAAACGGACGTAACTGTTCGATTACCGCACGACTTGTTGGCCGGCAATGTCAGGCTACCACGCCGACGATGTAGCGCATTTTGATGGCTGCTAGGACCACGGCCGCTCTAGCACGGTGAAAAGGGGCAGGATGCGAAATCCTGAACTAGATTTGTCGTAGGCCGGCTTGCCGTTCGCTCGGCATGACCGCATCGTTTCCCTGACGAAGTTTCGCCATGATCACTGCGCCGCCGCATCCCGAAGAAGCCCTGCGCCAGTTCACGCTCGATTGCCTGAACTTGCTCGACACCGCAGCAGATGAGTACCTCGACACTCTGGTCGGGGTGGCCCGAAAGGCGTTTGGCGTGGAAACGGTGCTAATCAGCCTGATCGATCGGGACCGGCAGTGGTTCAAGGCCCGGACCGGCATGCCGTTGAGCGAGACCTCCCGTGACATCGCGTTCTGCAGCCATACCATCTTGCAGCGCCATTCATTGGTGGTGCCCGATACGCTCGATGATCCTCGCTTCCTGTCCAATCCCCTGGTCACCGCGCCCCCCTACATACGCTTGTATGCCGGGCATCCGATCCGCGTGAACGGTTTTCCAATTGGGACCTTGTGCCTGCTGCATCCCGAACCGCGGCAATTGACCGATACCGAGCGCGGCATGCTTGTCGACTTGGCCTCGCTGGCCGAATGGCATGTGCTGCACCGCGTGCAAAGCACGCATATCCGTACCCTCTACCAAACGCTCGATGCGGAACGCCACCGCGGCATGACCGACCCGCTGACCCAGACCTGGAACCGACAGGGGTTGGACTACTTCGGTCAGGTGCTTGAAAAAGCAGCGCGGGTGAACGAGATGAAGGTCGCCGTGCTGTACGGTGACCTCGACCATTTCAAGCCGATCAATGACCGCTACGGCCACGCGATAGGTGACCAGGCCCTCGTGCAGGCGGCGCGCCGCCTCAAGGCCACGCTGAGAGCCGACGACATTCTCGTGCGCCTGGGAGGCGAGGAGTTCCTGATACTGGCGATGGTCAACCAGCCTGAAGAACTGGCGGCGCTGGCCCAGCGGGCGAGGGAGTCGATCGTCGACACGCCGCTGCTGTGCAATGACATCAGCCTGAGCATGACCATCAGCTTTGGCGCCACGCTCAAGCAGGCCGAGGAGTCGTTGGATCAGGCGATCTACCGGGCCGACAGTGCGCTGTATCGGGCCAAGGCCAACGGCCGCAACAGCATCGAGCTTGGTTAGGAGGTGACCATGTATCCGGATGTCGACCCCTGTATGGGTTCCGATGGCGACACGAAAGCGCGGTGCAGCCGGTGCAACGGCGAGAACATGGCTGTCTATTCTGAACCGGCTACGGGGACCTTCCTACCGCTTCGCAACCGCGCGATGAATTGCGCGCGAGATTTGCCTGGAGGTGCCAATGCCTGACTCCCGCACCAACCTGTTATCCAGCCTGGGCAGTGATCCGGTATCCGCCCTGGCTCGGCTCGATGCCAGCCAGCTATCCGTAGGCGAAATGTTGTCTGAAGCGTTGCGCTCGGTGAAATCACACCTGCGCATGGAGGTCGCGTTCATCAGCCAGTTTCGCGATGGTCAACGCGTGTTCCGTTATATCGAGGGGCAGATTCGTGCGCTGCCGCTCAAGCCGGGCGATGCCGGCCCGCTCGAGGACAGCTATTGCCAGCGGGTGGTCGATGGTCGGTTGCCGTCGCTGATTCGCGACGCGACCGAACTGCGCGAGGCGCTGTCGCTCCCTATCACACGCGAGCTGCCGGTGGGGGCGCACCTCAGCGTGCCGATCCGCTTCAGCGACGGGACGCTCTACGGGACCTTCTGCTGCTTTAGCACCGAGCCGGACGATACCCTGCGCGACTATGACGTCAGCACGCTGCATCTCTTCGCCCAATTCGCCGGTCGGCTGCTAGAGCGTCACGCTGCCAGCGAGAAGGTGTTCGAGGAACGGTTGACGCGCATTTCGCAGGTATTGGCGGAACGCAGCTATCACACGCTGTATCAGCCGATCATGCATTTGCTCGACCAGCGCGTCGTAGGCTACGAGGCGTTGGCGCGCTTCCATCCTGAACCTTACCGCTCACCGGACAAGTGGTTCGACGAGGCCGGCCAGGTAGGTTTGCGTTCGCAATTGGAGATCGCCTTGCTGGAAGAGGCGCTGCGGGGATTGGACCTGGTAGACGACAACGTCTACCTGTCACTGAATGCTTGCCCTTCGGCGATCCTGGACGGCAGCGTGGTCCGCCTGCTGTCGAACCATCCGTTGGAGCGGCTGATGCTTGAGGTCACCGAGCACAGCTCCATCGACGACTATGCGGTGATCGCATCGACGCTCGAACCCTTACGACGCCGGGGCCTGCGCCTGGCCGTGGACGATGCGGGCGCCGGCTACGCCAGTTTCCGCCACATCCTTAAACTCCGACCGGACGTGATCAAGCTGGACCGCAGCCTGATCACCAACGTAGATACCGACACGCACTCGCGGGCCCTGGCGGCCGCCCTGATCCGGTTTGCCGAAGAGACGGGGTGCAAGATCATCGCCGAAGGCGTGGAGACCGAAAACGAGCTGGCAGTGCTTCGCCAGCTCAATGTAATCAAGGCGCAGGGCTACCTCCTCGGGCACCCGCAACGGCTGGCCGGGCAGCGCTAAATCATTTACAGAAAATGCCCGGCGATCGCGACGGCTACGGCGACGCCCAGCAACACCAGTAACATTCGATAGCGCCGGGGCTCGCTCGCCTGGGGGCGCACGGGCGCAGCAGCTGCGGCTGGCTTGAGCGGGTTAGGGCTCGATGGACGTGGCGCAGGCGTTTTCTGAGCCGGTGCGGGCGTCGCGACGGGAGGCAGCTCCGAGGCACGCATGAAGACGGTAGCGTCTTCGTCGACCTGCTCGGCGACCGCAACCTTCGGGCCGATCACCAGCAGCGTGGTACTGCCGAGCTGGACCTGATCGCCCGGTTGCAGGACTGCCGTAGTGACGCGCTCGTGGTTGACCTTGAGTCCGTTGGCCGAGGCCAGGTCCTTGACCTCCAGCACATCGCCCTTGAGAAAAAATTCCGCATGCCGGCGCGACAGTTCGGGGTCGCTGAAGCACAGTTCGCACTTGACGGACCGGCCGAAGGTCATCGAGCCAGTGATGTGGTACTTGTGCCTCTGGTTCTCGCCTTGCAGCACCTGCAGCAGCCAGCGCGGCGCCTGGCCGGCCCGGGCGCCGGCCTTGGCGGGGTCGATGATCTGCAATTCCACCGAACCCAGGCGTACGCGGTCGCCGGAGCGGATCTGGTAGCGCTCGCCGATGCGTTCCTCGTTGACGAAGGTGCCGCCTGGAGTGCCCAGGTCGCTGAGGTAGTAGAAGCGATTCGCCTGGTGCAGTTCGGCGTGAAACGGGCCTACGTCTGCATCCTTGAGTACCAGGTCGTTACTGGCATCCGTGCCGAGGGTGAACCGCTCATCCGCTAGCCAGACGGGCGCTTGGCGGTTGTCAACGAAGTGAATCCTGAGCATCTGGGGCTTTACCTATGCACTGAAGGACCATGCCTCGCCTGTCGGCAAGGCTCGCCGGTCATTATTTAAACAATCGATTCCAGAGCCGCTTGACCGGGTTGGCGGTGGCCTGGGTGTTGGAGTTTGTCGAGGGGGCTGTGCGGGGCGCGACGGTAGCCTGCGAACGGCTGGGCGAGCGGGCGGCACGGGCGGCGCGAGCGCTGGCGACGCGCCGTGGATGGTCGTCACGCATCGCCAGCAGCGTCGCATCTTCCGGGGCGACCTCGAGCCCTTGCTGGACATATTCGAGCGCCAGCGCGTATTCGCGTCGATCGAATGCGGCCTCGCTCAGCGCCGCGTAGCGTTGCAATACCTGCTGGATGCCCGCCAACGCGTCAGGGTGATCCGGCACCCAGCCCAGCACCTGGCGGTAATAGTGGACGGCGCTATCCTCGCTGGGCTGCAGCAGCTGGTCGTCGGCAAGTCGTTGCGCGGCGAGTGCGAGGAACCCATCGATGCGGGCCTCGAGTACCCGGCGCAGTCCGTCCAGCGCCTGGGCGTTATCGTCATCCAGGCGCAGGGCCTGTCGGAAATAGTGGTCGGCATTGTCATCGGCCGGGCTTGTCAGGCTGCCTTCGGCTAGGCGTGTTTCGGCCCGTGCGAGCCACTGCTCGATCTGTTGATGTCGATACCACTGATGCCCGCCGATGCCCAGCGCGGCGATGAGCAACACCAAGGCTGTCGCGATCACCCAGCGCCATTTGCGCTGGCGTGGGGCTGGCCGGGCCTCCACGCCCAGATCGAGCGCCGGGGCGATGCGGGTCATGTCCATGTCCGGCTCGGTGAGCGTGTCGATGGCATCGAGCAATTCGCGGCAATTGGCGAAGCGGCCTTCCGGACGTTTGGCCAACATGCGATTGATCAGCGTCTGGTAATCCGCCAGGGCGGGCGGCAGGTCAGGCGGCGGAAGCTGCAGGTGATTGAGCACCGTTTGTGGATAACTGGCCGCGCGAAAGACGTTGGTGCCGAGCAGCATCTCGGCAAGGATGACGCCAAGGCTGTAGATGTCGCTTCGTGCGTCCAGCGTCTGGCACTGCGCCTGCTCAGGGCTGCTGTAGGCGGGGCTGCCTACGGCGATGCCGAAGTGCGTCAGTTCGTTGTCCAGCTCCACTGCCTTGGCGACGCCGAAGTCGGTCAACACGACGCTACCGTCATCGCGAAACAGCACGTTTGCAGGCTTGACGTCGCGGTGCACCAGGCCGTTGTCGTGAACCACCGCCAGCCCTCCGGCAAGCTGGCGGACGATATCCAGCGCACGTGAGGGTGACAGGACGGTGCCGCGATGCTGGGCCAGGTCGCCGCCGCCGATGTATTCCATGGCCAGGTAA
This sequence comes from Stutzerimonas chloritidismutans, assembly GCF_051486945.1. Lineage (GTDB taxonomy): Bacteria > Pseudomonadota > Gammaproteobacteria > Pseudomonadales > Pseudomonadaceae > Stutzerimonas > Stutzerimonas chloritidismutans_B. The sequence goes on along the minus strand of NZ_JAHVDX010000007.1, from coordinate 85,450 downwards.
TGACGGCCGTCGGCAATCTGGCCGATGTCATGGATGGTGATGATCGAGGGGTGGCGCAGCGAGGCGACGATATGGCCCTCTTGAATGAAGCGTTCGACAAAGGCCTCGTCATTGGTCGCCAGCAAAATTTTCAGCGCGACCTCACGGTCGAGCGACAGCTGGGTCGCGAGATAGACCTCGGCCATCCCACCTTTGCCCAGGCGCTTGTGCAGGCGATAGCCGGGTACTTCCAACATCCGATCGGTCATGACGCGCGGCCTACCAAAGACTTGAGGGTTTTGGACAGCAGGTGCAGCACTCGCTGCCCAAGCGTTAGAGCGGACGGGTCCGCCAGGGTACGGCCGAGTACGATGCAGGTGATGTTGTCCCGCCCACCCCGGGCGTTGGCCACAGCGATAAGCCGGTCGACCAGCTGTTCGAGCGTATCGGCCTCGGTGCACTGCTGGTGAATATCGGCGTCCGTCAGCTCGCCGGTCAGTCCGTCACTGCACAAGAGCAGCAGCTCACCGGGGTGCAGCGTGGCAGAGAGCAGGCCGACTTCCGGCGTCTCGTCACGCCCCAGACATTGCAGAATCACGTTTCGCCGACTGTGGCGAGCCGCGTCGTCAGGACTCAATTCACCCGCATCGATCATTGCCTGAACCCAGCTGTGATCCCGGCTGAGTGCAACGATGCCCTCAGCGTTGATCCGATAGGCGCGGCTGTCGCCAACCCAGGCAAGCTGGAAATCAGCGCCGTTGAACAAGGTGGTGACGATTGTGGTGCCCATGCCTGGCCGGGGTGCGGCAGTGCGTACCGCGTGATGCGCGGCGTGCACCGCTGCTTGCAACTCAGCGCCGTCCGCGATAGCGCGCTCTAGCGTCTGCAGCGCGAGGGCGCTGGCTACTTCGCCGAACTGGTGGCCGCCCATGCCATCGGCCACTGCCCAGAGGCCCAATGGTGGGCAGCAGAGCAGCGCATCCTCGTTGTGATCGCGCTTTTGTCCGGGCGAGGTCAGGCCGGCAAAATCTAGCGAATGTGAGGGGGCGTTACGAGCCATGCGGGGGATCAGGATCCTGGGGTGACGGGCCACGGGCGATCCTGGGCATGATGCGTTGGCTGTAGGCGACTGTCACCGTCCGTCGGCTTGCCAGGCTGGGAAAGTGTTAACCAGTCGGCTTTGCGCTTCGTAATCGCTGCGTTGCAGCTGGGTCCTTGGTCCGCAAAAGTGCTGACCAGCCGCTTGCGGACCGATGGTCAACGCCTTGAGTGCGTGTGCGCGGTCCTAAGTGGAAGGGCCATCGGGGCCTGGTCGAGAGGTGAATCATGCGTGACGAACTGACATCCATCGCATCACTGGCGTTGCAAGCGGCCAACGATCCTGACGCGGGGGCATCGCTTCCGGGCGACCCAGACGGGGCGCGCATCGACGATACGCCTATGTCCGATCCGGACGATGCCGGCCTCACCGACGAAAACCTCGGTCTGTTCAAGAGCGAGCCCGATATTCCAACGGAGTGAACGGCCGCATCGTGCTGCCTCGACCCAGCCCAGAAACGAAAAAACCGCAGCTGCGCTAGGCATGCTGCGGTTTTGCGACCGGCCTGGTACTCAGGCCGGCATGGTCATCAGCGGTTGAAGGCTGCGCCAACCCCAACCACGGAGGCGGACGGCAGCAGCTGGCTGATGAAACGGTTCCAGCGGGTGATTCCGGCAGGCCCTACGAACACCACGTCTTGCGGCTGGAGCGGGAAGCTCTTGGCCAGCGCGAAGGCAGTCGGGGACTTGGCATTGAGCTGGAAGACCGTGGCCTTCTCGGTAGCAATGTTCTCCGCACCGCGAATGACGTAGACGGCTTCGGCGTCGGCCGTTTCCTGGCGAATTCCGCCCGCCGTGCCGATGGCGTCCATCAGGTTGTAGCTGGTTGTCTTGAAGCTCAGTGCCTGCGGCTGGGTGACTTCACCCAGTACGTAGATCTTCTTCTGATCGTTGTAGGGCAGGTGCAGCTGGTCCCCGTCCTTCAGGTAGACCTGGTGCAGCCAGGAATCCGGGCGGTTCAGGTCGTCGAGGTTGATCATGTACTCGCGGCCATCGCGCTTGAGCATCAGGCCGGAAAGGTCAGCGGTGTCGGTATCCACGCCAGCTTGGCCAATCGCCTGGACGATGGTCATCGGGGCGGTGGTGACCGGTACTTCGCCGGCGGTAGTGAACGCTCCTGAGAGTACGACGCGCTGGCTGCCAAAGCGCAGCAGGCTGACATCGACTTGTGGGCTGTCGACGTAATTGGCGAGACGGCGGGCGATCTCCGTACGCAGTTCTTCGATGGTGCGACCGGCGGCCTGGACATTGCCGATGTAGGGGTAGAACAGGGTGCCATCAGGGCGGACCAGTCGACCGTTCGCGTCGATTTGCTGCTGCGGGCCGGACGGTGCCGTTAGCTCGGGGTGATCCCAGACGGTGATATAGAGCAGGTCGTTCGCGCCGATGCGGTAAGCCTCGGGCTTGTAATCCAGCAACTCCTGCTTGCTCGACGTACCCATGTCCGAAGACAGTTCGCCTTTGAGCATGTCTGGCGTGATGCGCCGCAGTTGAACGGTGCCATCTTCCATTTCCGAGCCATCCTTGAAGACGTCCGGATCGAGATGCTGGCCGGGTGCGAAAACGCATCCCTGCAACACCAGCACCGAGGAGAACGCGAGAGCAAATAATGGTTTCATGGGGGCTTCATCCTTGACGGAATAGTTGTTTTTCACGAAGTGAAACGGCTGGAATCACTTTGGACCAAAGGAAGGGCAGCGTTGGCCGTGGGCCGTGACTACCTCTTCGCTTGCGGGCGCGAAACGTACCGAAGGGCCTGTTTCGCTCACAGTAGCCATAGACCGCTTCGTTCCTTTCCGGTTCACGACGATGATCACGAATGCTTCACAGGTTTCGATGGACTCATGCGCAGCTGCTCTGGCACGGGCGCTTCTTCCTGCACTCGTTCCGAGCGCATGGGCAGATAAAGAAAGGCAAGTGAGCAGGGGGCGGAGGCAGGAGCCTTACAGCGGTCTGTTACTGCAGGGTTTGCGGCGGCGCTTCGATCATCCAGCGCAAGGTGTCGCGAAGTTCGATCGGCGAGAGATCGCCAATGAGCGTGGTCAGCTTGGCCTTGCTGCCGAAGAGGTTCTTGACGTCCGAGCTCCGCACGAACGCGGGGTTGACCTGAACCTCCATCCGATGGCCGGAAATGGCTGCTGCATGCTGCAGGACGTACTCCAGCGTATAGGCCGACCCTGAGCAGATATTGACGGTTTCACCAATGGCTGCCGGTGTCTCGAGCAGCCGCCGGTAGGCCTGCACGACCTGGCGGACGTCACAGAAATCCCGCGCGATGTCGAGGTTACCTAGCTCGATGACCGCAGCCTTGCGTCGCGTGTGCGCGACGATCTTGGGTATTAGAAACTGCTCGGCCTGGCCGATGCCTGTGTAGTTGAAAGGCCGCGTGATGATCAGCGGCAGCCGGCCGGCGTACAGCTTGGCCAGGTATTCCATGGCGACCTTGCTGACGGCATAGTCGTTGGCGGGCGCCAGGGCCGTGGACTCGTCGAGCACGCCCTCGGTGGCGTTGCCGTACACATTGGCGCTGCTGGCGAGCAGCACGGCACGTAGGTCTGACGCGGTGCTACGCAACGCTTCGAGAAGATGGCGAGTGCCCAGGAGGTTCGCTTGGTAGATCGCGTCCGCATCGGAAAAGGCGACGAAGGACACTGCGGCCAGATGGACCACGTAGGACGGTCGGATGTCGGCCAGCAGCGAACGCAGCGTTTCGCCGTCGTTCAGCGAGCAACAATGGATCGCCGAGATGCCCGCTGGCAGTTCGCCTTTGGGCTGCCGGTAGCTTAGGCCATGCACCTCATAGCCACGTGCCGCCAGTTCTTCTGCCATGTAACGGCCGGTAAAACCGGTGATGCCCGTAATCAGCACTTTCAGCATGATGTTCTCAACAGGATGAGGTTTTCGGTTCCGGCGTCGGCCAAGCCGGTAGGTCGGCTCGGCTTCTGCCTGGCGAGGTGAACCGGCCTCGCACGCGAGGGGCGTGCGGAGCCGGCGACCTCCAGGGTGGTGCCTTCTAGACGCGGCACCACCGACTGATCAGAACGAAAAACCCTGTTGGTTACGGCGCAGGTCCGCGTCGACCATCATGCGGCACAGCTGCTCGAGCGACGTTTTCGGCTCCCAGCCGAGCTTTTCCTTGGCTTTTTGTGGATTGCCGATCAGCAGGTCGACCTCTGCCGGGCGGTAGAACTTAGGATTGACGCGCATCACCACCTTGCCGGTCGCGGCGTCGATCGCCATTTCCTGATCGCCAGCCCCTTCCCAGGCCAGGTCGACGTCTACCGCGCGGAACGCAAGGGTGACGAAGTCGCGAACGGTTTCCGTGCGGTTGGTCGCCAGCACGAACACGTCCGGCTCATCGGCTTGCAGCATGCGCCACATGCCCTCGACATATTCCTTGGCGAAGCCCCAATCACGCTTGGCGTCGATGTTGCCGAGCTCGAGCACGTCCAGTTGGCCAAGTTTGATCTTGGCGACCGAGTCGGTGATCTTGCGGGTCACGAACTCGCGGCCACGCAGCGGCGACTCATGGTTGAAAAGGATGCCGCTGCTGCCAAAGATGTCGTAGGACTCGCGGTAGTTGATGGTCATCCAGTGCGCGTACAGCTTGGCTACGCCATAGGGGCTGCGTGGGTAGAACGGTGTGGTCTCGATCTGCGGAATCGCCTGCACCTTGCCGAACATCTCGGAGGTGGAAGCCTGGTAATAGCGAATCTTCGGGTTGACGATACGGATGGCTTCGAGCAGGTTCACCGCGCCCGCGCCGGTGATGTCCAGTGTGGTCAATGGCTGTTCGAAGGAGACGCCCACGAAGCTCTGCGCCGCCAGGTTGTAGACTTCGGTGGCCTCGGTCGTCTCGATCAGGCGGATGCTCGACGAGAGGTCGGTCAGGTCGTATTCGACCAGATGCAGGTTCGGGTGCTTGTCGATCCCGAGTTCTTCGATGCGCCAGAAGTTCACCGAGCTGGTGCGGCGGAAGGTGCCGTAGACGGTGTAGCCTTTTTCAAGCAGCAGCTCGGCCAGATAAGCGCCGTCTTGTCCCGTAATGCCTGTGATGATCGCTTTCATGGTCTTCCCTGTATTCCTGTGATTGAAGGGTGGTTTCGTTTTGCACCGCTAGCGCGGTGCAGCTCATCCGTCAGGTTTCTCGCCAGGCGCTCGCCATGGTCAGGATTCCTGTTTGGTTGGGGTAGCCTTTTGCCGCTGGCTCTTTTCCCGTAGATATGCCGGTACGATGTAGAGCGCATCGGCGAGGTATCGCTTGGCTAGCCGCTTGGGTTCCATGCACATGCGATGCAGCCACTCGAGCTTGCACTCACGCATCCATTTCGGTGCGCGCTTGATGGTCCCGGTTGCGAACGAGATCGAGGCACCGATGGAGAAACCGATGCCCGTTCGTTCGTGCGGCTGGGTCGCGGCAGCCAGCACTTCACCCCGCGGCGTACCGACGGCATAGAGCACAAGTTCCGACGGGTTCTGGCGAACGAACTCCAAGCAACGCTGCACCTCGTCCGGGTTCTTGATGAAGCCCATCGGCGGGTTGTAGTGGTAGAGCGTCATGCCGGGGTAGATGGCCCGCAGTTTCGTGGCCTCGCTTTCCTGCCCGCCAATCAGGACGATTCGCAGGTGTTCCCGATCGGCCCATTTGAGCAGGTCGAGGGTCAGGTCACTGCCCGGGATGGCCTCGGCAAGGTGTACGCCCAGTCGATCCAGCAGGGACAGCAAGATGCGGCTGTCGCACAGCCGCCAACGCGCCTTGGCGTAGGCGTCGCGCAATTGCCCGTCGGTCTCCATCTGCAACAGGTGATCGACGTTGGGTGTGACGACGAACGAGAACGGCTGCTTAACGCCCTCTCGTAAGCCATTCAGAAATGCCTGTTTGCTACCGGAAAAGAAGTCGATTCCGAACGCTGTAGTATCACTTGACACTCATTGCTACTCCCTTGAATGCGCCTTTGATACCCGACCAGGCCAAGGTGGGATTCCGATATTCCTTGAGCGTGGTGACCGCTGACAGAAGAAAGGCTGAAGTGAGCGCGAACGCCGGTCCGTAGAACCGCTTGTTGAAGCGGGTCGCCGCGCGGTTGCGATAGTAGTGGTAGAACGCCGAGCGGCTGCCCAGGCTCAGGGAGCCGTAATGGAACAGGCGGCTGGCTGGAATGACTTGGCTGGCGATGCCGTGGCGCCGCGCGCGGTACTGCCAGTCCACCTCTTCGAAGTACATGAAGTACGCCTCGTCCATTAGCCCGATCTCTCGGGTGAGGGCCGCCGAGAAGGCGAGACTGCAGCCCATGATGTAGTCCGGCGCGTGCGTTTCCTGCTGGGCGGCTTCCAGGCTCTGATTCTTGCCGAGCAGCCTGGCCTTACCGAGGATCGGGTAAAGCTTTCCACCCCCATAGCACTCCAGCCGGCCGGTATCGGCGCTCAGCACGAGCGAGCCTACGAACTGTCGGTCATTTTGCTTAAGGGCCTGAAGCAGCGGCGAGAACGCATCGCTGTCGACGTAGGTGTCGTTGTTGATCACCCAGAAATAGGTCGGCTCGAGATGTTCCATCGCCCAGCGCAGGCCGTAGTTGTTGCCGCCGGCGTACCCGTTGTTCTCCGGGTTGGGCAGGAAGGTCACGTTCGCGTAGGCCTTGTCGTCCAGCCACTGCTGGAGCATGGCTGCCGAGCCATCCTGGGAGTCGTTGTCCACCACAACGATGTGATCGATCGTCGGACAGTGGGCCAGCAGGCTCTCAGCGCAGCTGATGGTCTCAGTAGCAGCTCTGTAGTTGAGAATAAGTGCGACGTTCATGGACTCGTTCCTTGCTGCGAAGATGACGTGCTCTCAGGGCGTGGATCACTAAAAGCATGCAGATGACCGGTTGGGTGTATTCGAATAGCCCGTTCAGCGGCCAGATCACGAAGAAGGCCAGCATCACCGAATAGGTGAACCCCATCTGCGGATTGATATTCCATGCGATGCGCCGATAGACATAGAGCGTTAGCGGGACCAGCAGGAACGTCAGGAACCCGAAGCGGAAGAGGGTGCCGATGATGCCGATGTCCGACAGGAAGAAATGCTCACCAAAGTAGGGAATGAAACCGTCCTGCCACATCAATGACAGTGATCCGCTCGGCAGCCAGTTGACCAGGTCGAGGTGGTTGAACACCGAGGCGATGGTGTACGGACGCACCCCATCCTCGACGCCGCCTTTGAAGTTGTCCTGATAGAACTCAAGGTTCATGCCGAACATTTCCAGCAGTGCGGGATAGAAGAAGAATGGCGACAGCAGCACGCAGAGCGAGGCGGCCCAAATGACCGCCTTGGCCCGCAGGCAGAACAGGGTGAAGGCCAGGCACAGCACGATCAGCTGGCGCGTTTGGGTGGCGAATACCAGCGTCAGCAAAAGGATGGCGGCGATGATCATATAAACGCTGCGTTGCCGAGCAGCGCCATTGATCGGCGACTTGCCGTTCGACCAGATCTGAATGGAGTAGAAGTAGGCAAAACAGATCAGGAAGGGGCCGATGGAGGAGCGGTCCGGGCGGTCCCACGCGGTCTGTTCCTCACGCAGGTCCGGCACCAGGCCGAACTTGAAGCCCCAAGACAAAATCACCGCAACCAGGGCGGCATAGATAATGGCGCGTTCGAACTGCAGCGTGCTGATGCGCTTCGACAGCAACAGCAGCGGTACGAAACCAAAGGTGAAGAGGATTCGCCGCTCTTCGATCAGGCCATACATGATCGGCTGGCCAAAGGTGAAGTGGGCGAATAGGGCAGGCAGCACCGTGAAAACGAAGATGCTGTATACCGCGTAGTACATGAGTACTCGAAGTTCGCGTGAGGCTTCTTCGGCGCTGGCGAGTACGAGCAACGCCGCGAAGCCCAGGCACACCGCCAGGTAGGCTTCGTTCAGAAACTTGAAGCCGATGGGGTTGTGGGTACTGTCTCCGAACACCGAAAAATGCAGGATGATCGCCAGCACGGTGAGCGGGAGAAAAAAGAGTTTTGAGCTGATAGTCGTCATCACCTGAATCCTTCGGTGCTTTTCCTTTGTCCAGAACTACGTGCCTGCAGCTCAAGCCTTCTCGTCCAGGGTGCGGCGCTCCTGACCGTCGATCCGGTAGGTAAAACCAGGCCAGATTCGACGAGGGCGGAAGGCACTACCCAGCGCGGCGCGCCTGTCTCTCGTTCTGCCACCTTGGCCGGACGAGGGGTTGGACAGCCCTTGCTGGCGTGGGTTGCGTAAAAAACCGAGGTTTTTTCAAAAGTTGCGGTTTTTCCGACGAGAGTCTCACCGGCGGACCCGCGGCCGTGACCGGTCAGGCCGCTTGTCTGAAGCAGTGGCGGCGATGTTAGGCGCGGCATTGGGTGCACTGGTTCCCTAGCGATCGGCTTTCGGGCCGAGCTGGCTACACGAGTTGGCAATGTGCTTTTGCAGCACCTCCATCTGTGGCCGGTCCTTGCCTTTGATGGGTTCGATGGCCATGACGTAGTTGCCCCAGCCCGGCCCGCCGGCCCAGTAGGCACTGGGTATGCAGTGCTCGTTCAGGTAACCGAGCAGTTCGTCCATCGCAACCAGCATCGAACTTGAATGTGCCGGCACGCCGTATTCGCCCAGGAAGCCCTTTAGACCATGCGCCTGAAGCCATTCGACGAAAGGGCGAGCGCGCTCTACCCCAAGCATGGGGTCGACGGTTTCGTCCTCGGCGTAGCGCCCGGAAAAATCCTTGTCGAGATACAGGTGGGCTTCATAGATCAGGTTGTTGGCAGGGTCTTCGAGGATGAGGTCTTCGTTGACATGGCGCCAATGGAAGGCACTTGCCCAGCGGTCGCCTTCGATGAATATCGGCGTCTGGTCATCCACTTCGCGGATGGCATCCACGGCTGCCTGGGCCGCGCCGGGCCATAGCCCCTTGGTCGAGTGCGGCTCGTTCATGATGTCGTAGCCCCACAGGCCTGGGTGGCCTTTGAATTCCTCGGCCAGCTTACGCCAGACGTCAGCGTAGGCCGTGTAGGGCACCGCTGGCGAGCCGATGAGCTGATCCTTATAGCGGCCGTAATTGTGCATATCGAGGATGATCTTCTGGTCGTGGCGCGCGGCCATGTCCAGCGTCTTGCGCAGCATGCGGATGTGGTCGAAGTTTAAGCCCATGTCCAGATCATGTTGCAGGCGCTCCCAGATGAATGGGAAACGGATGACCCGGATGCCTTTCTTGGCGTAATAGGCAAAATGCTTCTTTTCTGGGAAGAAGTAATGAGTGCCCAGCTTGCCTGGCTTGACGTGAGGCGCGAAGTTGGCGCCGGACAGGTTGATGCCTACAAGATCGATGCCGCGCGGCTGTTGATCATCCTGCGCGGTTGCAACTGTCGTGCAGGCCGCGAGGGCAATGGCGCCGGCGAGCCGCATCGCGGCGCGAAGAGGCGAGTATCGGTTCGTATTCATTGGGTTACCCGTGCAAGCGGGGCAGAGCGCAGCGCGCGCTGCCGGGTTGCGCTGACAGATCGGCCAGCGGCAGCCGAAGGACACAGCCTGATAGGCTGGCGCTTCGGCTGTCGGTGACTGGCCCGACGCGCCTTGGGCGGTCGGGCGCAGGCATCATTTGCTCTGGTATTCGTACTGGTAGTAGCCGTATTCGCTGTACGTCGAGGCCTTACGAATCACCGCGTTGAAGATGACGCCCTTGACCAGCAAGCCGTTCTGCTCCAGGCGCCGCTTGGCGAACTCGATTTCCTTCACGCCGTTGAGCCCGTAGCGGGTGACCATCAGCGTGGTGCCGGCTTGGCTGCCCACCAGTGCCGCGTCGGTCACGGCGAGAATCGGCGGGGTGTCGAAGATGACCAGGTCGTACATGCCGCTGATCTCCTTGACGAAGCGCGAGAAATTCTCGTGCATCAGCAGCTCGGAGGGGTTGGGCGGCAGTTGGCCGTGGGTGATGACGTGCAGGTTGTTCATCTGCGTCTTCTGGATTGCGTCAAACAGGGTAATCCGGCCGGAGAGGATGTCCGACAGGCCCTTGTCCGCCTGGCAACGCATGACCTTGTGCAGGTAACCCTTGCGCATGTCGGCGTCGACCAGCAACACCTTCTTGCCGGACTGCGCGATGACGGCCGCCAGGTTACTGGTAACGAAGGACTTGCCCACCGCCGGGCTCGGACCGGTGATCATGAGGATGTTGTTCTTCGCTTCGATCATCGCGAAGTGCAGGCTGGTACGCAGGCTGCGCATGGCCTCGGTGGCGAGATCCGCGGGGTCGCTGATCGACAGCAGGTACGACGCGTTGCTCTTGTCGCGCTTGAAGTTAGCCAGGCGCTTTTCGATCGCGCTCTGCTTCTCGCTGAACGGGATGGCGGCGTAAACCGGGATACCGACGCGCTCGATTTCTTCAGGGTTCTCGACGCCGCGCTTGAGTGCTTCGCGAACGTAGACGAAGGCCACAGCGAGGATCGCACCGAGTAGCGTCGCCGCGATGACGATCAGGGGTTTGTTCGGCTTGATCGGGTTGTCGATATCGGCTGCGGCGTGGTCGATGATGCGAACGTTGCCCACGGTGCCGGCACGGATAATGTCCAGTTCCTGGGTCTTGTTCAGCAACATCGCGTAGGTTTCGGAAGAAACTTCCACGTCACGGTTCAGGCGAAGCAGTTCCTGCTGGGTCGAGGGCAGGGTGCCGATTTGCTTTTCCAGCTCGGCCTTCTGCTGCTGCAGTTGGTTGATCTGGTTCATCAGTGCCTGGAAATTCGGATGCTGACGGGTGAATCGCCGCTCCATCTCGGTGCGCTTGAGGTTCTGCTCGGAGATTTGCTTTTCCAGGTCGACGATGCGGTCCAGCACAGACTGTGTCTCGGCGGAGATGTCCACCGAGCGGTTACCAGTCTGGTATTCGTTCAGCGCAGTCTGGGCAGCGTCGAGTTTGCGGCGCACTTCAGGCACCTGCTCACTGAGAAACTCGAGGCTTTGGGTCGCTTCGGCGGCGTTGCGTGCAACGTTCTGCTCGACGTAGCGCTGGGCGACTTCTTCGAGCACAACGACGGCCTTTTCAGGGTCGGTGTCCTCGAGCGTGACGTTGACGATGCCCGACTGCTTACCGCGTTCACCCGCGGCGAGACGCTGCTGGTAGTCCTCGGTGGTGGCATAGGTGCGATTCTTCGTCACGCTGAACGTGGTGCCTGGGCGTGCGTTCAATTCGGCGACGGTAATGCCGTAGTCTGGCGTTTCGACGGGCTCGCCGACGGTGCCCTGCGCAACGACTTCGCCATCCGGATCGCGCAGGATGAACCCATTATTTTCTGCGGCTTCCAGGGTCAGCTCTTCGCCGTGCATCTTGTCAGGCACGATCAGCTGGGTCACCCGCAGCGTCTCTCCGCCCCACGCGTAAGCCTCGAAGCCATCGGGATACCAGCCTAGTTCACCTTCTTCAGTCGGCTCGAAGCGGCGATAGACGAAGCCGCCGATGATCGGAAAAAAGTGGGGCTCGATAATGATGTCCAGGTTCAGCGCCTCGACAGCGCCGCCGACTACCGCGCGCGATTTCAGCAAGGCAATTTCGGTTTCCGCAGGCGATACGGCCGGTGCATTGCCAACCACATCGGTCAGGCTTGGCAGGCCGCTCTTCGGCTCGATCTGAATCATCGAGCTGGCGAGGTAAACCGGTGTCGCCAACAGCGCATAGGCGACTCCGAGGGCAGCGAAGAAGCCTGTAATGGTAAGGATCAGCGCCCTATTGTTGATGAACGTGTCAAAGAGATGGGCGAGGTCAATGTCCTTCTCCTCTTTGGTTTCGTAGATAGGTCTGGGCATGGTGGTCATTGAAGTTCCTTCTTCTTACTTCAGATAGGGGAGCCAGCTTTCGACGGACTGCGTTAGAAGGCTGTGTACATGTTCGAAAGCGGGCTTGGACTGACGGTAGGGATCGGGGATTTCCGTGTCGTCGAGCCATTTGCCGATCAGGAAAGTCTTGCCGTGGACTTCCGGCGCCATCTGGCGGATATGGGCTATGTGGCTCTGTTCCATCGCCAGGATTAAATCGGCGTTGTGCAGCATCTCGCTGTCGACCTGGCGAGCACGATGGCTCGTGTGGTGCAGGCCGTTGTCCTGCAGCACTTCATGTGCAGTCTTGTCCATTGGGTTGCCTACGAGTGCACCTATGCCCGCCGAGCTGATCGACAGGCCTTTTCCTTGGAGCCTATGGGCCATCAATGCTTCAGCCGCGGGGCTTCGGCAGACGTTGCCTACACAGACGATCAATATGTTCTTGAACATCGCTCAGCCTCGCCGCTCGGTAGCCGTGGGCGGGTGGGCGAGGATGTCGCGGAACGCCAATCTGAGGTTGTCTTGCTTCATTAGTTCCTTCCGTCCAGCTGCCGTAACGCATGAATGTGGCGTAGTGCCGCGATGGGGTGATGCGTGCGGGCAGCTAGTACACGTCCTTGTTGAACAGCAGTGCGGGAACGGTCCGGGCGAGGATGTAGATGTCGAACCAGACGGACCAGCGCTCGATATAGTCGAGGTCGTACTCCACGCGCTTCTCGATCTTTTCGAGTGTGTCCGTCTCGCCGCGATAGCCGTTGATCTGCGCCCAGCCGGTAATGCCTGGCTTAACCCGATGGCGAGCCGAATACTCTGACACAGCTTCTTCGAACAGGACGCCTGCCGCCTTGGTGGCAGTGGCATGAGGACGCGGGCCGACCATCGACATGCTGCCGAGAAACWCGTTCAGCAGCTGCGGCAGCTCGTCTAGGCTCGTCTTGCGAATGAAGCGCCCAACACGGGTAATGCGGTCATCGTCACGGGTAGTCTGGCGGTCGGCATTCGCATCGCTACGCTCGTGGTACATGGAACGGAACTTGAACACCTCGATCAGGCGGTTGTTGTAGCCATAGCGCTTCTGCTTGAAGAGCACGGGGCCCGGTGAATCCAGTTTGATCGCGAGCGCCAGCAGCAGCATCACGGGCGCTGCGGCGAGTAGCGCCAGGCTCGACAGGATGATGTCCTCGATGCGCTTGAACATTGGGGACCAGCCACGCAGCGGCAGGTCGGATGCAATCAGGGTGGGCAGGCCGCCCACTTCGGTGATGCGCTTGTTGGCATGACGGAATGCGACCATGTCAGGGACCAGCAGCACGTTAACCGGCAACTTGCGCAGTTCGTTGATGACCTGGCCGATGCGGCTGTCGGCGAACCAGGGCAGGGCGACCAGAACCTGGGTGACCTTCTCCTCGCGGATCATTTGCTCGAGATCACGGGTGTTACCCAGTAGCGGCAGGTCCGCGAGCGTCTTGGGCAGGCGTTCGAGGCGGTCGTCGATGAAGCCCAGCACGCCAGTGCGAATATCACGGTGATTCGCCAAGTATTCGGCGACGCGGATGCCATTGTCCGTTCCGCCGAGGATCACAGCGTTTTGCAGGTACACGCCCTTGGCCATGAGGCGGCGGAACAGTGCGAGCATCATCAGGCGCTCCGCACCGAACAGGACGGTACTGGTGACAAACCAGAAGGTCAGGTGCTTGGCTTCGAGGTAGCTGAACATGCCCAGACCCTGGTGCATGAAAATCAGCAAGCTGAATGCCGCCGCCCAGGCCACCGCCATCGTGCGAAAACGCAGCAAAGTGCTGAACACTTCTTCGCTGTAGATGCCAACCGATTGGAAGATGACGACGCTGATCACGCCGAAGAACATGAGGAAGGTGCTGAAGGTACCGCCCCCGGCCGGGAGGTCCAACGGCAGGAACAACAGCAGGAGCACGCCTGGCAGGACGGAGGTAAGCCCGTGGATCAGGCGAACGCTAGCAAGAAAATAATCGACGAAACTGGGGTGGGCGTACTCAAGGGTTCCAACGGACTGTAAGCGCATACAAGGCTCCTTCCTTCGGCTATTACTAGCTCAATACTCGTTTTGATCGCCGCTATCCGCGGGTTCTGATGGCAGGCCGCTATTGCAACCGCTACCGGGACAAGTGCTCCGACCGCCGGGTACGTCATGAGTTCATCACGCACGCACAAACTTGTGTCCGAGTCGTCAGGATTAACTGCGGGCTATAACTGGTTGATATAAAAGGGTTTATGCGCGTATTTGTTGAGAACGCGTCGCGTTGGCGTAGCGCCTGGCTGACAGGTGGTGGACCCGTCTGACGGGTGGGCTTAACTCCCGTATGCGCTAGGAAGCTGGAGGGCTCGACAACTTTCAAGCGGTCCAGCATGTCCTATCAGCGACTAATGGAAAGGGAAGCGAAGGCATGAGCAAATCCCGGGCATTGCTGGTCTTGCATGGCAAGCAGGCACTCAATGACGACGTACGCGCAGCGGTCGTCGAGTGGCGGGCATTGGGGCATGAACTGGCGGTGAGGGTGACCTGGGAGCCGGGTGATGCGCGGCGGATCGTCCAGGACGCGCTGAAGGCTGGCTATTCCACCCTGGTGGCAGGGGGTGGGGACGGTACCCTGCGAGAGGTTGCCCACGCACTGATCGACAGCGGTGCCGACGCGAGCCTGGCACTGTTGCCGCTCGGCACGGCGAATGACTTCGCCCATGCAGCTGATATTTCCCTGGAACCGTTCGAGGCTCTGACGCTACTGGACCGTGAGCCGGTCGCGGTTGACGTGGGGCTGATGAACGGCGAACCCTTCCTTAACATGGCGACTGGCGGTTTTGGCTCCAAGGTCACGGCAAGCACGTCAGAAGAGCTGAAAAAGGTGCTCGGTGGCGGTGCTTACCTGCTCACCGGTCTTTCGCGCTTTAGCGAAATGACTTCCGCATGGGGGCGGTTCGTCGGGCCCAACTTTTCTTGGGAAGGCGAATTCCTTGCACTGGGCGTGGGCAATGGCAAGCAATCGGGCGGCGGCCAATCACTATGCCCGGACGCGATGATCGACGACGGTTTGCTCGATGTCTGCATCGTGCCGGCGGCGACCGACGCGGTCGGCACTCTGGGCACGCTTCTCAGTGGCGGTTTGCGCGGCATCAAGACCGTGTCTGTGAGTGCGCGCCTACCCTGGCTGGAAGCAGACGCACCGGAGCACATCGACATCAATCTCGACGGCGAACCCTCGGGCGCTCGTCACATGCGGTTCGAAGTCAGGCCGGCCGCCATTCGCCTGCATCTGCCGGTTGAGTGCCCATTGTTGCGCGATAGTGCATTAGCCGTTCCGTCGCCATAGTGGCGTTGTGCTAGCCGGTAATTGGCCGGATGATGCGGAACAAATAATCGCGCAGGTGGATAAAGCGCCGCGCCTCGCTGCCGATAGCCCGTAAGTCCGCATTCACCAGGAGCCAGCTATGGCCGGCATTCTCGATTCAGTCGATCAACGTACCCGTCTTGTCGGGCAGAACCGGCTGGAGATTCTCATGTTCCGGCTGTCCGGCCGGCAGAAATTTGCCATCAACGTGTTCAAGGTGCAGGAAGTCGTCCAGCTGCCGAAGATGACGCTGATGCCGCATCGCCACAACTCGGTGTGTGGTGTCGTCAACCTGCGTGGCCAGACGCTCCCGGTTATCGACCTGTCGCGGGCGATCGGCCTGCGCCCTATCGTTCCGGACGAACGCAGTACCATCATCGTGACCGAGTACAACCGTTCGATTCAGGCATTCCTCGTCGGCGGTGTAGATCGCATCCTCAACCTCAACTGGGAGGAAGTGCTGCCGCCACCGGCGACCGCCGGGCGCCAGCATTACCTGACCGCGATTACCAAGGTCGACGATCAGCTCGTTGAGGTGATCGATGTGGAAAAGGTGCTCGCCGAGATCGTCCCGTATGACACCAGTATTGCGCCCGAGCGGCTGCAGGACCCTGTGCTCGAGCGGGCTCGTGGGCGGGAAGTGCTCTGCGTCGACGACTCCACCGTCGCCCTGTCGCAACTGCGCGAGACCCTGACGCAGCTCGGGATCACGGTGCATACCGCCAGCGACGGCATGAAAGGCCTCGGGAAACTGAAAGCCTGGGCCGAGGCAGGCGATGTACTGACCGATCGGCTGCTGATGGTATTCACCGATGCCGAAATGCCTGAAATGGACGGCTACCGGCTGACTACGGAGATCCGAAACGATCCGCGTCTGCGAGACCTGTACGTTGTGCTCCACACCTCGTTGTCAGGCAGCTTCAACCTGGCGATGGTGCAGAAAGTCGGCTGCGACAACTTCCTTTCCAAGTTCCAACCGGAGAAACTCGTCGACGTCATCCGCGAACGCCTGCTGCGGGACGAACGTCACTGACCCTCTCGACCGAGATATCGCATGCAATTGACCTCGTTGTACCGCTACCCGCTGAAGTCGGGTTCCGCCGAAAGCCTGGAAGTTGCACGATGCGATGCGCTCGGTCTGGCTGGTGACCGCCGCTGGATGGCGGTCGATGCCAAGTCGGGCAAATTTCTGACCCAGCGCGCGCTGCCGCATATGGCAACGCTCGATGCGCGCTGGGTTGGCACGGATGGGCTGCAGCTCTGCGCGCCGGAAATGGAGACGTTGCACGTACCGGTTCCGAGCCCCGACAGCAACCTGCGTGGCGTGACGATCTGGCGGGAGTCGTTACAGGCACCCGATGCGGGTGATGCGGCCGCCGATTGGCTGACGCGCCTGCTCGGGCAAGCAGCCAGACTGGTCTACCTGCCTGTCAGCCGTGGGATACAAGTCGACACGGCCTACGCCGAGCCCGGCAACCTGACGGCTTTTAGCGATGGCTTTCCCTTTCTCCTGATCGGCCAGGCCTCGCTGGACGACCTATGCGCACGTATCGGCAGGCCTCTCGACATGCGGCGCTTTCGGCCGAACCTGGTCGTGGACGGTGCCGAGCCCTACGCCGAAGATGGCTGGCGCCGCATCCGTATTGGCGAAATGACCTTCCGCGTGGTTAAGCCCTGCGCCCGTTGCGCCATCCCCACCATCGATCCTGACACCGCCATCCGTAGCCCCGATCGAGAGCCCTTGGCCACGCTGATGACCTACCGCAAAGGTGAAGGTGGCGTTTTCTTCGGTCAGAACCTCATCGCCGAAGGTCCCGGCGAACTTTCGCCGGGCATGCCGGTGCAGATACTCGACTGACAGCGCGGTCGGGCGCCGGCAGACCAAGCCTGCCGGCGCCCGACCGGCCGCTCACTGCCCCTCGAAATAGCGTTCGTGCCACTCGACCAGCGGCTGCGGTGCGTTGAGCTTCTGGCCGTAGATCACCGCGTAGGTCAGCACGTTTTGCACGTACTGCCGCGTTTCGTCGAACGGAATGTTTTCCACCCAGACGTCGAATGGTAGGTGCTGAGCGCCTTTGAGCCACTGGCGCACGCGCCCCGGCCCTGCGTTGTAGGCGGCCGAGGCCAAGACTCGGTTGCCCTTGAACTGTCCATAGATCTGGCTGAGGTACGCAGCGCCTAGCTGGATGTTCTTGTCCGGATTAAGCACCTGCTGTGGCGACGATAGCGGGATGTCAAACCGGCGCGCAGTTTCCTTCGCCGTGGCGGGCATCAATTGCATCAGCCCGCTGGCACCGACACCGGAGCGGGCGTCCGTCATGAAAGCGCTTTCCTGGCGGGTGATGGCAAATACCCAGCTCGGATGAATCTCACGGGCCCGGGCCGCGTTCACCAGGCTGCTGCGGTACGCCATCGGGAAGCGGATATCCAGATCATCCCAGTACTGTGCCTGGCTGATCGTGCGGATTGCCGGGAAGTACCACTGCATGTCATAGGCCAGGCGTGCCTGTGCGACCATTTCGTCGCGGTTGAAGTGCCGAGTGACGTGGTACCACTCGCGACGGCCATCGACGATCTGCCCGCGTGCATGAAACTCCATGGCGCGACGGATACCGGGCGTGTTTCGGACTTTCTGGATGACCTCTGGAGCCAGCGCGAGCGGCTGATGGTTCAGGCGGTAGGGCGCCTGGATGCGGTCGGCGGATAGGAAGCCATAGAAGTCCCGCTCGCCGGCGACGGGTTTGTAGAGTGCCGCGGCCTGTGCGCTGTTCGGTTGAGCCAGCTCGAGGCTGCGTGCTTTCCAGTACCGCCAGCGGTTCGTGTTGGCGAGCGTTTCGGGAAAGCGCTGGGTGAGTTCATGGGCCTCGCTCCAGCGTCCCAGGCGTAACAGTAGGCGAGCACGCCATTCGCTGACCGTGTCGTCACGCAGTTGTGGATCATATTCGGCCATCACCTTGAGCCCGCGCGGGTCGAAGCGTTTGGCCAGGGTCAGGCCGATCTGTCGGGCAATGGCGACCTTCTCATCATTGGAGAAGGCGTGGCGCCGAGCGTAGACGTCCAGCAGGCCGAGTGCTTTTTCCGGGTCCTGTCGTGCGAGCCGGCGCAGGCCAACGGAGACAACGTCAGCCATTGCGGGACCCGTCGAGGTGAAGCGATCGGGTTGTGTCAGCAGCTGAGGCTTCTGCGCCACGTCGAGCATGAGCTCACCTTCGCGCTTGAGAGCCGGCACACTCTTGATCAGGTATTTCGCCAGGGCATAGTTGCCAGCCTCGACGGCCAGCTTGGCGCGCTGCCAGCGAAGGCGATCGGTGAGCTGTCCGGCCGCCTCCCAGCGATCGAACAAGGCATCACAGGCCTCGTGCTGCGACTTGCCGACCAGCCAGAGGCGCTCGGCGGTTGCATAACCCGCCTGCGTTTGGCCGCTGCCGAGCTGGTACTGGCCGTATAGGCAATCCAGCTCGGTGAAATTCATTTTCGAGTCGTAATGAGCAACAAAGGGCTGCCAGTCGCCGCGTGCTGCCAGCAGCCGAAGCCAACGCAACTTCATCCAGTTGGCCTGGGGAAGGTCGCCGTGCTCGGCCAGGAATCGCTCGACTTCCGCGTTGCTTGCGGTCTTCAGGCGAGCCGTCAACTCGTCGTAGGCCAGGTAGGGCTCGAGCGGATAATCGCGCAGCGCACTGGCGTACCGTCGATATGGACCGCTGTCACCCTTGGCCAGCGCCCGCTTGGCTTCGTCGTAGTACTGACGTTGCTGGTCCAGGCTGGTGGCTGCAAAGGTGTCGAAGGTTACGGCTGTGAAGAGAGCGGATAGACAGAGACTGGCGATACGGCCGCGCATGATACTTCCAGGGGGCGGGAGAAAAGAGATCGATCGGTGGGTAGCTTAGCTGGCGCGGAGAGCCAAGTTAAACGGGGATTAAGCTCTTGAAACAAACAACGCCGATCTTCCGACGAGCGTAGCCTATCGACCCCTTCTTCACGTCCGAAGCGCACCCCTGAGAGGGAAAAGGGCACCTGTCGGTACACCGCGGGGCAGGGCGTGCCTCTGCTAGAATGCGCGCCCTGTTTCCCGGAGGTAGCCATGACCCTGCTCAAACTGACCGATGTGTCCCTCGCCTATGGCGCCAATCCGCTGCTCGATGGCGTGTCCTGGCAGATTGCGCGGGGTGAGCGGGTCTGCATCATCGGCCGCAACGGCACTGGCAAATCCAGCATGCTGGCGCTGGTCAAGGGCAGCCAGCTGCCCGACGACGGTGAGATCTGGCGTGCGCCGGGATTGAAGATCGGCGAGCTGCCTCAGGAGTTGCCGCGCGCTGACGAACGTACGGTATTCGATGTGGTTGCCGAAGGGCTGTCCGGCGTGGGCCAGCTGCTTGCCGAATACCACCACCTAAGCCAGAACATCCAGGGTGATGCCGACCTGGAAAAACTCATGCATGTACAGCAAGCGCTCGAGGCGAAGGATGGGTGGCGCTTGCAGCAGCTTGTCGACAGCACGCTGAGCCGCCTTCAGCTGCCGGCCGACAAGACCCTTGCCGAGCTTTCCGGTGGCTGGCGCCGCCGCGTGCTGCTGGCCCAGGCGCTGGTGTCCGAGCCGGATCTGCTGCTGCTCGACGAGCCCACGAACCATCTGGATATCGGCGCGATCGCCTGGTTGGAGGAGGCGCTGACCGGCTTCAACGGCGCCGTCTTGTTCATTACCCACGACCGTGCCTTCCTGCAGAACCTGGCCACACGCATCCTCGAACTCGACCGCGGGCGATTGATCGACTGGAACGGAGATTACGCCAGCTTTCTCGTCCACAAAGACCAGCAACTGGCTGCCGAAGAGACGGCCAACGCGCTGTTCGATAAGAAGCTCGCCCAGGAGGAAGTGTGGATTCGCCAAGGCATCAAGGCGCGGCGGACCCGTAACGAGGGCCGTGTGCGTGCGTTGAAGGCGCTGCGTGCCGAGCGGAGCGAGCGGCGAGAGCGGCAGGGTAAGGCGAACATTCAGATCGAGACGGCAGAGAAGTCCGGCAAGCAGGTCATCGTTGCCGAGCACGCTGGCTTCGCACACCCGGGCGGCCAGCCGTTGATCCGGGATTTCTCGCTGGTCTTGCAACGGGGTGACCGGGTCGGCCTGCTGGGTGCTAACGGCAGTGGCAAGACCACCTTGCTCAAGCTGTTGTTGGGCGATCTGCAACCCACCAGCGGAAGCGTAGAAGCGGGCACTCGGTTGGAAGTGGCGTATTTCGACCAATTGCGTCACCAGCTCGATCTCGAGAAAACGGTGATCGACAACGTTGCCGAGGGGCGTGACTTCATCACCATCGATGGGCAGAACCGCCACGTACTCAGCTATCTGGGCGACTTCCTGTTCAGCCCGCAACGTGCTCGCACCCCTGTCAAGGCGCTGTCTGGAGGCGAGCGGGCACGTCTATTGCTGGCTCGTCTGTTCAGCAAGCCGGCGAACCTGCTGGTGCTGGACGAGCCGACCAACGACCTCGACGTCGAAACCCTGGAGTTGCTCGAAGAAGTGCTGTTGGGTTTCCAGGGCACGGTGCTGATGGTCAGTCACGATCGGGCCTTCCTCGATAACGTGGTGACCAGCACGCTGGTGTTCGAGGGTAACGGGGTCGTGCGCGAATATGTGGGCGGCTATCAGGACTGGCTGCGGCAGGGCGGTTCGATCCGGCTGCTGGGCGTGGGCGATACCCGTGAGGATAAAGGTGCCGTGCAGCAGGCAGAGCCCGCGCCCGCCAAGACGTCGGCTCAGCCAGCCAACGAGCCAGCACCGGCGAGAAAGAAGCTCAGCTACAAGGATCAACGCGAGCTCGATGCCTTGCCCGCCAAGATCGACGAGGCGGAGCAGCAAATCGCAGCGGTGCAGGAAGAAATGGCGCAGCCGGACTTCTATCAGCAGCCCGCGACGCAGACCAGCGAAACGATAGCTCGGCTCGAGGCGTTGCAGCAGTCACTCGATCAGTTGCTCGAGCGCTGGGCGGAACTGGAGGGTTGACATCTTCCGGCTCCGTGTCACGGAGCCGCATACAGCGTCTGGATGCAATTACGCAGAATGGCTTGCGTCTGCAGGTCCGTGGCTTGGGTCAATACACAACATCTGTCAGTATTTGGACGGAGACTAGATGGCAATCGAATACCGCATCGTCCTCGACGACGAGCATGCGTTCAGCTACCGGATCGAGCCGGATCGAGGCTATGACGAGGAGGCTGCCCGGCTCGCGCCAAAGTGGACGCGGCTGGACCACCAACAGTGCAGCAACTGCCCGTTGAGCCGGGATCGCTTCAGCCACTGCCCGGCGGCGGTGGATTTGCACCGGGTGATCGAAGATTTCCAGGGCCTCCCGGCGGTACAGAAAGCGCGTGTCGAGGTGCGTACGCCCGAGCGCGAATACAGCAAGCTGGTCGGCCTGGACGAAGGCCTGCGCGCCTTGCTCGGAGTGATCATGGCGACCAGTGCTTGCCCGATTCTGGGCCGGCTCAAACCCATGGCGTACCAGCACCTGCCGTTTGCCAGCAACCAGGAGTTCGTGCTGCGTGCGGTGTCACTCTATCTGGCCCGGCAATACTTCAACTTGCGCGAAGGGCGGCATGCGGATTGGGAATTGCGTGGCCTGGTGCGCTCGTTCCAGCAATTGCAACTGGTCAACCAAGCCTTCTGGCAGCGCATCCATGACACCTGCCGCGGTGATTCGAACCTGAAGGCCTTTCTGACCTTCTTCTCGATGGCCTCGAGCCTGACCTACTCGCTGGAAACCCAGCTGCAGAAAATTCGGCCGATGGTGATGAGTGCGGGGGAGGGGGTCGAGGTCGTCTGAATCGCGCCCGTACAACTAGGCGTATGCGCCCGACCTCATCGGCGGCGCGATGGCGCAGCCAGCCTGGCCTCCGGAGCGGCTGCCAGGCTGTAGGCGATGGGTTATTCCGGTTTCTTCAGGCGCACTGCCAGTACGTCGCATGGCGCGCCATGAAGGATGTCGTTGGCGGTCGAGCCCAGGAGCAAGGCCAGGCCATGGCGGCCATGACTGCCGACAACCACCAGATCACAACCCTGCTCCCTGACCAGACGGTGAACCTCTTGTCGCGGCTGGCCGTAGGCAATGTGACGTTGCTCGGCGGTCAGGCCAGGATAGCGGTCGGCAAACACCGCCAGGCGATCGCGAGCCTGGTCGAACTGTTGTTGTTGCAGCATGGAAAGGTCCATCGGGACGTCACCGCCGAAAGCCATCGCCATCGGCTCGATGACGTGGACCAGCGCCAGCTTCGCCCCGCTGGCCGTCGCCAGCGCTTGGGCGCGTGCTACGACCGGATGGCATTCTTCGTTCAGGTCAGTGGCGACCAGAATATGCTTGTAGGTCATGGTGAATCTCCTGATGTGTCGTTTACGACAAGTATGGCTGCTTGGCACGCATTGGGCGCTTGGCGTTTTTTGCAAGGTTTATACGGCGTTGCGCGCCCGGTGACCAGCTTGCATTACATCGTTTCGGTCGCGGTGCGCGGGCCCGGGGCTGCTATCATGCCGCGTGTCGAAGCCGGGAAGACGTGCCGGCCTGCCATGAGATCGCCATGTTCGAAATGACCAACGAATATTCACTCGCCTGGGCCGCGTACGGCATTGCTGCGCTGGGTTGCCTGCTGGTTTGGTTCCGCATGACACGCCCGCTATGGCGCTGGCTGCGCGAGCCGCTCCGGTTGATCGTTGCGGTGCTGTTGTTCACCCCGACGATCGTCGATCCGGCCAAAGAACTGTTCGCGCCGGCGGTGGCCATCACCGCGCTCGATATGTTGTTCAAGGTCGGCAATAACGTCTGGCGGGCCGCGGCCGACCTAGCCCTTTATGGTTTGATTGCCTTCGCGCTCTATGCCGTATTCGTCGCCGTTCGCTGGCCGATCGAGCGAAAGCGTCGCCAGAGCCAGGCGAAGGCGAGCGAGAGCGAAGATCCACGTACCTTGCGCGAGCGTCTGGACGAACAGGACGAGCGGGACCACTACGCTCCTGCCGATCGCTATCGGGCCCGGACCGAGCCGCGCCTGTAGCGAGGCCCGCGCGGACGTTGCATGACCCATCGGAGAGATCACATGTGTGAACTGCTCGGCATGAGCGCCAACGTACCCACCGATATTCACTTCAGTTTTACTGGCTTGATGCAGCGCGGCGGCCGCACAGGGCCGCATAAGGACGGTTGGGGCATCGCTTTCTACGAAGGCCGAGGGCTTCGGCTGTTCCAGGATCCCGTCGCGAGTTGCGAATCGGAAGTGGCGAAGATGGTCCAGCACTATCTGATCAAGAGCCAGGTCGTTATTGGCCATATCCGTCATGCCAACGTGGGCAAGGTCGCGCTGGTCAACACGCATCCCTTCGTGCGCGAGCTGTGGGGCCAGCATTGGTGCTTCGCCCACAATGGGCAGTTGAGTGACTTCGCCCCTGCGCCGGGGTTCTACCGCCCGGTGGGGGATACGGACAGTGAAGCAGCCTTCTGCGATTTGCTCAGCCGCATCCGCAACAACTTTCCTGACCGGGTCGCCGCCGAAGACCTGCTGCCTCATTTGCTCGAGGCATGCGCGGGTTACCGCGCGAAGGGCGTCTTCAATTGCCTGTTGAGCAATGGCGAATGGCTGTTCAGTTTTTGCACGACGAAGCTCGCGCAGATCACCCGACGCGCGCCCTTCGGTCCGGCGCAGCTGAAGGATGCCGAGTTGACCGTCGACTTCAAGGCCGAGACTACGCCGGACGACGTGGTGACGGTGCTGGCCACCGAGCCCCTGACCGATAACGAGCAATGGCACACCCACCAACCGGGCGAGTGGACACTGTGGCGGCTCGGCGAATGTGTGGCGCAAGGGCAAGTGCAGTGATGTTGCGTAGTTACCTGCGGTTGACGCTGTTTGCGCTGGGGCTGCTGGTGGGCGTCCAGGTTCCGAGCTTCATCGAGGCCTATGGCAACCATGTCGAGGCGCGTCGGCTGGAATCGCAGCAGGCGCTCGTTGGATTCCAGGAGACGGCGGGTCGCTTCTTCCAGGGTGACCTCAACGCGCTGGTCGAGCACTATCGCACCAGCGAGGATCCGGTGATTCAGAGCGACGCGCGCAGTGTCGCCGGGCTGGTCGAGCGCTCGCGCCTGCTCGACCGAGAGTGGCGGATCATGCAGGGGCCGTGGTTCGCTCGGGCCTGGCACGTATGGATCGGTGCGGATGAGCAAATTCGCGAACAGGTCTGGCGAAGCTACGATTTCCAGATTTTGCTGGGACCGGATGCTATCGGCTGGGGGCTGGCGTGCGCGCTGTTGTTGGCCTGGCTGGTCGAGAGCATCTATCTGCTGCTACGCCAGGCCTTGTTTCCTCAGCGCCGGTCGAGCCGGCGCCGAGCGGGCCACTCGTTACCGCCGAAACGGTAAGTGCGGTGGCTTGAGTCGTTTGGCCAGTGGCTCACTTGGAGAGGAATCGCATGCCGTCCTCGAGCCCGCTCAAGGTCAGGGGGAACATCCGGTCCTCTACCAGGTCGCGGACGATCCCCGTGGATGCCGTGTAGCCCCAGGTGTCCTTGGGGTATGGATTGATCCAGATAAGCTTCTTGTACTTTTCCATGAAGCGTTGCATCCAGACGTAGCCGGCTTCTTCGTTCCAGTGCTCGACGCTCCCGCCTGGCTGGGTGATCTCATACGGGGCCATCGCCGCGTCCCCGACAAAGACGACTTTATAGTCCGGCCCGTATTTGTGCAGCAGATCCAGCGTGGAGGTGCGCTCGGACGTACGGCGGAAATTGTTCTTCCACACTGACTCGTAGATGAAGTTGTGGAAGTAGAAATACTCCAGATGCTTGAACTCGGTCTTGCAGGCCGAAAAGAGCTCCTCGCAGACCTTCACGTGCGCATCCATCGAACCGCCGATGTCGAACAGAATCAGTAACTTCACCGCGTTGCGCCGTTCGGGCCGCATCTGGATGTTGAGCAGCCCGCCGTCACGTGCGGTGTGATCGATGGTGCCGTCCAGGTCCAGTTCATCCTGCGCGCCTTGGCGAGCAAACTTTCGCAGGCGCCTCAGGGCCACCTTGATATTGCGCGTGCCGAGCTCGACTTGGTCGTCGAGGTTCTTGTACTCACGTTGATCCCAGACTTTCACCGCCTTGCCCTGGCGCTTGCCCGCGTCACCGATGCGGATCCCTTCGGGGTTGTAGCCGCCCGAGCCGAAGGGGCTGGTGCCGCCAGTGCCGATCCACTTGTTGCCGCCGGCATGCTTGCCTTTCTGTTCCTCGAGGCGCTTCTTGAATTCCTCGATGAGCTTGTCGAGCCCGCCGAGTGATTCAATCTTCGCGCGCTCCTCGTCGCTCAACGAGCGTTCGAACTCCTTGCGCAGCCATTCCTCAGGAATTAACGCCTCGATGTGCCGATCCAGGCTTTCCAGCCCGTTGAAATAGGCACCGAACGCACGATCAAACTTGTCGAAGTGGCGCTCGTCCTTCACCAGGATCGCCCGGGCGAGGTAGTAGAACTCGTCCATGTCGGCGAAGACGACGTTGTGTTTCAACGCGTTGATCAGGTCGAGCAATTCGCGCACCGATACCGGCACCTTGGCGGCGCGCATCTCATTGAACAGGCCAAGCAGCATGATGAAACCTCGCGGGCGCCGGCATAGGGCGCCCATAGTCCTTGGTTAGAGATCTTCGTCGTGCTCGGGCAGCCCGTCGCGAATGGCATACCAGTCCGCCTTCGATTTCACGAAGATGTGCGCCTGGGACGGGGCGGGCAACGGGGAGTCGAGCGTGCCGGCGGCGACGCCGAGCTCGTGCGAGCGGTTGTTGACGAATTGCAGGTTGGAGCCGCAGCGGATGCAGAACGTGCGCGTCACGTGCTCCGACGAGTGATAGACGCCCAGCTGGTCCTTGCCGGAGAGAAAGTGAAATGCATCCAGCGGGACGCTCGCATAAGTGGCGAACGCCGCGCCATGTGCCTTGCGGCACATCTTGCAGTGGCAGTGGGTCAGCTCGTCGATCGGTGCGTCGATGCGATAGCGCACGACGCCGCACAGGCAACTACCGGTAAGCGTTTGCATGTCACTTCTCCCGTTCGGTCACCGCCGGCTCGGGTGAACCGGCGTCGGTCAGCGATTGGCGCGACGGCTCATGAACGCCAGGCGTTCAAGCAGTTGCACGTCCTGCTCGTTCTTCACCAGCGCCCCGGCCAGCGGAGGAATGGCCCGCGTGGGATCGCGCTCGCGCAGGACGGCTTCTCCGATGTTGTCGGCCATCAACAGCTTGAGCCAGTCGACCAGCTCGCTGGTGGACGGCTTCTTCTTCAGGCCCGGCACCTTGCGCACGTCGAAGAATACGTCCAGGGCTTCGGCCACGAGCTCTTTCTTGATGTCTGGGTAGTGCACGTCGACGATCTTCTGCAACGTCTCGCGGTCCGGAAAAGCGATGTAGTGGAAAAAGCAGCGACGCAGGAACGCGTCTGGCAATTCCTTTTCGTTGTTCGAGGTGATGATGATGATCGGGCGCTGTCGGGCCTTGATGGTTTCATTGGTCTCATAGACGTAGAACTCCATCTTGTCGAGTTCCTGCAACAAGTCGTTGGGGAACTCGATGTCCGCCTTGTCGATCTCGTCGATCAGCAGGATGACACGCTGCTCGGATTCGAACGCCTCCCAGAGCTTGCCCTTCTTGATGTAGTTGCGTACATCGTGGACGCGGTCCGAATCGAGCTGGGAATCGCGCAGCCGGCTAACCGCATCGTACTCATACAGGCCTTGGTGCGCTTTGGTGGTGGACTTGATGTGCCAGGTAATCAGTTTGGCGCCGAACGATTCGGCTAGCTGTTCAGCCAGCATGGTTTTGCCGGTGCCCGGTTCGCCCTTGACCAGCAGAGGGCGTTCCAGCGTGATGGCAGCGTTGACGGCGAGCTTCAGGTCGTCGGTGGCGACGTAGGACCGGGTGCCTTCGAACTTCATCTGGGTTTCCTTGGTGGGCCTGGCAATGCAGGCGCTTCGTGAAGGGTCAAGCGGCCGACTATAAGGGATGGAATCCGCGCTGTGAACGCGAGCGCGGTATTCAGTCACTGAATGGGCAGCGTGTCTGGCAGCGTTCCCTTTCAATTATCCTGTTCGGAAATCGACCGCTCGAAGCGAGTCGAGAAGGCTTCGATGAAGCCGTTACGCAGGATCGCCAGAAACGCCTGGAACGGGCTCACGTCGGTATCCTTGGTGCTGCCGGACAGTTCGACGCGGGTGGCGAACTGGTCCTTGCTCTTGTTCTTGAGGATGTCTTCACTGCCGCCGACCAGGCCTTCCCAGATGCCGCGGAAGAACCCCTTGTCCTCGTTTTTGATGTCCTGCTCGACGTCGAACACCTCGACATTGTGCAGCAGCGGCTTGATATACCCGTCGAGCTGACTGTCGTTTGCCTCTACTTCCATGACCAGGTCCCCGGTGCCCGCCTTGAAATCGAAGTTGGCGTAGGCATTGCTGAAGTCGTTCAGTTTGGTCAGGTCCAGCCCGGTCATGCGCAGGTCGATATCGAAATCTTCCCAGTCGCTGAACGGGTCGAAATGGGCCGTGGCTTCGATGGGGGCCTGGTTGTAGAAGCGTGCCTGGCCCTCGAAGGTCGCGACGCGGCGGCCATCGGCCTGGTCCGCCGAGTTGGTGAGGTTATAGAGGCTGGCGTTTATGGCATTGGCATAGAGATGAACAGGCGGATCGGCGTCGAACTTGCGAAATGACACCTGACCGTTCTCGACCCGCAGCTCGTTCAGGGTGAAAGGCACCAGCTCGTTCACTCGCTCGCGCCAGTCGACGCCTTCACCGGTCTGGTCCTCGTCCGGCTCGTTGTCGTCGACGAAATTCAGGTGCGGTTCATGGAGGATTACCTCGCCGACCAGGGCGCGCTCGCGCCACAGCGTGCGCCAGCTGACGCCAATATCGACGGACGAGGCGGTGAACAGTGGGGCCTGTACCGGTTCTTGCTTTTTCTCTATGTGAACGCCGTCGAGGCTGTAGGCGCCGCGCCACCAAGCCAAGTCGACGTCTTCGATACGGCCATGGTAGTCGCCCATGTCGGCCATCTTGTCGTTCAGGTAGTTCAGCACCAGATGCGGCAACGCGAGGTGCGCAACGATCAGCAGAAGGGCGATGCCGAGCAGTATCCACAGCGGCAAGCGAAAGCTTTTCTTCATGGTGAGCCTGGCGGGTTTGAGGTCATCGATAAGGGCGTACCAAGGTGGACCCGCATCGCGGCGGGTGAGTTCGGCTGGACGGCTTCCTGGACTGCGCTTAGGCTCTTGAATCTGGTTTTTTCATCTCAGGGACACCGCCATGAGCCGCATCTTCGCTGACAACGCGCAAACCATCGGAAACACGCCGCTGGTCATGATCAATCGCCTGGGCCCAAAGGGCGTCAGCATCATGGCCAAGATCGAAGGGCGTAACCCAGCCTATTCGGTCAAGTGCCGCATCGGGGCGGCGATGATCTGGGACGCCGAGCAAAACGGCCGCCTGAAGCCGGGCATGACGCTGGTCGAGCCTACGTCCGGCAATACCGGCATCGGGCTTGCCTTCGTCGCCGCTGCGCGCGGCTACAAGCTGATGTTGACCATGCCGGCCTCGATGAGCCTTGAGCGGCGCAAGGTACTCAAGGCGCTTGGTGCGGAGCTGGTGCTTACCGAACCCGCCAAAGGGATGAAGGGGGCGATCGAAAAAGCAGCGGAAATCGCCGGGTCTGATCCTGAGAAGTATTTCATGCCGCAGCAGTTCGAAAACCCGTCGAACCCGGCTATCCATGAGAAAACTACGGGCCCGGAGATCTGGAACGATACCGAAGGCAACATCGACGTGCTGGTCGCCGGGGTCGGCACGGGTGGCACCATCACCGGCGTGTCGCGCTACATCAAGCAGACCAAGGGCAAGCAAATCCTCAGCGTGGCCGTCGAGCCGGTCAGCTCACCGGTGATCAGCCAGACGCTGGCGGGCGAGGAGGTCAAGCCGAGCCCGCACAAGATCCAAGGCATCGGCGCAGGCTTCGTGCCGAAAAACCTGGACCTTTCAATCGTTGATCAGGTCGAGCGGGTCGACGATGAGGAGTCCAAGGCCATGGCCCTGCGCTTGATGCGCGAGGAGGGCATCCTCTGCGGGATCTCCTGCGGTGCCGCCATGGCCGCCGCGGTGCGCCTGGCCGAGAAACCCGAGATGCAAGGCAAGAATATCGTGGTGATCCTGCCGGACTCCGGCGAGCGTTACCTGTCCAGCATGTTGTTTGCCGACCTGTTCGGCGAGCAGGAGCTGCAGCAGTAACAGGCGCTGCGCGGGGCAGGTTCATCGGGCTGAAACGCTCACCGATTTCGGCCGCCTGCCTCGCCTAGCCGCGTTGGGATTGCGCTGCTGCGATCGCGGGCGGCGCCTGTCGCAGCACGAGCCAGAGTGCTACAGCGATCAGCGCGCCACCATAGGCGTACGCCCAGTCCAGTGGTTCGCCTAGAAACAGTGCACCCCACAACACGCCAAACGGCGGAATGATGAAGGTCACCGTCAAGGTACGGACCGGGCCGATATCGGCGAGCAGCCGAAAGTAGAGAAGGTAGGCGAAAGCGGTGCAACCGATGCCAAGCCCAGCCAGGCTGAGCCACACCCGCCCATCTCCCCATGAAACCGGCGGTGCCGCATAAAGTGAGATGACGAACAGCGGCAGCAAAGCGACCGCCGCGCCAACTTGGCTTCCGAAGGCCACCAGCTCGCTGGTCAGGCCGCCCCGCTGGTTGATCCACCGGCGCGTCAGAAACCCGCCGAAGCCGTAGCAGGCGGTTGCACCGAGGCACGCGAACGCGCCGATCTGGAGCTGCAGGTCGACCTCCACCGGCCCGGTGCGCGTGAGTAGCGCAACACCCGTCAGTCCAACCAGCACGCCGATCCATTTCGAAGCGGTCATCGTCTCGGCGAAGAACAGGGCGCCGATTATCACGCCCATCATGGGTGTCGTTGCATTGAAAATCGCTGAATACCCCGTTGGAAGAAACTGCGCTGCCAGTGCGTACAGTGCGAATGGAATGCCGGAGTTGATCGCGCCCAGGATCAGGCAGAGCTTCAGCTTGCCGCGAAAATCCCAGCGCAGCCGCATGATCCACACGATGGGCAGCAGGCCGAGGCAGGCAAACAGTACGCGGAAAAAAGCGGTCGGAAAGGTGCCGAGTTCCGGCGCGATGATGCGCATGAACAGGAAGCTGGCGCCCCAGATGGCGGCCAGGCTGAGCAGGCGCAGCAAGTCGAGAGGGCTCATCGTAGAGCTCCAGCAGAGAAGCGATGAGTGTTGGCCAGCCCAGGCGAGCTGACAACTCCAAATACGCTTTCAAAAGCTCCCGTTTGGCTGATCAACTTTCATTGGCCTCTGCCTCTGGATAAGCTCGCCGCTTTAACGCAGCGAGAGCAACCCTATGGCGCACCACTCGCCAGACGTGGACATTGCCCGGCACATCCTTCAGGGATTCGATGATTATCGCGAGCGGTTCAGGCTGATTACCGAAGGCGCCAGGTCGCGTTTCGAAGAGGCGCGATGGCAGGATGCGCAGCGCGCTTCAGCCGCCAGGATCAACCTCTACGAGCAGAGAGTGGGCGAGACGGCTGACGGCTTGCGCGCCGCCTTCGCGTCCGAGATGCTGCTGGACGTCAATCGATGGCCGCGGGTCAAGGCCGAGTACATCGAACTGATCAATCCGCGCTTCGACGATGAGCTGTCGGAAACCTGGTACAACTCGATCTTCTGCACGCTGTTCAGCCATGACTGCATCAGCGACGACACCATGTTCATCCACACCACGCGCCCGGCCAGCCGTGCCCAGCGTATGGCGCAGACCCGCCGCTACCAGCCGGGCGGCGACTTGCGCGGCGTATTGCAGCAGATCCTGACTGATTTCGCTTTCGACGTGCCCTACGGGGATCTTGCCGATGACCTCCAGCGGCTCGAAGCACAACTGGCGGCCGCATTGCCGGACTGGGTCTGCAAGGACCCGGAGCTAACCGTTGAGCTCTTCACTTCGGTGCTCTATCGCAACAAAGGCGCGTACCTGGTGGGCCGCATCCACACCCGCGACGAACAGTGGCCGCTGGTGTTTCCGCTGTTGCACCGTGAGGGCGTCGGCATCCAGGTGGACGGCCTGATCACCGACGAGGCCGAGGTGTCGATCATCTTCTCGTTCACCCGCTCGTACTTCATGGTCGCGGTGGCAATTCCGGCCGAGTTCATTGGTTTCCTGCAGCGCATCCTGCCCGGCAAGCACATTGCCGAGCTATACACCTCAATCGGTTTCTACAAGCACGGCAAATCTGAGTTCTATCGTGCGCTCATCGATCATCTGGCGAACACTGACGACCGCTTCGTGATGGCGCCTGGCGTACGCGGCATGGTGATGAGCGTATTCACGCTGCCGGGCTTCAATACGGTGTTCAAGATCATCAAGGATCGCTTTTCCCATGCGAAGACGGTCAGTCGCGCCACCGTCATAGAAAAGTATCGGCTGGTGAAGAGCGTCGACCGGGTCGGTCGTATGGCCGATACGCAAGAGTTCGCAGACTTCCGCTTCCCTGTGTCCAAATTCGAGCCAGAATGCCTGGCCGAGCTTCTGGACGTGGCGCCGTCCACGGTCGAGGTGCAGGGCGATACGGTGTTGGTGCGCCACTGCTGGACCGAACGCCGTATGACGCCGTTGAATCTCTACGTGGAAAACGGCAGCGAGCAGCAGGTGCTCGAGGCGCTGGAGGACTATGGGCTGGCAATCAAGCAGCTGGCTGCCGCAAACATTTTCCCCGGGGACATGCTGCTGAAAAACTTTGGTGTGACCCGCCATGGACGTGTGGTGTTTTACGACTACGACGAGATCTGCTTTCTCACCGAGGTCAATTTCCGCCACATTCCCGAGGCGCGCTACCCCGAGGACGAACTCTCCTCGGAACCCTGGTATTCGGTCGGGCCGAACGATGTATTCCCTGAAGAGTTTCCGCGCTTCTTATTCGCCGATATGCGCCTGCGCCGGCTATTTGCCAAGCTGCACGGCGAGCTTTACGACGCCGATTATTGGAAAGGCCTTCAGCAAGCAATTAATGATGGCAAGGTGATTGACGTCTTTCCCTATCGGAGGCGCCAGGGTGCAACCCAATGACGATCGGCGCTGGCGCGCGGTGAACGCCTGGTGACGGGTCGTGTCGCACCTTATAGAGCCGGATGAACGACACCTCGCGCCGAACATGTTGCAACAGCTGTCTCAGGCGGGCGTGCATTTCTTGGGTTATGCTCCAACCGAAGCCCTATGGCTCCACCTAGACCCGTTATCAAGCAGGAGGGTTCGCCCATGAAAGCATGGCTCAATAGTGTGTGCTGGAATCTGGCAGTGGCGCTTGGCTTCGTCGAATCGCCTCGTTTGCAGCCCATTCGGGTAGAGGCGCATCGCGACAAGACGGCCCGTCCACGTCGCTGACCAGGCGCTACCGTCCGGTCATCACAGGTCCTCCATGTTGAACGGCCCGCTGGTAAGCGGGCCGTTCGCGTATGCGGCTCAGGAAACCTTTCAGGCGAGGCCGGCTTGCATCGAGGCCGGCGCGTGCCTCGGCTGCCTCCAGAGGGAAGCTCATCTGAATATCGGCAATGCTGAACGTCGATCCGGCGAACCAGTCCGATTTGCCCAGCTCGCCCTCCATATAGTCGAGGTGTAGCTTGAGTTGCGGCCCGATGAAGGCCTGGTTCGCACCCCTCGCAATGGCGCGAGCGACAGGGCGGACAAAGAAGGGCATCGGCCCGTTGGCGACCCGGTCGAAGACGAGCCGTAGCAGCAAGGGTGGCATGGCTGACCCTTCGGCGTAATGCATCCAGTAGCGCAGCCGCAGATGCTCGGGTGTGCCCGACTCCGGCAGTGCAAGAGGAGCCCCTTCGGCATACCGTTCGGCAAGGTACTCGAGGATGGCGCCGGACTCGGCCAGGCACAGGTCCCCATCAGTGATCACCGGGGCCTTACCCAGCGGGTGGACGGCTTTCAGGTCGTCCGGCGCAAGCATTGTCCGGGCGTCACGTGCGTATCGCTTGATTTCATAGGGCAGCTGCAACTCTTCCAGCAGCCAGAGCACCCGGTGAGAACGAGAGTTCTCCAGATGATGCAGTGTGATCATGATTCGTTCCAGACGAGGTTGGATCGCTCCAGCATAGCCGCTGCGCGGAGGCTTGCCGGTTATGGCAGACTTCGCGGCCCGCCCAGGAGTCGTCATGTCCCGTCCGCAATGCTCACGCTGTCATCGACCGCTCAGCCACTGCCTGTGCCCACTGATTCCGTCGTTGACCAGTCGCACCCGGGTGCTCATCCTGCAACATCCCAGCGAAGTGAGCCATGCGCTCAACACCGGACGCCTGGCTGCGCTGGGTTTGCGCAACGCCGAACTGGTCGTGGGCGAACAGTTCGATGCGCTGCCCCAGTCAACGGTAGACCCTGTATTGCTCTTTCCGGGAGAAGGCGCGCTGCCGGTCGCGTCGCTGGCTGGTTCAGCTCGACCGCTCACGCTCATCGTTCCGGACGGAACCTGGCGCAAGGCGCGCAAGCTTCTTCACGTGAATCCCGGAATCGCCAGCTTGCCGCGTGTCACGCTCCCGCCGGGGTTGGTGTCGCGCTATCGGCTGCGCAAGGCGCCGATGCCGGGGGCGCTGTCGACGTTGGAGTCCATCGTGGTGGCGTTGAATGCGCTTGAGGGGGACGGGCGCTTCGATGCGCTGTTGCGCCCGTTCGACGCCCTCATTGAAAGCCAGATCCAAGCGATGGGCGAGGCCACTTACCGGCGCAACCATTCGACGTAAAGAAACGAAGCTCAGCGGTTAGGCAGCGTCTTGAGGCGCAGGATGTACAGGGTCACGAGCGTCGCGCTGGTGAGCATGCCAACCCGAGCCCAGATCAACGGGACCAGCCAGCACGACACACCAATGCTGAGCCACATCAGGCTGATCGCGTAAACCTTGCCCTTGAGCGGAATACCTTTGCCGTCGAGGTAGTCACGAAACCAGGGACCAAGGCGCGGGTGGCCAACGAGCCAGTCGTAGAATCGCTGCGAACTGCGTGCGAAGCACGCCGCCGCCAACAGAAGGAAAGGCGTGGTTGGCAGCACGGGAAGGAAGATGCCGATCACGCCCAAGGCTACGCTTAGCCAGCCTATGCCCAGTAGCGCATACCGCAGGACCGGGTTGCGATACTGGGCGCGAGGAGTCAAGGCGCGGCTCGGTCAGTGACGACGAGGCTTGAGCAGCGCGGGTTTCTCTTCAGGGGCGTGGCAGATCAGATAGAGGGCCGTGAGGATTTCTGGGATCTGCGAAACCATCTCGTCGACCAGCGCCGGGTCGGCCGCGATGTCGCTGAACTCTGGCTGCTCGTCGAACAGGCCTGAGCCGACCATGATCGGTAACAAGAGCTCGCTGACTTCCTCCTCGGCCTCCTCGAACCAGACGGCTTCCCGCATGAAAACGCCTTCCATGAAGCCGATGCACCACCCTCGAAGGTCGGACTCGTCAGGGTCGTCGCCCATGTCGAGCTCACAGGGCAACTCCATGTCCTCGTCACTGGCCAGCTGGCGCGCAATATGCGCCTTGAGTTGAACCAGCGTCGCCTCGATGGCGTCTCGCTCGGTATCGTCAGAGTACTTTGGCGGCTCGGCGAACAACGCGTCGATCCACTCACGCTCGGGCACTTCTTCCGAGCAGATGCACAGGGCCGTGAGGTAGCCGTGCGCGGCGATGTAATCCAGCGCTTCTTCATGCAGGTCGTCTGCATCCAGAAACACTTGCAGGCGGGCGAGTTGCTCGGCGAATGACATCGGTGGCTACCTTGGATGGAAAACAGCGCTGATTCTAGACGAGCCGCGGGCCTCCGGCTACCGCGCCGGGCGGGTCGCATTCCTGGCGCTTCTGCCTGCACAGAGGCGAAAAATCCCGAGGAGTTCCTGATGGACTGCGGCCGGCCATCTCCTACGTCGTGACGGCGCCTGAATCGATGGGCTCGCTCGCGTATACTCGCGCGTCTTGTTTCGGAGACCGGCATGCTCGACCAGGCACAGCGCATTCTCAAAGATGTATTTGGCTACGACGCTTTTCGCGGCAACCAGGGCGCGATCATCGAGCGGGTGGCCAGCGGCGGTGATGCACTGGTGCTCATGCCCACTGGTGGCGGTAAATCGCTGTGCTATCAAGTCCCGGCATTATTGCGCGAGGGTTTGGCGGTCGTGGTATCGCCGCTGATCGCACTGATGGACGACCAAGTCGCCACGCTCGATGAGCTTGGTGTGCCGGCGGTGGCCTTGAATTCGACGCTGAGCGCGGAACAGCAGCGCGACATCGCCGATCGCCTGCGTCGTCACGAAATCAAATTGCTTTACCTTGCCCCGGAGCGGCTGGTGCAGCCTCGGATGCTGGCGTTCCTGCAACGGCTGCCGATTGGCCTGTTCGCCATCGACGAGGCGCATTGCGTCTCGCAATGGGGGCACGACTTCCGTCCTGAATACCTGCAGCTCGGGCAGCTTGCAGAGTATTTCCCCGAGGTGCCACGCCTGGCACTCACCGCAACTGCGGACAAGCGTACCCGCGAAGAGATCGTGCAGCGTTTGCATCTGGAGAATGCCGAGCGGTTCTTGTCCAGTTTCGATCGTCCGAACATCTTCTACCGCATCGTGCCGAAGGAGCAGCCGCGCAAGCAGTTGCTCGCCTTTCTCGCCGAGCGCCGGGGCAATGCCGGCATCGTCTACTGCATGTCGCGAAAAAAGGTGGACGACACAGCCGCCTTCCTGTCCGAACAGGGGTTCCCCGCGCTGCCTTATCACGCCGGGCTGCCAAGCGAGCTGAGGGCTTTCCACCAGAAACGCTTTCTCAACGAGGAAGGCTTGATCATGGTTGCGACCATTGCGTTCGGCATGGGCATCGACAAGCCCAACGTTCGCTTCGTCGCTCACCTGGATCTGCCCAAGTCGCTCGAGGCCTACTACCAGGAAACGGGGCGGGCTGGGCGCGACGGGTTACCGTCCGACGCCTGGATGGCCTACGGGCTGCAGGATGTCATCTTCCTCAAGCAGATGCTCAACAACTCCGAAGGCGACGACCGGCACAAGCGCATCGAGCAGCACAAGCTCGACGCCATGTTGTCGTTGTGTGAGGAGACCCGTTGCCGCCGTCAGGTGCTGCTGGGCTACTTCGATGAGCTGCTTGCCGAACCGTGCGGGCACTGCGACAACTGCGTCGATGACGTCCAGACCTGGGACGCGACGGAGCCGGCACGTCAGGCGCTGTCGGCTATCTATCGCAGCGGCCAGCGTTATGGCGTCGGTCACCTCGTCGACATTCTGCTAGGGCGAGACAACGAAAAGATACGCAGCCTGGGGCACCAGCACCTGTCCGTGTTCGGCCTCGGCAAGTCGCTTTCTGAAAGCGAGTGGCGCTCGCTGTACCGCCAACTGGTCGCACGAGGCCTGGTGGA
Source organism: Stutzerimonas chloritidismutans (assembly GCF_051486945.1). Taxonomy (GTDB): domain Bacteria; phylum Pseudomonadota; class Gammaproteobacteria; order Pseudomonadales; family Pseudomonadaceae; genus Stutzerimonas; species Stutzerimonas chloritidismutans_B. The sequence continues at coordinate 48,745 of NZ_JAHVDX010000007.1, read as the reverse complement.
TATCGATCTGGAAGGCTTCGGTGGCCTGCGCCTCAACGGCAGCTGCCGCGCATTGCTGCGTGGCGAAGAGCCGCTGGCGCTGCGTCGCGAACAGCCGAGCAAAACGCCCAAGCCGACCGCCAGCGCGGCGAGCCAGTTAGTACGTGATGATGAACGTGAAACCTGGGAAGCGCTTCGGGCACTGCGACGCAAGTTGGCCGAGGAGCATGCTGTACCGCCTTACGTCATCTTTCCCGACGCGACGCTCCTTGAGATGCTGCGCAGCCAGCCGCGCACGCTGGGCGACATGGGGCGGATCAGTGGCGTCGGCGCTCGCAAGCTCGACCGGTATGGGCAGGCCTTTCTCGAAGCTCTGCAGGGCACGGCGCAACCGGCAACCGGTGCGCCCGTTGATCTCCGGCATGAACTCATCACGCTGGCGCGAGCGGGCATGACGCCTGCGCAGATCGCCCGGCAGTTCGACTGCAGCGAAAAGAACGTCTACGCGATGCTCGCCGAGGCAATTGCCCAGCAGCAACTGAGCCTCGAGCAAGCGCTTGATCTTCCTGAAGCGCTTCTGGAAGAGATCCAGGAAGCCTTCCTCGATGCCGAGGGAGAACTCCCGCCCGTCGCCGCGGTAGCGGAGCTGTTCGCTGGCCGGGTGTCTGAGCCCGTCCTGTTTTGCGTGCGTGCTGCGCTGCAGGCCGAGTTCGAGCTGTAGGCCTAGACGGCGGCTGAGTGCCGCTACGCTTGTTGGTCGCTTGCAGCCCTCCGGATGCCAGGGCAATGCGGCGTAACGTTCTCGATCTTTGGTAGCCTTGCCAGCATTTTGATGCTGTGATTAGCTCGCTAATAATTAGGTTTTCCAGGAACAGTCTTCATGTACCCCGATCAACATCGCTTCGCCATGCAGCTGGCACAACTGTCGCGTGGCTGGCGTGCTGAACTCGATCGCAGGCTTGCGGACCTTGGCCTGTCTCAGGCGCGCTGGCTCGTTCTGCTGCACCTGGCCAGGTTCGATCACGATCCGACCCAGCGGGAGCTGGCTCAAAGCGTTGCGGTCGAAGGACCGACCCTGGCCCGGCTGCTCGATAGTCTGGAGGCGCAGGGCCTGGTTCATCGCAAGGCAGCCCCGGATGACCGGCGCGCCAAGCTGATATCCCTCGGCGCCCCGGCGCGCCCGTTGATTCAGAAAATCGAAGCGATATCCACCCAGGTTCGTCAGGAGCTGTTCGACGGTATCGATGAAGATGACCTTCGGAAATGCCAGCAGGTACATGCGCGCATCCTGGCCAATCTGGTCAAACGGTAAGCCGCGGCGCTTATCAGCCGGCTATTGAAAGGGCAGTGCGGTACAGCGACCGCCCGCCCGTCGTGAAACCTTGCTGCGATAGCAAAATGCCTTACAACGAAACCCGACAGTCTGTATAAAGCTTTTCACGCGTTTGACGATAACTGCGTCACAAGCTATGAACATCTGGCGGGCCAGCGACATCACGCGTCGACTGCCCAATCTACGGGGAAGGCCACATGGCATTCAGTCGTCGCATATTGTGGTCAGTGGCATCGGGTTCACTGATCTATTCGGGGATGGCGTCTGCCTTGGGCATGGGTGAAATCACCTTGCACTCGGCGCTCAACCAGCCACTGAATGCCGACATTCAACTGGTTGACGCCGGTAATCTCAGCGCCAGCGACATCCGCGTCATGCTGGCTTCGGCCGATGACTTCCAGCGCATCGGTGTCGATCGTCTCGCATTCCTGCAGGACCTGCGGTTCGTTCCGATCGTCGACGCCAGTGGAAGCCGTATCCGGGTGTATTCCGAAAAGCCGGTGCGCGAGCCCTATCTCAATTTCGTCGTTGAGGTGGCCCGCACCAAGAGCCGGCTGCTGCGCGAATACACCGTACTGCTCGACCCGTTGCCATCCATGCCGGCGATGTCCGCGCCGGTTGCGGCGGTAATGCCGAGCCCGAATGTACCGGCTCGTCCGCAGCCGGCCGCGGTGGTACCTCCCACTACCATGCCCGCGGCTAGCGGCGGGCAATACCATCAGGTCGCATCCGGCGAGAGCCTGTGGACCATCGCCGGGCAGTTAGCTGCACGTGCTGGCCAGGCGAGCCAGTCGCAGCTGATGCAGGACATTCTGGCGCTGAACCCCGAAGCCTTTGCCGGCGGTGACGCAGCCCGCTTGAAGGCTGGAGCGCGCTTGTTGCTTCCGGATTATCTCGAAGGGGCGGCACCTGCCCAGGCTGAGGCCGTCGCCAGTGAGGCCGTCGAGGCGAGCGATCCGACGCCTGAGCCGTTACCGAGCGAGCCGACGGTGGCCGAAGATCAGGTCGCGGCGCTGCGACGCCAGTTGTTCGAGGAGCTGGCGGCAAGCCGTGAGGAAAATGAGCTGCTCAGGCAATCGTTGGTCGAGATGCAGGCCCAGCTGGAATTGGTCAATGCCCGGCTGGCCGATCAGCAAAGCGTGGTAGCCAGTCCGGCGGCGGTGGTGACGGCGGCCATGCCGCCTGAGAATCAGGCCTTGCCCGCTGCCGAGGGGGCAGCGGCAGCGCAGAGCCCGTCCACCTCGACGCCCGCTGCCTGGTGGAGCGATTGGGCCCTGCCTGCGAGCGGGTTGGCTGCACTGCTGGGTCTGTTCGGCCTGCTCTATGGCCGTCGCAGGAAAAAGGCCACCGCCGAACAGCATGCAGAACCTGCAGAGCGCTACGCTCAGCCAGTGCCGGCTGTTCGTGCCCCGGCCGCTCTGGTCGCGCACGCTGTGTCGGACATGCCTCGTCAGCCCGCGCACGCATCGGTGAGCGAAACGGACGTGCTGGAGGCGGCCGATATCTACCTGACATACGGTCGTCGTGAAGACGCGCTCGACGTGCTGATGCGCGGGATCGACAAGGCCCCCGAACAGCTGGAACTGCGCCTGCGATTGCTCGGCTTGTTGGCCGAGTCTGGCGATGTCGACAGCTACCGTCGCGAAGCGGCGGCCTATCGCGATGCAGGCGGCAGCGCAGCGAATCTCGATCAGCTGCTGGCGTTGCATCCGGCCATGGCGGCTGCGTTCGCTCAGCTCGAACAGGCAGAACCCACGCCGCCTGAGGACGAAGAATTCGTCCTCGATCTCGATGCGTTGGCCGATCTTGAGGGCGAACAAACTCCGGCATCCAGCCGTGAGGACGAAGCGGTGAAGACACCTACCCAGGCATGGCTCGACGATTTCGATGAACCCCTGACCCTCGATGAACTGCCGTCACTGCTCGATCAGTCCGGCTACGAGGCGCCCGAACTCCCAGCGATCGAGCACCTCGAGCCCAACCCGGAACATCTTGTGCGGCTGAACCAGGCCCTGGCCTACATTCAGCAAGGGCATATCGAGAGCGCGTGCGTCATCCTCGAAAGCCTGGCGAACGAAGGTGACGAGGCGCAGCGTCAGCAAGTGACCGAGTTGCTGGCCCGAATCGCCTGAGTCATTTCAGAAGCTGCTGCCAAGGTTCATATAGAGCGCCCGTTCGGACTCGTCATTCAGCCCGTAGCTGAAGTTGAGGGGGCCGAGCGGCGTTTCGTATCCAATGAACAGGCTGCCGGCGTTGATGTAACCGCTGTCGTATTCGTTGTCATTGTTCCAGGCACGCCCTCGCTCTAGCGAGGCGCCGAGGTAGAGCGGAAAGTCCAGCGGCAGGATGGAGCGGGGAGTCATCCGGCGGAAATAGATCAGCCGAGCCAGGCTGACGTTTTGTCCGGAAAGCGCGTCCTGGCGGAACCCCGAAAGCTGCCGTGCTCCGCCGAGCTGGAAGCTGGAGGGCACCACCTCGGCGTCGTCCAGCGTGCGACCGTAGCGCCCACCCACTACCCATGTATGCACGTCGTGGCTGATGGCCTTGTCCAGGCTGAACTCCCATTGCCGATAACGCTCGTCGGAGCCGAGGCCGGGATCGTACTGGCGCAGCCTGAGGCCAATGTCCTCGCCCTCGTGTGGGAAGTCGACGTTGTCCAGCGTGTCGAAGGCGTACTGCAACTGGTAGTACCCTTCCTCGAACGTGAACTCCGGAGATTGCTGGTCGCCGATGCGCACGTCCGCTTCGCCCCAACTTTGCCCGACGCCCAGGCGCAACTCGCCGTTATTAGCGATCTGCCGGCCGATGCTCAGCCCGTAGCCGTAGCGCTGCAGTCTGTATTCGGCGATCGGGTCATGGTCCTGCAGTGCCTCGAGATTACGCGCCTCAGCGACGATGTTTGGCGCGACGAACCAACGGGAGCCAGCGTCGAGTGGCTGGTAGAACTCGCTGAACAGCTCCTGCCGGTCCCCGAGTTGCAAGCGTGTCAGCCACTCGCCGCCGAGCTCGTTGATACCGTTTTTGCGATAACTGGCGCCGATGTTGAATGCACTGTCGCCTCGAAAATCGTCCGAGAGATTGATGCCGAGACGCAGATAGTCGGTGCCGGATCGCTTGTTGCGCGTGGTGACTACCAGGGTGTTGCCCAAGGTGCCTTGGACCACGCGATATTCGACCCGATCGAAGTAATCCAGGCCGTACAGCGTGCCCATGTCCTTCTGTAATTGCTGAAGATCCAGCGGCTCACCGATGGCCTGGCGGATATGCCGCCGAACTACCGCGTCGCCAACTTTCGAGTCGTTTTCGATGTGCACGGCGGTGATCAAGGGTGACTTGGGCTCCGCCGAGCGAGCCAGGGCCAAGGCAGGATTGCCGGCGTTGGGGCTGCTCATGGCGGTCAGGCGCGCTTCGAGTGCGCTGGCGGCACGGTATCCGGCATCGATGAGCTGTTCGGCGCGATCGAAGTCGGTCGAGCCGAACCCGGCCAGCATCGGTTGTACGAGCAAGTCCTCCGTGCGCAATGTCGCGAGCTGCTCTTCGGAGTTGCGGCGGGTCATCATGGTGATCGACTGGTTGAGCACATCCACGACCGTGAGCAATTGCTCGCGGGGCGCCAGTGGCGTCCCGATATCGACGACGATCAGGCGATCCACGCCCATGTCTCGTGCAACGTCCATGGGGATGTTGTCGACCATGCCGCCGTCGACGAGCAGTCGCCCATCGACCTCGACTGGCGCGAACACTGCCGGAATGGACATGCTCGCCCGAATGACCTGCGGCAGGTGGCCGCTGCGGAAGATCACCTTCTGGTCGTTGGCGATATCGGTCGCGACGGCGCGAAACGGGATGGGAAGACGATCAAAATCCCGCGTATCGCTGATGTGAACCAGCAGACGTTCAAGCAAGAGAGCAAGGTTCTGGCCTTGAATCACGCCAAGCGGCAAGCCGAGGCTGCCATCGTCGCGAAAGCTGAGTTTGCGCTTGACCAAGAAGTCGCGGTCATCCTGTTTGCGGCGAAAGGGTACGTCCTCGCGCGGCGGGTCATCGGAAAGCACTTGCTCCCATTCCAGCGTCAAGGCCAATTCTTCCAGCGAATCGACGCTGTAACCCGCCGCGTAGAGCCCGCCAATGACCGCGCCCATGCTTGTGCCTGCGATCGCATCGATGCGTACGCCATGCTCCTCCAGCGCCCGTAGCACTCCGATGTGTGCCAGGCCTCGCGCCGCGCCGCCAGATAGCACCAGGCCGGTGCGCGGTTGCGGATCGCCGTACGCCAGCAGCGGAAACAACAGAAGGAATACGAAGAGGCGGGGCATGGCGACACCGGGCGCTGTGGAAATGGCGGCTATTATAGGGGCCAGTCATCCACCGGAGCGCCTCTGCCATGCCCGATAGCAAGCCCGAGATCGTCATCACCTACTGCACCCAATGCCAATGGCTATTGCGCGCCGCCTGGTTGGCTCAGGAGCTTCTCTCGACGTTCTCCGATGACCTGGGCAAGGTTTCGCTGGTCCCGGCCTCCGGCGGCACGTTTCACATCAGTTGCGATGGCGTGCAGATCTGGGAACGCAAGCTGGACGGCGGTTTTCCCGACGCCAAGGAGTTGAAGCAGCGTGTTCGTGACCAGATCGATCCGCAGCGCGATCTCGGCCATAACGAGCGTCGGTGAGCAGGCCGCTCCAGCATATAGCTCTCCACTGGTGACGGCAGCCTTCGGGCTCGCCGGCCGCGTGCCACGGTCCGGTTACTGGACAGGAACGACGGGTAGACGGATGGACCGGCTTCTACGCCCAGTCTATCGCTGGCCCGCCGCCCCTCTAATTTGAGGCCCTGGTTTCAGCGAGAGCTGCGGACGCTCGATCTGCCTGCTTGATGACACGAACTACCCTGCGTAGAGGCACTCGAAGTTGCGCGATCGTTCGTTCGGCTCTCGTGTGCTGCTTGCGCAACGGCAATCCCAGCGGCGACCGTCGCTCCGATGCCGCTCAGCACCCGCGAACGGCCTTAACCGCCGGCGCGGCTTTAGCTGCCGCGCTGTGTCGCTTTTCCGCTTCGCTCGCCGATAGACGGGCGAAGACTCATGAGTCCGATCACGTCAGAGGAGCGTTTCCATGCCCAACATCAGCGGCCAGAACTTCATCGCCGGCGCGCGCAGCGCCCAGGGCTCGGTCATCTTGCACAGCGTCGATGCCAGTACCGGCCAGGCCCTGCCCTATGAATTCCGTCAGGCCACCGAAGACGAAGTGAACGCAGCCGCACAGGCTGCGGAGGGTGCGTATCCTGAATACCGCGCATTACCCGCCGCCAGGCGAGCCGAGTTTCTCGACGCCATTGCCGACGAACTCGATGCGCTCGGCGACGACTTCGTCGCACTCGTCTGCCGTGAAACAGCGCTTCCGCCGGCGCGAATCCAGGGCGAGCGCGGGCGGACCAGCGGGCAGATGCGGCTCTTCGCGAAGGTATTGCGCCGGGGCGATTACCTGGGTGCACGCATTGATCGCGCACTGCCGGACCGTAAGCCATTGCCACGCCCGGACCTGCGGCAATGCCGCATGGGGATGGGTCCTGTCGCGGTATTCGGTGCGAGCAACTTCCCCTTGGCGTTCTCCACCGCTGGCGGCGACACCGCATCGGCACTTGCTGCGGGTTGCCCTGTGGTATTCAAGGCGCACAGCGGCCATATGGTGACCGCTGAGTGCGTCGCCGATGCTGTGATTCGTGCGGCGGAAAAGACCGGTATGCCCAGGGGCGTGTTCAACATGATTTATGGGGGTGGCGTCGGCGAATGGCTGGTCAAACATCCGGCTATCCAGGCGGTTGGGTTCACCGGTTCACTGCGCGGTGGTCGCGCATTATGTGACATGGCCGCGGCGCGTCCGCAGCCGATTCCGGTATTCGCCGAGATGTCGAGCATCAATCCGGTCGTGCTGATGCCCGATGCGATCAGGAACCGCGGCGATGCGATCGCCAATGAACTCACGGCGTCAGTGGTGATGGGCTGCGGCCAGTTCTGTACCAACCCTGGGCTGGTGATCGGTGTGCGCTCGCCGGCATTCAGCGAATTTCTGGAGCGGTTGGTCGGCTTCATGAACGAGCAGCCCGCGCAGACGATGCTCAACGCCGGGACGCTCGGCAGCTACGGTCAGGGCGTGCAGCATCTTGAGCAGCATCCAGGCATCAGCCACCTTGCAGGCCAGGCCCAGCAGGGCAATCAGGCGCAGCCGCAGCTGTTCAAGGCGGATGCACAGTTACTCATCGGGGGTGATCCGCTACTGCAGGAAGAAGTATTCGGGCCGACCACGGTGGTCGTGGAAGTGTCCGATAAGGCAGAGCTGATGCGAGCGCTGGCCGGCTTGCAGGGCCAACTCACCGCGACGCTCATCGCCGAGCCGTCGGACCTGGCCGAGGCGGCGGATCTGGTGGCGCTGCTGGAGCAGAAAGCCGGGCGCCTCTTGCTCAACGGCTACCCGACCGGGGTGGAAGTGTGCGATGCCATGGTTCATGGCGGACCTTATCCAGCGACGTCCGATGCGCGCGGTACCTCGGTGGGTACCCTGGCGATCGATCGCTTTCTGCGGCCGGTGTGCTACCAGAACTTCCCGGACGCGCTCTTGCCGGAGGCGTTGAAGAATGCCAACCCGCTCGGTATCAGGCGCCTGGTGGATGGTGAGGTCACCGACGCGGCGCTCTGAAGTGGAACGGCTCGCTTAAGCGAGCCACTGTCCGTCCCGATATCCCAACGCACACCTGACCGGGCTCGGCCAGATGCGTTGGTGCCGATGCTAGGGCGCTTTCGCCAGAGGCGAGGCGCTGTTCGTCACGGCTGGCGTCTTGAGTCGGCTGGTGATGACCGAGGCGAGGATGATCAAGGCGCCACCGAACAGCATCCTCACCGTGGGCTGCTCATTGAATAGCCACCAGGCGATAGCGATTCCGTACACCGGTTCCAGCGCGAAGATCACGGACGTCGTCCGAGCGTTTAGCACCTTTAGGCTCGCCACGAACAGGCTGTGGGCGAGACCGGTGCAGAACACGCCGAGCAGTGCTAGCCATAGCCAGTCCATGGTTGGCACGGCCGGCAGCGATGCCCAGGTGAACGGCAGCAGGCACAGCAAAATGTTTCCGTTTTGCCAGAGGGCGGCCTGCACCGGATCCACGCCGCGCGTCACGGCCCGATTGAGCAGGGACAGAAGCGCGAACATCAATCCCGAGAGAATGCTGTAGATCAGGCCCAGCGTGCTTTCACTGGCAAGGTCGAAGTGCGGCGTCACCAGCAATAAGCCCGCGCAGACCAGGCCAACCATGCCGAATTCCACCGGACGGGTGCGCTCACGGAACAAGAGACCTTCAAGTAACACGGTAAAAGCAGGGAAGCTGGCAAAGCCCAGTGTGGCAATGCCGACACCCGCAACTTTCACGGCCATGAAAAAGGTGAGCCAGTGGCCACCGAGTAGCAGACCACCGAGTAGCAGGCCAGCCCGCTGGCGTGGGCTGGGAGCCGCGCCGCCGCTGCGCAGGAATTGCGTAGCCAGGAGTAGCGCCACGACCGCGAAACCTGCACGCCCAAGCGTAATGATCAGCGGCTCGCTCTCGGCCAGCTTGCCGAACACGCCGGAAAGCCCAAACATCAGGGCGCCGAAGTGGATTGCGAGCAGGGCGTTGCGATGGGTCATGGCTGGATATCCAGCGCGGGGAATTGGCGAAAGGGTGAAGCGGGTGTGCTGGAACGATTCATGAAGCCTCGCAATGGCGTAAGTGGGTGTGGCCTTGGCCCGGAGCGTAGGGTAGGGCGCGCGAGGCGGTTGGTCTGTCGCGCTACTCTCGCCGATTGTCGCGTGCCTCGCGCCGGAATGCCCGTGGCGTGAGGCCGTAGTGGCGACTGAGCGCTGCGGTAAAGGCACTTTGCGAGGCGTAACCGACTCGAGCGGCAATTTCGCCGACCGCATCCTGGGTGCTAAGCAGCAACTCCCGCCCGTGGTGCAGGCGCCGCTGCCGGACGAATTCCTGAGGCGTCGTTCCCGTTTCGCTGACGAAACGTGCATGGAATCGAGGCACGGATAGGCCTGCGACGCTTGCGAGGTCCCTGACTTCGAGTGGATGGGCCAGATGGCGGTCGATGTACGCACGCAGCGCTACCAGCGGGAGTGGATGTCGCTGGCCTGCGGGCTCGCACCCTGACGTGAGGCTTGCCAGCAGCAGCGCTGCGCCTTGTTCCGCGATGATCGGATCGTTGACGGGGCTGGCGGCTAGCCAGTCGACCAACTGGCCTTGCGTAGGGGTCAGCCGGAGCGCCCCGGGGCGTTCGAGCAATCGCAGGGCGCAATCAGCGTGGTAGCCGAGACGTCGTCGCAGCCAGGCCCCATCCGGAATGTCCATCACCAGGCAAAAGCTACCGTCGGCGCTGCCGCAGGCATGCCGCGCATCGGTGGGCACCACGGCCAGAAGTTGCTGTTGGATGCGGCTGCCTTGGCCGTCCACCTCGAAATCCAACTGACCGCGCAGGCCGAACACCAGCTGCGTGTGCGGGTGGCTGTGAACGATCTGGTCGTGGTTGTAATGACGGAGGGAAAGGATGGGCGGCATGGTAGACCTCGACGGCACGCGAAGCGACACAGGCATTGATGTGCAGCGCATTGGACCAGAACGGGCCTGGGCGTGCTACATGATGACCTTGTCGCGCAGCTTGTCGGCGGCCTGATTGAGCGCCTGGATGACGCGCTCCTTGTCGAAGTTCTGAACGCCGTTGGTGTCGAGGTACATCGAGAAGCCTGGCAGCTCGTGTTCGACAAAACTGTTGGTCGCACCGAGGTCACGGCGGAAGTCCACCACCTGATAGATCTGCACCGGACGGGAGAAACCCTTGACAGTGATCTGGCCTTTGTCGCGGCACATGATGACGTCTTTGACCAGTGAATAGGTTTCGTGAGAGATGAGGATCTCGCCGGCCTCGGCCGAGCTTTCGAGGCGGCTGGCTAGGTTCACTTCCCGGCCGATGATGGTGTAGTCCATGCGGGTGTCAGCGCCGAAATTGCCCACCGTACAGTAGCCGGTGTTGACGCCCATGCGGATTTCCATGGGCTTGGTGATGCCCTGGGCACGCCACTGCTGGCGCAGGACTTTCATGTGTTTGCGCATCGCAATGGCCATCGAGACGGCCGCGACCGCGTCCTTTTTCGCGCCCTGGCTGGTTGGGTCGCCGAAGAAAACCATCACGCAGTCACCCACGAACTTGTCGATGGTGCCGCCGTGCTTGAGGGTGATCTTCGACATCTCGTTGAGGTAGTTGTTGAGCAGGTCGGTCAGCGCCTCGGCTTCCAATTCTTCGGCCAGCTCAGTGAAGCCCTTGATATCCGAGAAGAACACCGTGAGCTTCTTGCGCTGGGTTTCCAGCCGCACGCTGCGTTTGCCTGAGAAGATCGATTCCCACACCTGGGGTGACAGGTATTTCGCCAGGTTGCGTGCCAGCCGTGCGGCTTTGGCCTGCTCCGCTTCTACTTCGCTGCGCGCCTGTGCGAGGCGAATGCCTTGCTGGTGGACGTAATAGGCGGTGATACAGACGTACAGGCTGGTGAACAGGATGCTCGCAGCGGATACCAGAACCGGCGTCGGGCCATTGAATTGCAGCGGGATGACCAGGCTGGTCAGGCCAAACCCGACGGTCGCCATCAGGAGTGTCATCAACAGGTGGCGCAAGCTTCCGATCACCAGTGCGCTGAAACCCAGCGTTAACAGGAACATCAGGCTGGGCACCAGTGAACAATTGAGCAGCACGATACCCGCCCCGGCGTTGAGCGCATCGAGGCAGAGCAGGGTCTGGGATGTGCGCTCGGGGTACTCGCGCTTGAAGCGATAGCTCAGGTGATAGGCGAAGTGCGGGTACAGCAGCGTGTAGGGCACCATCCACAGCAGGGTAATGGGGAAGTGCTGGGTGTAGGTGCCGGCGGCAAGGGTCGCTGCGCAGGTCAGGTAGGCGAAGACGCGCGCGTAGTATTCGCGCAGTGGGCGAGTCGCAAGGCCGTTACGCCGTTCGCCGGTCACGGTTGACATCGGTGATTACTATCCCTGATCGATTCGGCTGGAGCGCGCCGTGGAAATCCCGGCGCTGGAAGCCGGCGCCCGGCGCGATCATAACCAAGTCGGTGCATCGCCGCCAAACCGCCCATCCGTTCCGTGACGAAGCGCCGGTGCCATTCGCGCCCGGGCTAGAAGCGGATCTTGCCGGTCAGCATGTCCTTTAGCATGACCCAGTCGCCGAGAAAGCTGTACAGCGGATATTGGAAGGTTGCCGGACGGTTTTTCTCGAAGACGAAATGGCCGATCCAGGCAAAGCCGTAACCGGCAACGGGCAGCGCCAGGAGCCAGACCCAGCGTTGAGAAAGCAGGGCGTAGGACAGAATGCCAAGCACCAGCAAGCTCCCGATGAAGTGCAGCCTTCGGCAGGTCGGATGACTGTGCTCTGCCAGGTAGAAGGGGTAGAAGTCAGCAAAGCGGGTGAAGCGTTCGGCGGTTCGCGCGCTCATGTCGCACCTCCTGTCATTGTGGTGATGGCCAGTCTAGAAGGTTGCAACTGACGGGCCAGTGGCCCGTTGTGCCAGTTCACTGCCCTTGCGTACGTTGGGAGCTCGGCTGAAACTGAGCGGCGCAGCCTCCGTGTGGCCTGCAATGTGATCAGGAATCCTCGATGAACCAGCGCACCACCTCATCCAGCTGGGCCAACAGTATTGTCGAGGCGCTTGCGCTTGATGGTATCGACTGCCGCGCCTTGTTCTCGGAGCTGGGGCTCGACTACGAGGCACTAAGGGACCCGGATGCGCGTTTCCCGCAAGACGCCATGACGCAACTCTGGCAGCGCGCTGTGGCGTTGACCGGCAACACGGCGATCGGCCTAAACCTCGCGCAGGTGATGCGGCCTGGCGCGATGCACGTGGTTGGGTATGCCCTGATGTCGAGTGCCACGCTCAAGGAGAGCTTTGAGCGACTGGTCCGCTACCAACGGATAATCGCCGAGGGGGCGGATCTAAGCTTCAAACCCGAGGCAAATGGCTACCGACTGACCTTGACGATTCACGGCGACCACCTGCCGCCAGCACGTCAAAGCGCCGAGGGGTCGTTGGCCAGTTCGCTGGCATTCTGCCGCTGGTTGACCGGCCGGCCGTTGGACCCGCTGGAGGCCAGTTTTGAGGGGCCTGCCCCGGATAATCTCGCCCCTTACAAACGCCTGTTTCAATGTCCACTGTCGTTCGGTGCCGCGCGTCATTCGTTGTTATTTCGTCACGCCGATCTCGATGTTCCGCTACCCACCGCCAACAGCGAGCTGGCGAACCTGCATGATCGTTTTGCCGGGCAGTACCTGGCGCGCTTCGCTGACAGCCAGGTGACCCACCGAACCCGCCAGTGGCTTTGCCGGCTGTTACCCGAAGGCGAGCCGCGACGCGACGTAGTGGCGCAGCTGTTGCACCTGTCCGAACGGACACTGCAGCGTCGCCTGCACGACGAAGGCACAACGTTCCAACAGTTATTGGATGACACGCGCCGCACGCTTGCCGAGCAATACCTCGCGCGACCCGACCTGGCGCTGTTGGAAATCGCGTACCTGCTGGGCTTTGCCGATCCGAGCAATTTCTTCCGCGCCTTCAAGCGCTGGCACGCAAAGACGCCAGGAGAGTACCGTGCCGAGCGGCTGGGGCTAGTGCCGGAACTTGTCGGCAGGGCCGGCAGCCTTAGAAACTAGTGCGTCCACCACATTCTAGGAAATTCACTTTGGCCAGTAGTTTGCTCGCTCTGATCGACGATATCGCGTCGGTACTCGATGATGTTTCCGTAATGACAAAGGTGGCGGCAAAGAAGACTGCCGGTGTGCTGGGCGACGACCTTGCCCTCAATGCGCAGCAGGTCACTGGCGTCAATGCGGATCGGGAATTGCCGGTGGTCTGGGCCGTCGCCAAGGGGTCGCTGCGCAACAAGGCGATTCTGGTGCCGGCAGCACTGCTGATCAGCGCTTTCGTCCCCTGGCTGATCACGCCCTTGCTGATGCTCGGTGGGGCATTCCTGTGCTTCGAGGGGTTCGAAAAGCTGGCGCATCGGTTCATGCATCGGGACGACGACGCCCATGCTCGGCATGCTGCGGCGCTGGCCAATCCCGACGTGGACATCGCCAGCCTGGAACGGGAAAAAATCAGTGGTGCGGTTCGGACGGACTTCATCCTGTCAGCCGAAATCATCGCTATTACGCTGGGCACCGTGGCGACCGCCACGTTCACACAACAGGTCGCGGTGCTGACCGGCATTGCATTGATCATGACCGTCGGGGTGTATGGGCTGGTCGCCGGAATCGTCAAGCTGGACGACGCCGGGCTTGCGCTGAGCAAAACGGGAAGTGCCGCCGCGCAAGGCATTGGACGCGGCATCCTCGCCGTCGCGCCATGGTTGATGAAGTCACTCTCGGTGATCGGCACGGCTGCCATGTTCATGGTCGGCGGCGGCATCCTGACTCATGGTCTGCAAGCGGTGCATCATTTCATCGAAAACAGCGCCGAGCATTCCCTCGCCTTGCCCTACGTGGGCGCACTCTTGGCCGGGCTCACCCCCACATTGCTCAACGCCGCGTTCGGCATTGTCGCCGGCGGTGTGGTATTTGCTGCGGTTACCTTAAGCAAGCGTTTGTTCGGCAAGTCCGGCGACGTCTGACGGGCGCCGGCCCGTATATCAACGGAGGGATGGGATGAATGACTACATGCAGGCGGCACTCGACGAGGCGCGCCAGGGGCTGGCCGAGGGGGGCATTCCGATCGGCTCGGTGATTGTCCACCAGGGGCGGATTATCGGGCGGGGTCACAACCGTCGCGTCCAGCAGGGCAGTGCGGTGCTGCATGGCGAGATGGATGCCTTTGAGAATGCGGGCCGGCAGCCGGCTCGCGTGTACTCCGAATCGGTGCTGTACACGACCTTGTCGCCGTGCTCGATGTGCAGCGGTGCGATCCTGCTCTACGGCATCCCAAAGGTGGTAATCGGCGAGAACCAGACCTTCCTTGGCGAAGAAGCCCTGTTGCGCAGTCGCGGCGTGGAGATCGAGGTGCTGCAGGACGCCGAGTGCGTCGAGATGATGCGCCGCTTCATCGCCAACAGCCCCGCCTTGTGGAACGAGGATATTGGCGAGACGTGAGGGTCAGTGCCGCCAGAAGGAGGGCGTCAGCATGACCAGTACGGTAATGATCTCCAGGCGCCCAAGGAGCATGCCGAACGACAATAGCCATTTGGCCGCATCCGGCAGGGTCGAGAAGTTGCCGGCTGGTCCGATGATCGGCCCAAGCCCAGGGCCGACGTTGCATACGGCCGTTGCCGCAGCCGTCAGTGCCGTGAGCATGTCTAGCCCAAGCAGCGCCAGTACCAGGGCCAGGGCACCGATGGTAATGGTGAAGAAGAATGAAAAGGTCAGGATGGAGCGGACGATTTCTTCGTCGAGTGGATGATTGTTGTATCGCTGTTTGATCACCGCGCGTGGATGAACCAGCTGCGCGAGGTTGGCGCGCAGTAGCGAATAGGCGACCTGGAAGCGAAAGATCTTCAAGCCGCCAGATGTCGAGCCCGAGCAGCCGCCGATAAAGGTCAGATAGAAGAAGGCGAGTACGGCAAACTCGCCCCACTGGGTGTAATCGCCCAGCGCAAAGCCGGTGGTCGTCACCACTGAGACGACATTCAGCGACACGATCCGCAGCGAGTCCAAAAACCCGTAATCAGAGTTGAGCGTTAGCCAGATAGCGAACGCGACGCACATGATCAGCAGCATGCCGATGAAGCCCTGCACCTGCTGATCCCGGACCAAGGCATAGCGATTCCCGCGAACGGTCGACACCATCAAGATGAACGGCAGTCCGCCCAACAGCATGAACACTACAGCCACCCAGTGTGCCGCCGGGGTGAACTTGCCCATCGAGCTATCGGACGTCGAATAACCACCGGTAGAAATCGTGGTCATCGCGTGATTGATTGCCTCAAACGGCGTCATGTCGCTGAGCCAGTAGGCCAGGCCGCACAGCAACGTGAGGGCGAGGTAGACGACCAGGATCGATTTGGCCATGACGTGCGAGCGTGGCATCGCTTTCTGCGACCAGTCCGACGACTCGGTCTGGAACAGCCGCATACCACCGATGCGTAGCAGCGGAAGGATTGCTACCGCCATCCCAATGAAGCCAATGCCGCCGAGCCACTGGAGCATCGAGCGCCACATCAGCAGGCCAGGTGATGCCGAGTCGAGGCCGGACAGCACGGTCGATCCGGTCGTGGTGATGCCGGACATCGTTTCGAAGAAGGCATCGGTGTAGCTGATGTGGTGGATCAGCATCATCGGCAGCGCCGCGAAGCAGCAGACGATCAACCAGCTCGCGGTGGTCAGGAAATACATGTCGCGAGGGCGCAGCTGCGCTAACTCGGGTTTGCCGGGGGCGACCAGGGCAATGCCGCAGCTGAAGGTGATGAGGCTGGCCCAGAGGAAGGCCTGCAGGTCGTCCGTGCGGTCGAAGGCGAACAGCGTGACCATCGGAATGACCATGCTGACCGCCAGGGTAATCAGGAATATGCCGAGGATGAAACCGATAATGCGCAGGGTCGGCAGGGCCATGTCTGATAAGTGCTCGGCTCGAAAAGAGGCCCGCCATTCTACGCTTGTCGGCGCTTAGGTAAACCGGCTATCGGCCGCTCGTGAAAATCTTCATTGGCGCCTCGTCAGCCTCTTCCCAAGGCCGTTGCGATCAATAGAATAGCCGCCCAGGTCAGGCCAAGTAGAACCCACGAGGCAAGGGCCAGGCGCGGCTGGACGGGCATGTGATCCGGTTCAACGCAGCCTGTCAGTGCGCAGTCGTTTCCACACAGCCTGGGGTGCCGGCCCTTTGCCGGTTTCTGGGTGTTCACCTTCCATGTCGATCGACAATCCCTGCCTCACGTGCGGCGCTTGCTGCGCGTATTTCCGTGTGTCCTTTTTCTGGGGCGAGTGCGCCTCGTCCGGCGGTACGGTGCCGGATGACATTACCGTACAGGTGAGCCCCTTTCACGTCGCGATGAAGGGAACGGAGAGCAAGCCTGCGCGTTGCGTCGGCCTGCTCGGCGATGTGGGTTGTGGGGTGCGTTGCACGCTGTACGAGCAGCGTTCTAGCACCTGTCGCGAGTTCGACGCCTCGTGGGCCAATGGCGAGCACAACGCCCATTGCGACGCCGCACGTGCCGCGCACGGGCTGCCGCCGCTGACGCCGCCGCTCGAGCCGCAGCTGCGGCCGGACCGGGTCGCCTGAAGCGGGTGCCCGCGAACGCCATCGACCTCTAGAATGTCCGATTCGTTTTGGAGGTGATGGATGGAAGCTCTAGACCTGCTGATCAACCGCGTTTCCGTGCCGCGCCTGGCGGAGCCGGCGCCGACCCCGGCGCAACTCGACACGATGTTTCGTGCCGCCCTGCGGGCACCCGATCATGGTCAATTGCGGCCGTGGCGATTTTTGACTGTGGAAGGCGAGGCGCGCCAGCAGCTTGGCGAGCTGTTTGTCACCGCACTTAAGGCGCGGGATGCCGCTGCGCCGGACGATGCCTTGCAGAAGGCGCGCAAGATGCCGTTGCGTGCGCCTCTGCTGGTCGTGGTGATCGCTCGGCTGCAGCAGCATCCGAAAGTGCCGGCATCCGAACAGTTGCTGGCAGTCGCGTGCGCCGCACATGGGCTGCTCCTGGCAGCCCACGCCCAAGGGGTGGGCGCGGTGTGGCGAACCGGTGAGCTGTCCCATGACCGCCGTGTGGCCGATGGCCTCGGCCTCGCTGCCGATGAGCACCTGCTGGGTTTCATTTACCTGGGAACTCCGGAGGGCAACCTGCGTCGCGCGCCAGAGCTGGACCCGCAGGCTTTCGTCAGCCGTTGGGAGACGGCGCGCCAATCGTCAGCCGAGTAGCGGCGGTTTCGTCGCAGTGGCGTGCAGCGGCAGTCGGATACTGGCGATGAATCCGCCCTCTGGGTGGTTGCCCAGTAACAACTCTCCACCATGGCGCTCGGCTGCTCGGCGCGCAATGGCAAGACCGAGGCCATGCCCGGCCGTGGTCTGGCCGGGCGCACGGAAGAAGGGTTCGCTGAGCTGAGCCAGGTGCGCCTCGTCTACGCCCGGTCCGTGGTCGCGGATGCTCAGCACGGCCCAGTCGTCGTCGGCGCTGGCACGCAGTTCGATCGGCTGGCCTTCTGGATTGAAGCGCAGGGCATTGCGCAGCAGGTTATCCAGTGCGCGCTCGAGCATATCCGGCCAGCCACGCAAATCCATCCGGGTTTCCACTTGGCAATCGATGTGCTGGTTCGGGGAGACGATGCGCGCATTCTCTTGCAACTGAGTGAACATCATCTGCAGGTCGATCGGGCTGGCTTTACCCGGGTCGGCATCAAGCCGCGCCAGTTCCAGTATCTCGCTGATCAGGGCTTCGAGCCGGTCGCATTCCTTGGCCAGGCGCGGCCAGATCACTTCACGTTCCGATGGTATCGCGCGTTCAGCCAGAGCGATCGCGATCCGCAGGCGTGCCAGTGGGGAGCGCAGTTCATGGGAAACGTCGCGCAGCAGCTGCCGCTGGCTGCCGATCAGGCTTTGCAGTCGCGCGCCCATGCGATTGAAGTCGCTTGCCAGCACGCCCAGCTCGTCTCGACGTTTCGCTAGTCGCGCCAGGGAATTCTGCTGGTAGGCGGTCTGGCCCAGGTCATGCACCGCCCCGCGGAGTCGGTCGAGCGGACGCGTGATTGATAGCGTCAAGAGCAGGCTGAACCCTGTCAGCACGACCAGCGCGATGCCGATGGCGCTCAGTGGCCAGAACAGGCTACCGCGATGCCAGGCCTGCAACTCTTGGTTCGGGATGCGGTAGATGAACAGGTAGGTTTCGCCCGACAGCGGGCTGGTGTAGTCGGCGGTCAGGCGCCGCCAGGGCAGGCGCCCGGAGAGGTTTTCCTGGCGGGCTTCGAACGCGGCAGCGCGGGGCGGGAACGTCCCGCGTATAACGGGCTGGCCGTTCTCCGCCAGTACCTGGACGTCGATATGGAACCGGGCGCGGTGGCGCTCCAGTAGAAACTGCGCTGCGATGGGGCCCTGACGTTCGTAGACTCGCGTCCACAATTCAGAGAGCCCCTTGACGCCCGGGTGACGGTTGATGATCCAGCTGTCCTGGTTCAGGGCGTAGCCGAGCAGTACCGCAAGACCGGCCGCCAGCGCGATAGCGAGCCAGAACGTGGCCAGAATGCGCCAGAACAGTGATCGCATCATTGTTTCTCCATGACGAAGCCCGGCGTGCGGTCGCTTGCAAAGCGGGCACGGCCGGGCTTTTAGAGGGGCGGCGATCAGCTCTTTTTCTGATCGCGTTCAGCTTTCCACTTCTGGAATTCGGCGCGTTCGGCGCGCTTGGCTTCCATCTTTTCGTGAATTTCGTCGAACAGCTTCTGCTGTTCAGGCTTGAGCAGCTCGCGCATCTGCTTGTGGGTTTTGTCTTTGCTGGCCTGCAATTCGTCCTGCATGGCCTTGCGCTCGTTTTCCGGGAGCTTGTCCAGGTAGCGTTGAGTGATTTCGCGATGACTCTTCATTTGCTCGCCCATCAGGCCGCGCATTTCCTCACGCTGTTGCTTGGTGAGGTCGAGCTGCTCGAAGGGGCCCCGGTGCTCGCCGTGACCGCGGTGGTGGTCAGGTCCATGGTCGCCGCCGGGCATGGCCATCGCGATGGCGGGCAGGGTGGCTGCGAAAAGGGCGGCGATGAGTGTCTTGCGCATGGTGACGTTCTCCTGTGGATATGGAAACCGACCCCGGACCGTGCGGGTCCGGCCTCGATCGGATGAGCTCAGTCTAGGGTGCGCAAGGTCAACGGCGGTCAGGGCAGGGTAAAGGCTCGGTAAAGCCGGTCAGGGTGCGTAAAGATAACCGCGGCTGCGCAGCGCGACGATGCGCGGTCGGCCGTCAGGGTGGGGGCCGAGCTTGCGACGCAAGTTGCTGACATGCATGTCCAGGCTGCGGTCGTACAAGGTTAGCTTGCGGCCCAGTGCGAGCTGGGCGAGCGCTTGCTTCTCGAGTGGTTCGCCAGGCTGGCCGAGCAAGGCTTCGAGAATCCGCCCTTCAGAAAGGGTAAGGGTCACTTCATGGTTGTCGACAGTCGCCACGCCCCGTGCGGGGCTGTAGCAGAGATCACCGAGTTCGAGCTGGCTCGGCGTGCTGGCGGGCTGGCTGCGCCGCAGTACGGCGCGGAGCCTGGCCGTCAATTCACGGGGGTCGCAAGGCTTGGCCAGGTAGTCGTCGGCACCAAGCTCCAAGCCGAGGATACGGTCCAGCGGTTCGCCGCGTCCGGAAAGCATGATCACTGGCAGGTCAGGGTGTTCGCTGCGCAGTTGCTTGAGCAACTCGAGACCGCTGCCGTCGGGCAGCATGACGTCCAGCACGACCGCTGACGGTTGATGTTCGGCGAGCGCCGCACGGGCGC
Organism: Stutzerimonas chloritidismutans; assembly: GCF_051486945.1. Lineage (GTDB taxonomy): Bacteria > Pseudomonadota > Gammaproteobacteria > Pseudomonadales > Pseudomonadaceae > Stutzerimonas > Stutzerimonas chloritidismutans_B. The sequence goes on along the minus strand of NZ_JAHVDX010000007.1, from coordinate 28,968 downwards.
TGTGGCCGTCGTGGCAGGCATGGGCGACGAAACCTTCCTGGGCGAGCCAGCTGACCAGCAGCTCGCAGAGTTCCTGGTCATCGTCAATCAGCAGGAGATCGCTCATGGGTTCGCTCCTGCTCGCTTCAGTTCAGCCACTGGCGGCGCCGACGCCCCCGGGTCGTCAGTACACCCAGCAAGAAGCCGAGTACGCCGACGCCGCCACCGACCGCGAACCATTGCTGGTCCTCGCCGAGCCACAGCGGTTCAGGCTTGGCCTGCTCCTGCTGAAGTTGCAGGCGCAGGCGCTGGTTCTCCTCGCGGAGCTGGGCCAGTTGCACGCGCTCCGCCGCGGTGGCCCGGTCCTCTTCGATTCGCGCGTTGAGCGCTTGCCGCTGCTCCTGGTTGTCCTGCAGGCGCTGCTGCAGCGCCGCTTCCTGCCCAGTGGTCGCCGCATCGGGCGGTAACTCCTCGGCATGCAGGACAGATGCGGCCAGCGTCGTGGCAAACAGTAGAATCAGCGAACCTTTGCGCATCGGAACTCCTTTTTCCTCAATGGCCGCGCATGCAGCGACCCGGTTACTGCTAACGGGTAGCGGTCAGGGATAAACACGCTTGAACGGCTTGACGACGACATCGCCGTATACGCCTGCGGCCTTGTAGGGGTCCGCGTCGGCCCAGGCTTGGGCGGCTTCGAGCGATTCAAACTCGGCGACGACCAGGCTGCCAGTAAAGCCGGCAGTACCAGGATCGTTACTGTCTACAGCAGGATGCGGGCCGGCCAATACCAGGCGACCTTCTTCCAGCAGCTGTTCGAGGCGTGCCAAGTGGGCGGGACGGGCAGCCAGGCGATCCTGCAAGGAGTTGGCAACGTCGGTGGCGATGATGGCATAGAGCATGGGCTAGTCCTTCGATTGTTCGGGTTGCATGTGACGAACCAGGAATACCGCCTGGCCGGCCATGAACAGTAGCGTCAGGCCGAGGCTCCCGAAGACCTTGAAGTCGACCCAGAACGCCGGATAGGCAAAGGCGACGAACAGGTTGGCAGAGCCACAGACCAGGAAGAACAGGATCCAGGCCACGTTCAGCCGGACCCATAGGTGAGCGGGCAATTCGACCGCGTGGCCCATCATGCGCTGGATCAGCGGACGGTCGCCGACGAAACGGCTGGCCAGGAAGGCAAGGGCAAACAGCCAGTTCAATACTGGCGCCTTCCATTTGAGGATGGTTTCGCTGTGCAGGGCCAGCGTCAGTCCGCCGAAGAACAGGCAGGCCCCGAGCGTCAACCACTGGGATTTCTCAAGGCGACGTTGCTGCAGGAACAGCGCGGCGTATACGACCAAAGAGCTGATGATCAATATGGCCGTCGCGCTGTAGATGCCGCCGAACATGAGGCTGATGTCGCCCAGTTCGACTGCCCTTGGCTCGAGCTTGTACACGATGAAGAACAGCAGCAGCGGGACGAAATCGATGATTTGCTTCACGAAGGGAGCCACGGGCGGTGTGTGGCCGGCATAATAACAAACCGCGCTTGCGGCGAAACTGTCACGCCGCCCATTTCCGGACCTGCTCCGAGCTTGGCGGACACGGAAAAGGGGCACGAGCGTGGACCATGGCTGTCACACCTGTGTGCTGCCAAGCCTCTGGAGAATAGGCCTGAATGAATGTCGATCTGCATTGCCATAGCACGGCATCCGATGGCGTATTGGCGCCGGCGGTGCTGGTGGAGCGTGCGCATGCGCGTGGCGTCGAACTGCTGGCTCTGACCGACCACGACACCCTCGAGGGTCTGGATGAGGCTCGCGCGACCGCGGATTCGCTGGGCGTTAGGCTGGTCAACGGCATCGAGCTCTCCTGCCTGTGGAACGGGGCGACTATTCATGTGCTGGGGTACGCCTTCGCTCGCAATGCCGCGCCCCTGGCGAGCGCTATCGCTGACTTGCATGACGGTCGCTGGCAGCGTGCCGAGACTATCGCCCAGCGCCTGGCGGCCAAGGGCATGCCGGGAGCGCTTGAAGGCGCGCGGGCCGTTCAGCAGGCACTAGGTGACAGCGGCAACGCGCCGGCGCGGCCACATTTTGCGGAGTTCCTGGTGCAGGCCGGCCATGTTCGTGATCGTGCGGAAGCCTTCCGCAAATGGTTGGGGGCCGGCAAGCTCGGCGATGTCAAACAGCACTGGCCGACCTTGGAGCGCACCGTTACCACGCTCGCCGAGTCGGGCGCCTGGATCAGCCTGGCCCACCCTTGGATGTACGATTTCACCCGCAGTAAGCGCCGGCGCCTGGTAGCTGAATTTGCCCAGGCGGGTGGGCACGCGCTTGAGGTGGTCAATGGCATGCAGCCGCTGGAGCAAGTCGGCGGGTTGTCGATTCTCGCCCGAGAGTTCGGGCTGATGGCGAGCGGGGGCAGCGATTTCCACGCACCTGCCGATTGGTCGGAGCTGGGCCTGTATCGCACCCTGCCGGAAGACCTGTCGCCGCTTTGGATGCGCTTCGATGAAAGGCCTGCAGCTGTCGTCAAACAGGAGGGAGCATGAGCCAGTTCTTTCAGATTCATCCGGAAAACCCGCAGGCTCGGCTGATCAAGCAAGCCGTGGAGATCATTCGCAACGGTGGAGTAGTGGTCTATCCGACCGACTCCTGCTATGCCATCGGATGCGCGATGGGCAACAAGGCAGGCATCGAACGCATTCGACGCCTGCGTAACCTCGACGACAAGCACAACTTCACCTTGGTCTGTCGGGACCTGTCGCAGCTGGGACTATTCGCCAAGGTCGATACCGCTGCGTTCCGGCTCCTGAAAACCCACCTGCCAGGGCCCTATACGCTGATTCTCGCGGCGACGCGTGAAGTGCCCCGGATGTTATTGCATCCGAAGCGGCGCACCATCGGTCTGCGCGTGCCTGCTCAGCCGATCGCACAGGCGCTGCTTGCCGAATTGAATGAGCCGCTGATGAGCGTGAGCCTGATCCTGCCCGGTAATACCGAGCCGATGAGCGATCCCTATGAAATTCGTGATGCGCTGGAGCGGCAGGTAGACCTGATCATCGACGGCGGGTACGGTGGCGTCGAAGCGTCCACCGTCATCAGCCTGGTCGACGGTGATCCGGAGGTCGTGCGTGTCGGTTGCGGTGATCCCGCGCCATTCTCGGCCTGACGCCCGGCTTTTTCATCCTACGAAGGAAACCCTTTTGAGCTCCATGGATTCACAGCGACGGGTGGTGTCTGGCATGCGTCCCAGCGGGCGCCTGCATCTCGGGCATTACCATGGCGTCCTGAAGAACTGGGTCAGGCTGCAGCATGAATATCAGTGCTTTTTCTGCATCGTCGACTGGCATGCGCTGACGACCGATCATGCTGGCGGGGCTGAGATGGCCCGCAACGTCCACGAAATGGCGATCGACTGGTTGGCAGCGGGTGTCAGCCCCAGTTCGGCCACCTTGTTCATCCAGTCGCAAGTGCCCGAGCACGCCGAGCTGCACCTGTTGTTGTCTACGATCTGCCCGCTGGCCTGGCTGGAGCGCGTACCCTCGTACAAGGAGCTGCAGCTCGACGGCGAGCACAAGGACTTGTCGACCTATGGATTCCTCGGTTACCCATTGCTTCAGGCGGCCGACATCCTGGCTTACCGGGCCGGCGTGGTGCCGGTCGGCGCCGACCAGCTACCGCATATCGAATTCGCGCGTGACGTAGCCCGGCGCTTCAATCACCTCTATGGCAGTGAAGAAGATTTCGAAGCGAAGGCCGAGGCCGCTATACGCAAGCTCGGCAAGAAAGGCTCGAAGCTGTATGCCAGCCTGCGCAGAAGCTACCAGGAGCAAGGCGACCTCGAGGCGCTGAATACCGCCCGAGCACTTCTCAAGGATCAGCAAACCATCACCTTGGGCGACCAGGAACGGCTGTATGGCTACCTTGAAGGTGGCGGTAAGCTCTTGTTGCCGGAGCCGCAGGCACTGCTCGGCGATACGCCGAAGGTCTCGGGCCTCGATGGCGGCAAAATGTCGAAATCCGCGAGCAATTCGATCTTCCTGCGTGACACGCCGGCCGAGATCGAGGAAAAGATTCGCCGGATGCCCACCGATCCCGCGCGCGTGCACCGTCATGACCCTGGCGAGCCGACGCGCTGCCCGGTGTGGCAGATGCATCAAAACCATTCCGACGACGACGTCTGCCGATGGAGCGAAGAAGGCTGCCGCAGCGCAGGCATTGGTTGCCTGGAATGCAAGGCGCCCTTGATCGAGGCCATTCAGCTCGAGCTGGCGCCGCTGCAAGAGCGTGCGCTGGACTACGAGCAAAGCCCGGACTTGGTCCGCAGTATCCTGGCCGAAGGCGCCGAGCAGGCTCGCGATGAAGTACGCGAGACGCTGGTCGTGGTACGCCAAGCCATGGGCATTCACTACCGATAGATCCACCTCCGTCCGCTTCTGGAGCACCCATGCAGGAATCTCAGGAACCGCAGAGTCCCGTTGCAGGCGAGCAATTGCGGTTGGCGCTGGTTTACGGCGAAGCATTCAATGAGCTGCCTCAGGATCTGTACATCCCACCGGATGCGCTCGAAGTGTTCCTCGAAGCCTTCGAGGGCCCGCTGGACCTGCTGCTGTACCTGATTCGCAAGCAGAACATCGACATCCTCGACATCCCGGTAGCCGAGATCACGCGCCAGTACATGGGCTATGTCGAGCTGATGAAAGCCGTGCGGCTCGAACTGGCCGCGGAGTACCTCGTCATGGCGGCCATGCTTGCTGAGATCAAGTCACGCATGCTGCTGCCGCGGTCGGCCGAGGCCGAGGAAGAAGAGAGTGATCCACGTGCCGAGCTGATTCGAAGATTGCAGGAATACGAGCGCTTCAAGCTCGCCTCCGAAAAACTCGACCAATTGCCCCGCGTGGGTCGCGAGCTGCACGTGCCGAGGCTCGAAGCGCCCGAAGCGCGAGCGCGCAAGCTGTTGCCGGATGTTCGGCTGGACGAATTGCTGATCTCGATGGCCGAGGTGCTACGCCGTGCCGACATGTTCGAAAGTCACCAGGTCACGCGCGAGACCCTGTCGACCCGGGAGCGAATGAGTGACGTGCTGGAGCGTCTGAAAGGCGGCGCGTTCGTACCCTTCGTCGCGCTGTTCACGGTCGAGGAGGGCCGGCTCGGCGTGGTGGTAACCTTCATGGCCGTGCTGGAGCTGATCAAGGAATCGCTGGTCGAGCTGGTGCAGAACGAGCCGTTTGCCCCCATTCACGTACGCGCCCGGTCTGAGGAAGCAGCAACGCTGACGACCGCCCTAGAGGAGGCAAGCCTGTGAACCTGTCCGATCCCAAGGATCTCGCTTCCCTGCTGGAAGGGCTGTTGCTGGCGTCCGGCAAACCGATGTCGATCGAGCGGCTCGCGGAGCTTTTCGACGAGGCCGAGCGGCCATCACCAGCGCTGTTGCGCAAGGCGCTGGAAGCGCTCGAAAAGTCGTGCAAAGGCCGCGCCTTCGAGCTCAAGGAGGTTGCCAGTGGCTATCGCCTGCAGGTTCGTGCGCAGTATGCGCCCTGGGTCGGCCGGCTCTGGGAGGAACGGCCGCAGCGCTATTCGCGTGCGTTGCTCGAGACGCTAGCGCTCATCGCCTACCGACAGCCCATCACGCGTGGGCAAATCGAGGAATTTCGTGGGGTTGCGGTCAACAGCCAGATCGTCAAGACGCTGCTCGAGCGTGAATGGGTGAGGGTCGTTGGTCATCGCGACGTGCCGGGCCGGCCCGCCATGTTCGCTACGACCAAACAGTTTCTCGACTATTTCAACCTCAGCAACCTCGATGAGTTGCCGCCGCTGGCCGTGTTGCGCGAGATGGAACCCGAACCGGTGATCGACCCCGAAGACGCTCCCGTGCCTGCGGCATTGCAGGCTCGCGCTGATATCGGGTCAGACGAGGCGCTCGGCGAGAGCGCGCCGGCAGAACAGACCAGTTTCCGCAGCTTGCTGGCCGAGCTCGACAGCATGGAGGTCGGCCTCAAGACCGATTTCGACGATCTGCGCGACGAGGCTGACGAGCAGCTGCTGCCGGACTCACCGCCCCGGGACTGACCGCTGCGGGCTTCCGCCGCCGGTTGCGGTCAGCTGCGCGTTGTCGGTTTGCGTGCAGACAGGTAGTTGTCGTAGTCCGGAACCAGCAGCGAATGCGCCTGCTCGAGTAACGGGCTGGAGAGCAGGTAGTCCGCGCTGCTTTCGTTGGCCGCTAGCGGAATGTTCCACACCGCCGCGACCCGAAGCAGCGCCTTCACGTCCGGGTCATGGGGCTGGGGCTCGAACGGATCCCAGAAGAACACAAGCATGTCGATTCGCCGCTCGGCGATGCGTGCGCCAATCTGCTGGTCGCCTCCGAGTGGCCCGCTGATCATGCACTCCACCGGCAATTGCAAGTGCTGCTCCAGCAGTAGACCGGTGGTGCCGGTGGCGATCAGCTCGTGACGCGCCAGCCGTTCCTTTTGCCGCTGCGCCCACTCCAGCAAACGTGCCTTGCAGTGATCGTGGGCGACGAGCGCGATCCGCTTGCGGGCGGGCAACGTTGCGGTGATGAAATCGATACGGTTCATGCGCTTCCTTGTCGTCTACCTGATGAGATCAGGGCGCCTCGTGCAGGGCACGGCAGGTGTCGAGCATCCGGTTGGAGAAGCCCCACTCATTGTCGTACCACGCCATGACCTTCAGCAGGCGCCCGCTCACCTTCGTATGGTTGGTGTCGAATATGGACGACATCGGGTTGTGGTTGAAGTCGCAGGACACGAGCGGCAGCGAATTGCAGTCCAGAATTGGCGAACGCGCACTCGCGTCGCGCATCAGCGCGTTGACTTCGTCCGCGGTGGTTTCGCGGCTCAACTCCAGGGTCAGGTCGACAAGCGACACGTTGATGACCGGGACTCGCACTGCCATACCGGTCAGCTTGCCGGCCAATTCCGGCAGCACCAGGCCAACGGCTTCGGCTGCGCCGGTCTTGGTCGGAATCATTGACTGCGTGGCCGAGCGCGCACGGTACGGATCGCTGTGGTACACATCCGACAGGTTCTGGTCGTTGGTATAGGCATGAATGGTGGTCATCAGGCCGTGTTCGATGCCGTATGCTCGGGATAGCACTTGCGCGACGGGGGCTAGGCAGTTGGTCGTGCAGGATGCGTTGGAAATGATCTGATGCGATTGGCGCAGCGTGTCGTGGTTGACGCCGTAGACGATAGTCGCGTCCGCGCCAGACGCCGGCGCTGAGATGATGACTTTGGCGGCGCCGGCCTGAAGGTGCGCGGCGGCTTTGTCTCTCGAGGTGAACAGGCCTGTGCACTCGAACACCACGTCGACGTCCAGCGCGCGCCAGGGGAGTTCGGCCGGGTTGCGGATCGCCGACACCGAGATGGCGTCGCCGTTGACGATCAGTTTGTCGTCGGCGACTTCCACCGAGGCATCGAAATGGCCGTGGACGGTGTCGTACTGCAACAGGTGCGCGTTCATAGCGCTGCTGCCCAGGTCGTTGATGGCGACGACCTGCATGTGTTCGCGATAGTCCTGGGTGTACAGGGCACGAAGGACGTTGCGTCCGATACGGCCGAAACCGTTGATGGCGATGCGAATGGTCATAAGAAGGTCCTGGGCGGAATTTGTTATGGGAATTACAAGATTATTCCTGTCAAAATAGAAATCAAGCCCATTGGTGCTATGTTTTGTTTGTAAAACTACAGATTAAGTAGCAGGAGTGATTGGCATGCATCCGCGGATTCAGGAAGTCACCGAACGTTTGATCGAGCGCAGCCGGCCCACGCGCGAACGCTATCTGGCGCAGATGGCCGCCGCGGCGAGCCAGGGCCCGCAGCGCGGCAAGCTGCAGTGTGCGAACTTTGCCCACGGGGTCGCCGGATGTGGATCGCAGGAGGACAAGCAACGCCTGCGTCTGATGAACGAAGCCAACGTCGCGATCGTGTCGGCCTACAACGATATGCTGTCGGCGCACCAGCCGTACCAGTACTTTCCCGATGTGATCAAGGAAGCCCTGCGCGAAATGGGGTCGATCGGCCAATTTGCCGGTGGCGTGCCGGCGATGTGCGACGGCGTGACCCAGGGCGAGGCCGGTATGGAACTGAGCTTGGCCAGCCGCGAAGTCATCGCCATGGCTACCGCGGTCGCGCTGTCGCACAACATGTTCGATGCGGCGCTCTATCTCGGCATCTGCGACAAGATCGTTCCCGGGTTGATGATCGGTGCGTTGCGTTTCGGGCACCTGCCGACCGTCTTCGTCCCCGGTGGCCCGATGCCCTCAGGTATTCCGAACAAGCAGAAGGCCGAGGTTCGCCAGCGCTACGCCGAAGGCAAGGCGAGCCGAGAAGAGCTGCTCGAATCGGAGATGCTCTCCTACCACAGTCCCGGCACCTGCACCTTCTACGGCACGGCCAATACCAATCAGGTGGTAATGGAGATTATGGGGCTGCACCTGCCGGGGTCGTCCTTCGTCAATCCGTACACGCCGCTGCGCGACGAGCTGACCCGCGAAGCCGCTCGGCAGGTGACGCGACTGACGGCGCAGTCGGGCAGCTACGTACCGATGTGCAAGGTCGTCGATGAGAAGTCCATCATCAATTCGGTCGTCGCGCTGAACGCCACCGGCGGTTCGACCAACCACACGCTGCACATCCCGGCTTTCGCCCAGGCCGCTGGTATCCAACTGACCTGGCAGGACATGGCGGATATCTCCGCCGTGACCCCGACGCTGGCGAAGGTTTACCCCAACGGCCAGGCCGACGTGAATCATTTCCATGCCTGCGGTGGTGTGCCCTTCATGGTTCGTACGCTGCTTGACGCCGGCTTGCTGCACGAAGATGTGTATACCGTCATGGGGCAGGGCCTTCGGCAGTACACCCGTGAGCCATTCCTGGCGGACGGCAAGCTCGTCTGGCGCGAAGGCCCGGAAAACAGCCTGGACGAGGCTATCCTGCGGCCGGCCGAGCGGGCGTTCTCGCCCGAAGGCGGGTTGCGAGTCCTGGAAGGTAACCTCGGCCGCGGCGTGACCAAGATTTCGGCTGTGGCGCCCGAGCATCGTGTGGTCGAAGCGCCGGCACGGGTGTTTGGTGATCAGGCCGAGCTAGCCCAGGCATTCAAGAACGGCGAGCTGGAGCGCGACTTCGTCGCCGTGGTGCGCTTTCAGGGGCCCAAGGCGAACGGCATGCCGGAGCTGCACAAGCTGACGCCATTTCTCGGTGTGCTGCAGGATCGCGGCTACAAGGTCGCGCTAGTGACGGACGGGCGCATGTCTGGCGCGTCAGGCAAGGTGCCCGCGGCTATTCATGTCAGCCCGGAGGCGCTCGATGGCGGGCCGCTGTGCCAGGTGCGGGACGGCGATGTGATCCGCGTCGATGGTGAAACCGGTGAGCTGTGTGTGCTGGTCGACCAGGCCGAGTTCGAGGCGCGCGAGCGGATTATGGCGCCGGAAGGGCTGGGAATCGGTTGCGGGCGCGAGCTGTTCGGCTTCCTGCGTGCGGCCTTCAGCCCAGCCGAGCAGGGAGCGAGCGTATTTACCGAGGGACTGGAGGCACTCAAGTGAAGGCGGCCCTGGTTGGAGACATTGGCGGAACGAATGCGCGCTTCGCTGTTTGGCGTGACCAGCAGATCCATTCGGTAAGGGTGCTGCCAACCCGGGAATTCCCCCGACCGGAAGATGCGATCAGGGCCTATCTCAATGAGGTCGGCCTGCAGTTGGAGGCGCTCGAGGCGGTCTGCCTTGCGTGTGCGGGGCCGGTGTCTGGCGACGAGTTCGCCTTCACCAATAACCACTGGCGGCTGAGCCGACAGGCATTCTGCAAAGACCTGGGGTTGAGCGAGCTCCTGTTGATCAACGATTTCACGGCGATGGCGTTGGGCATGACCCGGTTGCGTGACGGTGAGCTGATCGAGATCTGCCCAGGGCAATCGGCACCCGGTCGTGCTCGGTTGGTGATCGGCCCAGGTACCGGTCTGGGTGTGGCCACGCTGTTGCCGTTGCCCGACGGCCGCTGGCAAGCCTTGCCCGGAGAGGGCGGGCACGTCTGCTTGCCAATCGGCAGTCGCCGGGAGGCTGCGTTGTGGGAACGGTTGCACGCAAAGCTTGGCCACGTGAATGCCGAAGCGGTGCTCAGCGGCGGCGGCTTGCTGGAGCTCTACTGGACTAGCTGCAGTCTGGATGGCGTGGCCGCGACCTTGACGACGCCGGCGGAGGTTACGGCCGCGGCGCTCGATGGCGATGCGTACGCTTCATCAGTGCTGGAACAATTCTGCGTATGGTTAGGTCGGATTGCCGGCGACAATGTCCTGACGACCGGAGCGCAGGGTGGCGTCTATATCGCAGGCGGTATCGTGCCGCGCTTCGTAGAATTCTTCGCCCGCAGCGGCTTTGCTCAGAGCTTTCGCGACAAGGGCTATATGAGTCGCTATTTTGACAAGGTTCCGGTTTGGGTCGTGACGGCGGAATACCCTGGGCTGGAAGGTGCAGGTGTCGCGCTTCAGTCCTTGCTGGAGGGCGCGCCCTGCGGGTCTTGACCCGCCTCGAACGACATAACAAGAGAAGGGATGCCGGTGACACAGACGGGAAGATCGATTCTGCTGGTCGATGACGATCAGGAAATCCGCGAACTGCTGGAGGCCTACCTGAGCCGCTCGGGATTCAGCGTGCGTTCCGTGGCTGACGGGGCGCAGTTTCGCGATGCTATGAGCAGCAACCCGGCCGACCTGGTCATTCTCGACGTGATGCTCCCCGACGAAGACGGCTTCAGCCTCTGTCGTTGGGTGCGTGGGCATCAGCGCCTTGCGCAGATGCCGATCATCATGCTGACCGCCAGCTCCGACGAAACCGATCGGGTGATCGGGCTCGAACTCGGTGCGGACGACTACCTGGGCAAACCCTTCAGCCCGCGGGAGTTGTTGGCGCGTATCAAGGCGCTGCTGCGTCGGGTGAGCTTCGCCCACGAGCGAGGCGGTAGCGACGTGCTGGCGTTCGATGAATGGCGCCTGGACATGATCAGCCATCGGTTGTTTCACCAGGACGGCGAAGAAGTGCTCCTGTCCGGCGCGGATTTCGCCTTGCTCAAGCTTTTTCTCGATCACCCGCAGCAAATCCTCGACCGTGACACCATCGCCAATGCGACCCGCGGTCGCGAGGTGATGCCGCTCGAGCGCATCGTCGACATGGCGGTGAGCCGCCTGCGACAGCGCCTGCGTGACACGGGCAAATGCCCGCGATTGATCCGCACCGTTCGGGGCAGCGGTTATCTGCTCGCCGCGCAGGTGATGCCTCATCATGATTCGCTCGGATAAGCGCCGCTGGCCGCTGGTTCCGCGTTCGCTGCTCGGGCGAATGTTGCTGCTGACCCTGCTCGCTGTGCTGCTGGCGCAGGCCTTGTCGAGCTTTATCTGGGTGTCGCAATTACGCGCAAGCCAGATGGAAGGGCTGCTGACCAGTGCGCGCAGCGTTGCGCAATCGATGTCCGCCAGCGTCAGCTATTTCCGTTCCTTACCGCTGGGCTACCGCCCGTTGGTGCTTGATCAGCTGCGCAGCATGGGGGGGACACGGTTCTTCGTTTCGCTCAATGACAAGCCACTGGATATGCAGGTGCTGCCGCCAACCGAGCGCAAGCGTGCGGTGCTCGCCGAGGTCGATGAGGTACTGCGCGAGCGGCTGGGGCGGGACGTGGATATGTCGGTCAGCTTCGTCAGCCCCGATGACCTGCGAATCTTCAACGGCGGGCTGAAACTCGACGAGCTGCCTCGCTCCTGGGCGCACTACGCGCTGAGCCTGGAGCCGTTGAACCCGCCGGTACTGGTGACGCAGATCCAGATCGCCCCTAACGAATGGCTTTATCTCGCCTCGCTGATGCCGGCGCCCTACGCGAGCCTGGAGGAGGACGTCATTCCGGTTCAGCAGCTGTGGTTCATCGCGTTCACCAGCAGCTTTTTGCTCCTGTTCATCGGCGTTCTGGTGCATTGGCAGAGTCGGCCTCTCAAGCGTCTGGCACGTGCGGCGCGGGAGATGTCGCTGGGTAGCGAGATCGAACTACTACCCGAAGCCGGCGGAAGCGAGGTGGTCGAGGTCAGTCGGGCGTTCAACAGCATGCGCGAGCGCATTGGGCGTTACCTCAGCGAGCGCAGCCAGTTGTTCAGTGCGATTTCCCATGACTTGCGCACCCCGATCACACGCCTGCGGCTGCGCGTCGAACTGCTCGAGGACGAGGCGCTGCAGCGCAAATTCAGCCGCGACCTGGACGAGCTCGAACTGCTGGTCAAGGGTGCGCTTCAATGCGTCAAGGACACCGACATCCACGAGAACATCGAGCCGCTCGACCTTAACCTGTTGCTCGACTGTGTCACCGAGCCCTACTTGGCGCCAGCCGGCAACGGCCGAGTAACGGTGCAGGGTAGGGCGGCCGCGCCCTACCCTGGCAAACCGCTAGCGCTCAAGCGCTGCATCGGCAACCTGCTCGACAATGCACTCAAGTACGGGGACCGTGCCCATCTGCGCATCGAAGATGACCGGCGCACCTTCGTGCTCCATGTCGACGACGAGGGGCCCGGCGTGCCCCAGGCGTGGCTCGAGCAGGTGTTCGAGCCTAACTTTCGCTTGGCGACGAAACAGCCAGGCTATGGGCTCGGGCTAGGAATCGCGCGCAACATCGCGCATGCCCACGGCGGCGAAATCAGCTTGAGCAACCTCGATGAAGGTGGCTTGCGGGTCACGCTCAGCTTGCCGCGTGAGACGGCCTGACCACAGCTTGCTGCTCTAGCGTCGTTACAAGCCGGCGAGCTTTGTAACTGGCCTGTGACGTTTCCATATCCCTTCGTTACCCGGGGCGCCGAAAGGCTCGCCTAGAATCGATGCAGCGCAAGCCAAGCCTTGCATCGATAAAAACAAGAAAGGAAAACCCATGAACGCGATACATCGTCTAGTTACTGCTGTTTCCCTTGCTTCCCTCGTTCCACTCGCCCATGCCGGTGAAGTCGAAGTTCTGCATTGGTGGACGTCCGGCGGTGAAAAGCGCGCTGCCGATACGCTGCAGCGCCTCGTCGAAGAACAGGGCCACACCTGGAAGGATTTCGCCGTCGCGGGCGGCGGTGGCGAAGCCGCCATGACCGTTTTGAAGACCCGTGCCGTCTCCGGTAATGCGCCTGCCGCAGCACAAATCAAAGGCCCCGACATCCAGGAGTGGGGTGAGCTGGGCCTGCTGTCCGACCTCAACGAGGTCGCCGAGAAGGCTAAGTGGGATGAGCTGCTGCCTAAGCAGGTCTCCAAGGCAATGAAGTACGAGGGTGACTATGTAGCCGTGCCGGTCAACGTGCACCGCGTCAATTGGCTATGGATCAACCCTGAAGTGTTCGAGAAGGCGGGCGCGACGCCGCCGACCACACTCGACGAGTTCTATGCCGCTGCCGACAAACTCAAGGCCGCCGGCTTCATGCCGCTTGCCCACGGCGGCCAGCCCTGGCAGGACGGCACCGTATTCGAGGACGTCGCGCTCGCCGTGCTCGGCCCAGAAGACTACCGCAAGGCCTTCGTCGAGCTCGACCGGGACGTGCTGACCGGCGACAAGATGGTCGAGGCGTTTACTCAACTGAAGAAGCTGCGCAGCTACGTCGATCAGAATGCGGCAGGTCGTGACTGGAACAGCGCTACGGCGATGGTAATGAACGGTAAGGCCGGTATGCAGATCATGGGCGACTGGGCCAAAAGCGAGTGGACGGCTGCAAACAAGATTGCAGGCGAGGACTACAAGTGCATCCCATTCCCTGGCACTCAGGGTAGCTTCACCTACAACATCGATTCGCTGGCGATGTTCAAACTCAGCAACGAGGACAACCGCCAAGCCCAGAAAGATCTGGCGCGCACTGTGCTCGAGCCTGAGTTCCAGCAGTTCTTCAATCAGAACAAGGGGTCGATCCCGGTTCGCCTCGACCAGGACATGAGTGAATTCGATAGCTGCGCCCAGCAATCGATGAAGGACTTCAAAGCGTCGGCGCAGGGCCCGGGCTTGGTGCCTAGTCTGGCTCACGGTATGGCGGCCTCCAGCTACGTGCAGGGCGCGGTGTTCGATGTCGTCACCAACTTCTTCAACGATCCGAACGGTGATCCGAAGAAAGCGGCGCAGCAGTTAGCAGCTGCGATCCAGGCAGTCCAGTAGGGCTTCCGGGGGCGCCAGGCGCCCCCTTTTCCAAATCAACGATGCATGGCATCGCAAACCCGGCGGCCAGAGTGTTCATGGCCGCGCTGGGTAGCGCTTGCCGATCGATCCGTACCGAGACGAGCCATGCGTACTGAATTCTCCCGGAGCCATTCATGAGCTCAACCGCTGTCATCACCAAGGCGTCCCGGCTGCCGAAGGCTTCCCCTCTGGACGCGCTGCAGCACTGGCTACCCAAGCTGGTCCTGGCGCCGAGCATGCTGATCGTGTTGGTCGGCTTCTACGGCTACATTTTCTGGACCTTCCTTCTCTCGTTCACCAACTCCCGCTTCATGCCCAGCTACAAATGGGTTGGGCTGCTGCAATACGAGCGCCTGTGGAACAACGACCGCTGGTGGGTGGCGAGCAAAAACCTACTCGTTTTTGGCGGGTTGTTCGTGACGGTCAGCCTGGTCATCGGCGTATTGCTTGCGGTGTTGCTGGACCAGCGTATCCGCCGTGAAGGGTTCATCCGTACCGTCTATCTCTACCCCATGGCGCTGTCGATGATTGTCACCGGCACGGCCTGGAAGTGGCTCCTGAACCCCGGCCTTGGCATCGACAAAATGCTGCGTGACTGGGGCTGGGAAGGTTTTCGTTTCGACTGGTTGGTCGATCCGGACCGAGTGGTCTATTGCCTGGTCATCGCTGCTGTATGGCAGGCATCGGGTTTTGTCATGGCCCTGTTTCTGGCCGGGCTGCGTGGCGTGGACCAGTCCATCGTCAGGGCTGCACAAATCGATGGTGCGAGCCTGCCCAGTATTTACCTGCGCATCGTTCTGCCGAGCCTGCGTCCCGTGTTCTTCAGCGCATTGATGATCTTGGCGCACATTGCGATCAAGGCGTTCGACTTGGTGGCCGCGATGACCGCAGGCGGGCCGGGCTATGCCTCGGATCTCCCGGCGATGTTCATGTACGCACACACGTTCACCCGTGGGCAGATGGGGCTGGGCGCCGCCAGCGCAATCCTGATGCTCGGCGCGGTGATGGCGATTGTGGTGCCTTACCTTTATTCGGAACTGAGGAACAAGCGCCATGACTAGTCTGGTAGGGCGCAAGCGCCTGACATTCAGCCGAGTGGCGATCTACGCGACGCTGTTGACGGCAGTCGCCCTGTATCTGGTGCCGCTGGTGGTGATGTTATTGACCAGCTTCAAGACACCCGAGGACATCCGGACCGGCAACCTGCTGTCCTGGCCGGACGTGATGACCGTAATCGGCTGGGTCAAGGCTTGGGACGCGGTTGGGGGGTATTTCTGGAACTCGGTGAAGATCACCGTGCCAGCGGTGATCATCTCGACGCTGCTTGGGGCATTGAACGGCTACGTACTGGCCATGTGGCGGTTCCGTGGCTCGCAGCTGTTCTTCGGGTTGTTGCTGTTCGGTTGTTTCTTGCCGTTCCAGGTCATCTTGCTGCCAGCGTCGTTCACCCTCGGTCAGCTCGGGCTGGCCAATACGACGCCCGGCCTGGTGCTGGTGCACCTGGTCTATGGGCTGGCCTTCACTACGCTGTTCTTTCGCAACTTCTACGTGAGTGTGCCGGATGCGCTCATCCGTGCCGCCCGTCTCGACGGAGCAGGCTTCTTCACTATCTTCGCCAAGATCCTGCTGCCCATGTCGATCCCCACGATCATGGTCTGCCTGATTTGGCAGTTCACGCAGATCTGGAACGACTTTTTGTTCGGGGTGGTTTTCGCCAGCGGCGATACGCAACCGATCACGGTGGCGCTGAACAACCTGGTCAACACCAGCACAGGCGCCAAGGAATACAACGTAGACATGGCCGCCGCGGTGATCGCTGCGCTGCCGACGCTGGTGGTGTATGTGCTTGCCGGCAAGTATTTCCTGCGCGGGCTCACTGCCGGCGCGGTCAAGGGTTAGGAGAACAACATGGCTGCACTTGAACTCTGCAATGTCCGCAAGAGCTACCCGGGCAGTGCGCACGACACGCTAAACGACATCGACCTGAAGATCGACGATGGCGAATTCCTCATTCTTGTCGGGCCTTCGGGCTGCGGGAAATCGACGCTGATGAACTGCATCGCCGGGCTCGAGGAAATCACCGGGGGCGAAATCCGCGTGGATGGCGCCGA
This sequence comes from Stutzerimonas chloritidismutans, assembly GCF_051486945.1. Taxonomy (GTDB): domain Bacteria; phylum Pseudomonadota; class Gammaproteobacteria; order Pseudomonadales; family Pseudomonadaceae; genus Stutzerimonas; species Stutzerimonas chloritidismutans_B. The sequence continues at coordinate 12,708 of NZ_JAHVDX010000007.1, read as the reverse complement.
TATCAGCTCGGCCAGCCCGAAGGATCGGGACATCGCCATGGTGTTCCAGTCCTATGCCCTCTATCCGACGATGACGGTGCGGGAAAACATCGCCTTTGGCCTGAAAATGCGCAAGGTGCCGGCGGCGACCATCGAGGAAGAGGTGACCCGGGTCGCCAAGCTGCTGCAGATCGAGCACCTGCTAGGCCGCAAGCCGTCGCAGTTGTCCGGTGGTCAGCAGCAGCGTGTCGCGATGGGGCGGGCACTGGCGCGGCGGCCAAAGATCTACCTGTTCGACGAACCCTTGTCGAACCTCGACGCCAAGTTGCGCGTGGAAATGCGCACCGAAATCAAGTTGATGCACCAACGCCTCAAGACCACCACCGTCTATGTTACGCACGACCAGATCGAGGCCATGACGCTTGGCGACAAGGTCGCGGTAATGAAGGAAGGCGTTGTGCAGCAGTTCGGCACTCCGAAGGAGATCTACAACAACCCGGCGAACCTGTTCGTTGCGAGCTTCATCGGTTCGCCGCCGATGAACTTCATCCCGCTGCGCCTGAACCGGCAGGGCGGCGCGTGGCTGGCGCTGCTCGACAGCGGCCAGGATCGATGCGAACTGCCGTTGCGCCTGGCTGATGGCGAGTCCCTTGAGGGGCGCGAAGTGATCCTTGGCATACGCCCGGAACAGATCAGCTTGGGTAGCGATCCTGCGCTGCCATCCTTGCGCGCAGAGGTGCAGGTGGTCGAGCCCACCGGCCCTGACACCATGGTCTTCGTCGAACTCAACCAGACCAAGGTGTGCGTGCGGCTTGCGCCGGATGCCGCGACCGATGCCGGCAGTACCCTCACGCTGCAATTCGAGCCAGACAAAGTTTTGCTTTTCGACGCCAAGACCGGCGAACGCCTAGGCGTCGCTAATGGAAATGGTGGCCAAGGCCGCAACGGCACGGTGACACGGTTGGTTGCGCGTTAAAGCCATGTGGGAAAAAAGCCCGGTCGCTGGATATTTGCGTACCGGCACAGCTTTCGTCCGAATGTTATTGATGTACATGGTTTTTTGGCGGCGCAGGGCGAACCCCAGGCGCCGCCGGGAAGTCGAACCGCTGCTGGCATCGCTCGCACGCGGATCGTTAAGGAGAGCCACAGCGGCTCAATCCAACGGCAGTAACAACAATAAGAGCTATTTGGAGCGGATATGAAAAAGACCACACGCTTGGGCCTGGCGGTATCGTTGGCCAGTCTCGCAATGCCGTTTACTGTCCAGGCTCTGGACTTCAACGGTTATGTGCGAAGCGGTATCGGCGAATCCAGCGGGAGCGACTCGCAGGCCTGTTTCCAGTTGCCCGGCGCACCTTCGAAGTTCCGTCTCGGCAACGAATGCGAGCAGTATGCCGAGCTCGGTTTGCGCCAGGATTTGTTCACGCTGAGCGACGGCTCCGTCCTGAGCGTAGAAGGCATGGCCGCGCTGTACAACGAATATGACCACACGCCGAAGTTCACTGGCGACCATGGGTTCGCACGCATGGTTCAGGCCTACGCCGAATGGAGCAAGGTGCCGGCACTGAACGGCGGTTCCCTGTGGGCCGGCCGGCGATTCTACAAGCGGAACGACATTCATATCTCCGACTTCTATTACTGGAACCAGAGCGCGACCGGCGCTGGCATCGAGGACATGGAAATTGGCGGGCTGAAATACAGCTACGCCTTTTCCCGTAAGGACAATGTCTTCCAGGAAAACTACACCAATCGTCACGACTTCAACGTGGGCGGTATCGATACCAATCCCGATGGCGAACTTATGTTCGGGGTTAGCTACATCGACGATCCGGACCGTAACGACTCCAACAGCGGCTGGTCGGTCACGGCCCAGCACAAGCAGATCGGCTTTCTTGGTGGCAGCAACACGTTCGCGCTGCAGTATGGCGAGGGGCCCGGTACAGGGCTGGGCTATACCGGTGATGTCACCCTCGGTAGCAGCGACAAGAGCTGGCGGGTGGTGGAGTTCTTCGATTGGCAGGTCACGCCTCGCTTCGGTGGCCAATTCCAGGCGGTGTATCAGAAGGACAAGCGGCAGGATGGCGGCGACCAGGACTGGATTTCGGTCGGCGTGCGCCCGGTGTATGGACTGACTGAACAGTTCAAGCTTGTCGCGGAAGTTGGTCACGATCAGATCGACGCTCCAGACGGCACCCGCAAGCTCACCAAATTTACCGTTGCGCCGACCTGGTCGCCCGCCGGCCCTGAATTCTGGGCTCGCCCGGAAGTGCGCCTGTACTACACCTACGCGCAGTGGAATGACGCCGCGCAACGTGCAGCGAACCTGATGGCGGCGGGCAGCGCCCTGTCTGACACCGGCGCGTTCGGGAATGCGCAGCACGGTTCCAACTTCGGTGTACAGGTCGAGTACTGGTGGGACTGATTGGCGCGATAGCCTGAATCGGTTAGAACCTCCGGCAGCTGTGCCTTTCTACTAGCCATACGCACAGCTGGACGGAGGTGGGTTTGGGCGACAAGGCGAAAAATCCCTGTATCAGCCTTTGCAAGCTCAAAGACGAAGTTTGCATTGGATGCGGCCGCAGCCGGGACGAAATGAAGGCATGGAAGGGGCTGTCCAATAAGGAGCGCAAGGCGGTCAATGAGTTGGCCGCCAAGCGTTTGAAACGGCTGGGCAAGGCTGCGAGGAAAAAGAAGTGATCAGCTGTCCTCGCTGGGATAGCGCGTCGCGACCAGGCTTTCCTTGATCTTGCGAAGGTGGGGCTGGAAATCCACGCCGCGGCGAAGCGTCACGCCCGCCGCAAGGGTATCGAGCACCGTCAGCTGAATGATTCTGGACGTCATCGGCATGTAGATGTCGGTGTCTTCCGGCAGGGGTATGTCCAGGCTCAGGGTGCACACCTTGGCAAGCGGTGAATCCGCCGCGGTCAGCCCCAGTACGGAGGCTCCGTTGTCCCGCGCGATGGTTGCCGCTTCGACTAGCTCACGGGTACGTCCGGTGTAGGAGATGATCACGAACAGGTCGCCGGTATGCGCGACCGAGGCGAGCATTCGCTGCATCAACACATCGGCGTGGGCCGTCACCGGCAGATTGAATCGAAAGAACTTGTGCTGGGCGTCCAACGCGACCGATGCCGAAGCGCCGAGTCCGAAGAAGTGAATCTGACGCGCCTGAATCATGAGATCGACCGCTTGGCTGATCACTTTCGGATCGATGGCCTGGCAGGCGGCATCCAGCGAGGCGATGGCGCTGCCAAATATTTTTCGCGTATAGGCTTCCGGACCATCCGTCGCCTCAACGGCCTGGCTGACATAGGCCGCACCGCTGGCGAGGCTCTGCGCCAGTTGGATTTTCAGGGCCGGATACCCGGCGGCACCGAACGACCGGCAGAAGCGGTTGACCGTTGGCTCGCTGACGTTTGCTGCCTGCGCCAAGGCCGCGATGCTATACCGAGTCGCCTGCTGAGGGTCGCTGAGGATCACTTCGGCGACCTTGCGTTCGGCTTTATTCAGCTCGTCCAGCCGATTTTTTATCTGTTCCAAGAGATTTTTCATGCGATCCATGTCTCTTCCTTCAAGGGCTCGTCGCCGTGATCTGGCGAATACGGCGTCGCTAAGAGCAAAAAATACGGCTTTTGTTGTTTTAACAACAACATTTTGGGCTTAAACTGCGAAAGCCTATCCCACACGCAGCCTAATTTGGTTAATAAAAAGATCATGCCTGCTATTACTGTTGATGCGACGACCTTTGCGCTGTTCGGCGCTCTGGGCGATCTGGCTCTGCGCAAGCTGTTCCCGGCACTTTATCAGCTCGACCGGGCCGGGCTGTTGCACAGCGAGACGCGCATTCTGGCGCTTTCCCGCGATACGGGCGATGCCGAGCTGCATTTGCAGCGTATCGACCAGGCGCTTCGCAAGCATGTGCCCGCGGCGCAGCTTGATGAAGACGCGCTGTCACGGTTTCACAGCCGACTGGACTATCTGACGATGGATTTTCGCAACGCGGCCGATTACGCGGCGCTTGCTGAAAAGGTGTCGTCGGCAATGCCGCTCATAGCCTACTTCGCGACGCCAGCGGCAGTGTATGGGGCGATCTGCGAGAACCTCGCCGAGACGGGCCTGGCGGACCAGACGCGGGTCGTTCTGGAGAAGCCGATCGGTCATGACCTCGAGTCTTCTCGCGTGGTCAACGAAGCGGTGGCGCGTTTCTTCCCCGAGTCGCGTATCTACCGTATCGACCACTACCTCGGTAAGGAGACGGTACAGAACCTCATCGCCTTGCGCTTTGCTAACAGCCTGTTCGAAACGCAGTGGAACCAGCACCACATCTCGCATGTGGAGATTACGGTCGCCGAAACGGTGGGTATCGAGGGGCGCTGGGGCTATTTCGATCAGGCGGGCCAGTTGCGCGACATGATCCAGAATCACCTGCTGCAGCTGCTTTGCCTCATCGCGATGGATCCGCCGAGCGACCTCACCGCCGATAGCATCCGCGACGAGAAGGTCAAGGTGCTCAAGGCGCTGGCGCCGATCACTCCGGAGCGCTTGGGTCGCTATGTCGTACGGGGGCAATATGTTTCCGGCTCCGTAGGTGGCAAGACGGTACCTGGCTACCTTGAAGAAGAGAATTCCAACGCTGAGAGCAGCACGGAAACGTTCGTCGCGCTGCGTGCCGATATCTGCAACTGGCGCTGGTCCGGCGTACCGTTCTATCTGCGCACAGGCAAGCGCATGGGTGAGAAGGTTTCCCAGATCGTCATCCATTTCAAGGAACCGCCGTTCTACATATTTGCGCCCGAGCAGCGTTCGTTGATCAGCAATCGCCTGATCATCCGCTTGCAGCCGGACGAGGGCATCTCGCTGCAGGTCATGACGAAGGAGCAGGGCCTGGACAAGGGTATGCACTTGCGCAGCGGTCCGCTCCAGCTCAATTTTTCCGAAACCTACAAGAGCTCCCGAATTCCGGATGCATACGAACGGCTATTGCTCGAGGTGATGCAGGGCAACCAAAACCTGTTCGTACGCAAGGACGAAATCGAATACGCCTGGAAATGGTGTGACCAGTTGATCGACGGTTGGTCTCGCATGGGGGAGCCGCCCAAGGCCTATCCGGCTGGCTCCTGGGGGCCAGTCGCGTCGATAGCACTTATTACACGTGACGGGAGGTCTTGGTATGGCGATCTCTGAGCTGGTGCTTCCGCCCGATGTGGTCACGCACGACCTGGCCAATGCCGCCCAGCTCGCTGATGCCTTGGCTGCCCGCGTTGCCCAAGCACTCGAGGCAGCTTTGAAAGAAAAAGATACGGCCAGCTTGGTGGTATCTGGAGGGCGCAGCCCCATTGCGTTTTTCGAGGCGCTTTCCCGCTACACGTTGGAATGGTCCCGTGTGCAGGTCAGCCTGGCCGACGAGCGTTGGGTTGAGCCGACGCATCCGGACAGTAATGAAGGGCTCGTGCGACGGCACTTGCTTCAGAACGCTGCTACGGCTGCGCAATTGATCGGTCTGTATCAGGCTGGTGACACCCTGGATCAGGCCGCGGCGCGCGCAGGCGAAGGGCTGGAGCGCCTGGGTATGCCTATCGATGTGTTGGTGCTTGGGATGGGCAACGATGGCCATACCGCTTCGCTGTTTCCCGGCAGCCCTCTGCTGGCGAAGGCGCTCGATAGTGCCTGCAGCGATCGATGCCTGCCGATGCTGGCACCTGTCGAGCCCAGCGAGCGGATCAGCCTGACCTATCCAGTCCTCGCGGCAGCGTACGTCCAGTGTCTTGCTATCCAGGGCACTGCCAAGCTTGAAACTTTACGACAGGCCATGCGCCTTGACCCGTCGCAGATGCCTATTCGGGCATTCCTGCGATCCCCTCTGGAAATTTACTGGTGCCCTTGAGGGCCGAGGATTCAGTCATGTCCATGGAACAAAAGAACGCCGCGATCGAAAAAATCTGTACCGAAGCACGCATCCTCCCGGTGATTACCATCGGTAGCGAGGATCAGATCCTCCCGTTGGCCGATGCACTTGCCGCGGGCGGTTTGACAGCCTTGGAAATTACTTTGCGTTCGGCCCATGGCCTCACCGCCATCCGCCGCCTGCGGCAAGAGCGCCCCGACCTCTGCATCGGCGCGGGTACGGTGCTGGACAAGCGCATGATGGATGAGGTCGAAGCCGCTGGCGCTCAGTTCATCGTGTCGCCGGGGTGCACGGATGAGTTGCTGCAGGCCGGCGTTAATTGCTCCGTCCCGCTGCTGGCGGGCATCAGCAGTGCTTCCGACATCATGCGCGGCTACGCGTTGGGCTATCGCCGATTCAAACTGTTTCCAGCCGAGGTTTGCGGTGGGGTCAATGCGATCAAGGCACTCGGTGGCCCGTTCGGGGATGTGCGGTTCTGCCCGACCGGCGGCGTTAGCGCGGCGAATGCCTCGCAGTACTTGGCGTTGTCCAACGTGATGTGCGTGGGCGGTACCTGGATGATCGATTCGTCTGCGCTCAAGTCAGGCGATTGGAGCAGCATCACGCGTGCCACCGCCGATGCGCTGGCGGCGCTCGGTCCGCGTTGATCCTAAGCGTCCTCGTCGCCGGCGATCCGGCTAAGCTGATGATGCGTATGTAGGCCGTTGCGCGTATAGTGCGCGGCCTTTTCCCATCGGAACTGCCACACCGGGAGGTGCCCAGATGACCGAACACGAAGACTCTACCCCTCATGTCGCTCACGGCGAAAAATTGCAAAAGGTACTGGCCCGCCTTGGCCTCGCCTCACGCCGCGACGTTGAAAACTGGATTGCCGCAGGCCGCGTCAAGGTCAACGGTAACGTGGCCACACTCGGCCAGCGTGTCGATTCGCACGACGCCATTTCGGTCGATGGCCGTTTGCTCAAGCGAGAGGAAGCCATCGAGAACCTCCGTCGGGTGCTGATTTACAACAAGCCAGATGGCGAGATTTGCACGCGTGATGATCCTGAGGGGCGGCCAACTGTGTTCGATCGCCTGCCGCGGCCTAAAGAAGGGCGCTGGATCAATATCGGCCGCCTGGATATCAATACGACGGGCCTACTGCTGTTTACCACTGATGGTGAGCTCGCCAATCGTCTCATGCACCCCTCGTTTGAAATGGACCGTGAATATGCGGTTCGGGTCCGAGGTGAGGTTGACGATGAGATGATCGAGCGCCTCAAGACCGGCGTTATGCTTGAAGACGGCCCGGCTCGATTCACCGACATTCAGCAAGCCCCAGGCGGAGAGGGCTTCAATCACTGGTATCACTGCGTTGTTATGGAAGGTCGAAACCGCGAAGTGCGGCGCCTTTGGGAATCGCAGGGGTTGGTAGTGAGTCGTCTCAAGCGGGTCCGTTTCGGCCCGGTTTTCCTCACCTCGGACCTTCCCATGGGCCGGTGGCGCGAAATGTCGCAGGCAGAAGTCGATATTTTGAGCGAGGAAGTTGGGCTCAAACCTGTGGCGTTGCCCGAGATGAAGGCGCGAACCAAGGAAAAGCTCGACCGGTTGCAGCGAAAAGTCGCTAAGCCCGTTGGCCGTGGCGATAGACGTCCGCGTGTGTTGCGCTCGCCGGGTGAGGCGGATGCACCGACCTCCGCTGGAAAACCGCGCGGAGAGCGTCCGGCTCCGGCGTCGCGTCGTGGTACGCCGGTTGCTGAGCGTCCGGCTGAGGTTCGTCGTGGTCATGGCAAGCCCGCCGGGTCCGCCAATCCCGAAAAAAGCGGCAGGAAGCCGGCCCCTAAATCCCGAGAGGGCGGGGTGTCAGGTGAAGGGCAGCGTCCCGGTTTCGGTCGCGGGCGGCGCTCCAAGCGTTCCGAGTAAGCTGGCGGTCGAGGCGCAGCGTTGAGGCCTAGGCGTTCACGCTGCGCTGAACACTTGGTTGCGACCGGCACGCTTGGCAAAGTAAAGGGCTTGATCCGCACGGCGTAACAGTTGTTCCTGCGCTTCTCCCGGCTCATAGGTTGCGCAGCCAAGGCTGGCCGACAGCCGAACCTGCCGTTCGCCGACGAAGAAGGGCAGCTGCTCGATAGCTGCTCTGATCCTCTCGGCAACGATCAGCGTAGCGGTCGAGCAGGTATTCGAAAGCACGAGCGCGAACTCCTCGCCACCGAAGCGAAACACCATGTCGACGTTGCGGAGCTGTTCTTTCATCAGCAGTGAGACCGCTCGGAGCGCGGCGTCCCCAGTCTGATGCCCATATGCGTCGTTGAGATGTTTGAAGTGGTCCATGTCGAGCATGATCACCGATAGCGCTTGGCCGTGGCGTCTTGCTAGCTCGGTTTCCCGGTTGAGGCTTTGTTCAAGGGCAAGCCGGTTGCCTGTACCGGTGAGCGGATCTCTCAGTGACGCTCGTACAGCGTTGCGGTAGAGCAAGGCATTGCGCAGCGGGAAGATGAGGCAGTCCAGCGCGCTGGCGAGTTGCCTGGCCGCTAGTTCTGAAGGGGCCTCACGAGTCGAGATGACCAGTTCGCCTAAGCCATCGCCTTGGTGCGAGAGGCTGAATTCAAGCTGGATCCCAGAGCGATCGCCAATTTGCAAATCGACTTCGGTCGGAGTGTGGCGATAACTGATGCCGTCTATGACGGTCAGCTTGCGTACCTCTTCGAAAAAGAAGGTCAGCAAACGGTCTACTTCGAGACTAGTTTGAAGTCGGCCGGCCAGGACGCGAACTAGGTCTGCCAGGTCAAGCGGCCGACTGGCCGACGGCTGGAAGCTACATTCGCTTCGAGCGGTGCTGATATCGACCGTAAAGTTGTTTTGCATCAGTGGCAGCATGGCTTTCCCTCGTACGCAATTGCGCTGGCGATTGAAGCTATGCGAATTAAATGCCAGTAATGAAAAACTCTTTCAGATCAAAGCTTTGGTCGAATATTGCCGCTCTGCTTGATGGCCTTGCGCCAGTAAAGCGGCAAATTTGCGCCGGTTCGTTTATTCCCTACCGCTTAGGCCGACGGGAAACCGGCGGCCAGTTCCGATGCGCTACTGCGCGTTCAAAGCCTGGCCATTGACGTCGCGGCTGTCTGGACCCATAAGAAACAGGTAGAGCGGCATGATGGCTTCCGGTAGCGGATTCACACTTGGATTTTCGCCGGGGTAAGCTTTGGCCCGCATATCGGTGCGAGTCGCACCGGGATTCACGCTGTTTGCACGAACATTTGAGGTGCCTTCCAGCTCATCTGCAAGGACTTGCATCATGCCTTCGACCGCAAACTTCGACACCGCATAGGCCCCCCAATAGGCTCGCCCTTTGCGGCCAACGCTGCTTGAGGTGAACACGACCGAAGCGTCTTCAGAAAGCTTGAGGAGCGGAAGCAGAGTACTGGTAAGCATGAACGCCGCGTTGACATTGACCTGCATGACACGGGAGAAATTGTCGCCGGACAATTGTTCGATCGGAGTTCGCGGTCCGATGATGCCCGCATTGTGTAGAACGCCGTCGAGGCGGCCGAATTCGCGTTCGATCATTGCAGCCAGTTCGTCATACTGATGGGGCAGGGCTGTCTCCAAGTTGAGCGGGATCACTGCGGCTTGCGGCCAACCCGATGCTTCTATGTCATCGTAGACCTGATTCAGGTTGTCCTCGTTTTTACCTAGCAGCAGTACAGTTGCGCCATGGGAGGCATAGGCCTTGGCAGCCGCCTCGCCGATGCCGCGACCGGCTCCGGTCACGAGGATGATCCGGCCTTCGAGTAGATCTGGCCGTGCTGAATATTCGTACATCTGTGTCTCACTGTCGGAATGAGGCGCCAAGGGGACTGGCGATCTAGGTTCGGGGGGGCTAACAGCATCCAAGCGCGCGATCCAGGACTGCGCGGAGCTCGAGCGGGTGGCTGACGACCACGTCGGCGCCCCAATGATCAGGGTTGTCGTCCGGATGGATATAACCGTAGCGCACTGCCGCTGTCTTACTACCGGCTGCACGCCCTGATTCAATGTCTCGAAGGTCATCCCCGACGAAGAGGACTTCCGACGGGGCCAGAGCTAATTGGCTGCACGCGAGTAGCATGGGCTCCGGGTCTGGCTTGCTCTTGCTCACATGATCCGGGCAAACCAAGACCGCCGCTCGTTCTGCCAGGCCGAGACGCTGCATGATCGGTTCGGCGAAGCGAACTGGCTTGTTGGTCACTACGCCCCATGTCAGTTTGGCCCTCTCGATGTCATCAAGGAGCTCTGCCATCCCTTCGTACAGGCTGCTTTCAACAGCGCAATGCTCCTGATAGCGATCCAGGAACTCCCGACGCAATATTTCGAACTCAGCGGAAAGGGGATTCACATCGAAGGCAGCCATTACCATAGCTTGGGCGCCACCGGAGACAACGTCGTGAATGGCCTTGTCGGGAACTCGATCCAGCCCGCGCGCCAAACGCATGGCCTGCACAACCGCGATGAAGTCGGGCGCGGTGTCCAGCAGCGTTCCGTCCATGTCGAACAATACGGCACGTAGTCGCATCATGCCTCCCGCCGGCGTGTCTGGATCATGTAGTTCACGTCCACGTCTGGCGACAGTTTGTAATGCTTGGTCAGGGGGTTGTAGGTGAGGCCAATGATGTCATTCACTTCCAATCCGACACTCCGGCTCCAGGCGCCGAGTTCGGAAGGGCGGATGAACTTGCGATAGTCGTGGGTTCCGCGCGGCAGGAGCTGCAGCACATATTCCGCCCCGATGACCGCGAAAGCATATGCCTTAGGGTTGCGATTGATGGTTGAAAAGAACACCTGCCCGCCTGGCTTGACCATCGTGCAGCAAGCACGAATCACCGAAGCGGGGTCGGGCACGTGTTCGAGCATTTCAAGGCAAGTAACTACATCGAATTGAGACGCGCACTCTGAAGCGAGCGCTTCGGCGGTGATCTGGCGATAGTCGATTTCAAGACCTGATTCCAGCAGATGCAGGCGCGCCACCGATAGGGGGGCCTCGCCCATGTCGATGCCTGTCACCTCAGCGCCTCTTTGCGCCATTGCTTCGCTCAGGATGCCCCCACCGCAGCCAACATCGAGCACCTTCTTGCCGGCAAGCGGCACATGCTCATCGATCCAGTTGACGCGCAGGGGGTTGATCTCGTGCAGTGGCTTAAATTCACTTTCGCGATCCCACCAGCGGTGGGCCAGCGCTTCGAACTTGGCTATTTCGGCGTGGTCGACGTTGCTCATGATTTGTCCCGTTAACATTTGCGAGTAAGTTTCGCCTGTAAGCGCAGATGGTGCCAGCTTCGCCTGCTAATGACGCATGGCGATTTTGTCGCGCTACGTCGTTCGAATCTTGTCACCCCATTGCCGGGCGTTCGCGATGATGCGTTCTTCATCCATACGTGTTAGCTGACCGTTTTCCGACAACTTTTTGCCGCCTACCCATACATGGCGCACGCAGTCGCGTCCGCTGGCATATATAAGCTGCGAAACCGGGTCATAGACGGGCTGCTGGGCTAGGCGAGAAAGGTCGAATGCAACCATATCGGCGAATTTGCCGATCTCCAGCGAGCCGATGCAATCCTCAAGACCAAGTGCTCGCGCTCCATTCAGTGTTGCCATACGTAATGCTCGATGTGCATCCAGTGCAGTCGGCGAGCCCGCCACGGCCTTGGCTAGCAAAGCAGCGGTGCGTGTCTCCCCAAGCAGGTCAAGATCATTATTGCTGGCGGCGCCGTCTGTACCAATCGCGACGTTCACTCCAGCTTCCCAGAGCCGCTCGACCGGACAAAAACCGCTGGCGAGCTTGAGGTTCGACTCGGGGCAGTGAATAACGCTGCAGTTGTGTTCGACCAGTAGGGAGATATCGTCTTCGGTAACCTGCGTCATGTGGACGGCCTGGAAACGCGGGCCCAGCATCTGCAGCCGAGCGAGGCGTGCCAGTGGCCGTTCCCCATCCTTGCGAATCGCTTCTTCTACCTCTTGCGAGGTTTCGTGCACGTGCATGTGAATGCCGATATCCATCTCGGCCACGAGCGTGCGGATGGATTCCAGTTTCGCGTCAGCTACGGAGTAGGGTGCATGCGGGCCAAAGGCTACTGTCATGCGAGGGTGATGCTTGAGGTCATCGAACAGTTCGACCCCCTTTCGCATAGCCTCGTCAGCGTCCAAGGCACCGGGAATGGGGAAATCCAAGACAGGAATGGTTATCTGCGCACGAACGCCGCAGGCATGAACCAATTGGCTTACCACTTCTGGATAGAAGTACATATCCGAGAAGCAGGTAATGCCACCTTTGATCTGCTCCGCTATAGCCAGCTCGGTACCGTCATGAATAAACGCCTCATTGACCCATTTCGCTTCTGCTGGCCATATGTGGTTGCGCAGCCAGGTCATCAGCGAAAGGTCATCGGCGAGCCCGCGGAAAAGCGTCATGGCCGCATGACCGTGGGCATTGACGAGCCCGGGGGTTAGAACCATATCCGGGAGCTCAAGTGTCTCATGAGCCGCGAGCTCGTGGGCCTGCTCTCTAGAGCCGATGAATGCGATGCGGCCTTGCCTTAGACCTATTGCGTGCCCCTTGAGCACGACGCCGGCAGGCTCTACTGGGACAAGCCATGTCGGAAAAAGAAGAAGGTCTAACGTATCGTCGGGCGCTGAGGGCATGTAATCGCTTCGGATGTTGGGCTTGCCCCTATCAAACCGGACACCGCGGCCCCGTTAAATTGATGCTGCGCTCATTCGCCTGAACTCCCGAGGCGAGCGGTATTTCAGTGCGCTGTGCGGATGCTCTTCGTTGTAGTGTTCGAAAGCAATCGCCAGGTTGCGTAGCGCTG
>NZ_JAHVDX010000006.1:0-126633 GCF_051486945.1 Stutzerimonas chloritidismutans | reverse complement strand
TGAGCTTTTCCTCGACGCTCCAGCGGCGACGCCGCTCTTGGCCGAGCACTTCGATATGTCTGTCTTTACTGGTAGTCATAAACACGACCGTTTGCCTATCCCTTATGGTAAGGGGGAAACGGTGTCCGGTGTTTCAAGGGGCTTGTTCACCGGCCATGCACAGCTCTCCATGGAGCCTAACGTTTGGTTAAGGGGCGGGCTTTAGCCCGTCCCAGTGAGCGAAGCGAACGACTTGAACCGCTTGTTAGGCGGCAAGATATTGAGCTACTGCTGCAGCTAGCAAAATTAGAAAGCATGGGTGGGAGCATAGAACAACTAAACGAATGAATTTTATGATGGAAACCGTGCGCAGTACCGCATGTGAGGTCGAAGTGCCATAATTTATTTGAGATGCTTTTACTCCGCGTGAAATCCAAGAGTTCAAGTTTGGAACCATGCTTTTATAGACTGCAGGCGAAAGAACTAACGAAAATAAGAGACAGAAAGCACCGATTGGTAAAAAATGGAAAACGGCTGGAAGCTTTATTCCTGCGCCATAAACATCATAAAAATACTTCACTACAAATGCTGCGCCGGTTAATCCAAAGGCGTACGAAAGCTGAGAAAGTGTTCTTAAGTTTCCGGCCAGCGAAGTGTCTATGGTTTTCATGTATAGCCTAACTATAATTAGACACCAATTGGTGTATAAGACGCCGAACGGGCTTGGTGTATAACATTCCGGCTCAACCCTAATTCTCGTTTAATTTCAATGCGTTACCCAGCTCAGTGACCTGATAAGGTGTTTAGGCACCATTCGCCTGGCACGCCGGTGGCGGTGTTTCGATGCGATGTGATGTGCCATACGGTACGTCATGCAGGTAAGCGAAACCATGGCGTGCTACGCAAAGCGCTTGCGGGAAATCGCCTTTCGTCGTGCTGCGGTGCAGCACAGTAGCCGGCATGGGACAGGCACCACTAAAAGGACGCGGCGCCCGTCCACGACTATCACTTATGCACCCACCGGTTTGACTGCCGTGTCGGCCGCTTCGTAGAGTCAGCTGCTGCCCCCCTCTCAGCTCGGAGCGCCCCATGATCGACCTGACTTTGCTGCTCGCCTTTGTCGCAGCAGCCTCGCTTCTTACCGTTACGCCAGGTGTGGATACAGCGATCGTGTTGCGGTCCGCGGCAGTGGGTGGGCGACGGCAGGCGGTGATGGCTTCGGCCGGTATTACCTTGGGTTGCCTGACCTGGGGAGCGGCAGTGTCGCTTGGCTTGGGTGCTTTGCTGCAAGCGTCCGAGGTGGCCTATAGCGTCGTGAAAATGGCCGGTGCGGCGTACCTCGTCTGGCTTGGGATCGGGCTGCTGTTGCGGCCTCGGACGAGTTTCGAGACGGGGGCTGGCAAGGCAGCGGCTGGCAGCCTCGATGCGTTCTGGCGGGGGCTGCTGACGAACCTGCTGAACCCGAAGATCGGCGTCTTCTACATCACCTTTCTGCCGCAGTTCGTTCCGCCGGGGGCCGGCGTGGCGGGGTATTCATTCTTTCTGACGTGCGTCCACGTCGCATTGACGCTGGTCTGGTTCGGCCTGCTGATCGCCGCTACGGTGCCGCTGGGCCGCTTCGTGCGGCGTCCGAGCCTGATGAAGGCGCTCGATCGCATTACCGGGGGCGTGCTCGTCGCGTTCGGAGTCAGGCTGGCGACATCCCCGGCGCCTTGACAGGGGATACCCGGGCCCGCGCGCCGTCCGATTCGTCCCGTTACCTCGACTCGCCTCTCACGACCAAGCCGATGCCGACCGCGGACACGGCGGTCCCCAGCAGCATCCAGGCTGACAAGGGCTCGCCGAACATTGCCCAGGCCCAGATCAATGTGACGCCAGGGCTGAGGTAGAGAACGCTGGCGACACGGGTCGGAGTGGCCCGGCTCAGGCACAGCCAGTACAACCCGTAGCCGCCGAGCGTGGCCAGCCCGGCCGTCCAGAGCACGCTCAGGGTGAATCCGAAGCTCGCTTGCGGCAGCAGACTACCCTCCGCGGACGCGATGAAACCGAATGCTACGCCCGTGATGCTGCATTGCAGCCAGAGGTTCGGCAGCAGGCCGAGCGAGGCAGCGACCGCCGTGCGTTGACGCTTCCCTAACGTGGCGATGGCAAGCGACAACATGCCGAGCAGTGGTAAGCCATACGCCCATAGAGGTGCGCCGCCCAGGGCCAGCGCGTCCCAGGTGACCAGCAATACCCCACCGAGCCCTACCGCCAGCCCCAGCCAGACGCCACGGCCGAGCCTTTGCCGCAAGACGAGCGTGCTGAGCAGCGCCATCCCGATCGGCAACAGGTCCGCCAGCAGCGCGGCAAGCCCCGCCGGCACACCGAGCGCGATCCCGCGCGTGACGCCGTAGAGATAACCGGCCATGGCAAGCAGGCCGATACCCGCATTCTCGAGCAGAACTCTGCGTGGCGCGGCTCGGACCGCGCGCGCGACGAAGGGCAGCAGGACCAGGCTCACCAGCACGCAGCGCCAGAACACCACAAGCATTGGCGACGCATGGTCGACCGAGAAGCGGGCGCCAATGAAACCGGAGCTCCAGCACAGCACCAGCCCCGCTTCCAGCAAGGGAAGGGGCATGCGCTTGAGCCAGCCGGCAACCTGGCGTCGGGATGAGAGTGATCGAGTCAGCGTGTTCATGGACACAGCCTAGGCACGCCGCATAATCTAATAAATCAAAATATGCTTCAGCAGTAATTCAGAGGGTATGAATCATGGCGATACTGGATATCGAGCTGGTCCGCACTTTCCACGCGGTGGCGCGTATGGGTCGGTTCAAGGCGGCGGCTGAGGCGCTGCATAAAAGCCCGGCGGCAATCAGCGTGCATATCCAGCGCCTCGAAGGCGTGGCCAATGGCAGGCTGCTGGAGCGTGACAACCAGTCCGTATCGTTGACGCCGCTGGGCAAGCGGTTACTGGCTGCAACGCAGGAGCTCCTCCACACGCATGACCGTGTCCTGGCCGAGCTACACGGAACGCGGCTCGCTGGGCGGATCAAGCTCGGCATACCGGACGACTACGCCGCGCATGTGATCCGAGACATCTTGCCCGCCTTCACCAGCGCCTGGCCCAACGTGATTCTCGATGTGAAGACGGCGCCGAGCCACACACTGCGCGATGACGTCGAGCGCGGCAAACTTCAGGCTGCGGTGATCGCCCGAGCAAAGGGTGAACCGGCCGCACGCGAACAGATCCTGACGGCCACGACGCCGGTGTGGGTAGGTGCCGCCGTTGGCAGCTCGACGCTTGCCGATCCACTGCCGTTGGCCGTCTACGCCGCCGATTGCCCGTACCGCGAGGCAATGCTGACTTCGCTCAAGCAAGCCGGGCGCAAGTGGCGGATCATCCTCGACAGCCCGTCGAGCCAGGCCGTACGCGCCTGCGTGGAAGCGGGTCTTGCCATCAGCCTGATCGACCGCGCGCGCATCACCCCCCATATGCGCGTACTCGAAGGTATGCCAGCCATAGCCGAGCATGAGGTAGTGTTTATCCGCGCCGCAGCGGCCCTCTCAGACGAGGCGGTAGACCTGCTGAGCCAAACGGTTAGCCGGCATTTCCGCCTGTGATGGCTCGGCCATGGTCTTTACTTCTTGGTGTCAAGAAACCAGAGGGGTGGACCGATGCCTCACTACGCTGGCGGCTGCCTCTGCGGCCGTGTACGCATCCTGGCGACTGTCGAGCCGCTGCGCGTTGGTATTTGCCACTGCATGGACTGCCGCAAGCACCACGGCGCATTGTTCTATGCCGCGGCGATCTACCCGGATGGGGTGGTCGCCATCGAAGGCGAGACGAACGAATACGCCGGTCGGCATTTCTGCCCACGTTGCGGCAGCTCAGTTTTCTCGCGCATGGGCAATGAAATCGAGATTCATCTGGGCGCGTTGGACTCGCCCGACCAACTGAAACCGACCTACGAATGCTGGACGATCCGCCGCGAAGGCTGGCTACCACCCTTCCCTGTTGAACACCGTTATCCGCGTGACCGCGCAGCCCATCCACAGCGGCCAGACTCCGAGCCTATCGACTGATAGCCTTCAACTTACTCCGGTCGGCCCATCGATTACGCCGCGAACCGTTCTACCGAGCTCGCTTGGAGTATAGGGTTTGGATATCACCTCGAACTCGCTGCCGCCCCCATCGGTGCGATCCAGCGAGCCCTCTGCATAGCCGGTCGTCAACAATACCTTCAACCCTGGCTGGCGGCGTTTTGCCTCGCGGGCAAGCATCACGCCGTTCATCCCGCCGGGCATGATGAGATCAGTGAACAACAGGTCGTACCTGCCTTCCTCGAGTTGCTGTAGCGCTTCGTCCGGGTTCAATGCAATCTCGGCAGCGTAGCCGTAGTCCTCCAACACGGCGCGCGCTAGCTCGGCGACGTCGGGGCGGTCATCCACGACGAGGATACGCTCGTTGCCATTTCGTTCTCGTGGTCGCTCGTTAACGAGCAGGTTCGGCACTTGGCTGTCGTCTGCCGGGAAGTACAGGCGCAACGTCGTGCCTACACCTTCCTCTGAATAGATGCGCACGATGCCGCCCGACTGTTTGACGAACCCATAGACCATGGACAGGCCCAGGCCCGATCCCTTGCCGTCCTGCTTGGTGGTGAAGAACGGGTCCATGACCCGGGCACGAATGGCCGCCGGCATGCCCGCACCGTTGTCGGTGATTGCAACGCTGACGTAGCGCCCTGGCAACAATCCTTCATACGGGAGGTTATGCAACTCCTCGACCACGACATTGCGCGTTTCGATACTGACGGTGGGCTCCGCACGGCCGTTCAGCGCATCACGGGCATTGATCAGGATGTTGAGGAAGGCCACCTCGGCCTGAGTCGGATCGATGCGGCAATTCCAGAGGCCCGGCTCCAGCTGGAAACGGATATCCGTCCCGCCCAGCGTACGCTCCGCCAGCTCTTCGAGGTCATGAATAAGCGTATTGAGGTTCAACACGCGACCTTCGAGCTTTTGCTTGCGTGAGAAGGCTAGAAGCTGCTGCGTCAGCGTGGCGGCTCGGTCGGCAGCGCTGCGCGCGTGACGTACGCTTCGCTGAATTCGCCCGCGATCGAAGGTGGGCTTCGTCGCAGCGCGATCGAGCACCTCCAGATACCCAATCATCACCTGTAGCAGGTTGTTGAAGTCATGCGCGATACCGCCGGTGAGCTGGCCGAGCGCCTCCATCTTCTGGGCTTGGCGTAACGCTTCTTCGGCATCGCGGCGGCGGCTGACGTCCAGTTGGGACGCGAAGAAATAGATGAGTTCGCCAGCATCGTTGTAGACCGGCGAAATGAACAACGCATTCCAGAACGTTGAGCCGTCCTTGCGGTAGTTGATGAGCTCAACAGAAACTTCGCGGCGCTCCGCAACGGCCTCACGGACTTGGGCAACGACTGCCCGATCCGTCTCTGGCCCCTGTAGAAACCGGCAGTTGTGCCCTACCAGCTCTTCGCTGTCATAGCCGGTCATTTCGAGAAACGCACGGTTAGCGAAGATGATCGGGTTATCGTCGCGGTTGGGGTCCGTGACGATCATCGGCATGCGGGTGGTTTCAACCGCAGCGAAAAAGATGTTCTTGCCCGAACCAGAAATATCGCCGGTCGAGCTGTTATCAACGCGAAAGTTTTGATCGCCTCCATTGGCCATCAACGCACCTCAAGAGCTAGCGTGGCACCCAGCCGTGTGCGAGCGCCCTCCTAATGTGCGATTAGCGAAGCGGCGGAAAGTTCTACAAACACCAGCACGCTGTATAACCGTTGACCGACCGGCACTGTTAACAAAGGCGCGCTGGGGCCGCTCTGGAATGGGCTTTTCAGCATTGTCTTGGCCTCGTGCCTGCCCCTCGCCTATAGTCGCCACCCGCCCCTGACGGCAAGAAGGCGGCACGCTTACTCGCCCCGCTCCACACTACCGAAACGGACCCCCAATGCTCGCGTTCGCTATCTTCGTCGTCACCCTCATATTCGTAATCTGGCAGCCTCGCGGGCTCGGCATTGGCTGGAGCGCACTGGCGGGTGCCATCGTCGCGCTTGCCACCGGCGTGGTGAATCTGAGCGACGTGGGGGTCGTTTGGGGAATTGTCTGGGACGCGACGTTTACCTTCGTCGCGCTGATCATCATCTCGCTGATACTCGACGAAGCCGGCTTTTTCGCCTGGGCCGCACTGCATATCGCGCGCTGGGGCGGTGGTCGTGGACGGCTGCTGTTTCCACTGATCATCGTCTTGGGTGCGGTGATTGCTGCGCTGTTCGCCAACGACGGCGCTGCATTGCTCCTGACGCCGATTGTCCTGGCGATTCTGATCCGCCTGGACTTCAGCCCAGCAGCAGCGCTTGCTTTCATCATCGCGACTGGGTTTGTTGCGGATACGACGAGCCTGCCGCTGGTGACATCCAACCTAGTCAACATCGTGACGGCAAATTACTTCGGGGTCTCATTCTCGCGTTACGCATTAGTGATGGTGCCGGTTAACCTGGTGTCGCTGTTAGCCACGCTGCTCATAGTGGGCCTGTATTTCCGCCGCGAGATCCCCTCGCACTACCCCGTCGAACGTCTCGAAGCACCGGCCTCCGCCATCCGCGACGATCAGGTTTTTCGAGCGGCATTTCCCTTACTGGCTATCCTGCTGATCGCGCTTTTCGTAACCGCCAACCTGCATGTTCCAATCTCGTTCATCCTTGGCAGTGCAGCGCTGGTTCTGATGGCTATCGCCGGACGCTGGGCAGCGTTCGGCAAGGGGCATGTCGTCTCCTTGAAAGTGGTATTAGCCAACGCCCCTTGGCAAATCGTGCTGTTCTCGGTCGGGATGTATCTGGTTGTCTACGGGCTCGGCAACGCTTGGCTGACAGCGCGTGCCGCCGAGTTTCTTGCTTGGCTTGCGCTACAAGACGATTTCATCGCGACGATCGGTACCGGCTTTGCTGTCGCTGTGCTCGCATCGGTCATGAACAATTTGCCAGCGACACTCATCGGTGCGCTGGCAATCGACCAAGCCCAGGTGGCCCCGCTGACGCAGGAACTGATGGTTTATGCGAATGTGATTGGCAACGACCTCGGCCCTAAATTCACCCCGATAGGCAGCCTGGCGACCTTGCTCTGGCTGCATGTGCTGGCTGGCAAAGGCTATCGCATCGGTTGGGGGCAATACGTCAAGGTGGGCTTGATCATCACGCCGCCGGTACTCCTGGCGACGCTCGTGGCGCTGGCGATCTGGTTACCGCTCATGCCTCGATAAGAGCCGCTGCTGGCGGTGGTTTGGCAACGACCGCCAGCAACTGCTACCGCATCACTCCGCGGTGCTGAGCACACCACGCTGGATCTGGTCGCGCTCGATGGATTCAAACAGCGCCTTGAAGTTGCCTTCGCCGAAGCCGCTGTCGCCCTTACGCTGGATGAACTCGAAGAACACCGGTCCCAACACCGTCCCGGAGAAGATCTGCAGTAGCAGGCGCTGCTCGCCGTTCTCCGCCGCGCCATCAAGCAGAATGCCGCGCGACTTCAGTTCTTCCACAGGCTCGCCGTGGTTCGGCAGCCGCTCTTCTAGCATCTGATAGTAGGTTTCCGGCGGCGCGGTCATAAAGACGGTGCCACCGGCCTTTAGCTTGTCCCAGGTCTCGATCAGGTTGTCGGTCAAGAAGGCAACGTGCTGGATGCCCTCCCCGTTGAACTGCATGAGAAATTCCTCGATCTGCCCGGCGCCCTTGCTCGACTCCTCGTTGAGCGGGATGCGGATCATGCCGTCCGGGGCAGTCATGGCCTTGGACGTCAGGCCGGTGTACTCGCCCTTGATATCGAAGTAACGGATCTCGCGGAAGTTGAACAGCTTCTCGTAGAAGTCCGCCCAATAGGCCATGCGGCCGCGGTATACGTTGTGGGTCAGGTGGTCGATGAGCTTGAGGCCTGCGCCCGCCGGATGGCGATCTACGCCATCGAGGAAGACGAAGTCGATGTCATAGATCGAGCTGCCCTCACCGAAGCGGTCGATCAGGTACAACGGTGCACCCCCGATGCCCTTAATCGCCGGCAGGCGCAACTCCATCGGCCCGGTGGGCATGTCGACAGCCTGTGCGCCCAGCTCCAGCGCCTTCGCATACGCCTGATGTGCGTCCTTTACGCGGAACGCCATGCCGCACACGGACGGCCCGTGTTCAGCGGCGAAAAACGCTGCGTGGCTCTTCGGCTCGCGATTGACGATGGCGTTGATCTCGCCCTGGCGAAAGAGCGCCACGTCCTTCGAGCGGTGATTGGCGACGTGGCTGAAGCCCATGCTTTCTAGCACAGGCTCGATGACGTTCGGGGTAGGCGAGGCGAATTCGATGAACTCGAAACCCATAAGGCCCATGGGGTTTTCAAAAAGATCGGCCATGATTGGCTCCTTGACGGTCTGTGCATGAATGGATGACGAAAATAGAGTTCGTCAGCCCGGCGGCGCACAGGAAATGCCTCGAACGCTGCGGCCGAGGTGTTCGCCAAGGATAAGTCGAAAGCCCAGGGTCTTCATTCCGAGGAACTCACTCGGGTTTGTCCGGCTGGGCATCAGGATGCGCGGCCTGAAACGCCGGATGCGCCAGCGCCAGACGCTCTACGCGCAGAATGCGTGAATAGCCGTCCAGCGCAACGTTGAACCGCCGCGCCGCGTAGAGCTGGGGCAACAAATAGACATCGGCCAGGCCCAGTTCGCCGAAACAGTAGCCGTCGTCCCCGATCAGCGATTCGACGGCCTTGAGCCCTTCACTGACCCAATGCCCAATCCAGATCATTACCTGCTCCTCGCCGACGTCCAACGAGCGCAGGCGGTTAAGCACGGCAACATTGTGCAGCGGATGGATATCGCAACCGATCAGCGCCGCGACGCTGCGATGGCGGGCGCGAGCTAACGGATCGGCAGGCAACAGCGGGACGTCCGGGTAGCGCTCCTCCAGGTATTCGAGGATCGCGGGCGACTGGATGATCTGTTCGCCGTCGTCGGTGGTCAGGGTCGGGACGCGGCCCTGCGGGTTCAACGCGAGATAACTCGCCTGCCGATGCTCGCCCCCGTCACGGATCAGGTTGACCGGCACCGCGCGGTAGTCGAGCCCCTTTAGAGCCAGCGCGATGCGGACCCGATAGGACGATGTAGAACGGTAATAGGTATGTAGATCCATGGTGCACGCCAGGCTTGGGCGCGGTGTCCGCGCGTCATTATTGTTCTGCGTAATCGAATTACGTTTAGTGGAATTTGCGGTAGCGATGTCTGACTGTCAAGCCTTGGCTATTCAGGTGCGCCTCGCAACTCCGTTCATCCGCGCCGGAGAACAAACAGCCGAAGTACGGTGCCTATCGAAAGACAGCGAGGTGACCTATGAACAGTACCGCCCACACGAACAGCGACGACCAGCCATCCCCCGACTACGACGAATATGGCGATGTGCCCAACTCTGGCGACACCACCGGCACCGATGAGCGCCCGGATTTGGACGAAAGCCCGCTGGGGTAGCTCTCGGCTCGCTGGGACCAGACGACGCACGTGGCGCCGTCCCGCATCCGCCTAAACTCCGACTGAGGAAACGATATGACCAGACTTTTCGACAAGACCGCGCCGCAGAACGTCCACGGATGGGAGCGCACCGCGTCGCTCGCGGGTGGACTGATGTTGGTGGGCAAAGGGCTGCGCCGTGGCGGCCTCGGGGGAATGATTCAGCTCGCCATGGGCGGCATGGCACTCGCCCGAGGCATCAGTGGGCGTTGCGAGGCGAAGCGCATTCTTAGCGAAACAGGCACGAACCATGGGGCCACGTTGAGCACCACACAACAGCGTGCTACCGAGAAACAACGCTATGCCCACATGCCACTCGACTCCGAAGTGCACAGCCCTGACTTCGAGCAGCCGCAGGTTACGCTGCCGGACACGACGCCGATGGGCCACGAAACGCATGCTGGCCGACCATGACCGCGCGCACAAAAAACGTGGCGAGTGGCCTGTTTCGTTAGTGCGCGCAATGCTCCCGCCGGACGGTCATTGCCGGCCTTTTGACGGCATGCTATCTATGCGCCGAAATACCGTCACATCCCGCAACATTCTTGGAGCAGCGCGCAAATGGACGTAACAACAGTAGATTCGCAAGACGCCGTTCAGTGGGGAGTCGTGTACTCGTACGGCAGTGTGCTCACCCTGTTCGAGACCGAGCAGGACGCGCTGAACGAAGCGTCGACCTTCGGTGGCGCAGTGGTTCAAATGGCGCGCACTGTGTGGTCCGCACTTTGCGAACCCGCCTCGTCGGAGCGTTGAACAACCGCAAGCTGCGCCAGTAGCTTTTGCTCACGCGAGGGCCACGCCGGCTAACACCGGCGAGCCTCGTGAGAGCGTCACGCGGTGAACTGAGTGCCTGGCGCCTCGTTTCTTACAGGACCAGGCGCGACCTGCACGGACGGCAGGGGCTCGAGCGGTTTTACCGAACAGCTAGAGGGCCGCGTCTCGTGGTGGTAGGGCACTAGCCCCAAGCCGCAATGGCGCAGTTCGAGGTAGCTATAGCCGTCGGCCCAGATCTCCGCCCCGCCGCCCATTCGCTTCATTGCGCTACTTGCTGCATGGTCAGTTGGCTGACTGCGGGCATTTCGGGACGGGCCTTCAAGCGTTCCCGCTGCTGCTGCACGATATCCAGCGCCCGGCTTGGCAGCAGTTCGACATCGTCGAAACTGATCATCTGCCCAGGCTCCACCGCACGTTTGAGTACGGTATTGCGCAACAAACCGATCGGTACATGGTCTGTCTCGTCTGCCAGGCGTATCGCTTCGCCACGAACATCGAAGCCACCAATGCCACGCTCGATACTCTCGCCCGGCTTCATTTCGCGCTTGGCGATGGCCGCGACCCCGAGGGTCGGCGACACGGAGTTGTTGAGCAGCACACCGCCACCTGCGAGCACTCGCCGTACGGTCTTGCCGACTTCGAGCGAGCAGAGATGGAATGGCCGTGTCAGCACGTAGTAAGGCCCCCTTCCAAGCTTGAAATATTCGATCGCGGGCGCCTGGTTCTCGTCATGACGGCACACGAGGAATACACCGCCCGCCGGATATCCGCTGGGAATGACATAGTCCACGATTGGCTGGCCGAGGCCGTCGGCAATCAGTCCAAACACATGGGCGCTGGTGTCCAGGCTGGTCGATGCCAGCCCTTCGAGGCCCGGGCGTGAGATGGTCGCGCCGAAGCCATTACCCACCACGACCTGTTCGATCTGCACCTTGGTGCCGTCGGTGAACGAGGTGGTCTGGGTAATGCTTGTGCCCTGTTTGGCAGACCAGAATGCCATGTCCTCACGGCTGGGGTTATGGTTCAGGTAGCCTTTCATGTTGCCGTAGACCAGCGGGGTGAAGCCCATCTGCAGGGCGTCTTCGCGAAGCGCGGCCAGGGAGCCAGGCTGGTCACCTTCCGCTTCGGTGATCAGTCCCTGCCCGGCAAGGTAGGAGCCGGTAGTCACCTGAAGTTCGGCATTGACGGTTACGACCGGAAGTCCGGCCTCGAACGCACGCTCCACAACCTCGGTACCGTAGAACACGTCGCCCGAGCACTCGACGATGATGTCCGAGTGTTCGACCAGGTCATCGATTGAGTTGGTCAAGGCGCCCGGCAGCGGGAATCTGCCTAGCTCATCGAGCTTGCGACGCGTCAGCACCCGGCTGATCACGACATCCTTGTAGTGCTGCATGATCAAGCGGACGAAACAGTGCGAGATCATCCCTGTTCCTGAAACCCCTATTCTTTTAACCGTTGCGTCGCTCATGACACGTCCCTTCCAATTTGGATTTTCGTCGGACCGAAACATCCTGAAAAAGTTTTGCTCCGGATGCTTAACTGCGCAGCGCGGTTTGCGTTACCGCCAGCTGGGCGGGGTTGTCGCCGATGCTGAACGGATAGGCCTTAAATGGCACACGGCTAGGCGCAGGGCCTGCCGGCACGCTCGGCCGATCACTCATAAGCCGGATGACATGGTGCAATTCTTCGCGCCACGGTTTGGGCCGGATGCCGAAGGTGGTCTCGATCAGGCTGCAATCAAGCACCGACCAAGCTGGCCTTGCTGCTGCGCGCGGCAGTTGCTCGCTCGTCACCGGCAGCACGCGTGGCGCCTGCTCGATCAGGCCGGCGATTTCCGCTTCATGGAATATCGCCGTAGCGAAATCGGCCCAGGAGCACCAGGACGCACCACTGTAGTGATATAGCCCCCACTGCAGCTGACCGTCGCGGCAATAGCGCAGGGCCAACTCGATCAGCACGCGAGCCACACTGCGTGCGCGGGTCGGGCACCCCAGCTGATCACTGACGACCGAGACCTCGCCGGTCTTGCTGCCGACGTTGAGCATGGTCTTGACGAAGTTGTTTCCGTGCTCGCTGTAGATCCAGCTCGTGCGCAAGATGAGATGGCGATCCAGCGTCTCGGTGATCGCGATTTCGCCTGCCCGCCGCGTCTTGCCATAGACGCTGCGCGGCTCGGCTGCATCGGTCTCGCAATATGCTGTCGCCCCTTCGCCATCGAAAACGTACTCACTGGAGAGGTGAAACAGCGGAATGCCCCGCTGCTTCGCCGCCTCGGCCAGGTTGCGTGCACCGTCGCGGTTAACGGCCTCGGCCTTCGCCACTTCAGCCTCGGCATGGTCGAGGTTGGTATAGGCCGCCGCGTTAATGATAAGAGCCGGCTTGTGCAGCTCGATCGCGCGATGGATCTGTGCCGGTGAGGTGATATCCAGCTCCTTATGCGTCAAGCCGATCGCTTCGAGCCCGAAGCTGGCGGCTTGGTTGACGACGCAATGCCCAACCTGGCCAGCCGCGCCGCATACCAGCACGCGCATGTTGCCGTGGCTCGCCCGGCCGACTTCGTCTTCCTCCGAAGTGACGGCCGCAACAGGTCGCTCAGCCGAGCCGACAACCGACGGGCCTTTCGGAGTCAACTCCCGAACGCTCACACCCAGCGCTTCGACCGACGCGTCTGCCGCTTCCGGCGAAGGGTTGAAGTTCAAGCTCTCTCGCAAGCCGGCAAAAACGATACGAGCCTTGCCATGCTGACCACGGGCGAACAGGCGAGCTACGAAGAGCAAGCGAGACAGCGCCAGGCGAAGGACGCGGCGTGTGCGCGAATAGCGCCGGGCAATGTACAACTCGTTGCGCACCAGATGCTTGTGCAACGCAATCCGCGCCGGGCTCTGCTCACGCATGATGTCCAGCGCACCGCTGACCTGACGCAAATGCAGGACGCGGCTGGCCCCGACGATATAGCCAGGGGCATCCTGCGTGATGCGCAAGGTGTATTCCGTGTCGTCCCCCCACATGAACATTTGGGCAAGGGGCAGCCCATAGCGCGTCAGCGAGGCGCGTGGAACCAGGATCGAGACATAGGTCGCTGGGCGGACCGGTACCAGCCCGAGATCGAGCATGGCCGGCCAGTTCTCATACGCGATGCCGTTCGGGCGCACGTCAACCTGCGGCACATTGGTCAACTCGCCCGATTCGGTATACGCACGGGAAATAAGGAAAGAACGGGGCT
This sequence comes from Stutzerimonas chloritidismutans, assembly GCF_051486945.1. Lineage (GTDB taxonomy): Bacteria > Pseudomonadota > Gammaproteobacteria > Pseudomonadales > Pseudomonadaceae > Stutzerimonas > Stutzerimonas chloritidismutans_B. The sequence goes on along the minus strand of NZ_JAHVDX010000006.1, from coordinate 113,104 downwards.
GCTCTCGAGCCGCCAGCTGGCTGTCCGCTTCGAGCAGTTTTTCCAGCGCATCCGGTTCGGGAATAACGTCGTCGTCCATCATCCAGACGAAATCAGCGCCCATCTGGTAGGCGAGCCGGAACCCGGCGCTGAAGCCACCGGAAGCTCCAGTGTTGCGCGAAAGCACGAACACCTTGAGATTTGGCAGCTGCGATTCGAGCAGCATCTCCTCGGTGCCATCGTTGCTTGCGTTGTCGACGACGATGATCCCGTCACACGGCCGGCTTTGAGTACTGATGCCGTCCAGGCAGCGTTTGAGCAAATCCTTGCGTTTGTACGACAGAACGACTGCGTATATCTGATCCATTAGGGCGCTCGGCATATTCAACAAGGCGGGAATTCGTTTTTCGTCAGAACAGCCATGGCCCAAGACGATCATCTGGCCTGGCGGCTGCTGATCGGCGCATGGGCAAAGGGCCATGGCGCTCTGCTCAGACCGGTTCGGACGAACGGGGTTCAGTAATTTGCAACGAAATATGGCGGGACGTGGTCGGGGCTGACTTGGACGAGGTGAAATACGCCGTTTTGCGGGCGATTCCATGCCTTAAATACTTGCTGCGAGGCATTCTGGCCAACCCTATCCCCTGCGGCCATCGCTGCGAACTACTCCGGCGCACCCTGTTCACATGCTGTACAGAGCAATACGGAGATGCAGGATGAAACCGCTCCTTTTACCCCTGGCCTGTCTGGCGCTCGCCTTGCCGATCCACGCACAGGAAACGCAGGTCAAAACACGCTTGCACGGGATGCAGATCAAAGTCGAGGAACTGGGCGTGCCATCAGCCTCGTCGGACAAGGTCGATCTGGAAGGTGTTCAGGCCATCAAGGTGAATAACCACGACCAGGAGATCGCTTCGTGCCAATTCCACGCACTACCGGAGGAGACCGTCATGACGGCGACCCCAGCAGTGTCGGTAAATCCAAACGAAGAAGTGGTTATGCGCATACCTGGTAAATACTCAGCTGGAGGGCCCGTTGCGCTGCTGGAATGCAAACCCGAAGGCGTATCAGCCCGCTGAATACAACGAGGAGACCCACATGCGCAGCCCACTTTATATCTCGCTAGCTATCGCAGCGCTGATGGCGGCACAACCCGCCGCTGCCCAATGGCCGGCTGGCACCCCAAGGGAAGACACCGGTGCGCGCCCGAGCCCGATGGGCAATCCAACGCCGCAGGAAAAACTCGAAACCCATCGCAACGAGCAGGGCCAGATCGTTACTGAAGACGGTCGCATCGTCCAAGGCATGCCAGAGCATGACTCGGTGCCCAACCGGAACATGCACCGCACTGAACAGGAAACGCTCACTGCCGACCCACCCCATGCGTCAGCAACGCCAGGAGAACTTGAATAAGGCAGGCGCATAACACTATGGCGCCATCCTTTATGGTGCGATGACGAGGCCTGGCGATCCGGCCATGCCGCTACGCGGGCGTTCGTTTGCTAAAAACGATCGTCACGCCGTTTATCAGTGAACCGAGACCAGGAACCCGTTCAATGCGCCGTTTCTTGCGAGCCGTGCGGCTGATGGCTGTGCCCATGCTCGGCCTTCTGGCAGGCTGTGCCGGCACCGAGCGCCTCGCCTCCGCGATGGCGACGATCAATCAAGATTACAGTCGTCTGCAGGATGAGGCTTTGTTGCTGAACATCGTCCGCCGCAGCGCCAACCTTCCTGCTCACTTCACGACGGTTACGACTATTCGCGGCCGCAGCCGGCTATTCGCGGGCGCGAACATGACGCTGCCATTTGGTGGCGAAGCACCATCGGATTTCAGCTTTAACCCGCACCTGTCTGTCGAGCAAGGGCCGGGATTCGATGTATCTACCCAAGACAACCAAGAGTTCTACCGCGGATACGTTGCGCCCATCAGCACCACGTCACTGGCCTTCATGTTGCGTCAGGACTATCCAGCGGAGCTGATTTTGTCGCTCTTTCTCGAGCGCGTGCAGATCCAACGCCCTGGCAAGACCGAGCGCTATTTCAATAACCCATCGGCGCCTGCTGAGTTCGCTCGATTCCAGAAAATGATCAACCGCCTCGTCGATCAGGGCATCACGATGGAAACGGCATTTCTGGTTAGCCGATACGGGCCAGAACTTGAACTCAAGCAAGCACCATCGATTGACCAATTATTGTCAGCACGCAAGGAGAAGCTGATCGTCAGGGCCAACGGCAAGAATCGCTACGAGCTCACCGAGTCTATAGAAAGTGCTCGGTTCTGCTTCATTCGCCCTCGCGAAGAACTTTTTAAACATGCCCGCTGCGAGTTGGAGAGCCTGAAAGAGTTCAAATTGGGTGACCCGGACTTTTTTGGCAGTGTCGGTGAGGGGCGCGTGTTTTTCGAAGCCAAGGGGATTGGAAAGGTGGAGCTGCACACGCGGTCGTTGGCAGAGGTATTCGACTACCTTGGCGAATGCGTTCGCGAGCAAGAGGCGCGAGGCGCGTCATTGACGATCAGAACGCCAGATGGCGAGCAACCCATCATTAGAGTCGAGACAGGCATGACCATGGACGCGGTCGTTAGCACTGAATTCGCTGGCGACCATTACTCGATCCCGAAAGGGCGGGACGGAGGGCAATCGGGGGCCGTACTTTCGATGGTGTCGCAGTTGCTAGCCCAAGCACAATCCGTCAAAGACATGCCACTCAACAATACAATCAACCTCATCGGTCAGTGAGCCACCGACCTCTAGTGACTCGCTGACTAAACAAAGCTCGATCGAGGTTCTAGTTCGTCGCTAAGCGGTGCCGTCTCGAAAAGGCATGCGAACCCAGTATTCTGGAAGCGCAAGGGAAGACCCGGGGCCGGTTGGGCCCGCTGAAGGCGCCCGCTAACCGGACCCGAGCCTAGTTCTGGCTAACGCTGGTTCAGGTTGGCTGCCATATCGCAACGGCGCGCGGTCCGCTCCTGCTGCTGGTGGGGCGGGCGCACACCAGGAATAGGTCTGGCCAGGCGAATCTTCAGAAACTCGGTTACGTCCGCCGCCAGTTCACGACCGCCACCGCCGGGGAAATTATTGTCGTTGGTGACGAGCAGCGTGCGCGAGTCCAGCGGCAGCACGCTCTCGATGGTCACGTAGGGAAAGGTGAACAGACGCTGGCCATCGCGGTTGAGGTCGTCGGGATCGTCCAGACGCATCAGATCGACCAGCTCAGTCTTTTGCACGGTGCCGCCGCTCGCAACGTTACGCGTGTCGATCAGGTAGATGCGCTTGAAAGGCTCGCCACGCGTCGCGGTATCGCCGTTGCGTTCGATGACGAGAAAGCGGGTGTCGTCGATGGCCGTCATGTCGCCGATCGCATGGTTGGCTGCCTGCAAACGGTAGAAGTAAACGCGGCCGGTGTAGCGTTCCGCATCGATATCGAATTCGTTGATGCGCAGCGTACCGGCCGGATCGCCGGTCACGGTTTTTTCGAGCAAGGTGTAGAGGCGGTCGCCGCGAGGGTTGATCGCCATGCCCTCGAAACCGCCCGAGCTACCCAGGTTGGCCGTGGCGCGGCCTGCAAGCACGTCCGCGTGTTGTGGCGCATAGACGCCAGGAAGCGAAATCGCACTGCGCTGTACCGTTCCGGAGGCATCGGTTTTGATCAGGTACGGCCCGAACTCGTCGCCAAACCACATTGCGCAGTGTTTGTCGCGCCGCACGGACTCGACATCCAGGTCGGCTCCGGTCAGCAGCCGGCCGAACGCGATATCGCCGTCGACGGAGGGCTTGGAGCCGTCGTTGTAATAGAAGCGGTAGTCGGCCTGGATCGGCAGGCCCAGCTTCTGGTTGATGTCGTTCAGGCCCAGGCGTGACGGCGCGATGAAGCGGGCCAGCAGCGTCCCGCTGCGGTAGTCGCTGGCGCTTACCTTACCGCTGCCGCCGCTGGCAGTACGGAAATCGGGCCGTACGCTGTACAGGCGCAGCAGCGTATCTGCCGAGTTGTCCTGGGTGCCGAAGCCGTTGTCAGTCATGACGATGAAGTTGTTTTCATCCGCGCCCGGCAGGATCGCGGAAAAGCCCTGCACCGGCTGGCGCCCATCGTAGGGCGGCGTGAAGGTGCCATAGGGATTGCCGGAGGCCATCTGGCCGGATGTCGGGCCGTCGGAAAAGGTGTCGGCAGGCATCATGGCCCAGCCGACCAAGGTGTTAGTGGCGGCCATCACGGGCGTGGACATCGCGGCGGCGAGTGCCAGGACCAACGGCTTCGGGATACGCATCGGACTTTCTCCATGAGCGGGGGCCGCGGGGAGTCGCGGCGTCCGGCACACCTTATGCCGCCACTGTGTCAAGCAGATGGCGAACCCGAGCCGCGTCGCCAATTACTCGACACGCTATTGATCAGGCGACGGCATGCCCGCGCGCCGCTTCGGCCAGGTAGTACCAGGTCGGCCGATCCAATTGCAGCGAAGCACCCTGCACCGCTTCCTCGATCCGCTCCCAACGCAGGCTGCCAAGAATTGGAACTGGGCGCCCCGGCAGGCAGCGCAACCAGGCCAGGGCGACCTGGTTGGGCGTCGCGCCCAAATCCAACGCTACCGTATCGAGAGCCCGTTGCAACGGCGCGGCAAAGCGGCCTGCTGCCATCGGTGACCACGCCAGCACCTGGATGCCTTCGCTCTGCAGGCCATGCAGGCGGCCATCCCAAACAGACGCTTGCGCTTGTAGAGACAGCTCGATCTGGTTGCAGCGGATCGGCAGTTCGCGAGCCAGCACCTGGCACTGCAGCAACTCCGCATTGGATACACCGAGCCAGGCGACTTTGCCGCTGGCAACCAGATCATCCAATGCGCGGGCGACCTCATCGACGCGCAGCAACGGATCGGGGCGGTGCAGCAGGAATCCGTCCAGCCTGTCGACGCCCAGGCGCCTCAATGAGCCCTCCACCGCCGCCGTCAGGTAGCCAGCCTCGGTGTTGTAGTGCTTGACCGACCACCGAGAGCGGTCCTGCTCAGCCGGCACGATGTCGGCCTTGCCGATCAGCTGGATCTGCCGCCGGAGTTCGGGTTTCAAGCGCAAGGCGGCACCGAACTGCGCCTCGCATTCGCCACCCCCATAGATGTCAGCATGGTCGAAGCCGCTGACGCCGGCCTCGACGCAGCGTTCGATGAATGCAAGCAGCGCCTCCGGTTGCGACAGCTCGGGGTATTGCGTCAGGCGCATCATGCCCAGCAGCACGGGTTGTTCGATGATGGTGTTCACGGGTCCTCCAGACGTCAGCTCGACGCGCGCTCGGCGAACGGGCCGGCCAGGTGGATTACCGACCGAAGGCGCGCGGCAAAGTTCTCGCCCGCACGCCCCAAAAAAGTGATCAAGCCAGGGCATCGCACCTTTATAGGTCAGGGCCGCGCAAAGGTGGGCCAGGGCAAGCGCGTCGCCTTCACATTACGCAATGGCCCTTGAAGCCTTGCGGATATTGGTTTTGCGAGCCCTGCTGCCCTGCCTGCGATCGTCTGGCATGCAACCTGCACTGTCAGCTGTAACGCCTGCCAACTGATTTGGCAGCGCACCCGCGGTCAGCGAAGACCATCTGCCTTGAACGGCGCGGGACAGGTGCAACGGGCAACGAGGCTCGAACAGTCACCTCCACAACCTACGAATACCAGGCAAAGGCGCCTGGAGCTGCCCGACAGCTCCAGGCGCCTTTTTGATTTTGTACGACGACGCCGCACCGCGGCTTCGACGGAGGAACCGGTCATGAACGCAATCGTCACACCGCTCAAGAGTGAAACGCTGGTCGTCATCGGCAATGGGATGGTAGGCCACCACTGCGTCGAGCAGCTGGTCGAACGCGGCGCGCTAGGCCAGTACCAGATCCATGTGTACGGCGAAGAGCGCCAGCGCGCCTATGACCGCGTCCATCTGTCCGAGTACTTCGGTGGTCGCGATGCAGACTCCCTCGCCCTGTGCGAAGCCGAGTACTACGCCGCCAACGGCGTGCACATTCACCTCGGCGTGCAGGTGCTGGAGATCGACCGCGAGCGCAAGGAAGTGGTCACCACCGAGGGCCGCCAGCCCTACGACAAACTGATCCTAGCGACCGGCTCCTACCCCTTCGTACCGCCAATCCCGGGCGCTGAAGGCAATTCGCGCCTGGTCTACCGCACCCTCGATGACCTCGACGCCATCCGCGCCGCGGCCAGCAATGCCAAGCGCGGCGTGGTGGTCGGTGGCGGCCTGCTCGGCCTGGAAGCGGCCAACGCGCTCAAGTCCCTTGGCCTCGAAGCCCATGTGGTCGAATTCGCTCCGCGCCTGATGCCGGTGCAGCTCGATGAAGAAGGTGGCAAGGCACTCAAGGCCCGCATCGAGGCGCTGGGCGTCGGCGTTCACCTGTCGCGCGCCACGCAGGAAATCATCGTCGGCGAGGAATACGCCTACCGGATGAACTTCCAGGATGGCCCTGATGGTAGAAGTGAGTATCTGGAAACCGACCTGATCGTCTTTTCCGCCGGCATCCGCCCGCAGGATGCCCTGGGCCGCAGCGCCGGGCTGGAGATCGCGCCGCGCGGCGGCGTGGTAATCAACGGCGACTACCGCACCAGCGATCCCTCGATCTTCGCCATCGGCGAATGTGCGTCCTGGAATGGCATGGTCTTCGGCCTGGTTGCGCCCGGTTACACCATGGCGCGCAACCTCGCCGCCCTGCTCTGCGGCGAACCGCACCAGCCGTTCAGCGGAGCCGACATGTCCACCAAGCTCAAATTGCTCGGCGTCGATGTCGGCTCCATCGGCGATGCCCATGCCGCCACGCCCGGCGCCAAGAGCTACCGTTTTATCGACGAAGCCAATGCCAGCTACCGGCGTTTGGTGCTTTCCGAAGACGGCAAGCGCGTCATCGGTGCCGTGCTGATCGGCGACAACAGCTACTACGACACCCTGCTGCAATACGCGCAGAACGGCATCAAACTGCCGGCCGACCCGTCCAGCCTGATCCTGCCGCTGTCCGACGGCGCACCCACGCTGGGCGCGGACGCCCTTCCCGACACCGCGACCATTTGCTCCTGCCACAACGTCACCAAGGGTGCGGTGTGCTGCCAGGTCGACGCCGGCATCACCGATCTGGGCGAGCTGAAGGCCGCGACCAAGGCCGGTACTGGCTGCGGCGGTTGCAGCGCGCTGCTCAAGCAGGTGTTCGAGCATGAGCTGACCGCACGCGGCGTCGAAGTGGATAAAAGCCTCTGCGAGCACTTCGCCCACACCCGTCAGGAGCTGTACGGAATCGTTCGCGTCGAAGGGATCATCAGTTTTGAAGAACTGCTCGCCAAACATGGCCGCGGCCACACCGGCTGCGATATCTGCAAGCCGGCCGTGGGATCGATCCTCGCCTCCTGCTGGAACCAGCCGATCACCGATCCGGGGCTGATCCCGCTGCAGGACACCAACGACACCTTCATGGCGAACATGCAGAAGAACGGCACCTACTCGGTGGTGCCGCGCATCGCCGGCGGTGAAATCACCCCGGACAAGCTGATCGCGCTCGGTGCCGTCGCCAAGAAATACGACCTCTACACCAAGATCACCGGCGGCCAGCGCATCGACCTGTTTGGCGCCCAGCTGCACGAACTGCCGGACATCTGGGGCGAGCTGATCGAGGCTGGCTTCGAAACCGGTCATGCCTACGGCAAGTCGCTGCGCACGGTGAAGTCCTGCGTTGGCAGCACCTGGTGCCGCTACGGCGTGCAAGACAGTGTCGGCATGGCGCTGCGTCTGGAGGACCGCTACAAGGGCCTGCGCTCGCCACACAAGATCAAGTTCGGTGTCTCGGGTTGCACCCGCGAATGCGCCGAGGCGCAGAGTAAGGACATCGGCGTGATCGCCACCGAAAACGGCTGGAACCTATATGTGGCCGGCAACGGCGGCATGCGCCCGCGCCACGCCGAGCTGTTCGCCACTGATCTCGACGATGAAAGCCTGATCCGCTACATCGACCGCTTCCTGATGTTCTACATCCGCACCGCAGACAAGCTGCAGCGCACCTCGGTCTGGCGCGAATCACTCGAAGGCGGTCTCGACTACCTCAAGGAAGTGATCATCGACGACAGCCTGAACCTCGCCGCCGAACTGGAAGCCCAGATGCAGCTGGTGGTCGACCGCTACGAATGCGAGTGGGCCAACGCCATCAAGGATCCGGAAAAGCTCAAGCGCTTCCGCACCTTCGTCAATGACCGGCGCGGCGATCCGGACATCCACTTCGTCAAGGAACGCGGCCAGCGTCGGCCGGTGCACGCGTCTGAACTCCACCTGATTCCCGTCACCGAGGAGGTGCTCTGATGAGCCAGCCCAACGCCGTACGCATGCAACCGAGTGAAGCCGTCAGCTGGCGCGCGCTGTGCAGCCGCCGCGACCTGGTCGCCAATTCAGGCGTAGTCGCCTGGCTGGACGGGCAACAAGTGGCGCTGTTCCACCTGCCCGAAACGGAGACCGGCGAGCAGGTCTTCGCCATCGCCAACAAGGACCCGAAATCGGGCGCGAATGTCATCGGGCGCGGCATTCTGGGGCAGCTCAAGGGCGACCTCGTGATCGCCTCGCCGCTCTACAAACAGCACTTCCGGCTGGCTGATGGCAGTTGTCTGGAATACCCGGAACAGCAATTGCAAGTCTGGCCGGTGCGCCTTAACGGCGATGCGGTGGAAATCGCCGTGGCATGAAGGCGGCGAGGCACAACGAGTAGCGATACGCCAACGGCAGGAACGACCTGCTTTGCCAACACAATTGAGAACTGACCTATGTCCTACATCGTTCCTTCGGAATTCGTGACCAAGATGGTCGACGCGGGTGAATCCAAGATCTTCATGTCCACCCGCGACACGCTGATCCGCGCCTTCATGGCCGGCGCCATCCTGGCCCTGGCAGCGGTATTCGCGGTGACCATCACCGTACAGACAGGCTCGCCACTGGTTGGCGCCATGCTCTTCCCAGTCGGCTTCGTCATGCTTTACCTGATGGGGTTCGATCTGCTTACCGGCGTGTTCGTTTTGACCCCACTGGCACTTCTGGACCGTCGCCCAGGCGTGACCGTCAACGGCGTGCTGCGCAACTGGGGGCTAGTGTTTCTCGGCAACTTCGGCGGCGCGCTGACGGTCGCCTTCATGATGGCGTTCGTCTTCACCATGGGCTTTTCCACCGAACCGGGCCCGGTCGGCGAGAAGATTTCCCACGTCGGCGAAGCACGCACGCTGGGCTACGCCGAGTTCGGCCTGGCCGGCTGGCTGACGATCTTCCTGCGCGGAATGCTGTGCAACTGGATGGTGTCGATGGGTGTGGTCGGCGCAATGATCTCCACCACCGTCAGTGGCAAAGTCATCGCCATGTGGATGCCGATCATGCTGTTCTTCTTCATGGGCTTCGAGCACTCGGTGGTGAACATGTTTCTGTTCCCCTCCGCGATGATCATGGGCGGCAATTTCTCGATCATGGATTATATGATCTGGAACGAAATCCCGACCGCGCTCGGTAACCTGGTCGGTGGCCTGGCCTTCACCGGCCTGACGCTCTACACCACGCACGTGCGGACTGGCGCCAAGCGGGCCCTGGTGCGCTGAAACTGTCGTAAGGTCTGCTGGACGCTTGCTGGTGGTCATGACGAATGATCGCCAGCAAGCTGTCTCCCTCCACGTCATCCTGCGGTTGCAAACCTACCGGTGCAGCGCTTGTAGCAGCGAGCTTTCTTGCGATCGCCTTGCTGCCAGCGCCCAAGAGTTCAACGATCTCCCCCCATGACTACCCCACTGACGGTCTCGGTAGGCCAGCACACCGATAAAGGTCGCAAGGCAACCAACCAGGACTTCCACGGCGCCTTTATTCCGCGCGAGCCGCAGCTGAGTAGCAAGGGCATCGCTCTCGCGCTGGCCGACGGCATCAGCAGCAGCGCCGTCAGCCACATCGCCAGCGAGTCGGCAGTGACCGGCTTTCTCGCCGATTACTACTGCACTTCCGATGCCTGGTCAGTGAAGACCTCCGCGCAGCGGGTGTTGATGGCCGCCAATTCCTGGCTACACGCGCAGGGTCAGCACGGGCCGGAGCGCTTCAACCCCGATCGCGGTTACGTCTGCACCTTCAGCGCCCTGGTTATCAAATCGAACACCGCGCACCTCTTCCACGCCGGCGACTCGCGGATCTATCGCGTGCAGGGCACCGCCTTGGAGCAGCTGACCCACGACCATCGTTTGTGGGTTTCGGAAGACCAGAGCTACCTGAGTCGGGCGCTGGGCATCCACCCGCAACTGGATCTGGATTACCGCGCCGAGCGGGTCGAATCGGGCGACCTGTTCATTCTCGCTACCGATGGCGTCTACGAGTTCATCAGTTCCGCCGCGATGATCGCCGCAATCACCAGCCATGCCGATGACCTGGACGCCGCTGCCCGCACCATCGTCGCCCAGGCGCTCGAGCAGGGCAGCGACGACAACCTCACCGTGCAGATTCTGCGCATCGATGCGCTACCCATGCAGGCAGCCGACGAGCTCTACCAGCAACTCACGGAGCTGCCCTTTCCGCCTATCCTCGAGCCGCGAGCGGCGTTCGACGACTACACCATCGTGCGCGAGGTGCACGCCAGCAGCCGCAGCCACGTCTACCTCGCCATCGACAACAGCAGCCAGACGCCCGTTATCCTCAAGACGCCTTCGATCGACCTGCAGCGGGACGCCCCCTACCTTGAGCGTTTCCTCACCGAAGAATGGGTCGCGCGGCGCATCGACAGCCCTCACGTGGCCAAGCCCTGCCTGCCGACACGCAAGCGCAGCTATCTATACAGCGTCGGTGAATACATCGAAGGCCAAACGCTCGCGCAGTGGATGATCGACCACCCCCGGCCGGACCTGGAGACCGTGCGCGGCATCGTCGAGCAGATTGCCAAGGGGCTGCGCGCCTTCCACCGGCTGGAGATGCTGCATCAGGACCTGCGCCCGGCCAATGTCATGATCGACGCCACCGGTACGGCGAAGATCATCGACTTCGGCGCCACCCGCGTGGCCGGGCTGATGGAAATCAGCACCCCGCTCGAACGCAGCGACCTGCTCGGCACCGCCCAGTACATGGCACCGGAATATTTTCTCGGCGAGGCCGGAACACCGCGCTCGGACCTGTTCTCGCTTGCGGTCATCACCTACCAGATGCTCACCGGCGCCCTGCCCTACGGCACGCAGGTCGCCCGCGCCCGCACGCGTGCGGCGCAGAACAAGCTGCGCTATCAGCCGGTGCGCGAGCATGACCGCGAGGTGCCCGCCTGGATCGACGATGTGCTACGCAAGGCGCTGCACCCCGATCCGTACAAGCGCTACGAGGCGCTTTCCGAATTCATCTTCGAACTGCGCCAGCCCAGCCCGGCGTTCCTGGCCAAGGCCAGGCCGCCGCTCATAGAGCGCAATCCGGTGCTGTTCTGGAAAAGCGTTTCCTTCATCCTGGCGGCGGTCGTCGTGGTGCTGCTCGCCCGGTAATCGATTCAGTCGGGGCGCTGCGGCGCGTAGACATTAAGGACGGGGTCGGTAATACCGTCCTTCGAGGGGTCCAGAATCCAGCGCAACTGCGCGACCAGCTCTTCGCAGTTCTCGCCACGCTGCTGCCAATCCTGGAAAGCCACGCGCGCACCGGCGAGCGCGGCCTCTGCCACCTGTTCGGTCTCGTTCGAGGGCTCGCTGGGCTGCCACTGGTCGAACACGGATTGGAGTGCCCGCTGCGCCTCGTCGGCGCCAAGCTCGCCGTCCGCCCAGCGCGAAGTGATGTCCTGCGCCTTTTGAAGCGCGTTGATCGAGGGATGGGACGCGTCCATCTTTAGCTACCTCCTGACAGTGCCTGTCCTGATTGGAGTCCAGCCAGGCCGCCGAATTCGCCCGGACCTACGGGCGGTTCGCGGGCCGAGGTGCCAAGCCGGCGTCGCCGCGGTCGGATGAACAGATCCCGACATCTTGAGGACTTTGCGCATGTACCTGATCCAGCTCCTGCTGCCGCTTTACGACAACACCGGCGAGGCGCTGCCAAAGGCACTGTTCGGTGACGTTCGCGATGAACTGGTGCAGCGCTTCGGCGGGCTCACAGCCCATGCACGTGCGCCGGTCGACGGGCTCTGGTGCGAGGATAACGACCATCCGGTACGCGACGACCTGATTCTTTACGAAGTCATGGCCGACGATCTCGACCGCATCTGGTGGCAGCGTTATCGCGCCTCGTTGGAAGCGCGCTTTCGCCAGGATCAGGTGATGATCCGCGCGCAACGGATCGAACAACTCTGAGGCAGAGCACGTTCGGGTGAAGATTTAATGAACCCTCATACCTGTTCGCTGTCAGTCCTGTCTGCAGCGCTACGGGGTCCGCGCCGGCCGGGGAGAATGCAGCCTCCCGATCTGACCGGCATCGCCGGCCGCACCCTCCCGGGTCTACAGGCGCACCAGGCCGGCCCGCTTTTATTTTGGCCCGTTCACCGGGGCCTTCATCTTTTCAACGCGAAGACTGCCCATGTCCTTATCTCGTCATCTTGTCGCCCTTCTTTCCCGCTTTTCCCTCTCCTCTACCCAGCGCAACGCCTTCGGCGCCGGCTTGATCGGCACGCTGCTGGCATTAGCCATCCCCGCCCAGGCCCAACAAGCGAGCAGTGAGCGCTGGGTCAGCGATTCCCTGACTACTTATGTGCGCAGCGGGCCAACCGATGGTTACCGCATCGTCGGCAGCCTTACCTCTGGGCAAAAAGTCGAGCTGCTCGACACCCAGGGTGACTACAGTCAGATCCGCGGCGAGAACGGCGACCGTGTCTGGATCCGCAGCAGCGACCTGCAGGAGATGCCCGGCCAGGCCGAGCGCCTGCCGCAGCTCGAGCAGCAGGTCGCCGAGCTCAGCGAAAAACTCAAAACCATCGATGACAGCTGGAAAGCGCGCGTGCAGGGCATGCAGGAGACCCTGGACTCACGCAAGGCGCTAATCGACGAGTTGGAAACCCGTCGCAAGGCCCTGGATGACGCCCTGACCGCCACCGAATCGGAGCTGCGCGATGCCGAAGCCCGGCTCGGTGATGAGAACAATCAAGTGCTGATGCGCTACATGGTCTACGGCGGCAGCATCGCCGGGGCCGGCCTGCTGGCGGGCCTGATCCTTCCGGCGATGACGCGCGGCCGAAAGCGCAACGACCGCTGGTTCTAAGCCACGTCCGAGGTCAAACCGGCTCTGCGGCGTCGCAGACGCTACCGGCGAACACGGTCGGGCCCGTCTGCGCCTGCTCCAGGCGCGTGCGGATCTGGTCGGGCGTCATCGGCCGGTCAAGCAGGAAGCCCTGCAGGGTTTCGCAGCCCAGCCCGGTGAGAAACTGCTGCTGTTCAGCCGTTTCTACCCCTTCGGCCACGACCTGCAATCCGAGCGCCTTGGCCAGCGCGATGATTGCGGAGACGATCACCGAATCCTCGTTGCCCACGCTCATGTCGCGGACGAATGCGCTGTCGATCTTGAGCTCGCTAGCGGGCAACCGCTTTAGGTAGAGCAGGCTCGAATACCCGGTGCCGAAGTCGTCGATGGACGCCTTGACGCCCAAGGCAGTCAATTGTTCCAGCGTTTCGATGGTGGCGTCCGGGTTGCGCATCGCCACGGTCTCGGTGACCTCGATGGTGAGCATCGCCGGCGGGATGCCGTGCCGCTCGATCGCAGCGGTGACAACACCCAGCAGGTCCGGCTGTTCGAACTGGACGGCCGACAAGTTCACCGCAACGGTCCACTCATCCAGCCCTTGCAGATGCCATTCGCGCAGCTGCCGACACGCCTCGTTCAACACCCAGCAGCCGATCGGGATGATCAGGCCGGTTTTCTCCGCCAGCGGCAGGAACTTGTCCGGCGCGAGAAGCCCGCGCTGCGGATGCTCCCAACGCAACAGCGCTTCGAAACCTCGCACCGGACCGGCCGGCGCCTCGAACTTTGGCTGGTAATGCAGGCGCAACTCGCCCTTCGCTTCGGCCAGGCGCAGGTCATGCAGCAGCTGCAGTTGTTCGGCGGCATCGGCATTCATCGAGGCTTCGAAGAAGTTGTAGCCGTTACGGCCGGTGCTCTTAGTGTGGTACATCGCTGCGTCGGCGTGCAGCAGCAGGTCTCGTTCGGTGAGGCCATCGCCGGGATATACGGCGATGCCGATGCTCAGCGAAACGCTGAAGGTGTGGCGCGACAGCACAAACGGCTCGCTGATGCGCTGCACCAGCTTGGCGGCCAAGGTAGCGGCGTCCTCCGGGTCGCTGATGGCTGCGAGCAGGACGAACTCATCGCCACCGAGCCGCGCCAATGTGTCCTGCGCACGAACCCCCGCGCTGAGCCGTTCGGTCACGCTGACCAGCAACTGGTCTCCCATGTGATGGCCGTAGGCATCATTCACCGCTTTGAAGCCGTCCAGGTCCATGAACATCACCGCGAAGCAAGAACGTTCGCGCCGCGCTACGTTCAGTGCTTGGTTCAAGCGATCCTCGAGCAACAAGCGATTGGGCAGTCGTGTCAGGTTGTCGTGCAGCGCGAGCTGCATCAGTTCGCTATTGGCTTTCTCCAGCGAGTTGGCCAGCACGGTGGTACGTGTCTGCAGCCGCGCGTCGAGCACCGAAACGATCAATGTAATCGCCAATACTGCGAGCGTTACGACGATGACCAGCAGTGCCAGCCAGTTGGTATCGACGCCATTCGCAGCGCCGCAATAGCTGCCCTCGGGAAAGGATGCCGCTGCCATGCCCGTGTAGTGCATGCCGACGATAGCGAGCCCCATCACCAGTGCCGCCGCGCCGCGCCAAGCTTTGACATGCTGCAGGTCGGCACGCAGCCGGAAGGCCAGCCACAGCGCCGCACCGGATGCCAGCACGGCAACCACCACCGATGCGATCAGCCAGCCGGTGTCATAGATGATCCCCGGCTGCATCCGCAGGGCTGCCATGCCGCTGTAATGCATCACCGCGATGCCCGCGCCGATCAAAAGCGCCCCTTGCACCAGGCGGCTCAACGGCAGTGCCTGCTGGCACACCAGCCACAGCGCCATTGCCGAAGCAAGAATTGAAATAGCCAGCGAACCGGCTGTTATCAGCGGGTCGTAGCCCAGCGACATTGGCAAACTGAACGCCAGCATGCCGATGAAGTGCATGGACCAGATCCCCAGCCCCATGGAGAAAGCACCGCCGGCGAGCCACCACCGTGCCGCGCGACCCTGGGCGGTCGCGACGCGCCCGGCCATATCCAACGCGGTGTAGGAAGCAAGGACGGCAACAACGAACGAAAAGAACACCAGGATGTTGTTATAGCTACCGACCAGCATGGGCTGCCTTCCTGAAGAAATGGGCGCGAATCTTGACCGAAAACTCAGCAAAGGCGAAGTGCCATCACGGCATGGCCCTGCAGCGGAATCAGACCCGCACCGTCCGATGTCGGCCCAGCGGTGTTTCACTGAAGTGAAGCGCCAGTAAACCCGCCGAACGGTAGCGCCAGCCGGCATCGTTGCCCGGACCCGGGCTCGCAATGGCGTCCGAGCGCAAAACGAACCTTGACCGAGCCCGGGAGTTAAGGCGAAATGCTACCGCTGCGCCACGTATAGATACGGTCCTGCCTCGTTAACAAGGCGCGCCCTTTTCCTCACCCCTCGGCATCGGCATACCCGCGAAGCAGCCTGGCGCCTTGCGTCAGACGCATCCACCAGCCGAATTCCAGCCTCTACAGGCCACGCCGAAGATTTTGCGCTTCAGTCGACTCGCCTTTGCATGCACCACTGGAACGCTGCCATGCATTTCGCATCCAAGTCGACTCTCGCCTCACCGCCCCGTTTATAGGAACTGCCATGGCCTCTCTGCAACAGCGCACCCTCACTGTCATTGCCAAACACGAGCGAGACCTCCTTGATGAATGGACACGGGAGCTCGAGGCTACCGGCGGCTATCGGAACGTCAAACCCGAGGAGTTCCGCCAGCAAACTGCGGAGTTCCTCAAGCTGCTGATCGCCGGTGCCGGCCGCTCCAGCACGTTCGATCTGCGCGCCGACGGCTGGGAGGACATGCGCCAGTTCCTGGAGCAGCTGTCACGCAGCCGCGTTTTGCTCGGCTTCGATTCGCAAGAGACGGCAGGCTTCATCTTCTCTATCAAGCGGCCGTTGATGCCTCTGCTGCAACGCGAATTCACCGATGAACCGTCGCTGCTGGCCGAGCAGCTCTGGGCGCTGTCCGAGCTGATCGACCAGCTTGGTCTTCAGACCGTACGCACCTTCCAGAAATCCCGCGAGGCGGTTATCCAGCGCCAGCAGGAAGAGCTGCTGGAATTGTCGACGCCCGTAGTCAAGCTCTGGGACGGGGTGCTCGCACTGCCGATGATTGGCACGCTGGACTCGCAACGCACTCAGGTCGTCATGGAATCGCTGCTGCAGCGTAT
Organism: Stutzerimonas chloritidismutans; assembly: GCF_051486945.1. Lineage (GTDB taxonomy): Bacteria > Pseudomonadota > Gammaproteobacteria > Pseudomonadales > Pseudomonadaceae > Stutzerimonas > Stutzerimonas chloritidismutans_B. The sequence goes on along the minus strand of NZ_JAHVDX010000006.1, from coordinate 96,722 downwards.
CGTCGATACCGGCTCTGAGATCGCGATCATCGACATCACCGGCGTGCCGACCGTCGACACCCTCGTCGCCCAGCACCTGCTGCGCACCGTAACGGCGATTCGACTGATGGGTGCCGACTGCATCATCAGCGGCGTGCGGCCACAGATCGCCCAAACCATCGTGCATCTCGGTCTGGATCTTCAGGGGGTCGTCACCAAGGCCTCGCTGGCTGATGCGCTGGCGCTGGCCCTGCGCCGCGCCGGCCTAACCGTTACGAAGGTCGTCTAAATGGAACGTATCCCAATCCTGCAAATGGGCGATTTCCTGCTCGTTACCATTCAGGTCGACATGCATGACCAACTGGCGTTGACGCTACAAGACGATCTGGCCGAGCGCATCAGCTCGACATCCGCCCGCGCCGTGCTGATCGATATCTCAGCACTTGACATGGTCGATTCTTTCATTGGCCGCATGATCAGCTCGATTTCCGGGCTGTCCAGCATCATGGATGCTGAAACCGTGGTGGTCGGCATGCAGCCTGCCGTGGCGATTACCCTCGTCGAGCTGGGCCTTACGCTTCAGGGTGTGAGTACTGCTCTCAATGTTGAGAAAGGTATGCAGCTCCTGCACAAGCGGATGGCCGCTAAATGAACGTGCGCACCAGCGGCTCCGTCGCGGTACGCATCGAGCAGGACGTGGTTCTTGCGCGCCAGGCAGTGCGCAAGCTGGCCCAAGATTGCGGCATGCGCCTGATCGATCAGACCAAGCTGGTCACCGCAGTCAGCGAGCTGGCGCGAAATACCGTGGTGTACGGTGGCGGCGGCGACATGGACTGGGACATGGTCGAACAAGGCGCGCGCACCGGCATTCGCCTGACCTTTCGTGACGAAGGACCTGGCATCGCCGATATCAAACTTGCGCTTACAGATGGTTGGACGTCTGGTGGTGGCCTGGGCCTCGGCTTGACCGGCGCCCGACGCTTGGTCGATGAGTTCGAGCTGAACAGCACCCCCGGCGCCGGCACACGGATCAGTATCACCAAATGGGCATGACCGCAGGCAGCTACATCACGACCGTATTGCCCATCGATGACGAAAGCCAAGTCGGCCAGGCCCGACGCGTCGCGCTGGCACTTGCCGCCCGACTTGGTTTCGACGAAGCCGATGCTGGCCGTGTGGCGATCGTCTCCAATGAGCTATCGACCAACCTCCTCAAACATGCCCGTCATGGCGCCCTTCACCTTCGATCAGTGCCGGCAGACGATGGCGCAGGCATCGAGCTGATCGCCGTCGACAAGGGCCCCGGATTCAATCCGCAGCAGTGCCTGGTCGATGGTTTTTCTACGGGAGGTACGCCGGGAAACGGGCTAGGCGCCTTGGGCCGTCTGGCGCAGGTCTTCGATGTTCACTCCGATGAGCGCGGCTCCGTAGTCCTGGCGCAGGTCTATCCGCGCAAGGTTTCACCCCTGCGGCTGCGCTTCGGCGTCAGCCAGCATTCGCTGAATAACGACAAGGCATGCGGCGACGGCTGGATGCTGGTGATGGCCGGAGGCGTGCTGAGCGCCCTTGTGGTAGACGGCATTGGTCATGGGCCCGAGGCTGAGCGGGCCAGCCAAGCCGGGATCGCCGTGTTCGCCTCAACACCATTGGACGACCCTGCCCAGAATCTCTCCGACATGAATCACGCAATGACCGGGACGCGTGGCGGCGCGGCGGCGATCGCCCGCTATGACCGCGCGACCGCCTCGCTCAGGTTCGCCGGCGTCGGTAACATCGGCGGACACCTCGTCACGCTGGAGAAAAGCCGAGGCCTGGCCTCCCACCCCGGAATTGTCGGCTCGCAGTTTCGCAAAGCCGTCGCCTACGACTACCCCGCCAACGGCACTGAACTGTTGATCCTGTATAGCGATGGCCTGCAGTCACGCTGGAACCTGCAAGACTACCCAGGCCTTGCGAACCGTCATCCAGCCATCATCGCTGCCCTGCTCCACCGGGATTATTGCCGGGGCCGAGACGACGTAACGGTAATGGTGGTTTCACTGGAGGCAATCGATGACTGATCCGACCCAGGCCGAGCTCGAGCAGCTTCGCAGCGAAAACGACTCGCTGCGTGCCGAGCTGGATGAAACCAACCAGGGCGTGCTAGCGCTGTACGCCGAGCTCGATACCCAAGCCGAGCAATTGCGCCAGGCATCGGATCTCAAGAGCCGATTCCTGTCGTATATGAGCCACGAGTTTCGTACGCCGTTAGGTTCGATCCGCAGCATCACGCGGCTGCTCAGCGACGAACTGGATGGCCCGCTGAGCCCGGAGCAGCACAAACAGGTGTTGTTCATCAGTGGTGCGGCGACCGAGCTCAGCGACATGGTCGATGATCTGCTGGACCTGGCCAAGATCGAGGCCGGGCGCATCACTATCTCGCCGGCCTGGTTCGACATGCTGGACCTCTTCTCCGCCCTGCGTGGCATGTTCCGCCCGATCGTTGACACCGACGCCGTCGCCCTCATCTTCGAGGAGCCGCAGGACATGCCGCGGCTGTATACCGACGACAAGAAGCTCGCGCAGATCTTGCGCAACTTCATATCCAACGCGCTCAAATTTACCCAACAGGGCGAGATACGCGTGTCGGTACGGCCTGAAGGTGATTCGGAAGTCCGCTTCGCGGTGACGGACACTGGTATCGGCATCCCGGACGATCTGCACAGCACCCTGTTCGAAGACTTCGTCCAGATCGACACACCGCTGCAGAAGCGTTTACGCGGCACCGGCCTGGGGCTGTCGCTGTGCAAACGGTTCGCCGAATTGCTCGGCGGGCGTGTCGGAGTAGACAGCGCGCCGGGTGTGGGTTCGACGTTCTACGTCATCATTCCCGTGGCCATTTCGCCGGAGCCATTCGATGCCGCATAGGAACCGATTACTCATCGTCGACGACAATGCCGCTACGCGCTATGCGATGCGACGCGTGCTGGAGAAACACGGCTATTCCGTCATCGAGGCCGGAACGGGGGCCGAAGGTTTGGCCGTCCTGGAATCACAAGTGATCGGCGGGCTGATCCTCGATGTGAACCTGCCCGACATGAGCGGGTTCGACATCGTCAGGACGCTGCGAGCGGATGACCGCACCCGCCTGTTGCCGGTCATCCACGTCTCGGCTGCCTCGATCCAGACGGGTGACATCATTACCGGGCTGGACGCCGGCGCAGACGCCTACCTCATTCACCCCGTCGACCCGGACGTGCTCCTCGCCACGCTGCGCACTTTGCTGCGCGTCCGCGATACCGAGCACGCGCTGCGTGACAGCGAGGCGCGCTTTCGCGACATCTTTTCCCAGGTCGCGGCGCCGATTGCGGTGATCGACACCCAGTTGCACGTGCATGAAGGCAACCGCGCGCTCGGCCTTCTGCTGGGCATCGAGCAGGACACCGCGACCCTCAGCACGTGCGTCGCGCCAGGCCAGCAAGCCAAGCTCGCGGAGCTTCGTGAATGCCTGGCAAGCGGGGCGCGCTGGCAGAACACGCTGCTCATGAAGATCGACGGCACCCAGCGCGAGACCAAGTGGCAGGTATCGCCCTACCGGGCAACTGAACTCGGGCTGTTGGTCATCGAGGACATCACCGAACAACGCCAGCGCGAGCGCAGCCAGCGCCAGCAACTCGACGACGCGAACACCGAGCTCGCCCGCGAAGTGGCCGAGCGCGTCAAGACCGAAGCACAGCTGATGCAAGCGCAGAAAATGGACTCGCTGGGCAAGCTCACCGGTGGCATCGCCCATGACTTCAATAACCTGTTGACTGGCATCATCACCGGCATCGAACTGTTGAAAAAGCGCGCCCAGGAAGGCCGCACCGACGCCGTATTGCGCTTCGCCGACACAGCGTTGAACTCGGCGCGTAGCGCCGCCTCGATGACCAATCGTCTGCTGGCGTTCGCGCGTCAACAGCCGCTGGATGCCCGCCCGGCCGATCTCAACGAACAGATACGCTCGCTGGAGGAATTGCTCCAGCGCACCATAGGCGAACGCATCACGCTGCATCTGGAGTTATGCGATCACGGGGCTATCGCTCAGGTCGATGCCAACCAACTCGAAAGCGCGGTGCTCAACCTGGTGATCAATGCACGCGATGCCTTGCCGGCCGGCGGCACCATTGCCATCCGTACCGACATGTTTCAGGCGGTCGACGACCCCGAACTGGCTCCAGGCAGCTATGTATTGCTGACCGTCAAAGACAACGGAACAGGCATTGCCCCGGAGTTCCTCGACAAGGTCTTCGACCCCTTCTTCACCACCAAGCCGCTTGGCCAGGGTACGGGACTGGGCCTGTCATCGATTTATGGCTTCGCCCGGCAATCGGGCGGTGAGGTTCGGCTGAGCAGTGCGGTAGGCCTGGGCACCGAGGTCACGCTCGTGCTGCCTGCTGCCGTCGCCGCGTCCGCCGTGTCGATGGCTTCGGTCGACCTGCCTACAGGCACGGGTGAGCATGTTCTCATCGTCGAAGACATGCCGGCGGTGCGCATGCTGGTGGCCGAAATGCTTAGCGAAGCGGGCTACCGTTGCACCGAGGCCGGAGATGTGGCGACGGCCCTGACCGTGCTGCAAGGCGACCCCAGCGTGGATCTGTTATTGACTGACGTTGGGCTGCCGCAACTGTCGGGACGCGAGCTGGCAGACACAGCGCGGACGTACCGCCCCACGTTGCCGGTTCTGTTCATGACCGGTTATGCCGAGAATGCGGTGCGCCGCGACCGGTTCCTGGCTGGCGGAATGGATATGGTGATCAAACCGTTCCAGATCGGCGACCTGTTGGCGAAAGTGCGCCATATGCTCGACCAATCCCGAACCACGGCCAACTGACACGCAGCTTCAAACCTCGGCCTCCTCCGGCTTGTCCGTGGCGATCAGATCGCTGTAGCCACCGTACAGATACCAGTCGTCGCCCATCATCTCGGCTGGGTGCTGGGTGCGGTCGGCACCGTTACCGCAGGCAAGCGAGTCGGCGGAGCAATAGCGGTCGCAGCCCCAGCAGATGCGCTCGGGATGTGGTGGGTTGAGGGGAAATTTCTTGGCCATTGGCGGCCTCGGTGTGCTTGAGGGTGAGGCCTCAGGCTAACCACACCAGCACATGATGGAATTGATCGAACTCAAGAATCGCCGGGCGCGCCGATTAGCGGGCGGCTAGACCTTCACCTCGGTGAGCTCCATGACGTGTGTGATGGCACCGGCGCGTGCGTCCCACACATAGCGGAAATGCGCGCCCTGCACCGGCAGCGAAACCGCCTGCGGCCGGAAGGCGGCGACACATTCGTGGCCTTCCAGACGCACGCTCCGGTAGAGAAGCCCCCAAGTCTTGCCATCCCGCCTTTCACGGGCGAACGCCTGCGTTCCGGCATAGGTCGACAGCTCCGGCTGGTGCAATTCGGCCTGGTCGCGTACGTCGATCAACGGCTTGACCACCTTGTTCACATAGGCGCGCATCGTGATTTCGACGTTCGCTTCGCGGGTGGCGGCCAGAAAGCGCTCCTGGTGGAACTTGGTCTCGGCGATGGCCGCGTCGATCGAACTGGCGCAGTAGTACACGCCATAGGTACCGTCGCTGAAACGGCTGGCGTTGCCGATGTGGGTGAAGGCCGCCATGACCACGGTCGAGCCCGGGCCGCTGACCCGGTCGCCTGGCGGCACCCGCTGCAGCATGCCAGCCTCGTCCCGCAGCCGGTCGTTGGTCATCGCCTCGATGGCGAAGGCCATGTCGAGATCGACCGGATCGAGCGTGTCCTCAAACACACTCAGCGGCGGGTAGGAGCTGTTGATCAGCCGATAAGCTTTTCGCCATCCGGGTAGCACGTCCTGCCGTGGCATCAGCCTCGCACCCCGTCGAGGTAACGGCGCACGTCGGCCAGGTCGACGACCTGCCCACCAAGCATGTAGTCCAGCGCGCTGTGGCCGTTGAAAGGCGCAGCCTCGTTGGGTTTATGCACCCATTCGTAGGCCCGCTCGGCCTGGTTGCTAAAAATGATGCGCAGCGCCTTGTGAATGCCCATCAGGTAGGAAATGCGCTCCAGGGTGTCACGCGGTAGCCGTACTTCGGGCAACTTCTTGTACTTGAAGTATGTGGTGTTGCCGACGGACCCGAGCAGTACTCGCTGTTGTTCGGCGCTGCACTTCCACAACCCCATGAGGTTGAAAAAGAACGTCAGCGCCACCCGGCCCGCATCGGGTGAGCTGATATCAGGCTTGCTGGCCGCCTGTACTGGGTTCATTCGGGCGCTCCGTCTGGTTATCAAGACACCTACAGACTACTACGCATACGTAACTTTTCAATTTTTATATTCATATACGAACAAACTACATCAAGCCCTGCGCATGGAACCCTGGTGTTGGCTGCCGTTCTACCTTGCACAACGCTTGAGGAACCGAGCCACTTGGAGAACGCGTGATACCCAACCTTGAGACGATGGGTTTATCCGTCAGCATCGGCCTTCTGTTCGCGTGCGCAGTCGTGATCGGTATTGTCGCCCTATCGAGGCGGCTCGATTTATCACCACATCTCCAGCAGTGTGCTGCTCTGGATCGCGCTGTCGATCCTCATGACCGGTGTACTCCTGATGGGGCTGTTACACCGTGAAAAGCAGGGCCTGGGCCGCATCGGGTTTGAAAGCGTGACCCTGATCGGGCTCTATTTCCTGGGCGTCGTGATGGTGCTGGCCAGAAGCGAGATAGGCTGAAAGGCGTTAGAACAAACCGAGCTGATCGTCGATCAACGCGCTGAAACTGTCATTTACGAACGGGAGGATGGCATCAGCGATCGGCTGCAATTGGCGGGACACGTAATGGTCGTAGTCGATGGGCGCGCGCCGCACTTCAAGCGGCTCGGGGCCAGCAACTGTCATGACGTAGCTGATCCAACCGCCGCTCTGATACTGCCGCTGGCGCCCCTGCTGCAGGTTGTACGCGTCGGCGATACGCGCCGCCCGCACATGCGGCGGCACGTTGCGCTCGTAGTCGTCCAGGCGGCGGCGCAAGCGTTTGCGAAAAACAAGCTGGTCGTCCAGCTCACCGGCCAAGGTACGGCTGACATAGTCGCGGACGTACTCCTGATAGGGTTCGTCGTCGAAGATGCGTCGGTAGAGTTCCTGCTGGAACGCCTGAGCAAGCGGTGACCAGTCGGTGCGTACCGTTTCCAGCCCTTTGAAGACCAGCCCATCACTGCCGTCGGCGCGGGTAACCAAGCCTGCGTAGCGCTTCTTGCTGCCCTCCTCTGCGCCGCGAATGGTAGGCATCAGGAAACGCTTGAAATGACTTTCGAATTGCAGCTCCAGCGCGCTCTGCAAGCCAAATGTTTCTTGCAGGTGCTCACGCCACCAGGCGTTGATGATCTGCACCAGTTGCCGGCCGATGCGCGCAGCCGATTCGTCGTCATGGGCACGGCGGAGCCAGACGAAGGTGGAGTCGGTGTCGCCATAGATAACCGCATAACCCTCGGCCTCGATCAGTTCGCGGGTGCGGCGCATGATCTCGTGCCCGCGCAAGGTAATGGACGAGGCCAGGCGCGGGTCGAAGAAGCGGCAGCCGCTTGAGCCGAGTACGCCGTAGAAGGCGTTCATGATGATCTTCAGCGCCTGCGAAAGCGGCTTGTTGCCCTCGCGTTTGGCCGTCTCCCGCCCTTCCCATACGCGTTCGACGATTGCCGGGAGGCAATGCCGAGTGCGGGAGAAACGAGCGCCTCGAAAACCCGGCACCGAGTCGCTGTCACCGAGCTGCTGCAGGCCTTCGACCAGCCCCACCGGATCGATCAGAAAGGTACGGATGATCGAGGGGTACAGGCTCTTGTAGTCCAATACCAGCACCGATTCGTACAGGCCCGGCTGCGAATTCATCACGAAGCCGCCCGGGCTGGCTTCCGGCGGCCGCTCGCCCAGATTGGGCGCGACGAAGCCTTGGCGGTGCATCAACGGAATGTAGAGATGCTCGAAGGCTGCCACCGAGCCACCGCTGCGGTCAGCCGGTAACCCAGTTACCGTGGCGCGCTCGAGCAGAAAGATCAGCAGCTCAGTCTTCTCGAAGATGCGTGTGACCAGTTCGCAATCCTTGAGGTTGTAGCGCGCCAGGCCGGGTTTGTCCTCAGCGAATAGGCGGTTGATTTCGTCCATGCGCTGATACGGCGTGTCGATCGCTTTGCCTTCGCCGAGCAGCGTCTGCGCGACGTTTTCCAGGCTGAACGAGGGAAAGCTCCAGGTAGCCGAGCGCAGCGCCTCGATACCGTCGATCACCAGCCGGCCGGGCACCGCGGCAAAGTAGTGCTGGCTGCGGTGCCCATGTTCGCGCCAGGCCATCTCCTCACCACCACGCCCGATACGCAGCGGCACGCCATGGCGCTGCGCCTGCTCGCGCAGGACGCGCAGATCGAACTGCACGACATTCCAGCCGATGATGGCGTCCGGGTCATGCTTGGCCATCCAGGCGTTGAGCCGCTCGATGAGTTGACCACGGCGGTCACAATACTCAAGCGCGAAGTCCACATCAGTCGCGTCGCCATTTGGCGGCCCGAGCATGTACACCTGGCGCTGGCCGCAACCTTCCAGCGCGATGGAATACAGCTCGCCGCGCATGGTGGTTTCAATATCCAGCGAGACGAGCCGCAGCCGCGGGCGATAATCCGGGGCTGGTCTGATCTGCGCCTCGCTCAGCACGCCCCCGGCGTCGGGTTGGCCGGTGAAGCTGACCGGCGCGGTAATGAACCGCTCCATCAGGTAGCGCTCCGGCGGCCGTATATCCGCCTCGTAGACGCTCACCCCGGCCGCGCGCAGGCGCTTGTCCAAGCCCATCAACTGGCGATGATATTTGCAGTACAGACCGAGCACCGGCCGATGGCGGAAATCGGTCAGCTCCAGTGGGCGGAGTTCGACGTCGCGTTCACCCGTCAAAAGGCGCTCGGCTTCGCGCCGCTGCGCTGCCGGGATGAAGGCCACGGAGATCTGGTTCGGCACGCGAAGCCGGCGCGGCCCGCTGTCGGTGGCCAGCCAAAACTCCACCTCGGTGCCCTCCGCGGTGTCGCGCCAGTGCCGGGTCAGGACGAAGCCCTGCTGCAAATCCACGTGTCACGCCCCGTTGCAGATAGAAGCCGAGCATTCTACGTGGCGTAGCGACAGGGTGCGCGGGCGGCAAGTCATACGACCTCCTCTCTTGAAGAGATGCCCAATAAATCAGCAATCCGCTTTGACAAGGGTCCAAACGGGCACAATACTGAGGAAGGTTGTACGACAACCTCTACTAACAATAACGACGGACCCTACATGCCCACGCTCTCCTCAGGATGCGCCCGCCGGGATCATTCTCGCGACAGCCCGCGCTAACGCGTAAACGCCAGCCCTTCCAAGCGCTTTGCCGCCCAGCGCAGAGACGGCTTCCCTATGCGAATAAAAAGATCGATAGGACGCACCACATGACCATTCCAACGACCGACACCACGCCCAACGCCAGCACGCCACGCCGCGACTTCCTGAAAAAATCACTCATGGTTTCAGCCGGCGTCGCCTCCCTGGGCGCGCTGGGCCTGCCCCGACTCACCCATGCCGAACCCTTAACCCAGCGCTACCCTGACGAACTCGTCGAGATACTCGACGAGAGCTTCGCCAAGTACCGGCTGTTCAACGCAAGCGTCGAGCGCCTGGCCACGGGGATGCGTTGGGCCGAAGGTCCGGTCTGGGTCGGTGACGGTCGCTACCTGCTGCTCAGTGACATTCCGGAAAATCGCATCATGCGCTGGGACGAAATGACTGGCTCGTTCGACGTCTACCGCGAGCACTCCAACCATTCCAACGGCCTGGCCCGTGACCTGCAGGGCCGCTTGCTGGTGTGCGAAGGCTCCACCACCAACGGCATCGGCCGCCGCGTGACACGCACCGAGCCCGACGGCAGCATCACCGTGCTGGCCGATACCTTCGAGGGTAAGCGCTTCAATTCGCCCAACGACCTGGCCGTGCGCCAGGACGGCTCCATCTGGTTCACCGACCCGCCCTTCCAGACGAGCAACTACTACGAGGGCCACAAGATCGAGACCGAATTGCCTGACGGCGTCTACCGGATCGATGGTGAGACGGGTGAACTGACCCGCGTGATCGACCAGATCGCCGGCCCGAACGGGCTGTGCTTCTCGCCGGATCAGAAAACCTTGTACGTCGTCGAAGGACGCGCCAAGCCGAACCGCTTGGTCTGGGCCTACACGGTCAATGATGACGGCACCCTGGGCGAACGGCGCAAGCACATCGAGGCGATGCCCAACGGTGCGCTCGACGGCATCAAGTGCGACGAAGACGGCAACCTTTGGTGCGGCTGGGGCAGCTCGGGCGCACCAGAAGCCAACCCGGCGGACCTGGATGGCGTGATGGTCTTCAATCCGCAAGGCAAGGCCATCGGCAAAATCCGCTTGCCCGAGCGATGCGCCAACCTCTGCTTCGGCGGCGCCAAAGGCAACCGACTGTTCATGGCAAGCTGCCACTCGGTATATGCGCTATACGTCAACACACGCGACGCGAGCTTCGGCAAACGCGCCAGTTGATTGCCGCTGCACTCGGTTACCTGTAACGGGCGACGTGGGCCAGAAGCAGTCGCGAGCATGCACGCCCCTACGGGGCGGACACGCTGCCCGGATGCCCGCTCGCTCAGGCGACCGAAGCATCCTCGCCGAGATGGATCACCCGGGCGGCGCGCAGCATGCACTTGGCCATTTCCGGCGGAGAAAACTTGGTCAGGATGTCATTGGCACCGGCAGCCTTGGCCTTGTCGGTGCTGATGGTGCTGTCCAGCGAGGTATGCAGCAGCACGTAGATCGACCCATGGTCGGGATGTTTGCGTAGCGCCTGGGTGAAGGAATAACCGTCCATCTCCGGCATCTCGATATCCGAGACCACCATGTTGATCGCGTCGTGGCTGCCCTTGAGGCTGTCCAACTTATCGAAGGCTTCCCGCGCGCTGCGCACGGCGTGACAGGTCACGCCCATCTTGGTCAGCGCGGACACCGACATGTGGATCGCGACCTGGCTGTCATCCACCACCAACGCGCGTGTTTCGGTGAGGAGCTGAGCGTCCTGGATGTCGAGTTCCGAAATATCCGCATCGATCGGTGCCGGCGCGATGTTGTGAATGACCTTTTCAACGTCGAGGATCTGGATCAGCTCGCCGTCGACCTCAGCCGTGCCGGTGATGAACGAGCTGCTGCGCGCACCGTAGGGTGGCGGCAGGATCTTCGACGAGCGGATATGAACGATCCGCACCACGGACTGCACGTGCAGCCCCTGCTTGGAGCGGCTGATCTCGGTGACGATCAGGCAGCCACCCTTGGGGTCCGGCAGCGGCGCCATGCCGATGGCCAGGCTGAGGTCGATCACCGACAGCGGCTGACCGCGCAGAGTGGCCACTCCACGGACGTGCGGGTGCGACTCGGGCAACCGGGTCAGCGACGGGGTCGGAATGATTTCGCTAACTTTCAACAGGTTGATCGCCATCTGCTTGCCGCTGCGCAGCGTGAAAAGCAGAAGCGATAAGGAGTCGGTGGCGGATACGTTGCTCATGGGTCGTCCTGTGAAAAGCCGGGCTCGTGTCGAGAGGTCACCTCGCTCCCGGCTTGTCGGCAGGCGGGGCGAAATCTTCAGCGAAGAGTTTCGCTGCCCGATGAGCCGCCCCTCGCTCGCCTCAGACGCGCTCGAAGATCGCCGCGATACCTTGCCCGCCGCCTATGCACATGGTCACCAGCGCGTAGCGCCCACCCGTGCGGCGCAGCTCGTGCACGGCCTTGACGGCAATGATCGCGCCGGTCGCGCCCACCGGATGGCCGAGCGAGATGCCCGAACCGTTGGGATTGACGCGCGCCGGGTCCATGCCCAGTTCCTGCATCACGGCGCAGGCCTGGGCGGCGAAGGCCTCGTTTGCCTCGATGACATCCATCTGCGCCAGCTCAAGCCCGGTGCGTTCTAGCACCTTGCGCACCGCCGGCACCGGCCCGATGCCCATGTAAGCCGGATCGACGCCCGCATGCGCGTAGCCCACGAGCCGCGCCAGTGATTGAAGCCCCAGCGCGCGGGCCCGCCCGGCCTCCGCCAGCATCAACGCCGCGGCACCGTCGTTGAGCCCGGACGCATTGCCTGCGGTCACGGTGCCGTTGTCCTTCTTGAATACCGGTTTGAGCGCGGCTAGGCGCTCGGCGGTCATGTCTGCGCGGATGTGCTCATCGGTATCGAATTGAATTATTCCCTTGCGGGTCGGCACCGCGACCGGAACGATCTGCTCGCGGAAATAGCCGTTGGCCACGGCCCGGCTGGCGCGTTGCTGGCTCTCCAGCGCCAGTTCATCCTGCCGCTCACGACTGATGCCGTAGCGCTCGGCGACGTTTTCCGCGGTCACGCCCATGTGGAACTTGCCCCAAGGGTCATGCAGCAGCGTGTTCATGTAGTCGATCGCCTGCGCGTCGCCCAAGCGCGCACCCCAGCGCAGGTTCGGCAGGATGAACGGCCCGCGGCTCATGCTCTCCGCCCCGCCGCCGATGGCCAGGTCTGCGTCGCCGAGGAGGATTGACTGCGCCGCGCTGATCACCGCCTGCAAGCCGGAGCCACAGAGCCGGTTGACGTTGAACGCGGGCGTCTCCAGCGGTATCCCGGCGTCCACTGCCGCAACGCGCGCCAGGTACCCGTCGCGCGGTTCGGTGGGGATGACGTTGCCCATCACGACATGCCCGACAGCATCGGCCGGCGTGCTCGAGCGTTCCAGCAGGCCCCGGCATGCCGTCGTAGCGAGGGAGATCAGGTCGACGTCCTTCAGCGCGCCGCCGAAGGAGCCAATCGGCGTGCGTACCGCGCCGACGATGTGGATTTCGCGTTCAGCCATGAGATGCCTTCCGTTCAGATTGGAGCCGCATCCAGCCTGACGGCCAGCGACTCACCGATCCTAACGGCTCAGGCCGAGGCGACAAGAGGCGCCCATGCACAGCGCCTGTGTGAATTCGCAGAACCGCGCAGTCATGCGCAACCGGCTCAGTGCAGCGCTGGCCGCACGACGGTTGCATCGGTGGCGATGAGATCAGCGTCGCGCCCCTTGCTGGCCTTCTTGCGCGCGCTGATGCGGGCTACGCACTGATCGTCGTTGTTGAGCATGACGATGCACTCCAGGCATTGGATGCATTCGTCATAGTCGATGCGCCCGTCGCGCTTGATCGCCCCGATCTCGCAGCTGTTCTTGCAGTGCTGACACGGTCGCCCGCAGGCGTCGATGCGCGTCAGCCAGGAGAACAGCCGCAACCGTCCTAGAATCGCCAAGCCGGCGCCCAGCGGGCAGACATAGCGGCAATAAAACTTGTGCACAAATAGCCCGAGTCCGAGCAGCACAACGGCATAAAGCACGAAGGGCCAGGCGCGCACGAAAAACAGCGTGATGCTGGTCTTGAATGGCTCCACCTCGGCCAGCCGCTCGGCCAGGGTCAGTGAATGGAAGGCCAGCGGCACCAGCGCAACCAGAATCAGGTATTTGAGCCATTGCAGCCGTTGGTGCAGGCGATCCGGAATCTTCCATTGTCGAATGCGCAGGCGCTTGGCGCCCCAACCGAGCATCTCCTGCAGCGCGCCGAACGGGCACAGCCAGCCACAGAACAGCCCACGCCCCCAGAGAAACAGGCTGACGAATGTGAAGCTCCAGAGAATGAAGATCACCGGGTCCATGAGGAACACCCGGATGTCGAAGCCGTGCCAGAGCGCCAGCAGCAGCGTGAAAATGTTCACCACCGACAGCTGCCCCTGCGCATAAAGCCCGATGAACACCAGCGTGAACACCAGGAACGCGGCGCGAAACAGATGAAAGCCGCGGCTGTGCCGGCTAATCCGGTGCTGGCGAATAAACGTCCAGGTCAGCGCCGCCAGGGCCAGCACGACCAGCACCACCTGCCACCATCGTTCCTGCCACATGCGCAGCCAGATGGGCGTCGGTTCGGCGTCGACCGGAGCCGCCTGGACCTCGAACAGGTCGGGGTCGAGCTGGAAGTGCCGGATAAACGCGGCATTGCTGTGCACCAGGTGGTTGCGCTGCAGGTCGACGTTCAGCTGCAGGCCGGCTGGCGCCGCGGGGTTGAATGCATTGTGTGCCTTGATCCTGAATACGTTCGCCACGACGTCTTCTCCGAGCGGCGCGTCGAGCAGCGCCCTAACGGCGCCGCTGTTGAAATTCATGTCATGCAGCTCGATGGCATGATCGTTCTGCACCAGCACCAACCGGCTGGGCGCGGTCGCCGGAACGAAGTCATCCGGTACATGGCGGTACAGGCCCGAAGAAAGCACCAGCAGCGCCTGCTCGCCGTCTTTCAATTCTTCGCCGAGCCGGGCAAAACCGGCGTCGCCCAGCAGGTTGCGACCGATGCTGGGGGCGTTCAGGTAGGCGAAATGGATGTCACTGAAGACCGCCTCGTCGCTGTCCGCCTCAAGATTCTGGAAGCCTTCGAGCGGCTGGCCGATGGCTTGCTCGACCGCCTCGCGGTTGATCGTCCAACGCTGCACGTAACCGCGATCGAGCAGCGCGGCCCAGTCAAGTGGCTCGTAGATGTCTGCGCGCGCGGTTGCCAACGGGCCGCTGGCGAAACCTTCCAGCAGCTTGCGCGCCACGCTCAGGGCCGAGAGCAGCACCGTCTCGTTAAGGATCACCACCGACACGGTCGCCTTGCTCACCCCGTCGATGCGGGTCACCGAACCGCCCTCGCCCGCCGCGCCCTGTTCGCCACCGACCACGATGGGCGCGCCGATGGACTTCTGCCGGTACTGATCGACGAAGTCGAACAGCGACTGCTCGCCCAGCCCATGCAGAAATACCGGCTCGTGGTGTTCCAGTACCCGTACGCCGGCCAGCACACCGGCGGTATCCAGGCCGATCAGCAAGCGGATCGGTTTGCCGGAAAAACCCTGAAGGTTGGAGTAGTCCGTCGATTCGAACGCGTACCCCAGCAGCTCATCGAGCTGGTAGACGGCATGAACGGGCGGCTCGTCCTGCTTGGGTTCGATGCGTGTCGCCTTGGGAAACAGCGCCTGGATTTGCGGCTCGAGCGCCTCGGCAAACGCCGCCGGGCTGGCCAACAGCGCAACCAGGAGCAGCACCTGCATCACCAGGCGGGCGCAAGGAATCATCGAACCTCCCGCGGGCAGTCGAGAATGAAGCGGGCCGAACCGACACCGGGCCCCGCCACGCTCCCTCCATGCTAAGCAGAGGCCCGGCGCGCACCATGCGACTTGCGATCTGAACGGCCACTACTTCGGTCTAGGGTCGCTGCACGCGCTGGACGGTGCCGCACCGATGGAACGATGCAGGCCGATGCCGGGCCCAAGCTAGTGGCCTGCTGGATCAGCCAGGCAGCAGCGCCGCACGACAACCATCGGGAGGCCCATTGATGAGCAAGGCAGTCAAACCGGACGCCGAACAGCCCTACTTCGACGCGCCGGCGCACATTCCCGCCGGCAGCAATCACCAGATCCCGCATAGCCATCGGCTGGTCTACAAGGGGTACGACGTGATCGTTCACCTCACCGGCTATGAGTACGAAACCTTTGGCGAAACCCTCTGGGCAGTGGGTGCCGAAATTGTCAGGGATCTGGAAATCGTGGCCCCGGTCGAGGCCGATCACAGCCGCCATTACCCCAGCTATGACGAAGCCCTCGCCCGCGGGATCGAGATGGGCAAGGCACGGGTCGATTCGCTCGACACCTGAAATCACCGCCGCCAAGCACGCGGCCTGAGGAGACCTGTATGACCGCAACCGTACGCCACGACAGCCAGCAACAACGCTACGTACTCGAGGTCAATGGCCAGCCATTGGGCCTCGCCGCCTACCGCGACGAGGGCGAGCGACGGCTGTTCACCCATACCGAGGTAGACCCCAGCCTAGAAGGCAAAGGCATGGGCAGCACCCTCGTGCGCGGCGCCCTGGACGACACGCGGACCGAAGGCAAGCGCATCGTACCGATTTGCGAATTCATTGCCGCCTACGTGAAAAAGCACCACGACTGGGACGACCAGCTCGACGCGCACTGATCATCGCTCGCGTATCATGGGCGGCCCATCGATCGGCGCGGCGCATGCTGCCCGGGCCACCCCTATTGAAGAATCGCTTCATGCATGACGACTTGCACATCGAGGACCTCCAGCTCGGCGACGGCAAGGCCGTTGTCAAAGGCGCCTTGATCACCACCCAGTACCGCGGCCAGCTGGAGGACGGCACCGTGTTCGACTCGTCCTACGAGCGCGGCAAACCCTTTCAGTGCGTGATCGGTACAGGGCGCGTCATAAAAGGTTGGGACATCGGCCTGATGGGAATGAAGGTCGGCGGCAGACGCAAGCTCTTCGTGCCGGCGCACCTGGCCTATGGCGAGCGCCGAATCGGTGACCGCATCGAGCCGAACGCGAACCTGATCTTCGAAATCGAACTGCTCGAAGTGCTCACCCGCGACGACTGACGTGACGGCGCGCACAGCCTGCGTCGCCCCATCCAACTTTGTGCCATGGCGGTGATCCAACCGCTTCATGGGCCTTCCTCAGCTGTTTCGCCCCGGCATCACGCGGGACGGCATAGACTGGCGACCAATTGCCAGCAACGCACAACCCAGCCGGAATGATTTCTAGATGACCACACAGCCGAGTGCCGCGCATGAAGTGCTCAGCCCCGCCGCCTTTTCCAGGGGAGGCGAACTGGGTGAGCTGATACGCGCGCATGATTGGTCGCAAACCGAACTGGGCCCGCCGGACCAGTGGCCGCAAAGCCTCAAGACCGTCACCGCCATGTTGCTCCTGTCGCCGGTGCCCATCGTGCTGCTCTGGGGCGAGAAAGGCATCATGCTCTACAACGACGCCTATTCGGTGTTCGCCGCCGGCCGGCATCCACGCCTTCTGGGCTCAGAGGTGCGCCTGGGCTGGCCCGAAGTCGCCGACTTCAACGACAACGTCATGCGCGTCTGCCTGGCTGGCGGCACGCTCGCCTACAAAGATCAGGAGCTCACGCTGCACCGCAACGGCCGTCCGGAACAGGTGTGGATGAACCTCGACTACTCGCCCGTGCTGGACGAGACCGGGCGGCCGGCGGGCGTCATCGCCTTCGTCGTGGAGACCAGCGAACGCGTCAGGGCCGAGCGGCATCTGCTCGCCGAGAAGGACCGGCTCACCCACCTGTTCGAGCAGGCGCCGGGCATTATGGCGATGCTCGGTGGCCCTGAACACCGCTATGAGATGGCCAACCCGGCGTATGCCAACCTGGTCGGCAACCGGGACCTGATTGGCCGGTCGGTACGTGAAGCCCTGCCGGAAATCGCCCGCCAGGGTTTCATCGAGCTGCTCGATGAGGTCTATCGGACGGGAGTCGCCTATGTCGGCAACTCGGTCGAACTGACGATCCAGCACACCGCTGGCGAAGCCGAGGAAAGCTTCATCCTGGACTTCGTCTTCCAGCCGGTCATCGGCCGCGACGGAAGCGTCAGCGGCATCTTCATGGAAGGCCACGACGTTACCCAGCGAGCGCTGGCCGAGCGCCGCATGCAATTTCTTTATGCGCTGGGCAAGGCCACGGCCGCCAGCACCGATGCCGATACCGTGCTGGCTATCACCACCCAAAAGCTGGGCGAGCACATGAACGTTTCGGTCTGCGCCTATGCCGACATGGACGCCGACCAGGACGGATTCACCATTCGCGGAAACTGGGCCGCACCCTGCGCGCAAGACATCGTCGGGCACTATCGCCTCGCCGACTTCGGCAGGCTTGCTGTCGCCAATCTACAGGCTGGGCGACCGCTGGTGCTCAACGACACCGCACGTCAGCTACCGCCTCACGAAGCCGCGACCTTTCAGTCCCTCGGCCTGGCCGCGACCGTCTGCATGCCGTTGACCAAAGAAGGCCGCTTGACCGCACTGATGGCTGTGCACGACCAGCTGCCACGGGTATGGAAGGCCGAAGAGTTGGCCCTGCTGACCGAAGTTACCGAGCGCTCCTGGGCGCACATCGAGAGGGTGCGCTCGGAGGCGGAGGTACGCTTGGCCGAACAACGCTTTCGCCGCGAATTGGAACGTCAGGTAGCCGAGCGGACCGCCGCGCTCGCCCAGAGCGAAGCGCAGATCCGGACCGTCGCCGCCAGTTCGCACCTGTACCAGTGGCTGTTGGGCAGCGACGGCCGCATCGTCTATGCGAACCCAACCTCCCTGGCCGGCGCCGGCGCGGTACCTGATGACGTGATCGGCCTGCCCTTCTGGGAAGCGCCATGGTTCAGCGCCACGCCCGGCATGCAGGCGACCCTGCAGCGCTGCGTGATGACCGCGGCCATGGGCGGCAGCGACAACCTCGACATGCAGCTGCACTTGCCAGGCGGTACCCACTCGTTCGATTTCTCGATCCGCCCGGTGCTCGACGAGGATGGGCTGGTGGTCGGGATCGTCCCCGAAGCGGTGGACAGCACTGCGCGGGTAGAGGCCGAGCAAGCGCTTCAACAGGCCCAAAAAATAGAAGCCCTGGGCAACCTCACCGGCGGCATCGCGCATGATTTCAATAACCTGCTGACCGCCGTGCTCGGCAATCTGGAGCTGTTGCGCAAACGGGTGCCGGACGGCTCCCCACTGCTACGCCTGATCGACAACGCACGTATCGGCGCCGACCGAGGCGCATCGCTGACGCGCCGCATGCTTGCTTTCGCCCGCAAGCAGGACCTACTTGCCGAACCCATCCAGCCGCGGGCCTTGATCGAGGAGATGACTGAACTGCTCGCCCGCTCGCTCGACCCCACCGTAGCCATTGAGGCGCAGGTCGAGTCGCGCCTGCCGATGATCGAGGCGGACCCCAACCAACTGCAGACCGCCTTGCTCAATCTGGTGCTGAATGCGCGCGATGCGATTGGCGGCCAGGGGCGCGTGATCATCAGCGCGCACAGCGAGCGGATCGATGGCCGATACGGCCTGAAGCCCGGCACCTATCTGTGCCTGGCCGTCTCCGACGAAGGCGAAGGCATGGACGCCGTCACGCTCAAGCGCGCCACCGAGCCGTTCTACACCACCAAGGGCGTCGGCCGGGGCACCGGTCTCGGGTTATCGATCGTTCATGGCTTCGCCGAACAGTCTGGCGGCAAGCTGGTGCTGCGCAGCGAACCGGGGGTCGGCACGACGGCCCAGATCTGGCTACCGGCCATGCACGACGCCCTGATCGAATCGCCCCTTATGGATAGCCCCGCACCTCGCAGCGACACGGCGCTGCTCAATATCCTGGCCGTGGACGACGATGCACTGGTGCTCGCCAACACTGCCGAGATGCTGCGCGACCAGGGCCATCGGGTCACCACCGCTCAATCCGCTGCACAGGCGCTCGAACGGCTCGCAGAGGCGTCATTCGACCTGCTCGTCACTGACCACGCCATGCCGCGAATGACCGGCGCGCAACTGGCCCTGGAAGTGCGTGAGCGGCACCCGGCGATGCCGGTGTTGCTGGTTAGCGGCTATGCCGCCATCGCACCTGGCACGGCCGCGGAAAATCTGCCTCTGCTGGCCAAACCCTTTACCCAGGCCGCCTTGCTGCAGGCCATCGCCGCCCTGATCGACGGCAACGGCGCCTGAGTCTGAAGCCCGGCACCGCCCCATCTCCTCACCCCTAGAGATAGGGGCGAGGGAGAGGTGCAAATGCGCGAAACGCCTGTAGGTCGCGGCGCAACCCCGCAACCTACAGCGCGGACGATCAGGCGTGGGCCGGCCCTGCAACGACGCTCATTGACTCGCCCATCGCCTCGCCGACCACCGAACCGATCATATCCGCCGTGATGGCGCACAGCGTCCAGCCCAGATGCCCATGGCCGGTGTTGTAGAACACGCAAGGTGAACGGCCGCGCCCGACCTTCGGCATCATGTTCGGCATCATCGGTCGCAAGCCAGCCCAGGGCACCACACTGCGGGTGCTTACGCCGGGGAAGCACTCGGCGACCCAATCCACCAGGGGCCGAATCCGGTCTGCGCGGATGTCGCGGTTGTAGCCATTGAATTCGGCAGTTCCCGCCACCCGCAGGCGGTCGTCGCCAAGACGGCTGGTGACCAGCTTGGTTTCGTCGTCGAGCAGGCTAACGGTGGGCGCGGCAGCGCGACTGGCCTCGTCCTGCAGGTTGACGGTGATGGAATAGCCCTTCACCGGGTAGATGTTCACCCGATCCCCCAGTTGTGCGGCTAGCGCCCGGCTGGCCGTGCCTGCACAGATCACGATGCCATCGAAAGCCAGCCGCTCTTCGCCATGGGCCGACGCGAGGGTCACGCCGGCGCCGTGGCCATCGGTATCCACCTTCACCACGTCCTGACCGTAGCGACAATCGACACCGAGCCGGATCGCAGCCTCCGCCAGGCCATGGGTGAACTTGTGGATGTCACCCGTCGAGTCGCATTCGGTGTAGTAGCCGCCGTAGTAGTGCCCGGCCAGGGTCGGTTCGATGGCGCGCATTTCCTCTGGCGTCACGCTGCGGCGAGGCAGGCCGCCTTCGGCAAGCAGCCGGGACACCTGGCCGGCGTGCTCGAAGCCGGCCTTGTCGCGGTAGATGTGCAGGATTCCAGCCTTCTTCAGGTCGAAATCAATGCCCTCCTCCTCAGCCCACGCAAACAGATGTTCGCGCGCCGCAATGGCCAGGCGGGCGGTTTCGACCGTGTTCTGCCGGTACTGAGGGATGGCGCCGATGAACTCGGAAAACCAGGACAGCTTGTGCCAGCTTGGCTTGGGATTGACCAACAGCGGCGCATCGCTGCGGAGCATCCACTTGAGCCCCTTGAGAATGGTCGACCAGTGCGTCCATACCTCGGCATTGGAGGCCGACAACTGGCCGCCGTTGGCGAAAGAAGTTTCCATCGCCGCGTAGCGATGCTTTTCGAACAGCGTGACAGCGAATCCGCGTTTGGCCAGCGCGTAAGAGGTGGTAATGCCGGTGATTCCACCACCGATGACGGCAATATGCTTCATGGGTGCAGCTCCAAGACGTCAAGGGTTTAGCCCGTCCGCAACATGCGGATCAGGCGCCCCCTCTGTCCTGGACCTGAGAGATTCACGAGCAGGGCTCGCTTGCTCCTTCGGTGCGACGGGCGACGACGGCCCTACGCTCTTCAGAGTTCACCCGCGACACCGGTCCTTTTGCCTGAGAGTTTCCGGGGCGGTTGCTCCTTCGGCGCCACGAACGGCCTGGCCGTCGCGGTCTCTCCCGATGTCACGCCTGTGCCGTCAGCAGGTGACAGCAGCTTTCGCTTAGGCAGGCAGCCTGCCAGAAAGGTCCCCGTTTACGCCAGCAGTATGTCGTGGACGGCCACGATCAACGGTGCTCAGCGCCCTACCGCCTCGATCAATAACGCGATGTCGACCGGTTTGGTCATGTGCTCGTCGAAGCCTGCCGACAAAGCGCGCTCTTTGTCGCTAGGCTGGCCCCAGCCGGTGATCGCCAGCAAGCGAACCTCGGCATCCTGCTCGCGGATGGCCCGCGCCACCTCGTCGCCTCGCAGGCCCGGCATGCCGATGTCCAGCAGCACCACGTCCGGTTTGAGCTCACGGTAGCGCTCCAAGGCCTGCACGCCATCGTGGGCCAGGTGCACTTCGTGCCCCTCGAGCCGCAGAACTTCAGCCATGGTTTCGGCAATGTCGCGATTGTCATCGGCGACCAGCACGCACCTGCTGACGTGAGTAGGTACCGCCACGGCCTGTTCCAACCCGGCGAACGAAGTCACAGGCGGCAACGGGAGCTCAAGACTGAACGCCGCGCCCTTGCCCAACCCCTCGCTGGTCACCTGAATGTCGGCCTCGTGCAACTTCGCCAGCCCCTGCGCCAGCGCCAGGCCAATACCAAGCCCCGTATTGACCTGCCCTTCGCTAACCGGCACCTGAGCGAAGCGTTCGAAAATCAGGCCGAGGTGCTCGCGAGCCACCCCCAGGCCGTTGTCGGCCACCGTCACCCGTACCCGCCCCGCTGCCAGCGTAACCGTGACACTGATGCTGCCGCCGTCGGGTGTGAACTTCGCCGCATTGTTCAGCAGATTCGTCAGTATCTGCTCCAGCCGCAGCGCGTCAGCCTCGAGCATGACCGGCGCGGGGGGAAGCATCACCGTCAGCGCGTGCCGCTTCGCCTCGATCTTCGCACGAGCGGTTTCGACGGCGGCCTCGACCACGCTGCGCAGGTCGAGCCAGTCCTTGCGCAGCACCAGCTTGCCCAGCGTGATACGCGAAATATCGAACAGGTCATCGAGCAACAGGGCCATGTGGCGCACCTGCCGTTCGATGATCTGCTGGCTGCGCAGCTTCTGCGCTTCAGTGGCGGACGGCGAGCCGAACAGCCCCGCCGCCAGGCGAATCGGCGCCAGAGGATTGCGCAGCTCGTGTGCCAGGGTGGCGAGAAATTCATCCTTGCGGCGGCCAGCTTCACGGATGGCCTGCTCCTGCTGCTTGGCCTCGGTGACGTCGGCAAACCAGACAGCGACGCTCTCGTCGAACGGTGTCGCAACCAGCCGCACCCAGCGCTCGCCGCCGAACGCGGTGCTGCGCATTTCCAGGTCACGCGGCTGCTGCAGGCGATACACATCCAGCAAGGTCGACAGCGCTTGCGGGTTGGCGCCTGGACCGAGCACATCGCGCAAATGCTGCCCGGTGAGTTCGGCCACGCTGCCGTGCAGGCTGGCTGCACCGGTCGGATTGATGAAGTCCAGGCGGAAATCGTCAGGTGCCTGGTGGCCCTGAACGAGCGGCGACAAGATGGCGAAAGGCACCGTGGACGAATCCAGCGCGACCTGTAGCCGCTGCTCGAACATGCCGGCCTTGCTTTGCGCCCGCGCGCGATCGATGAACACCGCTGCCAGGCCGGCCGCAACGTCGGCCAGGCGGATTTCCCGCTGGGTGGGCGGACGGGCATCGCGGAGTTGCACGGTCAAGGTGCCCAGCACGCGGTGATCGCTGTGTCGGATCGGCGTGCTGTGTACCGAGCGGAAGCCCTCGCGGCGCGAAACCGAGACGAAATCCCGGAAGCAGGGATCAGTCTCGGTGTCGATCACGACCACCCGGGTGCCGCTCTGCACCGCCGCGCCACAAGCGCCCAGCCCAGGCGAGACGTTGTCCATCAGCGCCAGCGACTCGATGGAGAATCCCCGCGAGGCATGAATGCGCAGCGGCGTCGTACCGTCGCTCAGTGCCAGCAGGCCGTGCGCGGCGCCGTGCAAGGTGCAGAGGGTGTCGATGATCGCCTGCAACTGTTCTTCGAGCGCGGGCATCTGCAGCAGCCGGTTGCTCAGCGCCTGCAAGTGCTCAAGGTCGCTGACCTGCTGCGTCAGGTCCTGCTGAGCCAGTTCCAGCCGCGACAACATGCTGTCGCGCTCCGCCTCACTGGCCTGCCGGGCCGCCGCTGCGTTGGCCAGCGCCTGGCCAACCTCCTGGATTTCTTCGATCTCGCTTGCCGGTGCCTCGACCGCGCGGCCGCTGCCGATGGCTTGCGCCGCGCGGCGCAGCTGGCGCATCGGCACATTGATCCGCCGCGTCGCGAACAGTGCAGCCGCCACGGCGAACATGAGCGATAACAGCAGGCCGCCGCCGTACAGCGTGTAAGCCCGCATCGCTCCAGCCTCCACTACGCTGGTGGGAATGCCGGTCGCCACCACCCAGCCAGACGGCTTCAGCCGCACGAACGAGGTGTAAAGCCCTTCCCCTTCCACCGATGCGGAAAGCCCCATCCCTTCTTCATTCGGGTTGTCGCGTAACAGCTTCTGCAGCAGGGGCGACGCCGGACCACCTAAAGTCTCCTCGTGGCGCAGGGAGCGGGCGATGCGCACGCCGTTGGCATCGAGCACGGTGTTGACCCAGCCCGTGGGTAACCGGCGGTTGTTGATCACGTCGGCGATCGATTGAGGCTTGAGCACGGCGGTGAGTATGTAGCGCGTCTCCCCTTCCACATCGACCAACACCCGCAGCGGTATGCCCCAGGTGCCGCTCGGCCCGCGCCCCATGCTGCCAACTTGCGGCTCATGGCTCGCCAGCAGGCTGGTAAAGCTGCCTGGTTCGGCCAGATCCTGCGAGGTGGAGGGGGCATGGAGCGACACGCGGCGAAGCACGCGGCCGTCCGGGTCAATGATCAGCATGGCGTGCCAGCTCGGTAGCGAGGGCAGTACGCGACGGACCATATCGGCGAAGCTGTCGAGGTTGCCTTCATCGAGCAGCGGGGATTGGGACAGCGCCTGGAGCACGTTGAGCGACCGGCTCAACTCTACTTCCACGGCAGTCGCTGCAAGCCGTGTGGTCTCAAGGCTGCGTTTCTCGGCCAGCCGTTTCTGCTCGTTGACGATCGACAGCATGCCCAGCCCGGCCACCAGCGCCAACGGCAGGATGCCGGCGACCGCGATCGCGATCAGCCGGCTACGCAAGGATACGGAGCGCGCCAGAGTGGCCCGCCTTGCCTGATTCAAGATAGAGACCTGCCTGATTTATCCGGGCCGCAAGGTAGAGGGTGCGCATCCTCGGACTGCTGGCGGGAAAACGCGACGGCTAGCTTAAGCGATTCGCGGGGTCGGAAGATTGTGTTTCTGAACACCCTTGCGCAAGTACGACGACTGGTGCGAATCCCGCCCGCCGCAAAAGAAAAAGCCCCACCGCAAGGTGGGGCTTCGCTTCATCGAAGGGCCAACCTGGCGCCAGCCCTTACGTCATGCAGCGCCGCGATCAATTCGGCAGCTTGAAGGTGATGAAGCTGGCGCGCCCTTCACGCAGCACCCGCATCGACACCGAGCGGTTCTTGGGCAGCTTCTCAGCGATGTTGGTGAAGGTCTTCACGCTGTCGATGGCCTGGTTGTTCAGGTGAGTGATCACGTCGCCGGGGCGCAGGCCGATCAGCGCCGCCGGGCCATTGCTCACGTCACGCACCACCACACCACTCTCGACCTCGAGGCTTTTTTTCTGCTCGTCGGACAGCCCACCGACGGTTACCCCGAGTCGATTGCTGCTCGCCGACGAGCCACCCGAACCACCGGCGACCAGTTGGGCGTCATCATCCGGCAGCGCGCCGATCGTGATGTTCACCGTGCGCCGGCTGCCATCGCGGACCACTTCGAGTTTGGCCGTGTCGCCCGGCTTCATCCCGCCGACCCGGTGCGGTAGATCACCGGACATATCGATGGAATTGCCATTCAGGCTCAGGATCACGTCGCCGACCTGCAGGCCACCCTTGGCGGCCGGGCTGCCATCGAGCACCTGGGCGACCAGCGCACCAGCCGGACGCTCGAGGCCGAAGGACTCGGCCAGGTCCTTGTTGACCTCCTGGATCACCACGCCAAGCCAGCCGCGGCTGACCTTGCCCTCGTCACGCAGCTGGTTGGCCACGTCCATGGCGACATCGATCGGAATGGCGAATGACAGCCCCATGAAGCCGCCCGACCGCGTGAAGATTTGCGAGTTGATACCCACGACTTCGCCGTCGAGGTTGAACAGCGGGCCACCGGAGTTGCCGGGGTTGATCGCCACATCCGTCTGAATGAAGGGCACGTAGCTCTCGTTGGGAAGCGTCCGGCCGGTCGCGCTCACCACACCAGCGGTCACGGTGTGGTCGAAGCCGAACGGCGAACCGATCGCCACGACCCACTCACCGGCCTTGAGGTCGTCGGACTTTCCGAGCTTGACGGTCGGCAGGTCTTCGTCGGCCTTGATCTTCAGCAGGGCGACGTCGCTGCGTGGGTCCGCGCCGACGAGCTCGGCCTGCAGTTCGCTGCGGTCAGGCAGGCGAACCATGATTTCGTCGGCGTTCTCGACGACATGGTTGTTAGTCAGGACGTAACCATCCTTGGAAATGATGAAGCCCGAGCCCAGCGACTGCGCCTCGCGCTGGCGATCCGGCTGGCGCGGCAAACCACGCTCGAAGAATTCACGGAACTGGGGCGGGATGCCTTCCAGGTCGGGCATCTGCGCGGCGCCGCGAACGGGTGCGTTCTGTTTGGTGCTGATGTTGACCACCGCCGGCGAAGCGTCTTCGACCAGCGGGGTGAAATCCGGTAGATCGGCGTGAGCGACGAGCGTCTGCCCGAACAGTGCGACGCCTGTCACGACCGCCAGGAACTTGCTGCGAAGTAACATGGTGATTTTGTCTCCCGACGTATGTTGAGTGTGCTATCGCTGGAGCGGCCCGTACCCGCAACCTGAACCTAAAAACAGCGGGCGGCCATGCCCAGCGGCCAGAGGCCAAGCCGGACATGGCGGACCCACCAAGGGGGAGCGGGCTGTTCCGTCAGCCTGTCCGAGACTCTACGCGAACGAAAGTCAGCTTCGTGTGAGCGCTAGGTAAAGGAAAAGTAAGGTTTCGCCCACCCTATTCCGCTAAGCCAGCCAGTTGATTCACCAGCGCCGGCAAATCTTGCATCCGACTGATCACAGCGGTCACGCCCAGTTCGCGTAGCGCCTGGTCATGCCCCTCTGGAATGTGGCTCGCCCCGGTAAAACCGATGACTTGCATCCCTGCGGTCCGCGCGGCCAGCACGCCGGTCGGGCTATCCTCGATGACCAGACACCGGCCCGGCGCTACGCCCATGCGCTCAGCCGCCAACAGATAGACGTCCGGTGCCGGTTTAGGCGAGGCGACCATCTCGGCACAGAAGATATGACCGGCAACCCGCTCGGTCAGGCCGGCGCGCCGCAGCGAGGATTCGACATTGTGCAACCGGCTGTTGGACGCTACTGCGAGCGGCAGGTCGATGGCCATCAGCGCCTCGCGCACGCCTGGAATCGCCTGCACTTCGTCGGCCACGACTTTTTCTGACTGCAGGCGCAGGTCGCTGTCGAAGGTCTCGGGCAGGTTCAGGCCAAAGCGCTTTTCGATCAGGTCGATGATGCTTGGCACGGTGAGGCCGAACGTGCCTTCCAGCGCCTCGTGCAGGCGCTCGGCCGGCACGTGCAGGCTCAAAGCCTCGAACAGCACACGGTGGCTGATGATTTCGCTGTCGACGATCACGCCGTCGCAGTCACTGATCAGCAGGTCGATAGAAGCCATCAAGTCTCCCTTTGGTAGATTCGCCACAGGCGTAGCGACGCCAGGCTTGAGCACCTTGGACTGCCCTGCGCCGGCCAAGTTTGGCTGCCGTGGGAGCCTTTTCAGCGAATGCCCAACAGCCTATCGGCAGACCAGCGACCGGCACCGCGGCCGATCACGACCAGCATCAAGCCAACCCAGGTCAGGTGCGTCGGCCAGGCGTCAGGGTAGACGAAGATCTGGATCACGAGCGTCATGATCAGCAGCGCGAAGGCGGACAACCGGGTCAGCAGGCCGAGCACCAGCAACAGCGGAAACAGATGTTCGGCGTAGGTTGCTAAGTGCGCGGCCAGATGAGGCGACAGCAGCGGCACTGCGTACTCGGTTTCGAACAGGCTATAGGTACTCGGCTTGAGCGTAAGCAGGCCGCTGACTTTGGTCCGCCCGGAATAAAAAAACACCACGGCAATTGCCAGGCGCGCCACCAGGCTCAGGGTGGAATCGCTGATGAGCCGCTGCAGCCAGGCCGCGAGTCGGTTCCAGTGGTGCCAGCGCGCCGCGAGGGTCGGCGCCGGGGGATTCAGGCTAGTCATGGTCGTCTCCTGTCTGTCGTGGTCCGTGATCGGTGAAAACGTTGGCCGCGAAGAGCACTGCCAGCAACTCGTTGAAATCCAGCATCGGCTCGACCTCGAGCGCTGCGGCCGAGGCGGCGTCGAGGGAAAGGCCAGTTGCGCACGCGTCGAGAAAGGCGCAGCCGCCCTGGCTCAGCGCCCAACAGTGGATGACGCCGCCGCGCCGGCAGATCAGCGTGCCCTCTGCCTGCCACGGCAACGGATCCGGCAGATCGACAGCCTCGCGGTTGCAGCGCCACAGCGTGGATGCCGGCAGCGGGGACCAATGCCAGCGCGCTGCGGCGCAGGGCGCCAGACGCAACCCGGCCAATTGCAGCGGCGACATCGTGCTGAGCGCCTGCAACGTCAACCGAGGTTGCTCTGCAGCAGCGAACGCTTCGAGCCAGAGCCGATCGAGGTGTGCAACCTCGGCCAGATAAGGCAGCGGCCGGGCCGGCTCGAAACGCTGCAGAAAGTTGGCGAATCCCTCGCCGTAGTCGATCAGCTGCGGGCGGGTTGGCGGCGATTGCCAGGCATAGGCGGCCGCCGCTGCAGCCATCCAATCGGAGCCGACCAGCCGCTCTACGGTGGGAAAGTTCGCTCTCAATGCATCCACACAGCCCTTGAGGACGGTGTTGCGGTATACCGCAAAGCCCGGCTGTGCGGTGAGCGCACGCAGCCAGCCGCCACTCGAGTCCGGACCGCTACCCTGGAGCGCGGCCACGAACGCATCCTGAAACGCGGTGAGTGATGTCTTCATGCCGCCCGCCTGCGATCAAGCAGCTGCTGCGCACGGTCGCGCTCGACCAGCAATTCGGCGAAGGCCGGCACGCGGTCATCGCGCTCGATCAGGGTCGGCCGCGCGCCGATGCGGTGGATCAGCCGCGCGTAGAGCGCCCAGATCGCATCGGCCACCGGCGCATCGTGCGAATCGATCAATAACCCGGATTGCAGGCTATCGATACTGTGTCCGGCCAGGTGCACCTCCGTGACGAGGTTGCCTGGGAAGCGGTCGATGTAACCGGCCGCGTCGAAACCCAGGTTGTGCGCGCTGACATGCACATTGTTGACGTCCAGCAGCAAGCCGCAGCCGCTGCGGCGCGCCAGCTCACCTAGAAAGTCGATTTCATCCCAGTCATGCTCGATTTGCAGGTAATGGCTGGGGTTCTCCACCGCAATCGCTCGCCCAAGCGCGTCCTGCGTGCGCTGGACGTTGTCGACGAGGCGCCGCAGCGCCGCCCCGGTCCGCGGGAACGGCAGCAGATCGGGGTGGTACTGGCCTCGCCAGGCGGACCAGGCGAGGTGTTCGGACACCAGCGCCGGTCGAACCCGCTCGACCAGCGCCGCGAAACGTTGCAGCTGGGCCACGTCTGGCGCGCAATCGGCTGCCAGCGACAGCGACACACCGTGCAGCGAGACCGGATGGCGATCGGCGATCGCCTCCAGCCAGGCCAGGCGCGGCCCGCCGCCGAGCATGTAGTTCTCCGGGTGCACCTCGAACCAGATCCCCGAAGCAGCACAGGTATGCGCTGCCTCGTAATGCTCGGGCTTGAGCCCAAGGCCCGCACCCAGATCGACTCGCATGCTCATGACAGCGCCTCTTGTCAGGATTCGATCGGGGTCAGCGAACCCATGCCGTTGGGTGTTTTGATTGAGGTGCAAGTGCCGGCGGGAACGTGCTTCCAGGCGTTGCCCTGGTAATCCATCTTGGAGGTGCCGGCACAACTGGTGCCGGCGCCGGCCTTGCAATCATTCTGGCCGGCAAGCGAGACGCCGTAGCATTTTTCCATGGCGCCTTCCTTCTTGTCGTCGGCGGTGGCGCCAGCGGCGATGGACGCAAGGGCAACGGCTGCAGCGGCAAGGGCGAGAGTCTTCATGGTTATTCTCCTAAGGTAATTTGGCCGCCTGCGGTCTTGCCGGCAGCTCGACCAGTAATTCGCCGGCGCTGCGATGCCGGTTACAGCGGCGTGAAAAAAATTTTGAGATTTAAATGAGGCCGCCCTAACGTAGCGGCGCGCCCGGGCCGCTGCTGCCTGGCGCAAACAGGCGCTACATCGATTCTTTACCCTCGTGTAACCAGGGCAACCGATGGAACGAACTACCAGTCATGAGGCGCTGAAGGCGCGCGAGGCGCATCTGCAGCGCCTGTTCCTGCAGGGGCTCGACGGCGATGCAGCGGCCTACCGGCAATTCCTCACGTTGCTCGGCGCGCATCTGCGCAGCTTCCTTCGGCGACGCCTGCAGACGGCAGCCGTCGAGGACTTGCTGCAAGAAGCCCTGCTCGCGGTCCACAATGCGCGGCACACCTACCGCGCCGACCAGCCCCTGACGGCATGGGTGCAGGCCATCGCGCGCTACAAGCTGATGGACCATTTCCGCGCTCATGCCCGGCACGAGGCGCTGCACGACCCGCTGGATGACCAGGCCGAGCTGTTCTCCGATGAGGATCAGCAGGCTGAACAGGCTCAGCGCGACCTGTCCAAGCTGCTGGAACGCTTACCGGACAAGCAGCGCCTGCCGATCCTGCACGTCAAGCTGCAGGGCTTGTCGGTGGAGGAAACCGCCCGGCGCACTGGGCTTTCGACGTCCGCGGTCAAAGTCGGCGTCCACCGTGGCCTGAAAGCACTGGCCGCTCTGATTGGAGGTTCCCGATGAACACGCACGAGTTGATCGACATGCTCGCCAGCAACGCCCCGGCGGTAGACCGGCGGATCGTTGCCCGGCGCTTCACCTTCGCCATTGCGGCTGGCTTGTTACTGGGCGTGCTGGCGCTGCTGATGTTTCTGGGCATCCGTCCTGATCTCGCCGAGGTCGCTGTCACCCCGTTGTTCTGGCTCAAGCTCGCGTTTCCTGCCTCGTTGCTCGCGGGCAGCCTATGGATAACGACGCGGCTGGCCCGCCCTGGCATGGCGGTAGGGGCCAGCTGGGCGGCCATCGCCACGCCCTTGACGGCCATCTGGCTGGCCGCGCTGGGCTTGTTGATAAGCGTCCCGTCGGGCAGCAGGCAACTCTTGGTATTCGGCGAAACCTGGCGGGTTTGCCCGGTGAACATCGCGCTGCTCTCGATTCCGACGTTCTTCTGCGTGTTCTGGGCTATTCGGGGCCTGGCACCGACCCGCCCGCGTCTTGCCGGTGCGGCCGGCGGCCTGCTGGCGAGCTCGACCGCGACGCTGGTCTACAGCCTGCACTGTCCGGAGATGAGCGTTGCGTTCTGGGCCGTCTGGTACGTGCTCGGCATGGCCGTGCCTGCGCTCATCGGCGCCCTGCTCGGCCCGCGCCTGCTCCGCTGGTAATCCAACAACGCGCATTTTCTTCAATACCGCCGCGAGGCCAATTCCTATCGTCGCTCCTGTCATTGAGAACACAAGGAGCTTCGATGAGCCTGCTGCTTTCCATGGCCACGTTCGCGCTGGCCTCATCTATCACGCCCGGCCCGGTCAACATCGTCGCGCTCAGTGCCGGCGCCCAATTCGGCATGCGGCCTGCCCTGCGCCACGTCAGCGGGGGCACGCTGGGCTTCACCCTGCTGTTGCTGGCGATTGGCCTGGGGTTGGACCAGTTGCTGGCGCGCTGGCCCTGGTTGACCGAATCGATTCGCCTGGCGGGCGTCGCCTTCCTGCTGTACATGGCCTGGCGCCTCATGCGCGATGAGGGTCGGCTGGATACCAACGGCGCGGCCGTGCAGCCGACCCTGCTGCAAGGTGCGGCGATGCAATGGCTCAACCCCAAGGCGTGGCTGGCGTCGGTCGCCGGCATGGGGCTGTTCGCCGCGGGTGATGACGCGATGGCCGTCTGGCGCTTTGCGGCGATCTACTTCGTTATCTGCTACGCCTCGCTTGCCTGCTGGGCCTATGCAGGGACCTTTCTGCGGCACCACCTGAGCGAGCCGCG
This sequence comes from Stutzerimonas chloritidismutans, assembly GCF_051486945.1. Classification (GTDB taxonomy): domain Bacteria; phylum Pseudomonadota; class Gammaproteobacteria; order Pseudomonadales; family Pseudomonadaceae; genus Stutzerimonas; species Stutzerimonas chloritidismutans_B. The sequence continues at coordinate 65,253 of NZ_JAHVDX010000006.1, read as the reverse complement.
GCGGGTACGCGCGTTCAACTGGCTGATGGCGCTGCTGCTGGTTGCCTGCGCGCTTTATCTGCTCGTGAGCGAGTGATCGGTGGGCTAAGCCTGAGCACGCGGCACGTTGCGGTAGTGGCCTGGTGTCGCGGCCAGCAGGTGCTTGAAGGCACGTTGCAGATGCGCCTGGTCCGCGAAGCCGGCTGCCAAAGCGGCTTCGGCAATGGGCCGCCCCCGACGCAACTCGGCGCGCGCGAATTGCACACGTCGGTTGGTCAGGTAAGCGTGCGGCGTCATGCCGAACTGTTTCTTGAAGCCCCGGATCAGGCTCGAAGGGGATACCGCTACGGCCTGGCTGATCTCCTCGAGCCGGAGTGGGCGCTGATAGTTGTCGGCGATGAATTCGGCAGCGCGCTGCAGCTTCGTAGCGTGGCTGTCGATTCGAGGCTGCACCACCAGGCGTTCATGTAGCAGGGTGAAAAACGCGACGGCCTCGCCCTGCTTGCGTAGCGAATCGGCATGCGGATCGGTCAGCTCCCTGTGCAGCCGGCGAAACCCGGCCTGCAACGGCTCGTCGCGCGTGAGGATCGGGGCGAAGCGACGAAAGCCTGCTCCGGGCATGCCCAGCGCGTCTTGAAGCTCCGCGATCCAGGCGGCATCCACATAGAGCATGCGGTACGCCCAAGGCTGGTTCTGGATGGGGTTGCACGCATGCACGTCGCCCGGGTTCATCAACACCAGGGTGCCCGCCTCGATCCGGCAAAGATGATCACCGTTGAGGTAGGTGCTGGCGCCGCTGTCGATCAGGCCGATTGAGAAGGTGTCGTGGCTGTGCCGTGCGTAGCAGACACGACGACCGTCCAGCACGGTGCGCGACTCGATGAAGGGCAGCGCCGAGTCGCGCCAGAAACTGGAGTCCGCCTTGTTAGACGGAGTGCTTGCTCTTGCCTGGCGCATGGTCAAACCCTGGCGATGCTTTACGGCCTGTCAGGTTAGCTGAAATCGAGGCCTTCGCCGTTCGCTCTTTGGTGTTCCCTTCGCTATCAGAGAATCTCCAGCCCTTCGCACTTGTAGTCCCCAATGAACAGGTCTTCCTGTAGCACCTTGCCGTCGAGGTTGAAGCAGAACAGGTAGCTTTCGGTCCGCTCGCCAATCTCCACGCTTTTCAGCCCGACGCATTCATCAGGGTGGCCCGGCAGGATCTTGAACGATGACACGCCGCGCTCCGGAATCCGCTCGCCTACCTCCAGCGTACGGATCTCGTTGAAGTGCTCGCTCGCGATGATCAACGTGTTGCCGCCGCGCTCGCGCTCGTCCACAGCCTCGTCGAACGGCGCCGTGGAAATCTTGCGAGGGAAGAACAACCACTCGCGCCGATATGGATGCCATTCCACCGCCTCGTGGATGACGTATCCGTCCGGTCCGACGCCCAAGGCTTCGCGAATACGCTGGTAGCGCTCGGACCAATCAACGCTCTGCACGCCGTAGTGCCGGTCCAGCAACTTCACCCATTCCTCGGTGGGCCGCTTGCCATGACTGCCGACGATCAAACGGTCGTGATAAAGCGTTGCCCATTCGCTCTTGAAGCCTTTGAAGGCCTCGTCGCCGCTGCCCGTCATGAGGATGTTGCGAGGGATGAGCTGATTCTGGTCGCGGATTTCACAGACCAGCCCGGTACGGTCGTCAAAGGTCACCAACCGCTTGCCGAACATCGCGAGCTCCGAGAACTCCGCGCCGCGCCCGCCTTCGGCGATCAGGCTCACCAACTGAAATTCACCGCCGGCGTGCTCGGGAATATCCTCGAAGCGATAACGCGGCTGGCCCGAGTGCGGGTCGATCTCACGATGCAGGCGGTCATGGCGCAACGTCGACTGCCAGCCGATCTCGCCATCGCCCAGTTCGACCTGGGAGGCGTGGTCTTCGTCAGTGATGATGGCGAGCAGGTACTCGCGTGTGGTGCTGTCGTAGCGCTCGAGTCGGCGGATGTCGAAATGTGGTTCGCTCATGGTCGATGCTCGTTCGATGGTGCGGCTGCAGGAAAGGTGTCCGCCTCGATTCGGCCCACGTACGCAAGGCAAGTTCCCGCCACGGCGGCACAGAACGGCGTCGCCTGTTGTAATGTCCGAAGCACAACGATTGCTCACGCTCAGGTCCGCATGATTCTCAGCTCTTCGATTCGCCGTATTCGCATCGACGCTCACGCAGTGCGTCGGCACACAACCGCCCTCGCCGCCTTGCTAATGCTGACGCTAGCCGGGTGCAGCACCCAGCCGCCTGGTCCGCCCGCGCCGCGCCCTGACGAGGTGAAGGCGAAAATAGTCCGCCTGATACCGAGCAATATCCCGGATCGCCAGGGATGGGCCCAGGACATCTACACCGCCTTCGATACGCTGGACATACCCGCCAACAACGAAAATATCTGCGCCGTACTGGCGGTGACGGTGCAGGAATCCACTTTCCAGGCCACTCCGCCGGTACCGGGCCTGGCGAAGATCGCGCGCGAGGAGATCTATCGCCGGGCCGCGCGGATCCATGTCCCGCGTTTCGTGGTAAATGCCGCACTGGATGTGCAATCACCGACCGGCAAGACTTACAACGAGCGGCTTTCGGCGGTGCGTAACGAAAGCCAGCTGAGCGCCATTTTCGACGATTTCGTCAGTATCGTGCCGCTGGGCAAGCAGTTGTTCGGCACGTTCAACCCGGTCAAAACGGGCGGCCCGATGCAGGTCAGCATCGCCTTCGCCGAGTCTCGCGCACGGGACTACCCCTATTCCCGTGAGGGCACGATCCGTGAAGAGGTATTTACGCGTCGCGGTGGCATGTTCTTCGGCATCGCCCACCTGCTCGACTACCCGGCCAGCTACGACCGCGTGCTCTACCGCTTCGCCGATTTCAACGCCGGCTGGTACGCCAGCCGCAACGCGGCCTTCCAGAATGCCGTGGCGCGCGCCAGCGGCCGGAAGCTCGCGCTCGACGGCGATCTGATCATCCATGGCAGCAGCAAGGTCGGCCAGACGGAAACGGCGGTACGGTCACTCGCCACCAAGCTGGACATGAGCGAGACCGCCATCCGCAACGCGTTGGTGCGTGGAGATACCGAGGGCTTCGAGAAAACGCGGCTGTATGAACGCGTCTTCGAACTGGCTGAAAAACGCGCTGGCAAACCGCTCCCGCGCGCGGTGCTGCCGGGGATTCGCCTGGAAAGCCCGAAGATCACCCGCAACCTGACCACTGCCTGGTTCGCCAACCGTGTGAACGACCGCCACCTGGCATGCATGAAGCGCGCGGGCAGCTAGATCAGACCGCCTGTTCGAGCTGTTGCGTAATGCTTAGGGCGACGACGGAAACATTTTGCAGCACAGATCACTCCCAAGTGAGGTAACTCACCGAACAGGAGTGTCGATGACCCAGCTCAACGTTGCACTTGCCGTAATGGGCGCCGTCGCCGTCTGCATTGCGCTGCTCTCGGCACTGATCAAGCGCAGCCCGATTTCCGAACCCGCCCTCGCGGTACTGGTCGGGCTAGCCGTTGGCCCCCATGGCCTCGGTTGGCTGGACCTGGCGCGTTGGGGCGAGCCGCTGACCATTCTCGAACAAGCCGCACGGTTAACACTGGCGATCGGTTTGATGGGCGTCGCGTTGCGACTCGAGCGTGGCGCGTTGAAGGCCATGCTCAGACCTGTCGTCCTGCTGCTAATACTCGGCATGCTCGGTATGTGGGTGGCGTCTTCGGTACTGGTCGGCTGGCTGCTGGGCTTGTCGCTGTGGGCAGCTCTGCTATTGGGCGCAGCGATCACGCCGACCGATCCGGTGGTAGCGAGTTCGATCGTCACCGGCCAGTTCGCCAAGAAGCATCTGCCGCTGCGCCTGCGCACCACCCTTTCGGCCGAATCCGGTGCGAATGATGGTTTGGCCTACGGGTTCGCCATGCTGCCAATACTCATGCTCAGCCATGCACCAGACGAGGCCTGGTCGCACTGGCTGGTCGACTCAGTACTGATCGGCATTTGCGGCGCTGCGCTGCTAGGCACAATAGTGGGCTTCATCGCGGCCAGGGCGCTCAGGTTCGCTGAGCGCAAGAAGCTGGTCGCCAGCACTTCTTTACTTGGCTACACCGTAGCCTTCTCGTTACTAACACTAGGCCTCGCCAAGCTCATCCAGACCGACGGGGTGCTGGCCGTATTCGCTGCCGGGCTGGCTTTCAATCTGGCCAGCAACAAGCGTGAAGAGCATGAAGAGGAAAATATTCAGGAAGCGGTAGCCAAGCTCTTTACATTGCCCATGTTCGTACTCTTCGGCATCGCCCTGCCTTTACACGAGTGGGCTGTTCTAAGCTGGCCGCTGCTGACACTCGCGGTGCTGATCCTGCTGCTGCGCAGGCTGCCGGTATTACTGCTGCTTTCGCCGGCGTGGCGAGACACACTGAACACCCGGGACTCGCTCTATCTCGGTTGGTTCGGGCCCATTGGCATCGCCGCGATCTACTACTCAGCGCTCGCGCACAGTCACCTGCATGATCCGCTCTACTGGCACGCTGCGAGCGCATTGATCTTCGCTTCGATCATGGTCCACGGCGTGTCGGCAGCACCCTTGTCACGCCTGTATTCGCGCCGCCCCGGCGCTGCGCCGCGCAGCACCGCGTATCTGGATGAGCCGCATCATTGATTGGAAACGACGGACGCTGGAGCGATCGTTCCCTCGATGATCGAATCGATCATGTCTTCCAGGCTGCCGTGCTCGCTGTCGGCTTTGGCGAGAGGGTTCGGCGCAGGGTCAGTACCCCGCTTCGCGGGTGAGCAGATCGACGAGCGTCAAGGTGAACATGAACAGCAGCCAAAATCCCGCGCCAAGGGCGAAGAAGCGCATCAACGCGGAATGCTGGCCAAGCTGCATGAAGCCGAAGATCACCAGGCCCGCCTGGCCCGCGGCACCGAGCAAGGCCCAACGGGACCAACCCGGTAGTAGCCAGGCGACGAGCACGTTGACTGCCAGCAACAGCATCAGGCCGAGGTACGTCAGCAAGAGGTTGCGAACGGTCATGCCGGTCTCCCGAACAGATACAGCGCTGGGTAGAGCAGAATCCAGATGACATCGACGAGATGCCAGTAGAGGCCGACCATCTCCAGCGTAATCGCGCGCTCCGGCAGCTTCATGTGGCCAAGGTGAATACGCACGGCCATGCCAAGCGCCAGCACGACGGCAATCGACACATGCACGGCGTGCAGGCCCGTGGAGAACAGGTAGATCGCCATGTACAAGCGCGACGCCGGGTCCTTGAGCGGTGACTCGTTCGGCGAGCCGGGAAGCAACCCTTCGCTGTACTCCCAGGCATATTCGAAGCCCTTCAGACCCAGAAAGCCCAAACCCAGCAAAGCGGCTAGCACCAACCACCGCTGCACATGCTGGTGGTATTCCTGACGCGACGCCCTGACTACCAGGCTCATGCACAGGCTGGCGGTAAGCAGCAGCGCGCTGTTGAAGCCCGCCAGGACGAAATGCAAGTGATGCACCGCCTCCGCGACCGGCGCTGGATATTGCAGCCGGTAGTAACCGATCACCAGAAACAAGGCGCCGAACATCATGATTTCCGTGGCCAGGAACAGCCACATGCCCAGGTAGGTCGCCTCGCGCTGCTGCGAGGCAGTACTGAACTGCTCGGCGAGGTATCCCTTACGAACGGCCATGAGTCGCCTCGGGCGGATATTCGTAGGCTTCGAAATCGACGATCGGTGTTTCGACGAAATTGTGCGTCGGCGGCGGCGAGGATGTGCGCCACTCGAGCCCAGCGGCGTCCCAGGGATCATCATCGGCGACCGGCCCATAGCGCAGCGACCAGATCAGATAGAAGAACGGAAGAATGTAGGCCACTGCGAGAATCCCCGCGCCGGCAGAGGACAACACGTGGAGGAACTGAAAATCCTCGCCGTAGCTGTGGTAGCGCCGCGGCATGCCCAGGTAACCGAGCAGGAATTGCGGGAAGAAGGTCAGGTTGAACCCGAGGAAGATCATCACCGCGGCGATCTTGCCCCACAGCTGCGAATACATCCGCCCGGTCATCTTCGGCCACCAGAAATGCAGCGCGCCGAAGAAGCCCGCCACTGCAGCGCCGACCATGATGTAGTGGAAGTGCGCGACCACGAAATAGGTGTCGTGCACGTGCACGTCGGCCGCCAGCAGCGCCAGGAACAGGCCCGTCACGCCGCCTACCACGAACAGACCGATGAAGGTCACCGCATAAAGGAACGGCGCATTGATGGTCAGGTTGCTTTTGTAAAGCGTCGCAGTCCAGTTGTAGACCTTGATCGCCGAAGGAATGGCGACCAGAAAGCTGAGCAGTGAAAACACCATGCTCGCGTACATCGACTGGCCCGCGACGAACATATGGTGCCCCCAGACCATGAAGCCGATCACCGCGATCGCCAGGCTCGAATAGGCGACGAAGCTGTAGCCGAAGATGCGCTTGTGCGCGGCGGCAGTGACCAGCTCACTCATCACGCCCATGGCCGGCAGGATCATGATGTACACCGCCGGGTGGCTGTAGAACCAGAACAGGTGCTGAAACAGCAACGGATCGCCACCCAACGCCGGGTCGAACACACCGATGTGGAACAGATGCTCGGCGGCAACGAGGATCAGCGTGATCGCCAGCACCGGCGTAGCCAGCACCAGAATCACCGAGGTGGCGTACAGCGACCAGCAGAACAGCGGCATGCGAAACCAGGTCATGCCCGGTGCACGCAGGGTGTGGATAGTGACGATGATGTTCAGCCCCGTGAGGATCGAGGAGAACCCGGTGATGAACACCCCGAGGATCACCGCCACTACGTGGCCGTTGCTGAACATCGTCGACAGCGGTGTATAGAACGTCCACCCGGTATCCACCCCGCCGGCCAGCAGCGCAAAGATCGTAAACGCCCCGCCGCCCACCAGCAGATACCAGCTGAAGAGGTTCAGTTTGGGAAAGGCCATGTCCTTCGCGCCGATCATGATCGGAATGAGGAAATTGCCGAACACCGCCGGGATCGACGGGATCAGGAAGAACCACACCATCACCACGCCATGCAGGGTGAAGGCGCGGTTGTAGCCATCGGCGGTCAGCAGGTCGCCTTCGGGCGTGATCAGCTCGATGCGGATTGCACTGGCAGCCAGCCCACCAAGAAAGAAAAACGCTGTGACGGCGATCAGGTACATGATCCCGATGCGCTTGTGATCGGTGGTCATGAACCAGGTGCGCAGCCCATGCTCGTCGGCCAGATAGCTGGGGCGCTGATTTGCGGCGGTATTCTTTTCGCTCAACGGGTGTAACTCCTTTGCCGAGGCGAGCCAGGTGCGGGTGGTGTCGGTTCAAGGCGGGTCGGAGCCATCTTCCCCTCCTTCGCCGATATGCCCGAGGGACTTGATATAAGCCGTCAGGCGCAGCACTGCTTCTTCATCCAATACGTTGTCGAAGCTCGGCATGATCGGCTCGAAGCCGGCCACGATGTGCTTGTTGGGCAACAGGATGCTGTCGCGGATATAACCGTCGTCCGCCAGTACCGAGTCGCCGTTCTCCAGCGCGACCCGTCGGCCATAGAGGCCGTTCAGATTGGGTGCGTGGGCAACGTTGGCCTCGCCGTGACAACCGCTGCAACCGAACTGCCGGAACAGTGCGCCGCCCTGGTCGGCCAGGCTTTCGGACGTGCCGGCCTGCTCCAGCCATGCCGCGTATTCCTGCGCGGGCAGAATCACCAGGTCCGCGAGCATGCGCGAATGGTCGGTGCCGCAGTATTCGGCGCAGTACGCCTGGTAGCGCCCCGTCTTGGTGGCCTTGAACCAGAGCTGGGTGTAGCGCCCCGGCAGCAGGTCCTGCTTTACCCGTAGCGCCGGGAAGTAAAGGCTGTGAATGACGTCCTGAGAGATCATGTTGAGCTTGATTGGCTGATCAACCGGAACGTGCAGCGTATTGATCTCGCGCTGCCCGCCGGGATGCTGGAATTTCCACATCCATTGCTTGCCCACGACCTGGATTTCCATCGCATCCGCCGGAGGGGTCCGCACTTCGTAGTAAAGCCTGGCCGACACCAGGTAGATGGCCATCGCGCCAACGAAGGGCAACGCGATCCACGTCATCTCGACCTTCATGCTGCCGCGCGGGCGATGGTCGCGTGGCACCTTTGTGCCCTGGCGATAGCGAAACGCGAAAAGCACCAGCAGCACGAACACCGGCACCACGAAGAACATCATCATTCCGGTGAAGGCGAAGACCAGCCAGTCGACATTGCTCGCATAGCGCGAGGCCGTTTCGGGCCAGAAACGGATGAATGTCTCGTTCACGCGTCACCCTCCCGCTTGCGCCGCTCACGCCAAAGGGTGAAACCGATGAAGCCGCCCAGCGCCAGAGTGGTGCCGATGCCGCCGACCTGCAGCGCGCCGATTACCAGATTGTCGTAGCCGCCGGTACGCGGGTTGTAGTGGTAACAGAGCAGCAGCAGCTGGTCGCCCAGCGATCCGACCTTGCCCTCACCGGCGTCCGTCAGGGCCAAACGCATGTCGTCGGGTTGATAACCGAGGCCGTAGAGCCAGCGCACCAGCTTGCCGTCCGGGCTGAGCGTGGCGATGGCCGAAGCGTGGGCAAACTCACCGATCTCCGGATCCCAGCTGTAGGCGAAGCCTACCGCCTCGGCCAACGCACGTCCGGCGGCCGGATGAGCGGGGTTCGGCTCTGGTTGGGACGCCGGGGCGACCTCGCTGAGGAAATGGACATGAGGCGAATCCACCAGCTGCGGCCAGCGTTTTCGCAATTTGGCGCGCTCAGCCTCGGCATCAGCCGGGGTTTCGCGCGGGTCGATACTGAAAGCGATCACCTCATAGTCCTTGCCCAGCTCGAACGAAAGCGCCGAGAGGAGATTGAACAGGCTCGCCAGTTGCGCTCCGCACACATTCGGGCAGCGGTAGTAGACCGGCGCGAGAATCACCGGACGCTGGCCGAGCAGGTCCCCTAGCACGACGCGGTCGCCGCTCGCGTCGACGAAGCGCAGCCCGAGCGGGACCTGGGCACCGGGCTTTTGCTCAATGCCAGCCGCGGCAAAGGGGTCGAAAGGCGCCTCGGCCATGACGGGCGCAGCAGTGGACAGTGCCGCACACACCAACAACAGGGCAGCGATGAGGCGTACCGGGGCGAGCCTGCGTTGCATCACGGCGTTGCCCTCTCTCTAGCCTGCTGCTCCCGTGGCGGGACGGTTTCGCCTGCGTCAGGCTCCGCCTGTGAAGGCCACCCGTGCTGCGCCAGCAGCACGATGGCGCGATCGACTGGAATCCTTGCGAACCCGGCATCGCGATCGGCCCAGCCGTAGTGTTCGATCAACGCTCTCCCCGCCGCGGCGACGTGGTTACCACCGGCCCGCGGATCGCTTTCCAGCCGCGGTTCCGGCGGTTCCTCGGTTCGCCGCTCGAGTGCGGTAACCGGTTTGTCCGGCTGCAGGTCGTACCACCAAAGCAGGCCCGCCACGCCCAGGCCGGCCACCAGTAAGGTCGCGAAGATGCCGAAGCCAATCATCAGCAGCACCCTGACGTTGGCGTCGTGATGCTCGAAGCCGTCTTCTTTCGAAGCCGGATCAACCGGCACGCTCATCGAAACCTCCTCGGCAACAAGGCCAGCGCCAGCAGGCCGGCCCCCGCCACCCAGGCGGCGACCAACGCTAGCACCAGCGGTAGCAGCTGTAGCGCGTTCAAACCCGGCAGGCTCAACCAGGCACCCTCTATCAGCCCCATCACCAGCGTGGCCGCTGCAAGGGCGGTCAGAACGCGGCGCCGCTGCGAAAATGGCCAGAGCAACAGCATGAACACCAACGATTGGCCGGCGCCGAGCAGCCACGTCAGCCACAACCCGACGCCCTCGCCGCGATGCTGATACCAGCGGATTTCCTCTGGGAAATTGCCGTACCAGATCACCAGGTATTGCATGAAATGCAGATAGAGCCAGGCCAAGGCCGCGGCGGCCAACATTCCGCGCAGCACGCCCGGCCTGTCGCGGTTCGAACTATCACGGTCCGACCTATCGCGGCCCGACCTACCGTCACCCAGGCGGTCGCTGCCCAGCCCCAGCGCCAGCAGGCAACAGAACGCCACACCGCTAAGCATCAGCCGGCCGAACCAGACCAGGCCGAAGAGGCTGGATTTGAAATGCGGGTCGAGCGACATCGCCCAATCCACCGAGGCCAATGTTGTGCTCAGCACAAGGGCGATCAGGCCGAGGCCAGCCCCGGCAGGGTTTCGTACACTCAGCGGCAATACCCATCGGGCCAAGGCCCACCACAGCGCCAGGTAGACCGCGCCGCGCACCGCGAAGCTCGGCCAGGCAAGCCAGAAACCGCGAAAGCCGCCCTCCTCCTGCCCAACCCACTCATAGAGCACGCCAGCACCCGCCAGCACCGGCAGAGCGATGAGCGCCAGCATGGGCATGGCGCCCGCCGTGAATACCGACCACATCCATAATTGGTCCCGTGCATTGCCACTGACCATCGCCACGCTTAGGCCAAGACACAGGCCACCCAGCGGAATGCCGGCCATGCCCAGCAAGCTGGCCAGGCTTGCCGCCACCGTTTCCCGGCTGGCCAACAGCAGACACCCCAACCATACGAGCGCACCCAGCGCGGCGGCGACCGCTGCCAGTCTTCGCGCGCTCACGGCAGTTGCTCCAGTGTGTTGCGATCGATCTCGGGCAGGCTATCCAGCGGTGCTCGACGGCTGAACTGCAGCGCGCGGATATAACCGACGATGGCCCAACGATCAGCTGGCTGTACGCGCGCCGCGTAGCTGTACATCTGGCCGTAGCCGTGCGCGATCACATCCATGAAATGCCGGTCCGGTGCGTTCACCAGCCTGGGCACCGTCAAGTCCGGCGGCTGCGGAAAGCCGCGCGCGACCACAGTGCCTTGGCCGTCCCCGGCGAGCCCATGGCACGGCGAGCAGTAGATGTCGAAACGCTCGCGGCCGCGCTGCATGAGTTGCACGGTCAAGGCCGGGCGTTCGACCAGTACGGACGCTCGCGCCAGATCACCCCGCGCCACGGTTCCCGCAGGCGGGACCTGATTGACCTTTCCGTCTGGGAAAAAGATGCTGGCCTCTTGTGCATCTGCACGGGGCTGTTTGGCCATGTCGTCACAGCCGACCAGGCTGAGCAGCAGCGCCCAGAGCAGAAGGCAGCGAATCATGCGGGCACCTCGGTGACCGACACCGCGCGATCGGCCAGCCAGAGCGCCGTGCCGGTACGGTCGTACAGCGGGTCGTCGGCGCGAATGCACAGCAAGAAACGATCATCGGTGGCGCGCTCGAACGCGCGCGCATCATGCAGTGGGTGCCAGAGCAACGGCAGCCGGCATAGCCAGAGCAGGCCGAACACCGCAAATAGCGTGGCAAAGCCCACCATCAGCAAAAAAGTGACGACGCTGAAGCTCTGCAGTGCGATCAGTGGTCGCCCACCGACCTCCAACGGGTAGCTGAGGTTGGCATACACCTGCATGCCCAGCCCGATGGCGATACCGACCAATGCCCCGACGATGCCCAACAGGTACGCGCGGTTACTGCGGTGCTCCAGCATCTGCTCGATGCCTTCGACGGGGAACGGGCTGTAGGCTTCGATCCGCCGATAGCCCGCAGCACGGGCGGCGCGCGCGGCGTCGAGCATTGCCTCGGGACTGGTGAAGTCGGCCAACATGCCGTAGTGCCGTTCACTCATCGTCGCCTCCACGGTGGCGATGTAGCACTTCCTTGAGCTCGAACGTGGAGATCATCGGGAGGAACCGCATGAACAGCGAGAACGGCACAAGAAACAGGCCGAAGGTACCGATGAACAGTGCCCAGTCCCAGAACGAGGGGCTGTACTCATGCCAGCTGGAGACGAGGTAGTCCCGTGTCGGTGGCTGGATGATCAGCATGTAGCGCTCGCACCACATGCCGACCAGCACACCGAACGAAATCAACAGCATGGCCCGACCATTACGGCGCACCGCCGGCCACCAGAGCGCTTGCGTCACCACCAGATTCAGCACTATCGCGGTCCAGAAGCTCCAGGCGGTCGGCCCCGCGATTCGGTTCATGGTCACCAGGATCTCGTGCTCCTTTCCCGAATAGAACGCGATGAAAGGCTCGACGAAATAGCCGTAGCTGGTCATCCAGCTGGTGGCTAGAAGCAGCAGCCCGAGCATGTCCAGGTGGCTGTCGGTAATCAGCTCATGCCAACCGAAGAATCGCCTAAGCCCGAGCGCAATCACGATCACCATGGCGAAACCGGAAAACACCGCACCGGCGACGAAGTAAGGCGGGAATACGGTCGAGTGCCACCCCGTTTCCGGTGCAAGATCGAGCAGGAACGAGTAGCCACTGGACACCGAGAACACCAGCGGGACCGCCAGCAACGCAATGAACCGATAGGTGCGGCGCCAGTGGCTCCAATGCGAGGACGCACCACGCCAGCCGAGCGCAAGCAGCCCATAGAAGAATTGGTAGTGCCGCTTGGTCGCGCGGTCTCGTGCGGAGGCAAAGTCAGGAATTGAGCCTACGTAGAGAAACAGTACCGAGACAGCGAGATAGCCCAGCACGGCGAAGAAGTCCCAGGCCGTAGGGCTCTTGAACTGCGGCCACAGCTCCATGGTGTTGGGGTATGGCGCTGTCCAGTAGAACAGCCAGGGCCGCCCGAGATGCAGGATCGGATAAATGCCAGCGCACACCACCGCCATGAGCGTCATCAACTCGGCGAGGCGGTTGAGCGAGTTTCGCCATGGGCGGTTGAGCAGCAACAGCAAGGCAGAAATAAAGGTGCCTGCGTGGCCGATACCAAGCCACCACATGTAGTTGAGGATGGCGAACCCCCAGTTCACCGGAATGTTGTTGCCCCAGACGCCTACACCCCGCCAGAGCACAACAGCTGACGCGGCGACGAAAAGACCCAGCAACAGGCAGCTAACAGTGAATAGCATCCACCAAGCCCGCCGGTAACGATCGAATCCGGTCGGCACATCGAGCACCCGCTCGGATACCGCGCCCAGCGGCATCCCGGCCGGCAAGAAGTGCGGCCGCTCAGCCATCGCGCTCACCCCTGGCCGATTGCACCTGCAAGGGCTCTGCATCGCCGGGTAATGCCGCCGGCTCCTCAACCAGCCCCAGATAGGTCGTTTTCGGGCGTGTATTCAGCTCTTCGAGCAATGCGTAATGGCGCCGGGTATGGCGCTCGCGGTTAACCGCTGCCTGGGGATCTTCAAGGTTGCCGAACACGATCGCTTGCGTTGGGCAGGTCTGCTGGCAGGCCGTCTTGACCTCGCCATCCCGGATGTCACGGTCTTCGATACGGGCGGTGATTCGCGCTTCGCTGATGCGCTGCACGCAGTAGGTGCACTTTTCCATGACCCCGCGCGAACGCACCGTGACGTTGGGATTGCGCTGGTGCTGGATCGAGGGCGGATCATCTTCGGTGAGATCGAACCAGTTGAAGCGACGCACCTTGTACGGGCAGTACGACGAGCAGGTGCGCGTGCCAATGCAGCGGTTGTACACCTGCTCGTTCAGCCCATCCGGTCCATGAACCGTTGCATTCACGGGACACCCCACTTCGCACGGAGCCTGATCACAGTGCATGCAGGGCACTGGCTGAAACGCGGATGTCGGCTCTCTGGGATCGCCGCCGTAGTAATGGTCGACGCGCAACCAATGCATGCCGCGCCCCATCTCGACTTGCTCCTTGCCGACTACGGGGATGTTGTTCTCCGCCTGGCATGCGACCACACAGGCATTGCAGCCAATGCACTGGTCCAGATCGATGACCATGCCCCAGGCGGTATCGCCCCGCTTTGGTGGCGGATACAGCGTGACCGGCTCGGCTTTGGGGGCAACCTCTTCGAAGGCTGCTGCTCTTGGATGGCTGCGGATCAGCTCCTTGCCATGCAGCAGATGATGCGGCTGGGTTGATGCCAGGCGAGTGTGGCTTTCCAACCGGGTCAGCTTTGCACCATAACGCGACCAGGGCTCTGCCGCCTTGCGAAGCGGCGTCAAGTCATACCCCAGCCCGTCACCGACGCGCCCAGCCCGGTCGCGCCCGTAGCCACCAAACAGGCTCAGCGTGTTATCAGCCTGGCCCGGCATGATCCAGGCCGGGCCTTCGACCAGGTGTTGGCCAAGCGTGACATGCACGCGATCTCCGCTTGCAATGCCCTCCCGCTCGGCCAGTGTGGGCGAGAGGCCAATGACGTTATCCCAAGTGAGCTTGCTGATTGGCTTGGGCAGCTCCTGCAGCCAGCCGAGATTGGCGAAGCGGCCGTCCCACACGCTCGGGTCTGGCCTGAACAGCAGACTCAGCCCACCGCCAGCCGGCTCTTCGTCCCATTCTGGAAGGCGCGCCCTGGCTTCGACGGGCGCAAATGCGCTGCCCTGGATGAAGCCGAGCTCGAGGGCCTTGCGCCAGGCATCGTCATCGAGCGCTGACCAGGTCTGACGAACCAATGCGCGAGCATCCGGCGACAGCTCACCCATCATCAGCGCCACCACCTCAGCCAGTGTGCGGCTGCTATAGAACGGCCGCACCAGAGGCTGGATCAGGCAGACGCTTCCATCCGCCGCCCGGCTGTCATACCAACCGTCCAAGGCGTGCGTCAGCGGCAGGTGCCAATGGCTGTGTGCTGCCGTTTCGTCGTAATAGAGGCCGGCGTGAATGCGCAGCGGCACTCGGCTCATGGCGTCCGTGAACGCAAGGTCGCCGGGTGCGGTATGCGCCGGATTGCAGTCAAGCATCAGCAGCGTCTCGACGTCCCCGGCCTGCATGGCGGCGACCAGCTCGGTTAGGTCGGACAGACGCTCGCTGCCGACTTCAAGCCAGGTGACAGGCTCGCTGTAGCTCAGCGTCTTGCCGATATTGCCGAGCGTTTGGTTGATCCAGTGAACAGCCGCCTGAACATCCAGCGGCGCGTATTCGCCAGCAGTAACCAGGCACCGCCCCCGACGCGCTTGCAACTGCCCAGCGAGCTCGTCGACCCATTGTCTAATGTCGTCTGGCAGCGTTGGTGCCGCACCACCGCCCAGAGCCGCCACCAATCCCCGGACATAAGCATGCAGTTCAGCAGGTTCGACGCGCCGCCGGTTGGCTGCCTTGGCGCCGGTGACGGTAGACAAGGACTCAACGACGACCAGTCGCGCCTCGCCCTCACCGTCCGCGGCGCGACGTTTGCGAGCGCCCCAGGCCATTGCCTGCGAGAGCTCTCGCGGCCCCGAGCCAAGCCAGTCGTGCTCGAAGCTCACGACCCACTCCGCGCGATCGAAATGGTAGTGCGTTTCAAGCGCCCGGCCTGTAGCCCGCTCGGCGGCCATATAGGCGTCACCCTCCCAGGGCTCGAAACGATAGAGCTTCGCCTGCGGCCAGCGCTCGCGCATCACGGCGAATTGGCGATGTAGCGTCGGTGAACTATTGGCACCCAATAGCACATGCAGACCGCGCCCCTGAGCGGCATCGGCACGCGTCGCCTGCTCGATGGCCGTGCGCTGGAATGCGTTCCAGGTACTGCTATGCCCTTCATGTTTAGGCGCCTGCGAACGGTCAGGATCGTAGAGCTGAAGAATCGCCGCCTGGGTAAACGCCGTCGCAGCGCCCTGGCTGACGGGATGATCCGGGTTGCCCTCGAGCTTGGTTGGCCGGCCGACGTGCGTCCGGCCTAGCACTGGCTGCGCATAGCCGGCAAATGGCACCGCGCTGGCGAACCAACGGGCTTGCCCGGCAATGATGTGCTCGGGCTGCTTCACATAAGTCACGCCTTGCTCCGGTTCCTGCCCGCAACCGGCCAACCCGGCCAGCGCCATGGAGGCCCCCATGAGTTGCAGGAACCGCCGTCGGTCCATTTCTGGCGCGATGCCTGGAAATTCGGCTTCCACGAATGCGGCGAACTCCGGCTCGTCCGCCAATTGCTCGAGGCTGCGCCAGTAGCGTGGGCCGTGCTGGCTTTCGAGGCGCTGGCGGATGGCGGCGTAGTCGAGCGGCATACGATCCATGGGCTACCTATGACAGACGTAGCAGTGAGTCAGGTTCTGGGTATCGATGTGGTGCTCCTTGATCAGTTGCTCACCGACGGCGCGACGATTGAGCTTGGTGGTCCAGCCCATGGTGGTCACCGCATCACGCGGACGCAGCCGTGGCGCTGGGTCCTGATGGCAGTCGAGGCACCAACTCATCGAAAAGGACTCGGCGCGATACATAAGCGGCATGGTGTCCACCTGGCCATGGCAGGTTTCGCAACCCACCCCTGCGTTGACGTGGACGTTGTGACGGAAATAGACGTAATCCGGCAGCTCAGTAACGCGGTTCCAGCGCAGCGGTTTACCCTCAACCAGACTCTGGCGGACAGGTGCGAGCATGTCGGCGCCCGTCCAGATCTGCGAATGGCAGGTCATGCAGGTATCGGTCGGCGGCAGCCCGGCGACAGCGCTCGCCTCGACGCTGTCGTGGCAATAGCGGCAGTCGATCTTGAGCGCCCCGGCGTGGTGTTCATGGCTGAAGGGCACCGGTTGGCGCACCACCCAACCCTTGCCGCTGTTGTAATCCGAACGATCCAACACCATGAGCGTCACGAGCAGACAAGCCATCCCACCAAACAAGATGAGCAAGGCCAAGCGCAGCCACATGTCAGCCGAACGGGGGAAAATCTGAGCCATGCCCTTCGTCGTGTTTTTGTATCTGTCTGTTTCGGCCCCATTCGTCACGATGAGTTCAGCGAAACAAGCGAAACACCTCGTACGAATGCATTGTCTGGGCGAAATTAGTCATCCACAAAAGGCGAAATGCCAGAGGGCACCGTTATTAACAGGCATCAATGTAATCAAGGGCAATCGATTAATATTGGCAATTAATCAATGAACTATTTACACGCATAAAAAAGCGAGACCCGAATCATCAGGCCCCGCTTTATATATCGCAAGTGATTAGCTATATAGCATCACCTCTTACGAATTGCGGCCACCGCCGTGGCTATTCTCGCCACCCTTGCGACCGGCTTCCGATGCTTTTTCGCGATCGTTAGCGAAGTTCCCGCCACTGTTCTGGCCGCCTTTCTGGCCGGCTTCGGAAGCGCGCTGCGGATCATTGGCAAAGTTGCCACCGCTGTTCTGGCCGCCTTTTTGGCCTGCTTCGGATGCGCGTTGCGGATCGTTGGCAAAGTTGCCGCCGCTGTTGTGACCGCCCTTTTGTCCTGCTTCGGAGGCCTTCTCGCGGTCGTTTGCAAAGTTACCCGGATTTCCGCTCTTATCATTCGACATGAGATTACTCCAGTTACTTGATGGTACTTAAAAGATGCGACGCTTGGTGCAGCCGCCTCACTATGTCCGAAAGCAGATACCGCCCGAGAGTTCGAACTTTCCTTCAATCGGTCGATGAACGGATCATGGCCATTTTGATATCAAGACCGTTTATAGATAGTTGCATTTAAATAGCAACGAAACGCCAAGCACGGCGATGACGCCGCTTGCCGAAAAATCGCTTGTGAAAGAAACGCAGCGGTTGCGACTTAACCGAAACCGCGACGCCCATGACCGTTCATCCGGCGCCTGGATATGTCAACAGGCTGTAACGAGAGGCAGCCATTCTCGAACTCAGGAAAGCCACGACGGCTGGCGCAAGGACGCGGCTCCATCATGACGAACGTCACTCGACCGAGCACTGGAGGCCCCGCATGAGCAGCAAGACCCTGGAAAATCTGGTCCGCCAATCGGATAACAGCTTCAAAGCGCCATTGGAACTGTGGAAGCAGCGTGACCACCGGAGCTACCGGCCCAGCGCAGCGGCCCTTGCTCGTCGCGCCTCGCTGGATGCGGCTCTCTCGAACACGGTGCGCGCCTAGCGCACCGCCCGCTTCACGCGCCCTGCCCTTCGGTCTTGCGCTCCTGCCGCAGCAAGGCCCAGACGATCGACAACCCCACCACGGCCATCGCCCCGGCACCTAGGAAAATGCTCTGCATGCCAATGTAGGTCGCCAGCGCACCCATGATCGCACCTGATAAGCCAAGGGCCAGATCGAAGAACATCGCGAATACGCTCAGCCCGGAGCTGCGGTTCGCCACCCCGACGCGTGACACCACACCCACACCCAGCGCCGGGTAAAGCAGCGACAGCCCGCAACCGGTCAATGCCGAGCCCGCCAGTGCAAGGCTGGGCGCCTCGGCGAGCCAGAGCATGACGAGCCCGAAGATCTCGATCACCAGGCAGGCCACGGCCACTGTGTAGCCGCCTACTCGATTGATCAGGTTGGGGAACAGCAAGCGCGTGCCGATAAAGGCGAAGGCAAAGGCCGTCAGGCACCACGCGGCGCCGTCCCACCCTCGCATGTCGTAGTACAACGCGATAAAGGCAGTAAGCGTGCCGTAGCCGATCGTCGCCAGTGCCAGGCTGATGCCTGGCGGTGCGACCTTCCACAGAACCTTGCCGAACGGCAAGCGCGCGCCCGGGTTGAGCGGTGCGTCGCCGCGTCGCCAGGCCAGCGCCAGGCCAGTAGTCGCGAGCACCATGGTTGCCACGCCTAGGCTCCACAGCCCCAGAGACTGTTGCAGATAGACGCCCAGCGGCGCGCCAATGCCAACCCCGCCATACGCCGCGATGCCGTTCCAGGAAATCATCCGTGCCGTGCTCTGCGGTCCGAGGCGGGAGATACCCCAGCTGATCGCTGAAATACCGATCAGGCTCTGGGTAAAGCCCAGGATCAATCGGCTCGCTAGCAACACGCCGATGCTTGCCATGGGCCAGTCAGCCAGCTGCGCCGAAACCAGCAACAGCGCGCCGCTGACCAGTCCGGATGCCATGCCGATCAGCACGGTCTGCTTTGCGCCGCGCTCGTCCGCCAGGCGCCCGGCCAGGGGGCGACATAGCAGCGTGGTGAGATATTGCGCGCCGATGACGATACCGGCGATGGCTGTGCTGAAGCCCAGCGTTTCATGCACGTAGCCGGGTAGCGACGCCAGCGGAATACCAATGGATATGAAGGAAATGAAGTTGAACACGACCAGCGAAAGGATGAAAAAGGTGTCGTTGGCAGCAGGTTCTTTCGCAGCGGGCATGAGTGCGCCTGTCATTGAGGAAACGGGATGGTGGTCGCCAAGGCCGGTGGCGCGCTTAGGACTATGACCTACGAGCGAACCGGTAAATCCCTGCGCATGGCGAACTCATCATACAACTGACTTACAAGTCTGTGGTCACACCTGACGCGGCGCGACGTTCGGCGCGGGACGACGCCACTTGGGCAAGCCGATCAGCACGACGGCGCTGAGGATGACCATCATCGCTATCCATTCGACCGGGCCGATACGCTCACCGGCGAAGCTGATACCCAGCAGCACAGCCACTACTGGGTTGACGTAGGCATAGCTGGTCGCCGCGGCCGGCCGGACGTGCTTGAGCAGGTAGAGATAAGCACTGAACGCAACGATGGAGCCGAGCAGCGTCAGATAAGCCAGGGCCGCCCAGCCAGACGGCGTAGGCATCTGCTCGAGACGCTCGCCGCTCAGCGCGCTGCCGATCAGCAGCACCGCGCCACCGGCAAGCATCTGCGCCGCGCTGGCCATGGCGCCGCCGGGCAGATCGAGCTGGCGGCTCCACATCGAACCGAGCGCCCAGCTCGCGGCGGCCAGCAGCACTATCACGGCACCGGCCGGGCTCGCCTGCAGGTTATGACCGAGGTTGAGCAGCCCGATCCCCGTAAGGCCGAGCACGATGCCGCCCCACTCCAGCCCGGTTGTCTTCTGACCCCAGATCAAGCCGAACAGAAGCGCGAACAGCGGCACGGTGGCGATCGCCAGCGCAGCCACGGCCGAGGCCACACCGTAGTGTTCCGCAACTGTCACACCGCCATTCCCACAACTCAGCAGCAGCACACCGACAAGCGTGCAAGACCGCCATTGGCGCGCGCTCGGTACCGGCACACCGCGCCACCGCAACCAGGCGAACATTAGGCTACCGGCAATGACGAACCGCAGCCCAGCGAGCAGCATCGGCGGCCAGGACTCGACCCCGATGCGGATGACGAAATAGGTTGAGCCCCAGATGAGGTAGAGCGCAGCGAAGGCACCCACCAACAGCAACGGAAAAGGACGTGATGGCATGCGGGGCGCCCGGCGAGAGAGGGTTGGCCCTTCATTCTAGGCACTGGCCGCTGGCGCCGCTAAGCACAGTCGGCCATTCGTTTACCGGTGCAGTTAGGGCTATCGGAGCGATCAGCCCAGGCCGAACGGATCGTCAACGCTCGGACTCGGTTCAGTAAACCAGCGCGGGCCGCTCGCGCTCATGTAGAAGTGATCCTCCAGCCGGATGCCGAACTCGCCCGGCACGCAGATCATGGGTTCATTACTGAAGCACATGCCGACATCGAGCGGTGTGTAGTCCCCACGCACCAGATACGGCCCTTCATGAATGTCGAGGCCGATGCCGTGACCGGTCCGGTGAGGCAAGCCAGGCAGCGTGTAGCCCGGCCCAAGGCCGCAGGCTTCAAGCGAACTGCGCGCCGCTTCGTCCACCTGCTCGCACGGCACGCCCAACTGGGCCGCTGCAAACGCGGCAAGCTGCGCCTCCTGCTCGAAACCCCAGAGGGTTCGCTGACGCTCGCTGGGCTTGCCGAACACATAGCTGCGGGTGATATCCGACAGGTAGCTGTGCACCCGGCAACCGGTGTCGATGAGCACCATATCGCCCTGCTTCAGGCGTTGCGGGTAACTGACCCCATGCGGAAACGCACTGGCCTCGCCAAACAGCACGATGCAGAACACCGAACCCGTCGCGCCCACCGCTCGGTGCGCACGCTGGATGAAATCCGCAACCTCGACGGTACTGATGCCCTCGTGGAGGATGCTCGCGGCGGCCTTCTGGACTTCCAGCGTCATCAGCTTGGCCCGCTGCATCAGCGCGATCTCCTGCGGCGACTTACGCTGGCGGCAATAACCGCTGACCGCAGCGGCATCGACAAAGGCATAGCCCGGGTCGAGCTGGCGCAGGCCGTCGAACATGAAGAACGGAAGCGACGGGCAGATGCCGATCCTTGGTCGGGCATGGACGTTCGGCTTGATTCCCATGCTCGCCAGCCTGTCGAAGACCAGGCGGTACGGGCTTTCATGTTCTTGCCAACCGCGAACCGGGCCGTCTACGACCATGAAGTCGCGGATGGTGCCCTCCTCGAACGCCGGTGCGATGTATTCCAGCGCACCATCGGCGGGCAGCAACGCACCAACCAGGCGCTCGCTCGGGCTCCAGCGCACCCCGCTGAAATACTCGAGATTGCTCCCTGCGCCGATGAAAATGGCGTCGATGCCAAGTTCACACATGCGTGCCTGTGCGCGCTCGATCCGCGCCTGGTATTCGCTCAACCCAATCGGCTCGACGCCCTCGAGCATGTTCCGCAGCCGTGCGAGTGCTTGCTCGGGTGTACTGCCGCCAACGCCGATCGTCATGCCGTTCTCCTGGTAGCTGTAAGGAAGTGGCAAGATTTAAGTACAGCTTAAATTTTCACGCAAAGCTTTTTTAAGCATGACTTCATCCGCAGGCCTAACGGCTGGTCTAGTAGCGTTGCGCTGGCCGTATACTGGCCACACTCCAGCATGAGCGAATCCCATGACAGACAATCGCATCGGCGAGCGCTTGCGGCGCTACAGGCGTGCCGCCAACAAGACTTTGAACCAGGTGGCTAAAGAGGCGGGCCTCACCGCAAGCTTTCTCTCCCAGGCTGAGCGCAACCTGACCGGCGTGTCGATCTCGTCGCTGGCGAACATCGCTAAATCCCTTGGCGTCCCGTTGAACGCCTTGTTCGACCAACCCATGCAAGCCCAGCCCGATTCGCACCAGGGTGAGCGGGTCCGCTACACGATCGAAGGCCAGCCGCTTGCTTACGAACGCCTGTCTACGAGCTTTCCCGGCAACTTGCTGAACGCTGTAAAAGTCAGCATGCCGGTCGGCTACCAGTCGGAGCTGATCGCTCATGAGGGATCGGAATTCGCCTATGTGCTGAGCGGCCGCATCGTCTACACGGTTGACGGTCGCAGCTACCCCCTCGCCATCGGCGACTCGATTCATTTCGATGCAGGCAAACCGCACTATCTCGCGAACGTTGGTGACCAGCCTGCGGAAGTGCTGACCGTCACTACCATGGGTCTGTTCGACGATCTGGTTACTCGCTGATCAGACCTGGCACCCGCTTTGCTTCGACAAACACGTTGAGCTGCGTCTCGCAAATTCAGCCCTGCTTAATTTCGATTGACCCAGTTTTCAGCATGACTTAATTTCGGGGCAGGCTTGGCTGCGTACCTAAGGTGAAGCAGCCGCCACGGGACGATCAAGCGCCGCACGGGGAAACACCGTTGCGAGCGGCATGCAGTGACGCCCTGGGGTCCACAAGACCAACCCTCGATGAACATAAAAAAGAATGAGGTTTGCATGCGAAACAACACGTCCATCCGGGCCCTGCTCGCCGCGGGTCTGCTCGTCGCTTCTCCCTTGGGCTTCGCCGCCAGCAACCTGGTCTACTGCTCAGAGGGCAGCCCAGCTGGCTTCGACCCGGGTCAGTACACCACTGGAACGGATTTCGACGCGGCTTCCGAAACCGTGTTCAATCGCCTCGCCCAGTTCGAACGCGGCGGCACCCGCGCGCTGCCGGCGCTTGCCACCAAATGGGATGTCAGCGAAGACGGCCTGACCTACACCTTCCATCTGCGCCCCGGCGTTAAATTCCACGCCACGGACTATTTCAAGCCAACCCGCGAATTCAACGCTGACGATGTGGTCTTCACCTTCGAGCGCATGCTCGACAAGGATCATCCCTTCCGCAAGGCATACCCCAGCGAGTTCCCCTACTTCACCGACATGGGGATGGACAAGAACATTGCCCGCATCGAAAAAGTCGACGACCTGACCGTACGCTTCGTACTCAACCATGTCGACGCAGCCTTCATTCAGAATCTGGCGATGAACTTCGCTGCGATTCATTCGGCTGAGTACGCCGACCAGTTGCTCGCCGAGGGCAAGGCCGAGCAGATCAACCAGAAGCCCATCGGTACCGGCCCGTTCGTATTCGGGCGCTACCAGAAGGACGCGCAGATTCGCTTCAAGGGCAACAAGGACTACTGGAAACCGGAGGACGTGAAGATCGACAACCTGATCTTCGCCATCACCACCGACGCTTCAGTCCGCGCGCAGAAGCTACGTGCCGGTGAATGCCAGATCACCCTCAACCCGCGCCCTGCCGACCTCGAGGCGCTGAAAAAAGACCCCAACCTCGCCGTGCCCAGCCAGCCGGGTTTCAACCTCGGCTACATCGCTTATAACGTCGAGCACGCGCCGCTCGACAAGCTAGAGGTGCGCCAGGCGCTGGACATGGCAGTAGACAAAAAGGCCATCATCGAGGCGGTGTACCAGGGCGCAGGCCAACTCGCGGTCAATGCAATGCCACCGACGCAGTGGTCCTACGACGAGAGCATCAAGGGCACCGAGTACAACCCGGAAAAGGCCCGTGAACTGCTCAAGCAGGCGGGTATAGCTGAAGGCACCGAGATCACCTTGTGGGCGATGCCGGTGCAGCGTCCCTATAACCCCAACGCCAAGCTGATGGCTGAAATGATTCAGTCCGATTGGGGCAAGGTCGGTATCAAGGCCCGCATTGTCAGCTACGAATGGGGTGAGTACATCAAGCGCGGCCACGCCGGCGAGCACGACGCCATGCTGATCGGCTGGACCGGCGACAACGGTGACCCTGACAACTGGCTCAACACCTTGTATGGCTGCGATGCCGTGGAGGGCAACAACTGGTCGAAATGGTGCGATGCCGAGTACGACCAGATCGTCAAACAGGCCAAGCGCATCACCGACCAAGGCGAGCGTACCGAGCTGTACCAGAAGGCTCAGGCGATCCTGCAGGAACAGCTGCCGATCACCCCGATCGCGCATTCCACCGTGTACCAGCCAATGCGCAAGAGCGTGAAGGGCTTCGAGATCAGCCCCTTCGGCCGCAACTCCTTCTATGGCGTGGAAAACCAGCGCTAGGTGACCGGGGCGGGCCCAGTGCCCGCCCCGGGCTATCAGCACCACCGGGACCCGCCACGGCTACGCATCCGCGAAGCCGTTCGACCAGGAGTACGCATTACCATGTTCAGCTTCATCGCGCGCCGTCTGGGCCTGTTGATCCCGACCTTTTTCGGCGTAACCCTGCTCACCTTCGCACTGATCCGCATGATCCCCGGCGACCCTGTCGAGGTGATGATGGGCGAACGCCGGGTCGACCCGGAAATGCACGCCCAGGCAATGGAGCGCCTCGGACTAAACAAACCACTCTACGCGCAGTACCTCGATTACATCGGCAACCTCGCGCAGGGCAACTTGGGCGAATCGTTGCGCACCCGCACCAGCGTCTGGAACGAGTTCACTACGTTGTTTCCCGCGACGCTCGAACTCGCACTGGCGGCTCTGCTCATCGCCGGCACTCTCGGTGTGCTGTTAGGCGTCGTTGCTGCCCTCAAGCGCGGCTCGCTGTTCGATCATGGCGTGATGGGACTTTCCCTGGTCGGCTATTCGATGCCAATTTTCTGGTGGGGGCTGATCCTCATTCTGTTCTTCTCGGTGAGCCTTGGCTGGACACCCGTTTCGGGGCGTATCGACCTGCTCTATGACGTGCCGCCCGTGACTGGCTTCATGCTTATCGACACGCTGCTCAGCGGTGAAGAAGGCGCATTCCTCGATGCCGTGCGCCACATGATCCTGCCTGCCATCGTACTGGCGACCATTCCGCTGGCCGTCATTGCCCGCATGACTCGCTCGGCCATGCTCGAAGTGCTCCGCGAGGATTACGTGCGGACCGCGCGCGCGAAAGGCCTGTCGCCGAATCGGGTGGTATTCGTCCATGGGCTGCGCAACGCGCTCATTCCGGTCCTTACCGTGTTCGGCCTACAGATCGGCACCCTGCTCGCCGGCGCCGTGCTGACCGAAACGATTTTCTCCTGGCCCGGGATCGGCAAGTGGCTGATCGAGTCCATCGGCGCGAGGGATTACCCGGTGGTGCAGAACGGCATTCTGCTTGTCGCCTGCCTGGTCATCCTGGTCAATTTCATCGTCGACATTCTCTACGGGCTGGCCAATCCCCGTATCCGACACCAGCGCTGAGGACGCCGCCATGAGCAGTCTCAAAACACTGCCGGCCGCCGAGCCGACTACCTACTACCCCTCTCCGCTTCGTGAATTCTGGACCGCCTTCAGCCGCAACCGCGGTGCCCTCGTCGGGCTGATCTACATGGGGTTGCTGGTGATCTGTGCCCTCTTCGCCCACTGGTTGGCACCCTACGACCCCACCGAGCAATTTCGTGACTTCCTGATAACCCCCCCGGCTTGGCAGGAAGGCGGCGCCACGCGCTTTCTGCTCGGCACCGATGAGCTGGGTCGTGACATGCTGTCACGCCTGATACATGGCGCACGGCTTTCGCTGCTGATCGGCCTGGCCTCGGTAATCGTCTCGTTGCTACCAGGCATCCTGCTCGGCCTGCTGGCCGGCTTCTCGCCAACCCGGCTCGGCCCTTTCATCATGCGCCTGATGGACATCATGCTGGCGCTGCCATCGTTGCTGCTGGCCGTAGCCATCGTCGCCGTACTTGGCCCCGGGCTGATCAATACCGTGTTCGCCATCGCTATCGTGTCACTGCCTTCCTACGTGCGGCTGACTCGCGCCGCGGTGATGAGCGAACTCAACCGCGACTACGTCACAGCGTCTCGCCTCGCCGGCGCCGGCACCCTGCGGCTGATGTTCGTCTGCGTACTGCCTAACTGCATGGCACCGCTCATCGTACAAGCAACCCTCAGTTTCTCGTCGGCCATCCTTGATGCGGCTGCACTGGGCTTCCTTGGGCTCGGCGTGCAACCGCCAACGCCTGAGTGGGGCACGATGCTGGCATCGGCGCGCGATTACATCGAGCGCGCCTGGTGGGTCGTGTCGCTCCCTGGCCTGGCGATCCTGCTCAGCGTGCTGGCGATCAACCTGCTCGGCGACGGCCTGCGCGATGCGCTGGATCCCAAGCTGAAAAACGCCACATGAGGAGCCCATCCATGCCCCGTAACCCGATGGAGGTGAACCCGTGAGCCTGCTGGATATCCGCAACCTAAGCGTGCGTTTCGGTGACGCGGGCGCACCGCCTGTGGTCGACGGGCTCGACCTCAGGGTCGATCGAGGGGATGTTCTGGCCATCGTCGGCGAATCCGGTTCCGGCAAGTCCGTCACCATGATGGCCCTGATGGGCCTTATCGACCCGCCCGGACGCGTCCAGGCCGACCGCCTGCACTTTGCCGGCCACGACTTGCTTACGCTCAAGGGGCGGCAACGGCGCCGGCTGATCGGCAAGGACCTGGCAATGGTCTTCCAGGACCCGATGACGGCGCTCAATCCCAGCTACACCGTGGGCTTCCAGATCGGCGAAGTGCTGCGCCAGCATCTCGGCCTCAAGGGCAAGGCGGTTCGCCAGCGGGCGCTGGAGCTGCTCGAACGCGTTGAGATTCCCGCCGCGGCCAGCCGCCTCGATGCCTATCCACACCAGCTATCGGGTGGCATGAGCCAGCGTGTCGCGATCGCCATGGCGATCGCGGGCGAGCCGCAACTGCTGATTGCCGACGAACCGACCACCGCGCTCGACGTGACGATCCAGGCGCAGATCATGGACCTGCTGCTCGCTTTGCAGCGCGACCAGGGCATGGCGCTGATCTTGATAACCCATGACTTGGCGGTTGTCGCCGAGACGGCGCAGCGCGTCTGCGTGATGTATGCGGGCCAGGCCGTCGAGACCGGATACGTGCCCGCGCTGTTCGATGCGCCGGCGCATCCCTACACCGAAGCGCTGCTGGCCTCCATTCCAGAACGTTGCACTGGGCATCGCTTGGCGACGCTGCCCGGCATCGTGCCGGGTCGCTACGATCGTCCCTCCGGCTGCCTGCTCTCGCCACGCTGCCCCTATGCGCGCCCGCACTGCGCGGAGCGCCCTTCCCTCGAGCCGTATGAGCGTGGCGAAGTGCGCTGCTTCTATCCACGCAACCTCACGGCCGAGCAAGCACCAGAGGTATTGCCCGACACACAACGTCAACAAACACCGCCAGGAGATCATCATGCCTACTGAGCCAACACAGTGCGTGTTGTCGGCGCGCGACCTCGCGCGCCACTATGAGGTGTCTCGGGGCATGTTCAAGCCACGCGCCACCGTGCGGGCCCTGAACGGCGTTTCCTTCGAACTGAACGCTGGCGAGACGCTTGCCGTGGTCGGTGAATCAGGCTGCGGCAAATCGACCCTGGCCCGCGCCCTGACCCTGATTGAGGAGCCGACGTCAGGGTCGCTGCAAATCGCTGGGCAAGACGTAACCCAGGCTGACGGTGCCCAACGCAAACGCCTACGCCGCGACGTGCAGATGGTCTTCCAGAACCCATACGCCTCGCTGAATCCCCGGCAGAAGATTGGCGACCAGCTGGCCGAGCCGCTGGTAATCAATACTTCACTTTCACGCGCGGAGCGACGCGAGCAGGTACAGGCGATGATGCAGCAGGTGGGCCTGCGCCCGGAGCACTACCAGCGATACCCGCACATGTTCTCCGGTGGCCAGCGCCAACGCATCGCGCTCGCACGGGCGATGATGCTCAAGCCCAAGGTGCTTGTCGCCGACGAACCGACCTCGGCGCTCGACGTATCGATCCAGGCGCAGGTCCTCAATCTGTTCATGGATATACAGGAGCAGTTCCAGGCCGGGTACGTATTCATCTCGCACGACCTGGCGGTGGTGCGGCACGTGGCCGACCAGGTACTGGTCATGTATTTCGGCAGTCCGATGGAAATGGGGCCAGCTGAAGAGGTCTATCGCCGCCCGCTACACCCATACACGCAAGTACTTTTGGCCGCGACACCGAGCTTCGCTGCCGATCGGTCCAACAACAGGCTCAAGGCCAGCGGCGAGCTACCCAGCCCGCTCGATCCGCCGTCTGGCTGCCCATTCAATGGCCGTTGTCCGTATGCGACCGAACGCTGCAGCGCTGAAGTCCCTGCCTTCCGCCCGGTCGACGGTCGGCAGGTTGCCTGTCATTACGCTGAAACCCTGGCCGATCGACACTAAGCCAGCCAGAAGCCAGCCAGCGAGACTGCATGACGGTTATCGGTTTTCAGCCTGCCAGAAACGCGAAAGGCCCCGGAGTACGGGGCCTTTCGCTTGATATGGCGGAGGAGGTGAGATTCGAACTCACGGAAGAGTTTCCCCTTCGACGGTTTTCAAGACCGTTGCATTCAACCGCTCTGCCACTCCTCCGCAGAGAGCGGGCGCCATAGTACCCGAACGAAACACACTGTCAAACACTGTCGTTAGTCCCGATTCAAAGCTCTGCTATGATCCGAGGCAATTCGTCTTCGGGCTGAATTCATCTACAGGAGTGTCGCCATGCTCAAGCAACAGTACGCCGCTACGCATACGCAGGTTGAACAACAGGAAGTCAGCCGCGTTTTGCGCAATACCTATGGCCTGTTGGCCATTACCCTGGGCTTCAGCGCCCTGGTCGCCTATATGGCCATGCAGGCCAATGCGGCCTACCCGAACATCTTCGTCGTGCTGATCGGCTTCTACGGGCTGTTCTTCCTGACCGTGAAGCTGCGCAACTCCGCCTGGGGCCTGCTCTCTACCTTCGCCCTCACCGGCTTCATGGGTTACACGCTGGGCCCGATCCTGAACATGTACCTGGGCACGGCCAACGGCGGTGAGCTGATCGCTTCTGCACTCTCGATGACCGCCCTGGTGTTCTTCGGCTTGTCGGCGTTCGTGCTGATCACCCGCAAGGACATGAGCTTCCTCAGCGGTTTCATCACGGCCGGCTTCTTCGTGCTCCTGGGTGCGATGGTCGCGAGCTTCTTCTTCCAGATCAGCGGCTTGCAATTGGCTATCAGTGCTGGCTTCGTGCTGTTCTCGTCGGTCTGCATCCTCTATCAGACCAGCGCGATCATCCACGGGGGCGAGCGCAACTACATCATGGCCACCATCGGCCTGTACGTGTCGCTGTACAACCTGTTCATCAGCCTGCTCCAGCTGATGGGCATCATGGGCGGCGACGACTGACCGTCGACCATGGGATCAAGCCCGCTTCGGCGGGCTTTTTCGTTTCCACGGCTGGCGTATTATGTCGCCCTGATCTTTTCAGGTGCCTCATGAAATTCGTTATCGCGTTGTTTTCCCCGGCTCACTCACCCGCCTCGCGGCGCGCATTGCGCTTCGCTGACGCGGTGCTTGAAAGTGGCAATGAGATCACCCGGTTATTCCTCTACCAGGACGGCGTACACAGCGCTTCGGCCAATGTCGTGATGCCTCAAGACGAACCGGACCTCGCAGCGCAATGGTCACAGTTCGTCAGCCGACACCGACTCGATGGAGTTGTCTGCATCGCGGCCGGCCTGCGCCGGGGCGTGCTCGACGGGCAAGAAGCCAGTCGTTACGAGCGCGCCGCGGCCAACCTGGCGCCAGGCTGGGAGCTTTCCGGTCTTGGGCAGTTGCATGAAGCCGCGCAACAGGCCGACCGCTTGGTCTGCTTTGGAGGCCATTGATGGCGCGCTCGATGCTCATCATCTCGCGGCAAGCGCCCTGGTCGGGGCCATCGGCTCGTGAGGCGCTCGATCTGGTGCTTGCCGGCGGCGCGTTCGACTTGCCCCTCGGGCTGCTGTTTCTCGACGACGGTGTCTTCCAGCTCGCCCCCGCCCAGCATGCGGCCGCACTACAGCAAAAGGATCTGACGGCCAACCTCCAGGCCTTGCCGATGTTCGGGGTCGAGGCGCTTTATATTGCGCGCAGCAGCCTGCTACAACGCGGACTCGATGCCACGGAGCTGACCTTGCCAGTCGAACCGATCGATGACAGCGACCTCAGCGCCCTCCTCAACCGCTACGACTATGTGATCACGCTCTGATGTCGACCTTGCACCTGATGTCCCACTCGCCCTTCGCCGATGGCCGCCTGGATAGCTGCCTGCGCCTGATCGCACCAGGCGACGCCCTGCTGCTCACCGGCGATGCGGTCCACGCGCTTCTGGCGGGCACCGCACCACGTGCGGCCCTGGAGCAGCTGGACGAGGCCATCGCGCTGTTTGCGCTCGCCGAAGATGTCACCGCGCGCGGCCTCCTCTCGTTACCGGGGAGGGTCGAGGCGATCGACTATGCACGGTTCGTCGAACTCTGCTGCCGCTATGCAAGAACGAACGCCTGGCTATGAATACCCGTCTATTGGATGACACTTCGATTGCTGTCGACAAGGAAGGCTTTCTGGTCGACCTGAACGACTGGAGCGAACCCGTAGCCGTTGCCCTGGCCCATGCCGAAGGCATCGAGCTGAGCGACGCACACTGGGAAATCCTCCATGTGCTGCGAGCCTTTTATGCAGAGTTCCAGCTGTCGCCCGCGACGCGCCCGTTGATCAAATACACCGCGCTTAAACTGGGTGCAGAGAAAGGTAACAGCGTCCACCTGAACCGCCTGTTCAAGGGCACACCGGCCAAGCTCGCCGCCAAGCTTGCAGGGCTGCCGAAACCGAGCAATTGCATATGATCGTCACGCCAGAAGAACATCCCTTTGCCCCATTCGTCCGAATCCTCGGCAAAGGTAAACGCGGCGCTCGCGACCTGACCCGTGATGAGGCCCGTGATGCGATGGGCATGCTCCTCGACGGCAAAACCGAAGATACACAGCTCGGCGCATTCCTAATGTTGCTGCGGCACAAGGAAGAGAGCGCCGCGGAGCTTGCCGGCTTCACCGAAGCGGTTCGCGCACGGCTCGATGCACCAGCGCTCGAGGTCGATATCGACTGGCCCAGCTATGCCGGCAAGAAACGGCATTTGCCCTGGTATCTGTTGGCCGCCAAGTGCCTGGCGCAAAGCGGTATTCGCATCTTCATGCACGGCGGCGGCGCCCACACGGCAGGCCGCCTGTACACAGAGCAACTGCTCGATTTGCTGAACATCCGCCGCTGCGAGACCTGGCCTGAGGTAGGCGAAGCGCTGGCGCAAGAGCGCCTGGCCTTCATGCCGCTTGGAGCCTGGATGCCAGGCCTGCAGCGAATGATCGACCAGCGCAACATTCTCGGACTGCGATCGCCTATCCACTCCTTGGCCCGCACCCTCAATCCGCTGCAGGCTCGTTGCGGACTGCAGAGCATCTTCCACCCCGGTTACCAGGCCAACCATCGCGAAGCCAGCCGGCTGCTCGGTGACAGCGCCATCGTCATCAAGGGTGAAGGCGGCGAGATCGAGGTCAACCCGGACGGCGTCTCTCACCTCTACGGCACCGCGGCAGGCGAAAACTGGGACGAGGACTGGCCGTCGCTGTCACCACAGCGCCACGTCAAGCCGGCCCAGCTCGATCCGCAGCACCTATTGGCCGTGTGGCGTGGGGTCGAAACGGACCAGTACGGCGAACTGGCCGTCATGTCGACCATCGCGCTGGGGCTGCGCGGCCTGGGTGAGCCCCGCGAGGCCGCGTTCGAACATGCCCAACGCTTGTGGCGGCACCGTAACTCATCGAACTGAACGATAGGTAGTACCGGTCATTGCGACCATTCCCGGCGAAGCATCGACCTAAACTTCAAGCATCTAACGAGTCGTGGAGAGATGCAGATGGGGCTTCTGGTCGACGGGCAGTGGCAGGATCGTTGGTACGAGAACAGCCGTGACGGCGAATTTCAGCGCGAGCAAGCGCAGCGCCGAAACTGGGTGACGCGCGATGGCGCTGCCGGGCCGGACGGCCAGGAAGCGGTAAAAGCCGAGACCGGCCGCTTTCACCTTTACGTCTCGCTCGCCTGCCCCTGGGCTCACCGCACGCTTATCTATCGCACGCTCAAACAGCTCGAAACGGCCATAGAGGTATCGGTCGTCAGCTGGCTAATGGGGGAGAACGGCTGGACCTTCGATACGGCTACCGGCTCCAGTGGCGACGCGCTGGATGGGTTGCAGTATCTTCACCGACGCTACACGTCGGACGATCCGGACTACACCGGTCGCGTCACCGTTCCCGTGTTGTGGGATCGTCAGGCAGGGCGCATCGTGAACAACGAGTCCGCCGAAATCATCCGCATCTTCAACGATGCCTTCGACGACATCACAGGCTCGACGCTCGATCTTTATCCTGAACCGTTGCGGCCGGAAATCGACCGGCTCAACGCACGCATCTACCCGGCAGTGAACAACGGCGTGTACCGGGCCGGCTTCGCTTCAAGCCAGAAGGCCTACGAAGCGGCGTTCGACCCGCTGTTCAATGAGCTCGACGAGCTGGAGGCTCAGCTCGGCCGCTCACGCTACTTGTCCGGGGAATACCTGACCGAGGCCGACTGGCGTCTGTTCACCACCCTGGTGCGTTTCGATGCGGTCTATTACGGCCACTTCAAGTGCAACCTGCGACGCATCCAGGATTACCCTAACCTGTCGAATTGGCTGCGAGAGCTTTACCAGTGGCCAGGCGTCGCCGATACCGTCGACCTGATCCACATCAAGCACCACTATTACGCCAGTCATCGGCACATCAATCCGACCGGTGTCGTGCCGCGCGGCCCACATCTGGCGTTCGATGCCCCGCACGACCGTGAGCGCCTGCCCAGTAAGGGCATTTGGCAGCGCTGATCGAAGCAAAAGCCCCTTTGCACTATTGGCGGTGAGCCGCACCCTCGAACCAGGCAAGCTTGTCGCGTAGCTGCACTACCTCGCCCACGATGACCAACGTCGGCGCCTGCACCTGTTCGCTCGCGACCCGGCCAGGCAGGTCCGCCAGGGTTCCAGTGAATACGCGCTGGTTCGACGTGGTGCCCTGCTGGATCAGCGCAATTGGCGTGTCCCCGCAGCGCCCATGTGCAATTAGTTGCTGGCAGATGACCGGAAGGCCGACTAGCCCCATGTAGAACACCAACGTCTGGCTCGGCGCAACGAGCTCGCCCCATGGAAGATCGCAGCTGCCATCCTTGAGATGCCCGGTGACGAAACGAACCGATTGCGCATGGTCCCGGTGAGTCAGTGGAATGCCGGCATACGCTGCGCAGCCGCTGGCAGCCGTGATGCCAGGCACCACCTGGAAGGGCACAGAGTGTGCCGCCAGCTCCTCGATCTCTTCCCCGCCACGTCCGAAGATGAACGGATCGCCGCCCTTGAGACGCAACACCCGCTTGCCCTCCTTTGCCAGGGAAACTAACAGCTGATTGATTTCCTGCTGCGGTACGGCATGTTCGGCGCGGCGCTTGCCCACGTAAACACGATCGGCGTCACGCCGACAGAGATCCAGAATCGCCGGCGCGACTAACCGGTCGTAAAGAACAACATCGGCTTGCTGCATCAGCCGCAGTGCACGAAACGTGAGCAGATCCGGATCGCCCGGCCCCGCGCCAACCAGATAAACCTCGCCCAGCGTTCTAGGCAAGGCGCCGGCGAGCTTGTCCTCGAGCATGTGCTCGGCTTCTTGCATTTGGCCGGCCAGCGCGCGTTCGGCCACTGGGCCGTCGAACACCTCCTCCCAGAAAACGCGGCGCTGTTGTACGTCCGGCAGGCTTGCCTTGACCTGGGCGCGAAAACGCTTGGCCAGGCCGGCCAGTTGCCCATAGACCGCGGGGATCCAGGTTTCGATACGCGCGCGAATCAGCCGTGCCAGCACGGGCGCATCACCACCGCTGGAGACGGCAATCACCAACGGAGAGCGGTCGACAATGGCGGGAAAGATCACACTGCAGAGCTGAGGAGAATCGACCACATTGACTGGCAGGCTGCGTGACCGGGCTTCCTGGGAAACCCGCGCATTGAGCGCCTCGTCATCGGTCGCGGCGATGGCAAGCACGCAACCATCCAAATCGTTGGTGGCGTAGCCCCGCCTGAGAAGGCGACCACCGCCCCCCTCCACCAGCGCGGCCAGTTGAGGCTCGATCTCCGGAGCGACCACACGCAGCACCGCTCCGGCTTCACTGAGCAGGCGGGCCTTGCGCAGCGCAATTTCTCCGCCGCCGACCACCAGCACGGTCTGGCGCTTGAGGTTATGAAACAGCGGCAGAAAATCCATAGCGAATCCTGTAAACGGGGGTTGGGGCATCACAGCGTCAAACGCCCGCCACGCCCTTGTCGGCAATCAAGGTTGCCGATCTTCGAATCGGCGCGCCTTCAGTGGTCACTCTCGATCCGCATCTCGCCGGTCAGCCAGGTGAGCGGAGCAGCAAACCTGGCAAATCGGGCAGCCTAGCCAATCGGCCAGAAACACATATGTCCAATCAACCGCCGATTACTTCTATGCCGCCCATGTAGGGCTTGAGTACGGCTGGAACCCGAATGGAACCGTCCGCTAGCTGGTAGTTCTCAAGAACGGCAACCAGCGTGCGGCCGACGGCCAGCCCTGAACCATTGAGCGTATGGACGAGCTCGGGCTTGCCCGTTTCAGGGTTGCGGTAGCGCGCCTGCATGCGCCGTGCCTGAAAGTCTCCACAGTTCGAGCAGGACGAAATCTCGCGGTACTTGTCCTGACTGGGTACCCAGACCTCAAGATCATAGGTTTTGGTCGCACCGAACCCCATGTCGCCAGTGCACAGTGCAAGCACCCGATAGGGAAGCTCCAGCGCCTTCAGGACAGCCTCGGCATTGGCCGTGAGGCTTTCCAGGGCTTCGAAGGAGGCACCGGGCTCGACGATCTGCACCATTTCAACTTTGTCGAATTGGTGTTGGCGGATCATGCCCCGGGTGTCGCGACCGGACGCGCCCGCCTCGCTTCGGAAACAGGGCGTATGCGCGACGAACTTGAGCGGGAGCTGTTTCGCATCGAGAATTTCGCCGGCCACGATGTTGGTCAGCGACACTTCGGCAGTCGGGATCAGATAGAGATCGGCTTCATTCTCACGGCTGATTTTGAATAGATCTTCTTCGAACTTCGGCAACTGGCCGGTTCCCTGCAACGCAGGCGCCTGCACCAGATACGGTGTATACGCTTCTTCGTAGCCATGCTCGCGGGTATGCAGGTCGAGCATGAACTGCGCCAGCGCGCGATGCAGGCGTGCAATCGGTCCGCGCATCAAGGCGAAACGGGCACCGGATAGCTTGACGGCCGTCTCGAAATCCAGCCAACCGTGCTGCTCGCCAAGGGCGACATGATCCTTGACGGGGAATTCAAAGGCTTTTGGCTCACCCCAGCGGCGCACCTCAAGGTTGTCGTCTTCGTCTTTGCCTACCGGCACGGATTCATGCGGAAGATTGGGCAGGCTGAGCATCAGCTGGTCCAACTCGTTCTGGATGGCGTCCAGTTCGACCTTGCCCGCCTCTAGCTCGGACCCCATCCGGTCGACATCGGCTAGAAGCGGCGCGATGTCTTCGCCACGCTGCTTTGCCTGCCCGATGGACTTGGAACGGGCGTTGCGCTCGGCCTGCAGCTGCTCGGTACGGGTCTGGACGGTCTTGCGCTGTGCTTCCAGCGCCTCGATACGCGCCACGTCCAACTGGTAGCCGCGAGTAGCCAACCGTTCGGCGACGTCGTGCAGCTGGGTACGGAGCAGTTTCGAATCAAGCATGGTGAGTCTCGTCTGTGAAAGCTTCGATAGGAATTGGCGCAGCGGTTGCGGAGTTTACTTCGATAGCGGCCAGGTTCATAACCTGCCAAGCGCGAGCCCGGCCCAGGCAGCCAGCAGCCCCCCGATTACGCTGACACCGACGTAAGCGACGGCCGTCGCTGCCTGCCCGCTCTCGAACAAGCGCAGGCCATCGAGGGAGAAACTGGAGAACGTCGTCAGCGCGCCGAGCAATCCGACCATCAGGCCGTTACGCAACTCTGGCGACCATTCCGGACGCAGTAGGAAAGTGGCGTAGAGGTAGCCGATGGCGAGGCAACCGACTAGGTTGACTGCCAGCGTCGCAAGGTAGAAATGCCGCGGCCAGCTCGATGCGACCCAAGTCGACACACCAAAGCGGATCAGCGTACCCAGCACACCGCCAGCGACGACTGCGAGCCACATGCGCATCATGGTTTCCTCCGCTGACGTGGGCTCTCGCGATCCAGACGGGCCAGATGATCGAGCTTGTCGCGAATTTTAGCTTCGAGTCCACGCGGGGCGGGCTGATAGTAGCGCCGCGGCTCGACCGCATCCGGGAAATAATCCTCTCCTGCGGCATAGGCATCGGGTTCGTCGTGGGCATAGCGATAGCCATCGCCATAGCCCAAATCCTTCATCAGGCGGGTCGGAGCGTTGCGAAGATGCAACGGCACTTCGGCGGAGCCGTTCTCGGCCACATCACGCCTGGCCGCGTTGAAGGCGCTGTAAACCGCGTTGCTCTTTGGCGCACATGCCAGGTAGATGATTGCCTGCGCGACGGCGAGCTCGCCCTCGGGGCTGCCGAGCCGCTCCTGCACGTCCCACGCCGAGAGGCAAAGGCCAAGCGCGCGAGGGTCAGCGTTACCGACCTCCTCGCTTGCCATGCGCACCACGCGGCGCGCGATGTAGAGCGGATCGCAACCGCCGTCCAGCATGCGTGCGAACCAGTACAGCGACGCATCGGGATTGGAGCCCCGCACGGATTTGTGCAGGGCTGAAATCTGGTCATAAAAGGCTTCGCCACCCTTGTCGAAGCGACGGCGGCTGTCACCCAGGAGATCCTGCAGCAGTTCGGCGCTGATCTCACCGCCTTCTTCGGCAAGATCCGACGCGTTCTCCAACAGATTAAGCAGGCGACGCCCGTCACCATCCGCGGCGGCAAGTAGCATCTGGAAGCTATCTTCCGGAAGACTCAGGCCCAGCTCGCCGAGTCCCCGTGGCTCGCTGAGGGCACGATGGACCAGCTTGCGCATTGCTGCCTCGTCCAGGCTCTTGAGCACGTAGACGCGCGCCCTCGATAAAAGCGCATTGTTGAGTTCGAACGAGGGGTTTTCGGTAGTCGCCCCGATGAAAATCAGCGTGCCGTCTTCGACATAGGGCAGGAAGGCGTCCTGTTGGGACTTGTTGAACCGATGCACCTCATCCACGAACAAGATGGTGCGGCGCCCGTACTGAGCGGCCTGTTGCTTGGCGACCTCGACGGCGTGGCGGATCTCCTTGACACCCGCAAGTACGGCCGAGACGGTTTCGAAATGCGCATCGGATACCTTGGCCAGCAGCTTGGCCAGGGTCGTCTTGCCAACCCCGGGCGGCCCCCAGAAAACCATCGAATGCAGCGCACCCTGCTCCAGCGCTTCACGGAGCGGCTTGCCCCGCGCCAGCAAGTGCTCCTGTCCGACGTAGTCGTCGAGACAGGTAGCACGCAGGCGCGCGGCTAGGGGTTGCGCGACGGGTTCGTGGCTGAACAGGTCCATGAGCGGCCTATGTATGATGCAAACGGCCTGCACAGAGCAGGCCGTATGGGTTGCGAAGGAGCACGATCACTCGGTGATCACATCGGTCCCTTCAGGTATCTCGAACTTGAACTGGTCGGCCTTGATCGGCGCATTCAGCTCGACGCCCTGGAACAGGATATTGGTGCGCTGGCCCACGCCATCGACAAGCTGCATGTCATTGATCACACCGTCACGGAAGGACAATCGCAAGTTATCGAAGAGCGTGTCCTTAGCTTTTGGCGTAAGCGTGAAATCGACCACGCCACCCGCCTCCTTGTGGCTGACATCGAAATTCTCGCTGATGGCCGAAACGTCGCCCGACAATAACAACGCCGGGGTGTGGGTCAAACGCTGATCAAGGGTCTGGATAGTGACCTGCTCAAGATCTGGGTCGTACAGCCAAACCTTCTTGCCGTCGGATACGAGTAACTGCTCCATCGGCTCGTCAGTATGCCAGCGGAACTGGCCCGGACGCTTCAGTGCCATCTCGCCGGAGGTTTCCTGAAGCTGTGTACCGCTGCCATCGAGCGAAAGCTGGGAAAACCGGCCTGTCAGCGTCTCGGCTTTTTGTAGCAGTTCGGTCAAGCGCTTGGTCGACGCCTGGTCGGCATGAGCCGGAGCCAGCGTAAACAGCAAGGCGGACGCAACAAACAAGCGAATCAATTGCATAAGACCTCGGTGCGATTAGTCGCGCATGGGCGGCGGAGCGATTACTTCCCGCGAGCCGTTGGTATTCATGGAAGTCACGACGCCGGCCATCTCCATCGCCTCGATCATGCGGGCCGCACGGTTGTAGCCGATCTTGAGCTTGCGCTGCACAGCAGAAATCGACGCGCGACGGCTTTCGGTCACGAAGCGCACAGCCTCGTCGTACAGCGGATCCTCTTCACTGCCCTCACCGCTGCCGCTTTCACCGCCACCATCGAAGCCGCTGCCAGACTCTTCAGCTCCCGCCAGGATTTCCTCAATGTAGTCAGGCGCGCCTCTCGCCTTCCATGCCTCGACGACGCGATGCACTTCATCGTCGGAGACGAATGCGCCGTGAACACGGATCGGCAGGCCTGTACCCGGTGGTAGGTAGAGCATGTCACCGTGGCCGAGCAACTGCTCGGCGCCGCCCTGGTCAAGGATCGTTCGTGAATCGATCTTGCTCGATACCTGGAAAGCCATGCGCGTCGGAATGTTGGCCTTGATCAGGCCGGTAATGACGTCGACCGATGGACGCTGCGTCGCCAGGATGAGGTGAATACCAGCAGCACGGGCCTTCTGCGCGATCCGCGCAATGAGTTCTTCGACCTTTTTACCGACGATCATCATCATGTCGGCAAACTCATCGACGATTACAACGATGGTTGGCAGCTTCTTCAGCAGCGGCGCCTCGTCGTCCATGCTTTCGCGCCGGTACAACGGATCGGTCAGAGGGGTGCCCGCCTCCTCGGCCTCTTTGACCTTGCGGTTGAATCCCGCGAGGTTACGGACGCCCATGGCCGCCATCAGCTTGTAACGGCGCTCCATCTCGGCGACGCTCCAACGCAACGCGTTGGCCGCCTCTTTCATGTCGGTCACGACCGGGCAAAGCAGGTGCGGAATGCCCTCATAGATCGAGAGCTCGAGCATCTTTGGATCGATCATGATCAGCCGCGCGTCGTCCGGCGTGGATTTGAACAGGATCGACAGAATCATGGCATTGACGCCTACCGACTTACCCGAGCCGGTGGTGCCGGCAACGAGTAAGTGCGGCATCTTCGCCAGATCGGCGATGACGGGCTTGCCACCAATATCGTGGCCCAGCGCAATGGTGACGGGTGACTTGGCGTCGTCGTAGGGTGCAGATGACAGGACTTCGGAGAAGCGCACGATTTGCCGGTCTTCGTTCGGAATCTCGATACCGACCGTGGTCTTGCCCGGTATGACCTCGACGACGCGAACGCTGATGACGGCCAACGAACGAGCCAGGTCTTTCGCCAGGTTGGAGATGCGGCTTACCTTCACCCCTGCCGCCGGCTGGATTTCGAACCGGGTAATGACAGGCCCCGGATGGACGGATTCCACGATCACTTCGACGCCGAATTCCTTCAGCTTGATCTCGAGTAGACGCGACATGGCCTCGAGCGATTCGGGCGAGTACTGCTTCTGCTGCTTTTCCGCGACATCCAGCAAGGACAGCGGTGGCAGACTGCCCTCGATAAGCGGATCGACGAACAGGTTCGCCTGCTTTTCCTTCAGAACACGCTTGCTCTGCTCGACCGGTTTTGGAGGAGGCGCTGGAGGAATGACCGGCGCCGGGCGCTTCTCCCGCTCACTCATGTGTTTGTTAAGCGACTCCTCGCGCTCCAGCAACCGCTCCTTGACACGCGACCGCTCACGCTGATCCGACAGTGACCCAGCGACTTCGTTGACGACCTCATCGGCTTGTCGAAGCTGCGCAACGACTTGCTTGCGCTCGTTCCGTGCCGCCCACCAGCGAGCAAAAAAGCTCTGGATCAACTCGACCAGATCGAGCGTGATCTTGCCCGTAAGGTCCATCACTTTGAACCAGGACAGGTCCGTGAAGACCGTCAGCCCAAACAGGAAGAAAGCCAGCAATAACAAGGTACTGCCTTGGACGTTGAGCGCAGCCTCGGCCAATTGACCGAGGCTTTCACCCAACGCGCCACCCGCGGAGGCCGGCAGGTTATTGGCAAACTGGAAATGAATGTAAGCAAGCGCCGAACCCGATAGGACGAGGAACACCAATCCAATGAGCCGCCAGGAAAATAGCCAGCCATTCCACGTCCACGGTTGATGCCGCGCACGGAACACTTGCAAGGTTTTGATGGCGAGCAACAGCGGAAAGAGGTACGCAAAATAGCCGAGCACCATGAACAGGACGTCCGCGAACCAGGCCCCTGCGCGGCCCGCCGCGTTCTGAACGTGCTGCACATTACTGGTGTGGGTCCAGCCCGGATCGGAGGGATCGTAAGTCAGCAGCGCCATCCAGAGGTAGGCGCACAGTGCGCCAAGCGCGATCAAGGCGCCTTCCTTGAGACGGTAATGCAGTTGCTGACGCCAGACGGAAGCTGGCGCGGTAGATGAGGAATTCTTCAAAACGCTTAATTTCCTGCGCCAGCGGCGCGATCTATGAACCGTATCAGCCAGAACCTGGGCATTGTACGGGTTTGTCGACAGGAAGACATGCCGGTTCCGTGCCGGCTTGGTCTTTTCTGGATGCTTCGGTGTAGCATAAACGCCAGATTTTTCAGCGGGCCTCGACTAGAGCACGCTTCCCTATTGGCAACAAAGACTTATGAGGGCTTTTTATGAACGAAGTCAAGCATTCGCGGCTGATCATCCTCGGCTCGGGCCCGGCCGGGTATACGGCTGCGGTCTATGCGGCCCGTGCGAACCTCAAGCCACTCATGATCACGGGCATTCAGCCGGGCGGCCAACTCACCACTACGACCGAGGTCGACAACTGGCCCGGCGACGTCGAGGGTCTGACCGGCCCCGCGCTGATGGAGCGCATGCAGAAGCACGCCGAGCGCTTCGACACTGAGATCGTCTTCGATCACATCCATACTGCTGATCTTCAACAGCGGCCATTCACGCTGAAGGGCGATAGCGGCGTCTACACCTGCGATGCTCTGATCATCGCCACTGGCGCATCCGCCCAGTACTTGGGCCTCCCGTCCGAGGAAGCCTTTGCCGGCCGAGGTGTTTCTGCATGTGCGACCTGTGACGGCTTCTTCTACCGTAACCAGGTGGTCGCGGTTATCGGCGGCGGCAACACGGCTGTCGAGGAAGCACTGTATCTCTCCAACATCGCCAAGGAAGTCCACCTGGTCCACCGCCGCGACAAGCTGCGCTCGGAGAAAATCCTGCAAGACAAGATCATGGACAAGGCGGCAAGTGGGAACATTCGCCTTCACTGGAACCACACATTGGAGGAAGTGTTGGGCGACGCCAGCGGCGTCACAGGCATACGCCTCAAGAGCACCCTATCGGGCGAGGAGAATACTCTCGACTTGGCGGGTGTCTTCATCGCTATCGGCCACAAACCCAACACCGATCTTTTCCAGGGTCAGCTCGAGATGAAAGATGGCTACCTAAAGGTACGCGGCGGCGGTGAGGGCGACGCAACCTGCACCAGCATTCCGGGCGTTTTTGCCGCAGGCGATGTGGCTGATCATGTCTATCGCCAGGCAATCACCTCGGCGGGGGCAGGCTGCATGGCTGCGCTCGATGCGGAAAAGTATCTCGACCTATGAAGCAGTGAGCGGGCCCTGCCCGCTCCTTTTCGAGCCCTAGCGAATGCTGACATGGTTGCAGCGAGACGATTTGTCCTTCCCCCCCTTGGAAAAGGCCATGCGAGAACCGAACGGCTTGCTAGCTGCCGGCGGCGACCTGTCACCCGCGCGCCTTGTAGCCGCGTATCGGCACGGCTGTTTTCCTTGGTACCAGGATGGGCAACCGATCCTGTGGTGGTCACCAGACCCCCGCACCGTCCTTTTCCCCACTGAACTGCATGTATCGCGCAGCCTGCGCAAGACACTTCGCAAGGGCGATTTCTTGGTAACCCTGGACCGCGCATTCAGCGACGTGATACGCCAATGCGCAGCGCCGCGCGCATATGCCGATGGCACCTGGATCACCTCTGCCATGCAGGCCGCCTACCTCGAGCTGCATGAGCGAGGCCTGGCCCACTCTGTAGAGGTTTGGCAGGAAGAACGGCTGGTCGGCGGCCTCTATGGCCTGGCTATGGGTCAACTATTCTTCGGTGAATCGATGTTCAGCCATACGACCGATGCATCCAAAGTGGGCTTCGTGACATTGGTGGAACGTCTTCAAGACTGGGGATTCAAAATGATGGACTGCCAGATGCACACGCAACACCTAGCCAATTTCGGCGCTCGCTCGATACCTCGCACCGTATTCGCCGAGGCCCTGGCTCGGTACTTGGATGCGCCCAGCTCACCCCGATGGGATTCCTAGTAGAGGGCGCGAGGCTGACCTAAACTGAGTGCATGTTTCCCGAGAGTTGACCATGACTTCACTGGCTCGCCTCAAGTTCTATGCCACGCAACCGCATGCGTGCAGCTACCTGCCCGATGAACAGGCTACGACTCTTTTTCTCGACCCGAGCCAGCCCATGGACGTCCAGGTTTATGCGGAGCTGTCAGAGATTGGCTTCCGGCGCAGCGGCGACCACCTGTACCGCCCTCACTGCCAGCGGTGTACTGCATGCATACCGGCGCGCATCCCGGCCGAGGGCATTCAGCTCAATCGCCAGCAGAAGCGCATACTAAAGCGGAACGCCGACCTCACTGTTACTGCGACGCGCCCGGCGTTCACCGAAGAGTATTACGCGCTATACGCAACTTATATCGAGCAACGCCATGCCGATGGCGACATGTACCCGCCTAGCAGAGATCAATTTCATACGTTTCTCGTACGGGACCTTCCCTTTTCGCGCTTCTATGAGTTCCGCCTTCAGGGACGGCTGCTGGCACTCGCGGTGACCGATGTGCTGCCGAATGGGTTGTCTGCCGTCTACACCTTCTACGATCCACGAGAAGAACGTCGCAGCCTGGGCCGCTTAGCCATTCTCTGGCAAATCAGTGAAGCGTCCCGGTTGGGCTTGAACGCAGTCTATCTGGGCTACTGGATCAAGAATTGCCGGAAAATGAATTACAAGACCGAATATCGGCCGATCGAACTGTTGGTGAATCAACGCTGGATTGTTCTTAGCTGAACCCTTGGCTCAAGAGGCCCTTTCAGGCACAATGCTTGCCGCTTTTACCCAGGCACCCTGGCGCCGGGTCAATTTTTGAATACCGAGGACTTTACTGAATGTCGAAAGAAGACAGCTTCGAAATGGAAGGTACTGTCGTCGACACCCTGCCTAACACCATGTTTCGTGTGGAGTTGGAAAACGGGCACGTCGTTACTGCGCATATTTCTGGAAAAATGCGCAAGAACTACATCCGGATTCTTACCGGTGACAAGGTTCGCGTGGAACTGACACCGTATGACCTGAGCAAGGGTCGCATCACCTACCGCGCCCGCTAAAGGGTCGCGAGAAGAACGCCCGGTCCGACCGGGCTTTTTTGTGCTCAGAGTTAGTTGCATAGACAAAAAAATGCCCGGGCAAGCCGGGCGTTTGTACATCAAGCTGGCTCGTAGTCGTTAAGCCAGCTCGGCAGTCGTTTCGAATTCGAAGAACGGTTCACCGTCACGCACATCGACGTGAACGACACCGCCGTGCTCCGCCAACTCGCCGAAGAGAATTTCCTCAGCTAACGGGCGCTTGATCTTATCCTGGATCAGACGCGCCATGGGGCGAGCGCCCATCTGAACGTCATACCCCCGCTCCGCCAGCCAACTGCGCGCCGCGTCCGTCACCTCGAGCGTGACATGCTTGTCCTCCAGCTGAGCCTGGAGCTCGATGAGGAACTTGTCGACGATGCTCTTGATGACTTCA
Source organism: Stutzerimonas chloritidismutans (assembly GCF_051486945.1). Taxonomy (GTDB): domain Bacteria; phylum Pseudomonadota; class Gammaproteobacteria; order Pseudomonadales; family Pseudomonadaceae; genus Stutzerimonas; species Stutzerimonas chloritidismutans_B. Next base: position 21,485 of record NZ_JAHVDX010000006.1, on the reverse strand, counting down.
TGGCTGAGCCGGCCGAACTGAATGATCGTGTCCAGGCGGTTCCTGAATTCGGGGGTGAAGCTCTTCTTGATAACCTCCATGGCGTCAGATGCATGGTCCTGATGGGTAAAACCGATCGAAGCACGGGCAGCCGTCTCGGCACCGGCATTAGTGGTCATGATCAGAATGACATTACGGAAGTCAGCCTTGCGGCCGTTGTTATCTGTCAGCGTGCCGTGATCCATCACTTGCAGCAACAAGTTGAAGACCTCGGGATGCGCTTTTTCGATCTCGTCCAGCAGCAGCACACAGTGCGGCTGCTTGGTAATCGCTTCTGTCAGAAGACCACCCTGGTCAAACCCGACATAGCCAGGCGGAGCCCCGATCAAACGAGATACGGTGTGACGCTCCATGTACTCTGACATATCGAAGCGCACCAACTCGATACCCAGGGCCCTGGCCAGCTGCCTGGCCGCTTCCGTCTTGCCAACACCCGTCGGTCCGGCGAACAAGAACGAACCCACCGGCTTATCGGGAGCCTTGAGTCCGGCACGGGATAGCTTGATCGCCGTTGCAAGCGAATCGATTGCATCATCCTGACCGAACACCGTCAGCTTCAGGTCACGTTCGAGATTGCGCAGCAACTCCTTATCCGAAGTGCTGACGTGCTTCGGCGGAATACGCGCGATCTTCGCCACGATATCCTCGACCTGCTCCACGTCGATGCGCGATACACGCTTGTCTTCCGGCTGTAGGCGCTGGAAAGCCCCCGCTTCATCAATGACGTCTATCGCCTTGTCGGGCATGTGGCGATCATTGATATAGCGCGATGCCAGCTCCGCTGCAGCTCGAAGGGACTCGTCGCTGTATTCGATATTGTGGTGCTGTTCGAAGCGCCCTTTGAGACCACGCAAGATTCCGATCGTGTCTTCAACCGATGGCTCCGAGACATCCACCTTCTGGAAGCGCCGAGCCAGCGCACGATCCTTTTCGAATATGCCGCGGAACTCCTGGAAAGTAGTGGACCCTATGCAGCGTATCTCACCCGACGAAAGCAACGGCTTGAGCAGGTTGGACGCATCCATCACGCCACCGGAGGCAGCGCCTGCGCCGATAATGGTATGAATCTCGTCAATGAAGAGCACCGCTTGCGGGCGCTTGCGGAGCTCACCCAGCAGGGCCTTGAACCGTTTTTCAAAATCGCCGCGATATTTGGTTCCGGCGAGTAGAGCGCCCAGGTCGAGCGAGTAAACCACCGCATTGGCGAGTAGTTCGGGAACCTGATTATCGACGATGCGCTTCGCCAAGCCTTCGGCAATGGCTGTTTTGCCGACACCGGCCTCGCCGACCAACAGCGGGTTGTTCTTACGGCGTCGAGCCAATATTTGAGCGACACGCTCAACCTCGTGCTCTCGCCCTACCAGAGGATCGATACGCCCTTGGCGGGCCAACTCGTTCAGGTTGCTCGCATAGGCGTCGAGGGGGTTGCCCGCGGTTGACGCATCACCACCCTCTTCGTCCTGCATGTCCGAATCGCTTTCCGGATTGCCGTTACTGCCTGGAACCTTGGATATTCCGTGAGCAATGAAATTGACGACATCGATTCGCGCGACGTTCTGTTGCTTGAGAAGGAACACCGCCTGACTTTCCTGCTCGCTAAAGATCGCCACGAGCACGTTTGCGCCGGTAACCTCGCGCTTTCCGGAGCTCTGGACATGGAACACAGCCCGTTGAAGCACGCGCTGGAAACCCAACGTCGGCTGGGTCTCACGCTCTTCGTCGTGCTGCGGAATCAATGGAGTGGTGGAGTCGATGAACTCCTGAAGGTCGTGACGGAGCTTGTCCAGGCTGGCACCACAGGCGCGCAGCACCGTTGCGGCGGCCTCGTTGTCAAGCAAGGCCAACAAGAGATGCTCGACCGTCATGAATTCATGACGCTTGGTGCGTGCCTCCTTGAAAGCCAGATTCAGAGTGACTTCGAGCTCACGGTTCAACATAGCTTTCACCTCTTACCCAACAGTCGGGGGTTAACCGTCTTTCTCGATCTCACAAAGCAACGGATGCTGACACTCCCGTGCATATTGATTGACCTGCATTGCTTTGGTTTCCGCGACATCCCTGGTGTAGATGCCGCAAACGGCTCGCCCTTCGGTATGAACCGCCAGCATTATCTTGGTGGCGAGCTCCCGATTGTGGTTGAAAATTCCTTCGAGCACCTCGACGACGAAATCCATCGGCGTGTAGTCATCATTAAACATGACAACTTTGAACATGGGAGGTGCCTTCAGCGCTGGCTTGGCCTCTTCAACGGCCAGCCCAGACGAATCATCGTCAGCTCTACTGGGACGATCCTGGTTGAATACTAGTCGAATCTCGGGGAATGCACGCATGCGGATAACGGTTCTGGATCGGGGCGCCGAGGCCGGGTAAGTGGAAAGGCTTCACAGCCACCTGACGAGTCGCCTTGACTAACGGCAAAACGATGATACAAACAGTAATTGCCACAACGGCAACAGGTTGCGCGCATGGGGCCTATGTGCTGCATCAGCGCGGAATGAAATGGATGTTACTCCAGTGATGGACTCCTTTGCAGAGGGACAACAGCATGCTAAGCGGTAAGGTCAAGTGGTTCAACAACGCCAAGGGCTATGGATTCATCGTAGCAGACGGCGGCGATGAGGACCTGTTCGCCCACTACTCGGCTATCCAGATGGACGGGTACAGAACGCTCAAAGCCGGCCAGGCGGTCATGTTCGATATCCTGCAAGGTCCGAAGGGCCTGCACGCAACCAATATCAGGTCGTTGCCGACGACTGCCGAAGTGACTGCGACCGCCTCGCAGAATTCGACTGTCGACGCCTGATGCAATAAACAAAAAGGCCGATCTTCGATCGGCCTTTTTGTGCTGCTCTGCTTTTTACATGTGGGAAATCATGGCGTCGCCGAATTCGGAGCACGACATCAACGTTGCCCCGTCCATCAAGCGCTCGAAGTCATAGGTCACTGTTTTTGCCGCGATGGCGCCTTCGGTCGACTTGATGATCAAGTCAGCCGCCTCCACCCACCCCATATGCCGCAGCATCATCTCGGCAGATAGGACCAGCGAACCGGGGTTGACCTTATCTTGCCCCGCATACTTGGGCGCCGTACCGTGAGTGGCCTCGAACATGGCGACGGTATCCGATAGGTTGGCGCCCGGCGCGATACCGATACCACCCACTTCAGCAGCCAGCGCATCGGACAGGTAGTCGCCATTCAGATTGAGGGTGGCGATGACATCGTACTCTGCTGGTCGCAGCAGAATTTGCTGCAACATCGCATCAGCGATCGCATCCTTGACGACAATGTTCTTCCCAGTGTTGGGGTTCTTGAACTGCATCCACGGGCCGCCATCGAGCAACTCAGCACCGAATTCGTCCCGCGCCACTTCGTACCCCCACTCCTTGAAGGCCCCCTCGGTGAACTTCATGATGTTGCCCTTGTGCACAAGGGTGACAGAGCGGCGATCATTATCCACGGCATACTGAAGCGCTTTGCGAACCAGGCGCTTTGTGCCTTCTAGCGATACGGGCTTCACACCAATGCCGCAGTTCTCGGTGAAGCGAATTTTCTTGACGCCCATTTCTTCCGTGAGGAACTTGATGACCTTTTCCGCCTCAGGGGAGCCAGCCTTCCACTCGACGCCGGCATAAATGTCTTCCGAGTTTTCGCGGAAAATAACCATGTCCACATCAGCTGGCTTCTTCACAGGGCTGGGGACACCCGTAAACCAGCGAACAGGGCGCTGGCAGACGTACAGATCAAGCTCTTGACGCAAGGCTACGTTCAGCGAGCGAATGCCGCCCCCAACGGGGGTAGTGAGCGGCCCCTTGATCGAAACGACATAATCACGCACCACATCGAGCGTTTCTTTCGGTAGCCAGGTGTCCTGGTCGTAAACCTGCGTCGCTTTCTCCCCGGCATAGATTTCCATCCACGAAATCTTGCGCTGACCACCGTAAGCCTTCTCGACGGCCGCATCGACTACCTTGATCATCACCGGACTGATATCGATGCCGATCCCGTCTCCCTCGATATAAGGAATGATTGGGTTGTCTGGCACATTCAGGGTGTTATCGGCATTGACGGTGATTTTGTCACCGCCGGCAGGCACCTGGATCTTTTGGTATCCCATGCTGGACTCCGTTTTGTTGGTTAAAAACAGTGGTCATCCTCTCGGAGGGTAACCTAGTTGATTTCGCCGAAACCAGATGTTCATTGGTCTTAGAGGCAGGCCATTCTTCGTACATGACGTGCGGTGATATACTGCTTAGGTGACTAACGAGTCATAGGTCCCAGGCGGTCAACTATAGAGACTCCTGTCCTGAAACCGTTCGATTGCCATCGCAGCCGGACGGCTCGAATGCTCGACACTCTAGTGGTGCAACCAACATCATCGCGGCGAATCCTCGAGTTCTGGCATGCCAGACAGCTGCCAGAGCGCCTACCTGCGCATATCGAGGATCTGTGTACGCTCAGCAAGAGAGAGTTAACCCTACATGTCCACCCGCTCGAAGATCATCTATACCTTCACCGACGAAGCCCCGGCGCTGGCCACCTATTCGCTCCTGCCTATCGTTGAGGCATTTGCCGGTGCCGCAGACATCGCCGTCGAAACACGTGACATCTCTCTTGCGGGGCGCATCCTTGCCGCCTTCGCCGACCGCCTGGGTGCCGACAAGGGCATCGAAGACGACCTGGCAAAGCTGGCCGTGTTGGCCACCACTCCTGAAGCCAACATCATCAAATTGCCGAACATCAGCGCCTCGGTTCCCCAACTGCGCAACGCCATCGCCGAACTCCAGGCGCAAGGCTTCGATGTACCGAATTTCCCTGAAGATCCTCGCACGGATGAGGAGAAGGACATTCGCGCCCGCTACAGCAAGGTACTCGGCAGCGCCGTAAACCCTGTTCTGCGCGAAGGCAACTCCGACCGCCGGGCCCCTGCGGCCGTAAAGGCGTATGCACGCAAGCATCCCCACTCGATGGGCAAATGGAGCATGGCCTCGCAGTCCCATGCCGACTACATGCGCGGCGGCGATTTCTTTTCCAGCGAACAGTCCATCACCATGGCCGAAGCTGGCGACGTCCGCATCGAGTTCGTGGGTAACGATGGCCAGGTTGAGGTCAAGAAGCAGCTTTCGCTTGAAAAGGGCGAAGTGCTCGACAGCATGTTCATGAGCTGCAACAAACTGCGCCAGTTCTTCGAACAAACCCTGCAGGACTGCAAGGAAACTGGCGTCATGTGGTCCTTGCACGTCAAGGCGACCATGATGAAGGTGTCGCACCCGATCGTGTTCGGTCATGCAGTCAGCGTCTATTACAAGGAAGTCTTTGATAAGTACGCCGACCTGTTCAAGGAGCTCGGCGTCAACCCGAACAATGGGCTGTCTAGCGTCCACGACAAGATCAAGAGCCTGCCCGCCTCGCAGCAGGAAGAGATCCTGGACGACATTCACGCCTGCTACAGCCACCGCCCGGAAATGGCGATGGTCGATTCCGTCAAGGGCATCACCAACCTGCATATCCCGAGCGACGTCATCGTGGACGCCTCGATGCCAGCGATGATCCGCAGCTCCGGCAAGATGTGGGGCAAGGACGGCACGCTGAAAGACACCAAGGCGGTGATGCCAGAAAGCACCTACGCCCGAATCTATCAAGAGATGATCAACTTCTGCAAAACCAACGGTGCGTTTGACCCAACCACCATGGGCACCGTGCCGAACGTCGGCTTGATGGCGCAGAAGGCCGAAGAATACGGCTCACACGACAAGACCTTCGAAATGACCGCCAACGGTACGATGCGCGTCGTGCTCGCTGACGGCACCGTGCTCATGCAGCATCAGGTCGAAGCCGGCGACATCTGGCGTGCCTGCCAGACCAAGGACGCGCCGATCCGCGATTGGGTCAAGCTGGCCGTCACCCGTGCACGCCAGTCCAACACCCCTGCGATCTTCTGGCTCGATCCAGAGCGTGCGCATGACCGCGAGCTGCAGAAGAAGGTCGAAGCCTACCTGCAGAATCACGACCTGACCGGTCTGGACATTCGCATGATGGGCTACAACGAAGCCATCCGCGTCAGCATGGAGCGCCTCGTTCGTGGCCTGGACACCATTTCCGTGACCGGCAACGTGCTGCGCGACTACCTGACCGACTTGTTCCCGATCATGGAACTCGGCACCTCGGCCAAGATGCTGTCGATCGTTCCGTTGATGGCGGGCGGCGGCATGTACGAAACCGGCGCGGGCGGTTCGGCTCCCAAGCATGTCCAGCAACTGATCGAGGAAAACCACCTGCGCTGGGATTCGCTCGGCGAGTTCCTGGCACTGGCGGTATCGCTCGAGGAAACAGGAATCAAGACCGACAACGCGAAGGCCAAGGTGCTGGGCAAGACCCTGGATGCTGCCACCGGCAAGCTGCTCGACAACAACAAGTCGCCGTCGCGCCGCACAGGTGAGCTGGACAACCGCGGCAGCCACTTCTATTTGGCGCTGTACTGGGCACAGGAACTGGCCGCGCAGACCGAGGATTTGGACCTGCAGGCACAGTTCGCGCCGCTGGCCACGCAACTGAGCGAAAACGAGGAAAAAATCGTTGCGGAACTGGCAGAGGTCCAGGGCAAGCCGGTTGATATCGGCGGCTATTACCGCTCCAACCCCGAGCTGACGAGCAAGGTCATGCGGCCGAGCACGACCTTCAACAGCGCCCTCGCCTCGCTCGGCTGATCAGCCTGGCATAAGCTGCACCCAAAGAAGCCCCGGCACTGTCGGGGCTTTTTGTTTTACTCAACTCAAGGCGCCACCAAGATGACATGGCAACCCCATATAACCGTAGCCACCATCGTCGAAGCAGGCGGCCGCTTCCTCATGGTGGAGGAATCCAAAGGCGGTCAACTGGTCTTTAACCAACCCGCCGGCCACTTGGAGCCAAATGAAACGCTCAAGGCGGCCGCGATTCGTGAAACCCTCGAAGAGACCGGCTGGAGCGTCGAGCTGACCGGCGTGGTCGGCGTTTATCTCTATACCGCACCGAGCAACGGCGTGACCTATCAACGCGTGTGCTTTGCCGCAACCGCGCTTCACCATGACGCCGCGCGGCCGCTGGACGAAGGCATCGTCGCTGCTCGCTGGCTCACCCGAGAGGAACTGCTCGCGCAGCGCGCTCGCTGGCGCAGCGAGTTGATTCTGCGCTGCATTGACGATTATCTCGCCGGGCCGATCCACGCCCTGGCGGTCATTCGCGACTGACCGGGGCGCCGCGCGCGAAACGCGCCAAGCCTGCTAGAATTCCGCCCTTTCATCGTTCGCCCTGAGCCCGTATGCCTGTCTCCGCCAGCCCCACCCCCGAAAACCTGCGCGTCATCGTCGGCATGTCCGGCGGCGTCGATTCCTCGGTCTCAGCCTTGCTGCTCATGGAGCAGGGTTACCAGGTCGAAGGCCTGTTCATGAAGAACTGGGAAGAAGATGACGGCACCGAATACTGCACGGCTAAGGAAGACTTAGCGGACGCCCAGGCAGTCTGCGACAAGATTGGCATCCCGCTGCATACCGCCAACTTCGCCGCGGAGTATTGGGACAATGTGTTCGAGCATTTCCTGGCCGAATACAAGGCTGGGCGAACCCCCAATCCGGACATCCTTTGCAACCGGGAGATCAAGTTCAAGGCCTTCCTTGACTATGCGCTGACACTGGGCGCCGACCTCATTGCCACGGGCCACTACGTAAGGCGTCGGGATAGCCACGGTCGCAGCGAGCTGCTCAAGGGGCTCGACCCGAACAAGGACCAGAGTTATTTCCTTCATGCTGTCGGTGGAGCGCAGCTCAGTAGAACGCTGTTTCCGGTCGGCGAGCTGGAGAAGCCGGAGGTTCGCATCATTGCCGAACGGCATGGGCTCGCTACTGCCAAGAAGAAGGACTCGACTGGTATTTGCTTCATTGGCGAGCGCCGGTTCAGTGACTTCCTCAAGCAGTATCTGCCAGCCCAGCCCGGCGACATCGAAACGGTCGATGGGCAGCTGATTGGCCGCCACCACGGCCTCATGTATCACACCATCGGCCAACGCCAGGGGCTAGGTATCGGAGGGCTCAAGGATGCCGGTGACGACCCGTGGTATGTCCTCGCTAAGGATTTGACGCGAAACACATTGATCGTAGGCCAGGGCAACGACCACCCTCTGCTCTTCTCGCGCGCCCTGCTAACTTCGGACATCTACTGGGTCAATCCAATCGAGCTGAGCGGGCCGAAGCGGCTTAGTGCCAAGGTGCGCTATCGCCAGACCGACCAAGCATGCACGCTCGAACGCACCGAAACGGGCTATCGCGTCGTGTTCGACGAGCCGCAGCGCGCAGTGACACCGGGGCAGTCGGTCGTCCTTTATGACGGCGATGTCTGCTTGGGCGGCGGCGTGATCGAGACCGCCGAGCCTTGGCAAACCGGAGCGCGCCCATGACGCCGCTACAGGAACAACTCGTTGCGCTCGGCGCCGTATTCGAAGCGGCGGCGCTCGTCGACCGCATCGCGCGCACCGGGCAAGCGCCCAATGCAGCGCTCTCCAGCCTCTTGGGTAGCCTGCTCATCCGTGAAGAACTGCCCGCGCTGGACATCTACGGCGGCGACGATCTTAACTTGCGGGAAGGGTATCGGGCATTAGTCGGCGCGCTCGAGCGAGACACCAGCAGCCTGCAACGCGAACCGCTGCGCTATGCGCTGGCGATGATCGGGCTCGAACGTCAACTGGACAAGCGCCGCGACATGCTTCAAGTCATCGGCAGCCGACTGGACCAGATACAGGCGCAAGCGGACCATTTCGGCCTGACCCATGAAAACGTGATCGCCTCGTTCGGAGGCCTCTATCAAGACACGCTTAGCACGTTCCGCCAACGCATCCAGGTGCAGGGCGACATGCGTCATCTGCAGCAGCCGAACAACGCCGCGAAAATTCGTGCGTTACTGCTGGGGGGTATCCGAGCTGCGCGGCTCTGGCGCCAGCTAGGCGGGCATCGCTGGCAGATGATATTCAGCCGTAGAAAGATGCTCGACGCTCTCTATCCGCTGGTGCGCGCGGGTTGAACGGCCGTCCTTCGATCACGGCCCGGTAAAATTCCCCGGGTGGGATTCATGTATAATCGTCGCCCTCTTTTTAGTGCTCGAACGTCCGAGAATGCCCTCTATGCAGCTTTCCTCGCTCACCGCCGTATCCCCTGTCGACGGCCGCTATGGCGGCAAAACCAGCGCGTTGCGCCCGATCTTCAGCGAGTTCGGTCTGATCCGTTGCCGCGTTCTGGTAGAGGTGCGCTGGCTTCAACGCCTGGCCGCGCATGATGGCGTTCCCGAAGTCGCACCGTTTTCCGCCGAAGCCAATGCGCTCCTGAACAAGCTCGCCGAAGACTTCCAGATCGAGCACGCCGAGCGAGTCAAAGCCTTCGAGCGCACAACCAACCACGACGTGAAGGCGGTCGAATACTTGCTCAAAGAGCAGGCCAAGCAATTGCCGGAGCTCGCGAAGGTTAACGAGTTCATCCACTTCGCCTGCACCAGCGAAGACATCAACAATCTGTCTCACGCGCTGATGCTGCGTGAAGGCCGGGATCAGGTACTGCTGCCGCTGATGCGGCAGCTCGCCGATGCGATCAGGCAACTGGCGGTCGATCATGCGGATGTGCCCATGCTGTCCCGCACGCATGGCCAGCCAGCCTCACCGACCACGCTTGGCAAGGAACTGGCGAACGTGGTCTATCGCCTCGAGCGCCAGATTGCCCAGGTCGAAGCCGTGCCGCTGCTCGGCAAGATCAACGGTGCGGTGGGCAATTACAACGCTCATTTGTCCGCCTATCCGGACATCGATTGGGAAGCCAACGCACGTGAGTTCATCGAGGGCGACCTGGGCCTCACGTGGAACCCCTATACGACTCAGATCGAACCGCATGACTACATCGCTGAGCTGTTCGATGCGGTGGCGCGCTTCAACACCATCCTTATCGACTTCGATCGGGACGTGTGGGGGTACATCTCGCTCGGCTATTTCAAACAGCGCACCGTTGCCGGCGAAATTGGCTCCTCGACCATGCCGCACAAGGTCAACCCGATCGATTTCGAGAATTCCGAGGGCAATCTGGGCATTGCCAATGCCTTGCTTCAGCACCTTGCCAGCAAACTGCCCATTTCACGCTGGCAGCGCGACCTGACCGACTCGACGGTCCTTCGCAACCTGGGTGTAGGCTTCGCCCATAGCGTGATCGCTTACGAAGCAACGTTGAAAGGCATCAGCAAGCTGGAGCTCAATGCGCCTCGCATCGCTGAAGACCTGGACGCGTGTTGGGAAGTGCTGGCCGAGCCCATCCAGACGGTCATGCGCCGTTATGCCGTAGAGAACCCCTACGAGAAGCTCAAGGAGCTAACCCGCGGCAAGGGCATCAGCCCTGATGCGTTGGCGAAGTTCATCGACGATCTCGACATTCCGGCCGAGGCAAAGCAGGAACTGCGCAAGCTGACCCCTGCGTCCTACATTGGAAATGCGGCAGCACAAGCCAAGCGAATCTGAACCTTTTCTCTCTAGTACGCGCCCGGCTGTGCCGGGCGTTTTTATTGGCCGCTCGCCCATCGAGCAAGGTGCTCTCATGACATCCGACATCCCTCTGCAAATCCTTGGCGGTATCAGCGCGCGCGAATTTCTTCGGGACTACTGGCAGAAGAAACCGCTGCTGATCCGCCAGGCCATCCCAGGCTTCGAAAGTCCAGTTTCGCCCGATGAGCTGGCCGGGCTGTCGCTGGAGGAAGAAGTCGAATCGCGACTGGTGATCGAGCACGGCGAAAGTCCGTGGGAGCTGCGGCGGGGCCCTTTCACCGAGACCACCTATCAGGATCTGCCCGAACAGGACTGGACGCTATTGGTTCAAGCCGTCGATCAGCTCGTTCCTGAGGTAGCGCAGCTAATCGAGCACTTCCGCTTCCTACCGAACTGGCGTATCGATGACGTGATGGTCAGCTATGCCGCACCGGGCGGTGGTGTTGGCCCGCACTTCGACAACTACGACGTATTCCTGCTGCAGGCGCACGGCAAGCGGCGCTGGCGTGTCGGCCAAATGTGCGACTCGGACAGTGCGATGCTGCCTCATCAGGATCTGCGCATCCTCGCCGACTTCCGGTGCGGTGACGAATGGGTGCTGGAGCCCGGCGACATGCTTTACCTCCCGCCTCACCTGGCCCACTACGGCTCAGCGGAAGACGCATGCATGACCTATTCCCTCGGCTTCCGAGCACCGAGCGCAGCTGAGGTTCTGACGCATTTCACCGACTTTCTTGCGCAATTCCTACCGGACGAGGAACGCTACAGCGATCCTGACCTGAAACCCGCGGATGACCCTTATCAGATCCAGAGCGACGCCCTTGATCGCCTTCGTGCGATGCTCACCGAACACATGGGCGATGAGCGCCTGCTGCTGACCTGGTTCGGCCAGTTCATGACCGAACCACGCTACCCTGAGCGAGTACAGAACAACGAGCTCGAGCAGGACGAGTTGCTGGACAACTTAGGCGATGGCGCCGTGCTGGTTCGCAACCTCAGTGCCCGCCTCGCCTGGAGCGAGGTTGACATCGGGCTGTTGCTGTTCGCAAGTGGTCAGAGCCGCCTGCTACCGGCACACCTGAAGGATTTGCTCAAGCTGATATGCTCGGCCGACGCGCTGCATGAAGACAACCTCAGCCCGTGGCTCGCCGATGAGGATGGGCGTAACCTGATCTGGCAACTGGTCAAACAAGGAAGTCTGGAGTTCGCTGATGAGTGAGATTGAAGTACGTATCGCCGACTGGCAGCGAGACAACGCCGAACTGCGCCGGATTCGAGAAACGGTGTTCATTGCCGAACAGTCTGTCCCTCCGGAGCTTGAATGGGACGCTGACGATGCCGACGCGGTGCATTTCCTGGCGCTGGAAGATGGCTATGCCATTGGCACCGCGCGCCTGCTGGACGATGGGCACATTGGCCGCGTCTCAGTACTAAGGGACTGGCGTGGCTTGAATGTCGGCGAGGCGTTGATGCGCGCAGTGATCAGCGAGGCCGAACGGCGCGGGCTCGATGAGCAACATCTGACGGCACAGGTCCACGCAACCTCTTTCTACGAGCGGCTGGGCTTCGAGGTGACCAGCGACGAGTTCCTCGAGGCGGGTATTCCCCACGTCGACATGCTACGCAAGAGCCAATGACATGAGCGGAGGCGATCCGGATCGAAGCGAGGACACAAGCGACTTGCCGGCGATAGAGTTCGATTCGCCGGGTCGCTTCCCGCGCGGAGCCACACTCCCCGCTTCGGCACCCGCTAGCGCACTGGCCGATCGTTCTGCTGAGCGCCACCCCTTCGAGACGGCTGAACAGGCCAGGCACCATGCGCTAAGCCTGATGCAACAGGCGCGTCGCAACCTTGCCCTGTACAGCACGGACCTAGAATCCTGGCTGTACAGCCGAGTGGAAATCCAGCAAGCCTGCGCCCGCTTGCTGCGCGCGCATCCGCGAAATCGTATGCGCATCCTGCTCGCCGACTCGTCTCGGGCAATACGCGAGAGCCATCGCCTGCTTGCCCTGTCACGAAGGCTGACAAGCAACTTGCATATTCGCCGACTCAACCCGGATTATCCGATCGAGCAAAGCACTTTCCTGATCGTTGATGAACAGGGTGTGCTGATCCGGCCAAGCCCTGAGCTATTTGCCGGATACGCGGTGTACCAGGACGCAGCCCGGGCACGCCAACGCCAGCAGATGTTCGACTCCGCTTGGGCCCACAGCCTGCCGGACCCTGACCTGAGGAGCTTCTTGCTATGAGCCGGTGCCGCCTTGCTGCGATTTCAGTTTTTCTGATAAGCCTGTCCACCCAGGCGGCAACCGAAGTGATTCCGCTGGACTTCCGAATGGCCGAAGACGTTCTGCCCATCGCCCAGTCGGTGGTAGGCAATCAGGGGAAGGTCAACGCTTATGGCAACCAATTGATCGTGAATGCCCCCGATGAGGTGATTGGTGAGCTTCGGCAGGTACTGTCACAGTTGGACACCGAGCCGAAGCGCCTACTGATCAGCGTCGACACTCAGAACACCGCGAGCGATGCCGGCAGCGGCTATCAGGTCGATGGGGCGATTCGTGGCGGCAATGTCAGCATCGAGACAGGCCAGGGCGAGCGCAGGGGGCGGGACGAGGTCCGCATCATTCGGCACAGCACGCAAAGCCAAGGGGGCGGCATCCAGCAAGTGCAGGCAACCGAGGGCTACCCGGCGTTGATTCAGGTCGGCCAGAGCGTTCCGATCACTACGCGTAGTACCGACGGCTACGGCCAGATCTACCAACAAACTCAATATCGCGACGTGTCTCGTGGCTTCTATGCGACCGCCACGGTTCAGGGCGAGCGCGTCCAAGTTACCATCAGCAGCCACAACGACCGCCTTAACAGTGCCCACCCTGATGTGATCGACATTCAGGAAACTGATACGCGGGTCAGCGGCCGGCTGGGCGAATGGATTTCGCTAGGCGGCGTTAACGAAAGCGCTACCTCCGAGCAGCGAGGCTCGCTGCGTCGCTACTCCACGAACGGGCAGCAGGACCACTCGCTTCGCCTCAAGGTCGAACGCCTCGATTAACGTCCCCTCCCATCTTCCTTCCGCGAAATATGTAGTGCCTTAAAAAAACCACTACAAAACATTTGACGAAGCAATGTGCCCGGCGCATCATGGCCCCGCTCCCGCTAACCAGGGGCCCTTAAAGGGTCTCCGGATCGCTCGGCCAACCAGCAAGCGTTCCGTGACTGCACTGCCCACAAGGCGGACTGACGAGGTTGCGACTGGAACGAGTCGTCCTGAGGGACGGGGAAGCGATTGACGTACAGCATGAAGATCAGTCCGCTAAGCCACTCATGGCGCCTGCCAGTGTGTTGGAATGCCACGACCATTCCCTTAGTTGCCTTGCTCTTCTTGCGGTCGTAACTGCACACCCTCCTCCTGGTCAATCTCGTCTCGGTCGGTATTTCGACGCTCTGCCGCATGTTGCTCGCATGATGAGCCCAGCATGCAGGTTTCGGTGGGAACAGTCGGTGCTCAACCAAACACGAATTTCTCTCGAAAGGATTGACCATGTCCGCTTATCAAAACGACATCAAAGCCGTTGCCGCGCTGAAAGAAGCAGCTGGAAGCAGTTGGAGCGCGATCAACCCTGAGTCCGTGGCCCGCATGCGCGCCCAGAACCGCTTCAAGACTGGCCTGGAAATCGCTCAATACACCGCGGACATCATGCGCCGGGATATGGCCGAGTACGATGCGGACTCGTCGCTGTACACGCAGTCGCTTGGTTGCTGGCATGGATTCATCGGCCAGCAGAAGCTGATCTCTATCAAGAAGCACCTCAAGACCACCAACAAGCGCTACCTCTACCTGTCCGGCTGGATGGTTGCGGCTCTGCGTTCGGAGTTCGGTCCGCTGCCGGACCAGTCGATGCACGAAAAAACGGCTGTCTCCGACCTGATCGAGGAGCTGTACACGTTCCTGCGCCAAGCTGACTCTCGTGAACTGGACCTGCTGTTCACCGCTCTGGACGCTGCCCGTGCCGCTGGCGATACCGCCAAGGCCAACGAGATCCAGAACCAGATCGACAATCACGAAACGCACATTGTCCCGATCATTGCCGACATCGATGCCGGCTTCGGTAACCCTGAAGCCACTTATCTGCTGGCCAAGCGCATGATCGAAGCAGGCGCCTGCTGCATCCAGATTGAGAACCAGGTTTCTGACGAAAAGCAATGCGGCCACCAGGACGGCAAGGTTACCGTTCCGCACGCTGACTTTCTCGCCAAGATCGCGGCCGTCCGCTACGCCTTCCTCGAGCTGGGCATCGACAACGGCGTGATCGTTGCACGTACCGACTCGCTGGGGGCCGGCCTGACCAAGCAGATCGCCGTGACCAAGGAGCCGGGCGACCTCGGCGACCTGTATAACTCGTTCCTGGATTGTGAAGAGATCTCCGAAGCCGAACTGGGTAATGGCGACGTGGTCATCAAGCGTGAAGGCAAGCTGCTGCGGCCCAAGCGCCTGCCGAGCAACCTCTTCCAGTTCCGCAAGGGCACCGGCGAAGATCGCTGCGTCCTGGATTGCATCACCTCGCTGCAGAATGGCGCTGACCTACTGTGGATCGAAACCGAGAAGCCGCACGTAGGCCAGATCAAGGCCATGGTTGACCGCATCCGCCACGTCGTCCCGAACGCCAAGCTGGTCTACAACAACAGCCCATCGTTCAACTGGACCCTGAACTTCCGTCAACAGGTGTTCGATGCGTTCGTTGCGGAGGGCAAGGACGTGTCCGCCTACGACCGCGCCAAGCTGATGAGCGTTGAATACGACGAGACCGAGCTCGCCCAGGTTGCCGACGAGAAGATCCGTACCTTCCAGCGCGACGGTTCGGCCCACGCCGGTATCTTCCACCACCTGATCACCCTGCCGACTTACCACACTGCCGCACTCTCCACCGACAATCTGGCCAAGGGCTACTTTGCCGACCAAGGCATGCTGGCCTACGTCAAGGGCGTCCAGCGTGAGGAGCTTCGCCAGGGCATCGCTTGCGTCAAGCACCAGAACATGGCCGGTTCCGATATTGGTGATAACCACAAAGAGTACTTCGCTGGCGAAGCGGCTCTGAAGGCCAGCGGCAAAGACAACACCATGAACCAATTCCACTGATCATGGTGCCGGCCCGGGTGAGCCGGGCCGGATAAATTTCCCAACCCCGGCCTTGTGCCGGGGCTTTTTTTTGCGTCAGCAAACCTCTCGTCGGCCGGCGCAAGCCTGTCATTAACTTGTCGCGTGCACCCTATAGCGTCATGGCTCCGTCGATTAGCCTAATGGAGCCTCAATCGTGACTGACGATAATCACAGCATCATGTTCGGCAATGGTGATGAACGCCCCAGCAACCGTTCCACCAACCCGCATATCCAGGATGTGATCGCCCTAGGGCGACGCCAAATCCTCGCCGGCGGCGCCGCGCTGGGTGCACTGGCGTTCCTGGGCGGGATGCCGGCGATCGCTCAAGCCGCCGCACCTCAAGGCAAAGCGCCGGCCTTTCAACGCCGCAGCCGTCTCCCCTTTGGTGCCGTAGGGGTTACGCGCGCTGACGCTATCACGGTCCCAGAAGGCTATACCGCAGAAGTATTCATTCCGTGGGGTACGCCCATTTGCGGTAGTTATCCTGCTTATCTCGAGGACGCAAGCAACAGCGCCGAAGATCAGGCACAGCAGACCGGCATGCACCACGACGGCATGCACTTCTTTCCAATGGACGCGCGATTCAAGGGACGAAAGAGCGACCATGGTTTGCTGGCTCTGAACCACGAGTACGTCGATAGTGCGTTGCTGCATCCGAACGGACCGACGGTCCAGGATGGCAAGCGCACAAAAGCGGAAGAAGTTCGCAAGGAAATCAATGCCCATGGCGTCTCGGTCGTTGAAATCAAGCGCAACGCACGCGGCGACTGGGCGGTGCTGCCTTCTGCTCGCAACCGCCGCATCACCGGTGCGACGCCGATGCGCATCGAAGGCCCAGCGCGCGGCCATGACCTCATGAAAACACGCTACAGCCCAAGCGGTACTACCGCTCGAGGCACACTGAACAACTGCTCTAACGGCTATACCCCGTGGGGCACTTATCTGACCTGCGAGGAGAACTGGGCGGGTTACTTTGCCAGCCGCGACACCGAATTACCCAGACACCTCGATCGCTATGGTGTGCAATCGACCGGCCGCTATGGATGGGAAACCGTACCGGGGGACGAATTCCAGCGTTTCGATGCGACCATCACCGGCAACGATCCTCGCGCCGACTATAGAAACGAGCCCAACACCTTTGGCTGGATTGTAGAAATCGATCCATTCGACCCGGATTCCACGCCGGTGAAGCGCACTGCTCTTGGCCGCTTCGCCCATGAAGGGTTGGTCTTTGCGCCGGCCAAAGCCGGTTGGCCGGTCGTGTGTTATTCCGGCGACGATTCCCAGAACGAGTACATCTACAAATACATCAGCCGAGACAAGTACCGCCCACTTCGTGGCGACAGCCGCCTGCTCGATGAAGGGACGCTGTACGTAGCGCGCTTCAATCCGGACGGTAGCGGCGACTGGCTTGCGTTGGATATCGAGGACACGAACTTCCAGCAGGCGTGTTTGGCCGCTGGCGTACAGTTTCGCGATCAAGGAGAGGTGCTGATCAACACCCGGCTTGCTGCGGATATCGTCGGCGCAACAAAAATGGACCGCCCCGAGTGGGGAGCCGTGCACCCTGATTCAGGCGAAGTGTATTTCACACTCACCAATAACTCGGCCCGTCAGGAGCCGAACGCAGCCAATCCGCGCTCGCCAAACCCGTACGGACATATCATCCGCTGGCGTGAGGACGGCCGTAATAACATCGGTACGCGGTTTAGCTGGGATCTCTACCTGCTCGCCGGACCGGAAAGCGACAGCCGCGATCCGCGCGGCAATGCGCTCGACGCCAGTAACATCCTGGCAAGCCCCGATGGGCTTTGGTTCGATGATGAAGGTCGTCTGTGGATCCAGACTGACATGAGTGGCAGCCAACTGCGCTCGGGTCCATTCGGTAACAATCAGATGCTCGTATCCGATCCGAAGTCCGGCGAGACGAAGCGCTTCCTGGTTGGCCCGCTTGGAGCTGAAATCACGGGTATCACGTCGACGCCGGACTTCCGGACGGTCTTCGTCAACGTTCAGCACCCGGGCGAGGGTTCGACGCCAACCCAGTTCACCAGCGTTTGGCCGGACGGCCCCGGACGGCGCCCACGCTCGGCGACTGTAATCATCCGTCGCACGGACGGTGGCCGGGTGCTCTGACCTTCGGGAAACCAGGTGCGCCCAGCCGGCGCACCTAAACCGGTGAATCGTTTTCAGGAGAGGTGAACAAACCCCAGGCTGAGATAAAGAGTGCCGCGATCAACGGCCCAATCACGAAGCCATTCAGACCGAACAACGCAAGCCCACCGAGCGTTGAAATCAACACTACGTAATCAGGCATCTTCGTATCCTTGCCCACCAGAATCGGCCGAAGAATGTTGTCCACTAGCCCGATCACCAAGATTCCGTAGAGTGTCAGCACGACACCCTGAACGACCATGCCCTGCATGAGAAAGTAGATGGCGACGGGGGTCCATATGATGCCAGCCCCCACTGCCGGCAATAACGAAAGAAACGCCATCAGCACGCCCCAGAGCAACGCGCCTGGAATATCCAGAACAGCGAAAATCACCCCACCTAAGAAGCCCTGTGTAGCGGCGACAACGATGTTGCCCTTGACTGTCGCTCGCACCACTCGTGTGAATTTGCTGAAAAGCCTGCGCTTCTGCGTATCACTTAATGGCAGTGCACGGCGTACCTTGCCGACCAGTTCGCGTCCGTCGCGAATTAGGAAGAATAGAAGGTAGAGCATGACGAAAAAGCTGATTACGAACTGGAACGTACCCTGTCCGAAGCTGAACGCCTTGGTCGCAAGGAACTGGCTCCCCTCCAACGCGCCACTGGCTAGGCGATTCCGTATTTGATCGATATCGCCAAACCCAAAGCGCTGCATCTGGCCTTGTACCGAAGCAGGCAACAGATCTTTCGCACTTTCCACAATACCGCCGATATCCAACTCACCGCTTTCGATCTGCCGATATAGCGATGCGCCTTCCTGAACTAACAACCCCGTGATGAAGATCACTGGCAGAACGGCGACCATCAGCGAGACCAGCAGCGTGATTAAAGCAGTCAGGTTGCGCCGGTTGCCGAGTCGCTTGTAAAGCCAACGCTGCAGCGGCGCAAAGATAATGGCGAGAATTACGGCCCAGAACACTGCGCCATAGAACGGGTAAAGAATCCAGCCAAATGCGACGGATACGACGAGCAACAGCGCCAGAAAGACTTTTTGCTCCAGGGTCGTATTCACTCGTGATGTTCCTATCGCTGACGGGACTGTTCATTAGTCAGCGATTGCGCTCAGGAGTGCTGGAGCAATGAGGGGCTGCGGAGCCAGCCCCCAGGTTTAGAGCACCATCGCGGCAATCCAGCCGAAACCTAGCAAGGGCAGGTTGTAATGCAGGAACGTCGGGACGACCGTGTCCCAGATATGGTTATGTTGCCCGTCTGCGTTCAAACCTGCGGTTGGACCAAGTGTCGAGTCCGAAGCTGGTGATCCTGCATCACCGAGCGCGCCGGCGGTGCCTACGAGACTGACAATGGCCAAGGGACTAAACCCCAACTCCAGGCCTAGTGGAACGAAGATTGCCGCGATGATCGGCACGGTGGAGAACGACGAACCGATACCGATGGTGACCAGAAGGCCTACCAACAGCATCATCAGCGCTCCGACAGCCTTGCTGCTACCAATCCAGGCCGTCGATGCATCCACCAGAGCTTTCACTTCTCCAGTAGCACGCATGACCTCTGCGAAACCTGCGGCCGCGATCATGATGAAACCGATCATGGCCATCATTTTCATACCTTCCGTGAACAGATCATCGGCCTCTCTCCAGCGCACCACGCCAGATACGGAAAAGATAACAAAACCAACCAAGGCACCCAGGATCATCGAGTCGAGCCATAGTTGAACAATGAAAGCAGCCCCGACAGCAATGGCAGCTACCATCAAGGTCAAGCCGCTGTAGCGCGCACCGCGCGCCTCGACCTTCTCGATTTTCGCCAGCTCATATTTTCGAGGCTTGCGATAGCTGAATAAGGCTACAAGCAGCCCAGTGCACATCCCGATCGCCGGAATAAGCATCGCCTGACTTACATTGACGGAGCTGATGTCTGCTCCGTTCTGGTCGACATTGGCAAGCAAAATTTCATTAAGAAAAATGCTGCCGAAACCAACCGGAAGGAACATGTACGGAGTAACGAGCCCGAAAGCCAATACGCAAGCAATCAAACGTCTATCGATCTGAAGCTTGCTCAGTACGCACAGCAGTGGCGGTACAAGGAGCGGAATAAACGCGATATGGATAGGTAGAATGTTCTGCGAAGATACCGCAACAACGAGCAGCAGGAGGATCATGATCCATTTGACTGAGCCGGCCGCCTGCGAATCCTGCGACCCCACCATCGCAAGTGCACGATCAGCAAGCGCGTTGGCCAGCCCACTCTTGCCAATCGCAACGGCAAACGCGCCCAAAAGCGCGTACGAGAGGGCGACCGTCGCGCCTCCCCCGAGGCCTTTATTGAAAGCTGCCAAGCTACCCTCCAGGCCCAGACCACCTACCAGCCCCCCAGCAATCGCGCCTGCGATGAGCGCCACCACCACGTGTACTCGACACAAACTCAAGATCAGCATAATGCCGACTGCTGCCACTACCGCGTTCATTCAGATTCCCTAGTCGGCTGCAAAAAGCGCAGTACTTTGCCCTAACGGTGAAGTACTGTCAAAAACGACGAGCGCGCTGACAGCAGCAATGCAAGCTCAAACAGCGTAGAATCCGGGCTTATCTTTACTCAGCTCGGCCGGATTGTTTCGTGGAAATCTTCAAAGAGTTTACTTTCGAGTCAGCACACCGCCTGCCCCATGTACCCGCCGGCCATAAGTGCGGCCGCCTGCACGGGCATTCGTTCCGGGTCGCACTGTATATAAAAGGCGATGTAGACCCGCATACTGGTTGGATTCGAGATTTCAGCGAAATCAAGGAAATCTTCAGGCCACTCTACGAGCAGCTCGATCACAACTATCTAAATGATCTGCCAGGCCTGGAGAATCCAACCAGCGAAAACTTGGCACGCTGGATCTGGCAGCAATTAAAGCCTTTGCTACCTGAACTCTCTCGTATACGAATCCATGAGACTTGCACGAGTGGCTGCGAGTATATCGGCGATTGATGTTTAATCTGGGTATCGCGCGGTACGAAAGAGCGAGCCAATATCGGGCCGGGCTCGCCCATTACTCTTGTCACCCACACCTTAGCGGTGGTCTCAGTAGAGTTCATTCGAGACATTCCCGGATTCTGGAAATGCGACCAACAGAACCTCCCACTGGATGACTTACTTAACATCCCCCTCTTACACCCCGCGACCGAGGCCCTCTTGAAGATGGTTGCTTTTTAGCGGTCAACCTATATTGGACAGAGAGTCAAGCTTGCTTCGGCCGTCTCAGATTTAGCTCATGAATGACTTGATGCTTGCTGATCCAGCTGTAACGACGGTCAGGTACTGTGATGATGTCCGATACTGGGTGATGTTCCACTGCGCTTCCTGAGCGGCTTACAGCCGGTCGCAGGAAGCGACTCTGAATCGCCCCGGGTTTCGTGGAGGCCTCAGCTCTTGAGAGATGAGGCCATGAGAAAGACTACTACCTACTCCCCTGAAGTCCGTGAACGTGCTGTGCGCATGGTTCTGGAACACCTGAACGACTATCCGTCCGAGTGGGCAGCCATTGAGGCCATCGCTCCGAAGATTGGCTGTGCCGCGCAAACCC
>NZ_JAHVDX010000005.1:0-233896 GCF_051486945.1 Stutzerimonas chloritidismutans | reverse complement strand
AAACACCTCGATCACCCGCCCCCCCGGAACGTTGGAATACGCCTTCGGCTATTCCAACCTACATTCGCTTGGCACCGGGCCGGTACGGCGGATCGCTTTTCGTCGGATGGAATCGCCGGAGGCGCTTCCGTCGGTGACCGCGAAACGGGCCGCGTCCGCTCGACCAAACACTTCGATCACCCGACCCTCCGGAACGTCGGAATACGCCTTCGGCTATTCCAACCTACATTCGCTTGGCACCGGATCGGTACGGCGTATCGCTTTTCGTAGGATGGAATCGCCGGAGGCGCTTCCGTCGGTGACCGCGAAACGGGCCGCGTCCGCCCGGCCAAACCCGGTAAGGCGGATCAATTCGTAAGATGGATTAGCGAAGCGTAATCCGTCATCCAACGAACCCACTCCACCGTTGCAAACAAAACGCCTTGCCTTCGTGCGAGGCGTTTTGCTGTTTGGGGGATGACCACGGCGGCGGATCGCCTTTCATCCGGTGGGTCGCCAGACACGCTTCCGTCGGTTACCGCGCGCGGGCACAGTGATCAATCAAACACCGCACCCGCACGCATTCACGCGAACGTCGGATTACGCCTTTGGCTAATCCAACCTACGTTGCTTGACTGCGCCGAATGACGGACACCACGGGACGGAGAATCGCTTCGTAGGATGGAATCGCCGGAGGCGCTTCCGTCGTTTACCGCGAACCGGCCATATCGGTTGCCCCACCACCGCACCCGCACGCACCCACACAAACGTAGGATTACGCCTTCGGCTAATCCAACCTTCATCGTCTGCGCATCGGTTTGTGTGCCGGCTTGTCGTTTATCACGAATAGGCCGCACCAACCGCGATTGGTGCCGCCTACACTTCCAGCAATTGCAACGCTGGAGGCAAGGATGCCTAACTACCGTCGCGCCCTCGTCCCGGGGGCGAGCTGGTTTTTCACTGTGAATCTGCTGGAGCGACGCGGCAACGATTTGCTGGTGCGGCATATCGATCTGTTTCGGGCGTCGGTCCGGCGGGTACACCGGCTCCATCCGTTTACCATCGACGCCTGGGTTGTGCTCCCCGAGCACATGCATTGTGTTTGGACGCTACCGCCAGGTGACGCGGACTACGCTCTGCGGTGGCGGCTGATCAAAACGTTCTTCAGCCGCGCCTTGCCTCCTGGCGAATATCGATCGGCGGTGCGCCTGCAACGAGGTGAGCGCGGTATCTGGCAACGTCGCTATTGGGAGCACATGATCCGCAATGAAAGCGACTTCCGCCGGCATGTCGATTACGTTCACGTCAATCCACTCAAGCACGGCCTGGTTCGGCGCGTATGCGACTGGCCCTATTCGAGCTTTCACCGTGATGTGCGTGCGGGACTTTATCCAGTTGACTGGGCGGGCGATCCGTCGCTTCTCGTCCCTGGCGCGGTGCGTGGGCATCGTGACATGTAGCCTCTGTCGGATTACGCCTTCGGCTAATCCAACCTACGTCGTGTGTGCCGCACGGCATCGGCTGTGTGCGGCTTTCGAAGGATGGAATCGCCAGAGGCGCTTGCGTCGTTTACCGAGCATGGGCGCATCGAATCGACCAGACACCGTACCCGCACGCAAGCACGCACGCATCCACGCGACCGTCGGATTACGCCTTCGGCTAATCCAACCTACGTTGCTTAGCTGCGCGGAATGACGGGCAATGCAGCCCAAACAAAAACGCCCTGCATTAGCAGGGCGTTTTCGCGTCAACGAAGGCTCGCTTAGATAGCGCCGCGCTTACGCAGCAAATCAATCACCTGCTTGGCACCCTCTTCCACGCTCAGCGACTCGGTGTCGATGACGAGATCGGCATTGCCCGGGATGTCGTACGGGAAGGACTCGCCCGGGATATTGTCGCTACCGGCAGCGTAAAGCCCCTGCGGGTCGCGCTGTTGGCACGCCTGCGGTGACGCCTGTACGTAGACGGTGACGACCCGATCAGCGCCGATCAGCGCCTTGGCCTGTTCACGGCCCTCGGCATCTGGAGCAACGAACGCAGCCAGGGTGATCAGACCGGCCTCGTTGAACTGGCGCGCCACATGCGCGGCGCGGCGCCAATTTTCGGTGCGACCAGCGCGGTCCTGCGGCAGGCCCTTGTTCAGGTCATGACGCAGGTTCTGCCCGTCCAGCACATAGACCGCGCGCCCCATGTCGAAGAGCTTGCGCTCGACCGCGTAGGCCAGCGTGCTCTTGCCCGCACCCGAAAGACCGGTAAACAGTACGGTCGCGGGCTGCTGGCCAAAACGCGTCGCGCGCTCGTCGGTCGATACGTGCGCGAGCGCGCCATGATGGCCGGACGTACCGTGCGACAAGGGATCGGCGATGATCATACCGGCGCCGACGGTGCCATTGGTCAGGCGATCGATGATGATGAAGGCGCCAGTGGTGCGGTTCTGCGCGTAGCCGTCGAGCGCAATCGGCGCATCAAGGCTGACCTTTACCCGCCCGATCTCGTTGAGCTGCAGGCTGCTGGCCGGGCCATGCTCCAGGGTGTTCACATCCACGCGGTGCGTGATGCTGGCGATGGAACCGGGGACGTAGCTGGTGGCGCGCTTGATGTCATATTTCTTGCCAGGCAGCATCGGCTCCTCGGCCATCCACACCAGCACGGCATCGAACGCGTCGGCGATGCGCGGCTGGTTGTCGGCGTGGACCAGCATGTCACCGCGCGACACATCGATCTCGTCTTCGAGGGTCAGCGTGATGGCTTCGCCCGGGGTCGCCTGCTCCAGCTCGCCGTCAAATGTGACGATGGATTTGACGGTGCTGCGCTTGCCGGACGGCAATACCAACACCTCGTCGCCCTTGCGCACGATGCCGCTGGCCAGTGTGCCAGCGAAACCACGGAAGTTGAGGTTGGGGCGGTTGACGTACTGCACCGGGAAGCGCAGGTCCTCGAAGTTGCGATCGCCAGCGATCTCGACGCTTTCCAAAATCTCCATTAGCGACTGCCCTTCGTACCAAGGCGCACGCTCGGAACGGTTGACCACGTTGTCGCCCTTGAGCGCCGACATCGGCACGAAGTGCAAGGACGTCGGTTGCAGCTCGATACGCTCGGCAAAGGCCAGGTAGTCGGCCTTGATCTTCTCGAAGACCTGCTGGTCGAAGTCCATCAGGTCCATCTTGTTGATGGCGACAACGATGTGTTTGATGCCCAGGAGCGAAGTGATGAAGCTGTGGCGCTTGGTCTGCGTCTGCACGCCGTAGCGCGCGTCGACGAGGATGATTGCCAGGTCGCAGGTCGAGGCACCGGTGGCCATGTTGCGCGTGTACTGCTCATGGCCAGGGGTATCGGCGATGATGAACTTGCGCTTGGCCGTGGAGAAATAACGGTAGGCCACGTCGATGGTGATGCCCTGCTCGCGCTCGGCCTGGAGGCCATCGACCAGCAGCGCCAGGTCGACGTCATCGCCCGTGGTGCCGGATTTTTTCGAGTCGCGCGTGATCGCCTCGAGGTGATCCTCGTAGATCATCTTGGAGTCGTGCAGCAAACGCCCGATCAGGGTGCTCTTGCCGTCGTCGACGTTGCCGCAGGTGAGAAACCGCAGGAGTTCTTTGCGCTCGTGCTGCGCCAGGTACGCGAGGATGTCCTGGCCGATCAAATCTGACTGATGAGACATGGTGCGTAATCCTTAGAAGTAACCCTGGCGTTTCTTTTCTTCCATCGACCCGGTGGCATCGTGGTCGATGACGCGGCCCTGGCGTTCGGAGGTGCGGGTCAGGAGCATCTCCTGGATGATTTCCGGCAAGGTCGTCGCGGTGGATTCAACGGCGCCCGTCAGCGGGTAGCAGCCCAGGGTGCGGAAGCGAACCATACGCTTCTCGATACGCGCCTTTTCCTCGTCGCTGAGGTGCTCGAGGATGCGTTCGTCGTCGATCATGATCAGGGTGCCGTTTTTCTCGATGACTTCGCGCTCGGCGGCGAAGTACAGCGGCACGATCGGGATCTGTTCCAGATAGATGTATTGCCAGATGTCCAGCTCGGTCCAGTTCGACAGTGGGAAGACGCGGATCGACTCGCCCTTCTTCACGTTGCCGTTGTAGACGTTCCACAGCTCCGGGCGCTGGTTCTTCGGATCCCAGCGGTGCTTGCTGTCGCGGAACGAGTAGACGCGCTCTTTGGCTCGCGATTTCTCTTCGTCACGCCGCGCACCGCCGAAGGCCGCATCAAAACCGTGCTTGTCCAGCGCCTGCTTGAGCCCCTCGGTTTTCATGATGTCGGTGTGCTTGGCACTGCCGTGGGTGAACGGGTTGATGTTCTGCGCCACGCCATCGGGATTGATGTGCGTGATCAGGTCCAGGTCCATTTCCGTGACCATCTTTTCGCGGAAGCGGTACATCTCCTGGAACTTCCAGCGCGTATCGACGTGCATCACCGGGAACGGCAGGCGGCCTGGAAAGAACGCCTTGCGCGCCAGATGCAGCATCACGGCCGAGTCCTTGCCGATGGAATAGAGCATCACCGGGTTGTCGAATTCGGCGGCCACCTCACGGATGATGTGGATGCTTTCCGCCTCCAGCTGTTTCAGATGCGTCAGTTTGTCGACCATGGCTACTCACGTATAGGCAGATGGACGGCCGGCAGGCCGGAACGAGGGCGCCACTTTATCACGGCGATAAATTCTAATCAGGCCGCCGGTTAGATCGAAATGCTCTAGGTTTATGCCGCGCCAAAATGGTCGCGAGACCGTGAGCGTCGGCGTATCGGCCAGTGATCACGCAGGGTTCGGGCAGTCAATGAACCGGTGCTCGATGCCGAATTGCCGCGCCAGATGCTCCCCAAGCGCTTGGACGCCATAGCGCTCCGTTGCATGATGGCCCGCAGCGAAGAAACTGATGCCCGTCTCACGCGCGACATGCACCGTCTGCTCGGACACCTCCCCAGTCAAGTACGCATCGGCGCCTGCTGCGACAGCCTGTTCGATGTAACCCTGAGCGCCACCGGTGCACCAGGCGATGCGCTGAATAGGAGCCGTGCCCGCGACCGTTAGCGGCTCACGCCCCAGCTCGCGCTGTATCCGCGCCGCCAATTCAGACGGGAGAAGCGGCTCTGGGAGCGAGCCGACCAGCCCCACCGAGCGCGGATTGTCAGGTTCGAGCGGCCCCTCCTCCAGCAACCCGAGCACACGCGCCAGCTGCACGTTGTTACCGACCTCGGGATGGACGTCTAGCGGCAGATGGTAGGCCAGCAGGCTGATGTCGTTGAGCAGCAACGTCCTGAGCCTCCGTTGCTTCATGCCCAGCACACGTGGATCTTCGTTCTTCCAGAAGTAGCCGTGGTGGACCAATACAACGTCCGCGCCGGCTTCGACGGCTGCATCCAGCAGCGCCTGGCTCGCAGTAACGCCGCTGACGATACGGCTCACCTCGGCGCGGCCCTCGACCTGCAGCCCATTGGGGCAGTAATCGGCAATCTTGCCCGCGTTCAGATAACGATCGGCGTACGCCACCAAAGTCGACAGTGCAACGGCCATCAAGCCTCTCCCAGTTCGATTGACGTGCGAACCTGGGTCGCTCTGCAACGGGGCGAACTAAGCCGTGCGGATGAATACCCAGAATCACATGGACTAAGCTGCATTTCCTCGTCAGCTTCGTATAATGCCGCCACCTTAAAGGGCACCCCTGCCCCGAGCAACCTGTCCGGATTTTCAATCGCGATGATCAATGCCCTGCGTTTTATCGGCTGGCCGTTGCTGGTGGGCTTGCTGCTGGCCCTGCTGATCATTCAGCGCTACCCCCATCTGGTCGGCATGACCGCCGAACCCGAATACACCTTGCAACAGACGTTACCAGCCGGCGCCCCGCGGCAAGGTCCTTATTCCTATGCGAGCGCCGTGAGTGGTGCGGCCCCGGCCGTAGCCAACCTATACACCACCAAGGTAATCGACAGCTCCGCGCAACAGCCGATGCTCAAGGATGATCCGCTGTTCCAGCGCTTCTTTGGCGACAGCCTGCCGCGCCAGCGCCGGATGGAGTCGAGCCTGGGCTCGGCGGTGATCATGAGCCCCGAAGGCTATCTGCTGACCAACTACCACGTGACGGCCAATGCCGAGCAGATCGTCGTGGCGTTGCGTGACGGCCGCGAAACCCTTGCCAGGGTCATCGGTAGCGACCCCGAGACCGATCTCGCCGTGCTCAAGATCGACCTGGCCAATCTGCCCGCCATCACGCTTGGCCATTCGGACAGCATTCGCATCGGCGACGTCACCCTGGCGATTGGGAACCCGTTCGGCGTTGGCCAGACCGTCACTATGGGGATCATCAGTGCCACCGGCCGCAACCAGCTTGGGCTGAATACCTATGAAGACTTCATCCAGACCGACGCGGCGATCAACCGCGGCAACTCAGGCGGCGCGTTGGTCGACACCGCCGGCCACTTGATCGGCATCAACACCGCGATCATTTCGGAGTCGGGCGGCTCGCAGGGCATCGGCTTTGCGATCCCGGTGAAGCTGGCCATGGAGGTGATGAAGTCGATCATCGAGCACGGCCAGGTCATCCGCGGCTGGCTGGGCGTCGAGGTCCAATCGCTGACCCAAGAGCTGGCAGAGTCCTTCGGTCAGGCCGGGCGCCCCGGAATCGTCGTCGCCGGGGTGTATCGCGACGGGCCCGCCGAGCGCGCGGGCCTGCAACCCGGCGACCTGATTCTCAGCATTGATGGAGAGCAGGCGCTGGACGGTCGCACATCGATGAACCAGGTCGCGCGGGCGCGGCCCGGTGATCGCATCGATATCGACATCCTACGTAACGGTAAGCCGCTCACGCTCACGGCCGAGGTGGGCATGCGTCCACTGGTCGAAAAGAGCCCCCAGCAATAAAAGGCCACGAGGCGAACGACGCCGCCGCGCAAGGGCGGCGCCGCTGCGTGACGATCAGCCGATGAGCTGACCCAGCGCGTCGAGCAACGCCTGGTTCTGCTCAGGCGTGCCGATTGTGATGCGCAAGAACTGATCGATCCGCGCCGCCTTGAAGTGACGAACAATAATGCCCTGCTCGCGCAGACGTGCCGCGACCAGAGACGCATCGTGCGCTGGATGACGGGCAAAAATAAAGTTCGTGGCCGATGGCAGCACCTCGAAACCCAGCGCTTTCATCGACGCGGTCACCGCTTCGCGACTGTCGATAACCTGCCGGCGCGTCTGCTCGAAATGGTCGCGATCTTCGAACGCCGCTGCGGCTCCGGCGATGGCGACACGATCGAGCGGATAAGAGTTAAAGCTGTTCTTGATGCGCTCCAGAGCCTCGATCAGGTCCGGATGCCCAACCGCCAGCCCGACCCGCAAACCGGCCAGCGAGCGTGACTTTGATAGGGTCTGGGTGACCAGCAGATTAGGATAACGATCGACCAGCGCGATGGCCGAGTCGCCACCGAAATCGATATAGGCTTCATCGACCAGCACCACCGAATCGGGGCTGCCCGTCAACAACTGCTCAATGGCCGTGAGCCCGAGCAGGCAGCCGGTCGGTGCGTTCGGGTTGGGGAAAATGATTCCACCGTTGGGCCGTGCATAATCGGCCACGTCGATGTTGAAACCGTCGTCGAGCGGTATCGCCTGGTACTCGATGCCGTAGAGTCCGCAATACACCGGGTAGAAGCTGTAGCTGATGTCCGGGAAAAGCAGTGGTTCACGGTGTTGGAACAGGCCGTGGAACGCATGGGCGAGCACCTCGTCCGAACCGTTACCAACGAACACCTGCTCGGGTCGCACGCCGTAGTAGTCCGCCACGGCCCGCTTGAGCCGCTCGCCGTTGGGGTCTGGATACAGGCGCAGGCTATCGCCCAACTCTGCGTGCATCGCCGCCACCGCCTTCGGCGAAGGGCCATATGGGTTCTCATTGGTGTTGAGCTTGACCAGCTTGCTCAGCTTGGGCTGTTCGCCGGGAACATAGGGGACCAGGTCCTTGACGAAAGGGCTCCAGAACTTGCTCATGCCCTTCTCTCCTCGAATTCGTTGGGGGTCTAGGTGGTGCGGAAGCCGGCGTGCTGGCGATGGCTTTGAGCGCGAATCGCCAGGCAGCTGCTCCTACTGGATCACGGCTTGATCCGGTACTCGGCGCTGCGCGCGTGCGCCGTCAGCGACTCGCCGCGGGCAAGCACGGAGGCGATCTTGCCGAGTTCGGAGGCGCCATCAGCCGAGCAATGGATGATCGAGGAACGCTTCTGGAAGTCGTACACACCGAGCGGCGATGAGAAGCGCGCCGTGCCGGACGTCGGCAAGACGTGGTTCGGGCCGGCACAGTAATCGCCCAGCGCCTCGGCGGTGTAACGCCCCATGAAGATCGCACCAGCGTGGCGGATGTGCGGCAGCCACTGTTCAGGCTCGGCGACCGACAACTCCAGGTGTTCCGGCGCGATACGGTTGGCGACTTCGATCGCCTGCTTCATGTCGGCGACCTGAATCAGCGCGCCGCGACCCTGCATCGACGCACGTGCGATGTCAGCGCGCTCCAGCG
The DNA here is from genome assembly GCF_051486945.1 of Stutzerimonas chloritidismutans. Taxonomy (GTDB): domain Bacteria; phylum Pseudomonadota; class Gammaproteobacteria; order Pseudomonadales; family Pseudomonadaceae; genus Stutzerimonas; species Stutzerimonas chloritidismutans_B. Next base: position 225,422 of record NZ_JAHVDX010000005.1, on the reverse strand, counting down.
TTGGCAGCAGCCGCGCAATGCTTTCGGCGACGCGATCGAGGAAGGCGGCGTCGGGGCTGACAAGGATCGACTGGGCGTCTTCGTCGTGCTCGGCTTGGGAGAACAGGTCCATTGCGATCCAGTCAGGATCCGTCTGGCCGTCGCAGACCACGAGGATTTCGGACGGACCGGCAATCATGTCGATGCCAACCTTGCCGAACACGTGGCGCTTGGCGGTCGCCACGTAGATGTTGCCGGGGCCGACAATCTTGTCCACCGGTGGCACGCTCTCCGTGCCGTAGGCCAACGCAGCGACGGCTTGGGCGCCACCGATGGTGAAGACTCGATCGACACCTGCGATACATGCCGCCGCCAGCACGAGCTCGTTGATTTCGCCGCGGGGCGTCGGCACCACCATCACCACCTCCGGTACGCCCGCTACCTTGGCGGGGATGGCGTTCATCAGTACCGATGATGGGTAGGACGCCTTGCCGCCCGGCACGTAGAGGCCGGCGCGGTCGAGCGGAGTCACCTGCTGGCCAAGCACCGTGCCGTCGGCCTCGGTGTATCGCCAGGAGTCTTGCTTCTGACGTTCGTGATAGGTACGAACCCGCTCGGCAGCCGCTTCAAGCGCCTGGCGCTGGGCCGGAGTGATGCGCTCAAGTGCAGCTTCGAGGCGCGCTCGAGGCAGGATGAGGTCAGCCATCGAGGCGACTTGCAACCCGTCGAATCGCTGCGTCAATTCGACCAGCGCGGCGTCGCCGCGCGCGCGCACGGCAGCGATGATGTCCAGTACCCGCTGATTGACGCCCTCGTCGGACACGCTTTCCCAGCTCAGCAGATGATCCAAGTGTCGAGCGAAATCGGGATCAGCGGCGTTGAGTCGGCGAAGGTCGAGGGAAGCGGTCATAACGGGCCTCATGAGGGATGCGTCTTGCAGTTGTCCAGGCGCCGTAGAGTAACAAGCCAACCGCGCCGGCACCCGGGAATTTCGCTATGGCGCGGATAGTGACGGTCCGGCTGACCGCGGCGCTTAGCCGCGCTGATCGACCGCGCGCTGCAAGGTGTCGATCAAGGCCTGGATACGCGCGTGCTGCATCTTCATCGACGCCTTGTTGACCACCAGGCGCGAGCTGATCGGCGCGATCAACTCCTGCGGCTCCAGGCCATTGGCACGTAGCGTATTGCCGGTATCGACCACGTCGATGATCTTGTCCGCGAGGCCCACCAGCGGGGCCAGTTCCATCGAGCCGTAGAGCTTGATGATGTCTACCTGGCGGCCCTGTTCGGCGTAATAACGCTTGGCGACGTTGACGAACTTGGTTGCCACACGTAGCCGGCCCTTTGGCTCCGGTACGCCGACCTTGCCAGCGGTCATCAGCTTGCAGTTGGCGATTTTCAGGTCCAGCGGCTCGTAGAGCCCCTGGCCGCCGAACTCCATGAGCACGTCCTTGCCGGCGACGCCAAGGTCGGCTGCGCCCTGCTCGACGTAGGTTGGGACGTCGGTTGCCCGCACGATCAACAGGCGTACGTCGGCCTGGGTCGTCGGGATGATGAGCTTGCGGCTTTTCTCGGGATTTTCGGTCGGCTCGATACCAGCCGCCGCCAGCAGCGGGAGCGTGTCGTCGAGGATGCGGCCTTTGGACAGGGCGATGGTAAGCATGGGCAGAGCGTTTCCTTGAACCTGATGGAGGCCGGCCAAAGTAGCCGGCGAGCCGGCGTCCTGCCTGGCAGGCGCCGGCGGGCTTCAGCGATCCGTCAGCCGGGAACGCGGCGAATCTTCGCCCCCAACAGCTGCAGTTTTTCCTCGATGCACTCGTAGCCGCGGTCGATGTGGTAGATGCGATCGATCAGCGTATCGCCTTCGGCCACCAGACCGGCGATCACGAGGCTCGCCGAGGCGCGCAGGTCGGTCGCCATCACTGGTGCACCCTTGAGCGTCGGTACGCCCGTGACGATCGCCGTATTGCCTTCGACAAGAATCTGCGCGCCCATGCGGTTCATTTCATAGACGTGCATGAAGCGGTTCTCGAACACCGTCTCGATGACGGTTCCGGTACCCTCGGCCACGGCATTCAGCGAAATGAACTGTGCCTGCATGTCGGTAGGGAACGCCGGATATGGCGCGGTGCGAATGTTGACGGCCTTGGGGCGGTTGCCCTTCATGTCCAGCTCGATCCAGTTGCTGCCGGTATCGATATGAGCACCGGCTTCCTCGAGTTTGTGCAGCACCGCTTCGAGCAGCGTGGCGTCGGTATCTTTCAACCGTACACGCCCGCCGGTCGCAGCTGCAGCGACGAGGTAGGTGCCGGTTTCGATGCGGTCGGGCATGACGCTGAAACGGCCGCCACCCAGACGTTTGACGCCCTCGATGACAATGGTGTCGGTGCCGGCGCCGGTGATCTTCGCGCCCATCGCGTTGAGGAAGTTGGCCAGGTCGACCACTTCCGGCTCACGCGCCGCGTTTTCCAACACCGAACGGCCATTGGCCAGGGCCGCCGCCATCATGATGTTCTCGGTACCGGTCACGCTGACGATATCGAAGAAGAAATGCGCGCCGCGAAGCCCGCCGGCTGGTGCCTTTGCCTTGATGTAGCCGCCTTCGACGTCGATTTGCGCGCCCATCGCCTCGAGGCCCCGAATATGCAAGTCGACGGGACGCGAACCGATCGCACAACCACCAGGCAGCGCCACTTCGGCTTCACCAAAACGCGCGACCATCGGACCGAGCACGAGAATCGACGCGCGCATGGTCTTGACCAGCTCGTAAGGCGCAACGAGCGTCTTGATGCTGCTGGCATCGACCTCGACAGCCAGTTTCTCGTCGATGACAGGCTGCACACCCATGCGGCCGAACAGTTCAATCATCGTGGTGATGTCGTGCAGGTGCGGCAGGTTGCAGACGGTGACAGGCGTATCGGCAAGCAGCGTCGCTGCAAGGATCGGCAGCGCAGAGTTCTTCGCGCCGGAGATACGAATCTCGCCGTCGAGGCGGGCGCCGCCGGTAATGATCAGTTTATCCATGGAAATTCCCGTAGCCCGCAGGCTCGAAGCCCACTCGGAGAAGGGCGCGAACAGACGAGGCGCGCCGCTTGAAATCAGTCTTCACGATCGGAGCCAGGCCCGATCAGTTGCGCCCGGCCCAATCGGCCTGGCTGAAGAACTTCATGGTGACGGCGTGGATGCTGCCGTCTGCGATCCATGGGTTCAGATGGGTGTAGATCTTCTGCTGGCGCTTGACCGGCCCAAGGGCGGCCAACTCGTCGCTGATGATGTTCAACTGGAAGTTGCAGCCTTCGCCTTCAACTTCCACCTGAGCGCCTGGAAGCTTCTCTTCCAGGAATTTCTTAACTTCTGCAGCCTGCATGTTCTACCTCGATCGGCGCCGGACGCGCGCGGCCGGCCATCATACAAAAAACCCCAATAGCTGCGAACCCCGCGGCCTCGCAAGCTGACGAAGCTCGCTCAATCGAGCGTTTCGACCTCGCGGTCGCGCTTTGGCCGGTGACGGTCTTCAGCGACCACCGAGGGAAAACGCGAGGAGGCGTAGCGCACCACGAGGATCGCCAGTGCCAGCAACAGGATCGCACCGGAAATGTAGACCACGCCCATGTCCGGTCGATGGTGGTGCGAGACATCCGAGATCAGCAGCCGGGTCAGCGCGGTGATCGCCACGTAAATAAGGAAGCGGACCGGCATGTGGTTGGTCTTGAAATAGATGCCAACCATGGCACCGAGCTCTAGATAGATGAACAGCAGCAGAATGTCATCGACGCTGATGCTGCCCTTCTCGATCATGCCGAGGAAGGCGACGAGCCCCGCCCACGCCGTCACCGCACCGATGGCGAACAATGACAAGTAGTGAAAGGTCTCGACGAACAGATTACCCAGCGACTCCGCCGCCTTGTGCACTTTCGTCCGTGTCGCTTCCGCCCAACGCAAGATCATCTACGCACTCCCTACGCGTGTTCCTGTAGCGACAGGACTTCCATCAGGCCCGACACCCGGGCGATATCACGCATGTCCTCGGGCATGCCAACGATGACAGCCTCACGGCCAGCCCGCCTGGCGTCGCGAGTGAAGGCCAGCAGCAGGGACAGGCCCACGCTGCTGGATTTTTCGACGCCGGAGCAATCGATCGTCAGCCGCTGCTTATCCCCACTGCCGATCAGGGCGCGCCCTTCACTGCGCAGCGCCGGGCCAGTCTGGTAGTCGAGCACGCCGAAGAGCCTGAGGCTTCCGTCGCCACCTTGCTCGACTCTGGTTTCACTCATCGCCGGCCGCCTTCTGGCCCGCGGCGGTGTCCTTGGCATTCGCCACGACCTGCGCCCAGCCATTGATTGTCTTGTCCAGGTCGCCGCCGTTCTTCTGCATGGCATCGGCGAATTGATCCCGGAACAGCTTGCCGATGTTGATCCCGTTGATGATGACGTTACGTACCAGCCAGTCACCGTCCTGATTGACCATGGTGTAGGAAACCGGATAGATCTCGCCCTGACGCCCGGTCACTTCCATGCCGACACTGGTGCGCTCGGCGTCCTGTTTTCCACTAGCCGGCAGCACGCGAATCTGCTGGTTGTCGTACTCCAGCAAAGCGTTTCCGTAGAACTGCATCAGGCTGCGTTTGAAGTTTTCCTCGAAACGCTTCATCTGTTCCGGTGAAGCGTTACGCGAGTAGCGCACGGTCATGATGCTGCGGGAGATACCCTCGGCATCCACGACAGGGCCGAGTATCTCGTTCAGCGATTCATAGAATGCATTCGGGTCCTGGCGATACTGCTCCTTGTTGGCCTTCAGATCCGCCAGCAGACGATCGGTGGACGACTGGATGACCTCGTGGGCGCTCGGCGCCGCCTGGGCCGAAAGCGGCAGGATGAGCGCGAGCAGGATCAACAGACCACGACGCAAGGCGATAGACATGGAGTAACTCCTCATTCTTTATTTACCGAATTGAGCAGGAATTTGCCGATCAGGTCTTCCAGCACGAGAGAGGATTGAGTGTCGCGAATGGTATCGCCATCACCCAGCGTCTCCTCATCCCCACCAACGCTGATGCCGACATACTTCTCGCCCAGCAGCCCGGCCGTCAGGATCGACGCCGTCGAGTCGGCAGGCAGGATGTTCACATCCTCCTGGATCTCCAGCGTGACACGTCCGGTATAACTCTCGCGATCAAGGTCGATCGCGGTCACCTTGCCGATAGTCACACCAGCCATGGTTACCTTGGATCGGACACTCAGACCGGCAATATTGTCGAAATAGGCATACAACTTATAGGTGTCGGCACCGGCTGCATTGAGGCCACTGACGCGCAGCGACAACAGTAGCAAAGCCAGGATGCCCGCCAGCAGGAACAGGCCAACACCGATTTCCAGGGTGCGGATGCGCATCAAAAGTCTCCAAACATCAACGCGGTCAGAATAAAGTCGAGGCCAAGCACCGCGAGGGAGGCATAGACCACGGTACGGGTCGTGGCGCGGCTGATGCCTTCGGACGTCGGCTCGCAGTCATAGCCCTGGAACACCGCGATCCAGGTTACGACAAGGGCGAACACCAGGCTTTTGATCACGCCGTTGAGCACATCGGAGCTGAAGGTCACGCTGTTCTGCATGTTCGCCCAGAACGACCCCTCGTAAACCCCGAGCCAGTCCACCGCAACCATCGCGCCACCCCAGATGCCGACGACGTTGAAAATCAGCGTCAGCAACGGCAGCGAAATGAAGCCGGCCCACAACCGCGGCGCAATGATGTACTTCAGCGGATCGACGCCGATCACCTCCAGGCTGGACAGCTGCTCGGTGGATTTCATGTTGCCGATCTCGGCGGCCAGCGCCGAACCAGCTCGGCCCGCGAAGAGCAGCGCGGTGACTACAGGGCCCAGCTCGCGCAGCAAGGTCAGCGCGACCATCTGTCCGACTGCCTGCTCGGAGCCATAGCTGCTCAGAATGCTGTAGCCCTGCAGCGCCAGGACCATGCCGATGAAGATGCCGGACACCACGACGATGGCCAGCGACAGCACGCCCACCGAATACAGCTGGCGCACCAGCAGGGAGAAACGATTGTCCAGCCCGCTCGGACCGAACAGCGCATGGAACAGGAACAGCGTCGCACGCCCCTGGGCCGCGACCACGTTCAGGCCGGCCTCGCCCAGCAGCCGGACTCGTTCGATCAATGAACGCCTACGCATCGGAACCTCGCAGCAGATCGTCCGCATAAGCCGGCGCGGGGAAATGAAACGGTACCGGGCCATCTGCCGTACCGCGCATGAATTGCTGGATACGCGGATTGTCCGAGCGCCGCAGCGCGTCGGGTGTTCCCTGAGCGAGTACCTGGCCCTCCCCGACCACATAGATGTAGTCAGCGATGCTTGCCGTTTCGGCAAGGTCATGCGAAACCACGATACTCGTGATGCCGAGGGCATCGTTGAGCAGCCGGATCAACTGGACCAGCACACCCATGGCGATAGGGTCCTGGCCGGCGAACGGCTCGTCGTACATAAGGATCTGCGGATCCAGCGCGATCGCCCTGGCCAGCGCCACGCGGCGCTTCATGCCGCCGGACAACTCGTCAGGCATGAGGTCGATGGCGCCACGCAGGCCGACGGCCTGAAGCTTCATCAGCACGATGTCGCGGATCATCTCTTCAGGCAGCTTGGTGTGCACGCGCAGGGGAAACGCGACGTTCTCGAACACGTCCAGATCAGTGAACAGCGCACCACTTTGGAACAGCACGCCCATCTGCTTGCGCATGTCGAACAGTTCGCGCCGGGACAGCGTCGGCAGGTTGGTGCCTGCGACCCAGACCTCACCCCGATCGGGTTTCAATTGTGCGGCGATCAGACGCAACAGCGTCGTCTTACCGCAGCCGGACGGGCCCATAATGGCCGTCACCTTGCCTCGCGGTATGACGATATCAATGTCACGGAAAATGCTTCGCTCGCCGCGCGTGAAGGTGACGCCCTTCAGCTCGACAGCGTTAGCGTTGGCGACGCTCATCGGTTCTCCTTGGATACAGCCTGCGAGTCAGACGCTCCCAGGCATTCCGGGGATACTTCGCGCGACCGTTTTTCGGCGGCGAACTATAGCACCGCGCCAGGGCCATCCACAGCGTGCGACTGTGTCCGGGCGTGAATCACGTCGCTCGTTCAGCGCCCGTTCAGCCTCCGCAGCGGACACATCAAGCAGACATACGCACTCAGGTTTTTCGATGAGCGACCAGGTGAATGTCGCTATAATCCCGCGCTTTAGCCTAGGTGACGATGCACAGATGAACCAGAGCAGCCATTTGATCGAGACGGCTCAGCGCACCATTCGCATGGAAATCGATGCGGTTGAGCAGCTTAAAGGCCGCATCGGCGCTGAATTCGTCAAGGCTTGCGAACTCATCCTGCAATGCAAGGGCCGGGTCGTAGTGGTCGGCATGGGCAAGTCCGGGCATATCGGCAACAAGATCGCGGCGACCCTGGCGAGCACTGGCACCACCGCGTTCTTCGTTCATCCCGCCGAAGCCAGCCATGGCGACATGGGCATGATCACGCGCGACGACGTGGTGCTGGCCCTCTCCAATTCGGGCAGCACCAGTGAGATCGTGACCTTGCTGCCGTTGATCAAGCGCCTCGGCATCACTTTGATCAGCATGACCGGCAACCCCGAGTCGGTACTGGCCAAAGCGGCTCAGGTCAACCTGGACGCCAGCGTCGCCATCGAGGCCTGCCCGCTCAACCTGGCCCCCACCTCTTCCACCACGGCGAGCCTCGTGCTGGGCGACGCCCTGGCGATCGCGCTGCTCGAGGCGCGTGGTTTCACCGCCGAAGACTTCGCGTTTTCCCACCCCGGGGGTGCATTGGGCCGCCGCCTGCTGCTGAAAGTCGAACACGTGATGCATTCCGGTGAGCGACTGCCTCGCGTGAATCGCGGCACCTCGCTGCGCGAAGCCCTGCTCGAGATGACCCGCAAAGGCCTCGGCATGACGGTCATCGTCGAGAAGGACGGGACCCTCGCCGGAATCTTCACGGATGGCGATCTGCGCCGAACCCTGGACAAAAGCGTTGACGTTCGCGAGGCCATCATCGACCAGGTCATGACGGTCCATGGCAAGACCGCAAACGCCGATATGCTCGCAGCCGAAGCGCTAAAGATCATGGAGGACAACAAGATCAACGCACTGGTCGTGGTCGACGATAGCGACCGTCCCGTCGGCGCACTGAACATGCACGATCTGCTGCGCGCGGGGGTGATGTGAGATGAACGACTTGTTACAACGTGCTCGCGGCGTACGCCTGGCGATCTTCGATGTCGACGGCGTGCTGACGGACGGCAAGCTCTACTTCCTGGTGGACGGCAGCGAGTTCAAGACCTTCAATACGCTCGACGGGCATGGCATCAAAATGCTGATCAACTCTGGCGTACGCGCCGCGATCATCAGCGGCCGCAAGACACCCGTCGTTGAACGTCGTGCGCAGAACCTCGGCATCCAGCATCTCTATCAGGGGCGCGAAGACAAGCTGGTCGTGCTCGACGAGTTGCTCGGCGAACTCGGCCTGGACTATGCCGAAGTCGCCTACCTGGGCGACGACTTGCCGGACTTGCCAGTGATTCGCCGAGTCGGGCTGGGCATGGCGGTCGCGAGCGCCGACGCGTTTGTGCGCGAGCATGCCCACGGCGTCACCGGCGCCCGAGGTGGCGAAGGCGCCGCGCGCGAATTCTGCGAGCTGATCATGCGCGCCCAGGGCACCCTCGAGGCAGCCCAGGCTGCCTATTTGTAGAGGTGACCATGCTGAGCAAGATTCGCCTGCCTGCCGTCCTGTTGCTGATCGCCCTATCGTTGGGCGCCATCGGCTACTGGAATATCCGCCCCGAGAGTTTCATGGAGACGCCAGCCGCCGTTACAGCGCCGGAGTCTCCCATCGATTTCTACGTGATCAACTCGCGCACCGTGCAATACCAGCCCGACGGCAAGCGCAACTACGAACTGGTCGCCGAGAAGGTCGAGCACGTCAAGGCTAGCGACGTCAGCCTGCTTACCCGGCCGGACCTCAAGTCCTACCGCGGCACCGACCTGCCCTGGCACGTCACCAGCGAGCGCGGCGAAGTCGGGCCGCAGGGCGAGGAAGTCGAGCTGATCGACAACGTGCGTATCGAGCGAACCGATGCCAAAGGCCGCCCCACCATCGTGACCAGCAGCCGGATGACCGTGCTGCCGGAGAAGGATTATGCCGAGACCCGGCAACCCGTTAGAATCGTCGCCGCGAACGGCGTGACCACCGCCACGGGCATGAAAGCGTACATGAACGAAGGCAGGATGCTCCTGCTATCCAACGTAAGAGGCCAGCATGAGCTGCGTTAAGACTCTCCCCTTCTTGCTCGGTCTGAGCATTCTTCTGCTCGGTGCCAATGCCCATGCGCTGCCCGAGGATCGCAACCAGCCGATCCGCGTCCAGGCCGACACGGCTGAACTGGATGATCGCCAAGGCGTCGCGGTGTACCGCGGCGATGTGGTCATCACCCAAGGCACCATGAAGATAACTGGCGACACCGTTACCATCACCCAGAACGCAAACGGTGACGTGGAGGTCTTCACGTCCATCGGCAAGCCGGCCTATTACGAGCAGAAGCCCGCCGTCGACAAGGAGATCGTCAAGGCGTACGGCCTGACCATCCAGTATTTCGCGGCAAACGAGCGCATCGTGCTCATCGACCAAGCCAAAGTGGTCCAGGAAGGCAATACCTTCGAAGGCGAGAAAATCGTTTACGACACCCAGCGCCAAATCGTGAACGCCGGGCGCGCCACCAATGCGGATGTCACGACCCCGCGCCCACGGGTCGATATGGTCATCCAGCCGCGCAAGCGCGACCAGCCGGCAACGGAGCAGAGCGAGTAATGGCAACCCTCAAGGCCCAGCACCTCGCTAAGAGCTACAAGAGCCGCCAGGTCGTTCGTGATGTCAGCCTGTCCATCGAAAGCGGCCAGATCGTTGGCTTGCTAGGCCCGAACGGCGCGGGCAAGACGACCTGTTTCTACATGATCGTTGGCCTGGTCAGGGCCGACCAGGGACGAGTCCTCATCGACGATAACGACGTGACGCACCTGCCAATGCACGGCCGGGCACGCGCTGGCATTGGGTATCTGCCGCAGGAGGCCTCGATCTTTCGCAAGCTCTCGGTCGCCGACAACATCATGGCCATCCTCGAGACCCGCAAAGACCTCGATCGCAGTGGGCGCCAACAGGCGCTGGAAGGGCTGCTGCAGGAGTTTCACATCAGCCATATCCGCGACAGCCTGGGCATGAGTCTGTCGGGCGGGGAGCGACGCCGGGTCGAGATCGCACGTGCGCTGGCCACCGCGCCCAAGTTCATCCTGCTCGATGAGCCGTTTGCCGGCGTCGACCCCATATCGGTCGGCGATATCAAGCAGATCATCCATCACCTGAAGGCCAAGGGTATCGGCGTGCTCATCACCGACCACAACGTGCGCGAGACGCTGGATATCTGCGAGACAGCCTATATCGTCAACGATGGCCAGCTGATCGCTGAAGGCGACGCGCAAACCATCCTGGCCAACCAACTCGTCAAGGAAGTGTACTTGGGCCACGAATTCAGGCTCTGACCGGCTTTTTTTTCAGGAGACGTCGCGCCCAAGGGCTAGGCAAAGGCTTCGCCAGCAGGCATATAATTTGCTTCCTCTGGCGCCCAAGCCGCCAACAGTCGGAACAGGCGCGGTTGCGCCGGCAAACAAGGTTCGAAGTCCTCTGCCATGAAACCATCGCTAGTCCTGAAGATGGGCCAGCAGCTGACGATGACACCGCAGCTGCAACAGGCCATACGGTTGCTCCAGTTATCCACGCTCGATCTCCAGCAGGAGATTCAGGAAGCGCTGGATTCCAACCCCATGCTGGAACGCGAAGAGGATGGGGATGATTTCGAGGGCTCGGACGTAATGGCCGAGTCGATCGAGACCCAGACGGACAATGCTTCGACGCCCGAACCGAACGGCGCGGACAGCCGTTATGAAGAAACCGTCAGCACCGCCGAACACGCCGATGAAGGCGATTGGGGCGACCGCATCCCTGACGAATTGCCCGTCGACACCGCTTGGGAAGACATCTACCAGACCAGCGCCAGCAACCTGCCGAGCAGCGATGACGACGACTGGGACTTCACCACCCGCACGTCCGCTGGTGAGAGCTTGCAGAGCCACCTGCTCTGGCAGTTGAACCTTGCGCCCATGAGCGACACCGACCGGCTCATTGCCGCCACCCTGATCGACTGCATCAACCCGCAGGGCTACCTCGAGGAAACGCTCGAAGAAGTCCTGGAGTCGTTCGATCCAGAACTGGAAATCGAGCTCGACGAAATCGAAGTGGTGCTGCGCCGCATCCAGCAGTTCGAGCCCGCCGGGATTGGCGCCCGGGACCTGCGCGAATGCCTGCTTCTGCAGCTGCGCCAGCTGCCTGAGCGCACGCCCTGGCTGACCGAGGCAGTACGCCTGGTGAGCGATCACCTGGATATCCTTGGCAACCGCGACTACGCGCTGCTCATGCGCCGCATGAAGCTCAAGGAGGACGAGCTACGCCAGGTCGTCGACTTGATCCAGACGCTTAATCCGCGCCCCGGTTCGCAGATCGAGGCGAGCGAACCCGAGTACGTCGTGCCGGACGTCATCGTACGCAAGCACAACGACCGCTGGCTGGTCGAACTCAATCAGGAAGCGATGCCTCGTCTGCGAGTCAACGCGCAGTATGCCGGCTTCGTCAAACGCGCCGACTCCAGCGCCGACAACACCTTCATGCGCAACCAGTTGCAAGAGGCGCGCTGGTTCATCAAGAGCCTGCTCAGCCGCAACGAGACGCTGATGAAGGTTGCCACGCAGATTGTCGAACACCAGCGCGGCTTCCTCGACCATGGCGACGAGGCGATGAAGCCGCTGGTCCTGCATGACATCGCCGAAGCGGTGGGCATGCACGAGTCGACGATTTCCCGCGTGACCACTCAGAAATTCATGCATACCCCACGCGGCATCTACGAGCTCAAGTACTTTTTCTCCAGCCACGTCAGCACCGCGGAAGGCGGCGAATGCTCGTCCACCGCGATCCGCGCGATCATCAAGAAGCTGGTCGCCGCGGAAAACCCGAAAAAGCCGTTGAGCGACAGTAAGATCGCTGGTTTACTGGAAGAGCAGGGCATCCAGGTAGCACGCCGTACCGTCGCAAAATACCGTGAGTCACTGGGTATCGCGCCGTCCAGCGAGCGCAAGCGGTTACTGTAGATACCGGGTGATCCGGCCGAATCTCTTACGCTGGCGAACCTCTGGTCCGCCAATCCGCACGTGGCAAAAGGAGATGCAGTATGCAAGTCACTATCACTGGCCTTCACCTTGAAGTTACCGAGCCCCTGCGTGACTACCTCGAGGAAAAGTTCGAACGGCTGGAACGGCATTTCGACCGCATCATCAACGTTCAAGTGATCCTTCAGGTCGAGAAGCTCAAGCAGAAGGCCGAAGCCACCCTTCATGTCGCCGGACGCGAAGTTGTTGCCAACGCCGAGCACGAAGACATGTACGCCGCCATTGACCTGCTTGCCGACAAGCTCGACCGCCAGCTCATCAAGCACAAAGAAAAACAGCTCGACCACAGCCAGGGTGCCCTAGCCCGCTAGCCCATCATGATCCGACTCGAAAATATCCTGACCCCCGCACGTTCCTTGGTGAACGTGCCGGGCGGCAGCAAGAAACGCGTCCTGGAGCAAATCGCCAAGGTGATTGCCCGGGATCTCCCCGACCTCGACCCGCAAGCCATCTTCGAAAGCTTCGTCGCCCGCGAGAAGCTCGGCTCCACCGGATTCGGCAACGGCATCGCCATCCCGCACTGTCGCATGACCGGCTGCACCTCGCCCTTAAGCGCGGTGCTGCACCTGGGCGCACCGGTGGATTTCGATGCGATCGACGGCGCACCGGTTGACCTGCTGTTCGTCCTGCTCGTACCCGAAGCAGCGACAGATGAACACTTGGAGCTACTGCGCCAGATCGCCAGCATGCTTGACCGCGACGACGTCCGCGAGCGCCTGCGCAGCGCCTCGACGTCCGAATCGCTCTACCAGACGGTGGTTGACATCCAGAGCGGCCAATAACGCCGGAGCTGCGCATGCAGGCCAGCGAGAAGTGAGGAACGAGACGTGCCCAAGACCTGCCACCGCTCGCGACACCGACGCCGTTCGGCCCAGGCCGTGCACCAAAGACCCCGCCGGAAGAACGCGCCATGCGCCTGATCATCGTCAGTGGCCGCTCCGGCTCCGGCAAAAGCACGGCGCTCGACGTGCTCGAAGACAACGGTTTCTACTGCATCGATAATCTGCCGGCGGGGCTGCTTCCCGAACTGGCAGAGCGCGCCTTCCTGCACACGGAATTACTGCAACCCCAGGTCGCCGTCTCCATTGACGCTCGCAATCTGCCGAGCCAGCTCAAGCGCTTTCCCGAGCTGCTCGTCGAGGCAAGAGCCCGACACATCCAGTGCGACGTGCTCTACCTGGACGCAGCTGATGAAACGTTGCTCAAACGCTTTTCTGAAACACGCCGCCGTCATCCGTTGACCACCGAGCGACGCTCGCTGGCCGAGGCCATTCGCGACGAAGAAAAGCTGCTCGCCCCGATCATCGACCATGCCGATCTCAAGATCGACACGACGCACCTGAATCTCTACCAGCTGCGCGACACGCTGAAACTGCGCCTACTGAACAAACCTGAGCCGGGGACCGCATTTCTTTTCGAATCCTTTGGATTCAAGCGCGGCATGCCCGTCGATGCCGACGTCGTGTTCGATGTTCGCTGCCTGCCAAATCCTTATTGGAAGGCCGAGCTGCGCGACTATTCCGGACTCGACCAACCCGTGATCGACTACCTCGCGCAGCAGGCCGACGTGGAGGAGATGTTTCAGGATATCCATGCTTATCTCAGCAAATGGCTGCCCCGCTTCGCTGCCAGCAATCGCGCCTATGTCACGGTCGCGATCGGCTGCACCGGCGGGCATCACCGCTCGGTGTATCTGGCTGAGCGACTGTGTCAGGCGCTGCGCGAGCCTCTGAAAAACGTCCAGGTCCGCCATCGCGACCTGGTCTAGGAAGAACCATGCCAGTCTGCGATATCACCATCGTCAACAAACTCGGGCTACATGCCCGGGCCGCCGCCAAGTTCGTCGGGGTCGCCAACCAATTCCCCTGCGACATCCGTATCGGCCGCTGCCCCGACACCGTGGTCGACGGCAAGAGCATCATGGCTGTGATGATGCTGGCGGCGAGCAAGGGCACCACGCTGCACATGCGCACCGAGGGCGACCAGGAACACGAGGCGATGGACGCACTGGTCGCGCTGATCGAAGACTACTTCGAGGAAGGCGAATAGCAGCACCGGAGCTCGTAGCCAGACCGTGGCGTTGCTGCGGCTTGGTCAACGTCCAATTGCCGCTGCACGCCAGAGCATGCAGGGTTTGCCCTCTGGCGTGTCACGCCACCCAAATCGCTTGGTTCGATTAGCTTCCCGCGACCTTCATCCGTTCGATCAGCACCGAACCTGTGTGGATACTGCTTCGGGTTTCGATGTCACGACCCACGGCGACGATCTGCCGGAACATGTCGCGCAAATTGCCGGCGATGGTGACTTCCTGCACTGGGAATTGAATCTCGCCGTTCTCGACCCAGTAGCCACCCGCGCCGCGGGAGTAGTCGCCCGTCACCAGATTCAAACCCTGCCCCATCAGCTCTGTCACTAGCAGGCCGCGGCCCATACGCCGAATCAGTGCTGCCTGATCATCATCGCCGTGAGTCACGAACAGATTGTGCACCCCTCCCGCATTCGCCGTGCTGGGCAGGCCCAGCTTGCGACCCGAATAGGTGCTGAGGACATAGAAAACAAGCTGGCCCTTGTCCACGAACGGCTTGGCATAGGTCGCCAAGCCGTCGCCGTCGTAGCCCGCACTCGCCAGCCCGCGCAACAGATGCGGCCGCTCGTCGAGGCTCAGCCACTCGGGGAACAACGTCTGGCCCAATGCATCCTCCAGATAGGAGGCCTTGCGATAGAGGTTGCCGCCGGAAATAGCGGACAGGAAATGGCCAAACAGCCCGGTCGCCAGCTCCGCAGAGAACAGCACGGGCACATCGCAGGTCGGCACCGGTCGCGCGCCCAGACGCCGCACGGCACGCTCCGCCGCCCGCCGGCCGATGGAGTCAGCCGAGGCCAGCTCGCTGGCGACGCGATTGACGTCATAGTGATAGTCACGCTGCATTTGCCCGTCGGCCTCGGCGATCATCACGCAGCTGAGGCTATGGCGGCTGCTGCAATAGCCGCCGACGAAGCCATTGCTGTTGCCATAGCCGCGGATGCTGCGATGCGTACTCAAGCTGGTGCCGTCGGCGTTATGGATGCGTGGGTCCGTGGCGAACGCTGCAGCCTCGCAAGTGAGCGCCAGCTCGACGGCCTCGTCTGGCGCGATCTGCCAGGGGTGATAGAGGTCCAGGTCCGGCAGGTCGCGGGCCATGCGCTCGGCGTCGGCAAGGCCTGCAAAGCTGTCTTCGGAGGCGTGCCGGGCGATCGCCAGGGCGGCCGAAACGGTCTCCCGAATGGCTGCCTCGCCGCTGCCAGTGGTGCTGGCCGAGCCCTTGCGCTGGCCCAGGTACAGGGTGATGCCGAAGCCCTGGTCACGGTTGAACTCGACGGTCTCGACCTCGCGCTGGCGAACGGTCGTCGACAAGCCCTGCTCCATCGATACCGAGACCTCACACGCCGTGGCGCCCTGCGCCCGAGCCTCATCGAGGATGCGCTGAACCCGCTCGCGCAACGCCGGCAGTGCCTCCGGGCCAATCCCCTCAACGTCTGTCATAACACACTCCAAAACCCTGATACATGGATGTCGCAGCCGCCGCGACCCGCCTGCCACGGGCGGCTGGGGCTGCTGTTATCATGGCGGCATTTCCCATTGGATGCGCCCCATGTCTGATATTTCCGACCTCGACGATTTCGAGGAAAAAAGCAAAAGCCAGGTCAAGCGCGAGATGCACGCGCTGCAGGAGTTGGGTGAGCGCCTGACCGCGCTCAAACCGGATGTGCTTGACCGCCTGCCGTTGACGGATGCGCTGCGCAAGGCGCTCGACGATGCGCCGAAGCACAAGGCCCATATCGCGCGCAAACGTCACCTGCAGTACATCGGCAAGCTCATGCGTGACCAGGACGTCGACGCCATCATGGCGCTGGTCGACCAGCTCGACGCCTCGACCCGGCAGTACAACGAGCGTTTCCATGCCCTGGAGCGCTGGCGCGACCGTTTGATCGCCGGCAATGATGAAACGCTCGAGGCGTTCGTCGCGGAGTACCCCGAAACCGACCGCCAGCATCTGCGCGGGCTGGTGCGTCATGCCCAGCACGAGGCCGCTCGCAACAAACCGCCAGCGGCGAGCCGAAAAATATTCAAGTACATACGCGGGCTGGACGAAACGCAGCGCGGGTTGCGCTAAGCCTGACGCACGGCGCGGCAACAAAACCACGCGCCGGCGGCCGTCAGGCGCCCGTACCCCCTACGGTAATTCCGTCGATCTTGAGCGTCGGCTGGCCGACGCCAACCGGCACCGACTGGCCGTCCTTGCCACAAGTCCCGACCCCGCTGTCCAGGGCCAGGTCGTTGCCGACCATCGATACCTTGTTCATCACATCCGGGCCGTTGCCAATCAACGTGGCGCCTTTGACCGGCGCTGTGATCCGCCCATCCTCAATGAGGTAGGCCTCGCTCGTCGAAAATACGAACTTGCCACTGGTGATGTCCACCTGCCCGCCGCCGAGGTTGGCGCAATAGATGCCCTTCTTCACCGAGCGGATGATTTCTTCGGGGTCGCTCTCGCCAGCCAGCATGTAAGTGTTGGTCATACGCGGCATCGGCAAGTGCGCATAGGATTCGCGCCGCCCATTGCCCGTCGGTGCTACGCCCATCAGTCGTGCGTTGAGCTTGTCTTGCATGTACCCCTTGAGGATGCCGTTTTCGATCAGCGTGGTGCATTGGGTCGGCGTGCCCTCGTCATCGACGCTGAGGGAACCGCGGCGGTCGGCCAGGGTGCCGTCGTCGACGATGGTGCAGAGCGTCGACGCCACTTGCTGACCCATGCGCCCGCTGTAGGCCGAACTGCCCTTGCGGTTGAAGTCGCCCTCCAGCCCATGGCCAACCGCTTCGTGAAGCAGCACGCCTGACCAGCCGGAACCCAGCACCACGGGCAGCGTGCCCGCCGGAGCCGCCACCGCCTCGAGGTTGACCAGCGCCTGGCGCAGGGCCTCGCGTGCGTAACCCATGGCGCGATCTTCCTGAAGGAAGTGATCGTACCCGGTGCGGCCGCCGCCACCCTGGCCGCCGCGCTCGCGCCGGCCGTTCTGCTCGACGATGACACTGACGTTGAAGCGCACCAAAGGGCGAATGTCGGCCGCCAAGGCACCGTCCAGGCCGGCCACTAGCACGTGATCCCAGACGCCAGCCAGGCTGACCGTCACCTGTTTGATCCGTGGGTCGAGCGCGCGCGTGGCGACATCGATGCGCTTAAGGAGCTCGACCTTTTCTGCACGCCCCATGCCGTCGAGCGGGTTGTCCTGGCCATAGAGCGGCGCGAAGGAAGCCCTCGAAAGCACGCCGACCCGCGCCTGCTGGCCGCTACGGGCGATGGACCGGGCAGCCTCGGCAGCCTGGCGCAGCGCATCGGCATTGATGGCGTTGCTGTAGGCGAAGCCCGTCTTCTCACCGGATAACGCGCGCACACCGACGCCCTGTTCGATGTGAAAGCCGCCCTCCTTGACGATGCCATCCTCCAGCACCCAGGACTCGGTCACCTGATCCTGAAAATACAGATCCGCCGCGTCTATACCCGGCCCGGCGAGTTCGCCGAGCAGCCCCGGCAGGTCGTCGAGCCCCAACCCACCAGGGGTTAGCAGGCGTTCGGTAACGGGCAACAGCAATTCACTCATATCTACTCCAATGTGCCAGAAGCCATGCAGGGGGCGCGGAAGCGGCGGTGCTCCATCAGCGGCATACGCCGGCGGGCCGCATGCTGGGCCGAGACGTCGCGCGCGGCAACCAACGCGGCCTCGCCCGTGTCACGCTGAGCGATGACCTGCCCCCAATGGTTCACGATAGCCGAATGACCATGGGTCAGACGACCGCCGGGGTGTTCGCCACCCTGTGCTGCGGCCAGCATATAGCATTGCGTCTCGATGGCTCGCGCTCGAATCAACATGTCCCAGTGCGCCCGACCGGTGACCGAGGTGAACGCCGAGGGTGCGCTGATCAGCTCCGCGCCGGCCAACCGCAACGCGGTGTAGAGCTCTGGAAAGCGCAAGTCGTAGCAGACCGTCATGCCCAGCCGGCCGAAAGGGGTGTCTGCCACCACAATGCTCTCACCCGCCGCGTAGTGGTCGGACTCGCGATAGCAGCCTCGCGCGTCGTTCACTTCGGCATCGAACAGATGCAGCTTGTCATAGCGCGCCACGCGCTGGCCGAGGGCATCGACCAGCAGCGAGCAGGCGCGAACCTTGCCCTGCGGTTGGTCGTCGGGCGGTAGGGGCAGCGTACCGGCGACGAGCCAGATACCGAGCTCGGATGCCGTCTTGGCCAGCCAAGGCAAAATTGGGCCACACCCCAGCGCCTCGTCCCGCCCAACCCGGGCGGGATCGGGGTGGCCCATCGCGGCGAAGTTTTCCGGTAGCACGGCCAGCCGCGCCCCGGCGACCGCGGCCTGCTCCAGCAAGCGGCGCGCCGTGGCGAGGTTGCTAAGGATGTCGGCCTGGCTGGCCATCTGGATCACGGCGAAGGTCATTGGGCACCAGGTTTTAACGTCAACGGCCGGTCAGTTGGGGTTCTCGAAGGGCCGGTCGAAGGAGATATCCGGCGACTGCCAAGGCCCTTCGACGCGATACTGCACGGTGGCAAAGCGAGCCACCTTGTCGCCGAGCAGCTTGTCCGCCACGAACAGCGCGCCACCGATGGCAGGGGCACCGACGATCAGCGCCGCCAGTGGCAGGTTATTGCTCACCGGCAGCGTAACCAGCAGTTTCGCATCGATGCGGTCATTGGCCATGTCCAGCTGCCCTTGCAATTCCAGGTTGCTGGATGGACCGGTGACCTTGAGCGGCTCGCGCGTGGTGAACAGCCCGTCCGTGGCCATCAGGTCGGCGGTGATCGTGTCGTAGCTGAGGCCTTTACTGAAAAGATCGGAGAAATCCAGGCGCAAGCGCCGGCCAATCGAATCGAAATTGAGCAAGCCGAACACCCGCAGTGCCTGCGCACTGCCGTCGACCTCGCGCAATTGCCCCTTGCGCAGCTTGCCCTTCATCTCGCCAGACAGCCGCCCGAATCCGAAAAACGCTGGCGAGCCCGGCCAGGTGCCATCGACGGAGGCGGTAAAGGACTCGCTGGTGGTCGATGGCGCGAAGCCCCATGCCCGGAGCACATCGGCTAGGTTGCCCCCTTCCAGCGTTCCCCGATACCAGCTCCGCTGGCCCGCCCAACCGCCCTGTCCGGACAGCGTGATACCACGAAGCCCTAGGCTCAGGTCGCTGAACGCCACGCCCCCTTCGGCCGGCCGCATTTTCAGCGACCAGGGGCCTAACACGGCATCACCCTGGTAAACCTGGTCGATGGCGATGTCCACCGGTGGCAGGCCGCTCGGATCCACGCCCGCGAGCGGGTCGCGCAGCGGTGACTCCGCCGCGGCGGGATCGGCGGCGGGGAAGCGCAGATGCGACAGGTCAAGCTGGATCGGCTCGCTGCTGGCATCCGCCACACGTACCTCACCCGCAATGGTTTCGCTGCCCAGCCCCAGGGACCAACCTGCCGCGAGTCGCTTCAAATCGATTTCGAGCGCCGCGATCTGTGTGCCGAAGCCCTTGAAGTGGCCAATATCGAGCTGCACGCGTCGCAGCAGCGAGGCGGCGCCCTCGTCCTCCTCGGCCCTGCCGAAGGCGTCGCGCAGCGCCATCCACTGATCGGCGTCGACGCGCTCCAGCCTGCCTCGCACCGCCAGCCCGGGCTCGCTGACCTGGTTCGCCGCACCGCCCCCTAACACCAACTCTCCGCCGCCCTCGAGCAACCGCCCCGTAGGCCCGCTGAATGCCAGCGCCGCCAGATCACCATGCTTGAGGCTCACACGCTGGGTGTCGCCGCCAAGCGACAGGCGCAGCGTGGTGCCCCGTCTCTCTTCCTTCGTTTTGGCAAAGGGCGCCGGCAGGTCAAGCTGCGTGCCGAGCAACGACGAATCCAGTTGCAACCGGTTGTCAGAACCTCCGAGCGACAAGGCCAGTTGCACCGGAATGTCTCCACTGACGGGCAGCGGTCGCACGATCCCTTGCCAGTCCAGGAGCGATTGCACGGCAACGCGGGCGGTCGCCTGGATACGTGTCGCCGGGCTACCGGACGCTCCGGTGGCGCTCGCCGAGCCGGTCCAAGGCGCCCCCAGGGCGCGGGCCTTAATGTCTGTGCCACTGAGGCCTCGCTCGGTGTCGTAGCGGAAGCTTCCGCCGACGCTGTCGAACTGCAGGTCCGCCTGATCGATATAGAGCGAAGCATCCCGCGTGCTGAAATCGACCTTCGCTTTGGGCGGTGTACCCTGGGCAAGCGGTATATCCAGCTGAAGACCGGCAGTCAGCGGGCCGTCACCCGTCCAGCCGCCGAACAACTCGGCGGTGCCGATCGGCGCCTCCTGCAACAGGGTCAGGGCATCCCGAACGCTGCCGTCCACCATGCCGTGGATAGCCAGCCGCGGGGTGCCGCCATCGGACCGGTGCGGAATCTCGGCGAGCGCGTCATGCACGCGACTGTCCAGCATGCGCCCTTCCGCCAGGCGCACCCGCACGCCACTGTCCTCGATGAGCACCTCGCCACGCGCGTCTCGAAGCAGCGGCCAGCCCGGCTGGAACGCCAATTCGGCGTCACGCACCTTGAAGTACAGACCGAGGCTGCGCGCTTCTTCGGGTGCGCCCCGGCTGATCGAGCCCTGATACTCGAAGTAACCTTGCTCGACGGTACCGCCGCGGATGGCTGTTTGCAGCCACTCGGCGAGCGGCGCGCTGAGCGCAGGCGACCGCGTCGGCAGGTATTTGGAGGTAAAAGCCGCATCGCCGTCCCGCATACCGACGCGCAGGTCCATATAGTCGTCGAGCGCCGGGTCGCGCATCAGCCGGATCAGGAAATCGCCGGCGATCTGCCCTTCCTCGCCCTCGACCTGCAAATAGGGCGCGGCCAACGTGAAGGCCCGCTCGTCGAGCGTCCAGCGCAGGCTGCCCCGGCTACTCCGGTAGCGCCAGGGCTCGCCGAACAGCTGAGCCAGGTGCAGGCTGAAATCACGGTTGTCGAAGCGCAACTCACCACCGCCCAGATCACCTTGCACCAGCCCACTCACATTACGCACCGATGGAATCCAGTGGTAATCGGCGATACCCACCGCGTCGAGGTTGCCTGCGAAGCTCAGGCGCTTGTCCCCGGTTTCTCCAGGCCGATAGTCGAGCTGCACATTGCGTAAGGTGCCTTCGGGCGCAAGCGCCTCGAGATAGGTCCCGACCGCTTCCGGAAGAGGGGCGAGGTTTTGCACAAGCGAGGCCAACGGCGCTAACGGAATGTGGTCGACAGAGACCCGCCAGTCGTCACCATCATGGTGAAGCAGCGCCCGGGTTTCGCGCCAACGGCTATCACCCAGGTCGAACGCCAGGCCGTCGACCTGCAACTGGTAGCCCTGGGGCTGGCGGTCAAGGTAGGCATTAACAGCCAGATCCTCGATTCGCAGGGGGTCGTGCTCGGCACGCGCAAGCTCTGCGGCTGGCACGTTCAGGCGCGCCACCGCCCGAGAGACCCCCTGATCGCGCCAGTCGAGCCAGAGTTCGCCACCGCCTTGCAAATGCTCGACGTGCACGCCAGCCAGGCCTGCCGGCAGCCAGGCGGCCCAGTCACTTTGCGGCAGGCTGACATAGAGGCTCGCCCGCGCCTCACGCCAGTGCGCCGGCGCAACCTCAGCATCCGCCCGCAGCGCCAGCGGCTGACCGTCGGGCAAGAGCAGGCGCCCGCCTAGACTGAATTCGTCGCCACGGCTACGCAGTTCGAGGTCGGTATAGCTCAGGGTCAGCGGTGCGGCATCCTGAGCCTGGACGGTAACCTGGCTGTCGAGCAGCGACAGCCTGCGAATCGTCTGCAGTTCGGCCAGGATCCGGTCCGGCGCCATGCCCTGATCACCTTCGCGGGCAGGCATGCCAACCAGGCGCCAACCATCGTCCGCTTCCACCAGGCTCAAGTGAACCCCAACGAAGGTCACCGAAGCCAGCTGCAGCCGGCGAGACCACAGGCTATCGGCGAGGTCGGGCACGACCGCCAGCGAATCCAGCCGGACAGCCCCCTCGCCTTCTCCGAGCTGCACTTCATGCGCGACCAGCCGGGGGGCGAAGCCTTCCCAGCGCCCTTCCAGGCGCCCGAGCGTCACGGGAGTGCCCAACAACGCCTGCGCCTTGCTCTCGGCTTCCGCCCGATACTCGGCGACCAGGGGCACCAGTTGCCGACCCAGGCTGACATAGAGCGCAGCCAGGATCATGCCGACCGCAGCGAGCCACAGGCAGCGCCGCGACAGCGCGAGCAACAGGACGGGGAGCCGGCTCATGCGAATGCGCTCCGATCATCCGGGCCGAGATGGCCTGGCGTGCATCTATTCAGAGCAGCACCACGTCGTACTGTTCCTGCGAATACATCGTCTCGACCTGGAATTTGATCGAGCGGCCGATGAAACTTTCCAGGTCCGCCACGTTGCCGGACTCTTCGTCCAGCAGCCGGTCGATCACCTTCTGGTTGGCCAGCACGCGGTACCCTTCGGCCTGGTAGGCACGTGCCTCGCGCAGAATCTCGCGGAAGATTTCGTAGCACACCGTTTCTGGCGTCTTCAATTTGCCGCGCCCGTGGCAGCACATACAGGGTTCGCAGAGGACCTGCTCGAGGCTTTCGCGGGTGCGCTTGCGCGTCATCTGCACCAGCCCGAGCTCGGTAATGCCGATGATATTGGTCTTGGCATGATCGCGTTCGAGCTGCTTCTCCAACGTGCGCAGGACTTGTCGGCGATGCTCTTCGTCCTCCATGTCGATGAAGTCGATGATGATGATGCCGCCGAGGTTGCGCAGCCGAAGTTGCCGCGCGATGGCGGTCGCCGATTCGAGGTTGGTCTTGAAGATGGTTTCTTCTAGGGTGCGATGGCCGACGAACGCGCCGGTGTTGACGTCGATGGTCGTCATCGCTTCCGCCGGGTCGATGACCAGGTAGCCGCCTGACTTCAGCATGACCTTGCGTTCGAGGGCTTTCTGGATCTCGTCCTCGACGCTGTACAGGTCGAAGATTGGACGCTCGCCAGGATAGTGTTCGAGGCGATCGCCCAGTTCAGGCATCAGCTCGGCGACGAACTGCCGGACCTTCTGGAAATTTTCACGCGAGTCGATGCGGATCTTCTCGATGCGCGGGTTGACCAGATCACGCAGCGTTCGCATCGCCAGTGTCAGGTCTTCGTAGATGACCGACGGCGAGGCGGCGGTCTTCATCTGGCCGTCAATCTGCTCCCAAAGCCGGCGCAGGTACCGGATATCCATCAGGATCTCGTCACTGCCGGCCCCCTCGGCTGCCGTGCGCAGGATAAAGCCGCCGGCCTCCTTGATACCCTCGGTCGCGATGCACTCCATCACCACCTGTTTAAGCCGCTCACGCTCGGCTTCGTCTTCGATTCGCAAAGAGATCCCGACATGACTGGTGCGAGGCATGTAGACGAGGTAGCGCGAGGGTATCGACAACTGGGTGGTCAGGCGCGCGCCCTTGGTGCCGATCGGATCCTTGGTCACCTGCACCACCAACGCCTGCCCCTCGTGAACCAACGCACTGATCGGCTCGACAGCGTTGCCTTCGCGGGAGGAAATCTCCGAGGCATGGATGAACGCAGCGCGCTCTAAACCGATGTCGACAAACGCCGCCTGCATGCCAGGCAACACCCTGACGACCTTGCCTTTGTAGATGTTGCCGACGATGCCGCGGCGCTGCGTGCGCTCGACGTGGACTTCCTGCAGGACGCCGTTTTCGACCACCGCCACCCGCGACTCCATGGGCGTGATGTTCATCAGGATTTCTTCGCTCATTGTTGTTCTCAGCCGATGGCGATGGTCTGGAGCAGCCGAAGCTGACGATATGGGCCCGATTCTAACGGCATACGCGTGCGCACCACACGCTCTAGGCTGAGCTTTTAGTCCAGTACGGCAGGCCGTGCGCCTCGAGCAGCTGCGCCGTTTCACACAACGGCAACCCGACCACGGCGGAATAACTTCCCCGCAGCCCGCTGACGAAAATCGCACCGAGCCCCTGGATTGCGTAGCCGCCCGCCTTGTCCTGCGGCTCGCCGCTGGCCCAGTAGTCCTCGGCCTCGGCCGGCGCGATCGGGCGGAAGCTGACATCACTCGCCACCAGCCGCAGGTCGCAGCGGCTCCCACTGGCCAGCGCCACAGCGGTCAGTACCCGGTGTTCTCGCCCGGAGAGTGTGGCAAGCATCTCCAGCGCATCGGCACGGTCGATCGGCTTGCCAAGGATGCGGTCATCAAGCACTACCGTGGTATCGGCGCCGAGAACGACGGCTTCCGGGTCGTCGAGTGCGGCGAACCCGGCCAGCGCCTTTTCGCGCGCCAGCCGCTGTACGTACTGTTCAGGATGCTCATCGGGATATGGAGTCTCGTCGATGGCGACGGAGACCCGCGAAAAGCGGGCGCCGATCTGGGTCAGCAATTCACGGCGTCGGGGCGACGCGGAGGCGAGAAACAATGCGGGCATGCCTGGTCCTTCAAGAGGGCGGTCGGCGCAGGTTCGCATATCGCGAGGCGCCTCGAAAGCGCTGCTGGCCCGCCCACGAGACGCCCGATCAGTAGACGTTATAGCGGCGACGCGCCCACTGCAGCGCAACGAAGACCCACGGCCACAGCAGCGCGCTGACCGGAACGGGGACGAGAAACAGCAACGTCGGCGGACGATTGCCGGTGAGGGTGTTGAGCCACAGATGAACCAGCTGCCCGAGCCCGAGGATCACCAACAGCACCAAGCTCTGCTGCAACAGCGGGAACATCCGCAGCCGCTGGTTGAGGCTGAGCACCAGGAAGGTGACCAACAGCAGCGGCAATCCGTTCTGCCCGAGCAGCGTGCCGGCCAGCACGTCGAGCATGAGACCGAAGATGAAAGCTGCAGCCATGCCTCCGCGATGCGGAAGGGTGATAGCCCAATAGGCAATGAACATGCCCAGCCAAAGGGGGCGTGCCAGCTCGGTGTTGACCGGCATGGGTGCGACGCTGAGCAGCAGCGCGACGAGTAGCGAAAGCCAAATGACCCAACCGTTGTTCAGGCGCCCGCTGATCACTGTTGGCCCTCAGCAGGCGCTGCGGGCTGGGCCGTTCCTGGTGTCGCAGGCGCCTCGGATGCCTCGTCGGCTTGATCGGCAGGCGCATCTTCAGCATCGGGCGCGACCTGCGCGGCAGCCTCGCGATCGGCTGAGACCTGCGCTTCGGCCGCGGCGTTGGCGCGCTCTTCCGGCGTACGGGAATCACTGAACACCAGCAGTAGATAGCGGCTGCGGTTGAGCATCGCCGTCGGCGTGGCGCGGACGATGGAGAAGGGTTGCCCAGAGCCCCGGACCACCTCGGTGACCTGTGCAACCGGATAACCGCTGGGAAAGCGCTGCCCCAGGCCGGAGCTGACCAAAAGGTCGCCTTCCTTGATATCCGCAGTTTCCGCGACGTGGCGCAGTTCCAGATAGTCCGGACTGCCCGTACCGATAGCGATGGCGCGCAGGCCGTTGCGGTTGACCTGCACCGGGATACTGTGGGTGACGTCGGTGATGAGCAGGACGCGCGCGGCATAGGGCATCACCTCGACGACCTGCCCCATCAGCCCGCTGGCATCGAGCACTGGCTGGCCAACGAAGACGCCGTCACGCTCGCCTTTGTCGATCAGGATGCGGTGGGTGAAGGGGTTGGGATCGAGCCCGATGAGCTCAGCGACCAATACCTTGTCGTCGACCAGGGCCGCTGAGTTGAGCAGCTCGCGCAGCCGCACGTTCTGTTCAGTCAAGGCCGCGAGCTTCTGCAGCCGGCGTTGCATGAGCAGGGCCTCGGCCTTGAGCTTCTCGTTCTCCGCGGCAAGGCTAGTGCTGGTGCTCAGCTGCTCGGTGGCGCGCTGCCAAGTGCGCACCGGCAGGTCGGCCAGCCAGTAGAAAGGCGTCAGCACCATCCCCATCTGGCTGCGCAATGGCTTCAATGTGTCGAAGCGGGCATCCACCACCATCAGCGCGACACACAGCACGGCCAGCACCAGCAGGCGCACGCCGAGAAGAGGTCCTTTGGCAAATAGCGGTTTGATCGGCGAGTCCTCGCAACTGCAGGCTGCAAACTGAACGCGACAGGCCGGACGCGAGGTCCGGCCCTGTTTGGGCTTGTCGTGCGGCGGGCCATCGCGAACCGGCTGAAGAACTACAGTTCAAGCGCCTCGCTCGACGCACGCGCGACAGCCCGAGCGTTGGCGGATCACTCGGTGGAGAGCAGGTCCATGGCGTGACGGTCCATCATTTCCAGCGCTCGACCGCCGCCGCGTGCCACGCAGGTCAGCGGCTCCTCGGCGACAATGACTGGCAGGCCGGTTTCCTGGGCCAGCAGCTTGTCCAGGTCGCGCAGCAGCGCGCCACCGCCGGTCAGCACTAGGCCGCGCTCAGCGATATCGGATGCCAGTTCCGGCGGAGACTGCTCCAGCGCACTCTTGACCGCCTGAACGATGGTCGCCAGCGACTCCTGCAGCGCCTCGAGCACCTCGTTGGAGTTGAGCGTGAAGCTGCGCGGTACGCCCTCGGCGAGGTTGCGGCCACGCACGTCGACTTCGCGCACATCGGTACCCGGGAAGGCGGTGCCGATTTCCTGCTTGATGCGCTCGGCGGTGGATTCGCCGATCAGGCTGCCGTAATTGCGGCGAACATAGGTGACGATGGATTCATCGAAGCGATCACCGCCAACGCGCACGGATTCGGCATAGACGACGCCATTGAGCGAAATCAGGGCGATTTCGGTTGTACCACCGCCGATGTCGACAACCATCGACCCGCGTGCTTCGTCCACCGGCAAACCGGCACCGATGGCGGCCGCCATGGGCTCTTCGATCAGGAAGACTTCGCGGGCACCGGCACCCAACGCCGACTCGCGGATGGCGCGACGCTCGACCTGGGTGGATTTGCACGGCACGCAGATCAGCACGCGCGGGCTGGGCTGCAGGAAGCTGTTTTCGTGAACCTTGTTGATGAAGTACTGCAGCATCTTTTCGCAGACGCTGAAGTCCGCGATCACACCGTCTTTCATCGGGCGGATCGCATTGATGTTGCCTGGGGTACGCCCGAGCATGCGCTTGGCGTCGGTCCCCACGGCGACAACGCTCTTCTGGTTGCCGTGGGAACGAATGGCCACCACGGACGGCTCGTTCAGAACGATGCCGCGGTCGCGCACATAAATGAGGGTATTGGCAGTGCCCAGGTCGATCGACAAATCGCTGGAAAACATGCCACGCAGTTTCTTGAACATGGGAAAAGGGCCCTGGGGCAAACGCGTGGGGAAAAAAGTGCCGCAAACTCTAACAATGGCGGGAAGCAAGGGCAAGGCGAGAGTCCAGGCGGGACGGGCCAGACGTGAGCTATTGCTCGAAAAATAGCCAGGCCCGGAAAATGTCCGCGGCGACCGTGCAAGCCGCAGCCGCGCTACCGACTCGACCGGCAGCCATGTAAGATTGTCGGCTTTTCCGGGCCTGCGCGCCCACCGCTGCCGAACGCCCTGCCGCCCGATCGTTGGCTCTGCCCGACGGAAGGCGCCCAGGATTCGCTTCCCGCTGGAGATTCCCGATGGCGCTTGAACGCTCCGAGGTGGAAAAGATCGCTCACTTGGCCCGCCTGGGCCTTGATGAAGCCGACCTACCCCGCACCACCGAGACCCTGAACACCATCCTCGGCCTCATCGACCGCATGCAGGCCGTCGACACCACCGGCATCGAGCCATTGGCCCACCCGCTGGAAACCAGCCAGCGCTTGCGCGCCGATGTGGTCACCGAAGGCAACCAGCGCGACGCCTACCAGGCCATCGCACCGGCCGTCGAAGAAGGTCTATACCTGGTTCCGCGGGTGATCGAATGAAGGACGCCCACATGCACCAACTGACCCTTGCCGGCATTGCCCGGGCGCTGGCTGGCAAACAGTTCTCCGCCGAGGAACTCACCCGCTCGCTGCTGGCCCGAATCGAGCAGCTCGATCCCGAGCTGAATAGCTTCATCACTGTTACCGAAGAGCAAGCCATCGCCCAGGCGCGGGCTGCCGATGCGCGCCGCGCCAATGGCGAGACCGGCGCCCTGCTCGGTGCGCCAATCGGTCACAAGGACCTGTTCTGCACCAAGGGCGTTCGCACCAGCTGCGGCTCGCGCATGCTCGACGCCTTCACCTCACCGTACGACGCGACGGTCGTCGAACGTCTCGCCAATGCCGGTGCGGTCTCGCTCGGCAAGCTCAACATGGACGAGTTCGCTATGGGTTCGGCCAACGAGTCGAGCCACTATGGCGCGGTGAAGAACCCCTGGGATCGCAGCCTCGTGCCCGGCGGCTCGTCCGGCGGCTCCGCTGCTGCCGTCGCCGCTCGTTTGCTACCGGCCGCCACGGGTAGCGACACCGGCGGGTCAATCCGCCAGCCCGCCGCGCTCACCAACCTCACCGGCCTTAAGCCGACCTACGGGCGCGTGTCGCGCTGGGGCATGATTGCCTACGCCTCCAGCCTGGATCAGGGCGGCCCACTGGCGCGCACTGCCGAGGATTGCGCACTGATGCTCTCGGCCATGGCCGGCTTTGATTCGAAGGACTCGACCAGCGTCGACCAACCCGTTGACGATTACCTCGCCGCGCTCAGCCAACCGCTCGCCGGCCTGCGCATCGGCCTGCCGCGCGAATATTTCACCCCTGGCCTCGACACCCGCATCGCCGACGCGGTGACAGCTGTTGTCGAAGAGTTGAAGAAGCTCGGCGCGACGGTCAAGGACATCAGCCTGCCTAACATGCAGCACGCGATTCCTTCCTATTATGTGATCGCACCGGCGGAAGCCAGCTCCAACCTGTCGCGCTTCGACGGCGTGCGCTTCGGCTATCGCTGCGAAAACCCGGCCGACCTCACCGACCTGTACAAGCGCTCACGCGCAGAAGGCTTCGGCGACGAGGTCAAGCGCCGCATCATGGTCGGCACGTATGCGCTGTCGGCCGGCTACTACGATGCCTATTACCTGAAAGCGCAAAAGATTCGTCGGCTGGTGAAGAACGACTTCGTCAGCGCCTTCGACGAGGTTGACGTCATCCTTGGTCCAACCACGCCGAACCTCGCCTGGAAGCTCGGCGAGAAAAACGCCGACCCGGTGGCTGCCTACCTTGAAGACATCTACACCATCACGGCCAACCTCGCCGGCATTCCCGGCCTGTCGATGCCGGCCGGCTTCATCGATGGCCTACCGGTGGGCGTGCAGTTACTGGCGCCCTACTTCCAGGAAAGCCGCCTGCTCAACGTCGCTCACCAGTACCAGCAGGTGACCGAGTGGCATCAACAAGCACCGAGCGGATTCTGAGGACGAACACATGCAATGGGAAACCGTGATCGGGCTGGAAATCCACGCACAGCTCGCGACTCAATCGAAGATCTTCTCCGGCAGCGCCACCACCTTCGGCGCCGAGCCCAACACCCAGGCCAGCCTGGTTGACCTCGGCATGCCCGGCACCCTGCCGGTGCTCAATGCCGAAGCGGTGCGTATGGCCTGCAAGTTCGGCCTGGCGATCGATGCAGAGATCGCGCCGAAGAACGTCTTCGCACGCAAGAACTACTTCTACCCGGACCTTCCCAAGGGCTACCAGACGAGCCAGATGGATCACCCCATCGTCGGCAAGGGCCATCTGGACATCACCCTGGAAGACGGCACCACGCGGCGTATCGGCATCACCCGTGCGCACCTGGAAGAAGACGCTGGCAAGAGCCTGCACGAAGACTTCCACGGCATGAGCGGCATCGACCTGAACCGCGCCGGCACGCCGCTGCTGGAGATCGTCTCCGAGCCGGACATCCGTAGCGCCAAGGAAGCGGTTGCCTACGTCAAGGCGATCCACGCGCTGGTGCGTTATCTCGGCATCTGCGACGGCAACATGGCCGAAGGCTCGCTGCGTTGCGACTGCAACGTCTCGGTGCGCCCAAAAGGCCAAGCCGCATTCGGCACGCGCGCCGAGATCAAGAACGTCAACTCCTTCCGCTTCATCGAAAAGGCCATCAACCACGAGGTGCAGCGCCAGATCGAACTGATCGAGGATGGCGGCAAGGTGGTGCAGGAAACCCGCCTATACGACCCGAACAAGGACGAGACGCGCTCGATGCGCAGCAAGGAAGAAGCCAATGACTACCGCTACTTCCCCTGCCCCGACCTGCTGCCGGTGGTGATCGAGCAGAGCTTCCTCGACGAGGTACGCGCCAGCCTGCCGGAGCTGCCCGTGCAGAAGCGCGAACGCTTCGAACGTGAGTTCGGCCTCTCCGCCTATGACGCCAGCGTGCTGTCAGCCAGCCGCGAGATGGCCGACTACTTCGAGCAGGTCAACGCCAGCTGCGGTGACGCCAAGCTTGCCGCCAACTGGGTGATGGGCGAACTGTCCAGCTTGCTCAATAAAGAAGGCCTCGACATCGCCGAATCGCCGGTCTCTGCCGAGCAACTGGGCGGCATGATCCTGCGCATCAAGGACAACACCATCAGCGGCAAGATCGCCAAGATGGTGTTCGAAGCCCTGGCCGCCGGCGAAGGCGCCAGTGCCGACGAGGTGATCGAGAAGAAGGGGCTCAAGCAGGTCACCGACACCGGTGCCATCGAGAAGATGCTTGACGAGGTGCTGGCCGCCAACGCCGAACAGGTCGAACAGTACCGCGCCAGCGACGAAGCCAAGCGCGGCAAGATGTTCGGCTTCTTCGTCGGCCAGGCAATGAAGGCGTCCAAGGGCAAGGCCAACCCGGCCCAGGTCAACCAGTTGCTCAAGAGCAAGCTCGACGGTTGATCGCTCTGCCAGCCGTTCCCGGGCGCCAATGATCGGCCACCGGGAACGGTTGCCGGGCTCCGGGCTCAAAACTGGCGACCCTTTAGCCAACGAGCCGGCCTGACCCGTTCAGGAAGGAAGTGAGCCATGCGAAACCGACTGTGGATCATCCCGCTGTTGCTGGTGCTCGTCACCGGCTGCATGGAATCGCCGGACGCAGACGCCACCGAAAGCAGCGTGACCCAACAAGGCAAGGCGTCCTATTACGCGCGCAGCTTCCATGGCGAGGAAACGGCCAGCGGCGAGACGTTCAACCAGAATGAACTGGTCGCGGCACACAAGACGCTGCCCTTCGACACACGGGTGCAGGTCACCAACTTGGAGAACGGCAAGCAAGTGACGGTGCGCATCAACGATCGCGGCCCGTACAAGCCCGGGCGCATCATCGACCTGTCCCGCGTCGCCGCGAACCGCATTGACCTCTTGGAAGACGGCGTAGCGCCGGTGAAGATCGAGACGCTGGACTGACATACCCTAAGGAGCCCCGATGACACTGATGACCCTCGCCTACCTGGTCGCCGGATTGGTGTTGTTGGTGGCTGGTGCCGAAGCCTTGGTGCGCGGGGCATCTCGATTGGCGGCGCGGTTTGGCGTGTCGCCGCTGATCATCGGCCTGACGGTCGTCGCCTTCGGCACCAGCGCGCCGGAAACTGCTGTCAGCATCCAGGCCTCTCTGGAAGGCAGCGGCGACATTGCGGTCGGCAATGTTATCGGCAGCAATATCGCCAATATTCTGCTGATTCTCGGCCTCTCGGCCCTGGTCGCGCCGCTATTGGTGTCCCGCCAACTGGTGCGGCTGGACGTACCAGTGATGATCGGTGCCGGCGTGCTGACCTTCTTGCTTGCCTGGAACGGCAGCGTCAGCCGGCTGGACGGGCTGGTGCTGCTTGGCTTCCTGCTGCTGTACACGGGGTTTCTGATCATCGCGAGCAAGCGTGACCGTGCGCTCGCTGCAACCAATGAGACACCGGACCTGGCAACTGCCGAAACCGATGGCCGCCGCTTTGCCTGGGCCCTGCAGCTATTGATGGTTCTGCTGGGTTTGGCACTGCTAGTGCTGGGCTCGAACCTACTCATCGAGGGGGCCGTGGCACTGGCACGTGCCCTGGGCCTGTCGGAACTGGTGATCGGCCTAACCGTGATCGCGGTCGGCACCTCCATGCCGGAGCTCGCCACCTCGCTGCTCGCCGTCTACCGTGGCGAGCGCGACATCGCCGTCGGTAACGTAGTCGGCAGCTGCATCTTCAACCTCTTGCTGGTGCTGGGCGCGGGTGCGCTGGTGTCGGCCGACGGGCTGTCCATTTCGCCCAACGCGCTGGCGTTCGACCTGCCCGTGATGCTCGCAGTGTTCATCGCCTGCCTGCCGATCTTCTTCTCCGGCTACCGCATCAATCGCTGGGAGGGCCTGCTGTTCTTCGGCTACTACGGTGCGTACACCCTGTATCTGGTGATGTTCTCCACGGGCCTGCCGGCGATCAGTCTGCTGCGCCATGCAATGACTTGGTACGTATTGCCCTTGACCGCCATCACGCTTTTCGTGATCTTTCTGCGCGCCTGGAAGTACCAGCGCTGAGCCGTTTACCCTTCGGAGTGTGTCCTTGTGACCCTAATGACGTTCGTCTATTTGATAGCCGGCCTGGTATTGCTCGTGGCCGGCGCGGAAGTGCTGGTGCGTGGTGCGGCGAAGCTGGCCGCCCAGTTTGGCATCCCACCGCTGGTCATCGGTTTGACCGTGGTCGCCTTCGGCACCAGCGCCCCGGAAACCGCAGTCAGCGTGCAGGCTGCGCTCAATGGCAGCGGCGATATCGCCATCGGTAACGTGCTGGGCAGCAACATTGCCAACGTCCTGCTGATCCTGGGCATGACCGCCCTGGTTGCGCCGCTGGTGGTGTCGCGCCAGCTGATTCGCTTGGACGTGCCGCTGATGATTGGCGCCAGCCTGGTCACCTATGCGCTGGCCTGGGACGGCGCACTGAGCCGCCTCGACGGCGCTCTGCTGTTTGCCGGCGTGCTCGGCTACACCGCGTTTCTGATCGTTAGCAGCCGCCGCGCCGCCGCGGCGGGCGCTGATGCGGATGACGAGTTCGCCAAGGAGTACGGCATGGATGACAAACCCAAGCCGCACGCCGCGTTGATCAACACCGCACTGGTGATCGTCGGGCTGGCGCTGCTGGTGGGTGGCTCGCACTTTCTCGTCGAAGGCGCCGTGTCCCTGGCTCGTGCGCTGGGCCTGTCCGAACTGGTCATCGGCCTGACAGTGATTGCGGTCGGCACCTCGCTGCCGGAGCTCGCGACTTCGATCCTGGCAGCCATTCGCGGCGAACGGGACATCGCGGTCGGCAACATTGTCGGCAGCAACATTTTTAACCTGCTCTGCGTGCTGGGCCTGGCCTCGCTGGTCTCGCCGCAGGCCATCGGCGTGGCGGCCAATGCGCTGGCGTTCGACTTCCCGGTGATGATCGCGGTAGCAGTGGCCTGCCTGCCCATCTTCTTTACTGGCTACGCCATCAATCGCTGGGAAGGCCTGCTGTTCCTCGCGTATTACGTGGCGTACACGGTCTACTTGGTGATGATCAGCACCGGCCGACCCTCGGCCGATGCCTTTGGCGACGCCATGATTGCCTACGCGCTACCGCTGACGGCTGTCACGCTGGCGATCATTGCCGCCCGCTCGTGGAAAGCCCAGCGCCACTGAGCCTGATCAAATCCAGGCCAGCCAGTGCAGCACGAAGAGCCCGGCGTTGATGGTCAGCGCCGCGCTCAGCGTGGTGATCACGATGATGGTCGCCGCCAGCTGATGGTTGGAATTGACGGCACGCGCCATGACGAAGCTCGACGCGGCCGTGGGACAACCAAAATACAGGAACAGGATACCCAGCTCCGCGCCGCGAAAGCCGCATAGCCAGGCCCCGACCGTCGCCACCAGCGGAAACCAGACCATCTTCATCAGGCTCGAGCTCATCGCCAGCCCGCTGCTCTCGCGCAGAACGGACATCGTCAGCGTGCCGCCAATGCAGATCAGCGCCAGCGGCAATGTCAGTTGGGCGAAATACTCACCAGAGGTCATCAGCCATTCCGGCAGCGGGACCTGCCAATAGGCGAACGGAATGGCCGAGGTCACCCCGATCACCAGCGGATTGCGCAGGATGCTGCGGATGATTTCGCCAGGATCAGCCCGGCCGTCCGGGCTGTAGATCGCCAGCACCACCGCTGACAGGCTGTTGTAGAGCAGGATCACCACACCGGCGAGCACACCGCCGAGCGACAGACCGTAATCACCGTACAGGCTGGTCGCCAGTGCCAGCCCCACCACCCCGTTGTTGCCCCGAAACGCACCCTGCACGTAGACGCCCCGCTCCGCCCAGGGGCAGCGCCAGATCGCCCAGGCCCACGCCAGCAGGAACCCCGCCACCGTTGCCAGGATGTAGTAAGCCAACAGTTTGGGCTGCAGCGCCGCGTCCAGGTCGGCCTTGATGACCGAGAGAAACAGCAGCGTCGGCATCGTCGCCTTGAACACCAGCGTGGAAGCGGTATGGATGAAGGTGCCATCGATCCAGCGCAAGCGGACCAGGAGGACGCCAATGAACAGCATGACGAAGACCGGAGCGGTGACGCTCAGGGTCTGCAGAACCAGGGGGAGCATGAGGAAACCACTGAGTAGATAGGCGAAGCGCGGTACCCAAAGTCTTCCCGCCTACCGACGGCACGTCAACACGCGTCACGCCTCCATCGCAATGAAGGACGCACGGGAAGCTGCAGACTGTTGTAAGCAGCTCCCGACGTAAGCCTTGGATCCGCTAGCGTCTGACCGGACGCTTCTGCAGTTTGCGTTGCAGGGTGCGTCGGTGCATGCCGAGCGCCCGGGCGGTCGCGGAGATGTTGCCGTCATGCTCGGCCAGCACGCGCTGGATGTGCTCCCATTGCAGGCGGTCAACGGACATTGGGTTTTCAGGCACCAGGCTATCCAGGTCGGCGTGCTTGGAAAGCAGCGCTGCAAGCACGTCGTCGGCATCGGCCGGCTTGCACAGGTAATTACAGGCACCGCGCTTGATGGCCTCGACAGCAGTCGCGATGCTGGAATAACCGGTGAGGATCAACACCTTCATTTCCGGATCCAGTTCGAGCAGCTTGGGCAGCAGCACGAGACCGGAATCCCCTTCCATCTTCAGGTCCAGCACGGCGTAGTCCGGCAGGTCCTGCTTCGCCATTTCCAGACCTTCTTCGGCCGAGCCGGCGATACTGACATGCAGGCCCCGACGACTCATGGCCCGCGCCATGACGCGGGTAAACGTCGGGTCGTCATCGACCAGCAGCAGATGGGGCTGATCTTCGCCTTCGTGCTGCAATTCTTCGGTCATGTCCGCACTCCTCGCATTGTGGTCACCTCTGGGATCAGGCCCTGACCGAGCCATGCGGCAAGCGCAGCTCGGTCAGGGTCCCGCCATCCTCGTGATTGTAGAGCTTCACCGTACCGCCGGCACGCGTCACGCTGGCCTGGCTGAGGAACAGCCCGAGCCCGAACCCCTTGCCCTTGGTGGTGATGAACGGCCGGCCGATCTGTTCGGCGATGGCCAGGGGAACGCCAGCACCATGGTCGCGAATGGTCAGCTTGATCCATTGCGCGTCCCAATCCAGGCGAATATCCAGGTTGTCCGGGCTGGCATCGGTGGCATTGTTCAACAAGTTCAGCAGCGACTGGCCGAGATCGGCCGGTGGCATCAGCCGGGGCGGCGACCCCTTGCCCAGGCACTGAAAGCGGAAGGTAGCCTCCGGGTGCATCAGGTGCCAGCGCTGCAGCACCGATTCGACCCATTCGCGAGCCGTCTGCTCGACGATGGCCTGGCGTCGGTCGGCCTCGGCCGCACGTACCAATTGACGGAGACTGTCCTTGCACAGCTGGACCTGCGACTGCAGCA
This sequence comes from Stutzerimonas chloritidismutans, assembly GCF_051486945.1. Classification (GTDB taxonomy): domain Bacteria; phylum Pseudomonadota; class Gammaproteobacteria; order Pseudomonadales; family Pseudomonadaceae; genus Stutzerimonas; species Stutzerimonas chloritidismutans_B. The sequence goes on along the minus strand of NZ_JAHVDX010000005.1, from coordinate 189,346 downwards.
GCGCCAGGTCCTCGCTCAACTGCGACGGCTCCTTGTAGTCCTGCCGCAGCTCCTTGAGCAGCACGCTCATGGTCGCCAGCGGCGTGCCCAGTTCATGCGCGGCGCCGGCCGCCTGGGTGGCCACGGCGAGCAGCTGCTGGTCACGCATGCTCTCTTCGCGACGCTGGGACTGAAACTCCTCCTGCCGCCGCAACTGCTCGGCCATCCGCGCGACGAAGAACGTGATCAGCGCGGCCGCGAGCGCAAAGCTCAGCCACATGCCGTAGACAAGCATGGTGGTGCGCTCGACCGGCGGGGCGATGATCGGGTCGTACCAGACCAGCATCAGGGTATAGCCCGCCAGGGCGAGGCCCGACAGAACCACCGAATACAGCCACGGCAACGTCGCCGCGGCGATCGTCAGCGGTACCAGGTAATAGGACACGAAGGGGTTGGTCGAGCCGCCGGAGTAATACAGCAATGCACTGTGGATCAGCAGGTCCGCGCCGAGCTGCACGGCATATTCCAGATGAGTCACCGGCCAAGGGCCACGCAGACGCAACGCGGTGGCCAGGCAGATGCTCGCCGATACGACCAGCGTGATGCCAAGGTTCAGCCACGGCAGCGCAACCATCTGGGTCGCATAAGCGATACCGACCGCCCCGGCCTGGGCGGCGAGCACGACGATACGAATCAGCGTAAGCAGACGAAGGTTCTGGCGACTGGCCGACAGTAGCTGGACGGTAGGGTACATGGGCGCTCCAAAGGTGCGGCGAGTATAACCAAGCGTCCGTGACGGCTGCCTCTGTGCGGCAACGCGACGCACGGAAAAATGCGCACCCGCCGTGGAAAGGATAAAGTCTTCCGCGCCGCATTCCGGTGCCCATGAATACAGGAGCTTTCATGTCTGTCTCGATTCCCCGCAGCCTTGCGCTGCTGGCGTGCGTCGCCTGCCTGCCGGCGGTTGCCGACGAGCCGCGCTACAACCAGATTTCGCTGCGTGCAGAAGCCAGTAGCGAGGTCGCCCAGGACCGCATGCACGTCACGCTCTACACCGAGTCCCAGCACGAGGATCCGGCGCAGCTGGCCGCAAGGACCACCGAAGCGATGAACAAGGCGCTGCAACAGGCACGCCAGGCCAAGAACGTGAAGGTCAGCCAGGGCAGCCGCAGCAGCTATCCGGTGTATGAAGAAAAAGGCCAGCAGATCACCGCCTGGCGCGAACGCGCCGAGCTGCGTCTGGAAAGCACCGACTTCGCCAGCCTGTCGAAGCTGACCGCCACGCTGATGCAGGATCTGAACATGGGCGGCATGTACTTCAGCATCTCCGACCCGATCCGCCAGCAGAACGAAGATGCATTGCTGAAGGATGCCGTTACCGCCTTTCGTGCGCGCGCCCAACTGGCCGCTGAAGCCTTGGGCGGCCGCGACTACAAGATCGTCAGCCTCAACCTGAACAGTGGCGGCGGCTACCAGCCAGAAATGCGCAGCGTCGCGATGAAACAAATGGACGCCATGCCGACCCCGGACGTCGAAGCGGGCACCCGGCAGATCACCATGAGCGCCGACGGGGTCATCGAAGTCCAGATGCCTTGATCCACCTTGGCCGCCGGCTCGGCAATGACGCCGCGGCGGCCATCTCTCCCGCTTGATAGACGTCGCGTTAATGCGAATGTATGTCTTCTGTAAATTCTTAGCATCTTGGCCGGCTCGCCTTTTAGAATCGCCGCCTCTCCTCCGCTAAGTGAACCTCATGCGACTCTGGCTCGGCACGCTCCGCCAATGGCACTGGATCAGCTCTGCCCTATGCCTCGTGGGCATGCTGCTGTTCGCGGTGACCGGGTTCACCCTCAACCATGCCGCCCAGATCGAGGCCCGTCCGAGCGTGATCGAGCGGCAAGCCCAACTACCCGAGCCACTGCAACGGGAGTTGCAGACCCGCCCGCCCCAGGCCGGGCTACCCGAGGAGCTCCAAGGTTGGATCGAAGCCACGCTGGAGATAGACCTTCGTGAACGTGAAGCGGAGTGGAGCGACGGCGAACTCTACGTCGCCCTGCCCCGCCCCGGTGGTGACGCCTGGCTCAGTCTGACCCTGGAAACGGGGGAACTGCTCTACGAATCCACCGACCGTGGCTGGATCTCCTACCTCAACGACCTGCACAAGGGCCGCAACACCGGCACCGCCTGGAGCTGGTTCATCGACCTGTTCGCAGCCACCTGCTTAGTGTTCAGCCTCACAGGCCTTCTGCTGCTCCAACGCCATGCAACGGGCCGACCCATAACATGGCCCGTCGTGGGCGCTGGCCTGGTTATCCCGGTACTGCTCGCCCTGCTCTTCATTCATTAAGGATCCGCCATGCGTAAACCCCTGCTGCTATCGCTCACCTTGCTCAGCTCGCCACTGATGGCGGCGGATCTTCAGGTCACCGTCGAGATCCCGCGGCTGCAGGTCGCCGAATACCATCGCCCTTACGTCGCGATCTGGTTGGAGACGCCCGATCAAAGCCATGTCGCCGACCTTGCCGTCTGGTACGACGTGAAGATGAAGGACAAGGAAGGCGAGAAGTGGCTGAAGGACTTGCGCCAGTGGTGGCGCCGCAGCGGCCGCAGCCTTGAGCTGCCGGTCGATGGGGTCAGCGCGGCCACGCGCGCCGTCGGTAAGCACAGCATCCGCTTCGATGACAAACAAGCGCCGCTCAAGGACCTGACGCCGGGCGACTACCGCCTGGTCGTCGAAGCCGCACGGGAAGTCGGCGGCCGCGAATTGCTGCGCGTTCCATTCACCTGGCCGGTAACGACTGCACAAACGCACGAGGCTCAGGGCGAAAGCGAACTGGGCGCCCTCTCACTGACCCTCACCCCCTGACTCACGCCCAAGCGAGGTAGCTCACGATGAAACCCAAAATCAAATGGACCGTACTGGCACTGGCCATCTGCCTGCCGCTCTCAGCCCAGGCCCACCGCGCCTGGATGTTACCGTCGGCCACAGTGCTGTCCGGCGAAGACCCCTGGGTTACCGTCGATGCGGCAGTGTCCAACGACCTGTTCTACTTCGAACACTTCCCGATGCGCCTGAAGGGCATCGGCGACGACAGCGCGCCGGCTGGCGGCCGTCCGGGCATGCCACCGCGCCCGACACCCGAGCTGCTGGTACTGGCCCCGGACGGCAGCCAGGCGCAGGCTGAAAATGGCAGCCGCGGGCGCTACCGCAGCACCTTCGACGTGCACCTGACGCAGAAGGGGACCTACAAGCTTGCGGTAGTCAACGATGGACTCTTCGCCAGCTGGAAAGCCGGCGGCGAAACCCGTCGCTGGATGGGCACCGCCGAACAGTTCGCCAAAGACGTACCCGCCGATGCCGAGGCGCTGAAAGTCAGTCAGAACAGTAATCGCATGGAAGTGTTCGTCACGTCCGGCAACCCGACCAAGACGGTCCTCGACCCCACGGGCAACGGGCTTGAGCTCTCGCCAGTCACGCACCCCAACGACCTGTTCGCCGGCGAGGCCGCCGAGTTCGTCTTCCTGCTCGATGGCAAGCCCGCCGACGGCGTGGAGATCAGCGTCATCCCCGGCGGCAACCGCTATCGCGACGAACTTGGGGAGATCAAGGCGAAGACGGACGCGCGAGGCAAGGCCAGCATCACCTGGCCAGAGGCCGGCATGTATTGGCTGGAAGCCGAATTGAAGACCGACAAAGGCGTCACAAAGCCCGCCACCGAGCGCCGCGCCAGCTACAGCGCGACGCTTGAAGTCCTGCCGCAGTAAGCCTTCGCGGCCGGGTTTCCGCCTGGCCGCCACCGGCTCCTGACGAGGCGGCCTAGCCGTCGCCTCACGCCCACAGGCCAACCGCAGAAGCGCCTCATCCGGAGACAATGCCTTTGGCCTGCAACCGACTTTTGCACCTGGCACCCTTGCTGGCTTGCCTGCTGCTCGCGGCGGCGCTGCTGTGGTGGCAACCGCCGCGGATGGTCTCAGCGGCGCTGGTCGTCACGGCCTACCTGGCTGTGTGCTCATACCTTTGGTGCCGCCACCGTCTGCAGGCCTCACCGGCCGTACCGATCAGCCAGGACAAACTACTCATCGGCTACGCCAGCCAGGCCGGCCAGGCCCAGGCAATCGCCGAGCGCAGCGCAAGCCAGCTGCATGCGGCTGGGCTAACCGTCGACGTCCGCCCCCTTAACGCTATCGACTTGCCCGCGCTAACACCGCAGCGACGGGCCCTGTTTGTCCTCAGCACCTATGGTGAGGGCGAGGCGCCAGATAACGCGGCACGTTTCGAACGGCGCCTGCTGCACGACGCAGCCGATCTGTCACAGCTGGAGTTCGCCATACTGGCGCTGGGTGACCGCCAGTACACCCATTTCTGCGGTTTCGCCCGGCGTGTCGAGGCGCACCTGCAACGCCTTGGCGCCCAACCGCTGTTCGATCGCCTGGACGCTGACCGCTCAGACCCAGGCGTGCTCCGCCACTGGCAGCACCAGCTTTCACACCTCAGTGGCCAAGGCGACTACATCGACTGGGAGCCAGCGGCTTATGACACCTGGATTCTGCATAGCCGCACGCTGCTCAACCCAGGGAGCCAGGGCGCCCCGGTGTATGAGTTGCGGTTGCGTCCACACCCGTCATCCGCCCACTGGCAGGCAGGCGACATCGCCGAGATCGGCCCGCGCCATTCCAAAACTGGCGTAGCCGAGTGGCTCGAGCGGTACGGCATAGCCCCGACGCTATCCGTCAAAGGCACCATGACCGCTGCAACCGCCCTCGCCTCTCGACGCCTGCCTGAAGGGCCCATGGCAACCCTGGATGCGGCGGCACTGCTTGCCCTGCCACAGTTGCCCCATCGCGAATACTCGATCGCATCGGTCCCAGCCGAGGGCTGCGTTCAGCTGCTGGTGCGCGAAACCCGGCACCCGGACGGCGCTTTAGGCCTCGGGTCCGGCTGGCTCTGCCATCACGTGTCGGTCGGTGAAACCGTAGACCTACGCATCCGATCGAACCCAAGCTTCCATGGCCCGACCACGAGCACTCCGATGATTCTGATCGGCAATGGCACCGGCCTGGCCGGCCTGCGCGCGCACCTGCGCGAGCGCGCCGCGTCGGGTTCACGCAACTGGCTGCTGTATGGCGAGCGCAACGCCGCACATGACTTTCTGCTCGAGGCCGAACTCAAAAGCTGGCGCGCTACCGGTCACCTGGAGCGGCTGGACCTGGCGTTTTCCCGCGACCAGACGGAGAAGATTTACGTCCAGCACCTGCTACGCGATGCGGCAGACGAGGTGCGTCAATGGATGAAAGGCGGAGCCGCCATCTACGTGTGCGGAAGTCTGGAAGGGATGGGCCGAGACGTGCAGCAAATCCTGGTCGGCATACTTGGCGAAGCGCAGCTGCACGCACTGACAGAACAAGGCCGCTATCGACGCGACCTGTATTGATCGAAGCACAACGCAACCTACCCGCATCAGGCGCAGCGCCTTACAGGCATGGAGGAGCGAACGTCCTCGCCTGCCAAGCGCCACCTCTGTCCTCGGCGCACCACTCTCTCAGCTACCCAAACAGAAACGCCGCGAGGATCGCGGCGTTCTGCAGGCTACAGCCCGAAGGCTTATAGGTAGTAGGCTTTCAGCGGCGGGAAGCCGTTGAATTCCACCGCACTGTAGCTGGTGGTGTAGGCGCCGGTTGAGAACCAGTACAGGCGATCACCGCTCGACAGGTTCAGCGGCAGGCCGTACTTGTAATGCTCGTACATGATGTCGGCGCTGTCGCAGGTTGGGCCGGCGATGACCACTTCTTCCATCTCGCCCTTCTTCTCGGTCCAGATCGGGAACTTGATGGATTCGTCCATGGTTTCGATCAGGCCGCTGAACTTGCCCACGTCGGTAAATACCCAGCGCTCGACCGCCGTGCGCGACTTGCGCGACACCAGCACCACTTCGGACACCAGCACACCGGCGTTGGCGATCAGCGAGCGGCCCGGCTCGAGGATGATTTCCGGCAACTCGTCGCCGAAGTCATCCTTCAGGAATCGGATGATTTCGTCGGCATAGGTGGTCAGATCGTTGGTCTTGGCGATGTAGTTCGCCGGGAAGCCACCGCCCATGTTGATCATCTTCAGGACGATGCCGTCTTCTTCTTTCAGGCGCTCGAAGATCACCTTCACCTTGGCGATGGCGGCGTCCCACACGTCGATGTCGCGCTGCTGCGAGCCAACATGGAAGGACACGCCGTAGGGCTCCAGGCCGAGCTGCTTGGCGAGAATCAACAGATCCAGCGCCATGTCGGTCTGGCAGCCGAACTTGCGCGACAGCGGCCAATCGGCGGTATTGGAACCTTCGGTGAGAATCCGTACGTAAACTTTCGAGCCAGGCGCGGCCTTGGCGATGTTGCGCAGGTCCGCTTCCGAGTCGGTGGCGAACATACGCACGCCCTTGTCGTAGAAATAGCGGATGTCGCGGGATTTCTTGATGGTGTTGCCGTAGCTGATGCGCTCCGGCCCGACGCCGGTAGCCATGACCTTATCCAGCTCGTAGATCGAGGCGATATCGAAGTTCGAGCCCTTGTCGCGCAGCAGCTCGGTGATTTCGGTGGCCGGGTTGGCCTTTACCGCGTAGTAGATCTTGGCGAACGGGAAGTTGCTGACCAGCTGGTCGTAGGAATCGCTGATGATCTTCGTGTCGATGACGACAAAGGGGGTTTCGCGTTCATCGGCGAAGTTCTTCATCTTCTGGAAGGTTTCGCGCGGATAGTAGTCTTCGATCTTGATCGACATGCAAGGCTCCAGTTGGCGGAACGGAAGAGTGAGCAGGGGGCGGCGCGAGGCCTCGAACGTCTGACAGTTTCCCCATTTTGGTTCGCCTACTTCCCAAGGCATGTCGCCGAGCATCACCGGTCCCGGTGAACCCGCTGGGCGGGTGCAGAACCGGCAACCTCTCGTCGTCAGTACTTGAGCCGGATGGATCGTTTCCAGCATGGACGTTCGGGCGCGAACTTTAGAACCACCGCTGTTCGAGATCAACGAAAAATCCGTATCGCTCCCTGTTTTCCCTCAGGCGAACCTGACCTATTCAAACCGACCGGCATGACGGCCTGACGTTCCCCGCCGGCGACCGAACGCGTCCGCCTGACCTGTTCTTTCGGGAGGCTAGCACAGCGATCCGCCGCTCGCCGTGCAGCGTCTTTAGCCGGCAAGCTGCTCGGCGGGCGACACGATGCTGGTCTTGCCGCGCGAGCGCCCGGAGCTCAGGTAATCGGCGATCGACTCCTGCGTCACCTCGCCGAGAAAGTCATTCTCCGCGCTGAGCACGGGCAGCCAGGCGCGGTTGAACTGGTACATGCGTGACAGCAGGATGCGTAGGTGTTCATCGAACGCGGCGGTCGCTGCGAACGGATGAACGAAGCCCTCTACCGTGCCGCCCTGCCCGCGCAGCTCGCGGCGGCGTACGTAGCCGAGCGCCTTGTTGCCCGCGTCGGTGACCACCAGATGCCGACGGTCGTGCTCCTCCATCAGCTCCAGCGCTTCACTGACAGGCGTCTGCGGGCGGATCGAGGGAGCGTTGTCGGCCGCGTCTTCGGCGCGAATCAACAGCAGGCGCTTGAGGGTTGCGTCCTGGCCGACGAAGCTGGCGATGAACTCATCCTTGGGGTGTGCCAGCAGCGTGTCGGGATGATCGAACTGCACCAGCTTGCCCGCACGGAATACGGCGATGCGATCGCCCAGCTTGATGGCCTCATCGATGTCATGGCTGACCATGATCACCGTCTTGTTTAGGGCGCGTTGCATCTGAAAAAACTCGTTCTGGATGGCATCGCGGTTAATCGGATCGACCGCACCGAAGGGTTCGTCCATCAACAGCAAGGGCGCGTCGGCAGCGAGCGCTCGGATAACGCCGATGCGCTGCTGCTGGCCGCCGGAAAGTTCGCGCGGGTAGCGTTTGAGGTATTGCTTCGGGTCGAGCTGCACCATGCTCATCAGCTCCATCGCGCGCTCGTGGCACTTCTTCTTGTCCCAACCGAGCAGCTTGGGCACCACCGTGATGTTCTCCTCGACGGTCATGTTCGGAAACAAGCCGATCTGCTGGATCACGTAACCGATGTTGCGTCGCAGGGCCACTTCATCCAGCCCGGTGGTGTCTTCACCGTTGATCAGCACGCGTCCCGAGGTGGGTTGGATCAGCCGATTGATCATCTTCAGCGTGGTGCTCTTGCCGCAGCCGGAGGGGCCCAGAAACACGCAGATTTCGCCTTCGTTGACGGTCAGGCTGATGGCATCCACGGCGGTGACGTCCTTGCCGTCTTTCTGCTTGAAGGTCTTGGTCAGCTTGTCGAGTTCGATCATGTCCGTTCCTCAGCGCTCAGGAGCGCAGCCCCTTGGGCGTCAGTGTTCGTTGCAGCCACTGCAGCAGCAGGTCCGCGATGATCGCCAGGATGCTGACGATAATGGCGCCGACGATCAGCTGGGCCATGTCGCTGCGGCTGATGGCGGTAAGAATCAGCTCGCCAAGCCCGCCGGCACCGATCACGGCGGCAATGGTCATCACGCCGATGTTCATCACGACGGCGGTGCGCACGCCGGCAAGAATCACCGGCACGGCCAGCGGAATGTCGACCATGCGTAGGCGCTGCCAGAACGTCATCCCGATGCCCTTGCCTGCCTCGCGGATGCCCGGCTCGACATTGGTCAGCGCCAGGTAGGTGTTGCGCAGGATTGGCAGCAATGAATAGAGAAACGCTGCCGTGACCGCCGGCAGCGGCCCCAGGCCCTGCCCGATCTTCGCGTAGAGCGGCATCATCAGGCCGAACAGGGCAATCGAGGGAATCGTCAGTACCACCGTGGCGGCGCCCTGCAACGGTCCGGACAGCCACGGAAAACGCGTCATTGCCACCCCGAGCGGCACGCCGGCAACGATGGCCAGACCCACTGCGACGCTCACCAGGGCGATGTGCTGAAGCGTCAGCGCGCCGACCTGCCCCCAGTCCATATACGAAAATGTCGATAACCAGTCCATGCGGGCCTCAGATCAGATCGTGCTGGCGCAAGAAGTCAGCCGCCACGTTGGCAGGCGTCTCATGGCCGATGTCTACGCGGGCGTTGAGCGTGCGCATGGTGTCGTCGTCCAGCAACCGGGCCAGGGGCGCCAGCAGCTCGGCCAGCTCGGGGTTGGCGTCCAGCACATCGCGGCGCACCACGGGTGCGGCGGTGTAGTCAGGAAAATACTGGCGGTCGTCCTCCAGCAGGACGAGGTCGAACTCGTCGAGTCGCCCGTCGGTGGTATAGACAAGGCCAGCGTAGACCTGCGCATTGCGCAACGCGGTATAGACCAGCCCTGGGTCCATTTGCCGAACCTCGTTGCGCGTGAGCTGGAGGTCGTAAAGCTCGACCATCGGTGCCAGCCCATCGGGGCGGTTGGCGAACTCGATATCGAAGGCGATCAAGTGCGGCTCATCGGTCGCATTGACCACACGGGCCAGGTCGCTGATCGTCGCAACCCCGTCGCGCTCGGCAATCTCTCGCGGCACGGCCAGCGCATAGGTATTGCTGAAGCGCGAGGGTTCGAGCCAGACCAGCCCCTTGGCGCCGTCCAGCTCACGGACACGTGCGAGCGACTCGTCCGGTGGCAACACCTCGGTCTGCTTGTTGTAGGCGAACAGCGAGGTGCCGGTGTATTCCCAGTTCAGGTCCAGCTCGCCGTTTTCCTGCGCGCTGCGCGCCACCGTGCTGCCGAGCCCAGCCACCACCCGCGTGCGGTAGCCTTTACTCTGCAGGTACTTGGCCGTCATATGCGCGAGAATGCGCTGCTCGGAAAATACCTTGGCGCCGATGCGAATCAGCGGCTTTTCCTGGGCGACCGCCAGCGCGCTCAGGCTGCCGAGCAGCAGCGCCATCAGGATCGAGACCCATCGGTTCATGCTTTCTCCTCAGCGGGCCAGCCCGCGCTCCAGCCAGGTTCGGCTCGCCAGCGTCACCGCACCGTCCAGCAGCAGCGCGAGAATCGCCGTGGTGCCGGCACCCAGCAGCAAGAGTTCCTGATTGTTCAGGGCGATGGCCGGGAAGATCAGGCTGCCAAGGCTGTTGGCGCCGATCAGGAACGCCAGCGGCGCGGTGCCCACGTTCAGTGCCAGCGCGACCCTCACCCCGCCGACGATGATCGGCACCGCATTGGGCAGCTCGACACGCAGCAGGACCTGACGCGGCCGCATGCCGATACCGGTTGCCGCCTCCTTCAGCGCACCCGGCACGTTTTTCAGCCCCTCGTAGGTGTTACGCACGATGGGCAGCAACGAGGCGACGAACAGGGCGAAAATCGCCGGCCCGTTGCCGATGCCTGCCACGCCGAGCGCGATCGCCAGCACCGCCAGGGGTGGAATGGTGTTGCCAATGTTGAAGACCTGCATGAAGCGCTCGGCGCTGCTCGCCATGAACGGCCGGCTAAGCAGCACGCCGGCCGGGACGCCGATCAACAACGCCAGCAGCATCGAGGCACCGACAAGGTACAGGTGCGCCTGTAGATAGAAGATCAGGTCGCCACGCGATGCGCGTAGCGTGTCCATGCCAATACCGCGAACCAGCAGCACCAGCACCAGCGCCGCTGCGATCGCAATGGCCAGGGCTTTCGCCCAGGATTTCGTCATGTCGGGTTCCCGTCGAGCTAGACGTGATGAACGTGGGCAACGCCAACGCGGCCCCTTCGGTTCTCCGACGCCATCAGTTCGCCAGAGGTTCAATGCCGCGTCCCGATCCGCTCGGCCTCCCGGCCGATACGCCAAGCCAGGCCAATACCTTTGCTTTATAATCGCCGGCTTTTTCTGACACGTTTTCCTACCGGGACCGCCATGACCACCCAGGCCGCCGAAGTCGCGAAGCGCCGCACCTTCGCCATCATTTCCCACCCCGACGCGGGCAAGACCACCATCACCGAAAAGCTCCTGCTGATGGGCAAGGCGATTGCCGTGGCCGGCACCGTGAAGTCGCGTAAATCCGACCGCCACGCGACCTCCGACTGGATGGAAATGGAAAAGCAGCGCGGCATCTCCATCACCACCTCGGTGATGCAGTTCCCCTACCGCGAGCACATGATCAACCTGCTCGACACCCCCGGCCACGAAGACTTCTCGGAAGACACCTACCGCACCCTGACCGCGGTGGATTCGGCCTTGATGGTCCTCGACGGCGGTAAGGGCGTCGAGCCACGCACCATCGCCCTGATGGACGTTTGCCGCCTGCGCGACACGCCCATCGTCAGCTTCATCAACAAGCTCGACCGCGACATTCGCGACCCCATCGAGCTGCTCGACGAGATCGAGGCGGTCCTCAAGATCAAGGCCGCGCCCATCACCTGGCCGATCGGCTGCTACCGCGATTTCAAGGGTGTGTATCACCTCAAGGACGATTACATCATCGTCTACACGCCGGGCCACGGCCATGAGCGCACCGACGTCAAGATCATCCAGAAGCTCGACTCCGACGAAGCGCGCAAGCACATCGGCGACGAGTACGACCGCTTCGTCGAACAGCTGGAGCTGGTTCAGGGCGCCTGCCATGAGTTCGACCAGGACGAATTCATCAAGGGCCAGCTGACCCCGGTGTTCTTCGGCACCGCGCTGGGCAACTTCGGTGTCGACCATGTGCTCGATGCCGTGGTCGACTGGGCGCCGCGCCCGCTGCCGCGTGAAGCCAACGAGCGGGTCGTCGAGCCGACCGAAGACAAGTTCACCGGCTTCGTCTTCAAGATCCAGGCGAACATGGACCCCAAGCACCGCGACCGCATCGCCTTCATGCGCATCTGCTCGGGCAAGTACGAAAAAGGCATGAAGCTGCGCCACGCGCGCATCGGCAAGGACATCCGCATCGCCGACGCCCTGACCTTCTTCTCCAGCGAGCGTGAACAGCTGGAGGAAGCCTGGGCCGGCGACATCATCGGCCTGCACAACCACGGCACCATCCAGATCGGCGACACCTTCACCGAAGGCGAAAACCTCGGCTTCACCGGCATCCCGCACTTCGCGCCGGAACTGTTCCGCCGCGTGCGCCTGAAGGACCCGCTGAAGTCCAAGCAGCTCCGCCAAGGCCTACAGGAACTGGCAGAGGAAGGCGCGACCCAGGTGTTCTTCCCCGAGCGCAACAACGACATCATCCTCGGCGCGGTCGGCGTGCTGCAGTTCGACGTCGTCGCCAGTCGGCTGAAGGAGGAATACAAGGTCGAGTGCGCCTACGAGGCGATCAATGTCTGGTCGGCCCGCTGGATCGAGTGTGATAACGAGAAGAAGCTCAAGGAATTCAGCGACAAGGCCTACGAGAACCTGGCGGTCGATGGTGGCGGCCACCTGACCTATCTGGCGCCGACGCGGGTAAACCTGAGCCTGATGGAAGAGCGCTGGCCGGATGTGAAATTCAGGGCGACGCGGGAGCATCATTGATCTGCGGAGCTGCTTTGTAGGGGCCGGCATCATGCAAGTGCGCTGATCGCCAGCAAGCTGGCTCCTACGAAAAGCCAGCACCGCGCCCCGTAGGAGCCAGCTTGCTGGCGATCCGTGCTACACCGCCGAGCTAAAAGTCGTTGATCCACACGGAGGTGGATATCCCGAGCCAATTCAACCACCGCGGCCACGCATTGCGTCGCGGCAGGCATTCCGAGACGGGTCAGGTTTATCTGGTAACTGCTGTCACAGAGCGACGGAAAGCCGTCTTCAACGACCCGCCGCTGGCCCGAGCGCTGGTGACGGAAATGCGCGCCATACACGACGAGAGACACGTTAACTCGCTGGCCTGGGCCGTCATGCCAGACCATGTGCACTGGCTCATCGAACTGGGCTCAATGCCCCTGCCGGCGGTAATCCAACGCCTCAAGTCTCGCAGCGCAATAGCGATCAATCGCATTACAGGCGAATCGGGTGCACGGGTCTGGCAACGAGGTTTCCACGATCATGCCTTGCGCCAGGAAGACGACCTGCTCGCTACGGCTCGGTATATCGTCGCCAATCCGCTGCGGGCTGGGTTGGTAAACCGCATCGGCGACTATCCGTGGTGGGATGCGGTTTGGCTGTGAGCCGCTGCGTGGTACAGCCCTTGATCGCCAGCAAGCTGGCTCCTACGAAAAGCAAAGACGGCAGCACCGACTTTGTAGGAGCCAGCTTGCTGGCGATCCCTCAACGTCCCGTACAGCCGAGACGTCGAGGATGCTCAGCGTCTAAAGCGCCACTACCGGCCCAAATCCACCCCAATCACCAGCGGATCATGGTCCGACGCCCGATACGGCTCGGCGCTGTACAGCATGCTCTGCTGCCGCGGCGTCTTGAACTCAAGGTTGTAATCCAGCACGCGCGGCTCATCGGCGTTGATATGCCACTCGCTGGCACCCTTCACCTGCGCTGCGAGGCTGGCGCTGGCCAGGCCGTGGTCGAGGTAGCCGGACTGTCCGGAGAATACATAGGAGTAGGCATCCGGGCCGACAAAGCGCGCCAGCAGGTCGGTGTAGCCCGCCGCGCGAATCACGTTGATCGGGTCTTCCTTCGCGTAGGCGTTGAGGTCGCCAATGATCAGGCGGTCCGGATCGTAGGATTGCGTCGGGTCACGCCCCAGCCAATCGACCAGCGCCTGAGCGGCGCGCACGCGGGTCAGGTTGCAGTTGCCCTGCCCGTCGCCCATGTCATTGTCGCCGAGGTCGTCGCAGCTCGATCCCTTGGATTTGAGATGGTTGACCGCCACGGTCAGGCGCTCGCCGGTGCGGCGCTCACGGAAGGTCTGGGCCAGTGCAGGCCGATTTCGGGTGTCGTTGAAGCGTGGGTCGACCGAGCCGTCCAGCACAGCGGCATTTTTATGCGGGGTGACCATATCCTTACGGTAGATCAAACCGACGGCGATCTCATCGGTGCCTAGGCGATTGCGCCGGGGGTCGATGAAGGCGTAGCGATCACCATCAGACGAGGCAGCGTTGAGGGCCGCAACCAGATCGGCGATGGCGCTGTGCTCCCCGTAACCGTCATTCTCGATTTCCATGAGCCCGATGATGTGAGCGTCCGCCCCCAGGATCGCGGCGATGATCTTGTCGCGCTGGCGGTTGAATTCGGTCAGCGAATCGGCGCCGCGCGAGGTCGGGAAGCCCGCGCCGCGGCCGTCGCCGTTGAAGTAGTTGAGCACGTTGAAACTGGCGACCCGCAGGCGCCCTTCGATCGGTTCAGGCGCTGCGGGCCTGGGGTTCTTCGCGACGAATCGCGGCGCCTGCGTGGGCTGCACGCGGTAGCTGCCGGCCAAATAGTGCAGCACGCCACGCACATCGCCCACTTCGTCACCCACGCGTAGCGTGCGATAGGCGTCGAGCTCCGGCGACGGGTAACGGATCGGATCCGGGTTTTGACCACTGCGACCGTCGTCCAGCACGATTCGGTTGAGGTCGTTCTGCGCTTGCAGCTGACGCGCCGGTTCGCCAGGCGAGACCTTGTTGGTCGGGATCCAAAGCCGCCCGCCCGAGGACAGCACCATCTCGCCGTACCGTCCGAGGTCATACACCTCGCTGACGGTGAGGCGTTGAGCGAAGCGCACCTGCATGCCTTCGTAACGCTCCAGCGCATCCGCCGAGGCCAGGGGCAGGCTGATCTGCGCCACGCCGGGTAAAGGCTGGGACTTGGCCAATACCGTGGTCTGCGGCGACGTAATCTCGGTGAGGCCATTGAATTCAGCCACCAGGCCGCGCACCTGCACCCGATCGCCAACCTGCACCTCGACACCGTTGCCGGCACCGTAGATGTACAAGCCCTCGGAGGTCAGCGGGTCGCTGTCGGTCTCGCCGTCCGGCGTCTGGATGAAGAAGCCGCCCAGCTCGCCCTCGGCCTGGAAGCTGGCCACCACGATGCCCTCGACGGTAACCGACTGGTTGACCAGCGGGCTGCTGTCGCCACTGCCCTGCACCTCGGCGATCGCACGCCGGCCGGCATCGCCGCCGCCGGGCTCGCCTTCGCCGCTTTGGCCGAGATGAGCGAAGGTATTGATGGCATAGCCCTGCCACTCGGCCGCCGGGTCGAAGGCATCGCTCGGGTCGCGATCGCCGGTGGTGACGGAGGCCCGGCGCGTCAGGGTGCGGTCGGCCGTCTGCGTCTGCCCAGAGCCCCAGGCGCTACCCGGATCCACACCCACCTGACCGATGCTGTCGAGCACGTCACCGCCAGGCCCGCGCAATACGATCGCGTCGTCGCCGTTGTACCAGCTGCCGCTGCCGCGCTGAGTCGCCAGCGCGAGCAACGCAGGGTCACCGCTTTCATGCGCGACGACATGTACCGCTCCCGGCGCGACTACGCCGCTCAACGGGATGCTGCGGCCGCTGCTGGTCGAGCCGTTGAAGTAGAAGTCGACCCGATAGCCATCCAGAGAGACCGACGCCTCCCCGGTGTTGTAGAACTCGAGCGCCTTGTTGTTCCCGCTCCCCTCCACGTACTCGGAGATCAGCAAATCAGCAGAGGCAACCGCTGGCAGGGCGGACACCAGCAGCGCAGCGGCGAGCGGGTGCGGTCGGAAGAAGGTGCGAGGCATGGGCAAGAAGGCTCCGGAAGTCAGGCGTATTGTCGGTCAGGGTGAAGCGCAAGGCACCCATCGATGTCTCGCTGCACCTGACTTCGCCGGAGCACGAGCGGCCGGCACAGGACGAGCAAGAGGCGAGCACCTCTTGTCGAGGTGATGAGGAAGGGTTTAAGCGAGGCGCTTGACAGTACCGTGACGCCCGGACGAACGGTCACCGGAAAGACCGTCCGCCCGGTATTGCGCTACCGGTCTTCTTTCAAGGTAAAGGCGATCACCGAGTCGCCGATTTTGGTGCCGAACGAGCCATGCCCACCGGCCATCTGCACCACGTACTGCTTGCCGGTTCGCTCGGACACATAAGTGATCGGCGTCGCTTGGCCGCCCGCCGGCAGACGCCCTTTCCATAGCTCCTCGCCGGTCTGCAAGTCATAGGCGCGCAGATAGTAATCCAGCGTACCGCTCATGAAGGCGACACCGCCGGCCGTGACGATCGGGCCGCCCAATGCCGGCGTGCCGACCGGCAGTGGGATAGGCACCGGTGTGCTGTCACGGCTGGTGCCGTTCTTGTGTTGCCAGACTTTCTTCATGGTGCGCAGGTCGAGCGCCGTGACGTAACCCCAAGGCGGCGATTGGCACGGCAGGCCGATAACGGACATGAACGGCTTGAGCGTGACCATGTATGGCGCCCCCAGGTTCGGCTGCAAGCCGGTCTCGCCGCCTCCGGTGCGTTCGTCGGGGTCGACCTCGCTTCGTTTGACCATGGTGGAGACGAACGCCAGGTAATTCGGCGCGCCGAACAGTAACTGCCGGCTGGGATCGACCGCCACCGAAGGCCAATTGAAGGTGCCGACATTGCCTGGGTAAATCAGCGAGCCCTGTTCCGAGGGCGGAGTGAAATCGCCTTCATAACGCAGCTTGCGGAACTGTATGCGGCACATCATCTGGTCCAGCGGCGTACCGCCCCACATGTCACGCTCGCGCAGCGGCTCCTCGGGTGCGTAGCTCACCGCCGAATAAGGCTGGGTGGGCGCGGTGAATTCGCCATAGTCCGTCCCCTGCGGCACGGGCATTTCGTCGACCGGCACGATGGGCTCGCCGGTGCGTCGGTCAAGAATGTACAGGTCGCCGCGCTTGGTGGGCTGGATGATCGCTGGCACCTTGCCCTGCGCGCCGTCCAGCTCGACCAGCGTGGGCTGAGAGGGCAGGTCGCGGTCCCAGAGGTCGTGGTGCACGGTCTGGAATTCCCAACGCACCTCGCCAGTCGCCAGGTCCAGCGCAACGAGCGTGTCGGTGAAGCGTTCGGATTCCGGCGTCCGCGGTTGCGCCCACTGGTCGGGGGTCTGATTGCCGGTGGGGATGAAGACCAACCCGAGCGACTCGTCCGCCACCGACGTGGTCCACCAGTTCGGCGTACTGCGCGTATAGGTTTCGCCTGGCGGCAAGGGTTCGGTGGCATCCGGGTTACCAGGGTCGAAATTCCACACCAGCTCGCCGCTGCGCACGTCATAGGCGCGCACCACCCCGCCGGGCGAGTCCACCGCGCCGTTGTCGGTAATCGAGCCGCCGACGATGACCAGCTTCTCGGTGACCACCGGTGGCGAGGTTGGCAGATAAACGCCAAGTGCATCCTCACCGAGACCAGCCTTGAGGTCGACCACACCCGCATTGCCAAAATCGTCGCACGGCTTGCCATCTTCTGGATCGAGCGCGATCAGGGTGCCGTCGTTGGTCGGCAGAAAGAGGCGGCGCTCGCAGCGCGCTGCAGACTCGTTGCCTCCCGATGGCGGGCCGCTGCGCATGGCGTCATGGAAGGCCAGGCCCCGGCAGGTCATGTGCTGGTAGTACTCGGCATCGCGATTGATGTTCGGGTCGTAGCGCCACAGCTCCTTGCCGGAGTCGGCATCCAGCGCGATGGCGATACTGTGAGGCGTGCAGAGGTAGAGGGTGTTGCCGATCTTCAGCGGCGTGACCTCGTAGGTAAACTCACCCGGATCGTTCGGCCCCGGCAGGTCGCCGGTGTGGTACTCCCAGGCCTTTTCAAGTGTGCCGACGTTCTCCGGCGTGATCAGGTTCGCCGTCGAGTAACGATCACCCTGCTCGGAGCCGCCATAAGCCGGCCATTCACTGTTAGCGCGCCCAGCCTGCCCTTGCGGATCGAGCCCCTGCATCTGTGCGTCGCTGAATTCGCCAGTGATCGAGTGGTAATCCTGCGTCAGCGCATACCCGGCCATCAACGCGCCGGCCAGCAATCCGATCCCGAGCAAACCACTGGCGCCGTCGCGCCAGACGAGCCGGTCGCTCACATAGCGGTTTACGAAAGGCAGGATCAGCCAGAGCCCGAGGATGCACCACAGATCGATCCGCGGCGCCAGCTGCCACCAGTCGAAACGAACCTCGTAAATCGTCCAGGCTAGTGTCGCCAGCAGCAGCAACGCATACAGCCAGATAGCGGCGCGCTTGCGCGCGAGCAGAAGCCCACCAACTACCAGCAGGCCAATGCCGGCCACCAGGTAATACCAGGAGCCACCCAGTGAGGCGAGGTAGCCGCCACCGATCAGCATCGCTGCGCCTAATAACAGGACAACGATGGCCGTAAGGGTGATCCGCAAGGGCCGCGGCCCGTAGTCGATGCTCATGTAACGCTCTCCAGCCATGACAAACGCAAAAAAGCGGATCGAAACCTTTTGTCACAGGTCCGATCCGCCTTCTGTGGATGCACGGCGAAGCGCTTTAGTTCAGCCTTTGTAGCCCGTCTGTCAGGCGGCGGCGCCGATGCTGAGCGGTTGAGCCTCCGGCTTCTTGATCACCGCATAAACGACGCCCGTTACGACGCTGCCGGCGAGGATGGCCGCCAGGTACAGCAGCGCATGGTTGATCGCGTTGGGGATCAGCAGCACGAACAGCCCGCCATGGGGCGCCAGCAGCTTCGCGCCGACCGCCATGGACAGCGCGCCGGTCAGCGCACCGCCGGCGATGCTGGCCGGGATGACCCGCAGCGGGTCCTTCGCGGCGAAGGGAATCGCGCCTTCGGAGATGAAGCAGCAACCGAGCACCAGCGCCGCCTTGCCGGCTTCGCGCTCGGTCTGGGTGAACTTGCGACGGGCGATCAGCGTGGCGATGCCCATGCCGATCGGCGGCACCATCCCGGCGGCCATGGTGGCCGCCATCGGCGCGTAGCTTTGCGAGGCGAGCAGCCCGACCGAGAACGCGTAGGCCGCCTTGTTGACCGGCCCACCCAGGTCGACGCACATCATGGTGCCGAGCAGCAGCCCGAGCAGAATGGCATTGGACGTGCCCATGGTGTCGAGGAACTCGGTGAGTCCGGCCAGCATCTTCGCCACCGGGGCGCCAACGATGTAGATCATCACCAGCCCGGTAAACAGGCTGGCCAACAGCGGGATGATCAGGATCGGCTTGAGCGATTCGACACTGGCCGGCAAGGGAATCCAGCGGCTCACGGCCTTGGCCGCGTAGCCCGCGACGAAGCCTGCGATAATGCCGCCGATGAACCCCGCGCCGAGGGTGCCGGCCAGCAAACCACCGATCATGCCGGGCGCAAGGCCGGGCCGGTCGGCAATGGAATAGGCGATGTAGCCGGCCAACAGCGGCACCATCAGCTTGAAAGCCGTCTCGCCGCCGATCTGCATCAGCGCGGCGGCCAGAGTGCCTTCCTGCTTGAACGCCTCGATACCAAAGACGAACGACAGCGCGATCATCAGGCCGCCGGCAACGACCATCGGCAACATGTAGGACACGCCGGTCAGCAGGTGCTTGTAGACGCCGGTCTTCTCACCCTTCTGCTCCGCGGCGCCAGCGCTGGCCGCCGCGCCGCCACTGAGCACCGCACCTTCAGCCAGTGCACGATCCAACGTCGCCTCGGGCTGCTTCAACGCCACGCCGGTGCCACAACGAAACACCCGCTTGCCGGCGAAGCGGGCCACGTCCACCTCGATGTCGGCGGCGAGCAGCACCACATCGGCCTCCTCGATAGCCTGGGGGTCGAGCACGTTGCGCGCACCCACCGAGCCACGGGTTTCCACCTGCAAGTCATAGCCTTTGCGCACCGCGGCCTGCTGAAGGGCTTCAGCTGCCATGAAGGTGTGCGCGACACCGGTCGGGCAAGCGGTGATCGCCACGACCTTGGGCTTGCCGCCGACAGGCGAGGCGTCTGCCTCATCAGCCTGTTGCAGTTCGGTCGCCGTCTCGTCAGCGCTGCGCAGAAAGCCCTCTGGATCAAGCAAGGCTTCGGAAGGCGTGGACTGCACTACGCGCTTGCCAACGAAACGTTGCAGCGACAGCGGCCCGGTCTTGACCACCACGACCAGGTCGGCGTTGGCGATCTGGGCCGGCGTGAGCGGCGAGCCGATGGCCTTGGGATCGTGGACTTCCACGGCAGTCGACCAGCCCAGACGATGGGCGGCCGCTTCGAGCAGACGTGACGTCAGCACGCTGGTGACCATTCCGTTGGGGCAGGCCGTGACGATGAGCAGATTCATTCCTTCACCTCTTGTTCGATTTATTGGCCCAGCGGCTGGAACTGAACCGCAGTTTCCAGGTCGGCCAGTTGCGCCCGGTCGGTAATCCCGAAGCCCACCTGCCCGACTGCCTGCGCGGCGATCGCGGTGGCATGCGCGAGGGTGCGTTCGGCGGGCCAGCCTTCCAGCAAGCCGTGGAGCATGCCGGCCAGCAACGAGTCGCCGGCACCAACGGTGCTGACCACCTGGACCTTCGGCGGACGCGCGTGCAAAGCCCCGCTCGGCGAGAACCAGTTGACCCCCTCGGCGCCCTGGGAAATCACCACATGCTCGATGCCTTCGCGACGCAACGCCTCGGCCTCGACGGCCAATGCGTTTGAACCCGCGAGCTCGACCCCGCGCGCCTCGCCCAGCTCTTCTTCGTTGGGCTTGATCAGCCAGGGCGTAGCGGCCAACCCTTCGCGCAGCGCCGCACCGCTGGTGTCCAGCGCGACGCGCGCGCCGAGCGCCTTGAGCCGTTGCAACAGCTCGACGAACCACTGCACCTCGATGCCGCGCGGCAGGCTGCCGGCGACGACGACAAGGTCATGGCCGGGCACCAGCCGCTCGAGCCGCGCCAGCAATTCGCTGCGCTGTGCGGCGGCGACGTCGAGCCCCGGGCCGTTGATGTCCGTGACCTGCCCGCCGGCTTCGGCCAACTTGATGTTGCTGCGGGTATCGCCTGCCACGCGGACGAACGCGTCGGCAAAGCCTCGCGCGGCGAACAGCTGCTCGAACGCCTGCGGATTGCCCTCACCGAGAAAGCCGGTGACGGTCAGTTGGTGGCCGAGATCAGCCAACACCTGAGCGACGTTGAGGCCTTTACCGGCGGCGTGCACCTGCAGGCTGTCGCTGCGATTCACCTCGCCCAGGCGCAGCGACGGCAGCCGCACGGTCAGGTCGAGGGCCGGGTTGAGGGTGACGGTCAGGACGCGGGCCATCAGCAATGCTCCCCGACAAAGGCGCGCACCTCATGGGCACCGGGCAGCCTCAGCGCCTGTTGCGCCAACTGCTGACAGGCGGCGAAATCCAGCTCACGCACCCGCGCCTTGACCAGTGCGATGCTGCGCGCCGAGACGCTCAACTCGTCGACCCCCAGCCCCACCAGCATTGGCACGGCCAGCGCATCGGCCGCCAGTTCGCCGCAGACACCGACCCACTTGCCATGGGCGTGCGCCGCCTCGACCGTCATGCCGATCAACCGCAGCACCGCCGGGTGAAGGCCATCGGCCTGGCCGGACAGGCTCGGGTGGCCGCGGTCGATGGCCAGGGTGTACTGCGTCAGGTCGTTGGTGCCGATACTGAAGAAGTCGACTTCCCGGGCCAGCACCGGCGCGATCAGCGCGGCAGACGGGATCTCGATCATGATGCCGACCTGCAGGTCGGCCACCGGCAGTTCGATGCGCAGGCGATCGACCATGGCCTTGGCGGTGCGCCATTCCTCGATATTGCCGACCATGGGAAACATGATGCGCAGCGGACGACCATCGGCCGAGGCGAGCAAGGCGCGCAGCTGGGTTTCCAGAATCTCCGGGCGTTGCAGGCTCAGGCGGATGCCGCGCACGCCGAGAAAGGGATTCTCCTCGGCCGGCATCGGCCAGTACGGCAGCGGCTTGTCACCGCCGACGTCCAGCGTGCGCACCACCAGCGGCCGACCGTCGAGGGCGTCCAGCACGCGGCGGTATTCGGCTTCCTGGGTCGCCTGATCCGGCGCCTGGGCATGGTCCATGAACACCAGCTCGGTGCGC
Source organism: Stutzerimonas chloritidismutans (assembly GCF_051486945.1). Taxonomy (GTDB): domain Bacteria; phylum Pseudomonadota; class Gammaproteobacteria; order Pseudomonadales; family Pseudomonadaceae; genus Stutzerimonas; species Stutzerimonas chloritidismutans_B. The sequence continues at coordinate 167,600 of NZ_JAHVDX010000005.1, read as the reverse complement.
AGCAGGCCGATGCCTTCGGCGCCCATCGCCACGGCGTCTGGCGTTTCGCCGGCAGCACCGATGTTGGCGGCGATCTCCACCGCATGGCCGTCGCGGGTAACCGCCGGCTCCAGCCGTCGCTCATTCGCCAGACGCTTGCGCTCCTCGCGGGTGGCGCGTTCGCTTCGGGCCTGATCGAGCTGCGCGTCGGTCGGCGAAATCAGCAGCTCGCCGCGTTCGCCGTCGAGCAACAACAGGGTATTGGGTGCCAGCCCGAGCACGCCCGGCCCGGCGCCGACGATGGCTGGAATACCCAGCGCCCGCGCGATGATCGCGCTGTGCGAGGTCGCACCGCCGCCCGCGGTGAGGATGCCGGCGACCCGTTGGGCATTGAGCGTGGCGACGTCCGACGGCGCCACTTCATCCATCACCAGAATGTAGGGTTCATCCGGCGCCTGCTCGGCCTCGACGCCGGTCAGACAGGCCAGCACGCGGCGGCCCACATCACGCAGATCAGCTGCGCGCTCGGCCAGCAGCTTGTCGTGCAGCGCCTCCTGTTGCTGCGCCGCGCTTTCGATTTCCTCCATCCAGGCCGCTTCGGCGCTCAGGCCTTTCTGCAAGCGTACCTGGACTTCCTCGCGCAGCGCCGGGTCCTTGAGCATCGCCTGGTGGGTAGTGAAGATGTCGCGGATGCTGGCGACCTGGCTTTCCTGGATCAGCACGCCGATCTCGCCGTGAACCTTCTCCAGCGCCGCATCCAGCCGCTGCAGTTCGACCGCTGGAGACTCGCCGCGCTGGGGGTAATCGATCACCTGGGGTTTGCGCACCAGCACCGGGCCGATGGCGATGCCGGGCGACGCGGCGATGCCGTTCACCTGCTCACCGGCGCGCAACGCGGCCCGCTCGATGACCGACTCAGCCGGCCCCTGCGCCATGACAGGCGGCTCGCTCGCCTCGCCAGGTGCCGGCAATGGCTCAACCTCCTCGCCCAAGCCGTCTTCGACCGCTCGCACCAAGGCCGGCAGTGCATCGCCGGCAATGGCGGGCTCGGCCATGAATTCCAGAATTTGACCGCGCTGCGCGCCCAGTGCCAGCAGCTTGCTCAGGCTCTTGGCCGACACACCGGCGCTCTCGCTGCCGGCCAGGCGCACGCGGATCTCACCCTCGAAGGCCTGGGCAGTTTCGGTCAGGGTTTTCGCCGGGCGCGCGTGCAAGCCATGGGCGTTGGCCAGCGGCACCTGGGCGCTCGGCCAGTCGGCGGGCACCTCACCGCCGAGAGCCTCGAGTACGGTGCGGCTGGATGTCGCCTCGCTCAGTTCCTGCCCGCGCCCTTCGATAAGCAGGTTGCACAGCCGTTCGAGCATGGCCCGGTGCGCTTCGCCGAGGCTGGCCAGGACGAACAGGCCTTTGAGCGGTTGATCATGATGGTGGAGGTCGGACGCCGGCGTGACGAAGGCCAGCCCGGGGCGCTGCACCGACTGCTCGCTGCTCAGCCACCACAAGCCGTCGCCCAGCGGCAGCGCCTGGTTCAGCGGCAGGCTGGCATTGAAACCAGGCTCCACGCACTGCGCACGCTTGAGCAGCTTGACGCCCTGCCATGCCAGCTCATCGAAGTCGTCAGCGGCAACGCCCAGCCCGACCAGTTCGCCATCCAGTGCCAGCGCCTGCGGTGCGCCCTGCAGCAGGTCGATGATCGCCTCGGGGCTCTCGGCCTTCTGCAGCGCCTCGCTCAGATCACCCTCGCCCAACGCTCGGGTCAACAGCTGCAACAGCCGCAAGTGCTCGTCCGAGCGCGCGGCGATGCCGATGGCGAGGTACACCTGCTGGCCGTTGCCCCAGTCCACACCGGCGGGAAAATGCATCAGCCGCACACCGGTGGTGAATACCTGATCGCGCGTCTCCGGCGTGCCATGCGGGATGGCGATGCCCTGCCCTAAAAATGTCGAGCCCTGCGCTTCCCGCGCGCGCAACCCGTCGAGGTAACCGGGCGCCACCAGCCCGTCGGCGACCAGCACCTCGCCCAGCAAGGCCAGCGCCGCGGTTTTGTCCGCCGCGATCTGGTGCATGTGGATGTGCTGTGCATTCAACTCAAGCATGGAGAACTCCTTGCGGGCTCGCGTTTGTCATTGTCGTGGGCGCTACGCCGGTAGGGCCCTTACCCTGGGCCGGCGCTTATGACCGGGCGCTTGCTGAAACGTTTCACCAAAGGCTGGCACATTACTCAACATTGGGTAATTCTAGAAGCCCGAGTTCACACCACCCGTCTCAGGACCATCCGTTGAAACTGACCGACATCGCCCGCCTCGCCAACGTCTCGGTGACCACCGCCAGCTATGTGCTCAATGGCAAAGCGGCGCAGCGGCGCATCAGCCAGGCGACCGTGGAGCGGGTGCTGGCGGTGGCCGATCAGCAAGGTTTCCAGCTTGACCAGCAAGCCGCCGGGCTGCGCCGCGGGCAGTCGCGCACCCTCGGCTTCATCGTTCCGGATCTGGAAAACCCCAGCTACGCACGTCTGGCCAAATTGCTTGAGCAGCGCGCGCGGCAGCGCGGCTACCAGCTGCTGATTGCCGGCACCGACGATGAGCCGGACACCGAGCGTCAGGTCGTCCAGCTGCTGCGCTCGCGCCGCTGCGATGCGCTGATCGTCGCCAGCTGCCTACCAGACGACGACCCGAGCTATCGCAAGGTGCAGGCGGCTGGCACGCCGGTGATCGCCCTCGACCGTGCGCTGGATGCCGAGCACTTCTGCTCGGTGGTCAGCGACGATTGCGAGGCAGCCGCCCTGCTCACCCACTCGCTGGCCGTTCCGGCCAATGCGCATATCGCCTTGATCAGCGCATGCCCGGCATTACCCATTAGCCAGCAGCGCGAGGAAGGTTTTCGCCAGGCACTTTCGCAGCACAGGGGGAAAGTCAGCATCCTGCGTGCCGAACAGTTCAGCCGTGCCTGCGGACGCGAGCAGATGCTCGATCTGCTCGATCAAGGTCCGCTGCCCGAGGCGCTGATCAGCACCGCCTACGTCTTGCTCGAAGGCGTCTTCGATGCGCTGCGCGAGCGCGACCTGCTCTGGCCGGAGCGCCTTCGGCTGGCCACCTTTGGCGATGCGCAGCTGCTGGACTTCCTGCCCATTCGGGTCAACGCGATTTCCCAACAGCACGAGCAGATCGCCGAGCGAACCCTGGAGCAGGCAATCCGCGCCATCGAGCACGGCGACTATCGCCCCGGCGTGATTGCGATCGAACGTGAGCTAAAAGCGCGCCGGCTCTGAAGCGTTTCACCAGTCGTAGGAGCCAGCTTGCTGGCGAAGCTTTGTTCGGATTGCGTCGATGCCCCGAATCGGCACCGAGCTTCTACGTACTTAGCAGGCAAGGCGGTAGGCTTGGATGATTCGCGAGCAAGCTCGCTCCTACAGGTTCTGCCACTATAGGCACACACAACCCCGTCGCCTGGCAGCCCAGCCGCTCTACCAACGAACCCGCCCTTATGAACATCGAACAGATCACCCAACGCCTGCACGCGATCCGTGACCGCAACGACTGGCGGCGCTTTCACAGCCCGAAGAACCTTGCCATGGCCGCCAGTGTTGAAATGGCCGAACTGGTGGAGATCTTCCAGTGGCAGACCGAGGACGAATCGCGCCAACTATCGCCCGACCAACTCGACCACGCCGGTCAGGAAGTCGGCGACATCCTCATGTACCTGCTGCTGATGTGCAGCGAGCTGGGCATCGACATGGAGCAAGCGCTGCTAGCCAAGCTGGCCGACAACGAGCGGCGGTTCGCGCGATGAGCGATCGCCATTTCGACGAGCTGGCGACGCGCTTCGCCGAGAAGATCTACGGCGGCGCCAAGGGCGCGATCCGCCTCGCCGTGCTGCAGGCGGATCTCACCGAGATTCTGCCAGGGCGCCCGCTCCGCGTCCTGGACGTCGGCGCAGGCCTTGGCCACATGAGCCTGTGGCTGGCACAACAGGGCCATCAGGTGACGCTGGCCGAACCTGCCGAACCCATGCTCGAAGGCGCGCGCAAGCAGTTCGCCGAAGCCGGCCAGCAGGCGACGTTCATCCAGGCGCCGTGGCAGGAGGTTGAAGACCATGTTGAAGGCCGTTTCGATCTGGTCATCTGCCATGCGGTGCTGGAGTGGCTGGCCGAACCGCAAGCGATCCTGCCGGTGCTGCATCGCCTGGTTGCAGAGGACGGCTGGCTGTCGCTGGCCTTCTACAACCGCGATGCGCTGATCTACCGCAACCTGCTCAAAGGCCATTTCAAGAAGCTGCGCACCCAGACCTACGCCGGTGAACGCCAGAGCCTGACCCCGCAGCAGCCGCTCGACCCGCGCGAGCTGGCTGCGCAACTCGCGCCGCACTGGCAGGTCGAATCAACCAGTGGCGTGCGCGTATTCCATGACTACATGCCCGCCGATTTCCAGGCCCGTACCGAGCCTGCCGACCTCATCGAGATGGAACTGGCCTACCGCCGCCATCCCAGCTTCGCCGGCCTCGGACGCTACCTGCACTGGTTGTGTCGGCCCCGTTGAGGGTCGGCCCGGAGGTTCCGATGTCGACCCGCGCCCTCTCGTACCCGCTCTGCCTGCCACTGCTCTGCCTGAGCGTGGCTGCCTGCCAGAGCAACAACCCCTACACGGCCGATTCCGCGCCCATTCCGCCCGCGCCGCCGATCGAGCAGATCCAGTCGCCCACCTACCCGGCCGCGCCGCGGGACTTTTCTAGCTACCAGAGTTGGAGCTGGCGCACCCCACCGGCCGCTACCGCCTCAATTTCCAGCGAAGAACTTCAGGAAATGGTGGCAGGCGCTCTCGATCAACGAGGGCTGCGCCCTGCGCGTGTCGGCGCGAAAGGCGACGTCCAGATTAGCGCTCAGGCGCAGCTCGAAACCCGCGTCCGGCAGGTCTACGATGACTACGGCACACGCGTCGGTGCCGGCCGATACGGTGGCTACGGCCCGGGTTACGGATCAGGTATCGGTATTGGCGCCAGCGCGCCGGTTGTACGCAACTATGAACAGCAGGTTGTCACGGTGCGTATCGAGATGGTCGACAGCGCATCCGGGCAGGCCGTCTGGAGCAACCGCGCCGAGGCCCGAACCGGGGGCGATCAGGGAGAACGCAAGGATGCCATGCGCGACGCCGTGAACCAGGCCCTCGCCGATTACCCGCCCCGTTGATCTGAACCCTCAGGAGAACCGACATGTTCCGGCAGTTGATGATGCTTCCCCTGGTATTGCTGCTGGCAGCCTGCCAGAGCACACAGGTGCAACGTGACTTCGACCCGCAGCGCAACTTTTCGGCTTATCGCAGCTGGGCGTGGAAAGAGCCCGCGCTGCAGTACCGCCCCGACGACCCCCGCATCAAGAGCGACCTGACCGAGCAACGCATTCGCAACGCCGTCAGCGAGCAGCTCGACCAGCGCGGCTTGCGCCCGGTGACGGCCGGCAACGCACCGGATGTCATGGTGCAGGCCTGGTTCATCGTCGACGACCGCACCCAGCAGTACACCACTTCCTCTATGGGCGCCTGGGGCAGCCCGTGGCATGGCTTCTGGGGCGGGCCGATGTACACCGACACCCGCACCATCCACTACCAGGTCGGTACGCTGCAGGTGGATTTCTACGACGCCGACGACGGCAAGCTGGTCTGGCGCGGCAGTGCCGAGCAGATCCTGCGAGACGATCCGGGTAGCCCGAGCGAGCGCGCCAATATGTTTCGCGAAACCGTATCCAAGGTGCTTTCGCAGTATCCGCCGCAGTGATGGCAGGCCCGTAGGAGCACCGATCTCCGGACGACAGGCCGAGCAAAGTGCAACCCTCATTCGCCGCGGGGCGCGGCTACCACGGTAAGAGAGGGCAGCGGATTGCACGACCGGATTACTGCGAGCCGCACCAGCCTCCGCAAGCCGTAGGAGCCCCGACCTCAGGGCGAAGCCTTTAAACTCCGCCGCCCGATCTCTTCCCAACCAACCGGAGTATCCATATGCCTGTCGTTGCCTGGTGGCTTCTTGTCCTTCCGCTCATCGCTGGAGCATTCCTGCCGCTCCAGGCAGGCATCAACGGACAGGTCGCCAAGCATTTCGGCAGCGTGATGAGCGCGGCGATGCTGTCGTTTGCGGTGGGCACGGTGGCGCTGCTCTGCATCGTCGTGTTTCAGCGCGAGCTGCCTGGGCTGCAGGCGCTACGCGGCCTGAGTTGGTATCACTGGTGCGCGGGTTTGCTGGGGATGTGCTTCATTGCGACGGCCGCCTTTGCCGGGCCACGGATTGGCGCCCTGCTGTTCATGGCGCTGGTGCTCGCGGGGCAGCTGGGCATGGCGCTGGTGCTCGATCACTTCGGCTGGGCTGGCTTTCGCCAGTCGTCCATCAGCCTGGGCAAGATCGCCGGGCTTGTACTGATCTTCGGTGGCGTGTGGATGATCCGTCGCGGGTAACTGGCCCGGGCGTCAGCGGCGCTCGAATGCGTAGAACAGGTTGGGTTCACTGACCAGATAGAGATTGCCTGCCGCATCGAAGGTCATGCCTTCGGCCTGCGGCACGCTGGCACTCAAGCCGGCGAAGCCGCTCCATAGCGAGCGGAAACTCAGCAGTTCACCGTGCTCATCGAGTTCCAGCATCATCTTCGCCTCGTCGCTGAGCAGCACCAGGTGGCCGGTGCGTTCGTCGAAGTGCACCGACGCCAGGTCGCTGGCCATGTCCTTGTCGGCGATCCAGCTTTCGAGGTCGATGACCTTGAGATTCAGGCGGCCGCCCAGGCTCTGCTTGAGCCCCTGGATTTCGTAGAGTTTGCGGGGCGAATGCTCCTTGACCACGAACAGCCGGTCGCCCGCCCGGTCGTAGCCGAGGCCCTCGAATCCAGCGTTGCCTTCTTCGCCCAGCGCCAGCGAGAACGAGGCGAAGTCTTCACGCTGCAAGGCACCCGGATGATCCGGCACAGGCACGATGACCAGGCTCTGGCTGCGCTCCTCGGCAACGGCGAGCAGGTCGTCACCCAGGTAGGTCACCGCCTCGACGTCAGTGAAACCACGCAACGGATAGCGGGCAATGAAACGCCCGTCGGCGTCCAGCGCAACCAGCTCCTCGGGGTTGTTCACCACCGCCCAGAGATGGTTGCGATGCTCGTCGAAGGTCAGGCCCGACAGGTTGTTGGCGACCGAGGTCACCGGTTTGGCCTCGACCCGCACCCGGTACTCCGGCAACCAAAGGCTGCGCGCCTGGTGGGCCTCCTCTTTCCACGCCGACTGCAGCGAATAAAAGAGCCGTTCCTCCAGGTGGAAAGCCGTGGTGGCATAGAGCAGCGCACAGCCGAGCGCCCCCAGCGCCCACAGGCGCGGGCTAACCTCGGGTAGCCACCAGGGCCGGGCACGGGTCACAGTCGTCATCGTCCACTACTTCTCTGTTCAAGGCGCTGGCGAGACAGACTGCCCGACGCGGATTGCAGTTGGATGACGCCCAAGGCGTCAACCACGACCCCAAGCAGACCGAGCCGGAGCCGCCAGGTTCAACCCGTTTGGGAACTGCCGTGCCGTTTGGCAGCCCAATGCGCCAGGAAAGCGCTGCGCGACAGGCGCGGTGGAACGGTTCCCAACGACGCTCAGCCAAAGCAAAAAGCCCAGGCGAAACGTGCCGGTACGAGCACCTCGCCTGGTTTCAGCGCGGCATGAGCATGTGCAACCGTTCTACGGGGCCGGGCAGCGCCTTAAAAACGGAACAGGAGAACAACATGCGGGTGGAAGGCTTTTTCGAATGGTTGGGCCAGGCGCTCGGCACGGTGATTCGCTACATCGTCGACGCCCTCAGCGGCTTCTTCGCCCTCTTCGCCTCGGCGGGAGCCAATTTTCTCGAAGGGCTATCCCGCACCCTGGGCATGGACCGCTCGCTGGTCAGCCTGATTGCATTGGCAATCGGGCTGATGCTGTTGGTCGGGGCGTTTCGTGCGTTCTTCCGGCGCTCGTTCATCGCCGGCGTGATCTACCTGTTTCTCGGGCTATGGCTACTGAGCTGGCTGATCCACTGACGGCGCGAGCCTAGCCCGTCGCAGGCGGCCCGAAGCCTGAGCCCTGCTGTATCATGCCGGGCCCCTCTGGAGCCCTTCATGTCACGGTTGATGACTGCCTGGCAGCACGCCCCGACGCATCAGCGCGTCTGGGCGCTCGCTGCGCCGATGATCCTCTCCAACCTCTCCGTTCCGCTGGTAGCGCTGGTCGACAGCGCCGTGATCGGCCATCTGCCGCATGCGCACCAACTGGCCTCGGTCGCAGTGGGAGGCAGCCTCTACACGTTGCTGGTCTGGGTCATGGGCTTCCTGCGGATGGGCACCACCGGGTTTGCCGCCCAGGCCGCCGGACGTGACGATGGCGGTGCGCTGCGCCGTATCCTGCTGCAGGGCCTGCTGCTGGCGGTGGGGTTCGCCTTGCTGCTGAGCATGATCGCGCTGCCGCTCAAGGGCGTGGCGTTGCAACTGATGCAACCCTCAGCCGAACTCGATGACCTGACCCAGCATTACTTCCAGACTCGCCTGTTCGGCCTGCCCGCAGCACTTGCCAGCATGGCGCTGATCGGCTGGTTCCTTGGCACCCAGGATGCCCGCGCGCCGCTGGCGATCCTGCTGACCACCAACCTGACCAACGTCGCACTGGACCTGTACTTCGTGATCGGCCTGGAGTGGGGCGTCGCCGGCGCCGCGCGTGCCTCGGTGATCGCCGAATGGAGCGGCGTGCTGGTCGGCCTGGCACTGACACGCGGTGCGCTGCGGCGCTACCCGGGAACGCTGGATCGCCCAGCACTGGCCCGCTGGCATAACTGGCGCCCGCTGCTCGGCGTCAACCGCGACATTTTCCTGCGTTCGCTGGCATTGCAGCTGGTGTTCTTCCTCATCACGGTGCAAGGCACGCGCCTGGGCGACGCCACCGTCGCGGCCAATGCGCTGCTGCTCAATGGCCTGATGTTGACCGCGCATGCCCTCGACGGTCTGGCTCATGCGGTCGAGGCGTTGAGCGGCCACGCCATCGGCGCGCGCAACCGAACCGAATTGCGCCGCGTGCTGACGGTAGCCGGCGGTTGGTCGCTGCTGGCGAGCCTGGCCTTCGGCCTGTTCTTCCTGCTCGGCGGCGACCTGTTCATCGGGCTGCAAACGGACATCCCGGCAGTACGCGAAACCGCCCTCACCTACCTGCCCTATCTCGCCGCGCTGCCGTTGGTGGCGGTCTGGAGTTACCTGCTCGACGGCCTGTTCATCGGCGCGACCCGTGCGCGAGAAATGCGAAACGCCATGCTGCTCGCCGTCGCGATTTCGCTACCATTGGCCCTGCTGATGCGGGGGCTTGGCAACCATGGCTTGTGGCTGGCCTTCCTCGCTTTCATGCTCCTGCGCGGCATTTGCCTCGGCTGGATCGCACGACGTCTGGAGCGTGACGGCCGCTGGTTCGATCCGGCCCACCCGCAGTCCGATGAAACCACCCTCGCCAACAAGGGAACCTGAAATGGTCTACGCCGTCGCCGCCTACCTGCACTTCGTGGCGATCTTCCTGCTCTTTGCGCTGCTGGTCCTCGAGCATCAGCTGTTTCGCCTGCCGCTGAACTTCAAGCGCGCGCGCAGCCTGTTTCGCGTGGATCTCGCCTTCGGCATTGCCGCTGGCCTGGTGCTGATCACGGGCGTTGCCCGGGCAATGCGCTACGGCAAGGGCGCCGACTATTACCTGAACAACAGCTTGTTTCACGCCAAGGTCGGCCTCTTCGTAATCGTGGCGCTGCTGTCGATCTACCCGACCGTGACGTTCCTGCGTTGGCGGCCAGCGCTTAAAGCCGGCACAGTGCCCAGCATCACGCCCGGCACCGCGCGCGGGGTGAAGCTGATCATCCGTCTGGAGTTGGCGGCGCTCCTGGTACTGCCGCTGCTGGCCACACTGATGGCCCGCGGCTATGGGGTGATCCCGCTTTAGCATGCCACGCGCGGCCAAACCAGCAGCGACCGCCCGGGCGAACTGTGTATGCTGCTGACCGAACGACTGAATCGACGAGCAGGACATGATCCAAGGGCACCCTCAACCTCCCAAGCGCCGCGCCGAAGTGCTGGTCGAGCGGCTGTCCCAATACATTCGTGAAGGCATGTTCAAGCCCGGGGAAAAGCTGCCGCGGGAAGTGGAGATTGCCGCCAGCGAAGGCTTCAGCCGCAGCGTGGTGCGCGAAGCGATCATGCGGCTGCAGGCCGCTGGCCTGGTCGAGACGCGGCGCAGCGTCGGCACCTTCGTTATCGACATGCCCCCGCCCCAGGAGCTGCGCCTCGGGCCGGAAAGCATTACCACCCTTGAAGACGTGCTCTATCTGCTGGAACTGCGCATCAGCCTGGAAGTCGAGGCCGCCGCGATGGCCGCGCGCAATCGCAGCGCCGTCCAGCTGGAAGACATTCATCAGGCATTACTGGCGATGCAGCACCCTGACTCGAAAAAGCCCGGTATCGCCATTCACGACGACTTCCAGTTTCACCTTCGCATCGCCCGGGCGTCCGGCAATGGCTACATGTTCGACATCATGAAGCACCTGGGCACCAAGATGATTCCACGCACCCAGATGAACTCCGCCTATGCCTCCAATGAGGAACGGCTCGCTTACCTCGAGCGGGTTCATCACGAGCACGACAGCATCTACGCTGCTATCGCCATGCAGAGCCCCGACTCGGCGCGCGCAGCCATGTATCTGCACTTGAACAACAGCCGGGAGCGCCTGCGCCGCACCCGAGGCAAGGCGCTACCGGGCAGCCACCTGCCTAGCGACATGCAGGCGCACTAGCCCCGCGCAGCGCGGACGGTCATCCGCTGCGCGCCAACCGGCGCAGGGCCACCCCAACCGTTCCGACCGTCAGCGCGATAGCCGCATGCAACCAAAGGCCGCGCGCATCCTCGGCGAGCCAGGGCAGCGCCAAGAGCAGCACGCACAAACCCATCAGCAAGCCACCGAGCAGACGCGCCTGGGTCGGGTCGACCCGCGCCATCTCGGCCGGCTGCAAACCTCGGTACATGTCGGCGAACATTCGCCGCAGTTGCTGACGGCGGCCGCGATCGACCCGAGCGCGATAGAGCAGGCTGGTCGCGAAGAAGTAGCCGCCCGTCAAGAGCAGATGTGCCACCACGGTCGCTGCAAATCGCAGGTCGCCAGCCTCGCGGGCACTGAGGCGTTCGCCACCGAGCCAGGCCGGAAGCACAGAGGGCCCGAAGCCGAAGTACATACCGGCCGACACCAGCCCGCCAACCGCCACGGTGCTCCAACCCGCCCAGTCCGGGGTGCGCCGAACCAACACGGCAAGCATTGCGGGGATCGACATCGGCAACAGCAGCATCGAGCTGATCATCAATACCAAGTCGAAGAAATTCACATCGGTCTGCTGGGACATCCACCAGGCAACCAGCGTGGCCAGCAAGCCATTGCCGAGGGTGAACAAGCGGCCAACCCGCACCAGCCGCGGCTCGCTGTGCTGGCGACGCTGATAGACATTGCGGATAAAGATACCCGCGTTGCGATTCAGCGCCGCGCTCATTGGCGCGATTGTTGCCGCCAGCATCGCTGCCATCGTCAGCCCTAGGGTGCCTACCGGCATCGCCTGCTCGACGAAGAACAGATAGGCCGCGTTCGTCGCCTGCCCCCCCAGCTGCGGGTAGTGCGCCGCCAGGCTCACCTCGCCAGTAGCCGCAGCCCAGGGCGGGATGAACCACATCACCGGCCCGATGACGAACAGCACGCCGGCCAGCAATGCGGCGCGCTGCGCTTCGTGCTCGTTGCGAGTGACCAGAAAGCGGTAGCAGGTGATGGCGTTATTGGTCGAAACCGTCTGTTGCATCAGGATCACAGCCACCCAGAGCACCAGGATGCCGGGCATCGTCATCTCACGGCCCATCCAGAAGTCGCCTGGAAAATCCGTCACAAGCTGCACAGGCCCACCGCTGACATAGAGCGCGTAGGCACCGGTCACCAGCGTGATCGCCAGAATCAGTACCAGCTGAATGACGTTGGTCGCGCTCACCGTCCAGGCGCCGCCGCTGCTGGCGATGAAAGTGATGATCAGCCCGGTGGCGAGCAGCACCGGCACCATGCCCAGCCCCGTCATGGCCGAGATGATGTACGCCAGGCCGTTCAGCCACACGGCCGCGCTGAGGGTCGACAACGGCAGCTGAAGCCAGGTGAACAGGCGCTCGGTAGGCCGCCCGAAACGCAGCGCGATGACTTGCATGGACGTCTCGACGCGCAGCTTGCGGTAACGCGCTGCGAAGAAGCGGCTCGCGACGAAGAAACCCAGGGCGTTGCCCCAGAACAACATCAGTACCGCGAACCCGTCGGTGTAGGCCTTGCCGGCGGCGCCCGTAAACGTCCATGCGCTGAATTGCGTCATGAAGGCGGTCGCGCCGGCCATCCACCACTGCATGGACCCGCCGCCATTGATGTACTGGCTGCTGTCGCTGGCCATCCGGCGAAAACACCAGGCCGCGCCGATGATGAACAGCACGTATCCCGCCAGTACCGCCAAATCCAGTGCCTGCATCGCCGATACGCCACCGCTCGAAAAAAAAAACCAGCATCGGCAAACGGGGCCGATGCTGGCCAACGCAAAAGGTCAGGAAGGTCGCTCGGCCAGCGGCGGTACGGCGGCGGCTAGCGTCTCGACATTGGCGCTGCGCCTGAGTAGGTAACCCACCAACAGAATGGACAACGCACAGCCGGCAAACATCAGCCGCCCCCACGGTGGGTTGGGCAACAGCACCATCAGCATCAGCCCCGCGCCCATCATCAGGCTGATCTGCCCGAGCTTGCTGCGCTGAAGACGGTCGTAAATGTCCTGGTCGTATTCCGCGATCACCGGCGTCTCCACATCACGGAAGAACTCAGCAGTACGTTCGCGCTCGGCACTGGCTGCGGTCTCCGGCTTCCAGAACAGGCTGGTCGCACAGAAAAAGCCACCCGTGAACACCAGATGTGCCGCAACCGTGATGGTCGTGGTCAGCTCCGACAGTTCGCGACCGGTCAGGCTGATACCCACCAAGCCGGCAAACCATTGTGCGGTAAAGACCGTCATCACCAGCCAGGACACCAACATGCCAAAGCAGACGGTGGCCCACGCCGCCCATTGGGGCGTGCGCCGGATGAACATGCCAAAGAACAAGGGCACCAGGATCGGCGACTGCAACAGGGTCGCGACGCGCATCATCAATTCGAACAAGCTCAAGCCTTTGAGCTGAGCAAACAGCTGCGCAATCACGATCACCAGCAGCCCATTGACTACCGTCGCCGCCTGGCTCACGCGCAGCAGCCGGCGCTCGGTGAGCGGCTTGTTGCGTGCTACGACCGGCGCCCAGAAGCTGCGCACGAAGATGCCGGCGTTGCGGCACAGGGCCGAGTCCATCGAGGACATGGTCGCCGCGAACAACCCCGCCACCAGCAGTCCGATGGTCCCGACGGGCATCAGCCGTTCGGCGAAAACCAGATACACCGCATCACTGGCCTTGTTGCCCAACTCGGCATGAGCGCTGAGCGCGTCGGGGTAGAGCACGGCGGTTACCCAGGGCGGGATGAACCAGATCAGCGTGCCGCAGACCATCAGCGCCAGCGCTAACAAGGCGGCCTTGCGGGCGTTGGCAGAATCCTTCGCGTTGAGAAAGCGATAGGAGTCCTGCATGTTGTTGATGCTCTGCAGCTGTTTAACCAGAAAGAAGATGAACGAGCCCACCAGCAGCAGCCCGTAGTTCATGTCCGGCCCCATGAAGAAATCCGACGGAAAGCGCGTGACGATCTCGCCCGGCCCGCCCACGGCGACCAGCGCGACGATGGCACACGCCACCGAGATCACCGCGACTACCAGCGTCTGGACGAAATCACTGGCCACGACACCCCAAGCGCCGCTGAGCAGCGACACCAGCAGCACGGAAATGCCCGTGATCCAGATCGTGGTAGTCATGTCGTAGCCGAACACGGCGCCGACGAAAATTGCCAATCCGTTGAGCCACACGCCGCCATTGAGCACGCTCAGCGGGATGATCGCCCAGGTGAAGAACTGCTCGTTACCCGGCCCGAAGCGACGGCGGATACCCTCAGTCGGCGTATCGACACGCATCTGCCGAAAGCGGTGGCTGAACCACCAATACGAAAACAGGTAGGCAAAGATGTTGCCGAGAAAAACGAAGGTCACCGCGAACCCGTCGGTAAAGGCTTTGCCTGCTGCGCCGGTAAAGGTCCAGGCACTGAACTGGGTCATGAAGGCGGTGGCGCCGACCATCCACCACAGCATCCGCCCATTGCCACGGAAATAGTCACTGGCCGACTGGCTGGCGACCTTGCGGAACGCGGTACTGATGAACACCATCAGCACGAAGTAGCCGGCGACTACCAGAATATCTATGTTCATTGCGCTCTCTCGATGAGTGGGCATTCAGGTCATACCGGGCCACAGCCACAGGCTGGACGGCCCGGCAACTACTCGCCGTGCACGCCTGTTGTTGGCTAGTCGAACTTGTAATGCACACCCACGCGCAGGCGCAGTTGCCTGTCATCGTCACGAGCACTGACCTTGACGTCACCGATCTCGAAGAACGGATGCCAGTTCTTGTCCCACTTGTACTTGAAGGCAAAATTGTTCTCGTAGTCGTACTTTTTGTTATCGAACCGAATGTAATCGGTTTTCAGGTAGACGAAGTTGTATTCATACGTCCAATTGCCGCCAGGCATGTATGTCAGCCAGGCATCGACGCGATTGATGTGCTGGTCCTGGCGAGCCCGCTCGGGAATGGTTTCATCCACCTTGTCGCGATCCAGCTTGCGCGCCTCGTAGCGATAGCGACCGGCGAGGTTGAAGTGCTCGTTCAGGCGATAGTCCACGCGCAAGCCGCCACTGTAGGTGATGGCTTCCTCCACGCTGTCCAGCCGGATGAAGGGCGTCAGCGCCCATTGCGCATCCAGCGGGCGGCGATAATCGACTACCAGCTCGTGGCCACTGCCAACGGTATTGTCGAAGGCCACACCTTCGCGGTCGCCCGCCGTTTTGTATTTGAGTTCGCCGTGAAAACCCAAGCCGTTATCCAGCCGAGTGCCGATAAGGAACCGATCGGAGTGCAGCTTGGCATCGTCCAGGTATTGGTGGCGGTAATTGACGTAACCGTCACTGGCATATGCAGTTTCGGCAAGCGCGATAAGCGCCAGAGGAGTTGCAGCGACGAGGGTGATGATTGTCTTTTTCATGGTTTTATTCTTATTGGCTGAAAGTTTTATAGGCACAGCGAACAATCACCCGGATAACTACTCGGCCCTTCAGGAACACTTCTGTGCAATGTTCGGCACGAGCAAAACCAGCCTGCTTGTCTTATGAACAAGCCGGTGGCCCTCGCAAAATGAAGCGGCGCGTGAATAACCAGGTAAAGCAGTGATGCGTTATCGAGCGAGGCACTCGTGATCAGGGCCGGGGGGTGAGCGGCCGCACGGGGTGCTGGGGTGCGCGACCGGCCGCCAACAGGCCGGGCGTGGTGCTGGATGGGCGGTGGGCTTCATCGATCAGTCCTTTCTTGTAGTTGTTCAAGACGTGATACGTGTCGTTTCAAGGCGAAGCGTCAGTGCCGGCTCAGGGTATTGGCTTCGATGTAGGCGAAATTGATGTCTTCACCGAGCCCTGGACGCTGTGGCAAATGCACATAACCGTCGGTGTCCATCGGGTCGACAATGCTGTTCAGATACGCGGGCACGTCGTCATAGTCGAGGAACGGGTGCAACAGACCCCGCTCGTACCAGCTGCAATTCTTGATGGCCCCTACCACTGCCAGATTGGGCGCGCCATTGCCGTGGATCTCGCAGTCCATGCCGAAGGACTCGGCCAGGTGCGCCACTTTCATCACGGGCCCAATACCGCCCACGCCCGCGACTCCCGCACGAAGGATGTCGCAGGATTTCCCACTGACCCAACCGGCGCGGCTGTGGAATTTACCGCCGAGGCTTTCCGGGCCGAGTACCGGAATACTTAGATTCGCGGCGAGCCAGGCATACGACTCGGCGGACTCCTCGATCATGGGCTCCTCGAACCAGGCGAAGCCGAGCTTCTCGATTTCACGGCCGATGTAGAGCGCATCGGTGCGGTTGTACCAGTGAAAGCCATCGAGCATCAGCGCGATATCCGGCCCGACCGCCTCGCGCACCGCGGCGCAGGCGCGCACATCCATCTTCGGGTCTGGCGCGAATGAGATGGGCGGCATCCAGGTGTGCAACTTGATGCCCTTGTAGCCGCGGCGCACGAGCGTTTCGGCGAACTGCCCATATTCGTCCGGCGTGGACAGACCGCCTGGCATGTCGTCGCCACACATGGTCGAACCGTAGGCCAGCACCTTGTCGCGGTAACCGCCCAGCAATTTATAGACCGGCACCTCGAAGCGGCGCCCGGCCCAGTCCCATAGTGCCTGCTCAACCAACGCGAGGGTGCGGTCGGTCAACTGCCCGGCACTGCCGCGCTGCCAATGGGCAAGGTCCTGCCAGATCCGCTCACGGTCGAGCGCGCTCTGCCCGACCAGCACCTTACGCACGAAGTTATGAATCAGATGGGCTCGGAGCAATTCTGGTGCACCGAAGGCATAGCCCTCGCTGCCATCCTCGGTGGCGATCCGCAGCATCGCCGTATTCGCCTGGGTTTCGGCACCGGGATGAGAGTGGCCGGCGCTGTCGACGGCGCGGCGGGTGGGATAGGAAAAGACTTCGACGCTGACGCGAGTGATTTTCATGGTAGCGAGACTGTCCTGCAGCTTGTTGTCGTCAGGGCAATCTAGCCCTGCATGTCGTCGTACTACAGACGAGTATTTTACGTAAAAGAGGACATGTCAACATGAGGTATGACGACCCGCAACTAGAAAGGTGAGTCTGGAGATAACGTAATTTTCTGATTTAACTACATTTTTTAGGAATTCATTCCTAGGACAAAATTTTATTTTTAGCGATATATTCGAATAAGTAGAATGACAACACATCTAGGACGTCATACCTATCAAACCTACCGAGGCAGGTGCCCGGCCATCATTTGCCGGTAGCCCGGCGAAACGATCCCTGGCAACAAAAGTCGCAACAGGGAATGGCAAGCCCCTATGCCACCGTTCCAACGACCGGAGCCCAACCATGACGCCTGAACTGAAGATCACACCGCTGCCGTTCGACCCTGCCTACGAGCAGGTGCCCGATGACGAAGCGGAGACCATCACCGGCCTCATCCAGGCAATGCGCGACATCGCCGAGACCACCTATGCCGATGGCGGCCACGCCATCCGCAGCGTGCATGCCAAAAGCCACGGGTTGCTGCAGGGCGAGATCGAAATCCTGCCGGGCCTGCCCGAGGCGTTGGCACAGGGGGCTTTTTCCAAGCCAGGGAAGATGCCGGTGGTGATGCGCTATTCGACCAACCCCGGCGACATCCTCGATGACAAGGTGTCGACCCCGCGTGGGCTGGCGATCAAGTTGATCGGCGTGGAAGGCGACCGCCTGCCGAACAGCGATGGCCAGGTCACACAGGATTTCGTGATGGTCAATTCGCCGGCCTTCCTGGCGCCAACGCCGAAGGATTTTCTCAAGTCGGTGAAGTTGATCGCCAAGACCACCGACCGGGCGCCACGGGCCAAGCAAGCATTGTCCGCGGCCTTGCGCGGGGCCGAGAGCCTGGTGGAAAAACTCGGTGGGGAGAGCACGACGCTCAAAGGCATGGGCGGTCACCCCACCACGAACCTGCTCGGGGAAACGTATTACAGTGTCGTTCCGCTGCTCTACGGCCGGTACTTCGCCAAGCTATCGCTGGCGCCCGTTTCGCCGGAACTGAAGGCGCTGACCGACAAGGGCGTCGACCTGGACGGCAAGCCGAACGGCCTGCGCGAAGCGATCAAGGAGCACTTCGCGCACCACGGCGGCACCTGGGAGCTGCGTGTTCAACTGGCCACCGATATCGAGCAAATGCCCATCGAGGACGCCAGCGTGGTATGGCCGGAAGACGCCAGCCCTTACGTCACCGTTGCGCGGATAACGGTACAGCCGCAGTCAGCCTGGAACGAAGCCCGCGCGGTGGTGGTGGATGATCAGATGGCCTTCAGCCCCTGGCATGGCCTCGCCGCGCACCGCCCGCTCGGCGGCATCATGCGCTCGCGCAAGCCGGCTTATGAGATGTCGTCGGCGTTCCGCGCGCGCCACAACGGATGCCCGATGCACGAGCCGAACACGCTGGATCGGCTACCGAGCTGACCTACGCCAACGCGTAAGCGCCCCGGCACGCGTCGGGGCGCCACGGATTCAACGCCAGATGTTGTTGTTGATCTTCGCCTTGAGCTCGGGGTAGTCGGCCGCCTTGAACGTCGGCACAACGCCCTGCTTGATCTGCGCCATGTAGTCCTTGGTGAGCTTCACCACCGTGCCGGACAACAGCACGATCGCAATCAGGTTGATGGTCGCCATCAGGCCCATCGAAGCATCGGCCGCATTGAACACCGTCGTCACCGCCTCGTACGCGCCCCAAACCACCATCCCCAGCGCGGCGACTCGCAGCAGCGTGAGGCCGAGCTTGTTGCCGGCGCCCAGGAAGATCAGCGCATTCTCGGCGTAGGAGTAGTTGGCGACGATCGACGTAAACGCGAAGAACAAGATGGCGATCGCGATGAAATAAGTGCCTGCCGACCCGATGTGGGTCTCCATCGCCTGCTGCGTGAGCTGAGTACCTGTCACACCGGAGCCCGGCTCAAGCACGCCCGAGAGCAGGATCATGATCGCTGTCGCGGTGCAGACGACGAGCGTATCGATAAATACGCCCATGGCCTGAACCAGCCCCTGTGACGAAGGGTGATGCGGTGCGGGTGTTGCGGTTGCCGCCACGTTCGGCGCCGAGCCCATGCCCGCTTCATTGGAGAACAGGCCACGCTTGATGCCGTTGAGCATGGCAGCCGTCACCGAGCCTGCGACGCCACCGGCCGCTTCCTCGAGCCCAAAGGCGCTGCGCACGATGGTCATCAGCACACCCGGCACCTCGGTGATGTTGATCACCACCACGAAGAGCGCCATGAGGATGTAAAGGCCAGCCATCAGCGGTACCACCAGCTCGGCGAAACGGGCGATCGAGCGCAAGCCGCCGAAGATCACGAGCCCCGCCAACACGGCGATGGCAACGCCCACCCAAAGCTTGGAAAAGCCGAACGCACCCTGCATCGCATCGGCGATCGAATTGGCCTGCACGGCATTGAACACAAGCCCGAACGAGATGATCAGTGCCACCGAAAACACGCCGCCGGCCCATGGTGCCTTGAGGCCCTTGGATATATAGAAGGCCGGCCCACCGCGATACTGCCCTTCGCCGTCGCGCACCTTATATAGCTGCGCCAGCGAACTCTCGGCATAAGCCGTCGCCATACCCACGAGCGCCACCAGCCACATCCAGAAAATCGCCCCGGCACCTCCGAGGTAAAGCGCCACCGCAACACCTGCCAGATTGCCTGTGCCGACCCGCGACGCCAGGCTGGTGCACAACGCCTGGAAAGGCGAGATACCGGATGAATCGCTCTGCCGTGCACCGCGGATAGCGCGCACCATCTCGCCGAAATGCAGAAACTGCAGGAAGCCCAGCCGCACGGTGAAGAACACCCCGACGGCCAGCAGGCCGTAGATAAGCACGTAGCCCCAAAAGATGTTGTTGAGGAAATCGATGATCGCGGTCATGCAGGCCTCGTCTCGTAAAAAACCATTGGACTTGGGTTAACGCTAGTCGCTGCACCGCACTTCACCAGCCAGCGCGCGGAGTAAACCCGGAACCCATGGTCCGAACCGCAACGGCCGCGAGGGTTCAATCAAAATGCCATCGTCTGCCTTGGCTATTGGCCGGCGCCGGGTACAGGCGTTATGTTCGGGTCATTTCAACCTCCGGGACGAACCATGGCCGCCAAGCCCAGCAACACCCGCCAGCACACTCATCTCGCCGTGCTTATCGACGCGGACAACGCACCCGCCGCCATCGTCGAAGGCTTGTTCGAGGAGATCGCCAAGTACGGTGTCGCCAGCGTCAAGCGCATCTATGGCGACTGGACCAAACCCAACCTGGGTAGCTGGAAGAAGGTGCTGCTCGACTATTCCATCCAGCCCATCCAGCAGTTCGCCTACACCGCCGGCAAAAACGCGACCGACAGCTCGCTGATCATCGACGCCATGGATTTGCTCTACACACGCCGCTTCGATGGTTTCTGCCTGGTGTCGAGCGACAGCGACTTCACCCGCCTGGCCGCGCGCTTACGTGAGGAAGGCCTGACCGTGTACGGCTTTGGCGAGCAAAAGACACCGTCTCCCTTCGTCTCGGCGTGCGACAAGTTCATCTACACGGAAATCTTGCGCGCCGACGCGCCGAAGACTTCGCCGGAACCACCGGTCAATGGCGACCGGCACCCAGCGCCCGCGCCAAACGAGAAGCCGCAGGACGACACCCGAGCCAGCGACAAGCCCCAGCCCGAGAAACCCGCGCGCGTGCCGGCGGACTTCATCGCCAAGGTGCTCAGCGATATCGCCGACGAGGAGGACGACTGGGTCCAGCTCGGTGAACTCGGCTCGAACATCAGCAAGCTGCGCCCCGCCTTCGATCCGCGCCTGTATGGCTTCAAGAAGCTGAGCGACCTGATCAAATCGCAGAAACGCTTCGAGCTCGAAGCGCGCGGCACCACCCAGACGGGCGGCAAGGCCGTGTACGTTCGCAACGTGAAGGCTTCCAAATAGCCAAGCCAGCCCGGCAGGCTCCGGGATGAACCGAGCAGGCCGACACCCGCCGCGCCTCAACGATCGACAGTTGCTTTGCAACCATCGGACATAAACGGAGCCGAACCCACATCCCTTGAACCCTTCTAAGCAGACATCGACTCCAGGAGGTTTACATGACCAAGCCGCTGCTTCCCGCTCTCGGTTTCGCCCTCTTCGCCCCGACGCTGTTCGCCCAGACGCCGAAGCCAGAGGTCGTCACTCACCTCAACGGTCTGGATGTCGAGGTCAGCGCGATGGGCGTCCCCACCTCGGCCACCGATGCCGGTGTCGAGCTTGTGGGTATTCGGGCGGTACGGGTTGCCAACAAAACGGGCGACACCGTGACCTGTGAATTTCACGTACCCGACGATGCGCGGGCTGACACCTCCGCACCGCCGGTATTTACCGTCAGCCCGAACAGCCAGCGAGTCGAGCGTGTACCGGGCGACTACTCGCCAGACGAACCCTTTGCCGAACTGACCTGCCGCAACGCCGCCGACAGTGTCGGCACGCCAACTGCCGTACCCTCGAGCGAGCCGGGCGCCGAGGCCAGCCAAGACACGCAACCCCACACCGAGTCCTCGACAATGACCGGCACCAGCGTCCCGGCCGACTCGACCCGCTCGCGTGAAGGCGAAAGCCGGGACCGTTAAAGCGCAGCCGGGCTGGAGTCATCAGCCCGCGAAAACGCTCCCCCGCCACGGCTCCCATAGACCGGTGCAAGGCGCTAGACCGAAGAATGGCATTTTGCTAGCGTGAACTGCGTCACGACCGGCTCCTGCCGCTCGCACCGATCTGCACATTCCGGCCGTCAGGACACGCCTGGCCAGCGCTACCCAGCGCCAGCCACGCTGTCGACGTGGTCGGGAGGGCTCCACCATGCTGACCAAACGCCAGCGCTCCTTTGCGGGCTTTATCCTTCTTTCTTTCGTACTGGTTGGCTTTTCCGCGTTATTACTCCTGCTCTCCGAAATCCGCCGCTGGGATGCCCGGTTCGGACAACAGGTGCAGATAGTCGCCAGCGCCGTGCGCAAGAATCTCGACACCAACGAAGCGGTGCTGGCCGGTTTCGCAGCCTTTCTCCAGGCGGTCAACGAGGATGACGAGGCCGCTGCGACACGCTACGCCGCAGCGGTCGTGGCGGCCTATCCGCAGATCTACATGATGGAAGTGGCCCGCGGCATTCCCCGCGCCGAACAGCACGCCTTCGAGGAGCTGCTGCGCCTGAGCTGGCGGGCCGACTTCAAGCTCAAGGACTTCGCCAGCCTCACCCAGCAGCCAACGGCCGCGCCGCAGCAGCAGCTGAGTGAAACCTGGCCGGTGCTCTTCACCTACCCGCAACCCCCGCAGACCAGCGCGATCCTCGGCGTGCGCCTGGAAACGGTCGGGCACCTCGCGCAAGCACTGGCTCAGAGCCGACAGACCACCCGCCCCGTGGCCTCGCCGGTGTTCTCGTTGTATGAAGGCGGTCGGGCCTACATCCTGCTGCAGCCGGTCAACCGTCCTGGCTCGCCGAACCTGAGCGCCGCACCGAATTTCTTCGGCAGCACCATGGTCGCGCTGATATTGCTCAAGACCGATACGCTCCACCTTGGCCTGCAGGAAATGAACCTCGACCCGCTGCTGGGCATCGAGGTATTGCTCGATTCCGCCGTTGGCAGCCCAAGCCGGTTGCTCGCTCATAAGCCACAAGCTGCCAGTGCGCTGGACCACCTCCTGCTGCCAGGCCTGCGCAAGCGCATCGAAATCGACAGCGCCTCGCAACCGACCACGCTGCTGTTCGAGCGCCAGCTGCGCCTGGGCGACGTGCTGACCTTCGATACCCTGGCCATCCTGCTGATCATCATGGCGGCACTGGTCCTGCTTCCGGTTGTGCTGATGCGCCACTTCCGTAGCATCGCCGCCGTCGAGCGCGACCACGCGCGATCGACCTACCTCGCCACGCACGACACCCTGACCGGCCTGCCGAACCGCCAGCTTCTGGCCGACCGTTTCGACGAAGCCCAGGCCTACTGGCAGCGCCACGGCACGCCCTTTGCGCTCATGCTCGTCGACCTCGACCGCTTCAAGGACATCAATGATCGCCACGGTCACGAAGTCGGCGACCAGGTGCTGCGCGCCGTGGCCGCACACCTACGCGGCGCGGTGCGGGCCTATGACACGGCTGCACGCTATGGCGGCGACGAGTTCGTCGTCCTGGTGCGCGACGTCGCCAGCCCGGCCGACGCCGAAACCGCTGCACGCAAGATTTTGCAGGCAGTCAACACACCGACCGCCACCGACGCGGGCGAGCAACGCGTGGCCTGCAGCATCGGCGTGGCGCTATGCCCGCACCAAGGCACCCGCTTCGATGCGCTGCTCAACGCAGCGGACCAGGCCATGTATGGCGTCAAACGCGACGGCAGAGATAATGTCGCGCTCTGCTGCAGCGAGCCCTGAACACTCCCGCTCGGTCGCCCGACGGCCCCACCAGTGAACTAACACCGCAACGACACGATCCCCTCTTAAGCACCGTCAGTGCGAACCGCGCCGCCAACGCATCCCGCGCTGCCAGGCCCGGCCACAAGCGATGAGGAGTCTCCCGTGTCCGTTATCACCCACCGCACCACCGAGACCACGCATAGCGTCTCCCGCCATGTACCGAACCCGCTGCATGGCATCTTCCTGGCCGGCACCGTGCCGCTGTTTCTCGGCGCCCTGCTGAGCGATATCGCCTATTTCCGCAGCTACCAGATCCAGTGGAGCAATTTCGCCTCCTGGCTGATCGCCGGCGGGCTGGTCTTCTGCGGCATCGCAATCCTTTTCGCGCTGGTCAACCTGGGCCGTGCACGGCTGAAGAAAGGGCGACCGCTGGTCTATCTCGTGCTGCTGGTTGCCGCCTGGGTATTGGGCTTCATCAACGCACTGGAGCACGCCAAGGACGCCTGGGCGACCATGCCACTCGGCCTGATTCTGTCGGTGATCGTTACGGTACTGGCTGTCGCGGCAACCTGGGTCGGCCTTAGCAACCTGCGTGCAGGAGGTGAAGCATGAAACAGCGCAACGCCCTGACCGTCCTGACCGTCTCCGTGCTGCTCGCCGCCTGCGGCAGTGAAGACAACGCCCAGCAGTATGGCGCCCAGCCCAAGCTGCCAGAACCCGAACGCGGCCTGTTGCCGAGCATGACGATTGCCGATCCGTCGACCTGGGGCGATCAGAAGCCCACCGTGCCTCAAGGCTTCACTATTACCGCCATCGCCAAAGACCTGAAGATTCCACGGCAGACGCTGATCCTGCCCAACTGCGACATCATCGTGGCCGAGGGCAAAGGCGGTAACGCGCCCAAACTCAAGCCCAAGGACGTGATTGCCGGCTACATCAAGGCCAAGGGCGTCACGTCGGTCAAAAGCGGCAACCGTTTGACCTTGCTGCGCGACGCTGACCGCGACGGCACCTATGAGCTGCAAACGGTCTTTGCCGAGGACTTGAACGCCCCCTACGGGCTGGCCTTCCATGACGGCAACCTCTACGTTGCCAATCAGGATGCGCTGGTTCGCTTCGACTACCAGGACGGCCAGACCAAAGCCAGCGGCCCGCCGACGAAGGTCACCGACCTGCCATCGGAGATCAATCATCACTGGACCAAAGCCATGACCATCAGCCCCGATGGCCGCTTCCTCTACGTTGGCATCGGCTCCAACAGCAACATCACCGAGCGCGGTATGGAAGCCGAGGTCGATCGCGCGATGATCTGGCAAATCGACGCCGAAACCGGCGCCCACAAACCGTATGCGACCGGTTTGCGCAACCCCACGGCGCTGACGATTCAGCCCGGCACGAATCAGCTCTGGTCAGTGGTAAACGAGCGTGATGAACTCGGCCCGAATCTGGTGCCCGACTACCTGACGTCCGTCCAGGAAGGCGGCTTCTATGGCTGGCCCTACAGTTACTGGGGCCAGAACGTCGATGACCGAGTACGGCCCCAAGACCCAGACAAGGTCGCCGCCGCCATCGCACCGGATTACGCCCTAGGCGCCCACGTCGCGGCCTTGGGTGTGGACTTCTCCGATGGTGCCATCGCCGGTGAGTTCGCCAATGGTGCCTTCGTTGGGGAACATGGCAGCTGGAACCGCGAGGAGCCGGTCGGCTACCGGGTTGTGTTCGTACCCTTCCGCGACGGACGCCCTGCCGGCGACCCGGTCGATTTCATGACCGACTTCCGCAAGGACGGCAAAACCCGCGGCCGCCCCGTCGGCGTAACCGTCGACCCGAGCGGCGCCGTTATCGTCGCGGATGACCTTGCGAACGTGGTGTGGCGAGTGACGCGGAGCCAGTAGATACAGAGGCTGATCCGCAACGAAGCAACCAGCGGCTTCCTGGCCGCTGGTTGTCATTAAAGGCGGAAAACGATGGCGCCCACGCGTTAGAACCGATCAAGCGGACTGAGTACAGCCAGGCCACCCCGATTCAATACATGGGTGTAAATCATCGTGGTTTTGACATCAGCATGGCCTAGCAACTCTTGAACGGTGCGAATGTCCTGCCCACTTTCAAGTAGATGGGTCGCGAAACTGTGCCGCAGCGTATGAGGTGTGGCGGGCTTGATTAGGCCAGCAGCCTGTACGGCACGCTTGAAGGCCCGCTGTATCCTCTTTTCGTCAAGATGATGCCTGCGCACCGCCCCGCTACGGGGATCGGTGGATAGCCCGGAGGCTGGGAACACGTACTGCCAACCCCACTCCCGCTGTGCCATTCGGTACTTACGCGCCAACGCCTCAGGCAGATAGACGTCCCCTCTTCCCGCGCCCAGTTCATGCTGGTGAATCGCCCGCATCAGTCCCAGATGTTTTTTTAACGGCTCCACCAGCGAGCCAGGCAGAACGGTGACACGATCCTTCTGGCCTTTTCCGTCCCGGATGATGATTTCGCGCCTGGAGAAATCAATGTCTTTTACCCTCAGCCGAACACCTTCCATCAAACGCATCCCGGCGCCATAGAGCAGACCCGCGACCAGCCCGACATCGCCTTCAAGGCGATCGAGGACGTGCTGAACCTCCTGCTGAGACAACACGACCGGTAACCGGGCCGGCTTCTTGGCACGGACGATCTCGCTCAACCAAGGCAGGTCCTGCTTTAGCACCTGCCGGTAAAGAAACAACAGAGCCGCCAACGCCTGATTTTGTGTAGAAGCCGACACGTCACGGCGAACGGCCAAGTCCGAAAGGAACGCTTCAACCTCAGGCGCCCCCATATCGACGGGGTGACGATACGCGTGAAAACGGATATATCGCTTGACCCACTCGCAATAGACGCGCTCCGTTCTGATCGAGTAGTGTTTGAGCCTAATCTGCTCGCGCACTTGATCAAGCAATCGCGGTTTCCCTTCCATGGTGTATAACTCCCTTATACGGTCACGCTCGTTTGGAAGCGCCCAATCTAGACAAGGAGCACCTCAGTGGCAAGGAATGTTATACACCACGCCCGTCCGGCGTCTTATGCACCAACTGGTGTCTAATTATAGTTAGCAGTCAAAGGAAATTTCATGCTAGACCGCGAGAAATATGAAAACGGAATATTGTCAGTCCGCTTCATCGGAAAGAGGCTCGAAGATAGCGGCGTAAGTATTTACGACCTAAGCGAGTCTCTGCTCGCGATACAAAGGATAATTCACAAAGCTTACCTAGCTCAAAACGGGAAGCTAATTAAAGGTGCGTACCCGAACAAGGAAGAGCGAGAAGCTCTTGCCCTCCAACTAGGCGAGAGAAAAAGAAAGTCCGATGCATTTGCTCTTCTTCCGATACTAGCAGACCCATTAGTGCAAGAATCCATGAAGAAACTCATGGATTATGTCATTTCAGGAGTCATAGGATATTACGTTGGCGATGTCCTCAAGCGCGTAGAAAAAGAGGTAGACCAAAATAAGAAAATATTCATTGGCTCAATATATACTGAAGTTGCAAATATTGTTAACCGCGTCGATACCGTTGGTGGCGTTGAGTCAATTTCTCTAGGTTCACCTGCACTAGACAGAGAAACAGTTGCTGTCTTTTCTGGCCAAACTAAAGACTATCTTGCATCCCTCAAGGACGAGACTTACCTTGGCACCTATCAAGAAATACAAGGGAAGGTATACAAGCTTTATCCAGCCAGCAAGATCGTTGCAATTCGCAGAGCAGGCAGAGCAACCGTTAGCATATTTCTCAAACAAGCAGACTTTGACACCATCAGATACAACCGAGACCCAAATCAGGTGTTTTTATTTAAGGGTCGCCCAATATATAGATTTGGGGTTGAGACAAAATCCGTCTCTGAGTTTGAAGCCGATGAAATTGAACCGGTGGTAAGTGACAGCTAACAACTGGTTCAAATCGCTCGCTACACTCGCTGGGACTGGCTAAAGCCAGCCCCTTAACCAAACGTTAGCTGGCATCCCAAACGTGACCACATGAACTTCTACTTCCCGTTACTAGGCCTCACTCCTTCATTCACTAGCGAGCGCGTAGTAAGCGCTCCGTTCACGCTATCCCGTCGCCTACGGAAGGCCAATCTCCCTGATCTATCTACTTTGGGTGCGCAACACAAACTGCACTTTCCATTTCAGTTTGCTGATGCCCTTCTGTCTGAATGTCGCTTAGAGCTTTGTGTAGATGCGCCTTCGTTAGATGTTGCGAAACTGCATGTCAGCCAGCTTCGAATGTGCCTTTATCTGAATGGTGCATCCCCATTTAGTATTCCTTTTGCCGCCACTCACTCGTCAGACGAATACGCGGGTATAAGCTCTCGCTCCCGTCCCGAGCTAGCCGCAAGGCTGCCGGCAGAGCTTCAGTCTGGCCCTAAGTCAGAAGACATTCAGGTTGAGATGTGGCCGCACGAGCTTTCACTTTCATTCATCTATCTTGAGGAAAAGGCGCAAATCTCTGAGTCAGCATTTCAACAGGCAGCCGAAAGCGCCACATTCTGGAAAGTCATGGAGGGCAGGCAAAAAGAACTTGTAGCATTTCGTGAGGCAGCGGAATCTGCGCCTATGCTGATGTCATCGCCCCAATCATATCTACACATTTGGTGTGGCCTAGAAGCGCTATTTCCAAAGGTCGGGAGTGAACTTTCGTTCCGGTTATCTATTTATCTTGCTCAGCTTGTAGGTGCCGCCGAAGATAGGCGCAGCTACCATTCCCGCTTCAAAAAATCGTATGACATAAGAAGCAAAGTCGCACACGGCTCTCGCAACGATATGACTCATGAAGAATGGGAGGAAGGCTGGATTCTTCTTGTCGAAGCTGGCAAGGCTATTCTTAAACGCAGAGAACTACCCAGTGACAACGCACTTCTCTCTGATCTCTTGCAACCGCCAGGTGTAATGCCTTAATAGTGTCTATCCAGTTGTTGCAGCTAACAAATGGTTCAAACCGTTCGCTTCGCTCACTGGGACGGGCTAAAGCCCGCCCCTTAACCAAACGTTAGAGGTCCGCATGGAAAGCCGGGTCATCATGACAGGTATAATCATTGCAGCAGTCTCGTATGCTGTTTCAATTAGGGCATCGGAGCTGTACAGCTACGCGACTCTGACTCTCTTTCATGACGGAACTGAGTTTCTTGCTCCCTTGGGTGGGTTGCTGAAGAATTCAATCAACAGCATATATTGGTTCATACCTGGATTCTTCATTGGTTTCACAGCCCGATCTATTAAGTCTGCTGCGATGGTCGGTCTTATAGCCGGGGTTTTGTTTTTCCTGATTGGCATGTCCATTCAAGGCAAACAGCTCCATGAGCTTGAATTTGTTTATGCCGCCCTCTCGTTCTATATAGCTCGGATTGTGGAATTAATTTTCCTTTTCACCTTGGCCGCATCTTTTGGCGTTGTGGTTTCCGAACATCGAAGAGTTCTAACTAGACGTTCAAGTCGTTCGCTGCGCTCACTCGGGACGGGCTAAAGCCCGCCCCTTAACCAAACGTTAGAGCAAAACCATGACCTTAGAGCTGCGTCAAATTTTGATCCAGAACGACGTGCAGGGAGAATGGGAGTACCCACCTGGCGCTAATTGGTCAAATGAAATATCCCGCTTAAAGAAACTTACACCAGAGTTAGAAGAAATTCTAGAGTCATCATTAAGGCTAGATGACGGAGTTGTCGTTCGCTTCGCTCACTCGGGACCGGCTAAAGCCGACCCCTTAACCAAACGTTAGCCAGATATAGAAGTATTAAGTGCAAATGAAGATATTTCTTAGCTCCACTGCATATGATCTTTCGGACTTCAGGGCGTTGGTAGTTGATCGTCTTGAGGCAGATGGTCATGAGGTTTTATTTCACGAAAGCCCTACGTTCCCAGCTAGGATTGGTCTTCATTCTCACGACCAATGCTTAGAGGCTATCAAAGAGTCTGATTTAACAATATGTCTGGTAGACAGAAGATATGGTGGTAAATATGTTGGGGCAACATTGGAACCCTTTTCGCCACTGAAATTCAGTGTTCTTGGAGCACAAAAATCAGGCAAAAAAAAGCGGTTCGACCTAGTATACGAACTTAACAAATTATCCATAACATGGTGTGAGGTGCTTGTCGCACACAATGAAGGAATACCGGTCGTAACTTTCGCAAGGCAACGGACTTTAGATGAGAAAGAAACGAGGAGAAGAAATCAATATTTAACTACATTTTCTCCCGCATATTCAGAAAGAAATGAAATATTCGATTTTCTAGATTGGATTACGCAAAGAAAGACAAATAACTGGATTGCTCCATTTATATCAATAGTTGACTTCGAGAAGAAGCTAATTACTTGGATGAATGAGCTTAATAAATCAATTCCTAAACCAGCTAGTATTTCAAATGAAGATGATACTGATACTAGGGGCAGAACACGTATCTGTATTGTAGTCGAGGGTGAAGTTGATAGGCTTGTTGTCTCACATATAGTCCAGCATCTTAATTTGGCTCAGCATTTCGTAATAATTCCTACATATGGGAAATATCAAGTTCTCAATACCTTCAGCGAGGTTGTGGCTCCGTACTCAAAGATATTCGAACATGTAATAGTTCTTTTAGATAGTGACGCTCATACCGAAGATGAGTACCACCAAAATGTTTTGCAGCTTAACCGTATAATTGAATCTAGTCAGTGTGAGAATATTTCCGGGTTCTTCGCTAATCCTTCCATAGAAGCATGGATTGCAGCCGGCTTGAACCAAGAAGTTTATAATGAATACAGCGGTCAGGTTGATAAGCATATCTTCAATAAAAGGATTGGACGCTCTTCGATAAACCATATCAGGAACCTTCTAGTCCATAAATTCTCATTTAATATGGCAATAAGCACAAATGCCGAATTTCATAATTTTGTTGAAAAGTTGATGAGCCTTGGTAATGCAAATAGACCAGGCTAACAAAGCATTGCAGCGGACAATCCGTTGAATGCGGCGTTAGACCTAAAACAAACTAAACCGGTACTCCGTGAATGAGCATAAATTTTCTAGAAAGCGACTTTGAAAAAGTAAGTTACCTGTTAAATTTATTGATCGCTCACGCCACTGGCAAAACCGCAGACTCTAGCGAGTACGAAACACTTCGCCACGAATTACTTAGCAATCACCAAATTTCCAATCAATTACCAGCATGGCTAAAGCTGCATAGGAACCTTGACTCTTTCTGGGGGTTCATACAGCCAAAGTTTTCTACATATGCTGAGCGAAGAACGTACCTTTCCGAGCAATTCACGCCGCTACTAGACTCACTGGAGTTCGGAACAGCAGCACCGGTAAAAACTCAAAGCACGGTGTCAGGCGCGGCAAATAAGCCTGTAGCTAGAAACAAAAGAAATGTCTTTATTGTTCATGGCAGAGATAACCAGGCTAAATATGAGGTTAGTCGCTTCATAGAAAGTTTAGGCCTTAAAGCAATCATACTTCATGAGCAAGCCAGTTCAGGCATGACCATCATTGAGAAAATTGAGCATTATTCAAACGACGCTGACTTTGCTCTAGTCTTATACACGCCCTGCGATCACGGCCGGGGCGTACATGAGTCAAAACTTCCTCCCAAAAACAGAGCTCGACAAAACGTTGTTTTCGAACATGGGTATCTGATGGCAAAGCTAGGCAGGGAGAACGTTTGCGCTTTGGTCAAGGGAGAAATAGAAACTCCGAATGACATCAGCGGGGTGGTCTATGTTGGCTTAGATGACGCTGGCGGCTGGAAAATTGAAGTATCTAAAGAGCTCAAAGCGTGTGGTTATGCAATCACCAATTGATAACCACGTGGCCGATCTAATTAGTGGTTCAAGTCGTTCGCTTCGCTCACTCGGGACCGGCTAAAGCCGGCCCCTTAACCAAGCGTTAGGTTAAACCATGAATCTGGATGATCGAATGTTCTTTCGGTTGGCGGTGGGCTTGTTCATTGCCTCGCTAATTTTGCCAGCAAATGGTCAATTTTTCGCAGGCATGATCATGTTTATCTTTTCGTCATTCGCCTCGACTTCCATAATACTCAATGGAAACCTAGACATATTGAGCGATCCAAAACATATCTTAGGATTATTCGTTTTACTAATGCCTTTCTATAATTTTCTATTCATAATTGCTCTTACTAGGTTCTGGGATAACGGCAAATTCCGATTTTCATTTTTCCGGGTTTTTCTTTATGCATGCACGATTGTGAGCTTGATATGGGGCGTCATGGGTATTTTAAATAACCCTGACGTATTTTATCCATTGGCTCTATGGGCCTTATCTTTTCTTTTTTTATCTTTGGCTGTTGCGGTTCGCACAGAGAAAAACCTAACCAATGGTTCAAACCGTTCGCTTCGCTCACTGGGACGGGCAAAGCCCGCCCCTTAACCAAACGTTATACGAAAAAGGGATATTCATGGATCAACAGTTCTCTTTAAGCGTTCTTATATTTTCCGTAGTTACATCCTTCTTAGGCAGTCTTGCATTTTTTTGGTATCTGCGCGGCAGGGACAGACGGATAAAATCCGCGATCGCAGAGTTAGAATATGAAGAACAATTCATTGAGAAAATCAGCAAGGGCAATGTCGAGCTAATACGCTCTGGCTTTCGGGTTCTATCGCTCACTCTTTTCATCGTCCTGTTGTCAGGCGCTATGGTTATCTCAACAAATCTATTCCCATATCCTGAGCCGTTAGAGAGAACCATTTATTTATTTGCAGTTGGTGCTTGGGCTGCCGCCGCCGCTGGCTGCCTCTCATACTTTAAATCTCTAGCACGGTTGAATAATGTAAAACTGGCCAAAGAGAAACTTGCGGAAAAGCGTCAAAAACTGGAAGCTAAATTATGAGCATCGTATAACAAGTCGCTCAAATCGCTCGCTTCGTTCGCTGGGACGGGCTAAAGCCCGCCCCTTAGCTTATCGTTAGCCTACAGAGGAAAGAGATGTTCGCTATTCACTCTACAGAGTCTGGCAACACACTCATCTTTGATGACGTGCAAGGCGACTACTTATCTGTCTGTTTCAGTTCTTCGGCGCAAAGTGTTAAGCGTGAGATTTGGGGATACCAGCCGCACAGGCACACTCTCGCAGAAAAGCACGTGAACGGTATTTAATTTGAATAGTAATGACTCAAGGCGGACACATCGATGAAATCAAGCATCACTGTAATAACCCTTGGCGTCGATAATTTGGAGAAGGCTGTTCGCTTCTACCGTGACGGCCTAGGCTTCAAAAGCGAAGGTATTATCGGAAAAGAGTTTGAACATGGCGCCGTTGCCTTCTTTGATCTGTAGTCAGGTTTAAAACTTGCACTTTGGCCGCGAAAAAGTCTTGCGCATGATGCTGGCGTCCCGCTAGGCAACTCATGCGCTACGGAATTAAGTCTCGTGCATAACACTTTCTAAAAACCCGAGGTTGATGAAGTAATGGCACAAGCGAGAACGGCAGGTGCTGTTATCGTCAAGCCAGCACATGATACTTTCTGGGGTGGCTACGCGGGCTATTTCCAGGATCCCGATAGACATTTATGGGAGGTTGTATGGAACCCGCAATTACTCCCTCAGGATTGACGCCTGACAATTATAAAAATGGGCAGATTACATCTGTCAGTAAAAACTTGGCATCGTTATCGAGTCTATATAGACAATCCCGAACTCGCCAAGCAATCAACGCTACCCCCCCACACGCCGGAGCCCATCATGAAACAAGACGAACTCAAAGCGCTGTTCGATCAACAAGCGGCGACCTATGACACGCAGTGGGCGAAGACGGCGCCGATTAGGCATTGCTTGCACTTGCTGCTTGGCTCTCAGTTTGCCGGTTTACCGAGTGATGCGCGGGTTCTGTGTGTGGGTGTAGGGACGGGGGATGAGCTGTTCTATCTGGCAGCGCTGCGCCCGGGCTGGCGGTTTACCGCGGTGGAGCCGTCAGGGGCGATGCTCGAGGTCTGTCGACGCAGGGCAGCTGACGAAGGCGTGAGCGATCGCTGCCAGTTTCACGAAGGCTATCTCAGCTCGCTTCCAGCAGGTGACGGGTACGATGCAGCGACCTGTTTTCTGGTTTCTCAGTTCATGTTGGATG
The DNA here is from genome assembly GCF_051486945.1 of Stutzerimonas chloritidismutans. Classification (GTDB taxonomy): domain Bacteria; phylum Pseudomonadota; class Gammaproteobacteria; order Pseudomonadales; family Pseudomonadaceae; genus Stutzerimonas; species Stutzerimonas chloritidismutans_B. The sequence continues at coordinate 134,358 of NZ_JAHVDX010000005.1, read as the reverse complement.
AAGGCGAACGGTCGGGCTTCTTCCGGGAAATTGCGCAGCGCCTCAAGCCGAGTGGCCTATTGGCGAGCTCGGATCTGGCTTCGGATGTTGCCTCGCCGGAGTATGAGGTGCTGCTGCGCGGCTGGATGAGCATGATGTCCGCGGCGGATCTTTCGGAGGAAGCATTGGAGAGGATGCGCAAGGCATACGCACAGGATGTCGCCATCCTACCGCCGGGCCGTGTCGCGGCACTTATCGAGGCGGGTGGATTCGAGCACCCCACGCCATTCTTCCAGGCGGGGTTGATCCATGCATGGCTGTCGACACGCGGACAAGACGCTCCCAACTGAGGCGAGATAGCGCCCCGTTTCGAAGCGTTTCGCTCGTCTGGCGTCTAACGAGCCCCCTGCACCGTATCGTCCGATAGCACGTCGTTGGCGTGCCCAGCCCGCTCTGCCAGGCAAACATGGTCACGCCCCATGGCCTTTGCCTGGTACAGCGCCTCGTCGGCTGCCTTGGCAAAGGTCAGTTTCGTGTCTTCGGCTGCCGGTATCCACGCGGCGACACCTATGCTGATGGTGAAGCGGATCGTGGCGTCGGGGACCTGTAACTCCAGTTTCGCTACGGACTCGCGGACCTGCTCGGCGATGGCCGCAGCCTTGGCTGGCGGCATGCCATAGAAGACCGCGGCGAACTCCTCGCCGCCCAGTCGCGCGGCAAATTCGTTGTCCCGACGACTGAAATTGCTCAGGGTCTGGCCGATGAGGGCCAGGCACTCGTCGCCGCAGCCGTGGCCGTAGCGGTCGTTGATGCGCTTGAAGTGATCGATGCCGAGCATCCAAAAGATCAGGTAGGAACGTGCCAGGCGCCAGCCGGTCTTCTATGAAGTTTTAACGGGGCAAGCCGCATGCTGCGATCGATCCATCACGTCGCGATCATCTGTTCCAACTACGCGATCTCGAAACGCTTCTACACCGAGGTGCTGGGCCTGACCGTGATTGCCGAGCATTACCGGGAGGCGCGGCGCTCCTACAAGCTGGACCTCGCGCTGCCGGAAGGCGGTCAGCTAGAGCTGTTCTCCTTTCCCGACGCACCGCCGCGCCCATCCCGCCCTGAAGCGCAGGGGCTCCGGCACCTGGCGTTCCTGGTCGATGACGTCGCTGCGAGCAAGGCGGCGCTCGAGGCGCAAGGCGTGGACGTCGAACCGATCCGCGTGGACGAGTACACCGGCAGGCGCTTCACCTTTCTTGCCGATCCGGACGGGCTGCCGCTGGAGCTCTACGAAGCGGCTCCGGCTTGACGTCTCAGGTAACAAATCCACAGCCCGAAACCTCGGCCCGCCGCAGTAACGTTGAAGCCCACTTTCGAGGAGGACGGTTATGAAGCAGCTTGCCCTTGCCAGCACCCTAGCCCTGGGGGTCGCCTCACTGACGGCTCATGCCGCGACGGAGGCGATCGGTAAAGACGATTGGCCTTTTACCGCGACGCCACGCGCGACCCTGTTCGAGCCGTGGGCGATGACCTTCCTGCCGGATGGCTCGGCCCTCGTCACCGAGAAGCGCGGCGCGCTCAAGCATGTCGACGTGAAGACGGGCAAAGCGCAGTCAGTCAGCGGAGTACCCGAGGTGGCCTATGGCGGCCAGGGCGGGCTCGGCGACGTCATCCTTCATCCAGATTTCGCCAGCAATCACCGTATCTACCTCAGCTATGCCGAAAAAGGCGACGGCGGCGACCGGGGGGCGGCGGTAGCGCGGGCCACGCTAGATATCGACAGCCACGCGCTGACGGACGTGCAGGTGATCTGGCGGCAGTCGCCCAAGGTGTCCGGTGGGGGGCACTACGGGCACCGCTTGGCATTCGGCCCGGACGGGAAACTGTGGATCTCATCCGGCGAGCGGCAGAAATTCACCCCCGCACAGGACATGGAAGCCAACCTTGGCAAGATCCTCCGGCTCAACGACGACGGCAGCGTACCGTCGGACAATCCCTTCGCCGACCGGGGTGGTGTAACGGCGCAGATCTGGTCGTTGGGCCAGCGCAACCCGTTGGGCATCGCCTTCGATGCCGAAGGCCGACTGTGGGAGCACGAGATGGGCCCGCAGGGCGGTGACGAGTTCAACCTGATTCAGAAAGGTGGCAATTATGGCTACCCCGAGGTCTCGAACGGCGACCATTACAGCGGCAAGCCGATCCCGGATCACGACACGCGGCCTGAATTCATCGCGCCGAAAATCAGCTGGACGCCGGTCATTTCCCCGGCAGGGATGATCATCTACAACGGCGACCGATTCGCCGATTGGAAGGGCAACGCGCTCATTGGTGGCCTGTCGGCGCGCGGCCTGGTGCGCGTCACCTTGGATGGCGAGAACGCCAGCGAAGCCGCGCGTTACGACATGGGCGAACGTATTCGCGAAGTCGAGCAGGGGCCGGACGGCAGCCTCTGGCTGCTCGAAGACGGTGACGGTGGTCGCTTGCTGGAGCTGCAGCCCAAGTAAGCAACGCCTTAGGGTCCGCAGGTCGCCGCCCTCATCGGTACGGCCTGCGACCCGACAACAAACCTACCCCGCGTCACACCCTCGTAACACAGCCGCCATAGCGTGTTTTGGCTAACCCACTCATGGATGCCGAGGCCCGCATGACCAGACCGACCCGCCTGACCCGCACTGCGCTCTCCGCCGCGTTGACGCTCGCCCTTCTCCCCGTGGCCTCGCAGGCCGCCTCGTCGCACGCAGCGGAATACTTCGAGCGGATCGCGACCTTCCCGGTGTATCGCAACCTCGGCGCCGATGAAGATCAGGCCAAGCAGACCGTCGCTGAGATCACTACGGTCAGCCGTGACGGTCGCACCCTGATCTACACCGACAGCCCCGGCGAGCGCATCGGTCTGGTGGACATACGCGATCCGAAGTCGCCCAAGCCGGCCGGCTTCGTCCAGCTGGAAGGCGAGCCGACGTCCGTGGCGGTGCACCATCATTACGCGCTGGTCGCGGTGAATACCTCGCTGAGCTACGCCCAGCCGGACGGCGTGCTCGCGGTGTTCGATATTCGCAACCCGGCACAACCCAAACGCGTCGCGACCCTGCCCATGGGCGGCCAGCCGGATTCCATTGCGATCAGCCCAAAGGGGCGCTACGCCGCTGTCGCGATTGAAAACGAGCGCGACGAGGACCTTAACGACGGCCTCATTCCCCAATTGCCAGCCGGCTTTCTGCGCATCGTCGACCTCAAGGGCCAGCCGTCGCGCTGGAGTACTCGCGACGTCGACCTGACCGGCCTCGCCGACACGGCCCCGGGCGATCCCGAGCCTGAGTACGTCAGCATCAACGACCAGGACATCGCTGCCGTCACCCTGCAGGAAAACAATCACATCGTCCTCGTCGACCTGCGTCGCGGCCGGGTGATGCGTCATTTCAGCGCCGGCCAGGTCGATCTCGAAGGCGTAGACGTCGAAGAGAACGACCGCATCGAGCCGGTCGGTGTGCTCAAGGGCAAGCGCCGCGAGCCCGACGCCATCGCCTGGGTCGGCCCCCTGCTGGCGACCGCCAACGAAGGTGATTACGAAGACGCTGACGGTGAAGAAGGCGGCAGCCGCAGCTTCACCCTCTTCGACTACAACGGCCGCGTCTGGCATGACGCCGGCGCCTCGCTGGAACATGCCTTCATCCGCGCCGGGCACTACCCGGACAATCGCTCGGAGAACAAAGGGATCGAGCCCGAAGGCATCGCCGCGGCCAGCTTCCGCAAGCAGGACTTGTTGTTCGTCGGCAGCGAGCGCGGCAATGCGGTGGCCGTCTATGACGTCGCACGCCCCTGGGCCCCGGCCCTACGCCAGCTGTTGCCGGCCGGCATGGGCCCCGAAGGCATCCTGCCGATTCCGTCGCGCAACCTGCTGGTAGTGAGCAGCGAAGAAGATTCGGCCGAGGACGGCTACCGCTCGACGATTTCGATCTACCAATTCGGCGCCAAGCGCGCGGCCTATCCCGAGATCCGTTCGGCCGATGGCGACCTGATTCCCTGGGGCGCGCTCAGCGGTCTGGCCGCTGACCGCACGCAGGCCAATCGCCTGTTCGCGGTGCCGGACAGCTACTACAAGGCGTCACGCATTTTCGGCATCGACTCCAGCAAGACACCCGCCGTCATCGACAAACAGATCGAATTGCATAAAGCAAGCAAGACGGTCGATTACGACCTGGAAGGGATCGCCCAGGCCGCGAATGGCGACTTTTGGCTTGCCTCGGAGGGCAACGGCAAAGCCAAACCGAACCTGCTGATTCGCGCCAATGCCCGGGGCGAAGTGCTCGAAGAATTTGCCCTGCCAGCCAGCGTGGCGGCGCAGCAAACCAGCAATGGTTTCGAAGGCGTGGCGGTAGCGGGTGAAGGTGCGAGCACTCGTGTCTATGTGGCTTTCCAGCGTGAGTGGAAGAACGACCCGGCCGGCCGGGTGCGCATCGGTGTGTTCAACCCGGGCAGCGGCGAGTGGGGCTTCTACCACTACCCGCTCGACGCCGCGCCCGACGGCGCGTGGGTCGGCCTCTCCGAACTCACCTCCCTGGGCAATGGCCAGTTTCTGGTGATCGAGCGGGACAACCAGCAGGGCACTGCCGCGGAGGTCAAGCGCCTGTACCGGATCGACCTCGGCAATGCGCAGCCCGCCAACGAAGGCCAATCCTTTCCGTTGCTGGCCAAGACGCTGGAGCGCGACCTGCTGCCCGACTTGAAAGCCACGAACGGCTGGGTGCTGGACAAGGTCGAAGGCGCTGCGGTGGATGCGCAAGGCCGCCTGTTCGTCGTCACCGACAATGACGGTGTGGAAGACGCCAGCGGTGAGACGCGCTTCATGCGGTTGGGCATGGTGAAGCGCTAAGCAAGAGCCGCTCGGCGCGGCGACCAGGGCGAATGCACTCGTAGGGGCGAACTCATTCGCCCAACTCGCCTCACCGGGCGAATGAATTTGCCCCTACGTGGGCAGCGGGTCGGCTTGGCGGTTGGTGTGGTCGGGGTGCACAACCCACCGGGCGGGCCGGCAACGGCCCTGTAGGGGCGAATTTCATTCGCCCACCCCCGGCCTCCCCGGGCGAATGAATTCGCCCCTACATGGGCAGCGGGTCGGCTTGGCGGTTGGTGTGGTCGGGGTGCACAACCCACCGGGCGGGCCGGCAACGGCCCTGTAGGGGCGAATTTTATTCGCCCACCCCCCCGCCACCCCGGGCGAATTAATTCGTCCCTACATGGGAAACGGGTCGGCTTGGCGGTTGGTGTGGTCGGGGTGCACAACCCACCGGGCGGGCCGGCAACGGCCCTGTAGGGGCGAATTTCATTCGCCCACCCCCTCCACCCCGGGCGAATGAATTCGCTCCTACATCTCGCGGGCGCGCTTGATACGGTGATCCCAACGGCGCTTGGCAAAACGACGCATGTTCGGGATGTCATCGGTCTCGTCCATGATCGGCTGGCCGATGATGGTTTCCATCACATCTTCCAGCGTCACCAGGCCGCGCCAGCTGCCGAACTCATCGTAGACCAGGCTCATGTGCTGGCGTTCGTGCAGCAACTGGGTCATCAGTTGCTCGACGCTGGTCAGTTCCGGCGTCACTTTCACCGGTTTCATCAGGCTCGACACCGGCGCGTCATCATCGGTCGCGGCGAGCGCGTCGTAGCGGAACACCACACCCAGCGGGCTTTCATCGTCGCCAATGACCGGGTAACGAGAGAATTGGCTGTCAGCGACCTTTGCCTTGAACGCGCCAATGGGCATGTCGGGCGAGGTGTAGTCGCAGACGGTCCGAGGCGTCATCACATCGCGCACACGCACTTCGTGCAGGTCGAGAATATTGCTGATGACGCGCAACTCGTCCTCGTCGAGGCTCTTGTTCTCGCGGCCTAGCACCGTCAGCGCCTTGATCTCCTGGCGGATGTCATGCTCCGGCTCCTTGCCGCCGACCGCACGCATGATCAAGTCGGACAGGTAGATGAACGGCTTGAGCAGCAGGATCATGCCGTTGAGCAGCGGCGGCAGGTACGGCGCCAGCGTGCGCCAATAACGCGCACCGATGGTCTTGGGCAAGATCTCGGACAGCACCAGGATCAGCACTGTCATCACCGCCGAGGCAACACCAACGTAGCCATTACCGAAGACGACCGTTACCTGCGCACCCACACCGGTCGCGCCAACGGTATGGGCAACGGTGTTCAGCGTCAGGATCGCCGCAAGCGGCTGGTCGACGTTGTCCTTTAGCTTTTTCAGGCGCTCGTAGAGCTTCGGCTTGGAGGCTTTCAGGTGTGCGACGAAGCTGGGTGTCAGCGATAGCAGGGCAGCTTCAAGAATCGAACAGATGAACGAAACGAGGATGGACAAGACAGCGAACGCTATCAGGAGGGTCATGTGTAAAACGCGTGGCCAAAGGGACGGCCACTGTACAAGGAATGCCGTGGTGCCACGTAATGACCCGCCGACGGGCATGCAACATTTCGTTTCCGCGTTGCGCGCGTGCTCGCCTGCCTGTGAAGGCGGCTTGCCGGTCACCGCTTGTTTCGACATGCCGCCTCGGCTAGGGTGCGCTCCCGACCCAAATGCGCCAAGGAGCATTGCCGTGATCAGAACAGGGATGTGGATACTGGGCACTTTGATGGCTGTCTCGGCGCAAGCGGCCGAACGCCAGGTCTATCTCGTCGCGACCGTTCAGCTGGACGGTTCCAGCCTGGCGCATAGCATCTTTCTTCACGAGCCGGATATCACTGATTTGCAGGGCTGCCTCGACGCTGTACGCGATGGCCAGAGCAAGCGTGACTGGCTGCGCTATCACCACATCTTTCGCAGCGACCGCTTCAAGGGCTTTTCTGGCCACCGTCGCTACCGCTGCGCCTACAGCGAGCAACGCTTCTCCGGTTGGCATGACGGCCCCCGCTACAACAAGCCCTACCTGATCGGCGTCGATGACGATGCCCAGCTCAGCGTTGCACGTATGGCCAGCCAGGCCGAATGCATGGCCGAGCTGCGTTCGCTGCCCGAAGCGCGACAGGCGCAGAGCTTCTGTGCCGTAGGCAACCAAAAGCTCAAGCGCTGAATGTAACCAGCCGCCCAGCCTTCGAGGCCGAGCGGCGGCGACGGGCAGTCAGGCAGGCTGATAGCTGCCCGGCACCGGTGCAAAGGACACCCCGAAGCGATTCCAGGCGTTGATCGTGGCGATGACCAGCGTCAGGTTGGTGAGCTGGGCTTCGGTGAACTGCGTGCGCACCTCGTCGAACAGCGCCTGTGACACGCCTTGCGGTAGCAGCGTGTTGGCTTCCGCCCAGGCCAGCGCGGCACGTTCGCGCTCGCTGAAGAAGGGCGTCTCGTGCCAGGCGCTGAGAGCGTAGATCCGTCGTTCGGTTTCGCCCAGAGCGCGCGCATCCTGGGTATGCATGTCGATGCAGAACGCACAGCCATTGAGCTGTGACACGCGAATCTTCACCAGCTCCATCAGCGGCTTGTCGATGCCATCCTCGCTATGGCTTTGGCGCGCCAGGTAACTTTCTAAGCTCCTCATGGCCTTGACGGCTTCGGGGGCAGCGGCGTGGTAGTTCATACGCATGGTGGTCACTCCTCGGTTCGATGTGAGGCCAAGGCTACGCAGCCGCCGTGCTGCGCTATTGTAGATTTTCGACATCCTGCGAAACCGCCCTCATGCCCAGCTTGCACGAACGTCTGCCCCGCCTCGAAGGCTTCATGACGCGCCACCCGCCGCCGGCGCTCGCGGCCCATGTGCAACGATTCTGGTGGTTGGAAGGCGACGCCGCAGCGATGCGGGACGAGCAGATGTTGCACCCCGACGGGGCCAGTGGCGTGATTTTCAATTTCGCCGACCCCATGGCCTTCGACGGCAGCCTGTATCGGCCCCGTACGCTGGTCGCCGGCCCGCACTTGACCAGTGCTCGGCTACAACTGAGCGGGCGGGTGAACCTTATGGGCGTACGCTTTCGACCAGGCATGGGGGCGCCGTTTCTGGGCGTCGGGCTGGACGAACTGGCCGGCTTTCATGGCGCCGATGGGCCGCGGCCAACCCTGGCCGGGCTGGTTGATCGGCTGGCCGAATTGAGCCGGCCCGCGCAACAGGCGCTGGTCGAAGGCTATCTGCTGCGTCAGTTGAGCGAACATCAGGCAGGTCGCGCCCCGGTACAACAGCTGCTCCAGCAGATCGCCGCCAGCGCCGGCCGAGCGCGACTGGCCGATTTGCTCACGAGCGTGCCGCTTGGCCAGCGACAACTGGAGCGTTTGTTCCGCCAGCAGGTCGGCCTGACGCCCAAGCAATTCAGCCGCATCCAACGCGTGGCCCTGGTCCGCCGGGAGCTTCGCGCCGGCGATCCGCTGCTCGATATCGCCCTGGCCTGCGGCTACAGCGACCAAGCGCATTTCATCCACGACTTTCGCGCCGTGGTCGGCATGACGCCTGGCCAGTACCGCCAACGGGCCAGGCGCGCGGACGTCTGAGCGTATCTGGCAAGATCCGTGGGAACCTTGTCATTGCGACAGGCCGTGCAGCGTCGCAGACTGCAGGCCTCTCTATCGATCGAGGTGCAGCATGGACGTCATCCGCACCATTGCCTGCCTGATCTACCCAGATGTCATGAGCCTGGACGTGACCGGCCCGATGCAGGTCTTCGCCTCGGCCAATGTCGAGCGCCAGCGCCAGGGCTTGCCGGCCAGTTACTCGCTACGGCTGATTGCTGATGCCTGCGGGCCGGTAGCGACGTCCGCCGGTTTGAGGCTGGTGGCTGACGCGGCATGGGCTGACATCAACCCGGCAGCACTCGATACGCTGCTGGTGCCGGGCGGTGCAGGCGTTTCGGAGCAACAGGGCAAGCAGGCGCTGCTCGACTGGCTGCGTCGCGCCGAACCGCAAGTGCGGCGCCTAGGCTCGGTGTGTTCGGGTGCGCTGATCCTGGCCGAAGCCGGGCTGTTCGACGGTCGCAAGGCGACCACCCACTGGGCGGACCTGCACGCGCTTGGCGAGTACGCTGCTGTCGACGTTCAGGGGGACCGCCTGCACACCTATGACCCGAACGATCCCCAGGCGGCGCACCTGTTCAGCTCGGCGGGCGTCACTGCCGGCATCGATCTGGCGCTCGCGTTGGTGGAGGCCGATCTCGGGCGTCCGATTGCCCTGGCTGTGGCACAGCGGTTGGTGATGTTTCTGCGCCGGCCAGGCGGGCAAACGCAATTCAGCCCGATGCTGGCTGCGCCGACTGGAACCGTGGCGCGGCTTGCCGCGCTTCTCGAATGGATTCCAGGACACCTAGGCGATGACCTGTCCATCGAAGCGCTGGCCGCGCAAGCGCACATGACGCCCCGCACCCTGTGCCGCCTGTTCAGTCAGGAGACCGGTATGGCGCCGGGGCAATACATCGAGCGGGTGCGCCTCGAAGCGGCTCGCAGCCTGTTGCTCGACGCCCAGGCCTCCATCGCGACAGTGGCGCGATTGACCGGTTTTGGCCATCCGGAAAACCTCAGGCGCAGCTTCCAGAAGCACCTCTCGGTCAGCCCGCGAGACTTCTACCAACGCTTCGGCTAAGCGGCAACCAGCCCCAGCAATCGATTCAACTTGGCACTGAGCCAGGCATCGCTGTGCCCGTCATTCAGGAGATCTCGCCATGCCGCTACTGCTTCGCAACCCCCAAGTATTGCGCTTATTCATCGCGCAGGCGTTGTTCTGGTCATGTTCGATGACCGGCATCATCCTCACCTCCATCGTCGGCCTGCGCCTGGCTCCATCGCCCGGCCTGGCCACCCTGCCCCTCGCCGTGCTGATGCTTGGTGGCCTGATTGCACTGCAGCCTGTCGCAGGGTTCATGCAGCGGCGCGGCCGCCGGGCCGGTTTCGTCATCGGTGCGCTGGCGGGCGTACTGGGCGGGTTGATCAGCGCAGGGGCCGTCTGGTCGGGTAGCTTCACCCTGCTCTGCCTCGGCGCGCTGCCCATCGGGGCCTACCAAGCCTCGGCGATGTATTACCGCTTCGCCGCGCTCGAGTCAGTCAGCGATGCGTATAAAGGCCGGGCCACCGCCTGCGTGATCGGTGGCGGTGTGGTCGCGGCGCTTGTGGCTCCGTCGCTGGGCAATGCGACACGCGACCTGCTCAGCGTTCCCTTCGTCGGCGCCTATCTGCTGATCGCGGTGCTCGCAGCCTTGGGGCTGGGGGTGCTCATGGGGCTGCGGACTCCTGCCATGGCCGCTGCCACCCAGACAGCACCTTCCGCAGTGCCGTGGCGTGAGCTGCTTGCGCGGCCCACCGTCCGTGCCGCCGTGCTGACCACCGCTGCCGGCCACGGCCTGATGATCCTGGTGATGAACGCCACGCCCCTGGCGATGCACGGCCACGGGCTGGATCTGCAGACCAGCGGGCAAGTCATCCAATGGCACATGCTCGGCATGTTCCTGCCGGCGTTCATAGCCGGCCCGCTTGTCGATCGGTTGGGCAGCCGAATGGTCGCCTGCGTCGGCGGCGGGCTGCTGATTGCCAGTGCGCTGGTCGCGCTGCTCGGCATCAGCCATCTTCATTTCCTGTTCAGTAGCTGCCTGCTCGGCATCGGCTGGAACTTGATGCTCGTCGCCGGCACCACCCAGCTCGGCCAAGGCCACAGCGCCACCGAACGTGCCAGCGCACAAGGCCTGATGGAATTGAGCAACGGTAGCGTCGCAGCGGTGATGTCCTTCGCCTCCGGAGCCCTGATCGCCCAGGCCGGCTGGGCGGCGGTGAACATCGGCCTGCTGCCGATCGTGACACTGGTGGTGCTGGTGCAAGTCGCGCAGGGGTATCGGAGAAGGCAGGTGGCGTGAAGCTAGAAGAGCAGCGCTTGCCGGACTGTCTTAGCGCGAACAAAAGGACTACGTCGGTCAGAGTCTCTCGTTTGATCGCCAGCAAGCTGGCTCCTACCGATGCGAAGGCGCTTGACCTATTGCGTGGTTCAAGCCGTCTACGTTCAGGCCTTACCCGCGCATGCAGTAATGCCAGTGTAGGAGCCAGCTTGCTGGCGATCACGCAGCCCGCATTAGCCGCTCGCCCGCCACGTAATGCCTAGGCAGTCGCTTGGGTAACGTGCGCGTGGTTTGCGATGCAAGGCCCCGCTCACCACGGGCTCAGGACCCTCCGTTAGCCAACGGCCGGTCGATACAGGTTTGCCTCTACACATCTTGAACGCAACGCGTTCTGCTAAAGCGCAGCCATCCGCTCATGTGCGCCTCACAAGCGCCTTTCGATCCTTCTTGGCCAGCGTCTGCGCCCGCAGACACCGTTGTAAAACCAAGTTGCGCCAACAATAAAATTGTTATGTTATAACTATTAAACATCTCAAACGCGCCCATTCGACATGACCGAAGCCGAACTCCTCGCCCAGCCACTCGACGACTACATGAACGCTGCCCAGCAGGCGTTCTTTCGCGACCTGCTGATACGGCAACGTACCGAGTTGCAGGCGCGTATAGCGGAAGAATTCCAGACGCTGCGCGATCAGGAACCAAGTAGCGATCCCTCGGACGTCGGCACAGCCGAGGAGCACCACCAGTGGCAATTGCGGCTACTGGAGCGAGAAAAAAAGCTGCTCGACAAGATTGACGATTCGCTCGACAGCCTTGCCCGCGGCGAGTACGGCTGGTGCGCTGAAACAGGCGAGCGGATTGGCCTGCGGCGCTTGTTGCTGCGTCCGACCACGACCTTGTGCATCGAAGCCAAGGAGCGCCAGGAAGCGCTCGAAAAACACAAGAGAACCGCCTGAGAGACCACCATGAAACGCCTCCCTGTTACCGTGCTGTCCGGCTTCCTCGGCGCCGGCAAAAGCACGCTGCTCAACCACATTCTCAAGAACCGTGAAGGTCGTCGCGTCGCGGTGATCGTCAACGACATGAGTGAAATCAATATTGATGGCGGCGAGGTGCAGCGCGACGTCAGCCTCAACCGTGCGCAGGAAAAACTCGTCGAGATGAGTAATGGCTGCATCTGTTGCACGCTGCGCGAAGATCTGCTCGACGAGGTCGGCCAGCTTGCTCGTGAAGGCCGCTTCGACTATCTGCTGATCGAGTCGACCGGCATCTCCGAGCCGCTACCCGTGGCCGAGACCTTCACCTTTCGCGACGATCAGGGCCAGAGCCTTGCGGACCTGGCGCGGCTGGACACCATGATCACTGTCGTTGACGGCGTAAATTTCCTGCGCGACTTTCAGGAAGCGGAAAGCCTCGCCAGCCGCGGCGAAACCCTGGGCGAGGAGGACGAGCGCTCGATCACAGACCTGCTGATCGAGCAGGTCGAGTTCGCTGACGTCATCTTGATCAGCAAGATCGACCTGATCTCCAGCGCTGAGCGCGAGGAGCTGACCGCCATCCTCGGCCGCCTGAATGCGCATGCTGACATCCTGCCGATGAGCATGGGCCAGGTACCCCTCGCACGCATTCTCGACACCAACCGGTTCGACTTCGAGCGCGCTGCGCAGGCGCCTGGTTGGTTGCAGGAACTTCGCGGTGAACACGTTCCTGAAACCGAGGAGTACGGCATCGCCTCGACGGTTTACCAGGCGCGACGCCCCTTTCACCCTCAACGCTTCCACGCATTTCTCAACCGCGAATGGACCAACGGCCGCCTGCTGCGCTCGAAGGGTTATTTCTGGCTCGCCAGCCGCCCGCAGGAGGCCGGCAGCTGGTCCCAGGCGGGCGGGTTGATGCGCTACGAATATGCCGGCCGCTGGTGGCGTTTCGTACCGGAGGCGCAATGGCCGGCGGATGAGGAATCAAGAGAATCGATCCACCAGAAATGGCACGGCGAATCAGGTGACTGTCGGCAGGAGCTGGTCTTCATCGGCCAACACATCGACTTCAGCCGCCTACGCGGCGAGCTCGACGCCTGCCTGCTCAACGACTACGAATGGAGCCTCGGCCCGGAACACTGGCTGCGCTTGCCCGACCCGTTTACGCCCTGGCATCGGGAGGTGGCGTGATGCTGGCGAGCCAAGCCGTTCGTTCGGCCCCGGAGCAACTGTTCAGTGATACGCCCGACGTGTTGGGCGATGCGCTGATGGACGGTGTCAATCTCACGGTGTGGCAGCGGAAGCTCCCTCTGCATGTCGCGCACTTCGCGCAGACACTGCTGAGGTTAGGCGAGCCGCTAGCCGAGTCGATCACGCTGGAGATTCAAACAGGCGAGGTGCGACTGCCAACGCTTGCTGACGCGTACCGCGACCTGGCCGGCCACGATGGTTTCGTCGCAGACATCGAATGGCTCGCGACGGCCTTCGCCTGCCTGCTAGACGCACGCCGTATCGGCATACGTCTGCGTGCGCTGGACAAGGCCATGTGCCCGCGTTTCCACGTTGACCACGTCCCGTTGCGCCTGATCACGACTTATGCCGGCGCCGGAAGCGAATGGCTGCCTGAACGCGCCATGCCCCGCCATCGCCTCGGTGACCCCACCGCCGAGCCGCAAGACAGGCGGAACATCGAACAACTGCTGGCAGGTGAGGTTGCGCTTTTCAAAGGCGAGAAATGGGCAGGAAACGAAGGCGCCGGCATCATTCACCGGTCCCCGGACGTAGCCGCTGAAAGTCGCCGGCTGATCCTGACACTGGATTGGTTGGCGTAGCCGAAGGGTGCGCGCGTTGCACACCGCTTCGGCGCAACGGCTTTAGGCCGCCATCTTCTCGCACTCTTCGGCGCACCGGCGGCAGGCGTTCGCGCAGGCTTGGCAGTGGTCCATCTGGTGCTGCCCGCACTCCTCTGCGCACTCGCGGCAAATCTGTGCACAGATACGGCACATCTCCTTGGCGAGCTTGCTGTCGCGGGTCATCAGCACGGCGGATAGCGCGCAGAGGTCGGCGCAGTCACGGTCGAGCTCGATGCAGCGCGCCATCATCTTTACGTCGTCCTCACGCAGGCACGATGCGGCGCAGGTCTCGCAGACGATGGCGCAGTTGGAACAAGCCTCGATACAGGATTGGTACTTGGAGTTGAGCATTGTGACCTCCTGGAAGAGATGGTTTGAAGCACGCCCAGATGGCCCTTCAGATGAACGAACCATGGGCCCACCCTTTTTGTGTTCAATCTCGTCCAGGTAAGTTCAGGAAAATGGCTGAGCGGCGTCGACGCGCACAGCGCTCGGCCCGCTAAAATGCCGGTCCGCACCTGTTTACTCGAAGCTGTCCGATGCCCTTCACACTCACGAGCGCCTGCGACTTTCAGGAAGTAATCCGCAAGAGCCGATTCCTGGCCCAGGCCGCCCCCATCGCTACGCCAGACGATGCACAGGCGTTCATTGAGGCGGTAAGCGATTTGAGCGCGACGCACAATTGCTGGGCTTGGAAGATCGGCAATCACTATCGATTCAGCGATGACGGCGAGCCCGGCGGCACTGCCGGACGACCCATGCTCACTGCCATCGAGGGACAAGCCTGCGATCAGGTGGTGGTCGTCGTGACGCGCTGGTATGGCGGTATTCAACTCGGCACCGGTGGGCTGGCGCGCGCCTATGGCGGTACTACAGCGAAATGCCTGCAGGCAGGCGAACAGCTCGAACTCGTCGAGCGCATCCGCTGCCGCTGCCATTGCCGGTTCGCCGAGCTGGCGCTAATCAAGGCGCGCCTGCCTGACCATGAGGCGCTGATTGAATCCGAAACCTTCGATGCTGAGGGTGCCGACCTCATCATCGCCCTGCCCCACGCGCAATTCGAAGCCTTGCGCGACCTCTTCGCCGATGTCAGCCGCGGCCGCTCAATCCTGCAACCGCTGGAACGCTGAAGCGCCGGTAGCGGAACTGAGCCGGCCCGATCTAGTCACCTGTAAGAGCGATACTGCCGTCGAAACGCGCGACGAAGCGCCGACGATGGCTGGAAGCGACACGTTTTCCCGCGAAACAGGAGTTAGACAAATGAAAAGTCGATACAAGTGGCTGATCCCTGGCGCCGTGCTGCTCACCACGCTGGGTATGGCCGGTTGCGATGTTGAAAAAACCGAGGAAGGCGAGATGCCTGAGGTCAACGTCGAGGGCGGAAAAATGCCTGAGTACGACGTAGACACGCCAGATGTCGACGTTGGCACCAAGGAGAAAACCGTTACCGTGCCCGACGTTGATGTCGACATGCCCGACGATGACGAACCGGACGTCGGCGAACCCGTCGAGCCGAACGTGCCGCAGACTCCGCCGCCAACCCAGCAGAACTGACGGGAGCGCGCCGCTTCGGTGCGCCTCTCCTATTCGCCGCATCGGGCTAGCCTGATGCGGCTTTTTATTGCCGCAGGGTTTTCCACCGTTGGTGTGCATGAGTTTGTGGATAACGTTGGGAACGTTGCGCCGGAGCCAGCAACCTCGCCGCCTCGCCAGCATTGCTCATTTTTTAACCGAAACGTCACATATCGCTGCTCACCAACCAAAACCCTTTGTTTTTCAAATATTTTTTCAAGGAAGCGGCAGTTCCGGGCTCGATCTCAAATAGCCATCATGGTGCACAACGGTTATGCGCAGGTTACGTGGACAACCGTGTGGATAACCGTTGGGCTTCCGCCGCTTGGCCGCGCCCGTTCTCGCTTACGCGTCTTTGCTCGTTTTTTGCACAGTGGTGCCTGGTGCGACCACACAGGTCGGCACCGCCGGAGGCTGACCTTGGGGTCAGCTCCGGACGCATGCTTAAATGCGCCTTTTCAAACGGGGGTTCCCATGTACGACTGGCTCAATGCGTTGCCAAAAGCCGAGCTCCACTTGCATCTTGAGGGCTCCCTCGAACCTGAACTGCTGTTCACCCTCGCCGAGCGCAACAAGATCGCCCTGCCGTGGAATGACGTGGACGCCCTCCGCAGCGCGTATAACTTCGGCAATCTGCAGGAATTTCTCGACCTGTATTACGCCGGCGCCAACGTGCTGCGCACCGAGCAGGACTTCTACGACCTGACGTGGGCCTACCTGCAGAAATGCGAAGCGCAAAACGTGGTTCACACCGAGCCGTTCTTCGATCCACAAACCCACACCGACCGCGGCGTTCCCTTCGAAGTGGCGATGCGCGGCATCAGCGAAGCCCTGGCGGACGGCCGCGAACTGCTGGGCATCAGCAGCGGACTGATCCTGAGCTTCCTGCGCCACCTGCCGGAAGAAGCGGCATTCGACACGCTCGCCCAGGCGATGCCGTTCCGCGACGCGTTCTTTGCGGTTGGTCTGGACAGTTCCGAAGTGGGTCATCCGCCGAGCAAGTTCGAGCGTGTGTTCGCCAAGGCTCGTGCTGAAGGCTTCCTCGCGGTTGCGCATGCCGGTGAAGAAGGCCCGCCTGAATACATCTGGCAGGCGCTGGATCTGCTCAAGGTGAGCCGTATCGACCACGGCGTTCGCTCTGCTGAAGATCCCAGGCTGATCGAGCGGCTGATCGACGAGCAGATTCCGCTCACCGTGTGCCCGCTGTCTAACACCAAGCTTTGCGTGTTCGATGACATGAGCCAGCACAACATCCTGCAGATGTTGGAGCAAGGCGTGAAAGTCACGGTGAACTCTGACGATCCGGCCTACTTTGGCGGCTACGTGACAGAGAACTTCATGGCGCTGCACGACAGCCTCGGCATGACCGAGGACCAGGCGCGCCGGCTGGCGCAGAACAGCCTGGACGCGCGCCTGGCCAACTGACCGCTCAAATGGCGAACGGCGCCTGGTCGAGCAGCACACTGCATCGCTCGACCAGGTGCTCGCGCAGCAGCCGCAGGGTTTCGCCCAGGTGCGCGCGATGAGCGCAAATCAGATTCAGCGGCGTCGGCTCGCCGAGCAGCTGCGGTAGCAGGACGACCAAACGCCCCGCCTGTACATCCTGCGCGATATCCAGCCAGGACTTGTACACCACGCCCCGCCCCGCCAGCGCCCAGCGGCGCACCACATCCGCGTCGTCGCTGATGCGATCCCCCGTGACCGGCTGCACCAGCTCGCGTGGGCCATCGCGAAAACACCAGCGCTCGTGCATCCGCCCGGCCAGCATGTAGCGCAGGCAGTTGTGCCCGGCCAGGTCGGCGAGCGCGCGCGGTGTGCCCCGCTCGGCCAGATAGGCAGGCGATGCACAGAGCACGCGGCGATTGGCAGGCGCGACCGGCAGCGCGACGAGGCTCGAATCCTCCGGCTGCCCGTAGCGCAGCGCGATATCCACCGGCTGCCGGAACAGGTCGGCGTTACGATCGGCAAGCAGCACGCGCAGGCTCAGCTGGGGATGCTGCAGCTGAAACTCGTCCAGCCAAGGCAGCAATACGTTGCGCCCGAAATCCGATGGGGCCGACAGTTGCAGCAGCCCGCTGATAGTGGCCTTGCCGCCCGCCAGCAATTGCTGGCCGTCGCGCAGGCTTTGCAGGGCAGCCCGAGCATGCGGCAGGTACTGCTCGCCCTCGCCCGTCAAGCGCAAGCTGCGCGTCGAGCGCACCAGCAGCCGGCAGCCGAGCCCTGTTTCCAACCGCTTCAGCGCAGCGCTGGCGACCGCCGGCGACAGCTCAAGGCGCCGAGCGGCAGCGGACAAGCTGCCCAGCTCGGCGGTCATCACGAATACCTGAAGGTCGTCGGTCCGTAGCATTTTCAAAAATCTGTTGAAAGAGCCTCTGCTGAATATGCGGTTTTTCTACGAAACGAGAAAGCCGAACATGGCGCATCCCGCCACTCCCAGAGGAAGCGCCATGAAAGCCATCGGTTATACCCAGTCCTTGCCTATCGACGATCCCCGCGCCTTGCTCGACATCGAGCTGCCTGAGCCCGTACTCGGCCCGCGCGATCTGCTGGTCGAAGTCCGAGCGATTTCGGTGAACCCCGTCGACACCAAGATCCGCATGCGTGTACAGCCGGAAGCCGGCCAGCATCAGGTGCTCGGCTGGGATGTCGCCGGTGTGGTGCGCGCGGTGGGAAGCGACGTGAGCCTGTTCAAGCCCGGCGACGAAGTGTTCTATGCGGGCGCTCTGGATCGCCCCGGCGCCAACAGCGAGCTGCACCGGGTCGACGAGCGCATCGTCGGGCGCAAGCCGGCCAGCCTGGATTTCGCCGCGGCGGCAGCGTTGCCGCTGACCTCGATCACCGCCTGGGAATTGCTTTTCGAGCGGCTACAAATCGCCGAAGGCAGTGAACGCAGCGAGAGCCTGCTGATCGTCGGCGCGGCAGGCGGCGTAGGCTCGATTCTGACGCAGCTGGCGCGGCAGTTGACCGGGCTGCAGGTGATCGGAACGGCTTCGCGCAGCGAAACCCGGGACTGGGTGCGCGACCTGGGCGCTCACGAGGTGATCGACCACAGCGAACCGCTGGCGGCTGAACTCAAGCGCGTCGGCATCGACGAGGTCAGCCATGTCGCCAGCCTGACGCACACCGACGTGCATCTGCCGCAGATCGTCGAGGCGCTACGCCCGCAAGGTCGCCTGGCGCTGATCGACGACCCGGCGAGCCTCGACATCAGCCTGCTCAAGCGCAAGAGTTTGTCGCTGCACTGGGAGTTCATGTACACCCGCTCGATGTTCCAGACGGCGGACATGATCGAACAGCACCGGCTGCTCAATCGGGTAGCCGAGTTGATCGACCGTGGCGTGCTCAAGACCACCCTGGGCGAACACTACGGCACCATCAACGCGCACAATCTGCGCCGCGCCCATGCCTTTATCGAAAGCGGCAAGGCCAAGGGCAAGATCGTGCTCGAAGGCTTCTGATCCCTAGCGAGGGGCAGCCTCGGCATCTTCCCGGGCGAAACTGTGCTGGCCTGAGTACCAGGCCAGACAGGCCGCCAACAGCGAGCAAACGGTGATCACCAGCGCCATCGGCACCGCGCTACCGTCGTGCAGCCAGCCCACCGATGCCGATGCCAGCGACGCCACGCAGAACTGCAAACTGCCCATCAGGGCCGACGCCAACCCGGCTTGGCGACCCTGCCTCGCCATGGCGCATGCCGTTGCGTTGGGCAGAATGCTGCCAAGGCTCGCCAAGCCGGCGAACAGGGGAATCAACAGCGGCCAGAGCGCATCTGGCCGGCTCAGCGCGATAGCCAGCAGAATCGCGCCGCACGCGAAATAGAACCAGACGAAGCGGCGCAGCCAGAAGCCTGGCCCGCGCAGGCGCAACAAGCGCGCATTGATCTGCGAAACAACGATGAACCCCGCCGCATTACTGCCGAACAGCCAACCGTAATGTTCAGCGGGCACTCCATAGAGTTCGATGAAGACGAACGGCGAGCCGGCGATATAGCCAAACATTCCAGCCATCGCCACGCCGCCAGCCAGTGCATAGGCGATGAACTCACGGTCACGGAACAGGGCGAGATAACGCCCGAGCGTACCGCCGAGCGGCAGCTTGGGCGCATCGGCCGGCAGCGTTTCCGGCAAGCGCAGCGCGACCGCAATGCCGCATAGCGCGCTGAAGATCGTCAGCGAGACGAAGATCGCCTGCCAGCCAAAGGCATTCATCAATACGCCGCCAGCCAGGGGCGCGAGGATCGGTGCCAGGCCCATCACCAGCATCAACTGCGAAAAGACCTTCGCCCCTTGCACCGGATCGCAACTGTCCCGCACCACGGCGCGCGTCACCACGATACCCGCGCAACCGCCCAGCGCCTGGACGAAACGCGCGCCGATCAACCAGTCCAGCGAAGGCGCGAACGCACAGGCGAGCGAGGCCAGCGTGAACAGCGAGACCCCGACCAACAAGGGCCAGCGCCGGCCGTATCGATCGGCCAATGGCCCATAGACCAGCTGGCCGAGCGCAAGCCCGACGAAGTACGCCGCGAGCGACAGTTGCACGTGCTCCACATCCGTGGCAAAAGCGCGCGCCATCGCCGGAAAGGCCGGCAGGTAGAAATCGATGGCCAACGGGCCGAAGGCGCTGAGCGCGCCCAGCATCAAAAGGATCGGAAGGGGCATTGGGGAACGACTCGCGAAGCGAAAAAAGGACCGATTCCGCGGCGAGTGGGCGTCGCGGCGACGGATCGAACGTTTACAGGAAAGCCCGGATGCTGTTACATACAAAGACGATTGTAAACAAGCAAAGTTGCAGAAGTTGAGGGATGAACTCCGCGCTGCCCGCCCGTCAGGGCCTTTTGACTCAGCTTCGAGCTGCCATATCCAGACATGCGAAGAACCAAAGAAGACGCCGAAAAAACCCGTGTAGCGCTGCTCGAATCAGCCGAGCGGCTGTTCCTCGACAAGGGAGTGGCGCACACCAGCCTCGATCAGATTGCGCGTGACGCCGGTGTCACGCGTGGCGCCGTGTACTGGCATTTCCAGAACAAGGCCCATCTGTTTCACGAAATGCTCAACCAGGTCCGCCTGCCGCCAGAGCAGATGGCCGAGCGCCTCTGCAGTTGCACCCAGCAGCAGCCGCTCAAGGCGCTGCGCGACTTGTGCCTTGAAGGCATCGGCTCCCTGGGCCGCGACGAACAAAAACGCCGCGTGATGACCATTCTGCTGCACCGATGCGAATTCACCGAAGAGCTGCGCGAGGCCGAAGAGCGCCATCACGCGTTCATCAACCAGTTCATCGAACTGTGCGAAAAGCTTCTGGAATGCGCCGGCAGCACCTTGCGCCCCGGTGTAACGCCGCGCCTGGCCGCGCGAACCATCCATGCGCTGATCGTCGGCCTGTTCAGCGACTGGACCCGCGACCAAACCCTGTTCGATCCGCAGACCGATGCCGCTGCCCTCGTCGACCCGGTATTCCGCGGTCTCGTACGGGACTGGGACGATCTGGAGACCGCTCCCGCCCCGGCCTGATCACGTCGATGCCAACGGCGGCCGCAACGGCCGCCGCTGGTCAACCGAGCTGATACCCCTCCGCCTCGATGGCTTCACGAATGGCCTGATCGCTCAACTCGCCCTGCACCTCGACTTGGCCTCGCTCAAGATCCACGCGTACCACCGCACCAGGCTCCCGCGCCTGGATCGCCTGGGTCACGGCACGCTCGCAATGAGCACAAGTCATACCGGTTACTTGGAATGTCCGCATGGTGAAGCCTCCGTCTCGATGATTCGCTACAGGCTGAAGCTTGCCACAGCAGCAAGGTCAACCCTCGCCCTGCGGCAATCCGCTGCTGGACTTGACCTTGCCACGAGGTAAAGGTTGATCATCACCGACGACAGGCCATTCGGAGATCCCTTCATGTCCGGCACCTCCTATACCTTGCCCATTACCGGCATGACCTGCGCCAGCTGCGCCGGCCGTGTGGAACGGGCGCTGCTCAAGATGCCCGGCGTCGGTGGCGCAGTGGTCAACCTCGCCGCCGAACAGGTGAGGGTCGAATCGCACGAAGCCGACCTGGCCAGCCTCATCCAAGCTGTGGAAAAGGCCGGCTACGGCGTGCCGGTGCAGAGCTTGGAACTGGCCATCGAGGGGATGACCTGCGCCAGCTGCGTCGGCCGAGCCGAGCGCGCCCTGCTCAAGGTGCCCGGCGTGCGGAGCGCAGCGGTGAACCTCGCCAGTGAGCGAGCCCGGGTCGAGGTATTGAGCACCGTGGAACCGGCGGTGCTGCTCCAGGCCGTCGAAGCGGCTGGCTACAAAGCGCACGCACTGGACGACGCGCAGCCGACGGCGGTGCCGGACAACGAGCAGCGCATGCGACGCGAGCGGTTGGCGGTGATCGCTGCGCTGCTCCTGGCGGCACCGCTGGTCGTACCGATGTTTGGCGACTTGCTGGGCCTGCACTGGATGCTGCCGCCCTGGGTGCAGTTCCTGCTCGCCACGCCTGTGCAATTCATTCTGGGCGCACGCTTCTACGTGGCTGGCTGGAAGGCGGTACGGGCCGGCGCCGGGAACATGGATCTGCTGGTGGCGATTGGCACCAGTGCCGGCTACGGCCTGAGCCTCTACCAATGGTGGGCGGCGCCGGCCGGGCAGATGCCGCACCTGTATTTCGAAGCCTCGGCCGTGGTCATCGCGCTGGTCCTGCTCGGCAAGTACCTGGAGAGCCGCGCCAAGCGCCAGACCAGCGCCGCCATCCGCGCGCTCGAGGCGCTCCGCCCGGACCGCGCCGTGCGCGTGATCGAAGGCCGCGAAGAAACGGTCGCCCTCTCCTCGCTGCGCCTGGGCGACCTGGTGCTGGTCAAGCCGGGCGAGCGAATTCCGGTCGATGGCGAGGTGGTCGAAGGCGAAAGCCAGGCCGACGAAGCGCTGATCAGTGGTGAAAGCCTGCCGGTCCCCAAGGCGCCCGGCGACCCGGTCACCGGCGGTGCGATCAACGGCGAGGGACGCATGCTGGTGCGCACCACGGCGCTCGGCGGTGAGACGGTACTGGCGCGCATCATCCGCCTGGTCGAGGACGCGCAGGCGGCCAAGGCGCCGATCCAAAAGCTGGTGGACAAGGTCAGCCAGGTCTTCGTCCCGGCGGTGCTCGTCATCGCCGTGCTGACGTTGATCGGCTGGCTGCTGGCCGGGGCAGCGGTAGACGTCGCGCTGATCAACGCGGTCGCGGTGCTGGTCATCGCTTGCCCCTGCGCGCTGGGCTTGGCGACACCCGCGGCGATCATGGCCGGCACCGGCGTCGCGGCGCGGTACGGCATCCTGATCAAGGACGCCGAGGCTCTGGAAGTTGCTCACGCTGTCACGGCTGTAGCTTTCGACAAGACGGGCACCCTCACCTCGGGCACGCCACGTATCGTCCACCTGCACGCAATCGATGGCGACGAATCAACGCTGCTGCGACAGGCCGGCGCGTTGCAACGCGGCAGCGAACATCCTTTGGCCCGCGCGGTGCTGGCGCGCTGCGACGAGCATGGCCTGATGCCACCGGAGGTGACGCGCAGTCAGTCGTTGACCGGTCGCGGCATTGCCGGCGAGGTCGATGGACACGCGCTAGCGCTGGGTAATCGCCGCCTGCTCGAAGACAACGGGCTAGAGCCGGGCGACGTGGCGGACCGCGCACGTGAATGGGAGGCTGAAGGCCGCACCCTGTCATGGCTGATCGAAACGGCGCCGCAACCGCGCGTGCTCGGGCTGATCGCCTTCGGGGATACGCTCAAAGAGGGCGCGTCGGATGCCGTGGCTCGCCTGAATGCGCGCCAGATCCGCAGCCACCTGATCACCGGCGACAACCGCGGCAGCGCGCGGGTTGTCGCCGAAGCGCTGCACATCGACAGCGTGCACGCCGAGGTGCTGCCCGCAGACAAGGCCGCCACGGTTGCCGACCTGAAGAAAGGCGGCGCGGTGGTCGCCATGGTCGGCGACGGTATCAATGATGCGCCCGCATTGGCTGCGGCGGACGTCGGTATTGCCATGGGCGGCGGCACCGACGTGGCGATGCATGCAGCGGGCATTACCCTGATGCGTGGCGATCCACGCCTGGTGCCGGCGGCGCTGGAAATCAGCCGCCGCACCTATCGCAAGATCCAGCAGAACCTGTTCTGGGCTTTTATCTACAATCTGGTGGGCATTCCGCTTGCGGCCCTCGGTTTTCTGAGCCCCGTAGTGGCCGGGGCGGCCATGGCACTGTCGAGCGTTAGCGTGGTCAGCAACGCGCTGCTGCTCAAGCGCTGGAAACCACAAGACGAACCGGAAAAACCAAGGCAAGCCGCTGACGTGCAAACAGGCAACAGCTAGATGGGAGCCGGCATGAACATTGGCCAAGCCGCAAAAAAAAGCGGGCTGTCCGCGAAGATGATTCGCTACTACGAATCGATCGACCTCATCTCACCCGCCGGGCGCAGCGCCAACGGCTACCGCCACTACGGCGAAGAAGACCTGCACCGGCTCGCCTTCATCAAGCGCTCACGCGACATGGGCTTCTCGTTGGACGAGGTCAGCAGGCTGCTCACCCTCTGGCAGGACCGTCACCGCGCAAGCGCCGATGTAAAGGCGCTGGCCGGCACGCACATCGAGGAATTGAACCGCAAAATCACCGAGTTGATCGGTTTGCGCGACACCCTGCAGGAGCTGGTCGACAGCTGCCACGGCGACGACCGCCCGGACTGCCCGATTCTCAAGGATCTGGAATCCGGCTGCTGTTTGCGCTCCGGCCCGAAATAGCGATCACTTGCAGCTTTGAGACCGGCTGCCATCAATGAAGCTGAGCGATTGCCATTGCCCTATGCTTAGCTCCCTAATAAACTCCGCGCCCCTCGCAATGGCGGTGGCAACGCTTGTGCCTCTGACCTTACGCCGCGCTTAAGTTCGGTAACGGCTCAGCCGCCTTGCACTCTGGCCTCAGGCCTCCCCTACGCACATTTTGCTCGTATGAATCGATGCTCCCGCTTGCCGTGGTCACGCGGCTCATCGGGCGACTGACGCGTATCCGTAAAAACCCTTACCAGGCAAACAGAACCACCGATGAAAAAACTGACCCTGGCTTTCATGTGCTTCGCACTGATGGCCTGCTCCAAGCCAAACGAACCAGAAAAAACCGTCGACGTCCTGATGATCGGCGGCGGCATCATGAGCGCAACCCTTGCGGCCTACTTGCACGAGCTGGAGCCGAACTGGACCATCGAAGTCCATGAGCGCCTGCCCAACGTTGCTGACGAAAGCTCCAATGCCTGGAACAACGCAGGTACCGGCCACTCGGCCTTTTGCGAGCTGAACTACACACCAGAGAAAGCCGACGGCAGCATCGACATCAGCAAGGCGGTGGCCATTGCCGAGTCTTTCGAAATCTCCAAGCAGTTCTGGGCGCACCAAGTCGAGCGCGGCGTGCTCCAGGAGCCGCGTCGGTTCATTAACGCAGTCCCGCACATGAGCTTCGTCTGGGGCGATGACAACATTGAGTTCCTGCGCAAGCGCCACGCCGCGCTGCAACAAAGCCCCCTGTTCCAGGGCATGGAATATTCCGAACAACCCCAGCAGATCGGCGAATGGGCGCCGCTGATCATGAACGGCCGCAGCGAGAGCCAGGCTGTAGCGGCGACCCGTATGCCCATCGGGACCGACGTCAACTTTGGTGAGATCACCCGTCAGTTGTTCGCAGCGCTAGGCGAGAGCAAGCAGGTCAAGCTGCAGCTGGAGCATGAAGTGCGTGACATCACGCGCAACGAGGACGGAACCTGGACAGTGGTCTCGACCAATCTTGCTGACGGCGAAGCGACGACCAGCGTCAAGGCGCGTTTCGTCTTTATCGGTGCAGGCGGCGGCGCTCTCAAATTGCTGCAGATGGCCGACATTCCTGAAGCGAAGGGCTACGCCGGCTTCCCGGTGGGCGGTCAGTTTCTGATGACCCGCAACCAGGACGTCGTCGCGCAGCATCAGGCCAAGGTGTACGGCCTGGCCTCGGTCGGCTCGCCGCCGATGTCGGTTCCGCATCTGGACACCCGCGTCATCGACGGTGAAAAAGTGTTGCTGTTCGGACCCTTCGCCACTTTCTCGAGTAAGTTCCTGAAGAACGGCTCATTGATGGATCTACCCGGCTCCATGAGCACCGATAACGCGCTGCCGATGGTGCAGGCCGGCCTGGATAATCTCGATCTGAGCCAGTATCTGATCGGCCAGTTGATGCTGAGCCAGGAAGACCGCATCGCAGAACTGAAGGAATACTTTCCCGAGGCCGATGCCACGGATTGGGAGCTGATCACTGCGGGGCAGCGCGTCCAGATCATCAAGAACGACCCGGAGAAAGGCGGCGTGCTGCAGTTCGGCACTGAAATCGTTAGTTCGGCGGACGGTTCCATCGCCGCGCTGCTGGGCGCCTCACCAGGTGCGTCCACTGCCGCCCCGATCATGCTGAAGCTGCTGAAAGCCAACTTCAAAGAACAGGTTTCGTCACCGCAATGGCAGACGAAGCTGATGAATATTTTCCCGGCCTACGATCAATCGCTGAATGACGATGCGGCATTGACCGCGCAGGTTCGAGCCATAACCAGCGAACGACTTCAGCTAGCTCCGATCAGCAACTGACAGGTATTCAGCTACCCATTGTCTGAAAAACCCGTTTCGGCGGGTTTTTCTGTGACTCGAAACCTCGGGCCCCGCGTCGTAAAGCCTTCAATCATCCGTCGTGTTTATGGCGCCATATTATTAGCGCATTAAAAACGATGATGTCGCCGCCGATAGCTCGGCGCTTCTAGCTGACGACGGACCGTCTCAGCCCTCACGATCGTCCTTTTCAAGTGGTATCTGAATGAACAACTGGTTTGGCAACATTGGCGTCAGCCGCAAGCTGTCCTTGGGCTTTGGCGCTGTTCTGGTACTGACCCTGATCCTCGCCTGGAACGGCTGGGGCAGCCTTGGCAGCGTTATCCAGCGCAGCGGCTGGATGACCGAGATATCTCATCTGAACAACACGCTGACAGGGCTGCGCATTGCGCGCCTGCAGTTCATGCTCGCCAACGGCGATACCGAGTCGACCGAGCGCCTAGAGAAGAATTTGGGCATCTATCTGGACCAGCAGACCAAGCTGCTCGGCACCTTCAAGAACCCTATCAACGTCGCCATGCTCAAGGAGCAGGCCGATTACAACAAGCAATATCAGCACTCGCTTGGCGGCATGCGGGCGGCCTATGGCGTCGCCAACAACGCGCAGCAGACCATCGACGCCGCCGTGTTAAAGCTGAGCGAGCTGACGAGCGCTATCAATGGCCGCGTCTTGCAGCTGTCCGAATACGACGAGAGCCGCTTTGAGCAGTTCCAGGCCATCACACGTATCCGTGAAGAGATAAAGCAGGCCCAGTACTTGCTGCGCATCTACCTGGCCTCCGCCAGCCCGGAAAACATAAAAGCCGTCTACAGCCAGCTCGATGCTGCCGTGGCGACGCTCGGCCAATACGGCAACCTGCTCGATGCAGGCAACCGCGATACCGTCAACCAGATCCGCACGGAGCTGGGTCAATACCGCACGGCTATCGAAGCGCTGGTCACCGCCACCCAGGCGATTGCCAGGACGCGCCAGGAGATGACCGACCAGCAAAAGGAAATCGTGCGTATCAGCGACGAGCTATACCAGTTCCAGCTGGATCGCATGGAGATCGAAAGTGGCGAAGCGCGCAATCGTCTGGTCATCAGCACCGCCCTGGCGTTGCTGCTTGGCATCCTTGCGGCCTGGCTGATCACCCGTCAGATCATACTTCCGCTGCGCACCACCATGGCCGATGTGGATCGCATCGCCTCCGGCGACCTGACCGCAGCAGCCAAGATCACTCGACGCGACGAGTTGGGCGTTCTGCAGCAAGGCATCCAGCAGATGGGCACTACGCTGCGCGAATTGATTGGCGGCATCCGGGACGGCGTCAGCCAGATCAGCAGTGCAGCCGAGGAGCTTTCGGCGGTCACCACGCAGACCAGCGCGGGTGTGAATAGCCAGAAAGAAGAAACCGACCAGGTCGCCACCGCGATGCACGAGATGTCGGCTACTGTTCAAGAAGTGGCGCGCAACGCCGAGCAGGCCGCGCAAGCCGCGACTGAAGCAGATGAGGAAGCACGCGAAGGTGATCGCGTCGTCGCTGAAGTGGTCGCGCAGATCGAGCGCATGGCGGGCGAAGTGGTCCGTTCTTCCGACGCGATGACAGTTCTGCAAAGCGACAGCGACAAGATTGGCAGCGTGATGAATGTGATCCGGGCAGTGGCTGAACAGACCAATCTGCTGGCGCTCAACGCCGCCATCGAGGCAGCCCGTGCTGGCGAAGCTGGTCGCGGATTTGCCGTGGTCGCAGACGAAGTCCGCGGGCTGGCTCAGCGCACGCAGAAATCCACCGAGGAGATCGAAGGGCTGATCAGTGCCTTGCAGGGCGGGACTCAGCAGGTCTCGGCAATCATGCGGAACAGCCGCAACCTCACAGAAAGCAGTGTCGAATTGACTCGCCGCGCCGGCACATCGTTGGCGCGCATCACCAGCACGGTATCGAACATCCAGGCTATGAATCAGCAGATCGCCACGGCTGCTGAAGAGCAGAGCGCAGTTGCCGAAGAAATCAGCCGAAGCGTGGTGAATGTGCGGGATCTGTCTGAGCAGGCCGCGGCAGCCAGCGAGGAAACCGCTGCATCAAGCGTTGAGCTTGCACGCCTGGGTACTCAGCTGCAGGCAATGGTGAGCCGTTTCCGGATCTGATTGCTGTCGCCGAAACCATGAAGGCCAGGCATCGCGCCTGGCCTTTTTGTATCTGGTTAGCTTGCCTGGGATTGCAGGTAATTCTGCAGGCCGATGCGGTCGATCATCGCCAGTTGCTGTTCCAGCCAATAAGCGTGGTCTTCTTCGGTATCCAGCAATTGAAGTTCCAGAATTTCACGCGTCTGGTAGTCGCCGTGCTGCTCCGCCAGGGTGATGCCCTTGGCCAGGGCTTCGCGCACCTTGTATTCCAATGCCAGGTCGCTGCGCAGCATATCGGGCACCGTATGGCCTGGATGCATCGGTTCGGGCGTCATGTCCGGGGTGCCTTCAAGGAACAGGATGCGCTTGAGCAGGGCGTCGGCGTGCTCGGTTTCCTCTTCCATCTCGTGGTTGATCCGCTCGTACAGCTTGGTGAATCCCCAGTCAGCGTACATGCGTGAGTGCAGGAAATATTGGTCTCGAGCAGCCAACTCCCCGCGCAGCAGTTCTTTCAAATATTCGATGACTTGTGGCTGACCTTGCATAGCGACTCTCTCCGGCACTGACTGGGTTACGCCGGGCCATGATACGCCCAAACCACCCACCGCCAAGTGCCGTCGATTTGCCGCAGGCAGCACTGACCAGCCGGTCATGCGTATTCGCCGCGAACTCCCGGGCTAGACCGGCGCTCTACTAAGTCTGTCGTACCGGCTCGGCCCGGTATCGAGCCCGCTCAGTCAGCGCAGGAGTCCGGATGCCATCGCTACAGCCCAGAAGCCTTCTACATCCCCTGTGCTGGCTTGCGCTGGCCTGTGCGCCCTTGGTGCTCAGTGGCTGTTCGGAAGACGAAGAGCCTGCCGAAGTTCCGCCGCGCATCGCTATCGTCGAGCCGCTAAAACCCGTAGACCCTGCACCTGAGGCGTTGCGCTTCCCCGGCGTGGTGGAAAGCGTGACCACCACGCAACTGGCGTTCCAGGTTGCCGGGCGTATCGAACGCATCCTCGTGGACGAGGGCACGCGGGTCGAGGCCGGCCAGCCGTTGGCACAGCTCGATCGCACCGACTACGAACTGCAACTGCGCGAAGCCACTGCACGGCTGCGCCAGCTCGAAGCGGACCTGACCCGCAAGCGCGCCCTGCTGGCCGAAGGCATTCTTGCACCCGCTGCAATCGAACCGTTGCAGGCCAACGTAGTGGCAGCGCGCGTGGCCCGCGACAGTGCCCAGCGCGACGTCGGCCATACGACGCTGACCGCCCCCTTCGACGGCGTCGTCGCGCGGCGCCTGGCCGAGCCTGACATGGTGGTCAGCACCGGCACGCCGATCATCGAACTGCAGAACAATCAGCACATCGAGGTAGGTGTCGACCTTCCGGAAACTGCGGCGCTGAGCATTCCACTGAACGAGGCGCTGGAAGCCGAAGGCGAACTGGTGATCGCCGACGTGACACTGCCGCTGCGCTACAAGGAACACAGCACCCAGCCCCGT
Organism: Stutzerimonas chloritidismutans; assembly: GCF_051486945.1. Taxonomy (GTDB): domain Bacteria; phylum Pseudomonadota; class Gammaproteobacteria; order Pseudomonadales; family Pseudomonadaceae; genus Stutzerimonas; species Stutzerimonas chloritidismutans_B. The sequence continues at coordinate 104,967 of NZ_JAHVDX010000005.1, read as the reverse complement.
GAGGGCTCGCGGACCTATCGGCTCGTCCTGCGCGGCCAGCCGCCAGCCGACTACAACCTGCTGCCCGGTATGGCGATGCGCGTCAGGCTGCAACGCCCTGTTGCGCCCGAACCTGACGGGCCGCCGCGTTTCCATGTGCCACTCACGGCCGTGCAAACGGCGCCTAACGATCGCCATTTCATCTGGGTAGCAAAGGATGGCCATGCGCACCGGCGCGACGTCCGGCTTGAGCGCATCGAGAGCGACCAGGCGATCATCAGCGGCGAGCTGGAACATGACCTCGAGGTAATCGTCGCCGGCGGCAGCAAGCTGTCCGAGGATCAGCCCGTCAAGGCCGAGCGGCGGAACTGAACCGATGGATCTAGCTCGCTACGCTATTTGCAAACCGGTCAATATCTGGCTGCTGGTGCTCATCTGCCTGGTAGGAGGCGTGCTCGCCTACTTCGAAATGGGGCGGCTCGAAGATCCAGAGTTCACCATCAAGGAAGCCATCGTCACGGTTCAGTATCCCGGCGCGACCGCACTTGAGGTTGAGCAGGAGGTGACCGAGCCACTGGAAACGGCAATCCAGGAGCTGGCCGAGGTCAAGGAAATCCGCTCGCGCTCGATGATCGGCCAGGCCGAGATCCGCGTCGAGATTCAGGATAGTTATGCCGGCGACGAGCTGGACCAGATCTGGGACAAGTTGCGCAACAAGGTCAGCGACGCTCAACAAGAGCTGCCGCCAGGTATCGACCCTCCGCTGGTCAATGACGACTTCGGTGATGTTTACGGCATCTTCTTTGCGCTGACCGGCGACGGCCTGACGATGCAGGAGCTGCACGACGTTGCGAAGGACTTGCGTCGAGGCCTGATCACCGCCAATGGTGTTGGCCAGGTGGAAATCGCCGGTGTGCGCGAGGAACGCATTCTGGTGGAGGTTGACCAGGCTAGGCTTGCAGCCTTGCGGCTCTCACCCGAGGAGTTCATCGCGGCGTTGGGCGATGCCGACGCGGCCGTCGATGCTGGCGGCGTGCGTGCCGGCGAATATTTCGTGACCATCCGCCCGACCGGCGCATTCGATTCGCTCGATGCATTGCGCGCTCTGCCCGTGGGCCAAGGGCAGTCGAGCGTCGACCTCGGCTCTATCGCAGACATTCGCCGGGATTACGCCGAGCGGCCGCGCCAGCTCATCCGGCACAATGGCGCGCCAGCGCTGACGCTGGGTATCAGCGGCGTGTCGGGCAGCAACATCGTCGAAGTCGGCAAGAGCGTCGAGGCACAGCTGGCTTCGATGCAGCCGCGCATGCCGCTCGGGGCGGAACTGCACCCGCTGTACCAGCAGCACAGCATCGTCGACGAGTCGGTCAACAGCTTTGCACTGAACGTCTTTCTCTCGGTCGCCATCGTGGTAGGCGTGCTGTGCGTGGCGATGGGCCTGCGCGCCGGGATCATCATTGGCGCGGTGCTTTTTCTCACAGTGCTCGGCACCTTGCTGATCATGTGGCTCGCCGGTATCGAGCTCGAACGCATTTCGCTCGGTGCGCTGATCATCGCCATGGGCATGCTGGTGGACAACGCGGTAGTGGTCTGCGACGGCATGCTGATCGAGAAACAGCGCGGCCGCAGCATTCTCGACGCCTCGCGCAAGACGCTGCAGCAGACGCAGTGGTCGCTGCTGGGCGCCACCATCATCGGCATACTCGCCTTCGCCGGTATCGGGCTGTCACAGGACACCACTGGCGAATTCCTGTTTTCGCTGTTCTTCGTCATTGCCACCTCGCTGCTGCTGAGCTGGTTGCTGGCGCTGCTGGTCGTGCCGCTGTTCGGCCATTATCTGCTTGAACGCAAGGACGACGGGCAGCGCGAAGAGGACAGCGCCGACGACGCCTACAGCGGTCCGATCTATGACCATTACCGGCGCATCGCCGGCCGGGTGCTGGCGCGCCCCTGGCTGACCGTCGCGGTGCTGGTGATCTTCACGGTGCTCAGTGTGCTGGGCTTCGGCCGGGTGCCGCAGAGCTTCTTCCCACCGTCCAGCACGCCGATCTTCTACGTCAACCTGTTCCTTCCGCAGGGCACCCATATCCGCGACACCAGCCGCACGGCCGAAGACGTCGAGAGCTACCTGCACGGCCTCGAAGGCGTGACGGACGTGTCGACATTCGTGGGTGCCGGTGCCTCTCGCTTCATGCTCACCTACGCGCCAGAGCAGCCGAACCCGTCGCTGATGCATTTCCTGGTGCGCACCAAAGAACCGGGCGTGATCGCGGACCTGGTGCGGGAGGTCAACCAGACGCTGCCGACCCGCTATCCCTCGGCAGACGTCAGCGCTGCGCAATTCATGTTCGGCCCCAACGCCGAAGCCAAGCTGGAAGCGCGAATCAGCGGGCCAGACCTCAATCAGCTGCGCGCCCTCTCGGCCGAAGGGCAACGCCTGCTTCACGAACAGGGCCACGTCTTCAACATCCGTGACGATTGGCGAGCACCCGTGCCGGTGCTGCGGCCCAAGCTGGACCTGGATCGCCTGGCCGATGCCGGACTGACACGCCAGGCGGTCGCGCGCGCCCTGGCAGTGGCCAGCGAGGGGCAGCGTGTCAGCGTGTATCGCGAGCGCGATGAGCTGATTCCGATCCTGCTGCGCGCCAGTGAGGAGGATCGCGCCGAGCCTGGCGACCTGATGCAGCGCCGGATCTGGAGCCCGGCCACGAATCGCTACGTGCCGCTAGCGCAGGTCGCCGACGGCGTCGAGGTGACCACCGAGGATGCGGTGATCCGCCGCCACGGCCGTGAGCGCACCATCGCCATCCGCGCCGAGCCACGTGATGGCGAAAATACCAACGAAGCCTTTCAGCGGATTCGCCCATTGATCGAGGGCATCGAACTGCCTCCGGGCTACTCGCTGGAATGGGGTGGCGACCATGAGCAGTCTTCCGATGCGCAGGCGGCGCTGGCCGCAACCCTCGCCGTGCCCTACCTCGCGATGGTCCTGGTCACCGTGCTGCTGTTTGCGAAGGTGCGGCAACCGCTAATGATTTGGCTGGTCGTCCCCATGGCGCTGTGCGGCGTTACCGTGGGGCTGTTGGTCACGGGCCAGCCGTTCGGCTTCATGGCCCTGCTCGGTCTGCTCAGCCTGACCGGCATGCTGATCAAGAATGCCGTGGTGCTGGTGGATGAAATCGATCGGCAGATCGCCGACGAAGTGCCACGCCTGACCGCCATCATCGAAGCCTCGGCCTCGCGCCTGCGGCCGGTGATGATGGCGGCCGGCACCACGGTGCTGGGCATGGTCCCGCTGCTGTTCGATCCTTTTTTCGCCAACATGGCCGTGACCATCATGGGCGGGCTGGGCTTCGCCACCCTGCTCACCCTACTGGCGGTGCCGTGCCTGTACCTGCTGTTCATGCGCGTCAAACCGGAGGAAACCCGATGACGGGCCGACTGCCTCTCAAGCCGCTCGCCGGGGTGTTCGCGCTGATGCTGGCAGCTTGCTCCAGCGTGCCCGACCGCCCTGATCCCGAAGTGCCTGATGCCTGGTTTCATGCGGTGCGCGAACAACCGGCCGATACCGAAGCGCTTGCCAGCTGGTGGCGGCAGTTCGAGGATCCGGCCCTGACGCGCGTGGTACGCCAAGCACTCGAGCAGAACCGTGACATCCGCCAGGCCATGTTGCGCGTCGACAGCGCACGCGCACAGCTTCGCCAGGCACGCGCCGGCCTGTTTCCGACCCTCGACCTGCCGGGATCGGCCAGCCGCCAGTGGATCGAGAACGACAACGAGCCGGACCCGAACAGCCCGATCGGGCAATTCATCCCGGAGGATGACTGGATCACCTTCGACAACTGGGAGTTGGCGCTGCAGGCCAGTTGGGAGCTGGACATTTTTGGCGCCACCCGGGCACGAACGGACAGTGCGCGTCAGCAGATCAGGTCCGCACAAGCCCAGGCGATAGCCGCACGGCTGGCGGTCGCGTCCAATGCCGCGCAGGGCTACGTCCAGTTGCGCGCTCTGGAGGGTCAGCGTGCCTTGCTGGTCGAAGGCATCGAACTCGCCCAGGAGCTTGAGCGTATCGCCAGCCGGCTGTTCGACGCCGGTGAGGTCACCCGTCTGGACGTGGAAGCCAGCGCCGCCGAACGGGCGTCGTTGCAAGCCGACCTCCAGGATCTGGACATCAATCTCGCCGAGGCGCGCCTGGCATTGGACACCCTGCTGGCCGAACCGCCCGGCAGCACCGCGCGCGGGCTCGCCACGACAGCACAGGTCCCGCTGGCCGAGCGTCCCATCCCGTCGGGCCAGCCGCTGGACCTGCTCCGACGGCGGCCGGATCTGATCGCCGAAGCCGCGCAGCTTGAGGCCGCTCAATTGCAATCGCTCGCCGCGCGCCGAGATCTGTTCCCCACCCTCGCCGTGCAGGCCGCAGTGGGGCGCTCGGGCCTGGCGCTGGGTGACGCCATCTCCAGCGCATCGAATTTTGCCCGCCTCGGCGCGACCTTCGGCCTGCCGTTTCTTGACTACCGTCGGCGCGGCGCAGCCATCGATCTCGCGGATGTCGAGGGCGAAGGCGCTTACCTCAACTTTCAGCAGGCCCTGGCCGAGGCGCTGGAGGAGGTCGAGCGTTCGCTGGTTCGTATCGACGGGCAACAGCGCCGGCTGGACGCGCTGCGCACGACGCTGCGACACCGCGAAGCGGCCTACACACTGGCGCAGAAGAGCTACCGGCTGGGCGAAGCCAACCTCAACGAGGTGCTGGACGCTCAGCGTGGCTCGCTACAGGCCCGGCAACAGACCTTGCAGGGCCGCACTGCGTTGGCGACTGCACAGGTCGCGTTGTTCGTGGCGCTGGGCGGCGGGTGGCAAGTCGAGGGGGATGGACCGGTCAAGAGGGCGGCTTCCGGCGCGCCGGAGTAGCGGCCTGCCCGTCCGAATCGCGCCTGGCGCCAAAGCCAACGGGATGACTATTGGCGCCGCCCTGCCAGACAACCTGCACGGCTAGCTGAACGCCAAACCCGTGGAGCAGGCGCGGCGCTTCGTCAGCCGAACCGACAGGTTACGCCGCGCCTCGCGCGTCACTGTCTTGCTGGTGAACGCCGCTGCGCCAGGCGAAGACCTTGCCGAAGCCGCAGGACCGCCGCAGCGCCCTGGTCTAATCGCCGCGAATCGGCCCCGCTCAGCCCTTCATCCACGGCGGCTCAGGCGCTTCGTCCCCCGGTTGATCGACCGCATCCCGAGCCGCCTCCTTGCGCGCCTGTTCAGCCAGGGCGGCCTTGATCTCGCGCATCACGGCGTCCAGATCGGCTACGTCCTCCGGTTCGGCGAATTCGCCGGTCAGCACTGTTTCGGGGGTCAATTTGCCCTCTTCATACAGCGCCCACATTTCCTTGGCGTAGCGCGTGTACCGCAGCTCCGGCGCGAAGCGGCCGAAGTAGGCAGCCATGTTGCCGACGTCGCGCTCGAGCATCTCGAACGCATGGTTGTTGCCGGCCGCATCCACCGCCTGAGGCAGGTCGATGATCACCGGGCCTTGCTCGTCGAGCAGTACGTTGAATTCGGACAGGTCGCCATGCACCAATCCCGCGCAGAGCATCTTCACGACCTCACCGATCATGAAGGCGTGGAACTCGCGTGCGTCGTCTGGGTGCAGGTCGACGTCGTTGAGACGCGGCGCAGCATCGCCGTGCCCGTCGTTGACCATTTCCATCAGAAGCACACCGTCGAGGAAATCGTACGGCTTGGGCACGCGCACGCCAGCTTGAGCCAAGCGATAAAGGGCCGCGACTTCAGCGTTCTGCCAATGCTCTTCTCGCTCCTTGCGCCCGTGCTTGGTGCCTTTGGCCATGGCGCGCGCGTCGCGGCTGCTGCGCACTTTGCGGCCTTCCTGGTATTTGACGGCCTGGCGGAAGCTGCGGTTGTTGGCTTCCTTGTAGACCTTGGCGCATCGCAGCTCATCGCCGCACCGCACCACATAGACTGCCGCTTCCTTTCCGCTCATCAGCGGGCGAAGCACTTCGTCAATCAGCCCATCCTCGACCAACGGCTCGAGTCGTTTTGGCGTTTTCATCAGCGGCTCACGGACCCTTCGTTGCCTGTGCAGGCCTGCAGGTTACGGCAATCGTCGGCGGGCTACCATGCCACCCATGCAGTTTGAAAGCGCGCTTCGGATTGGCGTGAGCGCACGCAGGGCGGACAATCCGCTCAGCCACCACAGGAGCATCGTCATGTTCGACCCGGACCGCTGCTGGCAAGCCTTGTGCGACCGAGACGAAACGTTCGACGGGCAGTTCGTCTTTGCCGTGCATTCGACCCGTATCTACTGCCGCCCCAGTTGCCCGGCGCGCCGACCGCGCCGCGACGGGGTGAGCTTTTTTACCGGCACCCGTGAGGCAGAAGCCGCTGGCTACCGGCCCTGCAAACGTTGTTCGCCGCACGGGCAGAGCCCGGCCGAGCAAATGGACGAGCTGGTCGTCGCGGCCTGCCGGCTGCTCGATGAACAGGACGGAGCCTTGCCGCTCGCGCAACTGGCCGCGCGCATCGGCCTATCCCCTTCCCATCTGGCCCGGGCCTTCAAGGCGCGCACCGGGATGACGCCGCGTGCGTGGTCAGCGGCCCGCCGGCAGGCACGGCTGGAGGCCGGCTTGGCCGGCGCCGACTCGGTACTCGACGCCGCGCTAGAGGCCGGCTTCGGCAGCACCCGCGGCGCCTATCAGCACAGCGCCGCGCTGAGCCCGGCGCAACGCCGGCGGATGGCCTCGGGCGAGGTGCTGCGCTACGCCATCGGCACATGTCCATTGGGGTTGCTGGCGATCGCCGCGAGTACCCGCGGCATCTGCGCATTGCTGTTTGGTGATCACGACAGCGAATTGCTCGCAGAACTGCGGTCCCGCTTCGCGGCAGCCGAACTGGTCCGCGACGATCAGGGCCTGGGTGCCTGGCTTGAGGCGGTAATCGCCCAGCTCGAAGAACCCGAACGCGCCGCCAGGCTGCCGCTCGACCTTCGCGGCAGTGCCTTTCAGCAGCGTGTCTGGCAGGCGCTGCGCGACATTCCGCCGGGCGAAACCCGGCGCTACGGTGAGCTGGCCGAGCGCCTCGGCACCCATCCCCGCGCAGTCGCCCGCGCCTGCGCCAGCAATCCGATCGGCCTGCTCGTTCCCTGCCATCGGGTGGTGGGCGCGAACCAGGCGCTAACCGGTTACCGATGGGGCGTCGCACGCAAGGCCGCCTTGCTCGATTCGGAGCAAGACAAACCGGGAGCCTGAGCAGGAATTGGCGGTCGGATGCTACACAGCCCGACGATCCGAGAGCCGACATGACCGAACTCAAACGCTACCGCATTCATTACCTGATCAACGGCAACCCGACCTCGCTGACGCTCAGCTCGTTCGAAGCACCCAACATGGAGCAGGCCGAGCTGGAAATCCTGCTGCATCATGTGCCCGAACCGCGCGCTGCTGTCGACGCACCCTGGGAAATCCCAGAGCGAGAAAGCGAGCACAGCCGCATGGCCGAACTGGGTGTGAGCGACATTCAGATCGAGGAAGACCAGACCCCTTGAGCTCAGGCCCTTGAACCTCCGGAGACCCTGCAGTGCCCCTGATCGACACCCACACACACCTCGATTTCGACCCGTTCGACCATGACCGGCAGGCCGTCATCGCGCGCTGCCAGGCGGTCGGCGTCGAGCGCATCCTGGTGCTAGGTGTGCATCAGGCCAATTGGGAGCGTGTCTGGCAGATGGCGTGCAACGAGCCCGCCGTCTACGCCGCGCTCGGCCTGCATCCGGTGTTTCTGCACGACCACCGGCCAGAGCACATCGACGAATTGCGTGACTGGCTGCAACGCCTGCGCGGCACCGACAAGCTCTGCGCCATCGGCGAAATCGGGTTGGACTACTACATCGAAGACCCGGCCAAGGAACGTCAGCAGGCGCTACTCGAGGCGCAACTCGAACTGGCCGACGCGTTCGAACTGCCGGTGCTGCTCCATGTGCGTCGCGCCCATGCGGCGATGATCGCCACGCTCAAGCGGCACAAGCTCAAGCGCACCGGCATCGCGCACGCCTTTAGCGGCAGCTGGGAGGAAGCGCGGGAATACATCCGGCTGGGCTACAAGCTCGGCCTCGGCGGCGCCGGCACCTGGCCGCAGGCGCACCGCATGCACCGCGTCCTGAAACAACTGCCGCTCGACAGCATCGTGCTGGAAACCGACGCCCCGGACATTACGCCGCACAGCCACGCTGGCGAGCGCAATAGCCCGGAATTTCTGCCTGACATCTGCCGCGAGCTGGCCGAACTGCGCGGCATCAGCCCCGAAGAGCTGGCCGAAGCGAGCTATCGCAACAGTTGCGAGTTGTTCGGCTGGGCGTAGAGGCGGCTCAGTCTTCGAGCGGGTCGTGGCCCCAGTTCATCAGGGATTGGCGCCAGCGGCTATCGCGCACCTCACCCCTGGGCCGCTGCGCCAGGTGCCGATGCACATAGCCGATGACCTTGCGCATCGCCTGGTAGTCATCCTCGGACAGATCAGCCTGGCGGATGCCCTTGAGCTCAAGGATGCGCTCGCCCATGTGGTGCCCCACGGCCTCGCCATCGGAGGGCGAGGAGACTTTCTCACCCTCGGCTGTCATGCCGACGCTGCGGCTCTGGTCACTGTCGAGCCAGCGGCGCAACGCCGAGGGCGTCATGTTCACGACCCGCTGGAATTCCTCACGGGTTTCGCGGTGGGCCTGCTCGTTCGATGCGCTCATCGTTCCCCCTCGCGTTGCAGGGCCGCGACCAGTTCATCCTTCTTCATCGTCGAGCGGCCGCGAATGTCATGCTGGGCGGCGCGGCGCATCAGCTCGGTCTTGTTCAGCCCGCTGAGCGCCGGTTCGCGCTCGCGGCCGGCCTTGCGGGCGACGTCCTCAGGCTGAGGCGAATGTTGGTGACCACGTCGTGAGTCCGCGCGTTTCTTGCGCGTGGTGCGGGCGTACTCCTTATCGCTCAACGACTCACGCGCATGCTTGGGCAGGTAGCGCTCGCCCGTCTCGCCGGAGGGCTTGCCCGACGCAGTGCCCCAGTCCTCCCGCGTCCACTCGCGCAGATGGTTGTCCGGGGTCTTGCGGCCTTCGTAACCACCGCCGCGCTTCTTGTACTCCTGCACGGCGTACTGCGCCTTGCGCGCCGACCACTGGCCGGCCTTGCCGCCCTTGTCGCCAGCGGTGACGGATTGCTTGACCTCGTCCCACAGGGCAGGGTCGGTCTTTTTCGCGGTACTGGCCATGAACGGCTCCCGGGTTGCTGCCTGTTCGGCAGACCCGGAGGCGTGCGGCGCCGTTCCAGGCGCCTGATGAATGGCCGACGCAGCGTCAGACGCGGAACGCACCGATCAGCTGTTGCAGGTGCCCAACCAGCGCGCTGAGTTCGCGGCTCGCCTGCTCGGTATGACTGGCACCCTGCGCAGTGAGCTGACCCGCCTCGTTGATCGCCACGATGTTTTGATCGATGTCGTGGGCCACGGCGGTCTGCTCCTCCGCGGCAGCTGCGATCTGCTGGTTCTGGTCGACGATGGTGCCGACGGCCTCGAGGATGTTCTCCAGCGCCTGACGCACCTGCCCGGACTGGCCCACCGTCTGGTCGGCCAACGCGTGGCTGGCATGCATCGTCTTGACAGCCGCGCCCACGCCGCCTTGCAGGCGCGCAATCATCTGCTCGATTTCCTCAGTGGATTGCCGGGTGCGCCGGGCCAGGTTGCGCACTTCGTCCGCGACCACGGCGAACCCACGGCCCTGCTCGCCCGCACGTGCTGCTTCGATCGCAGCATTGAGCGCCAGCAGGTTGGTCTGCTCGGCTACGCCCTTGATGACGTCCAGTACCTGGCTGATCGCCGCGCTGTCGTCGGCCAGCTGGTTGATCACGCCGACCGAGCGTTCAATCTCGGCGGCCAGACGTTCGATGCCGCCGACTTGTGCCTCGACCAGCCCGCGGCCGGTGGCCGTCTCCTGATCAACGCCCTGCGCGCTGCCTACAGCGGCCTCGGCGCTGCTGGCCACGCCCTGCGCCGTCGCTGACATCTGGTTCATGGCGGTCGCGACCTGCTCGATCTGCGCACGCTGCTCGGACACGGTTTGGTTGCTCTGCGCCGAAATGCGCTCGACGCTGGCGGCTTGGCGCTCGACGTCGCCTACGGTCTGGCCGACCCGCTCGATCAGCTCGCGTATCCGCTGCACGGTCTGGTTGAACACCTGGCCCAACTCGCCCAGTTCGTCGCGGCTCTGCACCTCGAAGCGGGCCGTCATGTCACCGGCAGCGACACGCTCCATCGTCGCGCCGAGGCTGCGCAGCGACGCGCGGGTAGACATGTAGAAGGCGCTGTAGAGGTACACGACGAGGAGGAACACCAGGGCCAACGCGACCAGCAAAAGGGTCATGGTCAGCTGTTTCTCGTCCAGTCGCAGCGTCAGCTCATCATCGAGCAACGCCAGAACGGCATCGTTGAGCGCGTGGGTCTTGGCCATTTCCACGCTGACCTGCTCGAAAAAGGCTTCCCACGGGCCGTCGAGCGATTCGGCCATGATCACCTGATCCTGGAACAGCTCGTTGCTCAACTGCAGCGACTCACGGCTGGCACGCGCCAACCCGTCGAGCCGCTGCGCGGCGGCACCGCTGCTGCCGAGTACATCCTGCAGTTGCGCGCCGTATTGCACGTCCTGCTTTTCCAGCTCGAGCAACAGGTCGTCGAGCTTGTTGCTGGCGTCCGAATTCAGATAGCCCTGCCCAAACGTGTAGGCACCCACCGCACGCCCCTCGCCGAGCATCGCAGTGATCCCGGGCGTGACGGAGCTGATCAGCTCCGTCAGCAAGCGCACGTCCCGGTGAGCATCCTGGCTCAAGCCGGCCTGGCTGGCGATCAGCTTGATCATGACCTGTGTCTTGCCAAGTAGCGCCCGTGCCATGGCGGCCTTGGCCTGCAGCGATTGCTGGCTGCTAGCCGCGTCCAGCGCCGTGGCAAGCTCGTCACGCCGGGCAATGAACTCGGCTACCTGCTCCGGGTGCTCGCTGACCGGCTCGAGCGCCTCGACCTGCCCCCTCAGCTCGGCTTGAACCTTGTCCAGCCGCGCCTTCAGCGCCTGGTCCTCGCCTGTCTGGCCAATGATGGCTTCAATCTCGACCAGGTCTTTCCAGTCCTGCGCGGCGCGGCGAAGCTGCATGGCCGTACCGAGCAGCGACAGGCTCTGCAGCTCGGTGCGAGTGCCGACGAACTGGCGGTATGAATCACGCACCAAATAAAAGTTGGTCAGCAGCATGGGCACGAAGAACAGCACGCTGATCAGGCTGAACTTCATGCCGAAGCTGAGCCGGTTCATGAAAGCGATGGCGGGATGCAACAGGATATTCAAGGACGCTCTCCCCATGTTCTTGTTCTGGCGCGCCGCTCGGGCTGCGGTCGGGCTCGAGGGGAGCCCTTGGTGACCCGAGGGCTATCGGTCCTGGATACCGCAACTTAAGGTAGTGGCACCATGATGGCGCCACAACTGGCAGAAGGCGCGTCGATTCCGGCCTATCCAGCGTGCTTATCGGACGGTCGGAAGTGGGGATTTATAGGGCAGATCAGGCCAGCAGCGTCCAGCCGGCGATAACGGCGTACCAGAGCATACGCGTGCGCACCAGCATGGCCGCCAGACTATCGAGGCGCGCCAGACCGGCTTCGCCGGTGGCTGCCGATTCTAGATCCGCGGCCGCCGGCCCGGCTTCGGCAAGCAGCTGCCGGGCGGGGATATCCCAGTGCAACAGGTCGCTGAGCAACGCCCGGTGCATGGCGACGAAGTTGCCTACCAAACCGAAGCTCGCCAGCAACACGCGCACCGGCAGCCAGTCGAAGGCATGCAGCAACTGCCCGGCTCGCTCGCGCATGGCCTCGTTGCGAACATGCTCAACACTGAGCACGAGCAAGCGATAGGCCAGCGCAGCCATAGGCCCCAGGAGCAGGTACCAGAAGATCACCGCGAAGAACCCCTGGTGGCTACGCCAGAGCAGCTGCGCCTCGACTTTGCGCAGCAGGCTGGGGGCATCGTCGGTGACGAGACCAAGGTCACGCTCAGCCACCAGCGCGGCCGCCTCTTCGTCGCCACGATGCCAAGCATCACGAAACGGCCCGAGCTCGCGTTTGAAGTCGCCGCGGCCGAGGCTGTACAGCATGACCAGCAGATGCAGCGGCAATGCGAGCCAACCATAGGCCAGGGGCTGCAGCATGGCCAGCAGGACGCCAAGCAGCAGCACGGGCCCGAGGATTAACACCAGCAGCCCGACCCAGGGCCGAGCGTTCAGCCCCCGGCGGGCTTCGACGCGCTCGCGCAGACGCAGCCAGGGGCCGTCCTGCTGCACCTCACGGCGCCAGTCGGTGAGCTTTTCGATGACCAGAACCAGCAATACCACTAGAAAAACCATCTTTCGTGTCCTTGTGTCGGTCAGGCGACAATCGACGCGTCCCGCAGGCGCTGCCAGTCGAATGCGGGGCCGGGGTCGGTCTTGCGGCCAGGGGCAATGTCGCTGTGCCCGCAGACCCGCTCCGGGGTGATCGCCGGATAGGCTTGCTGCAGCAGACGACACAGGCTGATCAAGCAGTCGTACTGCGCATCGCTGAACGGCGTTTCGTCGGTGCCTTCGAGCTCAATGCCAATGGAGAAGTCATTACAACCTTCGCGCGTGCAGAAGTTCGACACGCCGGCGTGCCAGGCGCGGTCCAGGCAGGACACGAACTGGGTGACAGCGCCATCACGCTCGATGAGGAAATGCGCTGATACCTGAAGGCTCGCGATTTCCTGAAAAAACGGATGCTCTTCCACCGGCAGCCGGTTCTGAAAGAACTCCTGCACCTTGCCCGTACCGAAGCAGCCGGGCGGCAGGCTGATGTTGTGGATAACGAGCAGGGAAATCTCACCGTCAGGCCGCCCATTGAAGTTGGGCGATGGGCAATGACGTACACCTCGGCACCAGCCTGTGGCCTGGTCCAGCTGCATGACGGCGATCCTGCGATTGGGCGGCGTAGCAGGCTAGCGCCGCCGGGCTTGGCGAGCAAGCACCGCGGGGCCTAGCCGGCGGGTGCTGCCCCGCGCTTTTCGTCACGCCGCGATGCCAGGCGGTCGGCCAAACGCGTCGGTTCCGGCAGGCGATAACGGGTCACGTAGCGCATCACCAGCGCCGGCGCGGTATTCAGGCTGACGCGATGGCCCGGCGATACGATCAGCGGGCGTACCCGGTCCTTGCTGCGCAGCACCGTGCCGATCACCCGGCCCTGCTTGTCGCGCAGGTCGGTCCGCTCGCCTCGCGTTTCACCCAGATCATCATGCACGCCGGTGAGGATCTTTTTCGCCACGCCGATGGTGGGCAGGCCGGTGATCACGCCCAGGTGCGCCGCGATCCCGAGGCCGCGCGGGTGGGCGATGCCGTGTCCATCCGAGAACACCAGATCGGGAATGTCGCCCAGCCCTTCTAGTGCCTGCAGCACGGCTGGCAACTCACGAAACGACAGCAACCCGGGAATGTAGGGCATGCGGGTGGGAATACGCGCCAGCGCCTGGGCCTGTACCTCCAGCGTTTCGGCATCCAGCAACACGGCCGCGGCGCGCGTGATACGCCCTCCCTCCTCGAAGCCGACATCGACACCGGCAACCAAGCGCAGCGGTTCGAAGTCGTCTTCAAGGGTCACCTGCGCCGCCAGCCGGACCTGTGTTTGTCGCGCGGCGGCAGTATCGCCATCCCAGTCGGCAAAGGTGGGCCGTACGAAGCGGCGTGTGGCTGGCATCGTGGCAATTCTCCGAAAAGTGTTTACGTTCGAAAGCGGGACTGCGCGCGCGGTTCAACGTGCTAACGACCTTAGGCGACTGGACAGCCGCGCAAAAAAATAAGACGCTCCCGCCGGTTCGCGGCAGATTCACCCTGCTTCGCTTCATAACAATAAACAGAACAGCCAGATCTTCAGCCATGCCTATCGCACAACCTTTGAAGCGCGTCAGCATCCTAGCCACCGAGGGTGTCTTCGCCTCGACGCTCATGCAGGCGAAGGATTTCTTTCACATGGCCGCCCTACGCTCCGGCAAACAACGCGGGCTCGGCCTTGCGCCGGCCTTCGAGACGCGATTGGTCAGTCCGGACGGACAGCCAGTCGCAACCTTCAGCGGCACCCGGATCGAAGTGGACGGCGCGCTGGAAGCGACCGACGCGGTCATCCTGCCGGCGTTCTGGGGCGATTTCGATGCGTTGAGCCAGCGCTATCCCGAGGTCACGCCCTGGCTGAAATCCCGCCACCAGGCTGGCAGTGCCATTTGCGGCGAGGCCACCGGGGTGTTCTGGATGGCTCATGCCGGGCTGCTCGATGATCGCGAGGCAACGACGCACTGGCGCTTCGCCAACGAATTCACTGCGCGCTTCCCGCAGGTTCAGTTCACGCCAGAGCGTCACCTGACCGACAGCGACAATCTCTACACGGCCGGCGGCACGACGTCGGCCTGCGACCTTTACATGCATCTGGTGGAGCGCTACTGCGGGGCCAGCATTGCCCAAGGGATGGCGCGCGACATCCTGTTCGAAGTGCAGCGCAGCTATAGCCCCGGCCGCATCGGCTTCGGCGGGCAGAAACTGCACCTGGATACACGCGTGCTGCAGATCCAGGAATGGCTAGAGGAACATTTCGCGGAGAAATTCCGCTTCGAGGACGTTGCGAGAGAGCACGGCATGAGCATCCGCAACTTCATGCGGCGCTTTCAGAGCGCGACAGGCGACAAGCCGCTGCATTATCTGCAACGGCTGAGGATCGAGACGGCGAAGAGCCTGCTCTCCACCACGCGCAAGAGCATCAAGACCGTCAGTTATGAAGTTGGCTACGACGATGCGAGCTTCTTCGCTCGCCTGTTCCGCCAGCACACCGAGCTGTCGCCGAACCAATATCGGCAGCAGTACCGGTTGAAGAATGGCTGAGGCATCGAGGCTGGACGAGCGCTGTCCAGCCTTTGCCCATCGCATTTAGCCGTGAGGACTGGAGGGCCTGAAGAAGGTGCGACTCGCGGCGTCCGGCCCTCAAGCCCCAGCACCAGTCAGGGCTTGTGTGGCCGCGACAAGTACTCGTGCGACTGCATTTCCAAAAGGCGGCTCAACGTGCGTTGGAATTCGAATTCCAGCCGCCCGCCGGCATAGAGGTCTTTCAGCTCTACTTCAGCCGAGAGAATCAGCTTGACGTTACGGTCGTAGAACTCGTCGACCATGTTGATGAAGCGACGCGCCATGTCGTCCTTGGCCACGTTCATCTGTTCGATATTCGAAACCAGCACGGCATCGAAGATCTTGCCCAGTTCGATGTAATCGTTCTGGCTGCGCGGGCCGTCGCACAGGGCACGGAACTCGAACCACGCCACGCCGCAGGCGACCTTGCGCGCCATGATCTCGCGGTTCTCGATCATCAGTGCTTCGTTTTCCTGAATCTTGCACTTCTCCGGCAACAGGCTGCGGAAGCTCTTTTCCAGGCTCTGCTCGGCCTCGGCGTCGAGCGGGAAGTGATAGAGCTCGGCCTGCTCCAACGCGCGCAGGCGGTAGTCGATGCCGCTGTCGACGTTGACGATTTCGGTGTGCTTCTTCAGCAACTCGATTGCTGGCAGGAAGCGCGCCCGCTGAAGGCCATCCTTGTACAGGCCGTCCGGCACGATGTTGGACGTCGCCACAAGGCTCACGCCGTTTTTGAACAGCTCCTCGAGCAACGTCGCGAGGATCATCGCGTCGGTGATATCGGAGACGAAGAACTCATCGAAGCAGATCACCCTCGACTCGTCGGCGAACCGTTTGCCAATGATGGTCAGCGGGTTCTTTTCGCCTTTAAGCGTCTTCATTTCTTCGTGGACGCGCTTCATGAAGCGGTGGAAGTGCGTTCGAGTCTTCTGCTCGAAAGGCAACGCATCGAAGAAGGTATCGACCAGGTAGGTCTTGCCGCGCCCGACGCCACCCCAGAAATACAAACCCTTGATCGGCTCCTGTTTCTTGCCGAACAGCTTGCCGAGCAGGCCTGATTTACCGCGCTCATCGGCGACCAAGTCGTCGTAGAGACGCTGTAAGTGGCGGACGGCATTTTCCTGCGCAGCATCATGGAAGAAATCAGGACGTTTCAGGTCAGCCTGATAGCGCTCGAGAGGGGTCATGGCGGGGTCTGGGTAGTGAAACGGGGCCGACACTGTAGCCGCGCCCTCGGTCGTTGGCAATTTACGCAGATCGTTCAATCACAGCGCCTCGGTAGTCCTTCGATGCACGCGATCCACCGCTGGACTGGGTGGACCGCGCTCCGGGTATCACTCGGCCAGCGTCGCCAAAGCCTGGCGCAAGCGCAACATGGCTGCCTCAAGCGCCACTTCATCGCGGTAGGCCGGGCTGTCGGCGATGCAGGTGCCGTCGAGCCACAACGTGAATTGATCGTTTTCGTCAGCACGGAGTTCCAACGCATCGACACGTTGCGCTACCAGCGTCTGGGTGACCTGGCCGATAGCCTTGGGGTCATCGAACGGGCGTGACAGCAGCAGCTGCTCGCCATCGGCCGCGAAGAAGCGGAAGCGGAAGCGGCCGTCGTCGTCGCGGAAGCTGGCAAAACGGGCAGTCTTGCCGGCTTTCTTCTTGATGGGCGCGGCGCTCTGTACTGCGCTGCGGAAGTTACGCAGCCCCACCGCCTCGCGCAGCTCAGCCAGGAAAGGTGTCGCCACCTTGCGCGCCTTGGCGGCACCGGCCTGAAGAATATCCTCCAGGTCACCCGGCCTGCTCATCAGCGCGTGATAACGCTCACGTGGCGCGCTCAACTCGGCATCGAGCAGCTCGAACAAGCGTTGCTTGGCCTCGCCCCAGGCGAGCCCGCCCAGCAGATCGGCACGGAACTCGGCCAGCTGCGTTGGTGTAGCGAACGCCTGGTAGAGGGTGAACAGGTGGGCGTCGTCCGGGTCTTTCGGCTCGCCGGGCAGCCGCGAGTCGGTAACGATGCGCGCAATCGTACTCTTCAGCTCTTTGGCACTGGCGAACAGCGGGATGGTGTTGTCGTAGCTCTTGGACATCTTGCGTCCGTCGAGCCCCGGAAGCGTCGCCACGCTTTCCTCGATCAACGCCTCGGGCGCGGCGAACAACTCCTTGCCATTACCGAACAAGTGGTTGAAACGCTGGCCGATGTCCCGGGCCATCTCGACGTGCTGGATCTGGTCGCGTCCGACCGGCACCTTGTGCGCGTTGAACATGAGGATGTCCGCAGCCATCAGCACCGGATAGCTGAACAGCCCCATGGTGACGCCGGCATCGGGGTCTTCGCCAAGCTCGAGGTTACGATCGACGGACGCCTTGTAGGCGTGAGCGCGGTTCAGCAGCCCCTTGGCCGCGACGCAGGTCAGCAGCCAGGTCAACTCTGGAATCTCGGGGATGTCGGACTGCCGATAGAAGGTCACGCGCTCGGCATCGAGGCCACTGGCCAGCCAGGTCGCTGCAATCTCGAGCCGTGACTGCTGGATACGCCGAGGATCGTCGCACTTGATCAGCGCATGGTAATCGGCAAGGAAATAGAACGAATCGGCATTGGCATCGCGACTGGCGACGATCGCCGGGCGGATAGCTCCTGCGTAGTTGCCCAGGTGCGGGGTGCCGGTGGTGGTGATACCGGTCAGAATTCGGGTTTTCATATCAAAGTCTCGTGTCTTGGGTGGCCAGCCGGATCAATCCAGGCGCGGCGCAACCAACTCCTTGAGGTCCACCAGCTTGCCGTGAAAAAAGTGGCCGCATTCTGCCACCTTCAGCAACTCGTGGGGGCGCGCGATCGCTGCAGAAAATGCATGCACCGAGGCCGGATCGACGACCTCGTCGTCATCCGGCTGAATGATGGTCAGCGCGCAGCGCTCGGCCAGCGGCAGCCCGTCGAGACGCGACACGGCCGGCGCGACCATGAACAACCGGTCCAACGATTCCCCCCGTGCTTCCATCCGCCCCGCCAACGCTGCGGCAACGAATCCGCCGAAGGAAAAGCCGAGCAGAGTCACCGGCAAGCCTGGCTGCTGTGCCCGAAGCCACGCCAGCGCTGCTTCGGCATCTTCGACCTCGCCCATCTGCATGTCGTGGCTGCCGGCGCTGGCACCAACGCCGCGGAAATTGAAGCGCAGCGTGTCATAGCCAGCATCGCGTGCCGTGCGCTGCAACGTGCTAACGACCTTGTTGAGCATGGTGCCACCCTTGACCGGATTGGGATGGCAAATCAGCGCAAGGCCTCGTGCTTGAGGCTGCTCGAAATGAAGAGCTTCCAGCGCCCCGGCCGGGCCCTCGAGGGTGATGGGGTTTTCGCGTTTCAACAGGAATGGCTCCGTGACCTTGGGAGGGATAGGCTCGTCTCGCTAGGGCTGCCTGGGACCGCAAAACACGCGTCACGGTATACAGGGCAGGTACGAGACGTTAACGTATCAAGCCGTGGAAAGACCACCGCAAAGACGATGGCACAGCGGGCCCAGGCGCTCTACAGCGCCGGTCGCCTTGTTCGCCTGACAGCGTTTGCGCTTTCCATGGCCTGATCAGCACAGCCGTTTATATAGAGGAAGGACTCGTGGAACAGACCCTCGCGACCTGGTTGCTCCCCATCGTCGGCGTGATTGCCGGCATCGCTATCGGTTACCTGATAGCCCGTAACAGTGCGCCGAACAGCACGCAGCGTCAGGTGGATGAACTGCAGGAACGGCTGGACACCTACCAGAGCGAAGTGGTGAGCCATTTCAATACGACGGCCAGCCTGCTACGAAAACTCACCAATAGTTATCAAGATATGCAGGACCATCTGTCCGAAGGCGCTGACAAGCTCGCGCTCGACGAACAGACCCGCCAGCGCCTGCTTGCCGCCCTGCACAGCCAAGACACCCACACGCACCGTGAGCGCCTGAACTCACCCGCCTTCACCGAGCCGCCCAAGGACTACGCCCCGAAGGACGCCGACGCACCGGGCATGCTCAACGAGAACTTTGGCCTCAAGAGCCGCCACTGAAAACCTCGCCGGCGCGCGCTCGCCGCGTGCCGCACGCGTCTACTGCTTCAACCGCATGGACAGGTCGATGGCCTGCACATGCTTGGTCAGCGCCCCGATCGAAATGTAATCGACACCCGTTTCGGCCACGGCTCGCAAGGTCTCGTCACTGATCCCACCCGAAGCTTCGAGCTTGGCCTGTGCTCCGGTCATCTGCACGGCACGGCGCATGTCGTCGAGGCTGAGCTCGTCAAGCATGACGATATCCGCGCCGGCTTGCAGCGCCTGCGCCAGCTCATCGAGGCTTTCTACTTCCACCTCGACTGGCTTGCCTGGGGCGATCCGGCGCGCAGCCTCGACCGCAGCGGCAATGCCACCGCAGGCAGCGATGTGGTTCTCCTTGATCAGGAAGGCGTCGTATAGGCCGATTCTGTGGTTGTGGCAGCCCCCACAAGTCACGGCGTACTTCAAAGCCATACGCAACCCCGGGATGGTCTTGCGGGTATCGAGCAAGCGCACGCCGGTGCCCTCGACCAAATCCGCGTAATGCTGGCAGCGCGTCGCCACACCGGATAGCGTCTGCAGGAAGTTCAGCGCTGTACGCTCGCCACTCAGCAATGCGCGAGCCGGCCCCTCCAAGTGGAACAGTACGCTGTTCGCGGCGACCCGCTGCCCGTCGGCGACTTGCCAGTGCACCGCAACTCTTGGGTCGAGCTGGCGAAAGACTGCGTCGACCCACGCCGTACCGCTGATGACAGCCGCTTCCCGCGTAATGACCGAAGCATGGGCAAGCCGCTCCGCCGGTATCAATAGCGCAGTGATATCACCGGTTCCAACATCCTCGGCCAGGGCACGACGAACATTGCTTTCGACCTCGGCACCGAGATCCGCAAGAGTGAGATTGGTCACGACAGGCTCCCTTCAAATTGGGCGAAAGTATACGGCGTAGCCAGGCGATAAAGCAGACCGGAGCACGTGCTGCAGCCGCTCGGTAACGGCGGGACGACCGCCCGTAGGAAAAGCCGGGAGTATCTGTGAGCTGGGTCATGTCCAAGAGAAATCCGGGCTAGGCTACCGAA
The DNA here is from genome assembly GCF_051486945.1 of Stutzerimonas chloritidismutans. Taxonomy (GTDB): domain Bacteria; phylum Pseudomonadota; class Gammaproteobacteria; order Pseudomonadales; family Pseudomonadaceae; genus Stutzerimonas; species Stutzerimonas chloritidismutans_B. Next base: position 84,931 of record NZ_JAHVDX010000005.1, on the reverse strand, counting down.
CAGGATGCATATAATGCCGTCATAAATTGACGCCACGAAAATGGCGATTAACGCCAGACGCTCGCAGCCGTTGCCCTACCTTCATATCAACGGCATGCTACGCGATGGAAGCGCCCCAGCAGGCGACCGGAGAGTTTCGATGCGAACCGATGCGAAAGTGGTGCACCTGAAGGCTGCCCCTGAGCAAAAGCCGACCTCACCGGCAGGTCGATTACCTGTCGCACTCATCAGTGTGCGCGACAAGGCTGCCCAGCAGCTACGCCTGGCGCTGCAAACCCTGTTCGACAACGCTGACGATTCACTCTTCGAAATAGCCGACCGCGCCACCAGCAACGCGGAGCAGAACGCTTTCTTCGAGGCCATGCGCGAGTTGCGCATGAAGCGCCGCAGTATCGAGCGCGGCTTTCTCCAGCAGATCTTCGAGTCCTTTTCCAAGCTCAACCAGTACGAAATCGGCAAGCCCACTGAACCGGAGGCTTCGTTTGAAAGCCTGGCTCTGGTGCAAAACGACGAACTGGAAGAGTCGGTCGCCGTCGACACCATGGTCACCAAGGTGATGAATCGTGCGACGCAACCACTGAGCCACCTGACTACGCGCATGAATGCACTGGTCAGTCGCAAGCTCGACGACAAGAGCAACCCGCTCGGGCCACAACAGCTCTGCGAGTTCTTTCTCGAGGCGTGCCGCTGCCTGAGCGTCGACATCAAGGTCAAGCTGATCATCCTCAAGCTGTTCGAGCGTTACGTGCTCACCGACCTCGACCAGCTATACGCCGAGTCCAACCAGACGCTGGTCGCAGCCGGCGTACTTCCCGAACTGCAATCGGCACAGCCCCGTCGTACTCAGACGCGCACCGGCCATGCCCCGGCAAGCTCCGCTGCCCCTGCACCGCAGGCGGGTACCGCGACAGGCCATGCCGACGAAGGCTACCAGGAAGCCTTCAGCACGTTACACGCGCTGCTCTCCGAACTTCGCGGCAGCGCCCTACCCGCGCGCAACGTACCAAGCGATGCGATTCCGATTTCCAGCAATGACCTGATGCGGCTGCTGTCGCATATGCAGGCCCGCGCACCTCAGCAGATCGACGATTTCGACCTGCAGGCTCAGCTCGAACAACTGCTCCATCGCGTCAGCGCCAAGAGTGGCAAGTCGCGCGTGGTTGGAGAAGTCGACGAGGATGTCATCAACCTCGTGTCGATGCTGTTCGAATTCATCCTTGATGATCGGACCCTACCTGACTCGCTGAAGGCACTCATTGGGCGCCTGCAGATTCCCGTGCTGAAAGTTGCGGTGCTGGACAAGACGTTTTTCAGCCGCGGCAGCCACCCAGCCAGACGCCTGCTCAACGAAATCGCGTCGGCCTCGATGGGTTGGGGTGATCAGGACGAAGCCCAGCGCGACAGCCTTTACCAGAAGATCGAACAGGTGGTCTCGCGCCTGCTCAATGACTTCGTCGATGACCCTTCGATTTTTTCCGAGCTGCTCGCCGACTTCCTCGCCTTTACCGGCGATGAACGCCGCCGCAGCGAATTGCTCGAGCAACGCACCCGCGATGCCGAAGAAGGCCGCGCCAAGGCCGAGATGGCTCGCCAGGAAGTCGAGCACGCCCTAAACCAGCGCTTGCTCGGCAAGACCCTACCGGAAGTGGTTGTCCGGCTGCTGCAGGAAGCCTGGAGCAAAGTCCTGCTATTGACCTGCCTGAAGTACGGGACCGGGTCGCAGCAGTGGCAGGACGCCTTGGCGACGATGGATGACTTGATTTGGAGCGTGACCCCGCATGACGATCCCGCCTCCCGGGCTCGACTGCTGGAGGTTGTACCCAGCCTGCTGAAGAACCTTCGCGAAGGCCTGGTCAGCGCTGCTTTTGACCCCTTTTCAACAAGCGACTTCTTTACCCAACTCGAAGCCCTACACGTACAGACGCTCCAGCAGTTTGCACCAAAGCCCGTCGAGGCCCTGGCACCGGAGCAAAGCGAGCCCGCCAAGAACGAGCAGTTCGTCGAGCCCACTAACGATCCCACGCCAGCCATGGTCGAGGTCGTTGACGAAATTGTCCTGCTGGCACCGGGCGAGAGCCGTGAGGAAGAGCCTGAGGTCAACCTGGAGGCCAATGACGACGCACTGAGTCAGGTCGACAACCTGCGCGTCGGTAGCTGGGTCGAGTTCCAGGAAGATGAGGAGCACAAGCTGCGCTGCAAGCTGGCCGCGATCATCAAGCCCACCGGCAAATACATCTTCGTCAACCGCACCGGCATGAAGGTGCTGGAGAAGACACGCATGGGCCTGGCTATCGAGTTTCGCCGGGGCGCCATCCGCCTCCTCAACGACGCACTCCTTTTTGATCGTGCGCTCGAATCGGTGATCGGCAATCTGCGCAGCCTTAAAAACAGCAACCGCTGAGCCTACCGGAGCGAGCGCTCCGGCAACACCGTAGATGTTCCAACCTATCGCGGCCCTTGGCTTTTGCCGAAGCACCGCTAGAATGCCTGCATCTCCTTTCGAGGTGCCCATGCCCAGCCGCCTGTCACCAGAAGACCAGAAGCGCGTTGAACATTATCTCAGCGCCCCGCAACACCAGGTCGAGCGAAAACCATTTCGCCCTTGGCTTTTGCTTCTGCTGGTCCTGTTCGTCGTGATCGGCCTAGGCCTGTTGAGCCGCCTCCTTAGCCGCCTGGTGGTCTGAGCCGATCTACGCTCCCACCCGCCCGCCCGGATTCCGTAGCCTTATGAGTTCACCCCATGACACATCGCATCGTTATCGTTGGCGGCGGCGCCGGCGGCCTGGAACTGGCCACCCGCCTTGGCAAGACGCTCGGTAAGCGCGGCAAGGCCCGCGTAACGCTGATCGACGCCAACCTTACCCATATCTGGAAACCGCTGCTGCATGAAGTCGCAGCCGGCTCCCTGAATTCGTCCGCCGACGAACTCAATTATGTCGCCCAGGCCAAGTGGAATCACTTCGAATTCCAGATGGGCCGGATGTGCGGCCTGGACCGCGCCGAGAGGTGCGTCCACCTGGCAGCTTCCTATGACGACCATGGCGTGGAGCTGGTACCGGCTCGCTCGCTGAATTACGACACCCTGGTGATCGCTGTCGGCAGTACGACTAACGACTTCGGCACGCAAGGCGCCGCCGAGCATTGCATCTTTCTCGACACACGGGACCAGGCCGAGCGATTCCACCGCAACCTGCTGAGCCACTACATGCGCGCGCACGCCAGCGAAGGGCGCAACGGCACGATCAACATGGCGATCGTCGGGGCTGGCGCGACCGGGGTGGAGCTGGCGGCAGAGCTCCATCACGCGGCTCGCGAGCTGGCCGCGTACGGGCTGGATGGAATCAAACCGGAAGACGTGCACATCACCCTGATCGAAGCGGGCCCACGGGTATTGCCGGCGTTACCGGAGCGCATCAGCCAGCCGGTTCACCAGACGCTGCGCAACCTGGGCGTGACTGTACTGACCGATGCTGCCGTCAGCGAAGTGACAGGCGACGGTCTCCACACCAAGGACGGCAACTTCGTCCCCGCCAGCCTCAAGGTGTGGGCAGCCGGCATTCGCGCGCCCTCGTTCCTTCGCGACATCGACGGACTGGAAACCAACCGTATAAATCAACTGGTGGTGCAGCCCACCCTGCAAACGACACGCGACGAAAACATCTTCGCCTTTGGAGACTGCGCGGCCTGCCCGCAGCCGGGCAGCGATCGCAACGTCCCCCCGCGGGCCCAAGCGGCGCACCAGCAAGCATCGCTGCTGGCCAAATCCATCGCGCTACGCCTGCAAGGCAAGAACCTGCCTAGTTACCGCTACAAGGACTACGGCTCGCTCATCTCGCTGTCGAGTTTCTCAGCGGTGGGCAACCTGATGGGCAACCTTACCGGCAACGTCATGCTGGAAGGCTGGCTGGCTCGAATGTTCTACATATCGCTGTACCGCATGCACCAAATCGCCCTGTACGGCATGGCTCGTACGGCACTGATGATGGTCGGCGATAAGCTGAGCACCAGCACAGTTCCACGCCTGAAGCTTCACTAGCGAGCACTCGTTGCGAGGCTGATGCACCATCCAAGCGATGGCTGCGCCAGCCAACCAACGAGGCCTTAACAAAAATCAGGGCAATAAAAAAGCTGGAAGACCGATAGGTCTTCCAGCTTCATAGCCTCTCTGAGGCAATTTGGTGGGTCGTGTAGGATTCGAACCTACGACCAATTGGTTAAAAGCCAACTGCTCTACCAACTGAGCTAACGACCCAAAAATGGTCGGGGTAGGGGGATTCGAACTCCCGACATCCTGCTCCCAAAGCAGGCGCGCTACCGGACTGCGCTATACCCCGACAGGGAAGTTGGCTCCGCGACCTGGACTCGAACCAGGGACCCAATGATTAACAGTCATTTGCTCTACCGACTGAGCTATCGCGGAACTGAGTCTTCCATCTCATCCGGGCCGAGCTACTGCAAACGCCCTTCAGAGGCGCGCCATTTTACGGTTATCGAAGCGCCTGTCAACAGAAAAAATGCGATTCGTGACAATGCCTTGCGGCGACCTGGGCACTGGGCAGACGCCCAGCGCCGCGCACACTGGCTGATCGGAGATCGAATGCGGTCGCCTTCAGCCAAACACCAGTTCACCCGCCTCGACCCTGCCTGAGATTGTCGTACCCGGCTCAAAGGCGCCCGAGAGGATCCGTTGCGCCAATGGGTTCTCAATCCAGCGTTGGATAGCTCGCTTGAGCGGCCGCGCGCCGTACACCGGGTCGTAGCCAACGGCAACCAGCTTGTCCATGGCCTCATCCGACAGTTCCAAGCTTAGGTCCCGCTCGGCCAGCCGCTGACGCAACCGGGCGAGCTGGATCTTTGCAATCCCGGCAATCTGATCGCGGGCGAGCGGATCGAACACCACCACCTCGTCGATCCGGTTGATGAACTCGGGACGGAAGTGGCTACTCACCGCATCCATGACAGCCGCGCGCTGGGCGTCCGGGTCGCCGACCAGCTCCTGAATTTGTGAGGAGCCGAGGTTGGAGGTCATCACCACGACGGTATTGCGGAAATCCACGGTGCGCCCGTGGCTGTCCGTCAGGCGGCCGTCCTCGAGTACTTGCAGCAGTATGTTGAACACGTCCGGGTGAGCTTTTTCCACTTCGTCGAGCAGCACCACTGAATAGGGCTTGCGACGCACGGCCTCGGTCAGGTAGCCACCCTCCTCGAAACCGACGTAGCCGGGCGGAGCACCGATCAGGCGGGCCACGGAATGCTTTTCCATGAACTCGGACATGTCGATGCGAATCATCGCCTCCTCAGTATCGAAGAGGAATTCGGCGAGGGCCTTGCACAGCTCGGTCTTGCCTACGCCGGTGGGGCCAAGGAACAGGAAGGAGCCGCTTGGCCGGTTCGGGTCGGCCAGGCCTGCGCGAGAGCGGCGCACCGCGTTGGCGACGGACACGACCGCCTCGTGCTGACCGATCACCCGCTGATGCAGCAGGTCCTCCATTTTCAGCAACTTCTCGCGCTCGCCTTCGAGCATTTTCGAGACTGGGATGCCAGTCCACTTGGAGACGACCTCGGCGATTTCTTCATCCGTCACTCGGTTGCGCAGCAGCTGATTCTCAGACTTACCGTGCTGGTCGACCATTTGCAGGCTGCGCTCCAGGTCGGGAATGATGCCGTACTGCAGTTCGGCCATGCGCGCCAGGTCGCCCTTGCGGCGCGCTGCCTCGAGATCGGCCTTGGCCTGCTCGATCTTCTGCTGCATCTGCGCTGAGCCCTGTACTTCGGCCTTTTCCGACTTCCAGATTTCCTCCAGGTCAGCGTAGTCACGCTCGAGCTTGGCAATGTCGTCGTCCAGCTTGGCCAAGCGCTTGCGGGTCGCCTCGTCATCTTCGTTCTTTAGCGCCTCGCGCTCGATCTTCAGCTGGATCAGCCGTCGCTCGAGGCGGTCGAGCTCCTCGGGCTTGGAGTCGATTTCCATACGAATGCGGCTGGCGGCCTCATCAATCAGATCGATCGCCTTATCCGGGAGCTGGCGATCGGTGATGTAGCGGTGCGACAGCTTAGCGGCCGCAATGATCGCGCCGTCGGTGATGCTGACTCCGTGGTGCACTTCGTAGCGCTCTTTCAAGCCCCGCAGGATGGCAATGGTGTCTTCTTCACTGGGCTCGTCGACCTGCACCCGCTGGAAGCGGCGCTCAAGGGCGGCGTCCTTCTCGATGTACTGGCGGTACTCGTCGAGCGTGGTGGCGCCAACACAGTGCAGCTCGCCGCGAGCCAGCGCGGGCTTGAGCATATTGCCCGCGTCCATGGCACCCTCAGCCTTGCCGGCTCCGACCATGGTGTGGAGCTCGTCGATGAACAGGATCACACGGCCCTCCTGCTTCGACAGCTCGTTGAGCACGGCCTTGAGTCGCTCTTCGAATTCGCCTCGGAACTTGGCGCCGGCGATCAGCGCGCCCATGTCCAGCGCCAGTAAGCGCTTGTCCTTGAGCCCGTCTGGCACTTCACCATTAACGATGCGCTGCGCCAGCCCTTCGACGATGGCGGTCTTGCCCACGCCCGGCTCGCCGATCAGCACGGGGTTGTTCTTGGTCCGCCGCTGCAGGACCTGGATAGTCCGGCGAATCTCGTCGTCACGCCCGATCACCGGATCGAGCTTGCCCTCTTCGGCACGACGCGTCATGTCGACGGTGTATTTATCCAGCGCCTGACGCGACTCTTCGGCGTTGGGGTCATTGACGGCGGCCCCGCCGCGCAAGTTGTTGATGGCATTCTCCAGCGCCTTCTTGCTCACGCCCTGTGCGAGCAGGAGCTTGCCCAGACGGGTGTTGCCGTCAAGCGAAGCGAGCAGGACGAGCTCGCTGGAGATGTACTGGTCGCCCTTCTGCTGGGCAAGGCGATCAGCCTGATTGAGCAATCGCGCCAGCTCCTGGGACATGTTCATGTCGCCGGTGGGGTTCTGCAGCTTCGGCAGCTGGTCCAGTTCCTTGGTCAGCGCCTGGCGCAGGCCGTTGATGTCGAAGCCGACTTGCATCAGCAGCGGTTTGATCGAACCACCCTGCTGATCGAGCAGGGCCTGCATCAAATGAAGCGGCTCGATCGAGGCATGGTCGAGGCCGACGGCAATGGACTGGGCGTCGGAAAGCGCAAGTTGCAACTTGCTGGTCAGACGGTCGATACGCATGGGGTCACCTTTACGAGTAAAACAGGCCGGCGCACTGAACCGCACCTCGAAAGAAAGCCTGCGAGATGGGAAGTTAGATGAGGTTGATTGTTGGAGATTCAAGTCGCGCCGCATTGACGCACGTCATCGGCACAGCATTGCGGCAAGCAGCGTAGGACGCCGCCGATTCAGTCGAGCCAGATCAAGCTGGCGAAGCGCCCGGTATGCGATTCACGGCGGTAGGAGTAGAAGCGCGGATCCTGAAAGGTGCAGAAACCGCCGCCATAGACGTCGGTCACGCCACAGGCAGCCAGGCGGATGCGTGCCAGATGATAGAGGTCGGCCATGTAGCGGCCAGGGTTGCGGCTGGGCACGAAAGCCTTCGAGGCTGCAGCATGGCTCGTCACGAAGGCCTCGCGCACCTCGCCCCCCACCTCGAAAGAAGCCGGCCCGATGGCAGGCCCGAGCCAGGCCATCAGGCGATCCGGTGCGACGTCCAACTCGGCCACAGTGTGTTCCAGGATGCCACCCGCCAACCCACGCCAGCCAGCATGAGCCGCAGCCACGCGATGTCCATCGCGATCGCAGAACAGTACCGGCAGGCAATCGGCAGTGAGCACTGCACAGGCGAGCCCCGCGACATCGGTCCAGCTTGCGTCAGCCTGCGGACGACCCGCCTCACTCGCCAGCGTCACGATCGTCGAATGGGTCTGCTTGAGCCAAGCGGGCAGGCAGCCCAATGTGACATGCAGACGCTGCCGGTTGGCGGCAACGGCCAGCGGATCATCCCCGACGTGATCGCCCAGATTGAACGCATCGAACGGCGCGAGACTGACCCCACCCTGGCGAGTGGTCACGCAGGCGCGAACATTTCGAGGCGCAGGCCACTTGGGGACAAGCCACTCTTGCGGCCAATGCGTCATCCGACGAACGCCTCACGGTCCTGCTGCAACAGGCTCAACAGCCAGACGAAATCATCGGAGAGCGGCGACTCCCATTTCATGCGCTGCCCGGTCACAGGGTGGTCGAGCTCAAGGAAGCGCGCATGCAGCGCCTGCCGGGGAAAATCACGCAGGGTCTGCACCATCGTCGGGTTGGCCGCCGGCGGTATGCGGAACCGCCCGCTGTAGAGCGGATCGCCCACGAGCGGAAAGCCGATGTGGGACATGTGCACGCGAATCTGGTGAGTCCGCCCGGTTTCCAGCTTGACGCGCACATGTGTGTGCGAACGAAAGCGTTCAAGGACTCGGTAATGGCTGACCGCCGGCTTGCCGCTGTCGGTCACGGCCATACGCTGCCGCTGCTGCCCATGGCGACCAATCGGCGCATCGACGGTGCCGCCACTGATAACCACGCCGATCACGATGGCCTCATAAATGCGGCTGACACTGCGCGCTTGCAACTGCTCGACCAGGCGAGTCTGCGCTTGCAGCGTCTTCGCCACGACCATCAGCCCGGTGGTGTCCTTGTCCAGCCGGTGTACGATGCCGGCCCGCGGTACGTTGACCAATTCGGGGACATGGTGCAGCAGCGCATTGAGCAACGTGCCATCGGCATGCCCTGCAGCGGGATGAACGACAAGGCCTGCCGGCTTGTTCAGCACCAGGATTTGCTCGTCTTCGAAGACGATATCGAGGGGGATGTCCTGCGCTACCCATTCACCCTGCGCCTGCTGTTCGGCAGAAAGCTCGAGTACGGCACCCGCATGTACCGGATCACGCGGGCGCAGCGAGGCGCCGTCGACGGTCAACATCCCGTCTTTGATCCAGGCTGCAAGTCTTGACCGCGAATGCTCGGAGAAGAGTTGCGCAGCCACTTGGTCGAGACGCTGCCCCCCCAGCTCGAAAGGTACTTCGGCACGGAGATGGATGGCCTGGCTGGAAATCGTCGACATAACTTGAGCGCTTCGTGAAGAGTTGAGCGGCCGGGACGGCGCGCGTATCGCCTGCACACGGTACTCGCAAGGTGCGGCAGCGGTTAGGCAAACGAGGTTGGCGGCTTTCGGATCCGCCTCAGGCGGCAGAGGGCGAGCCTTTGGTTTCGGCAACACGCTTGTGTTTAAATACGGCGTCTTTGCCCTGGCCCGCCGGGGCGCCCATCATAACAGGACGGCTCCGCGCGAGACAGCCAGCCGTCACAGGGACGCAAGCCGCCATGCAAGTGAAACACCTGCTGCTGATCGCCATATTTGCCCTTACCGCTGCCTGCTCCTCCAAGGAAACCATCAGCGAGAACCTCGGCGAAGCGGAACTGTACCAGCAGGCACAGGCTGACCTGGACGACCGCAGTTTCACCAGTGCCATCAACAAGCTGAAGGCGCTCGAATCCCGATACCCCTTCGGCCGGTTCGCCGAACAGGCTCAGCTGGAACTGATCTACGCCTACTACCGCAACAGCGAGCCGGAAGCGGCCCGATCATCGGCCGAACGCTTCATCCGCCTGCATCCGCAACACCCCAATGTCGACTATGCCTACTACCTCAAGGGCCTCGCCTCGTTCGACCAGGACCGCGGCCTGCTGGCGCGCTTCCTGCCGCTGGACATGACCAAGCGCGACCCGGGTGCCGCCCGCGATTCCTTCAACGAATTCGCCCAGCTGACCAGCCGCTACCCGAACAGCCGCTACGCACCCGACGCCAAGGCACGCATGGTCTACCTGCGCAACCTGCTCGCCGCTAATGAAATACACGTTGCCGATTACTACTTGCGTCGCCAGGCATACGTCGCGGCCGCCAATCGCGGACGGTACGTGGTGGAGAACTTCCAGGGCACACCGGCCGTCGGCGATGGCCTGGCTGTCATGACCGAGGCCTATCAGCATCTCGATCTCGACGAGCTGGCCAACACCAGCCTCGAAACGCTCAAGCTCAATTACCCGGACCACCCCAGCCTGGAAGAGGGGCAGTTCGTGCCGCGCGAGCAAGAATCGGATAACCGCAGCTGGCTGTCACGTGCCACCCTGGGCCTGATCGAGACGGAGAATGCCTCGCCCGATACCACACAGTCGAACCTCGACGTGGTGCGCCAATACGAAGCCGCCGCCAAGGATCTGCCGGACGAACTGCGGCCGGTGTTGCGCGAGGCCGAAGCGGAAGCCGAGGCCGGCGAGGAGCGCGACGACGGCCGCTCCTGGTGGAGCTACCTGACCTTCGGCCTGTTCGATTGAATTTCGGCCCGAAACCGCTACCCGGGCTGTCCGGATGACAGCCCTGCCCACGGCCTAGCCAGGAAGTACCGATATGGGTCTGTTCCGCCTGTTGTTCTGGATCATCCTGATCGCCGCAGCGTTCTGGCTATGGCGGCGTCTGAAGAAAAGCGCCAGCACGCGTTCCGCCAAGCAGCCCAGGCAGGCCGGTTTGATGGTCCGTTGCGCGAACTGTGGCGTGCACGTGCCTCAGGATCAGGCCCTGCAGAACAATGACCAATGGTTCTGCAGCCAGGCCCACCTACAACAGAGCGGCAAGCCCGGTGGGAACTGAACGCCTGACGTTCCTGAGCTCGCAAGGCCGCCGCATTCTGCGTCTCTACCATCTTTATCGCGTCACGATCGGGCTGGTGCTGGTTCTGCTCGTCAGCAGCGACCTGCACAACGACCTGATGCGCATGAGCAATCCACAGGCTTTTACCCAGGGGGCCTGGATCTACCTGATCCTGAATATCCTGGCTGCGGTGTTGCTACAGAACCCCAAGCGGGAAATGGCCGTGCTGGCACTGGCTGTGCTGGACGTCAGCCTGTTGTCCGCCCTGTTTTATTTCGCGGGCGGCACACCCAGCGGCATCGGCAACCTATTGATCGTGGCGGTTGCGATTGCCAACGTCCTGCTGCGCGGGCGACTAGGTTTCCTCATTGCAGCAGTGGCTGCGACCGGACTCATCTACCTGACGTTCTATCTCAGCCTGGCCAACCCCGAGGCCAGCAGCCAATACGTCCAGGCCGCCGCGCTTGGCACCTTGTGCTTTGCCGCCGCCCTGCTAGTCCAAGGGCTGACTCGGCGCCTGCAGGATAGTGAAAGCCTGGCCCGCCAGCGCGCCGAGGAGGTCGCCAACCTCGAGGCACTCAATGCCCAGATTCTGCAGCGCATGCGAACCGGCATCATCGTGCTGGGACCACAAGACCGCGTCCTGCTGGCCAACCAGGGCGCGCTCGAGCTGTTAGGCCAGACCGAGCTGACTGGCGAGCGTCTGGCACCGCGCTGCCCTGAACTACTCAAGGCACTCCAGCGCTGGCGTGACAATCCAACCCTGCGCCCGAGTAACTTCAAGGCCACCCCCAACGGCGTGACCCTGCAGCCCAGCTTCGCGAGCCTGCAACACGGCGTCACGCAAGACACCCTCGTCTTCCTGGAAGACATCTCCCAGATTGCGCAAAAGGCGCAGCAGCTCAAGCTCGCCTCGTTGGGCCGGCTCACGGCAAGCATCGCGCACGAAATCCGCAACCCACTCGGCGCAATCAGCCACGCGGCGCAGCTGCTGCAAGAATCCGATGCGCTGGACGGGCCGGACATGCGTCTCGCCCAGATCATTCAGGACCACTCGAGGCGGATGAACCTGGTCATCGAAAACGTCTTGCAACTGTCGCGACGACGCCAGGCCGAACCACAACTACTCGATCTGAAATACTGGACGCACCGGTTCGCAAGCGAATTTCGCACCAGCTTGCCACCGCGCCAGAGCGTCCATGTGGAAACCCAGGGTAGCTCCCTGCAAACCCGCATGGATCCCAACCAGCTGGTTCAGGTGCTCACTAACCTGGTCCAGAATGGCCTGCGCTACAGCGCACAGCGGCACGACGAGGCCCAGGTCTGGCTGCGCCTGTTCCGTGACGAGGCCAGCGACCTGCCCGTACTGGAAGTGCTCGACGATGGCCCGGGCGTCCCGGCCGAGCAGGTCCAGAACATTTTCGAACCCTTCTTCACCACCGAAAGCAAGGGCACCGGTCTCGGCCTCTACATTTCGCGGGAGCTGTGCGAGAGCAATCAGGCGCGCCTGGACTATCGTGAACGGGAGGAAGGCGGCAGCTGCTTCCGGATCGTGTTCGCGCACCCGCGCAAGCTGGCCTGATCCAGCTGGAGCTGGCAGCAAGTCACACAACGATCAGGGGCGGGGTACAAAGCGCCAGCTAGGGCGTTACCATTGCAAGCCGCCCTACCCGTCGCAGAAGAAAGAACGAGACCATGACCGCCCGGCAGAAAGCCCTGATCATCGACGACGAACCAGACATCCGGGAGCTGCTGGAAATCACCCTCGGACGCATGAAGCTCGATACCCGCAGCGCACGCAATCTCAAGGAAGCACGCGAATGCCTGGCGCGCGAGCACTATGACCTCTGCCTGACCGACATGCGGCTGCCTGATGGCAGCGGCCTGGAGCTGGTGCAACACATTCAGCAGAAATACCCGCAGTTACCAGTGGCCATGATCACGGCCTATGGCAGCCTGGACACTGCCATAGGCGCGCTCAAGGCAGGCGCGTTCGACTTTCTCACCAAGCCGGTGGACCTCGGTCGGCTGCGCGAATTGGTCAACACCGCCCTGCGCCTGCGCGCACCCAACCCCAACGACCTGACCGTCGACAGCCGCTTACTCGGTTCCTCACCGCCGATGAACCAGCTGCGCAAGCAGATCGGCAAGTTGGCACGCAGCCAGGCGCCGGTCTACATCAGCGGCGAGTCAGGCAGCGGCAAGGAGCTGGTGGCACGCCTGATCCACGAACAGGGCCCGCGCAACGAGCAGCCCTTCGTGCCGGTCAACTGTGGCGCAATCCCATCTGAGCTCATGGAAAGCGAGTTCTTCGGGCACAAGAAAGGCAGTTTCACCGGCGCCATAGAGGACAAGCTCGGCTTGTTCCAGGCAGCCAATGGCGGCACGCTGTTTCTCGACGAGGTGGCGGACCTGCCGCTCCCCATGCAGGTCAAGCTGCTGCGCGCTATCCAGGAAAAAGCGGTGCGCGCCGTGGGGGGAGCAAAGGAAGTGGTGGTGGACGTACGTATCCTGTGCGCCACTCACAAAGACCTGGCGGCTGAAGTCAGCGCTGGCCGCTTTCGCCAGGATCTGTATTACCGCCTCAATGTCATCGAACTACGCGTGCCACCGCTACGTGAACGCCGCGAAGACATTGCGCAGCTGGCCGATACCATGCTGAAGCGGCTCGCGCAGGAATGTGGCGACACGCCAGCGCGGCTGCATCCCGACGCCCTGGCCAAACTGCAGAGCTACCGGTTCCCCGGCAATGTGCGCGAGCTGGAGAACATGCTCGAACGCGCCTATACGCTGTGCGAAGACGACCAGATCAAAGCCGCCGACCTGCGCCTGGCCGACGCGCCCGGGATGGGCGACGGTGGTGAGGCGAGCCTTGCCCAGATCGATAACCTCGAAGATCACCTGGAAGAGGTCGAGCGCAAGCTGATCATGCAAGCACTCGAGGAGACGCGCTGGAACCGGACGGCCGCAGCGCAGCGCCTCGGGCTGTCGTTCCGCTCGATGCGCTATCGTTTGAAAAAGCTTGGGCTGGATTGACGGAAACTGGAGGCGGACTTGAGCGCCCGGAGACGCCCTGCCCCCTCCAGCTGCGCAACCAGCAACGTTACCCTTGGGACAGCAGGTTGCGCAGATCGATGATCGCCGCGTTCGCCCGCGAAATGTAGTTGGCCATTACCAACGAATGATTCGCCAGCACGCCGTAACCGCTGCCGTTTAGGACCATCGGACTCCACAGCGGCTCCTGCGCCGCTTCGAGCTCACGAATGATTTGGCGGACGCTGACCGTAGCATTCTTCTTCGCCAGCACGTCGGCGAAATCGACCTCCACCGCCCGCAGCAGATGCGACAGCGCCCACGCCTGGCCACGAGCCTCGTAGAACACGTTGTCGATCTGCAACCAGGCCGTTTCAACGCGCTCCTCTTCTACTTCCGGCGCTACGCCTTGTGCCTGTAGTTCGGGCGCCAGCTTCGCGTCCAGGCGCACCCGGCCAACACTGGCGGATAGCCGCTGCGACAACGACCCCAGCCGTGTTCCCACGTCGCCCAGCCAATTGTTCAAATTATCCGCGCGGGCATAGAACTGGGCTTTCGGCGCTGGGTCGCTGAGGCGCGCCAGATAGCGGTCGAGAAACCGGATGCCATTGCGGTATTCAGCTTCGCTGGCCGGCAACGCCCAACTGCGGTTATCGAAGTTGAACAGCGGCTCGGCCTTCGACAGATCGGAGTCCTCAGTGGACTGCGACTGCGAGCGCGCAAAGTCCTTGCGCAACGCGCGGCTAAGATCGCGCACCTGCACCAGCACGCCATATTCCCAGGCCGGCATGTTGTCCAGCCAGAGGCCGGGCGGGGCGATATCGTTGGTCAGGTAGCCGCCCGGTTTATCGAGCAAAGTGCTGGCGACCTGCTTGAGCGTTTCGACCGTCGTGTAACCATTGGCAATCTGTCGCTGTGCCGCGTCCGCGGCCTGTCGAACGTGCTGCTGAACCGGGAAACGATCCGGCTCGCGACTCCAGTACCAACCGAGAATCAGCGAAACCAGCAGATAGACACCAACCACCGCGGCCAGGGCCAGCCACAGCGAATTGCGCCCCGCCCTGTCCGCCGTCGCGCTGTTTCCCGACGAGCCGGAGCGGCCAAGACGGTTTTTCCAATCCAACATGAGCAATGTCCTTCTCTCGTTTTCAGAGGTTCGACCGCCGGTCTGCGTGAAGCGTTGCGATCGGCGAGCCACTATAACGCAGGGAGCCAGGCACTAACGCACAATGAGAACCAGCGCGCCAAAGCGGCATCATCGTCACGCGGACGAGGTGGTAGCATGCAGCCACCATCGCGCCTCGACAGGTCAGTCGCATCGGCCAGGAAAAACCGGGAATGTCGGACCAGGAAAATCTCAAGCAACATTTCGCGCAACGGGTGATCCATCAAGCCCGTGAAGTGCTGGAAGTCTGGCAACAACTGCAGCGTGGTGAATGGAACGAGGCCTATCGCAGCGCCCTGAGCGAAGCCAATCAGCGGCTGCGACGCTTCGCCGAACGCTTCGACCAGAACGAACATCGACTGCTCGCCCTGAGCATCGAGGAGTGCCTAGGCGACATTCGCGACAACCGCGGCCGGCTGTCGAGCGACACCATTTCGACCCTCAGCCAATTGGTCTACCGCCTGGCCCGCACCGGCCTGCGCCATGGCGACCCGCGCGGGCAGTCAGCCTACGTGCCGCCGCTGAGCAAGCCCGTCTATATCGCGTTGGACAACCATGAACGCGCCCTGCATGTGGTTCGTCAGCTGGAGTTCTTCAGCATGACGGCACAGGCATTCGTCGACGACCGTCAGTTCCTCGCCGCCATGCATGAGCGCCACCCCGCCGCGATCGTCATGGATGTCGACTTTAACGGGACGGGTGAGGGGTTGAAGATGGTCGAGCGCATTCAGCAAGGCCTCGAGGAAAAGCTACCGATCCTATTCTTCAGCCACAGCGACACCGATACACCGATGCGCCTTGCCGCGGTTCGCGCGGGCGGGCTGGACTTCTTCACCGGCAGCCTGGATGCCTCGAGCCTGCTCGAGCGGATCGAGATTTTCACCCGCACGGCGCACTACGAGCCCTTTCGCGTCCTCATCATCGATGACTCCCGTGCCCAGGCCACCCACACCGAGCGCGTGCTGAACAACGCCGGCATCATTACCCGAACCCTCAATGACCCCATCCAGGCGATCAACCATCTCGCCGAGTTCCAGCCGGACCTGATCATTCTCGACATGTACATGCCCGACTGCATGGGTACCGAGCTAGCCAAGGTGATCCGCCAGCACGAGCGGTATGTCAGCGTGCCGATCATCTACCTCTCGGCCGAGGATGACCTGGACAAGCAGCTCGACGCTATGAACGAGGGCGGCGATGACTTCCTTACTAAGCCGATCAAGCCCAGCCACTTGATCGCTACGGTACGCACCCGCGCCGAGCGGGCACGCAACCTCAAGGCCCGGATCGTACGCGACAGCCTCACCGGTCTTTACAACCACACCCACAGCCTGCAGCTGCTGGAGGACGCTTGTGCCCGCTCGCGGCGCGACGGCCAATCGCTGTGCTTTGCCATGATCGACATCGATCACTTCAAGCGGGTCAACGACACCTACGGGCATCCGATGGGCGACCGGGTCATCAAGAGCCTGGCTTTGTTCCTCAAGCAGCGCCTGCGCAAGACCGACCACATCGGTCGCTACGGTGGTGAGGAGTTCGCCGTCGTGCTGCCCGACACGGCGATCGGCGACGCCTGGAAAGTACTCGACGACATTCGCCAGCGCTTTGCCGAGATACGCTTCCCTGCCCAACCGGCAGACCTTACGTGTACATTCAGCTGCGGCATTACCGAACTGAGCAGCGGCGCAGACACCAAGGCCATGACGCAGCAAGCGGACGAAGCGCTGTACCGCGCCAAGAAGAGTGGACGAAATTGCGTCGAACGGTTCGACGCTGTCACATGAGTGACATCATTTAGCCATACCGTCCTAGCCTCCCCGCCAGCTGGAGGCCAGGAATGCGCCTTAAATCGCTCACCACCATCAATACTCTGCTGCTCGTGGCGATCTGCCTGGCGCTCGGCCTCACCCTGTGGTGGTCGGAACGCGCGCTCAGCCGTCCTTATCAGCTCATGGCGCAGTACCTCAACCTGTCGCAGCAATTTCAGACCGACGTGGCGCGCAACATCAGCGGTTACCTGGCCTCTGGCGATACGCTGCGTCATAACGCGGCTGTTCAATCACTGGACGCCCTGGCCAGCGAAATCGAAGGGCTACCGCCCGCGTTCGCCGAGCAAGTGCGGCCAAGCCTCGAGGCGCTGCGCCAGTTCACCGCAGGCGAACTGCTGGCCGCCGGTAAGCTCGCAGGCGATCCTCAGGGCCTGCTACTACAGGCCGAGCGCGAGCTGGCAGGCAATCTCGAGCAGCTCCAACGGTATGTCGGCAAAAGCTCAGCGCTGGCTGCTTCGAGTTATCAACTCCCGCTGTTCGAAGCCAGCCGCCACCTGCTACGCCTAAGCCATGCCCGCGCCAAGCTGGTATCCAGCGGCCGCGATGAATTGGCATCGGAAGTCGAACAAGCCCTGGCAGGGCTTACCCAGGAAGTGGAGCGAATTGGATCGCTGCCGCTGCTAGGCGTGGTCACCGAACAGCGTTCCGGTGCAAGCGCGTTTGCCGCAATACTCGACTTGGACAGCGAGGCGGCAGACAGCAGCGAGGACGAGGGGGTCGCCTTCAAACGGGAACTGTCGAGCTTGCTCAAGCGATACCCCGCCGAGCTTCAGCGCACCCGGGACCTGATTCGCCAACGCAGCGAACTGGCAGCCAGCAGTGCCGAGCGCATCGCCGGTTTGCAGGATTCGCTGGGCAAGCTGGAGCCGGAAATCCGCGACCAGTATGGGCAGATCCAGTTCGAGGTGCGTTTGATCCAGGGGACCATCATCGCGTTGATCCTGCTGATCGCCCTGGCCATCGACCAACTGCAGCGGCGTCTCACGCAGGCGCTCGGCCAATTGGTCCCGGCGCTCTCATCCTGGGCAAAGGGCGACTTCAGTCAACACGTCGCGCTTCGCTCGAACACACCGGAACTGATCGATATCGCGACCTCGCTCAACCAGTTGCGCGGCTACCTGCTGGGGCTGGTCGGCACGCTGCGCGAACACGCCGAAGAAGTCAGCCAGAGCAGCCACAACCTGGCGTTGATGAGCAGCAACCTGCATCAGGGCGCGAGTCGCCAGACCGAAGACACGGCACAGATTCGAGATTCACTGGCCGAACTCGAAGCGACTATCCAGGACGTAGCCAACGGCGCTGGACAAACCGCGGAAGCCGGGCAGGCGGCAAGCAGCGCCGTCGCGCATGGACAGCAGGTGATCAGCCAGAGCCTGGCCGGCCTGCGTGGGCTGGTCGATGAGGTAGAGGACAACGCCGTCGCCATTGAACGCCTGGCCAACGAGACCAGCTCGATCGGCAGCGTGCTGACCGTTATCCGGGCCATTGCCGAGCAGACGAACCTGCTTGCGTTAAACGCGGCCATCGAGGCAGCCCGGGCCGGCGAACAGGGCCGCGGATTTGCCGTGGTAGCGGACGAGGTGCGAACACTGGCACAGCGCACCAGCGGCGCGACCGAAGAGATTCAACAGCTGATTGGCACGTTGCAGAAGGCGGCCCACCAGTCGCTAGCAGCCATGCGCGTCCAGGTCGATCATGCACGCGGCACCGCCGAGCTCGCCGAGACTGCCGACCAGGCCTTGCTGCGAATCGTCGAGACCATCGGCAGCATCGAACACATGGCCGCGCAGATCGCGCAAGCCACCGCCCAGCAGGGCGACGCCGTGAGCGAGATTCGCGGGCATAGCGAGCGCATCCATCAGTTAGGCGACACTAACCTGGAACACATCAGCCAAGGTCGGGAGCAGAGCGAGCAGATGCTGCGCCTGGCGGGCGACCTCAACCGGGCGACTCAGACGTTCCGCTGCTGACCGAAGCGGAACGCTAGCGCCCGGATGCGCCAATCAGCGCGGTACGGCCGGCCGCTGGGACGGCTTGCGGCTCTTTGGCGGTTTGCCGTTGCCGGCCGCCGCCTTGCGGCGTGCTTCGGCGGCAGCCTTGGCCTGCTCGCGCTTGTCCCAGGCATTGCCGTCATGGCTGCGTGGTGGCAAGCCATTGTGCTGGGTAAGGATCTGTCCGCCCTGCCCCGCCTTCTTGCTGCCGGCCGGCGTCGAGTTCTTTCGACGCGCGCTGTGGTAACCCTCGGTCGCCGGCTGATGCGCCGGGATGAGCTGGTGCTTGCCGCTGCCGATCAGATCGCCGCGCCCCATGCGCAATAGCGCCTCGCGCAGCATCGGCCAGCCCTTGGGGTCGTGATAGCGCAGGAAAGCCTTGTGCAGGCGGCGCTGCTCCTCGCTCTTGACGATGGCGACCTCTTCGCTTTTGTACGTCACCTTGCGCAGCGGGTTCTTGCCGCTGTGGTACATGGCCGTGGCGCTGGCCATCGGCGAGGGGTAGAAGGCCTGAACCTGATCGGCGCGGAAGCCATTGGCCTTTAGCCACAGCGCGAGATTCATCATGTCCTCGTCAGTGGTGCCGGGATGCGCCGCGATGAAGTACGGGATCAGGTACTGCTCCTTGCCCGCCTCCTTGGAAAACTTGTCGAACATGCGCTTGAACCGGTCATAGGAGCCGATTCCAGGTTTCATCATCTTGTCCAACGGCCCGCGCTCGGTGTGCTCGGGCGCGATTTTCAGATAGCCGCCGACGTGATGGGTGACCAGTTCCTTGACGTATTCGGGCGATTCCACGGCGAGGTCATAACGCAGCCCCGAGGCGATCAGGATCTTCTTCACGCCTGGCAGCGCGCGCGCTTTGCGGTACAGCTCGATCAACGAGCTATGGTCGGTGTTCAGGTTTTCACAAATGCCGGGATACACGCACGACGGCTTGCGGCAGTGCTTCTCGATCTCCGTGCTCTTGCAGGCGATGCGATACATGTTGGCGGTAGGCCCGCCGAGGTCGGACACCACGCCAGTGAACCCCGGCAGCTTCTTCATCTCCTCGATCTCATGCAGGATCGATTCGTGCGAGCGGTTCTGGATGATTCGGCCTTCATGCTCGGTGATCGAACAGAAGGTGCAGCCGCCGAAGCAGCCGCGCATGATGTTCACCGAGAAGCGGATCATCTCGTAGGCTGGAATCTTGCTGCCGCCATACGCCGGATGCGGGACCCGCGCGAACGGCGAGGCGAACACATAGTCCATCTCCTCGGTGCTCAACGGAATGGGCGGCGGGTTCAGCCAAATGTCATGGTCGCCGTGCCGTTGCACCAGCGCACGCGCATTGCCCGGATTGGTCTCCAGATGCAGGACGCGGTTGGCATGGGCGTAAAGCGCAGGGTCGTTGCGCACTTTCTCGAAAGACGGCAACCGGATGACGGTCCTGTCGCGCTCGATCTTCGGGTTCGGCAGCAACTGGACGACCTTCGCCTCGTTCGGGTCATCCGCCAGGCCACTCCCGCCTTTTTCCTGCTCGATGGCGCACGACTGCAGGTCTTGGGTACTGACGTAAGGATTGATGATCTTGTCGACCTTGCCCGGACGGTCGATCCGGGTGGAGTCGATCTCGAACCAGCCCTGAGGCGAATCCTTGCGCAGGAAGGCGGTGCCGCGTACGTCGGTGATCTCTTCGACCCGTTCACCACGAGCCAGGCGCTGCGCCACCTCGACCACAGCGCGCTCAGCGTTGCCGTACAGCAGGATGTCGGCCGTGGCGTCCATCAGGATCGAGCGGCGGACCTTGTCCTGCCAGTAATCGTAGTGGGCGATGCGGCGTAGCGATGCCTCGATGCCACCAAGGATCACTGGCGTGTCCTTGTAGGCCTCCTTGCAACGCTGGCTGTAGACCAGGCTGGCGCGATCCGGGCGCTTGCCGGCCTGCCCGCCAGCGGTATAGGCGTCATCCGAGCGCACCTTCCGGTCGGCGGTGTAGCGGTTGATCATCGAATCCATGTTGCCCGCCGCGATGCCGAAGAACAGATTCGGCTGGCCGAGCTTCATGAAATCGTCTTTGCTCTGCCAGTTGGGCTGGCTGATGATGCCAACGCGAAAGCCCTGCGCTTCGAGCAGGCGGCCAATGATCGCCATGCCGAACGACGGATGGTCGACGTAGGCGTCCCCGGTGACGATGATCACGTCGCACGAATCCCAGCCGAGCTGATCCATCTCCTCTCTGCTCATCGGCAGGAAAGGCGCTGGACCGAAACACTCGGCCCAGTACTTGGGATAGTCGAACAATGGCTTGGCTGCGTGCATGGCGGAGCACCGGGGCAACGAAAACGGGCGCGGAATATAGCACAAAAAATGATCAAGCCCGACCATTGCGCAGGGTCTTTCTCACGCGGGGCGACAGGCGCACCCGCCGCCCCTGCGCGCCGTTATACTCGCGCGACCCAGCCCCTGCTTCGAGTTCCGGATATCCCGGTGCGCACCCTTCTCATCGCGTTGCTCATGACCCTCTCAAGCCTGGGCATCGCTCGGGCCGACACCCTCGTTCTCGACCCGACCGACAGTGGCCGCGGGCTCAACACCCAGGTCGACCTGCTGGAAGGCCGGGACGCAGCTGGACATCCAACAGCTTCAAGCCCCCGAGATACAGGCCCGCTTCCAGCCCGCCCACGGCAAGGCCAGCGTAGGGCAGAGCCCGAACCCCTGGTGGATCCGGGTCAAACTCCAGCGCACCCACGACGCGCCGGCGTCCTGGTGGCTGGAAGTCGGCTCGGTCACGCTGAAGGATCTGCGCCTCTACCTGCCGGACGGCAATGGGGGCTGGCAAGAGCGGCAATCCGGAGAGCGGGTCGGCTTCAACGAAGGGCGCGACTACCCCTATCGACGCATGCTGTTCCGGCTGCCGCCGCTGGACGACCAACAGGCGGCGACTGTTTACCTGCGCAGCTATGACCCGGCCGGCAATTCCTTTCCGCTCAAGGTTTGGCAACTCGACGCGCTGCAGGAGCAGGCCGTTGGCGAGAACCTGTTTCTCGGCCTCGTCTACGGCGTGATCCTGGCGATGCTGCTCTACAACCTGTTCATTTTTCTCAGCCTGCACGACACCGCCTATTTCTGGTACGTCATGACCACCAGCGGCGCCCTGCTGATGATCCTGGCGATGACCGGCCACGGTTTCCAGTACCTCTGGCCTGGCGGGCCGGTCCCGTTCTGGCTGGATCGCATCAGCATCCCGGCACTGTGGGGCTTCAGCGCCTGTCGCTTCACACAAACCTTGTTGCAAACGCGCCGCTTCGTACCCTGGGCGCATCGGCTGCTGACCTTCGCCTGCGTGCTCTACGGGCTCGCTGTGCTGCTCAATGCCTTCGGCTGGCGCGCATTCGGCGCCTGGGTCTTCGTGGCGTTGGCGTTCACTGCGATACCGGCCTCGCTCTGGGCCTCGTTTGGCCGCTGGCGCCAAGGCTACTTTCCAGCGGTGCTCTACCTGCTCGGTTTCGGCGTGATTCTCGGCAGCGTCAACCTGCTGCTCTTGCGTGCGACCGGCGTCGTCCAGCCCGCCGCCTGGAATGCATTCGCCTTTCCGCTGGCCGTTGCTGCCGAATCCATCCTGTTCTCCTTTGCCCTGGCCTACCGCATCCAGATTCTCAAACAGGAGCGCGCCGCGGCGCTGGAGCATGCCGACCGCGAAAAGAGCGAGCGGCTGCGACACATTCAAGCCAGCGCCGAACAGCTCAGCCTTGCCGTTGAGGCACGCACCGCGGAACTCGCCGAAGCCAACCGGCACCTCAGCGCCCAGGAAGTCGAGCTCAAGCAGGCAGCCTTCCACGACCCGCTGACCGAGCTGCCGAACCGCCGCTTCCTAATCGAGCGCATCGAGCAGGCCATGGGCGAGGCTCGCCAGCGGGGCGAGTCCGTTGCGCTGCTGTTGATCGATCTGGATCACTTCAAGCCGATCAATGACGGGTACGGCCACGATGCTGGCGACCTACTGTTGCGCACCCTTGGCCAGCGTTTGCGCAGCCTGGTGCGCAGCAGCGACATGGCTGCCCGGCTGGGCGGCGACGAATTCGCGGTACTGCTGACCGGGCCGGATGCTGAGCAGGACGCCGCGCCGATTGCCGAACGCCTGCTTGATGAACTGTCGCGGCCGGTGCCTTATCGAGGTGTTGGGCTGGCCGTGACTGTCAGCGTCGGCGCGGCATTCTTTCCCCGTCATGCCGGTGAGTTCTCACAGCTCCACAAAGCGGCGGACGAAGCGCTCTATCAAGCCAAGCAGCGGGGCCGGGCGAACTGGGTGCAACAGGACGGACAGGCCGCGGCCGATCAGCCGATATAACGACGCGGCACCCGGCCGGTCACTTTGGTCAGCAATTCATAGCCAATGGTGCCGCATGCCTGGGCCAGCTCGTCGATCGGCATCTGCGCGCCCCACAGCTCTACCGCATCACCAGGATGAGCCTGCGGCAAGTCGGTAAGGTCCACCGCAAGCATGTCCATCGATACCCGACCAGCCAAGGGCACACGCTGCCCGTGGATGACCACTGACGTGCCGGCCGGCGCGCTGCGCGGATAACCATCGGCATAACCGCAGCTCACCGTTCCGATTCGCGAGGGTCGCTGCGCCACCCAGCTGGCACCGTAGCCGACGCTGTCACCGGCCGGCACCTCACGCACCGCGATCAGCGCCCCGGTCAGCGTCATTGCCGGCTTGAGCCCCAGCTCCCTGGCGCTCAGTTCGGCGAATGGCGTGGCGCCGTAGAGCATGATGCCGGGCCGGATCCAGGCCATATGTGCCTGTGGCAAGGTCAGCACCGCAGCGGAATTAGCTAGCGAGCACTGATCGAACGCCAACGGCAGCAGCTCCGCATAGCGTTCAAGCTGCAGTTCGTTCAGCGGATGGCCGCGCTCGTCGGCGCAGGCAAAATGGCTGATCAGGTTCAGTTCGCTGACCTGAGCCGCTCCCGTCAGCAGCGCATGGCATTCCCTCAGCTCAGCCAGGCTGAAGCCCAGCCGGTGCATACCCGAGTCCAGTTTAAGCCACACGTTCAGCGGCCGCGCCAACTCAGCGCGCAACAGCCATTCAGCCTGGCGCCGGTCCTGAATTGCGACGTCCAGCCCCAGCTCGGCAGCGCGCAGATATTCCGCGGGTTCGAAGCAACCTTCGAGCAGCAGGATTCGCGTCTCGGGGGCCTCAGCACGAATCGTTTCGGCTTCTTCGAGGCAGGCTACAGCGAAGCCATCGGCAAGATCGTGCAACGCCGCCACGATTTCAGGCGCGCCGTGGCCGTAGGCGTTGGCCTTGACGACGGCGAACGCCTTGCGCTGGGGCGCGCATTGCTTGGCGAGCTGGTAGTTGTGGCGTATCGCGGTCAGATCGACCGTGGCGACCAACGGGCGCATGGGTGTGATTCCTGTACAGCGGCGGGCGAGGCGGGAATCTTACTCTGCGCACACTCGGTCGTGCAGGCCGACCCGCTATGCAAAGGCACGGCTCGCACCGAAGTACGGAACATGCCGACAGCGGCTACTCGTCGTCGAACTGATAGCTACCCGGCGCCAGGTTCTCGAACCGTGAATACTTGCCAAGAAAGGCCAGGCGGGTCGTGCCAATCGGGCCGTTCCGTTGTTTCCCGATGATGATTTCGGCGACGCCCTTGTACTCGGTCTCCGGGTGATAGACCTCGTCCCGGTAGACGAACATGATGATGTCAGCGTCCTGCTCGATCGCCCCCGATTCGCGCAAGTCGGAGTTCACCGGGCGCTTGTTGGGGCGTTGCTCCAGGGAGCGGTTGAGCTGCGACAAGGCGATCACCGGGCAATTGAACTCCTTCGCCAGGCCTTTGAGGGACCGGGAGATTTCGGAAATTTCGTTGGTCCGGTTGTCGCCGCTGGAGCCGGGAATCTGCATCAGCTGCAAGTAGTCGACCATGATCATGCCGATCTCGCCGTGCTCGCGCGCCAAACGCCGGGTGCGCGCGCGCATTTCCGACGGGCTGATACCCGCGGTATCGTCGATGAACAGCTTGCGGTCGTTGAGCAGATTGACGGCCGAGGTGAGTCGCGGCCAATCGTCATCGCTGAGCTTGCCGGTACGCACCTTGGTTTGGTCGATGCGACCGAGCGAGGCCAGCATACGGATCACGATGGAGTCGGCAGGCATTTCCAGCGAGTAGACCAAGATCGCCTTGTCGGAGCGAAGCACGGCGTTTTCGACCAGGTTCATGGCGAAGGTGGTCTTACCCATGGAGGGGCGGCCCGCCACGATGATGAGATCCGCTGGCTGCAGGCCGCTGGTCGCTTCGTCGAGATCGGTAAAACCAGTGGACAGGCCCGTGATCGCTTCGCCTGCATTGAACAGCGTATCGATTCGATCGATCGCCTTGACCAGGATGTCGTTGATGCCGATTGGGCCGCCGGTCTTTGGCCGCGCTTCGGCAATCTGGAAGATTAGCCGCTCTGCCTCGTCGAGAATTTCCTCGCCGGTGCGGCCTTGCGGTGCGTAGGCGCTGTCGGCGATCTCGTTGCTGATGCCGATCAACTGCCGCAGCGTAGCGCGCTCGCGAATGATCTGCGCATAGGCCTTGATGTTCGCGACCGAGGGTGTGTTTTTCGCCAGCTCACCGAGATAGGCCAACCCGCCGACTTGAGCCAGATGGCCTTCCTTGTCCAGTTGCTCGGAAAGCGTCACCACATCGAACGGCGAGTTGCGTTCGGCGAGGGCGAAGATCGCGCGGAAGATCAGCCGGTGGTCATGGCGATAGAAATCGCCATCGGACACCTGATCGAGCACGCGCTCCCAGGAATTGTTGTCGAGCATCAGGCCACCCAGCACGGCTTGTTCGGCCTCGATCGAATGCGGCGGCACCTTGAGCGCGGCGGTTTCCAGATCGTATTGCTGTGGGATGCTGATGTCGTTCATGGCACTCGTGAATCAATGGGTTCAGAAAGACAAAGGGCACGTTCCACCTGGGTGGAAACGTGCCCGATGTTACGCGTCAGGCACCGGTGGTGCCAGACAACGACTGGCTTCAGCCAGCGACCACGATCAGCTTGACGGTCGCTTCGACGTCAGTGTGCAGGTGCACCGCGACGTCGTATTCGCCGACCTGACGGATAGTACCGTTAGGCAGACGGATTTCGCTCTTGGCCACTTCGACGCCGGAGGCGGTCAGCGCATCGGCGATGTCGTGGGTACCGATGGAACCGAACAGCTTGCCCTCATCGCCCGCGGTCGCGGTGATGGTGACTTCCAGCTCAGCCAATTGCGCAGCACGCGCTTCGGCGGACGCCTTGCGCTCGGCAGCGGCCTTTTCCAGCTCGGCACGGCGTGCTTCGAACTCGGCGATGTTCGCCGGGGTCGCAGCAGTGGCCTTGCGCTGTGGCAGCAGGTAGTTACGGCCGTAGCCGGCCTTGACGTTTACCTTGTCGCCCAGGTTGCCCAGGTTTGCGACTTTTTCCAGCAGGATGACTTCCATTTGAGCCTTACCTCTTAACTTTTAACCTTCACCGTCCGCAGGTCCCACATCGTCATCACGAGATGCGCGCCCGCGAAAATCAAACAAACTGTCGACAACGGCCAAAACGGCCAGTAACGGATAAATCAACTGCATGAACAACACCAGCGTGACATAAAGCCCAACCAGCCAGAACCGGGCCATACGCCCTTGCCTGACCAGCCCGTGGAGCAATGCGATGCCAGCAAAAACCAGCGGAACACTGCACAACGGCGCCATCATCGCCATCTGTACGCCTAGGCTCGGCCCTAGCAGGATGCCCATCAACAGCAACATCGCCGGCAGCGGGGTGAACCGCAGTGCCCTGAACTCCAGACCGAACCCACCTGGGTTGTAGAGCGATGCTTGCCAGTAACGCCCCAGCATCAGGCTGAGTAGCGTGGCAATTTGCAGCAAGGCCGCCAACAGACCGGTCAGAACCGGTGTCAGCAGCGAACCCAATCGCGCCTGCTCATCTGCCGAGAGTTGCTGGTAGGCGTCCGACAACATCTCGGGCAGCACTTTTTGCAACTCTGTGGCGAGTGCCGCAATCGGCTCACCGAAAACCACTCCGAGCGCCCAGGCGTACAACAGCCCAAGCCCTACGCTACACAGCATCACGCGGGACCAGGACGCCTGGTCGCGCAACAACCACGCAAGACCGAACGAACCCAGCAAGACCAGCAACGTGCGTGGATCACCGAAGAACCACCAGGCACAGGCGGGCACTATGGCCCAGACCAACACGCCCAACGCATCCCGAAACCCACGACGCAACAACACCAGGCTTCCGGCAGCCGCAGATAGCCAGAACAACATCGGCAATGCCGCGGAGCCTGCCACCACCACGATGGCTTGCACACGGCCGCGCATGATGAAATCAGCCAGGGCGCGCATGCGATCTATCCTTTACTTCTGTCGAACAGCTCGATCAACGACCGTGGCTGTCGGTGTAGGGCAGCAGGGCCAGGAAACGGGCGCGCTTGATAGCGGTGGCCAGCTGGCGCTGATAACGTGCCTTGGTTCCGGTGATACGGCTGGGAACGATCTTGCCGGTTTCGGAAATGTAGGCCTTCAGGGTGTTGAGATCCTTGTAGTCGATCTCTTTGACGTTTTCTGCGGTGAAACGGCAGAACTTACGACGACGGAAAAAACGTGCCATGAAATAGGCTCCTCAATAGGTCCGTGGATTACTCGTCCGCGTTGTTGTCGCGGCTGTCGCTGTCATTGTCGTTTTCGTTGACATTGTCAGTTTCAGGGCGATCACGACGCTCACGGCGCTCGCTACGGTTTTCCTCGGCCTTGAGCATTTCAGACTGCTCGGTCACGGCTTCGTCGCGACGGATGACCAGGTTGCGGATGACGGCATCGTTGTAGCGGAAGTTGTCTTCCAGCTCGGCCAGGGCCTTGCCGCTGCACTCGACGTTCAGCATCACGTAGTGAGCCTTGTGAACGTTGTCGATGGCATAGGCCAGCTGACGACGACCCCAGTCTTCCAAGCGATGGATCTTGCCGCCGTCTTCTTCGATCAGCTTGGTGTAACGCTCCACCATGCCGCCGACCTGCTCGCTCTGATCCGGGTGGACCAGGAAGATGATTTCGTAATGACGCATTGTTGCTCCTTACGGGTTGCAGCCTGCCGCTGTGCGCGGATCAGGCAAGGAGTGAATCTGGATATTGTCTTGCCGGCAGTGAGGCGCGCAAACGCCTGCCGCTCGGGCAAGGGGCGCAATTCTAGAGAAGCGCGCCCGCCCGCGCAAGGCGATCTGGTGAAGTTTTAACCAGCTCGACGAGCGTCCGGTCAGCCCCCACGCTCGTCACGAATGCCATCGAGCAGCGCACGCACCTGCTGGATGTCGTAAGGCTTGAGCATGGATTTCAACCCCTCCAGGCCTTCCTCGCGTGCATCTACCGGATAGCCCGAGGCGATGACGATGCTGAGCGACGGATGCCGCGCCTTTGCCTGGCGGGCCAGCTCGGTACCGCTCATGCCGGCCAGGCCCACGTCGGTCAGCAATACATCGAAGCTGCTCCGCTCCAACTGCTCCAACGCCTCTTCGGCGGAGTCGCACGGTGTCACCCGGTGCCCGAGCTCTTCCATTACTTCGCCGGTGAGCATGCGCAAGGTTGGATCGTCCTCGACGAAAAGAATCGCCAGGGCGCCGGAGCGCGTCGAGGCGGGGTCGCTAGCGACCACAGACGCTGCATTCCCCCTCGCCTCCAAGGTTGCACCCTCATCCATATGGGAAGCATCTCGGGGTAAGCAAATGCGCACCACCGTGCCCGCACCCGCCTCGCTCTCAAGCTCAACGAAACCGCCGCTCTGCCTGACGAATCCATACACCATGCTCAGGCCAAGGCCCGAGGCATTGCTGGCCTGGCGAGTCGTGAAGAAGGGCTCGAAGGCGCGTGACAGCACTTCGGGTCGCATTCCCTCACCGCGGTCGACCACGCTCAGTTCCACATAGTCGCCCGGCGCTGCGTCTGGATGGGCGGCTAGCGCCGATGCGTCGAAGCTTCGATTACGCAGGAGCAGCCTGAGCTCGCCCCCACTCGTCATCGCATCGCGTGCATTGACCGCCAGATTGAGAATCGCTGCCTGCAGATTGCCGGTGTCCGCCGAAACAGGCCACAGCCCAACCTGACCATCAATCGTTAATTGAACGGCGCGCCCCAGCGCCCCGTTGAGCAGCTCGCTCATCTGCTCGAGCAGCGCGCCGAGGTCCACTGCTTGCGGCAACAACGGCTGACGGCTGGCGAACGCCAGCAGTTGCGAGGCCAGTCGAGCACCCTTCTCAACACCGCCAACCGCCGAATCGAGTCGCCTGAGTGCCGTTTCGTCACCGCCCAAACTACGCCGCAGCAACTGCAGATTGCCGCCGATGATCTGCAGCATGTTATTGAAATCGTGGGCGATGCCCCCGGTAAGCTTGCCCACAGCTTCGAGCTTTTGCGCCTGCATCAGCGCCGCTTCTGCAACACGACGCTCGGACTCGCTGTGCGACAGCTCCTGGGTACGCTCGCGAACCAATTCCTCCAGATGATCACGATGGGCCTGCAATTCCTGCTGGCTGCGGTACTGCTCCGTCACATCGCTGCCCAGCACAAATATTCCAGAGGCCTTACCGTCACGCTCAATGATCGGTTGGAACACGAAGTCGACGTAGACTTCCTCGGGCTCGGCTTCGGGCTGCCGCCGCAGCATGGCTCGCATACCTCGCCCAATGTACGGCTGACCGTTGTGGTAGACATCGTCCAGCAAATCGATAAACACCTGCCCTTCCAGCTCGGGAAGCGCCTCGCGTACAGTCCGCCCGATCAGCGGCCGGTGCCCGGTCAGCGACTCGTAGGCGGCATTGGCCAGTTCGAATACATGTTCTGGGCCGCGCAAGAAGCAGGCGAACCCCGGCGCCTGAGCGAACAACTGACGCAATTGTTTGCCCTCATCCTGCATCAGCCTCGCGCGGGACATGATGCCAGCCTCGATCTGCTGCGGCGGCTGCGCGCCCGCCTCAGCCGAGCGCAGCGACGCCTTTAACGACTGCAGTTCGGTGATATCGACGGTGTGCTGCAGAATCATGGCAACCTCCCCGCTCTCGTCGAGCAGGGGTGTATGCGTCGCACTCCAGTACCGATCCTGGTAGACGGCCGAGTCGCCTTCGCCGACCAATATCGAATAACGGATCACCGGCAGGCTGTCGACCGCACGTGTCCGCAGGACTTGCGCGAAAGATTCGAGCAGCTCATCCACATGCGTTGTTTCAGGCGCATCGGGATCTGCGGTAAAAGCATCATGGATGCGCTTGCCGACTATTTCTTCGAGCGCGCGGGCAGTCAGTTTCAGATAGGCATCGTTGGCATCGAGGATCACCAGATCCCGATCCAGCAGCAGGTAAGCGTTTGGTGAAACCCTGAACAATGCCTCGAAAGGCGGGCGTTGCGGCATACAACCTCCATGGTGCTAGCCTGACGCGGCCGGACTCGGCTCAGCGCCAGGCTAAAGCCGGGCACGTGCAGCAGAGCGACATTGAGCACCAAGGCGGCACGGGATCGACAATGGACCGCACGAGGCGCGATCTGGTTCGGAAGGGGGCGCCCATATGAGCGCCACCCATTGTTTCAGGCGACGGGCTGGCCGCGCCGGCGCTGACGCCGTGCTTCGAACAGGCAGACACCCGTCGCGACCGAGACGTTGAGACTGCTGACGCTGCCGGCCATCGGCAACCGCACCAGGAAATCGCAGTGCTCTCGGGTCAAGCGCCGCATCCCCTTGCCCTCGGCCCCCATGACCAGCACGATCGGCCCGCTCAGGTCCTGGTCATAGAGCTCCTGCTCAGCTTCACCGGCTGTGCCGACGATCCACAGGCCGCGCTGCTGCAGCTTTTCCAAGGTCCGGGCGAGGTTGGTTACCGCGACGAGCGGTATGACCTCAGCCGCACCACAAGCCACCTTGCGTACCGTTGCGTTGAGCGTTGCGGACTTGTCCTTGGGGATGATGACGGCCAGCGCACCGGCCGCATCAGCCGTGCGCAGGCAAGCGCCGAGGTTATGCGGGTCGGTCACCCCGTCCAGCACGAGTAGCAGCGGAGCCTGCTCGGTGCGGTCGAGCAGCTCGTCGAGCATCGCATCACCCCAGACCTGGCTGGGGCTGACTTCGGCAATGACACCCTGGTGGACGCCCTCAACCCAGGCATCCATCTCGCGGCGTTCGCATTGCCCGACACGAACCTTTTCCTGGCCGGCGAGCTGCAGCAGCGCCTGAATGCGGGGGTCGCCCCGCCCCTCGGCTAGCCACACCTGCTTTACGCGCCGGGGGTGATGACGAAGCATGGCCTCTACAGCGTGCAGGCCATAGATCTTTTCCAGGTCGCTCATGACTTCGCCTTACGCTTACGCGGCGCGCCACCGTCCGACTTGGTGCGAGAACCCTCGGTCTTTGCTTTGCCAGTACTGCGCTTGGCCTTGCCCGCCCCGGTCTTTTTCTCTTTAGCCTCGGACAGCAGCGCCTTCTTCATCTCGCGGCTCTTCATCACGTCGGCACTGACGCTTTCCTTGTCTTTCCCCGTCGTCTTCCGGCTACGCGAACGCTCGGCCTTGCCTTCGCGCTCGCCGGTCGCCTTGCGCTCGCCAGCGCCGACCCGGCTACCGCCGCCGATCAGCTCGAAATCGATCTTGCGCTCATCCAGGTCGACGCGCATGACACGCACCTCGACGCTGTCGCCCAATCGGAAACTGCGGCCGCTACGCTCGCCCGACAGGCGATGATGAAGCGGATCGAAATGGTAATAGTCGCCCGGCATGGCCGTGACATGCACCAGCCCCTCGACATAGATATCAGTCAGTTCGACGAACAGGCCGAATCCCGTCACCGCGGTGATCACGCCCGGGAACGTCTCGCCGACCCGGTCCTTCATGAACTCGCACTTGAGCCAGTTCACCACGTCGCGAGTCGCCTCGTCCGCACGGCGCTCAGTCATGGAGCACTGCTCGCCGAGCTGCTCGAGCGTCGCTTCGTCGTATGGATAGATACGCGCCTTCGGCATGCTGGTCGCGCCCGCACGGCGAACGTGCGACGTATCGCGCCGGGAGCGAATCACGCTGCGGATCGCGCGATGGATTAGCAAGTCCGGGTAGCGACGAATCGGCGAGGTGAAATGCGCGTAGGCCTCGTAGTTCAGCCCGAAGTGACCGTTATTGTCCGGGCTGTAGACCGCCTGGCTCAGCGAGCGCAGCATGACCGTCTGGATAACGTTGAAGTCCGGCCGATCCTGGATACGCTCCAGCAAGGCCTGATAATCCTTCGGCGTCGGCCCTTCCTTACCTCTGTGCAAGGCCAGACCCAGCTCGCCAAGGAAGGCACGCAGCTTCTCCTGACGCTCAAGCGGTGGCCCTTCATGCACCCGGTACAGGCCAGGGATGTCGTGGTCCTGCAGGAAGTGAGCGGTGGCGACGTTGGCACACAGCATGCACTCCTCGATGAGCTTGTGCGCATCGTTACGCTCGGTCGGCCGGATTTCGGCGATCTTGCGCCCCGCACCGAAGATGATCCGGGTCTCCTGGGTCTCGAAATCGATCGCGCCACGCGCATGACGCGCCTTGAGCAATACCTTGAAAAGTGCGTAGAGCTGCTTTAGATGCGGTAGCACTTGCCCATATTCGCCAATCAGTCGCTTGCCCTCGGTTGACGAAGGCTGCTCGAGCATGCTGCTGACCTTGTTGTAGGTCAGCCGGGCATGGGAATGAATGACCGCCTCGTAGAACTGATAGTCGGTCATCTTGCCGGACTTGCTCAGTGTGATCTCACAAACCATGGCTAGGCGATCGACATGCGGATTCAGCGAGCAGAGCCCGTTGGAAAGCGCTTCGGGCAGCATCGGCACAACGCGCTCTGGGAAATACACCGAGGTGCCGCGCAGCTCGGCCTCCTTGTCCAGCGCCGAGCCGACTTTCACGTAATGCGAGACATCAGCGATCGCCACATAGAGACGATAGCCCCCGGAGAACAGCTTCCACCCGCTAAGCTTTTCGCAATACACCGCATCATCGAAGTCGCGGGCATCCTCCCCATCGATCGTGACGAACGGAAGGTGGCGGAGGTCGACACGCTTCTGCTTGTCCTTTTCTTCGACCTCCGGCTTGAGCTTCGCCGCTTCGCGCTGAACGGCATCAGGCCATACATAGGGAATATCGAAGCTGCGCAGCGCGACGTCGATTTCCATGCCTGGCGCCATGTAATTGCCGATCACCTCAACGACGTCACCCTGCGGCTGAAAGCGCTGCGTAGGCCAGTGGGTGATGCGAATCTCGACGAACTGCCCAGGCTTGGCACCTAGCGAACGCCCGTCTGTCACAAGCACTTCCTGCTGGATCTTCGGGTTGTCAGCCAGGACGAACCCAATGCCGCTTTCCTCCTGATACCGGCCGACGATGGTTTCGTGGGCGCGGCTGATGACTTCGACGATAGCCCCTTCACGCCGCCCGCGGCGATCCAGGCCGGCGACCCGCGCGAGGCAGCGGTCTCCATCGAAAACCAGGCGCATCTGCGCGGGGCTCAGAAACAGGTCGTCGCTGCCGTCATCTGGGATCAGGAAGCCGAAACCGTCACGGTGGCCGCTCACGCGACCGCATACCAAGTCAAGCTTGTCCACCGGGGCATACGTGCCGCGCCGGGTGTAGATCAGTTGACCATCGCGCTCCATCGCGCGCAGGCGGCGACGCAGTGCCTCGATATCATCTTCGGACACCATTCCGAATTCTTCGACCAATTGCTCCCTGGTCGCTGGTGAGCCGCGTTCGCTCAGATGCTGGAGAATCAGCTCGCGGCTGGGGATGGGGTTTTCATATTTTTCCGCTTCACGTGCGGCCTCGGGGTCGAGGGATTGCCAATCGGCCATTAAGAGATGTCACCTTTCATTCATTTATTGAGGCAGAACGCCCTGTATCTATTGAAGCGCGAAACGCCTGCGCGCGGCAGGTTTAAGGCGAATTATTTTTCCCAAGCGGGGGTTTACAACCTATAACCTCGCCCGTATAGTTCGCGCCCACAGTGTCTGGTTGACGTTGTAACACGTAAGCGGTGAAGTATCATCGTTTGTGCCCAGGTGGCGGAATTGGTAGACGCACTAGGTTCAGGTCCTAGCGGTGGCAACACCGTGGAAGTTCGAGTCTTCTCCTGGGCACCACTCCTCTCTTGATGCAACGGTTTCCGATGCAGCCAGAAACGAAGCAAGTCGGCTTCGACCAGCAAACGACAAATTAAGTCGATGAGCAATCATCGCAATGTGCCCAGGTGGCGGAATTGGTAGACGCACTAGGTTCAGGTCCTAGCGGTGGCAACACCGTGGAAGTTCGAGTCTTCTCCTGGGCACCACTCTTCAGAAAAAAACCGAGCCATTGGCTCGGTTTTTTCGTTTCGGCGAACTGAACGCCTTATCAGCTTCTTGCTTTCTCATTTCGTACGCTCATTTGCCGCTCTGCCCAGCGCAACAGCACCTGGCAGAGCGGCCTGCATCAGGCGTAAGGATGACGCAGCACAATGGTCTCGTTGCGATCAGGCCCAGTGGAAATGATATCGATCGGCGCCTCGACCAGCTTCTCAAGGCGCTTGATGTACGCTCGCGCATTGGCCGGCAGCGCATCGAGCGACTTGGCGCCGACGGTAGACTCGCTCCAGCCCGGCATGTCTTCGTACACCGGCTGTAGACCTTGATAACTATCGGCGTCAGTCGGCGCGTCTACCAGCACCTCGCCATTGCGATCCTTGTAGGCGACGCAGATGCGGATGGTTTCCAAGCCATCGAGCACGTCCAGCTTGGTCAGGCAGAGACCCGAGACGCTGTTGATCTCGATCGCGCGGCGCAAGACCACGGCATCGAACCAGCCACAGCGGCGCGCGCGGCCAGTGGTTGAACCAAACTCATGCCCGCGCTCAGCCAGGCGAGCCCCGGTTTCGTCGAACAGTTCGGTTGGGAAAGGACCAGAACCCACACGGGTGGTGTAGGCCTTGGTGATACCCAGGATATAGTCCAGATAAAGCGGACCGAAGCCCGAGCCAGTTGCGGTTCCGCCGGCCGTGGTGCTGGAGCTGGTCACGTACGGATAGGTGCCATGATCGATATCGAGCAGCGAGCCCTGGGCACCTTCGAACATGATCCGCGCGCCCTGCTTGCGAAGATTGTGTAGGCAGGCGGATACGTCGGTCATCATCGGCTTGAGAATCTCGGCATAGCCTAGCGCCTCATCGAGTGTCTTTTGAAAATCGACCGGCTCGACCTTGTAGAAATTCTGCAGGATGAAGTTGTGATACTCGAGCAATTCGCGCAGCTTCACGGCGAAACGCTCAGGGTTGAACAAGTCGCCGATTCGCAGACCGCGACGGGCTACCTTGTCCTCATACGCCGGCCCGATACCGCGACCCGTCGTACCGATTTTGCCTTCGGAGCGAGACGCCTCGCGCGCTTGGTCCAGCGCAACGTGGTACGGCAGGATCAGCGTACAAGCGGGACTGATGCGCAGGCGCTCGCGCACCGGGACGCCCTTATCTTCCAGCTTGGTAATTTCGCGCATTAGCGCGTCGGGCGCGACCACCACGCCGTTGCCAATCAGGCACTGCACGTTCGCTCGCAGAATGCCGGACGGAATGAGGTGAAGGACCGTCTTTTCGCCATCGATGACGAGCGTGTGTCCGGCATTATGGCCACCCTGGAAGCGGACAACGGCCGCCGCCTGATCAGTGAGCAGATCGACGATCTTGCCCTTGCCCTCATCACCCCACTGGGTGCCCAGGACCACGACATTCTTACCCATAAACCCTTGTCCTCTCGGCGAAGCATGCCGGCCCAAGCCGGCAAAGAAACAGAATCAGCCTAGCGCATCCAACCGCACCGCTCAGCGGTACAGCGGCGCCACCACCCACGCATCATCGTGCAATATCAACTGACGGTCGCATCCGGCGCCCGCCGCCGAAACACCACCCTGCCCATCCAACGCCTGCACCACGCGCTCGCCCTGCTGGCGAAGCTGGCGGATCGCCTGCCATAAGCCAGCCGCACCTTCGCTCGGTGCCCAGACACCGCCAGCACTGACAGACAGCTCGGCATTGCCCAGACTGACCAGCGTCTTCAGGTCGGTGGAAAAGCCAGTCGCCGGACGCGCACGACCGAAATCGGCACCGATGTCGTCATAGCGGCCGCCCTGAGCGATCGATTGCCCTACGCCGGGCACAAACACAGCGAACACGACGCCGGTGTGATAGTGGTAGCCGCGAAGCTCGCCAAGATCGAAATACAGGGGCAGCTGCGGATAGCGCGCGGCGACCTGATCAGCGATACGAATCAGCCCTTCGAGCGACTCGAGCACCGCGACAGGCGCACCGGCAAGCACGGAACGCGCGACCTCGAGCGTCTCTCGCCCGCCACACAGGCGCGCCAAAGCCCGCACCATGCGAGCAAGATCAGGCTCGACGGCAGCCGTAAGCACTTCGATCTCATCCATCGCCTTACGTTGCATCGCATCGAACAGTTGCTGCTCGGCGTTACCGGAAAGCCCCGCTGCGCGAGCAAGCCCTCGATAGATACCAACATGCCCGAGATCCATATGTACATGCGGCACGTCGGCCAGCTCGAGCATCTCGAGCATCAGACTAATCACCTCAAGATCACTCGAGGTGCTGCTGTCGCCGTAGAGTTCAGCGCCAAGCTGAATGGGGCTGCGTGAGGTCGCCAAAGCCTGTGGCTTGGCGTGCAACACACTGCCGGCGTAGCACAGACGACTCGGCCCTTCACGGCGCAAGGTATGCGCATCCAGTCGAGCGACCTGAGGCGTGATGTCAGCCCGCAATCCCATCTGGCGACCGGACAGCGGGTCGATCACTTTGAAGGTTTTGAGGTCGAGGTCCTGACCGGCACCGGTCAGCAGGGACTCCAGAAACTCGATATGCGGAGTGATGACCAGCTCGTAACCCCAACGCTGAAACAAGTCCAGTACGCGGCGCCGTGCGGTTTCGATACGCGCCGCCTCGGCAGGCAGCACCTCCTCGATGCCATCTGGCAAGAGCCAGCGGTCTAACGTTGCCATTTCGCCATCACTCCTCGATACGGCAAACCCATTCAAGCAGACGAGAACCGGGCTACAGCAACTGCCGGCCTTCTATCGCGTGCAATTTCGTTTTGAACCGTGGCCTCTGCGCCGCGCGCCGTACAGGCACAACTTGGCGGGGCCATGTGCGGATCGGCCTGGCTTCGACCGGAAGCACAGGCGTAAAAAAGCCGGGAGTGACCCGGCTCGGCGATCATAACAACCTTTTGCCGTCGGGTCACCCGCAGGACGGACCGCCCCGCCGGATGACCCGCCACCGCTTCATTGCGCCGTGGACGACTCCAAATAGCGGAAGAAATCGCTGTTCGGATCGAGTACCAGCACATCATCTTTGCTGGCGAAGCTATCGCGATAAGCCTGCAAGCTGCGGTAGAACGAATAGAACTCCCGATCCAGGCCATAGGCTGCCGCATAGATAGCCGCGGACTGCGCATCACCGTCGCCTCGCAGTTCCTCCGCTTCACGGAAGGCCTCGGCAAGCAGCACGCGACGCTGACGATCAGCGTCGGCGCGAATACCCTCAGCCAGCTCCTTACCCTTGGCGCGATGCTCGCGCGCTTCACGCTCACGTTCCGAGCTCATGCGCTCGAATACGCTGCGATTGACCTCGCGCGGCAGGTCGATCCCCTTGACGCGGACATCCACCACCTCGATGCCGAGCTCCTGCTGTGCGGCGCGGTTCAAGCTGTTGGTGACCAACGCCATCAGCTCGTCACGCTGGCCGGAGACGGACTCGTGCAAGGTGCGCTTACCGAACTGGTCGCGAAGTGCAGCCTCAAGACGACGAGCCAGGCGCTCATCGGCGATCTGCTTCATGCCCGACGTCGCCGTGTAGAAACGCTCGGCATCGTCCACACGCCACTTGGCGTAGGAGTCGACCATCAGCGCCTTCTTCTCGAGCGTCAGGAAGCGCGACGTGGTTGTATCCAGCGTCATGAGGCGACCATCGAACTTGCGCACGCTGTTCACGTAAGGAATCTTCACGTGAATACCGGGCTTCACGTCGGGCTCGACGATACGACCGAAACGCAGCAACACGGCCCGCTCGGTCTGCGACACGATATAGAAACTATTCCAGGCCACGATTGCCAGCACGACGCCGACGATCAGGGCAGTCAACGACTTGTTGCTCATCAGCGAACCTCCCTTGTACGCACTTCACGCGGGTCGAGCTCCGGCGGAATCCGGGTCGACTGGGTCGAAGCGCCCGAGGAGGAGGGGCTGGACGAACGATCAGCATTGTCGCTGCGGCTGTTGATCATCTTGTCCAGCGGGAGATAGAGCAGATTGTTTTGCCCCTTATCACCTGTCACGAGCACCTTGCTGGTGTTACTCATCACTTCCTGCATGGTCTCCAGATAGAGACGTTCGCGTGTAACCTCCGGCGCCTTGCGGTACTCGGCAACCAGCTTGCTGAAGCGATCCGCCTCACCCTGGGCCCGCGAGATGACCGAGTCGCGATAACCACTGGCCTCTTCCAACATGCGCTGCGCCTGGCCGCGCGCCTCAGGAATGACGCCATTGGCATAAGATTCGGCCTGGTTCTTCTCGCGCTGCTCGTCTTCACGCGCGCGAATCACATCGTCGAACGCTTCCTGGACCTCACGCGGCGCCGCCGCGCTCTGCAGGTTGACCTGCGTCACGATGATCCCGGTGCCATAGTTGTCGAGGAAGCGCTGAAGGCGCTCCTTGACCTCACCTGCCATCGCCTCGCGGCCTTCGGTCAGCACCTGATCCATTGCCGTGGAACCGACCACGTGACGCACCGCACTGTCGGTTGCATGCTGCAGCGACGCCTCCGGGTCCTCGACATTGAGTACGAAGGCCTGAAGATTGCTGATCTTGTACTGAACGGTGAGCGGCACCTCGATGATGTTCTCATCCTCGGTGAGCATCTGGCCCTGCTTGCTATATGAACGCTCACGGGTAACGTTCGCCTGGAACTTGCGATCGAAAGGCGGGAAATAGATGTTCAAACCCGGACCGACCGTTTCATGGTATTTGCCAAAGCGCAGCACGACGGCCTGTTCCTGCTCATCGACGATGTAGATCGCATTGAACAGCCAGACGGCGAGCAATAACACAAGGCCAACCCAAAGGAGCCCGAAGCCGCCACGGCGACCGCTGCCACCGCCTGACGAAGATCCGCCACCACGCTTCTTGTTACCGAACATTCCGTTCAGGCTGTCTTGCAACTTGCGGAAGGCCTCATCCAGATCCGGCGGCCCTTTCTGATCGCCGCCACCACGACGACCGCCACCACCGCCACCCCAGGGATCCTGGTTGTTCGAGTTGCCACCCGGCTCATTCCAAGCCATAGCGCTCTCCATTCAGATAAAGCAAAAGACGCGCAACGGCGCGTCCGCCAATGCTACCGAAAGCCCGTAACGATAGGCTTAAAACCCTCGCTAGCCTTTATTGCAAAGTATGTTGCTCAATGAACTGCTGCATCTCGATGCCTGCCTGGCTAACGAGCCGATTGAGCTCGACTCGCTGAAGCCTGACATCCAGAAGGCTTCCGCCTTCTTCATCATGCGATTCCGATTGCACTGCACCGAGCTCGAAGAGCTTGGCCCTCAGGCGCCCCAGCCGCTGCGGCAGCCTCAACGTGCCAACGAACAGATCGTCCCCAAGCAGTTCGGCAATTGCCTGCTGCAACAGCTCGAGCCCAAGGCCCTGCTGCGCGGATACCCAGACACGCTGTGGTACGCCGTCCGCATTGCGCTGGATCTGCGGTTCGATGCCTTCGAGCAGA
The DNA here is from genome assembly GCF_051486945.1 of Stutzerimonas chloritidismutans. GTDB lineage: Bacteria > Pseudomonadota > Gammaproteobacteria > Pseudomonadales > Pseudomonadaceae > Stutzerimonas > Stutzerimonas chloritidismutans_B. The sequence continues at coordinate 45,441 of NZ_JAHVDX010000005.1, read as the reverse complement.
TCGACCTTGTTGTAGACCTCAAGCAACGGCAGCTCGTTAGCGCCGATCTCGGTCAGCACAGCCAATACCTGCTCGATCTGCTGGTCACGCTCTGGCTCATGGGCATCGATGACGTGCAGCAGCAGGTCGGCATTACTTGATTCTTCGAGCGTGGCGCGAAAGGATTCGACGAGTTTATGCGGCAGGTGTCGAATGAAGCCGACCGTGTCAGCCAGGACGACAGGCCCAAGGTCGTTCAGCTCGAGCCGACGCAGCGTTGGATCGAGCGTGGCGAACAACTGATTAGCTGCGTAGACCTCGGAGGACGTCAACGCGTTGAAGAGCGTCGACTTGCCGGCATTGGTGTATCCCACCAGCGAGACGAGAGGAACATCGGCACGCCGGCGACCCCGTCGCGCCTGCTCACGCTGCCCACGCACCTTCTCAAGTCGCTGCTTGATCTGGCGAATGCGCACGCGCAGTAGGCGGCGGTCGGTTTCCAGCTGGGTTTCACCCGGCCCCCTGAGTCCGATACCGCCCTTTTGGCGCTCAAGGTGAGTCCAGCCGCGAACCAGCCGGGTGCTCATATGCTCGAGCTGGGCCAGTTCAACCTGCAGCTTGCCTTCGTGCGTGCGGGCGCGCTGGGCGAAAATATCCAGAATCAAACCCGTTCGGTCGAGCACACGACACTCGAGCGCACGCTCAAGGTTGCGCTCCTGGCTGGGGCTTAGCGTGTGGTTGAAAATCACCAACTCGACTTCGCTATCCCGCACCAAGTCATGCAACTCTTCGACCTTGCCGCTGCCGATCAGGAATTTGGCGGAGGGCTGGTGACGGGCGACGTTGACGAAACCAACGGTCTCAGCCCCAGCCGAACGTGCCAGCTCCTGGAATTCCTGGGGGTCTTCACGTGCCGCCGGATCCTGGCCATCCAAGTGGACAAGGATGGCCCGCTCCCCGCCACCGGGACGCTCGAAGAACAAAGATCGACCCCTTTATTCGTTACCCGATTCGGCCTGATCAGCCTCGCCAGTCGCAGGAAGGCGGACCGGACGCCCTGGCACCACCGTAGAAATGGCGTGCTTGTAAACCATTTGACTGACGGTGTTCTTCAGGAGAATTACGAATTGGTCGAACGATTCAATCTGACCCTGCAACTTAATACCGTTGACCAGATAGATGGAAACTGGGACGCGTTCCTTACGCAAAGTGTTCAGGTAAGGGTCTTGTAGCGAATGCCCTTTTGACATGTGCCGCACTCCTTAGAGGATCTTTTTCATTAGTTTTTAGAATCAAACACAGCGATCCAATCTGAGGATAGCCGGTCAAATTGCAGTGTCAGCTCAATATGGAGAGCGAATCCAAGTATTTCAATGCGCGCGGCAGATTGTCGCGTGCCGACGTTTCCAACCGGTGAATCCCATCCCACCCCCGCAACCAGGTCAGCTGGCGCTTGGCCAACTGGCGCGTAGCAGCCACGCCCTTTTGCAGCATTTCGTCCCTCGAGCAAGCGCCGTCCAGATAACTCCAGACCTGCCGATACCCGACGGCACGCATCGAAGGCAATTCGGGATTCAGATCGCGGCGCCTACGAAGTGATTCGACCTCTTCGACAAAGCCCTGTTCAACCATCTGCACGAAGCGCTGCTCGATTCGATGATGCAAGACCTGCCGTTGCGCCGGCGCGATTGACAACTGCGCGACAGTATAAGGCAAGACGGAGCGCTCTGGCTCGCCTGCCCCGGCTTTTTGCTCGCGCTGTCGGAGGCGATGCTCGGTCATGCTCAGCCCGCTGACACGGTAGACCTCAAGAGCTCGCACCAGCCGCTGCGGATCGTTCGGATGAATCCTTGATGCCGACTCGGGATCGACCTCAGCGAGCTCGCGGTGCAGCGCAGCCAGGCCGACTTTCTGCGCCTGCGCTTCCAGCTCCGCACGCACCTGCGCATCGGCTGGCGGCATGTCCGCCAGACCATCGAGCAAGGCGCGAAAGTAAAGCATGGTCCCCCCGACCAGCAGTGGAATCCGACCCGCGGCAGAGATCTGGGCCATCGATGCACGCGCATCGCTGACAAAGTCAGCCGCCGAATAGCTTTGAGCCGGGTCGCGGATATCGATGAGGCGGTGCGGGAACGCTTCGAGTAGCGCGGTCGAAGGCTTGGCCGTACCGATATCCATGCCGCGGTAAACAAGCGCCGAGTCGACGCTAATCAGCTCGCAGGGCAAGGCCTGCGCAAGCTCGATGGCCAAGTCGGTCTTTCCCGCCGCGGTCGGACCCATGAGAAAAATCGCTGGCGGTAATGGGGGCATCATCGACTCGCAAGAAGGCAACTGCCCATGGCGGGCGAATAGAGCGCAGGCTAGCGGCCGCGCAGGAAGAGCTTGTCCAGGTCAGTCATGCCCATCTGCGTCCAGGTCGGGCGCCCATGGTTGCACTGGCCGCTGCGCTCGGTCTGCTCCATGTCTCGCAGCAATCCGTTCATCTCTGGCACGGTAAGGCGTCGATTCGCCCGAACTGCACCGTGGCAGGCCATGGTGCCGAGCAGCTCGTTGAGATGCGCCTGAATACGGTCGCTGGTGCCATACTCGAGCAAGTCGGCCAGCACGTCCTGGACGAGCCGGGTGGCCTCGGCCTGCTTCAGCAAGGACGGCACCTGGCGGATCGCAAGGCTCTCGGGACCGAGCCGCTGAAGTTCGAAGCCTAGCCGCTGGAACCAGTTCGCGTGCTCTTCCGCGCAATCGGCCTCGCGCTGACTGACCGCAATGGACTCAGGCACCAGCAACGGCTGGCCACGCAGACCCTCACTGGCCATCGCCGTTTTCAGACGCTCGTACATGATCCGCTCATGCGCCGCATGCATATCGACCAAGACCAGGCCATGGGCGTTTTCAGACAGAATGTAGACCCCTTTGAGCTGGGCGAGCGCGTAGCCCAGCGGTGGCACATCATCCTGGGCTTCCGGCAAGGCCGAAGGAACCGCGGAAGCTGGCAGCGGCGAAAAGAATTCGCGGTAGGCGCCTTGCGCTTCGGCGACAGTGCCGGTTGGAAGCGGACGTGGCGCTTGGTAACCCGCCCCTGGTCCACGCCAGGCTGGCTCGGGTGCCTTGGGAGACTCCAGCACGCTAGCGGCGAGGCTCATTTCGTTCTGGCCAGCGAACTCACCCGCCGCCAGCCCGCTGGCCACGGGTGTCGGAGCCGCCGTCACAGGCGCCATCTGATCCTCAGGGCGAACATCAGCCAATGCGCGATGCAGCGTGCCGTAGAGGAAGTCATGAACCATACGGTTATCGCGGAACCGGACCTCGTGCTTGGTCGGATGGACATTGACATCCACCACGCCGGGGTCGACATCGAGGAACAGCACGAAGGTCGGGTGCCGGCCGTTGAACAGAACGTCCCGGTAAGCCTGTCGCACGGCGTGCGCAACCAGCTTGTCGCGCACCATGCGGCCGTTGACATAGAAATACTGCAGGTCCGCCTGACTGCGCGAATAGGTTGGCAGACCGACCCACCCCCAAAGATGCAGGCCGTTGCGCTCGATCTCCACCGGCATCGCCTGCTCAAGAAACGCAGGCCCACAGACCGACGCCACGCGTCGGGCACGCGAGGGCGCATCCGGCGCCTGGTGCAGCGCCAGCACGGGCTTGCCGTTGTGACGCAAGTGGAAGGCGACGTCGAATCGGGCCAGGGCCAGCCGCTTGATCACTTCCTGGAGATGATCGAATTCGGTCTTCTCGGTTCGCAGGAACTTGCGCCGCGCCGGTGTGTTGAAGAACAGGTCACGCACTTCCACCGAGGTGCCCACCGGATGGGCTGCCGGCTGGACGCGCGCCTGCATGTCCCGGCCTTCGGTTTCCACCTGCCAGGCCTCGCTCGCATCGGCCGTGCGCGAGGTGAGCGTCAGCCTTGATACCGAGCTGATGGAGGCGAGCGCCTCACCCCGAAAGCCCAGGCTGACGACACGCTCCAGGTCTTCCAGGTCACGGATCTTGCTGGTCGCGTGGCGGGCAAGCGCCAACGGCAAATCGTCCGCCGGGATGCCGCAGCCATCATCGCGCACCCGCAACAGCTTGACGCCGCCTTGCTCGACCTCGACTTCAATGCGCGTCGCGCCCGAATCCAGACTGTTCTCGAGCAGCTCCTTGATCACCGATGCAGGGCGTTCGACCACCTCGCCCGCCGCGATCTGGTTGGCCAGCCGCGGACTGAGCAGCTGGATGCGTGCCGCTCCGATCATGGCTGCGCAGCCAAGGTCGTTGCGGGAATATTCAGCGTCTGCCCGACCTTGATCACGTCGCTCTTGAGGCTATTGGCGTCACGCAGCTGTGGCAAGGTGACCTGATAACGCTCGGCCAGCAGTGCCAGGCTCTCACCGGATCGCACGACGTGCTCGCGCGGCCCGGCAGCAATCTTGCCGGAATCACGCAGCCAGGCGACATAGGTGCCTGGCGGTGGGTTCTCATGGAAGAATTGCCGCACACCGCTGTGAATCGAACGCGCCAGCGACTGTTGATGCGAGGCGGTCTGCAGCTTGCGCGCCTCGGAAGGGTTAGAGATGAACCCCGTCTCGACCAGGATCGACGGAATGTCCGGCGACTTGAGCACCATGAAGCCCGCCTGTTCGACTCGCCGTTTGTGCAGCGGCGTGATGCGCCCCATATTGCTCAGGACCTTCTGCCCCACATTCAGGCTGGACGAGAGCGAAGCCGTCATCGACAGGTCCAGTAACACGCCGGCGAGCATTTGGTCCTTGTCGCCGAGGGTGACGTTGCCGGCTCCGCCGATGAGGTCGGAGCGGTTTTCGCTATCGGCTAGCCAACGCGCCGTTTCGGACGTAGCGCCGCGGTCCGACAGGGCGAACACCGATGCCCCATAAGCAGCCGAGCGCGGTGCGGCATCGGCGTGGATGGAGACGAACAAGTCAGCGCCTTTCTTACGTGCAATCTCGGTACGTTTGCGCAGCGGAATGAAGTAATCGCCGGTGCGGACGAGCTCGGCACGGAAGCCCTTGTCGGCATTTATCTGCCGCTGCAGCTCCTTGGCGATGGAGAGTACAACCGTTTTCTCATACACCTTGCCCGGCCCGATGGCGCCCGGATCCTCTCCGCCATGCCCGGCATCGATGGCGATCACAATGTCGCGCTTGCCGCCTGGCACTGCCGGCAGCGTGACCGACGGCAGCGCTGGAGACACGGGCGCGGCCGGCTTGCCCGGAGTCGTCGTCGCCGGCACGCTGGCGGTGCTGCTGGCCGCATCGGCGGGATCATCGAACAGATCCACGACGAGGCGGTGGCCATACTGCTGATTCGGTGGAAGCGTGAAGCTCTTGGGCGACACCTGGGTCGACAGGTCAATCACCACACGCAGCGTGTCGGCGTCGTACTTGGCTGCGCGCAAGCCCGAAATGGGTGTGTTCTGCAGAGGCAACTGATCGAACGGCTTGGGTAACTCGCCGCCATCGACATCGATCACGATGCGATCCGGCGCGGTCAGCGTGAACACCTTGTGCTCGACCGGGCCCGACAGATCAAAGACCAGGCGGGTGTTGTCCGGCGCCCGCCATAGACGCACGCTCTGTACGTCGGACGCGGCGAAGACCTGCACGGCCGCGAGCATGAATGCCAAACCACTTGCCAGCGCGCGTATGCGCATACCCAACCTCATGATGTTCATTGATTGCCGTCGGTCAGGATGGAACACCAGCCGTCGCCCCGCGCGCCCCGCGGCGTCAGGCTCAGCGCACGCCCGGTCCCTTGCGGCGTAATGGTAATGTCCAGGTCGGCCTTTGGCAAAATGCCTGCTCCACGCTCCGGCCATTCCACCAGACATAGCGCGTCACCCTCGAAATAATCGCGGATCCCGAGAAACTCCAGCTCTTCCGGATCGGCCAGACGATAAAGATCGAAGTGGAACACGCGTACGCCAGCCAACTCGTACGGTTCGACCAAGGTAAAGGTCGGGCTCTTGACGTTGCCCTGGTGGCCTAAACCCTGGATCAACCCGCGCGACAGCGTCGTCTTGCCTGCACCCAGATCACCGTGCAGGTAGATAACGCCGCGCCCTGCCGTCGCGCTCGCGATACGAGCGCCCAGCGCCAGCATCGCCGCTTCGTCGGCGGCGTAGAGGGTCAAGTTCTGCATGGCGAATGCTCCTCGAGCAACTGGCGGATGGTGTCTATCAGGTCAGCCGCTGCCAGCCCGCGTCCTGTACGTCCCTGACGCTCACCTGCCGATGCGTGCAGCCAGACGGCCAGACAACCCGCCTCGAAAGGCGCGAGCCCCTGTGCCATCAGCGCCGCCGCGACACCCGCCAGGACATCCCCAAGCCCGGCGCTTGCCATGGCCGGGTGGCCTCGATCACAGAGCGCGAGGCGGCCGTCACGGGCAGCAACCAGCGTGCCGGCACCCTTGAGGACGACCGCACAACGGTAGCGCTCGGCCAATGCACGCGCCGCGCCGGGCCGATCGGCCTCGACCTCGGCGACACTGCTGCCGAGCAAGCGCGCGGCCTCGCCGGGGTGCGGGGTCAACAGGCAATCCGCAGGCGCGTCGACCACACCGTTAGCCAGCAGGTTCAGCGCATCGGCATCCCAGACCTGTGGCTTCCCGCAGTCTGGCGCCAGCGACAGCAGGCTGCGTCCCCAAGGCGCCTGGCCAAGTCCCGGCCCAACGACCAGTACGTCGGCACGCTGCGTGAGCGCCGTCAGCGCATAGGTCGACTCGACTCCGCTGCACATGATCTCAGGACGACGTACCAGGGCGGCCGTAACATGTTCAGGCCGGGTCGCCAGGCTGACCATCCCAGCGCCGCAACGCAGCGCGGCCTCTGCACTGAGCAGCGCCGCCCCGCCCGTTCCGAGATCACCGCCAATTACCAGAACCTGCCCATAGCGACCTTTGTGCGCCGTTGCGGGCCGTGCCGCGAGCCTCGGAAGGCTATCTGGGCAGAGTCGGCGCGCGGCCGGCTCGCACGTTTGTACCAACGCGACATCGGCTTGCAGGTCGTCGAACACCAGCTCACCCACAAGATCAGGCGCCTGCCCGGTAAACAGCCCGAGCTTGAGACCGATGAAGGTCACCGTCAGGTCGGCGCGCACGGCGTGGCCTAGCGCCCTACCGGTGTCGGCACACAGCCCGGACGGCATGTCCACGGCCAGGACCGGCAAACCGCTGGCGTTAATGCTGGAAATGGCGCCGGCATAGGGTTCGCGCACGTCACCGGATAAGCCTGTTCCCAGCAGAGCGTCGACAATGATGCCCTCTACCAGTGCATCTGGCCGCCAAGGCTGGACGAGCACGCCAGCCTTGAGTGCGTCCTGCCAGGCGGTGGCGGCATCGCCTTGAAGCTGCTGCGGATCACCGACGGCGAATACGGTGACACGACGGCCGGCACGTTGCGCAAGGAGTGCGATGAGGTAACCGTCACCGGCATTGTTGCCACGGCCGGCCAGCACGCTGATTGGCCGTTCCTCTGGCCAACGCCGGCGCAAGACGCGCCAGGCAGCATGCGCGGCGCGTTGCATTAGTTCGTAACCGGAGGTGCCGGCAGCGATCAGGCGAGCGTCGAGGTCACGTACCTGAGCGGCACGGTAAAGAGCATTAGGCAAAGCAGCGGCGGTCTGGGACATGAATCACCCGGGGGAATATCTGGCAGAATTATACGCATCCACCCGGCAGCCCGCCCCTGGCGTGACACGATCGCGCCAGCCCACCGCATCATCGCCTCTCGCCAAGTCTTGCCTCATGACCAGCACCTCCCTCGACCCTACCGTTCTCGCCGATACCATCAAGGCCTGGGGTCGCGAACTCGGCTTCCAACAGGTCGGCATAACCGGCGTCGAGCTCGGTGAGCATGAAGCCCATCTCGACCGCTGGTTGGCAGCGGGCTACCACGGTGAGATGGACTATATGGCTGCGCACGGCAGCAAACGTTCCCACCCCGACGAGCTGGTCCCGGGCACCCTGCGCGTCATCTCGCTGCGCATGGATTACCTGCCTGGCGATACGCGGATGGCCGAGCAGTTGGCAAGGCCAGAGCAGGCCTATGTGTCGCGCTATGCGTTGGGGCGGGATTACCACAAGCTGATTCGAAAACGCCTGCAGCAGTTGGCCGAGCGTATCCAACAGGTCATCGGCCCGTTTGGCTATCGCGCCTTCGTCGACAGCGCACCGGTACTGGAAAAGGCAGTGGCGCAGCAGGCCGGGCTCGGCTGGATCGGCAAGAACACACTCGTGCTGAACCGCAAGGCAGGTAGCTGGTTCTTTCTCGGCGAGCTCTTCGTCGACTTCGAACTGCCGGTCGACGAGCCCACCGCACGCGACCATTGCGGCAGCTGCCATGCCTGCCTGGACATCTGCCCGACCGAAGCCTTTATCGGAGAGCGCGTTCTGGATGCGCGACGCTGCATTTCCTACCTGACCATCGAGCTGAAGGGCCCAATCCCAGAGGAGCTCCGCTCGAAGATCGGAAACCGCGTCTTCGGCTGCGATGACTGCCAGATCGTCTGCCCCTGGAACCGGTTCGCGCGCCCCACCGAGCAGAGCGATTTCCAGCCCCGCCACAGCCTGGACAACGCCGAGCTGGCTACGCTGTTTCGCTGGAGCGAGGACGAGTTCCTCAGCCGCACCGAAGGCTCGCCACTGCGGCGTACCGGGTATCTGAACTGGCTGCGCAACCTGGCCGTCGGCCTAGGTAACGCGCCTTCCAGCATCCCCGTGCTTGAAGCACTGCGGGCCCGCCGCGACGATCCGTCTGAACTAGTACGCGAGCACGTCGAGTGGGCATTGGCGCAACATGCGGCTCGCGAGCCGAGCTGAACGAGCCCCGCGGACTGACGCTACAAACCGCCCTGAACATTCAGGCCCAGCCCGAGCACCGTGGCGAGCGAGAGCGGCAGCAAGAGCGTATCGAGCAAGGCGCTGGCCGGAAGATCGAGCGCCGCATACCGGGGCGCCTCGGCACCGAATCGGTCCCGTGGGCAACAACCGCCGTTGAGGCTGTACCAGTCCAGCCGAGTACCGGAGTAGATGATGGGCGCGCCGGGTTTGGCGGCGTCGAGGGTACGCACCGTGGCGCACCCGGACAGCAGCAGAACAAAGAGCAGCGCTGAGCAAAGCCGTATGACGGGTCGTTTCATAAAGCGTCCACCCTTGCAGTCATAGGGCTTGCTCTCGCCACCCTCAATCATCCGTGACGATATGGTGCTCACCCCAACGCGGCAGCATGTCCTGCGGGATGTTGAGCAGGTTGAGGATACGCGCGACGACGAAGTCGACCAGGTCATCGATGGTCTGCGGCTGATGATAGAAGCCGGGCGACGCCGGCAGGATGATCACGCCGAGGTTGGACAGCTTGAGCATGTTCTCCAGATGGATGCTCGAATACGGCGCTTCACGTGGCACCAGGATCAGTTGACGGCGCTCTTTCAAGGCGACGTCCGCGGCACGCTCGATCAGGTTGTTGCAGGCCCCGGTGGCGATGGCCGACAGGGTGCCGGTCGAACATGGCACCACCACCATCGCTGTCGGCGCGCCGGAGCCGGACGCGGGCGGCGCCATCCAGTCTTCCTTGGCGAACACGCGGATCTGCCCCGCCGCCGCGCCGGTGTATTCGGACAGGAACGCCTGCATGGCCTGCGGCTTGGCCGGCAGCACCACGTCGGTCTCGGTGGACATCACCAGCTGTGCTGCCTTGGAGATCAGAAAGTGCACCTCGCGGTCTTCCTGTATCAGGCAGTCGAGCAGGCGCAGGCCATATTGGGCGCCAGAAGCGCCGGTCATGGCCAGGGTGATGCGTTCCGGTCCGCTCATGAATTTGCTCCCAAAGCTGCTGCGCTTGCTTATGCCGCGTTGAAACCTTACTCGAAATGCTCACTTGCACCAGCAAGCTCCGCCTTCTCGCAAGGTTTCGCCTTGCCCAAGCTTCGCTCGCGACGCGTTGGAAGCAAATTCGCCCTATCCCAATCTCGTAGGGTGGAAAACCGCGAAGCGTTTTCCACCGTTACATGGTGTTGGCGCTTCGGCCGTAACCTTACGCATGGAAAAGCCTTCGGCGTTTTCCACCCTACGCCAGTGCGGCGGCCAATTGGCCGTGCAACCCACCGAAACCGCCATTGCTCATCACCACCACCTGCGTGCCCGGCACGGCATCGGCTTTCACTTTGGCAATGATCGCCTCCAGCGAATCGCAGACCGTGGTCGGCACCGGCGAGCCGGCGACGGTCGCGGCGAGATCCCAGCCAAGGTTGGCCGGTGCGTACCAGATCGCCTGATCGGCCAGCGCCACCGACTCGGCCAGGCCCTCGCGGTGCGCGCCGAGCTTCATCGAGTTCGAACGCGGCTCGACCACCGCGATGATCGGCGTATCGCCGACGCGCTTGCGCAGGCCGTCGAGGGTGGTGGCGATGGCGGTCGGGTGATGGGCGAAGTCGTCATAGATGGTTACGCCATTGACCTCGGCGACCTTCTCCATGCGCCGCTTGACGCTACGGAACTCGCTCAGCGCCTCGGCGCCCTGCTTCGGCAGCACGCCGACATGCCGTGCCGCCGCCAGCGTCGCCAGTGCATTGTTGACGTTGTGCCGGCCGGTCAGCTCCCACTCCACCACGCCCTGCACCTCGCCGTCGAAGATCACTTCGAAGCGCGAGCCGTCGGCGCTGAGCAGCTTCGCCTGCCACTGGCCACCCTCGCCGGTGGTCTGCACCGGCGTCCAGCAGCCCATGCCGATGACGCGCTTGAGCGCCGTTTCCGACTCGGGATGGATGATCAGCCCCTCGCCTGGCACGGTGCGCACCAAGTGATGGAACTGCCGCTCGATGGCGGCTAGATCCGGGAAGATATCCGCGTGATCGAACTCCAGATTATTCAGGATCGCGGTGCGCGGGCGGTAGTGGACGAATTTGCTGCGCTTGTCGAAGAAGGCGCTGTCGTACTCGTCGGCCTCCACCACGAAGAACGGCGTACCGCCCAGGCGCGCGGAAATGCCGAAGTTCTGCGGCACGCCACCGATGAGGAATCCCGGGCTCATGCCGGCATGTTCCAGCACCCAGGCCAGCATGCTGCTGGTGGTGGTCTTGCCATGGGTGCCGGCCGCCGCCAGTACCCAGCGACCCTGCAGCACGTGATCGGCCAGCCATTGCGGGCCGGAGACATAGGGCAGCCCCTTGTTCAGCACGTATTCCACTGCCGGGTTGCCACGCGACATGGCATTGCCCACGACCACCAGATCGGGTGCCGGCTCCAGATGCGCCGGCTCGTAGCCCTGCATCAGCTCGATACCCTGAGCCTCGAGCTGGGTGCTCATCGGCGGATAGACGTTGGCATCTGAGCCGGTGACGCGATGGCCGAGTTCCTTGGCCAACACCGCGAGCGAACCCATGAAGGTGCCGCAGATGCCGAGAATATGGATATGCATTGATGACCTCTGAAAGACGCCGCGCCAGACGGCATGGCCGCACATTCGACGCTGGAAAACTGCGGCGCAGATTAGCACAGGGTCCGCTGCGGGGCGGTCGCACCGCACGTCGCCTCGCCTGCCGACGAACGGAGCCTGTTCTACGCTGAAAGACAGCAGTCATCACAATTACAAGACCGGAGACTCATCATGCGTTACGCCCATCCCGGCAGCGAAGGCGCTGTCGTTTCCTTCAAATCCCGCTACGGCAACTACATCAACGGCCAGTTCGTCGAGCCGGCCGGCGGTCAGTACTTCACCAACCTTTCCCCGGTCAACGGTCAGCCCATCGCCGAGTTTCCGCGCTCCGACGCCGCCGACATCGAGAAGGCCCTGGACGCCGCCCATGCCGCCGCCGATGCCTGGGGCAAAACCAGCGTGCAGGCGCGTTCGCTGATCCTGTTGCAGATCGCCGACCGCATCGAGCAGAACCTGGAGATGCTCGCCATCACCGAGACCTGGGACAACGGCAAGGCCGTGCGCGAGACGCTGAACGCCGACATTCCGCTCGCCGCCGACCACTTCCGCTACTTCGCCGGTTGCATCCGCGCCCAGGAAGGCACCAGCGCGGAAATCGACGAGCACACCGCGGCTTACCACTTCCACGAGCCGCTGGGCGTGGTCGGGCAGATCATCCCGTGGAATTTCCCGATCCTGATGGCCGCCTGGAAGCTCGCCCCGGCACTGGCTGCCGGCAACTGCGTGGTATTGAAGCCCGCCGAGCAGACCCCGCTGGGCATCAACGTGCTGCTCGAATGCATTGGCGACCTGCTGCCGCCGGGCGTGCTCAACGTGGTGCACGGCTACGGACGCGAGGCCGGCGAAGCGCTGGCTTCCAGCAAGCGCATCGCCAAGATCGCCTTCACCGGCTCCACCCCGGTGGGCTCGCACATCATGAAGCGCGCCGCCGAAAGCATTATCCCGAGCACCGTCGAGCTGGGCGGCAAGAGCCCGAACATCTACTTCGAAGACATCATGCAGGCCGAGCCGGCCTTCATCGAGAAGGCTGCCGAAGGGCTGGTACTGGGCTTCTTCAACCAGGGCGAAGTGTGCACCTGCCCGTCACGAGCGCTGGTGCAGGAGTCGATCTACGCGCCCTTCATGGAAGCGGTGATGAAGAAGGTCGCTCAGATCAAGCGCGGCGATCCGCTGGATACCGACACCATGGTCGGCGCCCAGGCCAGCCAGCAGCAGTTCGACAAGATCATGTCCTACCTGGAAATCGCCAAGGGCGAAGGCGCGGAGGTGCTCACCGGCGGCGCAGCGGAGAAACTCGAAGGCTCGCTTGCCACCGGCTATTACATCCAGCCAACCCTGCTCAAGGGCACCAACAGGATGCGCGTGTTCCAGGAGGAGATCTTCGGCCCGGTGATCGGCGTCACCACCTTCAAGGACGAGGCCGAGGCGCTCGCCATCGCCAACGACACCGAGTACGGCCTCGGCGCCGGCGTCTGGACCCGCGACATCAACCGCGCCTACCGCATGGGCCGGGCGATCAAGGCCGGTCGTGTCTGGACCAATTGCTACCACCTCTACCCGGCGCACGCGGCGTTCGGTGGATACAAGAAGTCGGGCGTCGGTCGCGAGACGCACAAGATGATCCTCGACAGCTATCAGCAGACCAAGAACCTGCTGGTGAGCTACGACATCAATCCGCTGGGCTTCTTCTAGCGAGGTAAACCACGCGCGCCGAAAGGGTGCCCGCCCGCGCCAACTGGCGTCGGGCTGGTGCGCCCCGGGGCCGTCTTTGCACCCCTGAATGCCCCCCACGCCCCGCAATGAAGTCGAAGGCACAGCGCTTGCTTTAAAGACCCTGCCGTACCCGAACCCATCAGAGGATGATTCCCATGGCTCTCGAACACAGCAGTGCGACACCCCCAACCCACGCCATCGATTTCGAAGCAGTTGGCAGTACCTATTTCCAGGAACGCGAACTGAAGAAAGGCGCCGCCGGCTGGGTGCTGCTGGTCGGCCTCGGCGTCGCCTATGTGATCTCCGGCGACTATGCCGGCTGGAACTTCGGCCTCGCCCAGGGCGGTTGGGGTGGGCTGTTCATCGCCACACTGCTGATGGCGACCATGTACCTGTGCATGTGTTTCTCGCTGGCCGAGCTGTCCTCGATGGTCCCGACCGCGGGCGGCGGCTACGGTTTTGCCCGCACCGCCTTCGGCCCATTGGGCGGCTTTCTCACCGGCACGGCGATCCTCATCGAATACGCCATCGCGCCAGCGGCGATCGCCGTGTTCATCGGCGCCTATTGCGAGTCGCTGTTCGGCATCGGCGGCTGGATGATCTATCTGGCCTTCTACATCGTCTTCATCGGCATCCATATCTTCGGCGTCGGCGAGGCGCTGAAGCTGATGTTCATCATCACCGCCGTCGCCGCCCTGGCCCTGGCGGTGTTCATCGTCGCCATGGTGCCGCACTTCTCGGTCGACAAGTTGCTCGATATCGCGCCGACCACCGCTGCCGGCGCCAGCAACTTCCTGCCCTACGGCTATGTCGGCATCTGGGCGGCGATCCCCTACGCGATCTGGTTCTTCCTTGCTGTAGAAGGCGTGCCGCTGGCCGCCGAGGAAACCAAGAACCCGCAGCGCGACATGCCCCGCGGGCTGATCGGCGCCATGCTGATTCTGGTCGCCTTCGCCGGGCTGATCCTCCTGGTCGGCCCAGGCGGCGCCGGCTCCAGCACCCTGGTGGCATCCGGCAACCCGCTGGTGGAAGCGCTGACCACGGCCTACGGTTCGTCCACCTGGATGAGCGGCTTCGTCAACCTGGTCGGCCTGGCCGGGCTGATTGCCAGCTTCTTCTCGATCATCTTCGCCTACTCGCGGCAGATCTTTGCCCTGTCGCGGGCCGGCTACCTGCCGCGCAACCTCTCGCTGACCAACAAGAACAAGGCGCCGGTGCTGGCCCTGGTAATCCCCGGTGTGATCGGCTTCCTGCTGTCGCTGACCGGCCAGGGCGACCTGCTGATCCTCGTCGCGGTGTTCGGCGCGACCATTTCCTACGTGTTGATGATGGCCTCGCACATCGTGCTGCGCCTGCGCCGGCCGGATCTGCATCGCCCGTACAGGACACCCGGTGGCATCGTCACCTCGGGCGTGGCGCTGGTACTGGCCTGCATCGCGGTCATCGCAGGCTTCCTGGTCGACCCGCGGGTGGTGATCGGCGCCGCGATCATCTACGGGATCTTCATCGCCTATTTCGCGATCTACAGTCGGCACCACCTGGTGGCCGGTACGCCGGAAGAAGAGTTCGCGGCGATCGAGCAGGCCGAGGCGACACTCAAGTAGGGAGAGCAGCCATGACGTACTCGCACAGCGTGGGCGGCACCACCTGGCGCTTCGACGATCTGCGCGAGGTGATGGCCAAGGCCAGCCCGGCGCGCTCCGGCGACCTGCTCGCCGGGGTCGCGGCGGGCAGCGACGCCGAGCGAGTGGCGGCGCAGATGTGCCTGGCCGATGTGCCGCTCAGGCGTTTTCTCGAAGAAGCACTGATCCCCTACGAAAGCGATGAAGTCACCCGGCTGATCATCGACAGCCATGACGCCGCCGCCTTCGCGCCGATCAGCCACCTGACCGTGGGCGATTTCCGCAACTGGCTGCTCGGCGAGGAGGCGGACGAGTCGTCGCTGAAAGCCCTCGCACCGGGGCTGACGCCGGAAATGGTCGCCGCGGTGTCGAAGATCATGCGCGTGCAGGACCTGATCCTGGTCGCGCAGAAGGTCCGCGTCGTCACCCGCTTTCGCAACAGCATCGGCCTGGCCGGACGCATGTCCACCCGGCTGCAGCCGAACCATCCCACCGACGACGGCGCCGGCATCGCCGCGAGCATTCTCGACGGCCTGCTCTACGGCAACGGCGACGCGGTGATCGGCATCAACCCGGCCACCGACAGCACCGCCGGCATCTGCGAGCTGCTGAAGATGCTCGACGCCGTGATCAGCCGCTACGAGATCCCGACCCAGGGTTGCATCCTCACCCATGTCACCACCTCCATCGAGGCGATCAACCGCGGCGCGCCGCTGGACCTGGTGTTCCAGTCCATCGCCGGCACCGAGGCGGCCAACGCCAGCTTCGGCATCAGCCTGGCAACGCTGCAGGAAGGTTACGAGGCCGGCCTGTCGCAGAAGCGCGGCACACTCGGCGACAACCTCATGTATTTCGAGACCGGCCAGGGAAGCGCGCTTTCGGCCAACGCCCATCACGGCGTCGATCAGCAAACCTGCGAAGCGCGCGCCTATGCCGTGGCCCGTAAATTCAAACCCCTACTGGTGAACACCGTGGTCGGCTTCATCGGCCCGGAGTACCTCTACAACGGCAAGCAGATCATGCGCGCAGGGTTGGAAGATCACTTCTGCGGCAAGCTGCTTGGCGTGCCCATGGGTTGCGACATCTGCTACACCAACCACGCCGAAGCCGATCAGGACGACATGGACATGCTGCTGACGCTGCTGGGCACTGCCGGCATCAACTTCATCATGGGCATTCCAGGCTCGGACGACGTGATGCTCAACTACCAGACCACCTCCTTTCACGATGCCCTCTATCTGCGTCAGAGCATGGGCCTGCGCCCCGCGCCGGAATTCGAGGCGTGGCTGGCGAAGATGGAAATCCTGCACCAGGACGGCGGACGATTGCAGCTGGGCGAGCAACTCCCGCCCGCCTTTCGCCGGGCATTGGAGCGCATGGCATGACGCCTTTGAGCCCTGGCGTCCCCCTGCACCTACAGGTGCTGCACGGCCTGTGTCTCGTAGGAGCCAGCTTGCTGGCGATCAAAAAGCTGTGAGCGCGAACTGAGTTCGCCTACCTCGGAGGCGCCCATGCCTGACAAGCCCACCACCATCACCAACCCCTGGAATCACCTGCGCCAGCTCACCCCCGCGCGCATTGCCCTGGGTCGCGCCGGCGCCAGCCTGCCCACCGAGGCCCAGCTGGATTTCCAATTCGCCCATGCCCAGGCCCGCGACGCCGTGCACCTCTCGCTCGATACCCATGACCTGGCTTCGCAACTAGAGCAGCGCGGTTATCGCTGCCTGCAGCTGCACAGCGCCGCCCCGGATCGCCACACTTATCTTCAACGCCCCGACCTGGGCCGCCAGTTGGATGAAGAATCGGCCCAACGGCTGAGTGACCACGCGCAGCAACATCAGGCGGGCTATGACCTGGCTATCGTGATCGCCGATGGCCTTTCCGCGTTGGCGGTGCAGCGCCACGCCCTGCCGCTGCTCCAACGTATCGAAGAGCAGATCGAAAAGGATGGCTGGAGCCTGGCGCCGATCAGCCTGGTGCAGCAGGGCCGCGTCGCGCTCGGCGACGAGGTGGGTGAGCGTCTCAAGGCGAAAATGGTGGTCATGCTCGTTGGTGAACGCCCCGGTCTGAGTTCTCCGGACAGCCTCGGCCTGTACTTCACCTACGACCCGAAAGTCGGCCGCACCGATGCCGACCGCAACTGCATCTCCAACATCCGCCTGGAAGGCCTGAGCTACAACCTCGCCGCGCACCGCCTGATCCACTTGATGCGTGAGGCCTGCCGCCGGAAGCTCTCTGGCGTGAGCCTCAAGGACGAAGCGGAAATGCTCAGCCTCGATGGTGGTTCGCTAAAAACCGGTAACTTCTTGCTTGGTTAAACCGATGCCCGAGCTTGCCGGCCATGATCACGCCCCTTTAAGGTTGACGCCCTCCCGGCTGGAAGCTCCTCCATGTGGTCGTTCCGCGACTGGCGCCGCAAGCGCATCCTCGCCCGTCTCGCCATCGAACCTGAGCTCTGGCAAAGCGTGCTGGACAGCCTGCCGATGCTCGACGGGCTGAGCAC
Organism: Stutzerimonas chloritidismutans; assembly: GCF_051486945.1. Taxonomy (GTDB): domain Bacteria; phylum Pseudomonadota; class Gammaproteobacteria; order Pseudomonadales; family Pseudomonadaceae; genus Stutzerimonas; species Stutzerimonas chloritidismutans_B. Next base: position 28,193 of record NZ_JAHVDX010000005.1, on the reverse strand, counting down.
GGACGAGACCGAACGCCTGCGCGAGCGCAGCCTTCTGTTCCTGCATGCCAAGCGCCTTACTGCATTGCCCGGCGTAGAGCTGGATTTAGCCGATCGCCTGCGCCTCGCCGCCCAGGCGCAGCTGCCGTTACTTCATCTGCCCGCGCTGGATTGGTATCAGGGCTTTCACGAAATCGTTATCTACCCCGACGACTTTCTCAGCCCGCAAAAGCATCGCGACGCCGCCGGCATCGAGCATGAGTGGGACGCCGAACACAGCGGCGAGGCCTGGCTGCAAGGGCCGGTCATCATGGCCCTGCCCGGTATCCGGGAGAGCGGCGGCTGGGAGGGCTACAACCTGGTCATCCACGAGCTGGCGCACAAGCTCGACATGCTCAACGGTGACGCCAACGGCCTGCCGCCGCTGCATCGCGACATGCGTATCGACCGCTGGGCCAGCGTCATGCAGGCTGCGTACGACACGCTCAACGCACAGTTGGATGCCGACCCAGACGCCGAGACGCCGATCGACCCCTACGCCGCCGAAAATCCTGCCGAGTTCTTCGCGGTGACCAGCGAATACTTTTTCAGCGCACCGGATGTGTTGCAGCCGGCTCTCCCCCAGGTCTATGAACAGCTGGCGGCCTTCTACCGTCAGGACCCGCTGGCGCGCCTACGCCACTTGCAGGAAAGCGACCCGCAGTATGCGGAACCTCACTAACCCAGGACCGTCGAATGCGCGCGTTGCGGCAGCCGGCAATGGCCACGTCCCCGGCATGGCAAAGCGCCCGACAGTGCGCCTATAATCGCGCCCACTTTTTTCGCCCCAGGCCGCCTCGGCCGACCACGGAGCAATGTTCATGAGCTACAGCAAAGTCCCGGCCGGCAAAGACCTGCCAAACGACATCTACGTCGCCATCGAAATCCCGGCCAACCACGCGCCGATCAAGTACGAAATCGATCACGACACCGATTGCCTGTTCGTCGACCGCTTCATGGCTACCCCGATGTTCTACCCGGCCAACTACGGTTTCATTCCGCACACCCTGGCCGATGACGGCGACCCGCTCGACGTACTGGTCGTGACGCCCTATCCGGTTGCGCCGGGTTCGGTCATCCGCTGCCGCCCGGTCGGCGTGCTGAACATGACCGACGAAGCCGGCGGTGACGCCAAGCTGATCGCCGTCCCACACGACAAGCTGACCCAGCTGTACAAGGACGTGAAGGAATACACCGACCTGCCGCCGCTGCTGATCGAGCAGATCAAGCACTTCTTCGAGAACTACAAGGATCTCGAGAAGGGCAAGTGGGTCAAGGTCGAAGGCTGGGAAGGCGCTGACGCCGCCCGCGCCGCCATCATCAAAGCTGCCGAGGCTTATCAGAAGTAAGCCGAGGCACTGAAGAAAAGCCGGCCACAAGCCGGCTTTTTAGTATCTGGTCGTTATGTAGCTGTCCGACCTCGAGCGCCTCCCTTGGCCTGGTGATCGATCCTAGAAGCGCCCATCCAGCGCAACGGTCACGTCAGATACCGGTTGAACCAGGCGATCGTGCGGTCCCATGCCAGCTTTGCGGCCTCTTCGTCATAGCGAGGTGTCGAATCGTTGTGAAACCCGTGGTTGGCGTCCGGGTAGATGTACGCCTCGTATGTTTTTCCTGCAGCCTTCAGCGCGCGTTCGTATTCAGGCCAGCCTTCGTTGATCCGGGTATCGAGCTCACCGAAGTGAAGCAGCAATGGCGCCTGGATTTTCGCGACATCCTTCGCGTCGGCGTGGCGGCCATAGAACGGGACCGCAGCCGCCAGTTCGGGGAAGGCCACCGCGGCCGCATTGGCTACGCCGCCGCCGTAGCAGAAGCCGGTAATACCCACCTTTCCGGTCGTCATCTCGTGGCTCATCAACCATTCAATAGCGGCGAAAAAATCGTTCATGAGTTTTTCGGGATCGACGGTCTGCTGCAGCTCGCGGCCCTTGTCGTCGTTGCCCGGGTAGCCACCCACTGAACTCAGGCCGTCCGGCGCGAGCGCAATGAAGCCCGCTTTCGCGACCCGGCGGGCAACGTCCTCGATGTAGGGATTCAGCCCACGGTTTTCATGCGCCACGACCACTGCAGGCAACTTGCCCTCGGCCTTGGCCGGGCGAACCAGGTAGCCGCGTACGCTGCCGTGCCCATTCGGCGAAGGATAGGTGATGTATTCGGGGACGATGTCCGGATCGGTGAAATCCACCTGATGGGCCAATGCGTAATTGGGACTCAACGCCGACAGGATGCCGGTCGCTGACAGCCCACAAACGGCCGTGAACGCGCCTGCTCGCTCGAGGAAGTCGCGCCGGCTGATCTTGCCGTGGGCGTAGTAGTCGTACAGTTCAAGCAACTGCGGTGAGAAATCTTTTGCGGTCAGACGTGCCATCTCTGCTCTCCTCTCTTGGGTCAAATAGATTCCGTACAACATTCCTGGCGGCGTAGCGCAGAGGTCTTCCACGAAACGCGACTAGCGATGCTGCGGGGCCAGCGACGTGCGGATATCAACACCAGTCGGCTGGGCGCTTGGGTGAACAGGGAAAGGCTCGTCAGTCACCCGCACCGGCAGCTTCAAACCAAAGGTATTGAAGCCATCGACACTGCGGACGTAGACGTCACCGCCATGCATGAGCGCAATGGCCTTGACGATCGCCAAGCCCAGCCCATGGTTCGCGCCGCTATTGCTTCGCGATGGGTCAATCCTGAAAAACCGTTCGAACAGACGGGGCAGATGCTCTTCAGCGATCGGCTCCCCAGGGTTGCCAATACCGATGTCGACCCACTCGTTCTGCTGCGTGATGACGATCTGTACGGTCTGCCCCGCCGGGGTGTGCTGAACCGCATTGTTGATCAGGTTGATCAGGGCGCGGCGCATGTGGGATTTGTCGATCTGCACCAGAGCGTCGCCGGTGACCTCGACCTTGACCGCAGCCTCATCAAGGATGAAATCCAGATAATCAAGGGTGGTCGCGACCTCGTCGGCCAGCGAGACGGTCACCAGGGCCGTTGCCTTGCTGCCCTGGTCGGCACACGCCAGAAACAGCATGTCGATGATGATCGAGCGTAGCCGCTCAAGCTCCTCGAGGTTCGATTGCAGAACCTCGAAATAGTCCTCGGCCGAGCGACCTCTGGTCAGGGCCACCTGGGTCTGCCCAATGAGGTTGGTCAGAGGTGAACGCAGTTCGTGAGCCACATCGGCGTTGAAGGATTCGAGCCGTTCGTAGGCCTTTTCAACCCGCTCGAGTGTGGCGTTGAACGCCGTGGCGAACTGCTTCAGCTCTGGCGGCAGTGCGGAAAGCTGCAGCCGGCCGGAAAGCCGTGGCGGCGTCAGCTTCAACGCTTCCTCGGACAACCTGATCAAAGGCTTGAGGCCGATGCGCGCGACCCAATAGCCCAGCGTTGCTGCCAGCAGGATACCGGCGATGGCCAACCCGACGAGCACGACCAGCAGATGCCGCTGCGTTTGCCAGAAGGCTTCGGTATCGATGCCGATGAGAAACCTGACCGCCGGCCGCTCGTCTTTCGCGGGCAATTCGTGCAGCAACACCTTGGTCGGGTAGCGTTCGCCTTCGAGCGTCAGGTCGTGAATGCCTTGAGCGCCCCTGGCAAAACGCCGGAGCTGGTTACTCGGTTCGCCGAACTCGAAGCTCGGGTCCTCACTGACCACCCAGAATCGGATGCGGCTGTCCTCTTCGCTCAGTAGCGTGAGCTTGTCGCGCATCTTCACCCAATGCTCGGGCGTTCCGAACCGATTCAGCGGCGCCTCGAGTACGCTATAGCGCGCTTCGAGTTCGGCCTCGGGAAGCAGACCCAGTCCTTTGTCCACCTGGTGATAGAGCGTCCAGCCGATCAGCAGGAAGATCACTGCCGCCACCAGCGTGAACAACCCGCTCAGCCGCAGCGCGATTGAATCAGTAGGCACGGCGGTCTTCCAGCACATAGCCCATGCCCCGGATCGTGTGCAGCAGCTTGTGTTCGAACGGGCCGTCGAGTTTGGCGCGCAGCCGCTTGATGGCGACCTCCACCACGTTCGCATCGCTGTCGAAATTGATGTCCCAGACCATCTCGGCAATGGCGGTCTTGGAGAGGATCTGGCCATGCTGTCGCGCCAGCACGCTGAGCAGCGAAAACTCCTTCGCGGTGAGATCGAGCCGTGTGTCGGCGCGGGTCGCCTTGCGGCTGATCAGATCAACCCAGAGGTCAGCGACGGTGATCTGCACCGGCTCATGCCCGCCGCCCCTGCGCGTCAACGCCTGCAGCCGTGCCACCAACTCAAGGAAAGAGAAGGGCTTTCCCAGGTAGTCGTCAGCCCCTTCTCGCAGCCCACGGACCCGATCTTCCACGCGCTCGCGAGCGCTCAGCATGATCACCGGCGTCTGCTTGCGGGCTCGCAGGCTGCGCAGTACGGCGAACCCGTCCAACCCCGGCAGCATCACATCGAGAATGATCACGGCGAACTCGTGCTCGAGTGCCAGGTGCAGCCCTTCGATGCCATCTCCCGAGCGGTCGACCGCGTAACCCTGTTCGGTCAGCCCCCGATGCAGGTAGTCGGCCGTCTTCACCTCGTCTTCGATTACCAGAACGCGCATGGCCGCCTCAGTGCTCGGTTGCAGGTTCGTAGGCCGGAGCGCGGCGATGCAAGACACGCTCCAGCAGCAAGTATATGACCGGTGTGGTGAACAGGGTCAGCGCCTGGCTAACCAGCAACCCACCCACCACGGCAATCCCCAGAGGCTGGCGCAGCTCGGCGCCAGGCCCGGATCCGATGATCAGTGGCACTGCGCCAAGCATGGCTGCGATGGTCGTCATCATGATCGGGCGAAAGCGCGTGATGCACGCCTCGTAGATGGCATCCTGCGGCGACAGGCCTCGGCTGCGCTGAGCCTCCAGCGCGAAATCGATCATCAGGATGCCGTTCTTCTTGACGATGCCGATCAGTAGCACCAGCCCGATCAGCGCCATGATGGAGAAGTCCTGGCCGAACAGCCAGAGCATCACCAGAGCCCCCAGCCCGGCCGATGGCAGCGTGGAGATAATGGTCAAGGGATGAACCAGGCTTTCATACAAGACGCCAAGGATGATGTAGACCGCGACCAGGGCCGCAAGAATCAGCCAGGGCTGGCTGGCAAGCGAACTTTGAAAAGCCTGCGCGGCACCCTGGTAGCTTCCAGAGATTTCGGCAGGCATGCCAATTTCGGCTCTGGCCCGCTCGAGCGCCGTAACCGCATCTCCTAGCGCAACCCCAGGGGCAAGGTTGAACGACAGATTGGCTGCCGGCGACATGCCGTCATGCGCGATAGACAAGGGACCACTGATGGGCGCGCCCACGCGGGCCACTGCCGATAGCGGCACCATTTCGCCAGTGAGCGGCGAACGCAGATAGAAGTAATCGAGGCTTCGAGACGTTCCTCGCTGCTGCTCGCCGAGCTCCAGAATGATGTTGTACTGATTCGTTTCGGTCTGGTATTCGCTGATCTGGCGTTGCCCGAAGGCATCGTAAAGTGCGTTATCGATATCACGGGTGGTCAACCCGAAGCGACCAGCGGCTGCGCGATCGATCGTGATCGGCGTGGTACTGCCGCCCAGTTGCAGATCGTTGGAAATGTCCCTGAACGCCTGATTCTGGCGCAGGTGCTCGGTCAACCGCTCGGTCCAGGCGTTCAGCATGGGGCCGTCGTTGCCTTTGAGGACGTACTGATATTGGCTGCGACTGGCACCCGCGCTGAGGTTGATGTCCTGCCCGGCGCGCAGATAGAGGACGATGCCTGGCACGGCTCCGAGTTTGGCACGAACACGATCAATAAAAGCGCTGGCTGACACGTCACGTTGGTCACGGTCTTTCAGGGAAATCCAGAAGCGCCCGTTGGCGACGGTCTGGTTGCTGCCAGTCGCCCCAACCGCATGGGAAAACGCCCTGACGGCAGGGTCGTCCGACAGGATGCGGGCAAGTTCCAGGTGCTTTTCCACCATGTCCTGATAGGAAACGTCTGCAGCGGCTTCGGTGGTTCCGAGCACGAAGCCGGTGTCCTGCACCGGAAAGAACCCCTTGGGGATGTACACATAGCCGGCGACGGCCAGTGCGAGCGTCAGGCTGAACAGCGCGAGCATGGCGCGCTGATGGGCCAGCGCCCCACGCAGCCCTTTGGCGTAATGGCCGAGCAGGCGTTCGCTTATGCCCGGCTGCTCAACCACGTCATGCCGCGGAGGACGCATGAACAAGGCCGCCAGCGTAGGCGCGAGGGTCAGCGACACCACGACCGAGACCAGAATCGTCGAGGTGGCCGTCAACGCGAATTCCTTGAACAAGCGCCCTACCACGCCCCCCATGAACAGGAGCGGGATGAACGCGGCAACCAGCGAAACACTGATCGAAATGACGGTGAACCCGATCTCGCTGGCACCTTTTATCGCGGCGTCGCGGCTGCTTTCCCCCGCCTCGAGATGACGGTGGATGTTTTCCACCACGACGATCGCATCATCCACGACAAAACCTACCGCGATCACGATCGCGACCAGCGTCAGGTTGTTGAGACTGAAGCCAAACAGGTACATGAGTGAAAACGATGCCACCAGCGACACGCCGAGAACGCTCGAGACGATCAGGGTGGCGGACCACTGTCGCAGGAATAGCGCCATCACCCCAACGACCAGCACAACGGCGATCATCAAGGTGATTTCAACCTCGTGCAGGGAGGCGCGGATGGTACCGGTACGGTCGTTGAGCACTGCCACGTCCACCGACGCCGGCAATAGCGACCGAAGCTGCGGCAATGCGGCCTGAATACGGTCGACCGTATCGACGATATTGGCGCCAGGCTGGCGCCTGATAACCAGGTTCAGACTCGGTTCCAGTCCAGCCCAGGCCTGGGCGTAATCGTTTTCCGAGCCGGCCACCACCCGCGCGACGTCGGCGAGGTGGACCGGCGCCCCATCCACGTACGAGACAATGAGCCGTCCGTATTCTTCGGCCTGGAACAGCTGGTCATTGGTTGAGATCGTCGAGATGCTTGACTCGCCATAAAGCGCACCCTTGGCGAGGTTGAGGTTGGTGTTCTGGATCGCCTGGCGCACATCGGCGAGCGTCAGGCCCACCGCCGCGAGCTTGTCCGCCGACGCCTGCACACGAATGGCCGGACGTCGCTGACCGGTGATGTTGATCAGCCCCACGCCTTCGATCTGGCTGATCTGTCGAGCAAGCACGGTTTCGACCAAGTCGCTGAGCTCGGTAGCGGGCATCAGCGTGGAACGAACCGTCAGCACCAACACCGGACTGTCCGCTGGGTTGACCTTGCGCCAGGTCGGGAGACTGGGCATGTCCTGCGGCAATTTGCCGGCGGCACTGCTGATGGCGGCCTGCACTTCCTGCGCCGCAGTGTCGATGCTCTTATCGAGGCTGAACTGCAGCACCAGGGTGGTCGAGCCCAGCGCGCTGCTGGAGGTCATCTGGCTGAGGCCGGAAATCGAGCTGAACTGCACCTCCAGCGGCGTGGCGACCGCCGACGCCATGGTCTCCGGGCTGGCACCGGGTAGCTGTGCGGTGACCTCGATCGTGGGAAATTCCGCTTCGGGAAGCGGCGCGACTGCCAGCCGTGGATAAGCGATCACCCCCAGCAGCAACAACGCGAACGTCAGCAGCAACGATGCAACCGGATGATTGACGCACCAGGTGGAAACCGAGCCGCGACCGTTCATGGTTGCGCCTGCGTAACCATCGCCGGATCGGCGTGTTGGCCTTCAAGCACCTCGACTTCCACACCCGGTTTCAGTCTCGACTGCCCATCGCTGACCAGTCTGTCGCCAGCGCTGACGCCCTCGACGATAAACAGCCGTTCGCTCTGATGCTTGACGGTAACCGGCTGCAGTTCGGCAACGTTGCCGTCGAGGCGGTACACGAAGTGACCTTCCAGCCCACGCGATACGGCACGAGGCGGGACGGTCAGCGCCGCCGGGAACTGCCCGGTCCGCACCCTGACGTTCACCAGCTGGCCTGGCCAGAGCGCGTGATCATCGTTGGCAAATTCGGCTTTGACTCGCAGCGTGCCGGTGCTGGCGGAAACCTGATTGTCTATCAGGCGCAGACGCCCCTCAGCGAGGAGTACATCATCGCTCCCCTCGCCAGTGAGGTAGGCAGAAACCGGCGCCGCCTCTGGGACCTCCAGCAAGCGCTGCAAGGTGGGCAACATGACCTGCGGCAGCGAAAATTCAACCGAGATAGGGGCGATCTGCGTGACCGAGAACAGGCCATCGGCATCGCTGGCACGCAGAAAGTTACCCTCGTCCACGCTGCGAATGCCCACCCTGCCGGTCACTGGCGAAAGTATGCGGGTATGCGACAGCTGGACTTCGGCGGCGACAATGGCGGCCTTGTTCCCAGCGAGCGTGGCCCTGAGCTGATTCACCAGGGCCTCTTGCTGATCGAACGTCTGGCGAGACACGCCCTTTTCGGCGACCAGTTCACGGTAGCGCTTGAGATCGATTTCCGCGCCGGTCAGCTGAGCCTGGCTCTGGTCGAGCTGCGCCTTGGCCTGTTGCAGGCTGGCACGAGCGGACCGGTCATCGATGGTGGCCAGCAGATCGCCTGCCTTCACCCACTGCCCTTCGTCCACATGGAGCCTAGTCAGCACCCCGTCGATCTGCGTGCGGATCACCACGCTTTGCATGGAGGCGACACGACCGATGCCGATCGCGAAGTCCTCTACGTCCTTGCGTTCAACCGTTACCACTCGAACCGGCACTGCCCGCGGCTTTGCGGGCGTGGCGGTCTCGGGCTCGGCCAAAAGCCAACGTCCCGCGGCCCCTGTTAGCACCAGCGCGCCCAAAATCCATATCGCCTTGCTTCGGTTATGCATCAGTCATACACCGGGAATGGCCGAAGAATGTCCAGCCGCTCTTATAACCCGCTACGCCGGTCAGTAGGGTGACCGCAACCTGACAGGACCGTCAGCAAGCAGCGCGGTGGCCAAAAAAAAAATCCGCCGGACCAGAGCCCGGCGGAGTAAGGGTCAACCAATAAGTCAACCAAAGGAGCGGATCAGAACGAAGTCGTGATCGAGGCGTAGAAGGATCGACCTGGCTCGTTGTAGGTGCTCGCGCCGGCGGTGGTCCCTGCGCCTTCGCGATAGATACGCTTGTCGAACAGGTTGTTGATACCGGCGCCCAGCGTCAGGTTTTTGCTCACCTCGTAAGTCCCGCCCAGACTCCAGATGTGGTAGGGATCGAGCGTCTGAAGCTGGTTTTCGGCAGTCACTTCAGTGTCGGTGGTCGGGTTGTAAACCCGCGGTTCCTGCTTGCCATAGAAGGTGGCGGTCAGGCTGAGCGCGAGCTGTTGGGTCGCCTGCCAGTCGAGCATGCTGTTGATGGTGTACTCGGGCACGACCGACAAGGGGTTTCCGTCACTGTCCGTGTTGTCCTGCATGTAGGTGAAGTTGGTGTTCCAGCTCAACAGGTCACCTTCTACCCCCAGCAGCGGAACCCCAATGCTGCCCTCCCAGCCCTTGACCACCGCATCCTTGGCGTTATCCCACTGCAGAATGCCCGCGTACTGCGTCGGGTTGGATGGGTTGGTGACGGTTCCGAGCAGCACGTTCGACGAGACGATCTTGCTGTCGTAGTCGTTGCGGAAGTACGTCACCCCCGCGTGCCAGCCGCCGCTCGCGAAGTTGATGCCGATTTCCTTGTTGATACTGATCTCGGGGTCGAGGTTTTCGTTACCCAGGATGTAGCAGCCGCCGCTGGAGGTCGTGCCCTCGGCACAACCATTGCCGTTGCTGCGATACAGGTAGTTGGGGTTGGACTGATAAAGGTTCGGTGCCTTGAACGCACGCGCGACACCACCCTTGATGGAGATGCTGTCGGTCAGCTGGTAGGCACTGTTCAGGCTCGGGCTCCAATTGAAGCCGAATTGGTCATGGTGGTCGAGACGCAAGCCTGGCGTGAGGATCCAGCCCGGCGTCAGCTCGATGTTGTCCTCGACGAACAACGCCATCATGGTCGCGTCCATCTCGCTGGAGCGAGCATCAGCGGCGGAGTTAGACAGCTCATACCAGCTTCCCGTACCGATATCTCGGGCGAAGGTCGACGGGTCGTCGAGCTCCTGGCGATTCCATTCCGCGCCGACCGTAAGCGTCTGGTAGCGCAGGGCTTGTAGCGGAATATCCAACTGCCCCTGGACCAGATAGCTCTGATAGATGCTGGTCTGCTTGTCGGAACCGGCACTGATGTCACCATCGACACTCCCGGTCTGGCCTTCGAGCAGACGGCGGTTGTCGGTACGCTCGTATTGCGCGGTCAGGCGAGAAGTGCCGAACCCCCAGTTGCCGTGATGGCTGACCGAGTAGTTCTGGCGGTACATGGTGTTGGTCTCGCGACCCAGCCAGGGGCTGATGTTGCTAGTTGGGTCCAGGGATTCGGTACCGCCCGTGCCGACGTCACCGGCGTAGATGTTGCCCTGTCGGCTATAGCCGGCCTCGAAGTCCAGCGTTTGTTGGTCGTCGAGGGCCCAGCTCAGCAAGCCGTTGATGTCCTTGTTACGAACCCCTTCCCGACCGGCCGCCAGGGACGCGCCGGACGCCGTGTCGGTGTGGGCCAGGTTGATGTCGGCGTCGTCCGCGTCGGTCTTGTTGAGGTTGCCATACACGCGGAAGGTAAGTGCATCGGTCAACGGACCGGCGAGGCTGAAGTTGGTGCGCTTGGTCACGCCTTCCGCGTCGTCTTCGGGAATGTTGGTGTAAGCGGTGATCGATCCGGTGAGCTTGTCGGTCGGGCGCTTGGTGATGATGTTCACCACCCCGCCCATGGAGCCGGAGCCGTAGCGGGCTGCCGCCGGGCCGCGCAGCACTTCGATGCGCTCGATCTGTTCGGCCGGTACCCAGTTGCTGTCACCGCGCGTGTCCCGCTCACCGGCACGGGTGTAACGGACCGAGTTGCGGGACGTGACCGGCTTGCCGTCGATGAGAATCAGGGTGTTTTCCGGGCCCATGCCACGTAGGTCGATCTGGCGGTTGTTTCCACGCGAGCCAGTGGTACCGTTGCCGGTCAGGTTGACACCGGGCATCTTGCGTACCAGATCGGAGATGTCATTCACCGGCGGACGCTTCTTCAAGTCCTCCTCGGTGATTATCGAGACCCCGGGGGCCTGCTTGAGCTCTTGCTCGGCCGTGCCCATTACCCAGATATCCTGAAGTTCGACCACGGGGTCCGCAGTCGCCTCCTGCGCCGATGAAAACGGCGAAACGGCAATGATGATGGCAAAGGTAAGGGCGCTGATTCTGAAGTCCGGTCGCATTTGGGTCTCCTTGTTTGGGGCCGGCATGGCGGCGTCCAGACGCTGCGGACGGAGCGGCAACGTTCGGTATGCCCTGCACGGAAGCGCCACGAATGGTATTTATTCGTATTTGTGAGTAAATATTATTTACAAAATATACATTTCCAGACGCACGAGCCATTCGATTCGTCTGCAGGCATTCGTTTGATTGAAGCGAGCGGAGCGACCGCACTTGCACGCCCCTTGTGCAAGGTAGGTTTTGGCAGCGATATAGCGCTGGTGTCAGGTGGAGCGAAGCACAACGCGTCCGGCCTGTTCGACGGCGTGATGCGTCCCCCTCGCTTCGTGAAAGTTAACGCTCAGGCAGAAGACCTCAGCCAAACATTCATGCGAGAATGTAAAGACGACGTAAACGAGAGTGATTGCCATTAAGCGAGAGAGTAAGGTCGCGACTCTCTTTTTCGCCGCGCCAACCAGGCGCACGCTTTGTATCAGGAGCCCCCAATGTCCCGACATCCGCTACGCTCATTGACCTGTCTGCTCATCACCACCCTGCTGGCCTGTAGCCAACTACACGCCGCCGATCGAATCGTTGACAGCCTCTACGGCCCGATCAAGCTCGATGGTGTTCCGCAACGCGTAGTCGCGCTAAGCGACAACGCGCTGGATGCGGCGCTGTCAGTTGGCGTCCAACCGGTTGGCACCCTGGCCAGCCGTGGCGGCACCGATGTACCGGATTATCTCAAGGAGCAGGCGGGCAAGATCGCCCTGGTCGGCACGGTTCGCGAGCCCAACCTCGAGGCAGTACTGGCGCAGCAGCCCGACCTTATCCTGGCGTCGGGTGAGCTGCCGAAGGCGCAGTACGACCGGCTCAGCCTGATCGCCCCAACCGTGGTGCCCAAGGGCGGCTCCTTCGAGGACTGGCGGCAGGTCTACGCTGTGTATACCGAGGCGCTTGGTAAGCAGGACGAGGGCAAGCGCCGCCTTGATGAAATCGACAAGCGCCTTGCTTCGATGCGCGAACGCCTGTCCGGCAGCCCACAGGTCAGCGTGGTCCGCTGGAATCCCCAGGGGCCCTTCATCATGTCCAGCCAGTTGTTCGTCGGCCAGTTGCTGGACTCGATCGGCTTCAAGCCGAACGAACTGGCTACGCAAACGAAGAAGCCGCACACCGACATCCTCAGCTTGGAGAATCTCGACAAGGCCGATGCCGACTGGATCTTCCTCGCCACGCTCAACACCGATGGTCGCAAGGCGCTCGAGGAAGCGCGCCAGCAGCCCGCCTTCACGCGGCTGGATGCGGTAAAGAACAATCATGTGGTCACGGTCGATGGCCAGGTCTGGAGCAGCAGCTCCGGCTACCTCGCCGCGCAACGTGTACTGGATGATGTGGAGAAGGTTCTGCTCGACTGATGCTCGCGTCTCGCCTTTCCCTGGCGCCTGCGCTGACCTGCGTGGGCGCGTGCCTCTTGTTGCTATGCCTGACGAGCCTGATGTTAGGCGCGGGCGATGTCGGCATCGCACGCAGCCTGCTTGCGCTTTTCGGCGCGGCGGACGAACAGGCGCGCTTCGTCGTCTATGACCTGCGCTGGCCACGCACCGAACTCGGCGTGCTAGTGGGTGTTGCGCTCGGTGCCGCCGGCCTGCTGTTGCAATCGGTCACCCGCAATCCGCTGGCCGAGCCAGGACTGATGGGCGTAAGTGCCGGGGCGTCGTTTGCGGTGGTGCTCGCCATAGCGCTGGGCGCGAGTGCCGCATCGCTCAATCTGATGGTAGCGGTCGGCGGCGCGCTGGCCGGTTGCCTTCTGGTGCTTCTGGTCACCCAGATGCGCGGCGTGGGCAACGATCCGGTGAGGCTCGTGCTTGCTGGCGCCGCGTTTTCCGGGTTGCTGACGGCCATGAGCAGCATGCTGCTGCTACAAGACCAGCGCACCGCTGACGAGATGCGCTTCTGGGTGATTGGCGCTCTTGCGGGCCGCCCCCTCGATACGCTTGTCTGGAGCCTGCCGGGCCTGATAGCCGGACTGGTATTGACGCTGCCCCTCATCCCTGCGCTGGCAGCGCTGTCGCTGGGTGAGCGAGTCGCCAGCGGTCTTGGCCATCACCCGCAGGTCACGCGGCTGGTCACGTTATTGGCCGTAGCCCTGCTGGTTGGCACTGCGACGGCCGCCGCCGGCCCGATCGGTTTCGTCGGGCTGGTGGTGCCCTACATCGCGCGCCGCCTGGTCGGTACCGATATACGCCGCACCTTCGGCCTGGCGATCCTGCTCGGCCCCTGCATTGTCCTGTTTGCCGACATCCTGTCCCGGCTGGCGGTACGCCCTTATGAGTTGCCAGTCGGGGTAATCACGGCCCTGGTCGGCGCGCCCATTCTGATCGCCGTGGTACGCAGCCACCGGTTGCCAACCTTATGAATGCCCTGGTCCACACTCCGCATGTCCATACGCCGCACGGTTACTGGCTGTTGCGTATCGGCGCGCTGTCGCTGCTGTTGCACCGCCGCAGCCTGCTGGTCGGCATCGCGCTGTGCCTGATTCTGCTACTCGCGGCTAGCTGGTTGCTCGCTGTAGGCACGCCGGGGCTGAGCCAGTGGCAAGCCCTTCTCGCCGCCTTCGGCGACGGCGAGCCGATGCATCTGCTGTTGGTCCGTGAGCTGCGAATGCCACGGATCATGGCTGGCTTGCTGAGCGGCGCAGCACTAGGTGCTGCGGGCTGTCTGCTGCAAACGCTGGCGCGCAACCGCCTCGCTACTCCGGGCGTGATCGGCATCGACAATGGCGCGACCGCATTCGCCGTCGCCTCCATCGTGGCGATCCCGACCAGCATTGCGCCGTCGCTGCTGGCGCTGTCCGGCGCGACCACCGCAGCGGTACTCACCTTTGCCCTGGCCGCTGGGGCCGGCGCGCGGGGCTACCGTTTCATCGTCGTAGGCATCGCGATCGGAGTGATCTTCGGTGCGCTGACCAATCTGATGCTGGCCCGCACTAACATTGATGCTGCCAACGCCGCCTATCCGTGGACGGTGGGCAGCCTCAACGCACGCCCGACGCAATCGGTGCTGCTGCTGGGCATCGGCCTGGCGCTCGGCCTGCCCGTGGCTAAGATGCTGGTACGCCCATTGGCGCTGATGCGCTTTTCTGACAACGTCGCGATCGGCCTGGGCACGCGTCTCGGGCTGATGCGTGTACTGACCTTGTTACTGACCGTCTGGTTGACCGCCCTGGCAGTCGCGGTTGTCGGTCCGGTGGGGCTGATTGCGCTGGTCGCGCCGGAGATGGCCCGTTTCCTCTGCCGCCAGCACGGCGTGCCGGTGCTCAGCTCAGCCTTGAGCGGTGCGCTGCTGATGATCCTCGCCGACTGGGTGGGCCGCACCCTGCTGGCCCCGGTCGAGATACCGGTCGGCATCATCATGGCGATTGTCGGCGGGCCTTACCTGATATGGATTCTGTTACGCCAACCCTCCCGGACCCTAGCATGAGCACACTTCCCGAGATTCTCATCGAACGTCACGCGGCCGATGTCCGCCTCGAAGCGCGCGAGCTGTGCATGGGCTATGGGGATTCAAGCGTGATCGAGGGGCTGGACCTCGATTTCCCCCGCGGCAAAGTGACCGCCATCGTCGGCCCCAATGGCTGTGGCAAGTCCACCCTGCTGGCCGGCCTGTCGCGCCTGCACAAGCCTAGCGCCGGAGCGGTGTTGCTCGACGGCAAGGCCATCAGTCAGCTGCCGACGCGGGCTGTCGCGCAAAAACTTGCCCTGCTGCCGCAAGAAGCCAGCGCGCCGGATGGCCTCACCGTCACCGAGCTGATCCGCTTCGGCAGACAACCGCACCAGCGGCTGCTGCAGCAATGGAGCGAGCACGACCAGGCCATCGTCGATGCTGCCCTGCAGGCCGCCGACCTCGTCGCGCTGGCCGACCGGCCACTGCAATCGATGTCGGGGGGCCAGCGCCAGCGGGCCTGGATTGCCATGGCCATTGCGCAAGACACGCCGCTGCTGCTGCTGGACGAACCCACCTCAGCGCTGGATCTCGGCCACCAGATCGAAGTCTTCGACTTGATTCGCCAGCTCGCCGCCGCCGGCAAGACCATCGTTATGGTGGTGCATGATCTCAGCAGTGCCTGCCGTTACGCCGATCATCTGGTCGCCATGCACGGCGGTCGTGTTGTCGCCGAGGGCGCGCCGGAGCAGGTCGTCACCCCCGAACTGGTGCAAACGCTCTATGGCATTCACTGCACCCTGTTGCGCGACCCGCTGCATGGCACCCCGATCATCGCGGCGATCAGCCGCGCGGCCGGCGCCAGCAGCTGACAACCGCTGCGTCCTTGACCCTGATCCATCCCTCGGAACCAATCATAAGAAAAATAGATACCTGCTTAAGCAATTTCGCTGCGCGCCTCGCTTCGCCTCGCCCACACTTGGTCAACCACACAAGAATAAGAGGTGTAGACGATGCTCAAACTGTCCCTGTTAATCGGTGCGCTGATGAACGCCCTGGCCGGCTCGGCGCTGGCCGGTGGCAAGCAGCCGCATCAGGACCTGGCACAACTGCCGGTGGTCCGGCCTGCCGGTAGCTGCGCGGCGCTATCGACGTTCGATCTCACGCCCATCGGCGGCTCGGGCAGCCGCGTGGTCACAGCCGAGCAGGTGGTCAACGACAACGACGTGACGGTCTGCGCCGTGGAGGGCGTGCTCGCACCGAGCATCGGCTTTCGCGTAGAGCTGCCGACCCAGACCTGGACCCAGCGCTACCTGCAGATCGGTTGTGGCGGGCTTTGCGGGCGCATCTCGCTCGAGCCGGCGGCCGCCGATGGCTGCGTGCCTTACGACCGTGGGCGCTTCGTCGTCGCCAGTACGGACATGGGTCATCAGGGCAATGGCGGCGCCTTCGGTGCCGACCCGCAGAAGCGCGCCGACTTCGCCCATCGCGGCGTACACCTCACGGCCTTAGCCTCGAAAGCATTGATCGAAGCCTTCTACGGGCAGCAACCAGCCTATTCCTACTTCACCGGCTGCTCGGATGGTGGGCGCGAGGCACTGGTCGAGGCACAGCGGTATCCGGATGACTTCGACGGCATCGTTGCCGGCGCGCCGGCGATGAACTTCCAGGTGCAGAACTCCCTTCTGCACGGCTGGCAGGCCCGGGTGAATACCGGCGCGGATGGCCGTGCCGTATTGGTCGCCTCGCGACTGCCGCTGTTGCACCAGGCAGTGATCGCTCAATGCGACGGACTCGACGGCCAGCTCGACGGCCTGCTGACGGACCCCAGGGCATGCCAGTTCGATCCCGCGACCATCCAGTGCAGCGATGGACAGGACGGCAGCCAATGCCTGACCGCCGCCGAGGTCGATACCGTACGCAAGCTCTACGACGGCCCTCGCGATGTCGAGACCGGCGAGCGCCTGGCCATCGCCGGCCCTCAGCCGGGCTCGGAACTGGCCTGGGCAGGTGTATTCGTACCACAATCAGCCGACGCACCCATATTCAGCGAGACCATTGCGCTGGACGCGCTGCGCTACCTGGTCTTCGAGGGGGCGGCGCAACCCGGATTCACTCTCGATCAGCTCCAGTTCAACGCGCAGACGTTCGACCGCCTGCGCGCCCGCCACCCGCTGTTCGACTCGACCAACCCGGACCTCTCGGCCTTTGCCGGCAAGGGCGGAAAGCTGATTCTCTGGCACGGCTGGTCCGATCAACACATCTCGCCAATCAACACCATCGCCTACCACGAAGCGCTGCAGAACTACATGGGCCGTCGCCAGGCCGAGCGTTTCGAACGGCTCTTCCTCGTCCCCGGCATGTATCACTGCAGCGACGGAGAAGGCCCGCATCTGCTCGACCTCTTGACGCCCGTCATGCGCTGGGTCGAATCGGGGCAGGCACCCGAGGCGATCCTCGTACGCGCGCCAGGCGACGACACCTCTACCCGCATTGCCGCAGGCACGCAGCACCACAGCAAGCCGGTCGCGGCAAGCGAGGGACGCCCGGTCTACCCCTATCCGTACGTAGCGCGTTATGTGGGTCGCGGCCAGTCCGGCAAGGACGGTCACTACACGCGCGGCGCGCCTTTGACCCATGCACCAACGCCTGCTTGGAGGGGCTCGGACTTCTACAGCCCGTACACGCCTCGGGAGCTGTGAAACACACCTCCGGCCTTTTGGATAAACAAAACCGATATCTGGTTAACGATTTACCAGACGCTTATTCGGTTGGGTGCGCTTAGAGTCAGGCCACCCGAAAAGTGGGCGATGCCGGTCATGTCGGCATCGCCCTTTTTACAAAAACAAAAGGTGAATGCTATGGGTAACGCCACAGTCGATGTGAAGACGTGGATCGATGATCGTCCCATTTCCCGCTATCAATGGCTGATTCTCGGCCTGTGCTTTCTGGTAGTGGTATTCGACGGCTTCGATGTCGCTGTCATGGGCTTTATCGCCCCTTCTCTAATGCAGGAATGGGGCTTGTCCCGGTCCGCCTTTGGCCCGGTGATGAGCGCAGGTATGGTCGGCCTGGCCATCGGCGCCCTGGCGGCCGGCCCCTACGCCGACAGATTCGGCCGCAAGACCGTTCTCTTAACTGCTGTCACCATTTTCAGCATCCTCAGCGTCGCCTGCGCCTTCGCACGTAATCCGTACGAGCTGGCGGGCCTGCGCCTGGTCATCGGTATCGCACTTGGCGCCGCTCTGCCCAATACCACGACGCTGGTCTCGGAGTATCTGCCCCAGGGTAAACGCGCGCTGCTGATCACCCTGATGTTCACCGGCTTCAATCTGGGCTCGGGCTGCGGTGGCTTTCTCGCCGCCTACCTAATTCCCCACTATGGTTGGGAATCGGTACTGGCCGCTGGCGGCATCCTGCCGCTGCTGCTGTTGCCGTTCCTGTGGGTGTACCTGCCAGAATCGGCGAGCTTCCTCGCCGCGCGCAAGGCACCCGCGCACAAGATCGCCGTCGTGCTGAACAGGATCGGTGGTCGCTTCGACGGCAACACCCGTTTCATCACGGCCGACTCCAGCGAGCCAACCAAGACGCCGGTGCGCATGCTGTTCAGCGACAAGTACCGTTTCGGCACCCTGGCCCTTTGGCTCACTTACTTCATGGGGCTGCTGGTCATCTATCTCATGATGGGCTGGCTGCCGACCCTGCTACGTGACGGTGGCGTTTCCATCGAGCGCGCCGCGACGATTACCGGGCTCTTCCAGGTCGGCGGTACGGTTGGTGCGCTGGTGGTCGGCTGGCTGATGGACCGCCGCAACCCCAACCGGGTCATTGCCGGGTCTTACGCGCTCGGCGGTGCCGCGATTCTGCTGCTGGGTGCCTTCAGCCTCGAATCCAGCCTGCTGACGCTCGGCGTGATCGCTGCCGGATTCTGCATGAGCGGCGCGCAGACTGGCCTCAACGCGTTCGCACCGGCTTATTATCCGACCGAATTCCGCGCGACAGGCGTGAGCTGGATGCTCGGGATAGGCCGCTTCGGCGCGATTTTCGGATCACTGATCGGCGGCGTGGTGCTAAGCCTCGGCTTGGGCCTGCCAACCCTGTTCGCCCTGCTGGGCCTGCCGGCGTTCATCGCGGCCCTGGCGATCCTCGCCAACGGCTATGCCGCTCGCCAAGCCAACCGCGCCGTCGCGGCGCACTGACATAAAGGACTGACCTCATGGCACGCATCATTGGTGGCCTCGCTGTTTCCCACACCCCGACCATCGGCTTCGCCGTCGACCACGACAAGCAAGAAGAAGCGGCCTGGGCGCCGATCTTCGAAAGCTTCGAACCGGTCAAGGCCTGGCTGGGCGAGCAACAGCCGGACGTACTGCTGTACATCTTCAACGACCACGTCACCTCGTTCTTCTTCGACCACTACAGCGCCTTCGCGCTGGGCGTTGACGATCGCTACGAGGTCGCCGACGAGGGCGGTCAACCGCGCGACCTGCCGGCCATTGGCGGGCATGCCGAGCTGTCGCGTCACATCGCCACGAGCCTTGTTGCCGACGAGTTCGACATGAGCTTCTTTCGCGACAAGCCGCTGGATCACGGCTTCTTCTCCCCAATGTCGGCACTGCTGCCCTACCAGGACGGCTGGCCGCTGAAAATCGTCCCGCTGCAAATCGGCGTGCTGCAATTTCCGATCCCCTCGGCGGCGCGCTTCTACAAACTCGGCCGCGCCCTGCGCAAAGCCATCGAAAGCTTCCCGCAGGACATCAAGGTCGCACTGGTCGCCACCGGCGGCCTGTCGCATCAGGTGCACGGCGAGCGCTGCGGATTCAACAACACCCAGTGGGACGAGGAGTTCATCGAGCTGCTGGTCAACGACCCCGAGCGTTTGACCGAGATGACCATCGCCGAGTACGCGGCGCTTGGCGGCGTCGAGGGTGCAGAAGTGGTCGGCCATCTCATCATGCGCGGCGCGCTGTCGAACAACGTGAAGAAGCTGCACTCAGCCTATTACCTGCCGTCCATGACGGGCATCTCCACGCTGTTATTGGAGAACCTGGACAAGCCATTGCCAGTGGACGTCAACGCTCGCCACCGCGAGCACATGGCGCATCAGCTGGCTGGTGCCGAGAAGCTCGAAGGCAGCTATCCCTTCACGCTGGAGCGCAGCGCCAAGGGCTACCGCCTCAACAAATTCCTGCGCCGCATGATCGAGCCGGCCTGGCGTGAGCGCTTTCTGGCCGAGCCCGAGGCGCTGTTCGAGGAAGCGGCCCTCAGCGAAGAGGAACGCGACCTGCTGCGCCGGCGCGACTGGCGCGGCCTAATGCAGTACGGCGCTATCTTCTTTGGCCTGGAGAAACTTGGCGCGGTGCTCGGTATTTCCAACCTCGACATTTATGCCGGCATGCGCGGCGAAGACGTCGAGACCTTTCTCAAGACGCGCAACCAGCAGGTGCGCTACGGCGTGGCGCGCAAGAGCTGAGCGCGGCAGAGCGATCCAGCGTTCTCCGGCACCGGAACCCTGCCATGCCCGCGTCGAGGCTCTCACCTCATGCAGGCGAAGGCAGGGACTCGGTGACCTCACGGATCGCGTCCATCAACGCCCGCGCTGCGGGCGTATGCAGGCTGGCGGTACGGTAGGTCAGGCCTATCGCGCGGGTCGTCTGCTTCAGCGGCCACGCGAGGATGCGCAGGTCTCCCGCCCGGATTTCCTCGTCGAGCTGGTGCGCCGACACCGCCGCCAGCATGTCCGAGCGCAGCAGCAGACCGCGGATGATCGCCAGGTCACCGCTCTCCACCACCGGCCAGGGCGCAGCCATGCCGGCACCCGCAAAGCATGTCTCGAGCAGTTGCCGCGCCGGCGTGTTGGCCCGCGGCAGCACCCAACGCGCATGTAGCAGGTCGCTCGGCTGCACCACGGCCCCTAGAAGCGGATGGCCAGCACGCGCCAGAATCACCATTTCCTCGGTCAACAGCGCCTCACCATGCAGATCGCTTGCATAGGCGGCCGGGCGGAGCGCGCCAAAGATGAAGTCCAGGTCGCCCGCGCGCAGCTCAGTCGCCAATAGGTCGAACGGACTCTCGTTGGTCGCGACCTGCACACCGGGGTGGGCCGAGGTGAGCCGTACGATCGCTTCGGGCAGGATGCGCGTGCGCCCCAGCGGTAGCGAACCGATGTTGACCAGCCCGCGCAGGGCGCCCTGTAGCGCCGCAAGGTCGCCATCGATGTGCCGCAGCTCGTTCAGCGCGCGACGGATCGGGAAGAGGATGTCGAGGCTCGCGCGCGTTGGCTGCAGACCCCGTGGCGTTCGTTCGAACAGACGCGCACCACAGCCATCCTCGAGCACCTTGAGCGCCGCGCTGACCGCCGGCTGGCTAAGCCCGAACAGGCTCGCCACCGTTTGCATGTGGTGAGTTTCGCAGAGCTTGACGAACAGCTGCAGGCGTCGCGCCTGGTAGAGGTACAGCGGCTCGGTGAGCCGTGCGGTCTCGATGCCGAGGTGCAGCGGCACGCTTTCGAGCTCGGTCAGTACCCGATGGGCGCGTGGCAGCACACGACTGCCTGGGTCGGTCAGGCGCATACCGTTGGCGTGCCGCTCGAACAAGGTGACGCCCAGCCGTGCTTCAAGATCGGCGATGGCGCGGGTCACCACCGATTGCGCGCGATAGAGCGCTCCAGAGGCCTTCGACACGCTGCCATGTTCGGCTACTCGGACGAATGCGCGCACCTGCATCAGGTTCGGAAGTTCATGAATCATAGGGCTCGAGATCCCTCAAGGCGGCGGACGGCGCCACTATGCCGCCATACGCACAGGCCGGGCAATAAATAAAAGGTATGGGGCGAGCCGTCTATTGCATTACAACGCCGCGGCGCCTGGTGACATGCTTTTCGCACTCTAAGAGGAGCCACTCACCATGTCGCAACAACAAAAAACCGCCCTCGTCGTCAGCGCACATTCGGCCGATTTCGTCTGGCGTGCCGGCGGCGCCATCGCCAAGCACGTCCAGCAAGGCTATGCCATGCACATCGTTTGCCTGTCCTTCGGCGAGCGGGGCGAATCCGCCAAGCTGTGGCGCAAGGGCGAGATGACCGAAGAGAAGGTCAAGACGGCCCGTCGCCAGGAAGCCCAAGCCGCTGCTGACATTCTGGGTGCCAGCGTTGAGTTCTTCGACATCGGCGACTACCCGATGCGCGCCGACACCGACGTGCTGTTCCGCCTGGCCGATGTGTTCCGCCGCGTACAGCCGGAATTCGTCCTCAGCCACTCGATGAAGGACCCCTACAACTACGACCATCCGCTGGCCATGAACCTGACGCAGGAGGCCCGCATCATCGCCCAAGCCGAAGGCTACAAGCCGGGCGAGAAGATCGTCGCCGCGCCGCCGGTCTATGCATTCGAGCCGCATCAGCCCGAGCAGTGCGAGTGGCGCCCGGACACCTTCCTCGACATCACCGACGTCTGGGACAAGAAGTACGCCGCCATCCAGTGCATGGCCGGCCAGGAGCACCTCTGGGAGTACTACACCCGCGTCGCCCTGCAGCGCGGCGTGCAGGCCAAGCGCAACATCGGCATCACCGCCAGCAAGAACATCATCTATGCGGAAGGCTTCCAGAGCGTCTTCCCACGCGTCACGGAGAACCTGGCATGAGCGGGCTGATCGGCAAAACCGGCGTGGTGGTACGCAACATCGAGCGCGCCGAGCGTAATCTGATCGACGAGCTGGGGCGCTACGGCGTCGCCACCGTACACGAGGCTCAAGGCCGCAAGGGTCTGCTCGCGTCGAACATCCGCCCGATCCAGCAGAGCGTCTCGCTGGCCGGCTCGGCCATCACCGTGCTGGTTGCGCCCGGCGACAACTGGATGTTCCACGTCGCGGTCGAACAGTGCCGCCCCGGCGATCTGCTGGTCGTTGCGCCGAGCTCGCCTTGCACTGACGGCTATTTCGGCGACTTGCTCGCCACCTCGCTCAAGGCCCGTGCCGTTCGCGCGCTGGTGATCGATGCGGGCGTGCGCGACACCCACACGCTGCGTGAGATGGGCTTCCCGGTGTGGTCCGCGGCGGTCAATGCCCAAGGCACCGTGAAGGAAACCCTCGGCTCGGTGAACCTGCCGCTGATCTGCGGTGGGCAATTGATTAACCCGGGCGATGTGGTCGTTGCCGACGATGATGGCGTGGTCGTGGTACGCCGTGGCGAAGTCGCCCAGGTGGTTGACGCCACGCGCAAGCGCGCCGACGCCGAGGAAGCCAAGCGCATTCGCCTGTCCAAGGGTGAACTGGGCCTGGACATCTACAACATGCGCCCGCGCTTGGCGGAAAAGGGCCTGCGCTACGTCGACCACCTCGACGAGCTGGAAAGCTGATATGCGCCAGACCCGCATCCCCTGTTTGCAGATGCGGGGAGGCACCTCCAAGGGTGCCTATTTCCTCGCATCGGATCTGCCGGACGACCCGGTCCAGCGTGATGCCGTGCTGCTCGCCGTCATGGGCTCGCCCGATGCGCGGCAGATTGACGGCATTGGCGGTGCCGACTCGCTGACCAGCAAGGTCGCCATCATCCGCCCGTCCAGGCGTGACGATGCCGACGTCGACTACCTGTTCGCCCAGGTGGTAGTCGCCGAGCCGCGCGTGGACTACGGCCAGAACTGCGGCAATATCCTCGCCGGTGTCGGCCCCTTTGCCATCGAGCGCGGCTTGGTGGCGGTGCGCGGCGACGAGACGCCCGTGCGCATTTTCATGGAAAACACCGGCCAGATCGCCGTGGCGCACGTGCCGACACCGAATGGTGCCGTCCGCTATGACGGCGACACCCTCATCGACGGCGTACCGGGCGGCGCCGCACCGCTGGTGATCGAGTTCGAGGACGTCGCCGGCTCCAGCTGCGGCGCCCTGCTGCCGACTGGCAATCCGTCCGACACCTTCGATGGCGTCGAGGTGACCTGCATCGATAACGGCATGCCGGTAGTACTGCTGCGCGCTGAGGATCTCGGCATCAGCGGCTATGAGGCGCCCGACGCGCTGAACGCGAACGCCGAGCTCAAGGCACGCGTGGAATCGATCCGCCTGCAGGCCGGCCCACGGATGAACCTGGGCGACGTCAGCACGCGCACTGTACCGAAGATGTGCCTGGTCGCGCCGCCGCGTGAGGGCGGCGCCATCAGTACCCGCACCTTCATCCCGCACCGCTGCCACGCGTCGATCGGCGTGTTCGGCGCGGTGAGTGCGGCCAGCGCTTGCCTGGTCGAAGGGTCAGTAGCCGCCGCGATTGCCCAGGCCGGCTCAGGCAGCCGCAGGCGGCTGTCTGTCGAACACCCCACCGGGGAATTCACTGTCGAGCTGCGTCTGCTGAATGGTCAATTGGCTGGCTGCGGCTTGGTGCGCACGGCGCGACTGTTATTCGACGGCGTAGTCTGCGTCCCTGGCAGGGTGTGGTCGGGCCACGTTCGGTCAAGCAGTGAACCGTCGGACCGCGACCAAACGAACTGAGGAGGTCATCGCATGAAGCTCAACGCCATCGGGCTGATCGGTTTCGGCGAAGCCGGCGGCATTCTCGCGCAGGATCTAGCCAAGCTAGGCCTTGCAGTTCAGGTCTACGACCGTCTTCTGGACGATCCGTCCGCCCGAGACGAACTGGTCGCCAAGGCCGAACGGCTCGGCGTCAGATTGTGTGATAGCGCCGCCGAGGCAGTGAGCGGCGTGCCGCTGGTGATCAGCGCAGTCACCGCCGGCAATGCGCTGGCCGTGGCGACAACCGCTGCAGCGGCACTGCAGCCAGGCCAGCTTTTCATGGACATCAATTCGGTCGCGCCGGCCACCAAGCAGGCTGCCGCTGAAGGCATTGAGGCCGGCGGCGCCGGGTACATTGACGCCGCGGTCATGGCGCCCGTGCCGCCGCAACGGTTGAAAACACCCATCCTGCTTGGTGGCGCCGCGGCGGTCGAACTCTCGGCTGAACTCAACGCGCTCGGTTTCGCTACCCGCGTGGTGTCTGAGCAGGTCGGCGTCGCCTCGGCGATCAAGATGTGCCGCAGTGTGATGATCAAGGGTCTCGAGGCCCTGACCACCGAAAGCCTGCGCACCGCTCGCCACTACGGCGCGGAGTCCGAAGTCCTGGCCTCGCTGCACAAGAGCTTTCCCTCGATGGGCTGGGACGGCGACCTGCCGCACTATCTCATTAGCCGGGTTGCCGAACACGGCCGCCGGCGCGCCGAGGAAATGGAGGAAGTTGCCGAGACCGTGCGTGCCGCCGGGCTCGAACCTCACATGAGCGAGGCCATCGTGCAGACCCAGCGCGGACTGGTCGAGGCGATCGCCGCGCTAGGGTTGCGCTACGCAGACCTCGAACCGTTCGACTGGACCGAGCTCGACGCCAGGCTGCATGACGGCTAAAGCAGCCTGCCGACGTGCATAAACAGAAAGCATGGCCGCTCCGCTGTTATGAATTGTTCGACGATAAAGGCTGCGTGACACCATCGGAACCGAACACTTAGCGGTACTGCAGGGCTGCGCATCGCGCCGTCCCGCAGGGCCGGGTCTGAACGACGGGCGAGGCCCGCATCGGGAAGATTCAAAAACAACAACAAAAGGAAATCGCAATGTCCAACTGGTCCAAGAGATTGCTTGCGCTCGTCGTTGCCACCACCATCGGCCAAGCCGCCCAGGCGGCCGACCCGGAAGTGACGCTGAAGATCCATCACCAACTGCCCGCCCACTCCGTCACCCAGGCGAACCTGCTGGAACCGTGGGCAAAGAAGATCACCGAGGAGTCGGACGGTCGAATCCAGTTCCAGTTCTATCCGTCGATGCAGCTCGGCGGGACCCCACCGCAACTGGTCGACCAGGTGCGTGACGGCGTCGCCGACATCATCTGGGCGCTGCCTGGCTACAACAGTGGCCGCTTCCCGCTGATTTCCGCCTTCGAACAGCCGTTCATGAGCCGCTCCGCCGAAGCCAGCAGCCAGGCGATGTGGGAGTTCGTGCAGAAGCACGGGCAGAAGGAATTCGAGGGCATGCACCTGCTGGCCACGCACGTGACCGATGGCGCGCTGATCCACACCACCAGCAAGCCGATCAAGAAGATGGCGGACTTCCGCGGCAAGAAGATCCGCGCCGCCAACCGCACCTCGACCAAGCTGATCGCGTTGCTCGGCGGCACCCCGGTGGCCATGCCGGTGCCACAGATTCCTGAAGCCCTGTCAAAGGGCGTGGTCGATGGCGCCATCGTGCCGTGGGACGTAGTCCCCGCACTCAAGTTACACGAGCTGGTGAACTACCACACCGAGATGGCCGCTGATCAGCCGGCGCTGATGTACACCACCATCATTATTGCGATGAACCCAGCGGTGTACGACAAGCTTCCTGACGACCTGAAAAAGATCATCGACGACAACAGCGGGCTGGCCTTGTCCCGCCAGGCGGGTCGCCTGTTCGACACCCAGGTGGTCGAGACCGGCCATGCCCTGGCCAAGAAGCAAGGCAACGAAATCTACGTGCTGCCCGCTGACGAGCAGCAAAAGTGGATGAAGGTTGCCGAGCGACTGGACAAGGACTGGATCGAGGAAGTCGAGGGCAAGGGCTACGACAACGGTGCCGCCCTGCTCCAGGACGCCCGCGACTTGGTCAAGAAGTACAGCCAGTAATCTATCGAGGCCGCGCCGGGTTCTCCGGCGCGCAGCCCTGCGGAGATCCCCATGAGTGAACCCGTACTCCAGGCGCCTGCCTTGCCTGAAGGTGCGTTCGGCCGCCTGCTCGACCTGTTGTCGCGCCTGTTGGCCTTCGTCGGTGGCCTGTTGCTGGTTGCCATGACGCTAATGGCCACCTACAGCATCGCCATGCGCGCCTTGTTCGATGAGCCGCTGCTTGGCGATGTCGAGCTGGTGCAGATGGGCTGCGGCATCGCCATCGTCTTCTTCCTGCCGCTGTGCCAGTTGCGCCGCGGCAACGTCATTGTCGATGTCTTCACCCTGCATGCGCCCGAGGGCGTGCGCCGGGGTCTGGATGCGCTCGGCGGGGTGCTGATGGCACTGGCCGCCGCGCTCTTGGCTTGGCGCTCGGTGATCGGCACGCTCGATGCCTACGGCACCGGCGAGGAGTCGATCATCATGGGCTTGCCGATCTGGTGGTCGATGACCGCCTTTGCGCCGGGCTTTGCGTTGTTGGCGGTGGTGGCGTTGTACACCGCCTGGCAGGATTTTCGTGGTGAGGGCAAGCCCGCATGAGCAGTGTTGAAATCGGCGGGCTGTTTCTCGCCATCCTTCTGGTTCTCCTGGTGGTGCGCATCCCGATCGCCATCGCCATGCTGCTGACGGGTGTCGGTGGCTACGTCGCGATCAGCGGCTGGGCGCCGCTGTTGAGCTACCTGAAAACGGTTGCCTACGCGCGCTTCACGGTYTACGACCTGTCGGTGATTCCGCTGTTTCTGCTGATGGGCCAGTTCGCCTCGCGCGGCGGCCTTGCCAGCGGCCTGTTCCGCGCGGCGGCGGCGATGATAGGTCACTGGCGCGGCGGCCTCGCCATGTCGGCGGTCGGCTCCTGCGCGGCGTTCGGCGCGGTCTGCGGCTCGTCGATCGCCACCGCGGCGACCATGGGCCAAGTCGCCCTKCCGGAGCTGAAGAAGTACAACTACTCCGGCTCGCTGGCCGTCGGCTGCCTGGCCGCCGGCGGCACYCTGGGCATCCTCATCCCGCCGTCGGTGGTATTGGTGATCTACGCCATCCTCGCGCAGGAGAACATCTCGGCGCTGTTCATGGCCGCGTTCATTCCGGGGGTTCTCGCCGCCATCGGCTACATGATCGCCATYGCCGTCTACGTGCGGATGAACCCCGACGCCGGCCCCGCTCAACCCCGGATGACCTGGCGCCAGCGCCTGGCYGCGCAGCGCGGCGTGTGGCCGGTGTTCCTGATCTTCGTGCTGGTGCTCGGTGGYATCTACAGCGGCTGGTTCACCCCCACCGAGGCGGCGGCGATCGGCACYGTGGGCACCGGYTTCTTTGCCGTGGTGCTCGGCGGCATGCGCTGGGGCCAGTTCAAGGAGGTGCTCTACGGTACGGCGGTGACCACCGCGATGATCTTCATGATCCTGCTCGGCGCCGACATCATGAACGCYTTCCTCGCCCTCTCGCAGTTGCCGGTGGCGCTGGCCGAGGCCATTACCAACAGCGGCGTCGGGCCCTTCGTGGTGCTTGCCGGGATCCTGATCCTGTACCTGATCCTCGGCTGCGTGATGGACACCATGTCGATGATCCTGCTGACCATCCCGATCTTCTTCCCGCTGATCATGGGCCTGGATTTCTACGGCCTGGATCAGACCGAGAAGGCCATCTGGTTTGGCATCCTCGCCTTGATGGTGGTGGAGATCGGCATGATCACTCCGCCGGTGGGCATGAACGTCTACGTGATCAGCAGCATGGCCCGCGACGTGAGCCTGCGCGACGCCTTCCGCGGCGTGGTGCCCTTCCTGATCTCCGACGTGGTGCGCGTGGTGATCCTGGTGCTCTTCCCGTC
>NZ_JAHVDX010000004.1:0-619267 GCF_051486945.1 Stutzerimonas chloritidismutans | reverse complement strand
CTGATCCCATCCCGAACTCAGAAGTGAAACGACGCATCGCCGATGGTAGTGTGGGGCTTCCCCATGTGAGAGTAGGTCATCGTCAAGCTTATACACCAAACCCCCGACCATCTATGATGGCCGGGGGTTTGTCTTTGTGGGCTGGAAAATGATCCACGAGGATGCGAGGCTTCACGTAGATATCTGTTGTGTGAATGTGATTTGTGCTGAGCGCGACAGGGCACGGTCGGCCTCGCTCTGCCATGTTCCTTGAGAATATACCTTGGGGACCGCCTGCTATCCCTTTGAGGCTGTCAGCGAGAAAGCAGCAGTGCGAAGCAGGCGTTAACAGTGTCTTCATCTCGCTGTTCCACTGCGCCGTTAGCGTTATGGGTGCGGCTCGCCTTCAGGCCGGCGAGTCCGGACTATGAGCGATTGGTTTCAGTGCTGGCCGGCCTCGTTACACTTGGATCCGGTTAACCACTAACGAGCCTTGAATGCAGCGATTGAATTCCGATGCTTGTACCGCTTTACCACTGGTCCTGGCCGGACCTTTATTGCGGCGTATAGAAGCGGACAGGCTGGTGTTCTGGCTTGTCGCGTCTGATACGTTGTCGCTGCGCCTGATACTGCAACCTGAGAGCGCCCCAGAACTCGCGATGGAGTGTGACGGCGGGCGTTGCCAACGGGTCCGTTTCGGCGCGTCGGCGTGGCTGCATCTTCTCGATATCCGTCTGGACCAAGCTCTGCCCGTTGACACCTTGGTCGGCTATGACCTTCTTGTTGCTCGCCCCGAGGGCCCGCTTGGGATCGTGGCGTATGCGCCGCACCTGCTCTATCAGGGCGAGTGCCGGCCCGCATTCGTAATCAAGGCGCGATTCGATGATCTCATGCATGGATCCTGTCGAAAGCCGCACCACCCCTCTGCCGATGGGCTGGTGGCCATCGATAGCCTCATCGAGAACGCGCGTCATTGCCCGGCGCGCTGGCCAGCGACACTCTTGATGACCGGGGATCAGGTATATGCCGACGATGTCGCAGGGCCAACGCTCGTCGCCATTCATGCCTTGGTTCGGCGGTTGGGACTCTATGCTGAACAGCTTGAGGGTGCGGTGGTTGGTCACAGCGACGAACTCATGAACCACCCCGCTACCTATTATCGGCGTGAGCAGCTTCTACCGGCCTTCAAATCGAACGAGGCGGTGCGGGAACGCTTTTTTGGCGGAGTGGAGAAGCCAATTTTTACGACTGCTAACGCGCACAACCACCTCGTATCGCTGGGCGAAGTCATGGCGATGTACATGCTGGTGTGGTCGCCCGTGCCTTGGGGCTTGATTGATATGAGCATGCCGATACTCGACGGGAAGCTGGCCGGCCGCTACGCACGGGAAATCCACGCCGTCCAGGCCTTTAGAGCGGGACTGCCGCGGGTCGCCCGAGTATTGGCGCACCTCCCGACATTCATGATCTTTGACGATCACGACATCACTGATGACTGGAACCTGAGTGCCCGCTGGGAAGCGACGGCGTATGGCCATCCCTTCTCGCGGCGGATCATTGGCAATGCCTTGCTTGGTTATCTCCTATGCCAGGCGTGGGGCAACGAGCCTGAGGCCTTTGATGGCTTGCTAGTATCGGTGCAGCGGTTCATGGCAAGCGAAAAGGACGGAACGCTGGATTGCATCGCGCACAACCGCGTCGTCGATGAGGTGTTAAAGCATCCAGGCTGGGGTTACGTCGTGCCGAGCGATCCCCCGGTCGTGGTGCTCGACACCCGTACCCGACGCTGGCGCAGCGAGCGAAACCTGAGCCGGCCTTCCGGGCTGATGGATTGGGAAGCGTTGACGGACTTTCAGCAGGAATTGCTTGATCATCGTTCGGTGATTATCGTCTCGCCGGCGCCGATGTTCGGCGTCAAGCTGATCGAGACCGTACAACGCGCATTCAGCTGGGCCGGGCTGTCGCTGTTGGTCGATGCGGAAAACTGGATGGCCCACCGCGGCGCAGCGCAGGTCATGCTCAACATCTTCCGTCATACCCGCACGCCGGGTAACTACGTGATCCTCTCCGGCGACGTGCACTATTCGTTCGCCTATCAGGTGCATGTCCGTGGGCGGGCAGAAGGGCCGAACATCTGGCAGATCACCAGCAGCGGCGTGAAAAACGAGTTTCCCCGGCGCCTGCTGGATCTGTTCGACCGGCTCAATCGCTGGCTGTATTCACCGCGCTCGCCGCTGAATTGGTTCACCAAGCGCCGCCGGGTGCGGGTCCAACCGTGGTTGCCGAGCCGCAGCCGATCTGGCGAACGCCTGTGGAACGGCTCGGGCATTGGTCGCATTCGGCTCGATGCCGAGGGCCGGCCGTCGCAGGTGCAGCAGATCAACGCCGATGGGTCACCACCTGTGAGCTTCGCTCCCGAACGCGACCAGACGCCTTAGCCGAACGCCGCGCGCAGCTCGGGCAGCGTGGCGTAGTAATACGCTGGCGATTGCGCCATCAGCTCGGCATGGCTGCCGAAGCCGTAGCCCACCGCCGCGGCTTTCAGCCCGTTCTGGTGCGCGCCGATCAGGTCGTGTTTGCGGTCGCCGATCATCAGTGTCTGTTCCCGATCGAGCCCTTCTTCGGCAATCACATGGGCGATCAGCTCGACCTTATTGGTGCGGGTGCCGTCCAGCTCGCTGCCATAGATCAGCTTGAAGTGGTGGTCGAAGGCGAAATGTCGGGCAATCTCGCGGGCGAAGACTGACGGCTTCGAGGTCGCGACGTAGAGCGTCCGGCCTTGCCCGCGCAGGTGTTCGAGCAGCTCCAGCACGCCGTCGAACAGCAGGTTCTCGTACAGCCCGACCGTCTTGAAACGCTCGCGGTAATGACCGACGGCTTCCCAAGCCCGCGCTTCGTCGAAGCCATAGAACTCCATGAATGCCTGCAGCAGCGGCGGCCCGATGAAGGGTTCGAGCTTGCTCAGGTCCGGTTCGTCGATGCCAAGCTGGGCCAGTGCATGCTGAATCGAGCGGGTGATGCCCTCGCGCGGGTCGGTGAGGGTGCCGTCGAGGTCGAAAAGAATGGTGGAGTGGTGCATGGAGGGCGGCCGGCTGCTGGGTGGGTCCACAATTGTCCCGAACCCGCGGCGTCAGGGCAAACGGTGACGGGCTCAGCTGGCCCGCGTTTGCATGTGCTGGGCAAGCGCCTGCGCGGCGGCCAGGTCTTGTTCAATCAGCGCGGCCAGCCAGTCCATGAACGCGCGCACCCGGCGCGGCAGGTTGCGCCGGTGGGCGTATAGCAGCGATGCGCTCATCGGCGCCGGAACGTAGTCCGGCAGCACCATCTGCAGCTCGCCGCTTTCGAGGGCATCGCGGACCCCGGCGAGCGGCACCTGAATCAGGCCAAAACCGCCGATGCAGGCCAGTTTGTAGCTGTCGCTGTTGTTGACCGTCACCCGGCCCTGCATCGGCAGGCACATCGGCTTGCCGTTTTCCTGGTATTCGAAGCCGGCCGAACGTGCGCCGAGCACCGGCACGTAATGGATCAGCTGGTGGTCGGCGAGGTCCGCCAGCGTCTTGGGTATGCCGTGCCGTTCCAGATAGGCCGGGCTGGCGCAGTTCACCAGCGGATAGCGGCCGAGCCGCCGTGCAACCAGGCCGGTGTCTGCCACCTCGCCGATGCGCAACACACAATCGAACCCCTCGCGCACCAGATCCACCAGCCGGTCGGTGGCGCTGACTTCGATCTCGATGGCCGGGTGCCGCTCGAGAAACTCACCCAACCGCGGCATTACCAGGCTGCGCGCCAGGGCCACCGGCAGGTCGATGCGAAGACGCCCGGTGAGCGCGCGGCTGTCACGGAACAGCACCTCGATGTCGTCGGCCTGGTCGAGCATGTCGCGGCTGCGCTCGTACAGCAGCTGGCCATCCTGGGTCGGCTGGACCCGCCGCGTGGTGCGCTGAAGCAGCCGGGCACCGAGGCGTCGCTCCAGCGCGCGAATCTGTTCGGAAACGGTGGAGCGGGGTAGGCCGAGGTTGTCCGCCGCAGCGGTGAAGCTGGCCAGTTCATAGACGCGGACAAAGGTCCGCAGCAGTTCGAGAATGTTGGTCATGACGGTCTCGATTGGTCGGTGTGTACGAACAGTCTATCCAAGCTTAATGGATTTAACCGGGCATCCTGGGCCAATACGCTGGTCCCGTCACCAACCAGTCGGGAGATCCCCCATGAAACGCAAACTCGCTTTGATCACCGGTGCCAGCCGCGGGCTGGGGCGTAGTGCGGCCCTGCATCTCGCCGCAGAAGGCGTCGACATCATCGGCACCTACCACAGCAAAGCGGCCGAGGCGCAGGCGGTGGCGCACGAGATCGAAAACCGCGGCGCGCGGGCCTTGATGCTGCAGCTGGATGTGACGCAAAGCGCGAGCTTCCCGGCGTTCGCCGAGCGCTTGCGCGGTGCGCTGCCGGAGCGCTTCGGCCGTTCCGATATCGATTTTCTGTTCAATAACGCGGGCGTCGGCGAGCACGTGAGCTTCGTCGACACCAGCGAGGCGCAGTTCGACCTGCTGATGAACATGCATCTCAAGGGGCCGTTCTTCCTGACCCAGACGCTGCTGCCGCTGATCGCTGACGGCGGGCGCATCCTCAACGTCTCCAGTGGTCTGGCCCGTTTTTCGCTGCCGGGCTACGCCGCCTACGCCGCGATGAAAGGCGGCATCGAAGTGCTGACCCGCTATCAGGCGCGCGAGCTGGGTGCGCGTGGCATCAGCGTCAACGTGATCGCCCCGGGAGCCATCGAAACCGACTTCGGTGGCGGCGCGGTGCGTGACAACGCCGACCTCAACGCCTTCGTCGCCAGCAACACGGCCTTGGGGCGGGTGGGGCAGGCCGATGACATCGGTCTCGCCGTGGCCGCCCTGTTCGGCGAGGGCGGACGCTGGATCAATGGGCAGCGGATCGAGGCGTCGGGCGGGATGTTTCTCTAGCGGGGCGTGACCGCCGGATCGCGGGCAGAGCCCGCTCTTACAGGAACCGTGCGTGCGAGGATGGCTGCGAGCGGGCGTGGCTGGGTCGGCTTTTGTGGGAGCGACCTTGGTTGCGAATGAGTGTCTGGAGTGGCTCGGCGTGGCTCCGGGGTCGCGGGCAGAGCCCGCTCCTACAGGGGCGTGCGTGTAGGTTGGCTGCGTGCTGGCTTCGCTGGGTCTGCTTTTCTTGTAGGAGCGGCCTTGGTCGCGAATAGGGGCTTGGAGTAGCACGGCGCGGCTCCGGATCGCGGGCAGAGCCCGC
Source organism: Stutzerimonas chloritidismutans (assembly GCF_051486945.1). Classification (GTDB taxonomy): domain Bacteria; phylum Pseudomonadota; class Gammaproteobacteria; order Pseudomonadales; family Pseudomonadaceae; genus Stutzerimonas; species Stutzerimonas chloritidismutans_B. The sequence goes on along the minus strand of NZ_JAHVDX010000004.1, from coordinate 614,023 downwards.
TCTTACAGGAACCGTGCGTGCGAGGATGGCTGCGAGCGGGCGTTGCTGGGTCGGCTTTTTGTGGAAGCGACCTTGGTCGCGAATAGGGGCTTGGAGTGGCACGGCGCGGCTCCGGGGCGAGGGCAGAGCCCGCTCCTACAGAGTGTCTAGCAGCGCCGCGCCAGGCCACGGCGCGTTGTGGGCCTGCGTCGGTCGTCAGCCGTCGCAGCCCTCGGCCAAGTGCTGATTTTTCAGCTTCACGTAATTGACGGCGGTATAGCTGAAGAAGCTGCGCTCTTTTTCGGTCAGCGGCCGGGCCTGCTTCACCGGGCTGCCGACGTAGAGGTAACCGCTTTCCAGCGTCTTGCCCGGTGGCACCAGGCTGCCGGCGCCGATGATGACCTCGTCTTCGACCACCGCCCCGTCCATCACGATCGAACCCATGCCCACCAAGATGCGGCTGCCCAGGGTGCAGCCGTGCAGCGTGACCTTGTGACCGACGGTGACTTCGTCGCCGATGGTCAGCGGGAAGCCGTCCGGGTTGAACGGGCCGGCGTGGGTGATGTGCAACACGCTGCCGTCCTGGATGCTGGTGCGCGCGCCGATGCGGATGCGATGCATATCGCCGCGGATCACGGTCAGCGGCCAGACGGAGCTGTCTTCGCCGATCTCGATGTCGCCGATGAGCACGGCGCTGGGGTCGACGAAGACGCGCTCGCCGAGTGCCGGCGTGTGGCCTTGGAAGGTTCGGATGCTCATGGGTGGCTCCTGTAGACGTAAGGACGCTCGGTCACTGATAGACCCGACCTTCGGCGGCGTTGCTGCCGGGACGGAAGAATTCGCCCGGCGTGGCGCCGAACTGTTCACGAAAGGCGGCGATAAACGCCGATAGGGATTCATAACCGCAGCCCAGCGCCACGTCGGTCACCCGCTCGCCACGCTCCAGTGCCGGCAGGGCGCTGAGCAGCCGCATGCGCTGGCGCCAGGCACGGAAGGTCAGGCCGGTTTCGCGCAGGAACAGCCGGCTCAGGGTCCGTTCCGAAACGCCGAGGGTACGGCTCCAGTCGGCCAGCCCTTCCTGGGATTCCGGTTGCGCCTGCAGGCTTTTGCACAACCGATGCAAACGTGGCTCGGCCGGCAGCGGCAGCACCAGTTCGACCTCCGGCGCGCAACCTAGTTGATCGAGCAGCACCTGCACCAGGCGCCCCTCCGCGCCGTCTTCGGCATAGGCTTCGGGCAGGGTGCTGAAATGCCGGATCAGTTCGCGCAGCAGCGGGCTGACCTGCAGCACGCGGCAATGCTCGGGCGCATCGCCGGCCACGGCTCGGTCGATGTAGAGGCTGCGGATGCAGGTGTCCGGCGCGCAGAAGACCTGGTGTGTCACGCCGGCCGGAATCCACACCGCACGCAGCGGTGGCGCAATGAAGCGACCATTGTCGGTGCGCACTTCGAGCACGCCTTCGACCGCGTGGGACAGCTGCACCCAGGGATGGCTGTGGCGGTAGCCAAGCTTGAGGTTGGGCGGTGAGTCGAGCTGGCCATAGACCGGCCGTGGCAGCGACTTGAGCGCACCGAGGCGGGTGATCAGCGCGGCTTCTTGTCCGATTGGCGACATTTCGTGCCTGCTTGGCGTTAGTCGGAAGGTGGCGCCCACGTTAAGGTCGATTCCTGTCGCCCGCAAGCCCAAGGAAGCCGTTCAATGGCCAAGCTCCGAATCGTCTTTGACAACTTCACCCTGGCCCTGCTCGCCGTGGTTGCCATCGCTACCCTGTTTCCCTGCGAAGGGCGCGGCGCGGTGTTCTTCGAATGGCTGACGGCCGCCGCCATCGCCCTGCTGTTCTTCATGCACGGCGCCAAGCTGTCGCGAGAAGCCATCCTCGCCGGTGCCGGTCACTGGCGCCTGCATCTGTTGGTGTTCGCCTGTACCTTCGTCATGTTTCCGCTGCTGGGGCTGGCACTGAAACCGGTGCTGACCCCGCTGGTGGGCAACGAGCTGTACATGGGCATGCTCTATCTCTGTGCGTTGCCCGCCACGGTGCAGTCGGCTATCGCCTTTACCTCACTGGCGCGCGGCAATGTGCCCGCCGCGATCTGCAGCGCCGCGGCGTCCAGCCTGATCGGCATCTTCCTCACACCTCTGCTGGTGCTGCTGTTGATGGGCGTCGAAGGCGATAGCGGCTCGACGCTGGACTCGATCGGCAAGATCGTCCTGCAATTGCTGGTGCCTTTCATCGCCGGGCAGGTCGCGCGCCGCTGGATCGGCGCCTGGGTGACGCGCAACAAGAGCTGGCTGAAGACGGTCGATCAAAGCTCGATCCTGCTGGTGGTCTACACGGCGTTCAGTGGCGCAGTGGTCGAGGGTCTCTGGCAGCTTGTGCCGCTGGGTCATCTGCTGGGGCTGGTCGTCGCTTGCTGCCTGCTGCTGGCCATCGTGCTGTGGCTGACGGCCATGCTGGCCAAGCTGTTCGGCTTCAATCTGGAAGACCGCATCACCATCCTCTTCGCTGGTTCGAAGAAGAGCCTGGCGACCGGCGTGCCCATGGCGCAGGTGCTGTTCGCCACCAGCGCGGTCGGCATGATCATCCTGCCGCTGATGCTGTTTCACCAGATCCAGCTGATGGTCTGCACCGTGCTCGCCCAACGCTATGCGCGGCGGCCTGAATTGCCCGAGGAGGTGGCGGTCCAATAACCGGTACGGATGCCCGCTGCCCGCGTCGTTTGGTCGTACATAGAGCCGCTCTATCGCCGCGTTCCCCAGCTGCGCGGTCGGGCATTTGTCTTTAACATGCACCGGTGATCATTCATTCAGAAGGGGCAACTGCCGTGACCGATACCAACCCGCTGCTTCGGGACTTCGACCTGCCGCCCTATTCCGAGATTCGCCCGGAGCACGTCGAGCCGGCGGTCGATACCGTCCTCGGCGAGAACCGCGTCGCCTTGCAGGAGTTGCTCAGCCGCCCGGCCGAGAGCCTTGACTGGAGCACCCTGGTGGTCGGCCTCGACGAAATGAACGAGCGCCTCAGCCGCGCCTGGGGCCCGGTCAGCCACCTCAACGCGGTGCGCAACAACCCCGAATTGCGCAGCGCCTACGAGGCCTGCTTGCCGAAGCTGTCGGCCTACGCCACCGAATTGGGTCAGAACGCCGACCTGTTTGCCGCCTACCAGGCGCTGTCGGTGAGCCCCGAGGCCGACGGCTTCGATGTGGCGCAAAAGACCATCATCGACCACGCCCTGCGTGATTTCCGCCTCTCCGGCATCGATCTGCCGCCAGCCGAGCAGCAACGCTTCGGCGCGATCCGCATGAAGCTCGCCGAGCTGGGCAGCACCTTTTCCAACCAGCTGCTCGATGCCACCCAGGCCTGGACCAAGCACGTCACCGACGAAAGCCTGCTGGCCGGCATCACCGATTCGGCCAAGGCGCAGATGGCCGAAGCCGCCAAGGCCAAGGAGCTGGATGGCTGGCTGATCAGTCTCGAATTCCCCAGCTACTACGCCGTGATGACCTACGCCGACAATCGTGAGCTGCGCGAAGAGGTCTACGTCGCCTATTCCACCCGTGCTTCCGACCAAGGGCCGAACGCCGGCCAGTTCGACAATGGCCCGGTGATGGAGCAGATCCTTGACCTGCGTCAGGAACTGGCGCAGCTGCTGGGCTTCGGCAACTACGCCGAGCTGTCGTTGGCGACCAAGATGGCCGATAGCACCGACCAGGTGCTGGGCTTCCTGCGGGATCTAGCCACGCGCAGCAAGCCGTTCGCCGAGCGCGACCTGAAAGAGTTGCGCGCCTTCGCCGCTGAGCAGGGTGTCACCGATCTGCAGAGCTGGGATGTCAATTACTTCGGCGAGAAGCTGCGCCAGGCCCGCTACAGCCTGAGTCAGGAAGAACTGCGTGCGTACTTCCCGGTGGATAAGGTGCTGTCCGGCCTGTTTGCCATCGTCAAGCGCCTGTACGGCATCGAGATTCACGAGCTGGAGCACTTCGACAGCTGGCATCCGGATGTTCGCCTGTTCGAAATCCGTGAGAAGGGCGAGCACGTCGGGCGCTTCTTCTTCGACCTTTACGCGCGGGCCAACAAGCGCGGTGGCGCCTGGATGGATGGGGCGCGCGACAAGCGCCGTACCTGCCTCGGCACGCTGCAAACGCCGGTCGCCAACCTGGTCTGCAACTTCACTCCGCCAGTGGGTGAGCGCCCGGCGCTGCTGACGCACGATGAAGTCACCACGCTCTTTCACGAGTTCGGCCATGGCCTGCACCACCTGCTGACCCAGGTTGAGCATGCCGGTGCCTCGGGCATCAACGGTGTGGCCTGGGACGCGGTCGAGCTGCCGAGCCAGTTCATGGAAAACTGGTGCTGGGAGCCAGAAGGCCTGGCGCTGATCTCAGGCCACTACCAGACCGGTGAAACCCTGCCGCAGGATCTGCTCGACAAGATGCTGGCTGCGAAGAACTTCCAGTCCGGCCTGATGATGGTGCGCCAGCTGGAGTTCTCACTGTTCGACTTCGAACTGCACGCCACCCATGGCGACGGCCGCAGCGTGCTGCAGGTCCTGGAGAGCATCCGCGACGAGGTCTCGGTCATGCGTCCGCCGGCCAGCAATCGCTTCCCCAACAGCTTCGCGCACATCTTCTCTGGCGGTTATGCGGCGGGCTATTACAGCTACAAGTGGGCCGAGGTGCTGTCCTCCGATGCCTTCTCGCGCTTCGAGGAAGAGGGCGTGTTCAACCCCGACACCGGCCGCGCCTTCCGCGACGCCATCCTGGCGCGCGGCGGCTCGCAGGAGCCGATGGTGCTGTTCGTCGACTTCCGCGGTCGCGAGCCGTCGACCGACGCCTTGCTGCGCCACCTCGGCCTGACGGAGAACGTGGCATGAGCGACGCGCCCAAGGTGACCACCAAGCGCTTCATCGCCGGGGCTGTATGCCCGGCGTGCAGCGCCAGCGACAGCATCAAGATGTGGGATGTCGACGGCGTTCCGCATCGCGAATGCGTCGAGTGCGGCTACGCCGATACCCTCAACGCCCAGGGCCAGTCGGTGCCCATGGAATTAGGTACGCGGGTCAACCAGGCCAAGCCGAAGCCGGCCGATCCGCAGGTGCAGGCCGTGCAATTCTTTCCCAATCCAAAGCTGAAGAAAAAAACCGACTGATCCGAAGGAGGCTCGCCATGTGGCATCTCACCTGTGGCGACCTCGCGGCGGACAACGTCCGGCAGTTGCTGGCCGAAGGCAATGAGCTTCGGATCCTGCGGGATGATCTTGCGGTTGGCCCCCTTGCCGATATCGAATCACCGCCTTGCGCTGAGCGGGTGGTGTTCTGGGAGCGCGTCTGGCCTGCCAGGCTGGAGCCTCAGCCCGACTTCGCCGGTGTGGCGGCCGACGCCGAATGGCTCGCCAGCATCGGCACCCAGTCGCGCCAATTCACGGTCTGGCATGGCGATAGTGCGTCCGAACAGCTGATGTTGGCGCGCGTGGCGGCGGCGCTTGAAGGCTCGCCGTTACCGTTTTACGAAGTCGTGTGCGGCACTGGTGACAGCCGCGCCGGTGCCCGCATGGCAGTGTCCATGCACGCACCCGATGCCTTGGCAGCGCTTTATCAGCCGCGCCTTGTAGAGCCGATCCGAACGGCCAACCTCGCCAGCCAATGGCGCGCTGCCGTTGCTGAAAATGCAGCGATACGGCGTTGGGTCGATGGGCGCTTCGTTGGCGAGGACAATGCGCAGATCGACGAAGCATTAGTTGGGGCCTGCCGCGACGACTGGATGCCATTGGCACGCGCCATGGCCGAGGTCATGGGCCACTGCAATGGGTTCTTCGCCACGGACATGTTTCTCTACTGGCGCGCCCGCGAGCTGGCGAGACGCGGCGTTCTTTTGCTCAGTGACGACGCGCAGGCTGAATACAGCAAGGTGCAGGTGCGACGTCCTTCGAGCTGACTCGATCTCGGCCGTCTGCAGGGGGCTGGCTCGATAGGCGCAATCAACCTACGCGACGGGCGGGTGCGGTGACATTGGCGATGCTTCGCCATGTTCTGATACTGTATCGATATACAGTATTCCGGAGCCTGCCATGTACCCGCCGAAGAGCACGCCGCGCGGTCGCGGCACTGCGATCAACCCGGACAATCGTTTCGCCCCGACTCGCAGCGAGGCGTACGACGATGGCTGGGAGCAGGACGTGCCCACGACCCGCGCGACCGAAGTGCGATTCGAGACGGCGAAAAGCGTGCTCACCCGCAACCAGTCACCGGATGTCGGCTTCGATCGTTCGGTCAATCCCTATCGCGGCTGTGAGCACGGCTGCATCTACTGCTTTGCGCGGCCGAGCCATGCGTACTGGGACATGTCGCCCGGCATCGACTTCGAGACTCGGTTGATTGCGAAGACCAACCTCGCCGAGCGCCTGGAGCAAGAGCTGAGCAAACGAGGCTACGTACCGCAGCCCATCGCCCTCGGGGTGAACACCGATGCCTATCAACCGCTGGAACGCGAGCAGCAGCTGACGCGTCAGGCGCTGGAGGCGCTGCTGCGCTTCAAGCATCCGGTGCACATCATCACCAAGGGCTCGCTGGTGCTGCGCGATCTCGACCTGCTGGTGCCGTTGGCGGAACAACGATTGGTCAGCGTCTCGGTCAGCCTCACCACGTTAGACGATGAACTCAAGCGCATCATGGAGCCGCGTGCGGCCTCGCCGTCGGCCCGGCTTCGCGTGCTGCGCACATTGAACGAAGCGGGCGTGCCGGTCAGTGTGATGTGCGCGCCGATGATTCCCATGATCAATGACATGGAGCTGGAACGCATGCTCGAGGCCGCACGTGATGCCGGGGCCCGCTCAGCCGGTTACGTGCTGCTGCGGCTGCCCCATGAGGTGGCTACGTTGTTCGATGAGCGGCTGCAGGAGCATTTCCCTCAGCGGGCCGCGCATGTGATGAGCCTGGTCCGCCAGTCACGAGGCGGCAAGGATTACGACAGCCGTTTTGGCAGCCGCATGCGCGGCGAAGGGCAGTTCGCTCAACTGCTGGCCCAGCGCTTCCAGCTGGCCTGCAAGCGATTGGGTTTTACTCGCCGCGACCAGAACTACGGTCTCGACTGCACCCGGTTCGCCGTGCCGGGCGTGCAGATGTCACTGCTCTAGCGCTATTCCATACGCTCGACATGGCATCACTGCGCAATTGGACGTTTCGTCTGAAAGCGGCGAGATAGAGCGGTTCGTTCAGTTTCGGTTAAGTCTCGGTGACTAGCCTCCAGGCAGGCGTGACCAGTCAGTCACGGGCCGCAGTGGGCCCGGACGATGGCGCGCCCATCGCCCATCAGGAGACCCGCCATGCGTGAACCCATCCATACCCGCCCCGAGCCCATCGACTTGCCTGCACGCGGCGAAAGCGCCGACGAGTCCTTCACCCGTCTCGTCGACGGCTTTCGCCGCTTCCGTACTGAGATCTACCCCGAACAGCAGGCGCTGTTCACTCGCCTGGCCAGAGCCCAGCAACCGCGCGCCATGTTCATCACGTGCGCCGATTCGCGCATCGTGCCGGAGCTGATTACCCAGAGTTCGCCCGGCGATCTGTTTGTCACCCGCAACGTCGGCAATGTGGTGCCACCGTACGGCCAGATGAACGGCGGCGTGTCGACGGCCATCGAATACGCCGTGATGGTGCTCAACGTCCAGCACATCATCATCTGTGGCCATTCCGATTGCGGCGCGATGAAAGCGGTGCTGAACCCGCATGGGCTGGAGCGGATGCCCACGGTCCGCGCCTGGCTGCGGCATTGTGAGGTCGCGCGCAGCTTGGTCGAGCAGAACTGTGGCTGCGGCGGCGAGCACCTTGGTGTGCTCACCGAAGAAAATGTCGTGGCTCAGCTGGACCATCTGCGTACGCACCCCTCTGTCGCCGCGCGGCTGGCAGGCGGCCAGCTCGCTATTCATGGTTGGGTGTACTGCATCGAGACGAGTGAGATCCTCGCCTATGACGCCCGGTCGGGCCGCTTTGCGCCCCTCGACGGTGACGGGCAGGTACCGGTGGCGACGCCGGTTCCGCGCTATGCGTCAGCCTGAGGAGGTGACCATGAACCTAGATTCGATCAAGGCGAACCTGCCGCGGGACCTGATGGCCTCGGTGGTGGTTTTCCTAGTAGCGCTTCCGCTCTGCATGGGCATCGCCATCGCATCGGGCATGCCCCCGGCCAAAGGCGTGGTGACCGGCATCATCGGCGGATTGGTGGTTGGCTGGCTGTCTGGCGCACCGTTGCAGGTCAGCGGCCCGGCCGCAGGGCTTACGGTATTGGTGTTCGAGCTGGTGCAGCAGTATGGCGCGGCCATGCTGGGGCCGATTCTGTTGTTGGCTGGCGCGCTCCAACTGCTGGCGGGGCGGCTGAAGTGGGGATGCTGGTTCCGAGTCACGGCGCCTGCGGTGGTATACGGGATGCTGGCGGGCATCGGCATCCTCATCGTGCTATCGCAGCTGCATGTGATGATGGATGCTCAGCCGGCTGCCTCGGGATTGGGCAACCTCAGCGCTTTTCCGGGCGCGCTGTGGTCGGCGTTGCCGTTTCAAGGTAATGGCGACGGCATGCTGGCCGCGTCGCTCGGTTTGCTGACGATCGCCTGCATGTGGCTGTGGGATCGCGTCCGGCCTCAGCGCCTGCGCCTGTTGCCAGGTGCATTGCTCGGGGTCGCGGCGGCGACGTTAGTAGGCTTGTGGTTGGGGCTGGACGTGCGCCGCGTCGAGGTGCCAGACAACCTCGCCGAGGCGGTGACCTGGCTGCGACCGGCCGACATGTTGGCGCTAGCCGATCCAGGGCTGCTGGTCGCAGCGCTGGCACTGGCCTTCATCGCCAGTGCCGAGACGCTGCTTTCGGCTGCTGCGGTGGACCGTATGCACCAGGGCCCGCGGGCTGATTTCGATCGAGAGCTGGCGGCGCAGGGTATCGGCAACATGCTGTGCGGTGTAGTCGGCGCGCTGCCGATGACCGGCGTGATCGTACGCAGCTCGGCGAACGTGCAAGCAGGGGCGCGGACGCGCCTGTCAGCGATGCTGCATGCGGTGTGGCTGCTCGCGGCGGTGGTGCTGTTGGCGACGTTGCTCGAGCGAATCCCGGTGGCGAGCCTGGCGGGCGTGCTGATTTATACCGGCTTCAAGCTGATCGACTTGAAGGCGCTGCGCCAGCTGGGCCGTTACGGGCGCATGGCGATGCTGATCCACGTCGCGACGGCGCTGACCATTGTCGCCACCGACCTGCTGACCGGCGTGCTGGTGGGCTTTGCCTTGACCCTCGCGCAATTGGCCTGGCAGGCGTCGCGCCTGAAGATCAACCTGACCTGCAACGGCCGCCAGGTCGAGTTGCGCATGCAGGGCGCGGCGACCTTTCTCAAGGTGCCACAACTGTCGAAGGCGCTCGAATCGGTCCCACAGGGTGCCTGGCTGCAGGTGCCGATGGAGCATCTGCGCTACATCGACCATGCCTGCATGGAGCTGCTCGAGGAGTGGCGGCGTTCCAACGACGTGCACGGCGCTCGGCTGATCATCGAGCCACGCGCACTGACGCGGCGTGTCGAGGGGCGGCGTCGACAGGCGGAGCACTTGGCCGGCACCGCATAGGGGAACTAATCGGAGCCGCAGGCCACCTGACTCTCTGGCAAGGGGCGCTTGAAGTGCGTTCCCAGATCGCAGCGCATCGGCTATCCCGGTGCGCTGCTGTTCGTTCTGGAGGACTGAATTGGACGTTTTTATCGATCTGCTGCAGTGGCCCGCTATGGTCGTCACGGTTCTGGCGGCCTGGCTTATCGGCTCGCTGAAGCCGCGGCGGCGCACGGTGGGCTTCTGGTGCTTTCTGCTGAGCAACCTGCTCTGGGTGATCTGGGGTTGGTCCGCCGAAGCCTGGGCGTTGATCACGCTGCAGGTGTGCCTGGCGCTGATGAACATCCGTGGCGTGAAGAAAAACGACCACCCCGCAGAGGCCGAAGCCAGAGCCTGATGTTGACTAAATTGCCAGTCTTCAAACGCTGTCTATACTCCGATCGTAGGCGTACTGATCGAATCCGACTGTGCGTGCAAAGCGAAGCCTGGCAACCAGGAATTGGGGGGAGCCAGTTCGGAGCCTAGTCTGGATGTTGGTGCGAGCGATTTGCTTGCCCGCAGCCGGACAGCAGCAGTCGGCGGGATAACAAGAACCATAAGGGGAACCCGCAATGCCGCGACATCCACGAGCCTGGATGGGGATCGGACTGTGTTCGCTGTTCGGTCAGGCCGAAGCGGCCTGGGACGTGAACATGCGCTCCGGCGCCACAGAAGTCAGTCGTTCCGTCTTCGACCTGCACATGACCATCTTCTGGATCTGCGTGATCATCGGCGTGCTGGTGTTCGCTGTGATGTTCTGGTCGATGCTTGCGCACCACCGCTCCAAGCGGAAGACGTCAGCCAATTTCCATGAAAACACCAAAGTCGAAGTGCTTTGGACCATCATCCCGTTGCTGATTCTTGTCGGCATGGCAGTACCGGCCACGCGCACGCTGATCCACATCTACGATGCGTCGGAGTCGGACGTCGACATCCAGATCACCGGTTATCAGTGGAAGTGGCACTACAAGTACCTGGGTGAGGACGTCGAGTTCTTCAGCAACCTCACCACCCCACGCGACCAGATCAACAACCTCGAACCGAAGGGCGAGCATTACTTGCTGGAGGTTGATGAGCCTCTGGTGATCCCGACGGGCGCCAAGGTGCGCTTCCTGATCACCGCGGCCGATGTCATCCATTCCTGGTGGGTGCCGGACCTGGCGGTGAAAAAGGACGCCATCCCAGGATTCATCAATGAATCCTGGACCCGCATCGATGAGCCCGGCATCTACCGCGGCCAGTGCACCGAACTCTGTGGCAAGGACCACGGCTTCATGCCCGTGGTGGTCGACGTCAAGACGCCCGAGGACTACGCCACCTGGCTCGGCGAGAAGAAAGCCGAGGCTGCCAAGCTTGCCGAGCTGACCAGCAAGGAATGGACGCTCGAAGAGCTCGTCGAGCGTGGCGAGAAGGTGTACCAGTCCAACTGCGCCAGCTGCCACCAGCCCACCGGCGAAGGCCTGCCGCCGATGTTCCCGGCGCTCAAGGGTTCGCCCATCGCCACCGGCGAACCGGAAGGGCACATCACTATCGTCGTCAAAGGTAAGCCGGGCACCTCGATGCCGGCGTTCGGGCCGCAGCTATCGGAAGTCGATATTGCCGCAGTCATCACCTACGAGCGTAACGCCTGGGGCAACGACAAGGGCGACATGGTCACGCCGAAAGACGTGCTCGACTTCAAACAGGCCGAAGAAGCCAGTCAATAAGAGGAGTGGCGGCGATGAGTGCAGTGATCGACGATCATGGTCATGCCGGGCATGACCACCACCATGGCCCGGCCAAGGGGATCTCCCGCTGGCTGCTGACCACCAACCACAAAGACATCGGCTCGATGTACCTGTGGTTCAGCTTCTGCGCCTTTCTGCTGGGCGGTTCGATGGCGATGGTGATTCGCGCCGAGCTGTTTCAGCCGGGCCTGCAGATCGTGCAGCCCGAGTTCTTCAATCAGATGACCACCATGCACGGCCTGATCATGGTCTTCGGCGCGGTGATGCCCGCCTTCGTCGGCCTCGCCAACTGGATGATCCCGCTGATGATCGGCGCACCGGACATGGCGCTGCCGCGGATGAACAACTTCAGCTTCTGGCTGCTGCCCGCCGCGTTCGGATTGCTGGTGTCGACCCTGTTCATGGAGGGTGGCGGGCCGAACTTCGGCTGGACGTTCTACGCGCCGCTATCGACGACCTATGCACCGGAGTCGGTGACCTTCTTCATCTTCGCCATCCACCTGATGGGCATCAGCTCGATCATGGGCGCGATCAATGTGGTTGCCACGGTGCTCAACCTGCGCGCGCCGGGCATGACATTGATGAAAATGCCCCTGTTCGTCTGGACCTGGCTGATCACTGCCTTCCTGCTCATCGCGGTGATGCCGGTACTGGCTGGCGTGGTGACGATGATGCTGATGGACATCCACTTCGGCACCAGCTTCTTCAGCGCCGCGGGCGGCGGCGACCCGGTGTTGTTCCAGCATGTGTTCTGGTTCTTCGGGCACCCAGAGGTGTACATCATGATCCTGCCAGCGTTTGGCGCGGTCAGCTCGATCATCCCGGCGTTCTCCCGCAAGCCGCTGTTCGGCTACACCTCCATGGTCTACGCCACCGGTGCCATCGCCTTTCTCTCGTTCATCGTCTGGTCGCACCACATGTTCACCGTCGGCATCCCGCTGACCGGGGAGCTGTTCTTCATGTACGCGACCATGCTGATCGCGGTGCCCACCGGGGTGAAGGTGTTCAACTGGGTGTCGACCATGTGGCGCGGCTCGCTGACCTTCGAGGCGCCGATGCTCTTTGCGGTGGCCTTCGTGATTCTCTTCACCATCGGCGGTTTTTCCGGGCTGATGCTGGCCATCGCGCCGGCTGATTTCCAGTACCACGACACCTACTTCGTGGTGGCGCATTTCCATTACGTGCTGGTGCCCGGCGCGATCTTCGGCATCTTTGCCTCGGCCTACTACTGGCTGCCCAAGTGGACCGGGCACATGTATGACGAAACCCTGGCCAAGCTGCATTTCTGGATGAGTTTCGTCGGCATGAACCTCGCGTTCTTTCCGATGCACTTCGTCGGGCTCGCTGGGATGCCGCGACGGATCCCGGACTACAACATGATGTTCGCCAACTTCAACATGGTCTCTAGCATCGGGGCGTTCATGTTCGGGGCGACGCAGTTGCTGTTCTTGTTCATCGTCATCAAGTGCATTCGCGGCGGTCCGGCGGCGGCGGCCAAGCCCTGGGACGGTGCCGAGGGGCTGGAGTGGAGTGTGCCGTCGCCTGCGCCGTATCACACCTTCAGCGTGCCGCCGAGCGTGGAAGAACTGCACGAGCACCGGACGGGCCCGAAGCATGACTAATCTGCCCACCTCGGAGCGTCGCCATGAACACTGAGCTGCCGTTGGGCCGCCTAGTACGTCGACTGTTGCTGGTGGTCGTGGCGATGTTCGCCTTCGGCTTTGCTCTGGTGCCCATTTACGACGTGATGTGCAAGGCGTTCGGCATCAACGGCAAGACGGCGGGCGCCTATGAAGGTGCTCAGACCGCAGACGAGGCGCGCGAGGTGCGGGTGCAGTTCCTGGCCACCAACGCGTCGGGAATGGTTTGGGAATTCAAGCCCGTCGCCGACCAGCTCAGCGTCCACCCGGGCTCCAGCCGGGAAATGCGCTTCGTCGCCTACAACCCGACCGACAAGCCGATGACCGCGCAGGCGGTGCCCAGCGTGTCGCCGTCCAAGGCGGCGGCGTATTTCCACAAGACCGAATGCTTCTGCTTTACCCAGCAAGTACTGCAACCCGGTGAGCGCATCGAAATGCCAGTGCGCTTCATCGTTGATCGTGATCTGCCTGCGGATGTGCGTCACCTGACGCTCGCGTACACCCTGTTCGACATCACGTCTCGCCAGCCTCCCGTCGCCGTAGCCCAGGCGTCTTCGAAGCCGGCCAAGGAGAGTCTGCAATGAGCCAACAGACCACCACGCACGAGAACTACTACGTTCCCGCCCAAAGTAAATGGCCGATCGTGGGGACCATCGCCCTGCTGACGACGGTCTATGGCCTGGGCACCTGGTTCAACGACCTCAAGGCCGAGCGCGACGAGATCAGCGGCCCGGTCATTTTCTTCATCGGCGGGCTGCTGATCGCGTACATGATGTTCGGCTGGTTTGGCTCGGTGGTGCGCGAGGGTCGAGCCGGGCTCTATAGCGCGCAGATGGACCGCTCGTTCCGCTGGGGCATGAGCTGGTTCATCTTCTCTGAAGTGATGTTCTTTCTCGCCTTCTTCGGCACGCTTTTCTATATCCGCTACTGGGTCGGACCCTGGCTGGACGGTGACGGCGACAAGGGCGTGAGCGCCATGCTCTGGCCGAACTTCGAGTACAGCTGGCCACTGCTGAACAACCCCGATCCGCAGGTGTACCCGGCGCCGGAAGGCACGATCAGCCCGTGGGGCTTGCCGCTGATCAACACCATCCTTCTGGTCAGTTCCAGTTTCACCCTGACCTGGGCGCACCACGCCCTGCGCAAGGGCAATCGCAAGCAACTGAAACTGGGGCTGGGCATCACCGTACTGCTGGGCGTGATCTTCCTGCTGCTGCAGGCAGAGGAATACGTGCATGCCTACACCGAGCTTGGGCTGACGCTCGGCTCGGGCATTTACGGCGCAACCTTCTTCATGCTGACGGGTTTCCACGGTGCGCACGTCACCATGGGCGCAATCATCCTGACCGTCATGTTGGTGCGCAGCTTCCGCGGCCACTTTACGCCTGAGCAGCACTTCGGCTTCGAGGCAGCGGCCTGGTATTGGCACTTCGTGGACGTGGTCTGGATCGGCCTGTTCGTCTTTGTCTATGTGCTGTAGGGCGGGAGTAACCCGCCGATGCGCCGCCGGCCTCTCGCTAGAAGCGGCTGCGGCTTAACCGAAGCCTGGATGCAGCTGGCCGGAATAGAAGCCCCAGGCGATCAACGCAACCGTCAGGGCGGTGAGTGACACGCGGACGAAGAGGGCGGTAATCAGGCGCGAGCTGCGGCTTTCGTCCTTGACCAGAAAAAACAGACCACTGAACAGACTGACCAACGTGGCCACTAATAACAGAACAATCGCCGCCTTGAGCATGAGCGGGTCCGCCGTGACAGGGGAACTGGGGGAAGTGGGGGTGCAGTATAGCCAGCCTTATCGACGTGCCGGGGTGCGTGGCATGACCGGGTTCCGGCCCGGGCTCGTGCCGACGCTCGTGGTGCTTGTTTTGCTGCCGTTGCTGGTCTGGCTCGGAATTTGGCAGCTCGAGCGCGGCGAGCAGAAGCGCGAACTGCTGGCGCGGCAGGAAGCTCGTGAACAAGCGCCGCCGGTTGGCCCAGACCAGATCGAACGGCTCGCCGAGCCTGGCTACAGCCGTATCTACCTCCAGGGCACCTTCGACGCTGAACACAGCTTTCTGCTCGATAGCCGCACCCGCGATGGTCAGGTCGGGGTGGAGTTGATTCAACCCTTGCAGGACGAACCCAGTGGGCGCTGGGTGCTGGTCAATCGTGGCTGGATACCCTGGCCGGACCGGCGCGTGCCACCGCAATTCGATACACCGGACCAGCCGGTGAAGCTCGCCGCCTGGGTCTATGCACCACCCGGCAAACCCTTCGTGTTGAACAAGCGGCAGGCCGAGGGCTGGCCGAGGCTGATCAATCATGTGGACGTCGAGGCGCTGTGGCAAACGCTCGATCGCGACGGCGTCGCCTACGAGCTTCGGCTCCAGCCCGGCCCGGCCGCTTACCGTGCCGACTGGCCGGTAACCACCATGCAGCCTGCGCAGCATCTGGGCTACGCCGTGCAATGGTTCGCCCTGGCCGCCGCGCTGCTGGCGCTGTTTATTTACTTTGGCGTGCATCAGGCACGGGGGAGCAAGCAGTGAGCGCGATGAATCCCAGCTATCACCCCGTTCAGCCCTCGCGCCGCCGCGGGCGGCTGCAATTGCTGTTGATCTTTGCCGTAGTGATCGGGCCCATGTTGCTGGCCTCGGCCATGTATCGCTATGGCTTCTGGGTGCCGGAGACGCGCAACTACGACGGCGTGCTGATCGCCACGGGCGAAGGCCGCGAAGCGCTCGGCATCAGCCTGCCGGAGGGCAGCGAACCGCATTGGGAGTTGCTAGTGACCGCTCCGCAAGGCTGCGCTGACGCCTGTCAGGAATTGGTCTATCTGGCGCGGCAGATCAATATCGGCCTGGCTCGCGAAGCCGGGCGCGCCAGCCACGCGCTGGCCAGCGGCACACCGCTTGAGCCTGGCTACGAGGCGCGCCTGCATCGCGAATACCCGCAGCTCAAGCGCTACCCGCTGGACGCGGCGAGGTATGGCGCCAACCCCGCGCTGCCGACCGGTGCGCAGCTCTGGATTGTCGACCCACACGGCAATCTGGTGTTGCGCTACGACGAGCAGGCCAACGGCAAGGCGATCCTCGATGACCTCAAACACCTGCTGAAGATTTCCCAGATCGGTTGAGCCATACGCGCTGAAACCCTAAAGCACGCCCAAGGAGCACCTGATGGCCAAACCCGGATTCCGTCTAGCCGTATTCGCCACGCTGCTCGCCGTGGTGGTGGTGTTACTGGGTGCCTACACCCGGTTGACCCACGCCGGCCTCGGTTGCCCGGATTGGCCCGGTTGCTATGGGTTTCTCGCCGTGCCGATGAGTGAACAGGCGCAGACCTTGGCCGCGCAACGCTTCCCGGACGCACCGGTGGAAGTGCACAAGGGTTGGAACGAGATGGTCCATCGCTACTTCGCCGGCGCGCTGGGCCTGGTGATTCTCGCGCTCTCGGTAAGGGCGGTGCGCCAGCGAGACCTGCCGGGCCAACCACTGAAGTTGCCTCTGCTCCTGCTCGCCGTGGTGATCGCGCAGGCGGCGTTCGGGATGTGGACGGTCACTCTGCAGCTCTGGCCGCAGGTCGTCACGGCACACCTGTTGGGCGGTTTCACCACCCTCAGCCTGTTGTTCCTCCTGAGCCTGCGTCTGGCCGGAAGGCGGCCAGCGATCCCTCCCATTCCACGCCGCTTGAGAACCCTGGCGGTACTCGGCATGGCCGCGGTGATCGGTCAGGTCACGCTCGGTGGGTGGGTCAGCAGCAACTACGCGGCAGTCGCCTGTACTGATTTTCCGACCTGCCACGGCGAGTGGTGGCCAACGATGGACTTCGCCAATGCGTTCAATCTCGCGCATCACGACATTGGCCCCAATTACCTCGGCGGATTGCTCTATGGCGAGGCGCGTACCGCTATTCATGTAACGCACCGGCTCGGTGCGCTGGTCGTCATGCTCGTGTTGCTCGGGCTTGCCTGGCAACTCTGGCGCCACGGCCTTTCGCGCCTGGCTGGGCTGCTCGTAGCGGCGCTCGCGCTGCAGGTCGGCCTGGGCATCAGCAATGTCCTACTGAATCTTCCGCTTGCCGTTGCGGTCGCACACAACGGGGGAGGCGCGTTGCTGCTGCTGGTAACGGTGCTGATCAATCACCGCCTGAGCCTCGGGGCCAGGGCCGTAGCGCCTGAACCTCGGGCGCACCTCGATTCGAACACGACGGGTAGGCTCGACCTGCCACGCGCTTGACCAGAAGGAGAAACCCCATGGCGACTCTACTCAGCGAACGCGGCGCCCAAGCGACGTGGCGGGATTACCTTGAACTGACCAAACCGAAGGTGGTGCTGCTGATGCTCATCACCTCGCTGGTGGGCATGTTTCTCGCGACACGTGCCGGCGTGCCCTGGACCGTGCTGCTATTTGGCAACCTGGGCATCGCCCTGTGTGCCGGCGGTGCGGCGGCCGTCAATCATGTCGTGGATCGACGCATCGATTCGGTCATGGCCCGTACCCACCGCCGTCCGTTGGCCGAGGGGCGAGTCTCGCCAGCCGCCGCCTTGCTTTTCGCCCTGGCTCTCGCTGTGGCGGGCATGGCGCTCCTGCTGACCTTCACCAACGCGCTGGCTGCCTGGCTGACGCTCGCTTCGCTGGTCGGCTACGCGGTGATCTATACCGGCTTTCTCAAGCGCGCCACGCCTCAGAACATTGTCATCGGCGGCCTCGCTGGCGCTGCCCCGCCGCTGCTGGGCTGGGTCGCGGTAACAGGGCACGTGACAGCCGAACCGCTGCTGCTGGTGCTGATCATTTTCGCCTGGACCCCACCTCACTTCTGGGCGCTGGCCATTCACCGCAAGGACGAATACGCCAAGGTCAACGTACCGATGCTGCCCGTGACCCATGGCGAGCACTACACCAAGGTGCACATCCTGCTCTACACCGCCATGCTGCTGGCGGTGAGCGTCATGCCGTTTGCCATCCACATGAGTGGTGTGCTGTACCTGGCCGCAGCCGTACTGTTGGGCGCCCGCTTCCTGTTCTGGACGGTCGTGCTCTATCGCGACAGCCGCCCACATGCCGCGATCAAGACATTCAAGTTCAGCATCTGGTACCTCTTCGCGCTGTTCATCGCTTTGCTGGTTGATCATTATTTGCCGCTGACCTTCTAACCGGCCAAGGACGTTCATGACGCGCATCCACAAAACCGTTTTCATCCTCGTGGCGCTGGTTGCGCTGGTCATTGGCCTGACGGCTTATCGTGTTCTCAACACCGGACAGCAGGTCGACACCGCCGCTCAGCTCGACGCCGGCATCGTCATGCTGCCCCAAGGGCGCGACATACCGGACGTGACACTGACGAATCAGGACGGCGAACCCGTCTCCACGGCTGAGCTCGAGGGGCAATGGAACCTATTGTTCTTCGGCTATACCTTCTGCCCGGATATTTGCCCGGCCACGCTCGCTGAATTGCGTCACCTGCGCGGCAAGCTGCCTGACGAGGTGAAGCAGCGTCTCCAGCCGATACTGGTCAGCGTCGACCCCGAGCGTGATACGCCGGAACAGCTCAAGCAGTACCTGGACTATTTCGGCGCTGGATTCATCGGCCTCACCGGTCCGCTCGAGGATATCCAGACGCTCGCCAACGCGGCCGGCGTGCCGTTCATTCCCGCGGATACCTCCAAGGAAAACTACACGGTCGACCACGGCGGCAACCTCGCACTGATCGGCCCGGACGGTCGCCTGCGCGGTTTCATCCGCGCGCCGCTGCGTACCGACAAGCTGGCCGAGCAGTTGCCCGTCTTGATCGGGCAAGAAGGCTGAGCGTCTCGACTGCTGGCGGCCGAGCAGGCCTGGCAGCCACACGTCGGCCTTCGCCTATCGCGCCGCGGCTGCCTGCCAAGCTGGCGGCGTTGTGCGCAGCCTTTTATCCTCACGCGCAAGCCCTTACCGAAACGTCCCGATGACCCGCGTCTTGCCCCCGCGCCTGCTGTTCGCGCTGCTGGCGGTCCTGCTAGTGCTCTCGATCTGGTTGTCCCTCGCCCTCGGACCGGTGAGCCTGGCGCTGGGTGACACCTGGCGCGCCGCGCTCAGCCTGTCCGGGCTAAGCGAGCCCAATCCGCGGCTGGCGCAGGCAGAACTTATCCTGGGCCAGATTCGCTTGCCCCGCACGCTGCTCGGCCTCGCCGTGGGTGCGGTGCTGGCGCTGACCGGCGTAGCCATGCAGGGACTGTTTCGCAACCCGCTCGCCGACCCAGGGCTTATTGGCGTCTCCAGCGGCGCCGCTCTCGGTGCTGCGGTCGCGATCGTCTGCGGCGCCCTGCTCGGTGGCCTGCCGGCAAGCCTTGAGCCTTATCTGCTGTCAGGTAGCGCCTTTGCCGGCGGGCTGGTTGTGACCGCGACGGTCTACCGGCTAGGCCGCCGAGACGGCCAGACCAGCGTCGCCACCATGCTGCTGGCCGGCATCGCCCTGACCGCATTGGCGGGCGCTGGCATCGGCCTGTTCACTTATCTCGCCGATGACGCGACCCTGCGCACCCTGACCTTCTGGAATCTTGGCAGCCTCAACGGGGCCAGCTACGTGCGGCTCTGGCCGTTGTTGCTGATCACCGTGGCCGTGGCGGCCTGGTTGCCTCGCCGAGCGCAGGCCCTCAATGCATTGCTTCTCGGGGAGTCGGAAGCGCGCCACCTGGGCTTTCAGGTGGAGCGGCTCAAGGGTGAGCTGGTGTTTCTAACGGCGCTTGGCGTCGGCGCTGCAGTCGCAGCGGCAGGGTTGATTGGCTTTATCGGGCTGGTGGTACCGCACCTGATTCGCCTGCTCAGCGGGCCGGATCACTGCGTCCTTCTACCAGCCTCCGCGCTCGCCGGTGCCAGCCTGTTGCTATTGGCCGACCTGCTGGCGCGCCTGCTGCTGGCGCCGGCGGAACTGCCGATCGGCATCGTCACGGCGCTGCTTGGCGCGCCGTTCTTCCTGTTCCTGCTGGTGCGGGAGCGCCGCTGATGCTCATTGCCCACGCTCTATCGGTCAGCCGCGGAACGCGCCCGGTCCTGCAAAACGTCGATCTACAGGTCGGTGCAGGCGAGGTGCTGGGTGTGCTTGGTCCGAACGGTGCGGGGAAGAGCACGTTGCTCGGCGCGCTCTGCGGAGAATTGCCTGCGAGCGCTGGTCAGGTCCTGCTTGCAGGCCGGCCGCTTGCCCAGTGGCCGTCGCGCGAGCGAGCACAGCGGCTTGCCGTGCTGCCGCAGCAGTCCAGCCTGAGCTTTGGCTTTTATGTCGAAGACGTGGTCGGCATGGGCCGGTTGCCGCATGCTGAAGGCCGCGCCGCGGACCGGCGCATCGCGGGCGAGGCCCTCGCTGCGGCCGACGCAGGCCATCTGGCAGGCCGTAATTACCTGTCGCTCTCCGGCGGCGAGCGCCAGCGCGTACATCTGGCGCGGGTGCTGGCACAGCTCTGGCCGGGAGCGGAAGGGCGAGTGCTGTTGCTCGATGAGCCTACTGCGGCGCTCGACCCGCTCCATCAGCACAGCACGCTGCAAGCGGTACGCGGCTTTGCCGAGCGCGGCGCGGCGGTGCTGGTGATCCTGCATGACCTCAACCTGGCGGCACGTTATTGCGATCGGCTCGTGCTGCTGCACCAGGGCCGGGCGCACATCAAGGGCGCCGTGGAAGAGGTGATCAGGCCCGAGCCGCTGCGTGAGGTGTTCGGGCTCGATGTGCTGGTGCAGCGCCATCCCGAGCGTGGCCATCCGCTGGTGGTGGTGCGCTAAAAAAAACGGGCCCTGAAAGGGCCCGTTCTTACTGCAAAGGGTGAGCGGTGACGCTCGGTGTGCCGGTAATCAGAACGCCGGAACGACTGCGCCCTTGTACTTCTCGTTGATGAACTGCTTCACCTCTTCGCTGTGCAGCGCTTCGACAAGCTTCTGCATGGCGGCGCTGTCCTTGTTGTCCGGGCGGGCAACGAGGATGTTCACGTAAGGCGAGTCGCTGCCCTCGATGTACAGGGCGTCTTCGGTGGGGTTCAGCTTGGCTTCCAGCGCGTAGTTGGTGTTGATCAGCGCCAGGTCGACCTGTGTCAGCACACGCGGCAGGGTCGCCGCTTCCAGTTCGCGGATCTTGATCTTCTTCGGGTTCTCGGCGATGTCCTTGACGGTGGCAGTGATGCCGGCGCCGTCCTTCAGGGTGATCACGCCGGCCTTTTGCAACAGCAGCAGCGCACGGCCGCCGTTGGTGGCGTCGTTGGGGATGACCACGGTGGCGCCGTTGGGCAGCTCATCCAGCGACTTCAGCTTGCTCGAGTAGGCGCCGAAGGGCTCGATGTGCACGCCCGCGACGCTGACCAGCTCGGTGCCCTTGCCCTTGTTGAACTCATCCAGGTACGGCTGGTGCTGGAAGAAGTTGGCGTCCAGACGCTTCTCGGCGACTTGGATGTTCGGCTGAACGTAGTCGGTGAAGACCTTCACCTTGAGATCAACGCCCTGCTCGGCGAGCTGGGGTTTGACGAATTCGAGAATTTCCGCGTGCGGTACGGCGGTCGCGGCGACGTTCAGTTCGTCGGCAGCCTGGGCGGAGAAGGCCGCGGCAGCGGCGAAGGCGGCAAGCAGTTTTTTCATGAAGGGCTCCTTGTGGGTTCCTGTAGCGATGCCGGTTAGGCAGTTATTTTCTGGAGAAATGCGTTACCAGCTTGTCACCGACGCTCTGCAGCACCTGAACGAGCACTAGCAGAAGCACCACGGTAACCACCATGACGTCCGTCTGGAAGCGCTGGTAGCCGAAGCGGATGGCCAGGTCGCCCAGTCCGCCTGCGCCCACGACGCCGGCCATGGCGGTGTAGGAGACGAGCGTGATGGCGGTGACGGTCACCGCGGCGATGATGCCCGGTCGTGCTTCGGGCAACAGTGCGTTGAAGATGATCTGCCGGGTGGTCGCGCCCATGGCCTGGGTCGCTTCGATGATGCCGCGGTCGACCTCGCGCAGGGCGGTTTCTACCAGCCGCGCGAAGAACGGCGCCGCACCCACCACCAGCGGCGGAATGGCACCGGCGACGCCCAGCGAGGTGCCGGTAATCAGCACCGTGAAGGGAATCATCACGATCAAGAGGATGATGAACGGCAGCGAACGCAGCACGTTTACCGCAAAGGACAGGAAGGCATACAGGGGGCCGTTCTCGAACAGCTGGCGCGGGCCGGTGAGGAACAACAGCACGCCCAGCGGCAGCCCGAGGATGATCGTGAACAACAGCGAGCCACCGAGCATCAGCAGGGTGTCCAGCGTTGCCAGCCAGATTTCGTACCAGTCGACATTTCCCAGCAAGGAGCTGAACAAGGCGTCCATCAGCGCAATACCTCCACGTGCACGTCCGCTGCATTCAGTTGGGCCAGTGCCGCGGCCATATCGCCCCCCACCAGGGCCAGGGTCAGCTGGCCGTAGGGCGTGTCTTTTATGCGGTCGATGCGACCCGAGAGAATGCTGAAATCGACACCTGTCTCGCGCGCGACCGTGCCCAGCAGCGGTTTATAGGTTGCCTCGCCCTGGAAGGTCAGACGCAGGATGCGGCCGGGCACATGGGAAAAGTCGTCGCGCTGGGCGTTCTCATCGACTGCCTCGTCTTCCAGTACGAAGCGCTGAGTAGTCGAGTGTCTGGGGTGCAGGAACACGTCGGTCACGGGCCCCTGTTCGACGATCTCGCCACTATCCATCACCGCAACGCGGTCACAGACGCGTCGGATGACGTCCATTTCATGGGTAATCAGCACGATGGTCAGCTTCAGCTCGGCGTTGATCTCGGCCAGCAACTGAAGTACCGATGCCGTCGTTTGCGGGTCTAGTGCGCTGGTGGCTTCGTCGCAGAGCAGGATGTCCGGTTCGGTGGCCAAGGCACGGGCAATGCCTACGCGCTGCTTCTGCCCGCCCGAAAGTTGCGCGGGGTATTTTCGCGCCTGGTCCTTCAGGCCGACGCGCTCGAGCAGGGCTGCGACTCGGCGATCGATCTCACCGCGCGAGTGATTGCCGGCCAGGCGCAGGGGCATGGCGACATTGTCGGCAACGGTTTTGGACATCAGCAGGTTGAAATGCTGGAAGATCATTCCGACGCGCTGGCGGAAGCGCCTCAGGCCATCGGCGTCCAGCGCGGTGACATCCTCGCCATTGACCAGGATGCGACCGCCGGACGGCTCCTCGAGACGGTTGATCAGCCGCAGCAGGGTACTTTTGCCCGCGCCGGAATGGCCGATCAGGCCAAATACTTCGCCGGCACCGATACTCAGCGCGGTCGGTTTGAGCGCAGGCACTTCGCGGCCGCCGGCCACCCGGTAGGTTTTGTGGACTTGCTGGAATTCGATCACGGGCGAACCTTGTGGGTACGGTCGTAGATGCCGGGATGATTGGCGAAAGGCGAGCATTCTACGCGTTTAGGCCCGCCTGGCGTAGCGATCACGCCCCGATTGATGTTGGGCATCGAGGCGATAGACGACGCGAATCGTCGCAGCAGGCAACCTCTTGGCGCCGTGCGTGGTCACTAAAACGGCATGCCGTGAATCGATCAGCTCTCAGGCCACGCTAGAACGGCCCGGTCATTTCGCGGTTCGGCTCACCTGCCCAACCGAGGCCCAAGATGACGGACAAGACGCTCAAGAACAGTGAACTCGCCGGTACCGACACCGTCGACCGCAAGAACCACAACACGAAGCTCGACCAGCTCGACACCTTTCGCTCCGACGCCACGGGCGAAGCCCTGAGCACCAACCAGGGCGTGAAGATCGCCGACAATCAAAACACCCTCAAGGCTGGAGGCCGTGGCCCCTCGCTGCTCGAAGACTTCATCATGCGCGAGAAGCTCACTCACTTCGACCACGAGCGCATCCCCGAGCGTATCGTCCATGCCCGCGGCGCGGCGGCGCATGGCGTGTTCGTCAGCTACGACGACCACAGCGCGCTGACCAAGGCGTCGTTTCTTTCGGCGAAGGGCAAGGAGACGCCCGTCTTCGTGCGCTTTTCCACGGTGCAGGGCTCTCGCGGCTCGGCCGATACCGTGCGCGACGTGCGCGGCTTCGCCACCAAGTTCTACACCGACGAGGGTAACTTCGACCTGGTCGGCAACAACATGCCGGTGTTCTTCATTCAGGACGCCATCAAATTTCCGGACTTCGTCCACGCCGTCAAACCCGAGCCGCACAACGAGATTCCCCAGGGCCAGTCGGCCCACGACAACTTCTGGGATTTCGTCTCGCTGACGCCCGAGTCGGCGCACATGGTGCTGTGGACCATGTCCGACCGCGCCATCCCGCGCAGCTACCGGGCGATGGAAGGTTTCGGCGTGCACACCTTCCGCCTGATCAATGCCGAAGGCGTGAGCCGTTTCGTCAAATTCCACTGGAAGCCGGTCGCAGGCGCTTTCTCGCTGGTCTGGGACGAGACGTTGAAGCTGGCCGGCAAGGACCCGGATTTCAACCGTCGTGACATGTGGGAATCCATCGAGATGGGCGACTATTTCGAGTGGGAGCTGGGCGTACAGGTGGTCGAGGAAGCCGATGAGCACAAGTTCGACTTCGATCTGCTCGACCCGACCAAAATCATCCCCGAAGAGCTGGTGCCGGTGCAGAAACTCGGCAAGATGACGCTCAATCGCAACCCGGACAACTTCTTTGCTGAGACCGAGCAGGCCGCATTCCATATCGGCCATATCGTGCCGGGCATCGATTTCACCAACGACCCGCTGCTGCAGGGCCGGCTGTTCTCCTACACCGACACGCAGCTATTGCGTCTTGGCGGACCGAATTTTCACGAGATCCCGATCAACCGCCCGGTCGCACCGGTGCACAACAACCAGCGCGATGCGTTCCATCGGCAGACCGTCAATCGCGGGCGCGCGAATTACGAACCCAATTCCATCGACAACGGCTGGCCCAAGGAGACCCCGCCCGCAGCCCAGGGTGGCGGTTTCGAAAGTTACCCAGAGCGCGTCGAGGGCCACAAGATCCGTAATCGCAGTGAATCCTTTGGCGATCACTTCTCTCAGGCCACGCTGTTCTGGAACAGCATGAGCGCGCCGGAGAAGGAACACATCATCGGTGCCTATAGCTTCGAGCTGGGCAAGGTCGAGCGGGTGTTCATCCGCGAGCGGCAGGTCAACGAGATCCTTGCCAATATCGATCTGGAGCTGGCCCGGCGTGTCGCCGAGAACATCGGCGTTACCCCGCCCACCGCACCAACGGCGAGCCCTCGTCAGCCGAACCCTGCTTCGTCGCCGGCCCTGAGCCTGCTCAACCACCTGTCCGGCAATATCAAGTCGCGCAAGGTGGCGATCCTCGTGGCCAACGGCGTGGACGGCGCGATGATCGATGCCTTCAAGAAGAAACTCGCCGATGAAGGCGCACTGGCCAAACTGATCGGCCCGTCGCCCGCCCCGGTGAAAACCGCTGACGGCAAGCTGCTTATGCCCGATGCAGCAATGGACGGCATGCCCTCGATCGCTTTCGACGCGGTGTTCGTGCCCGGTGGCGCTCAGAGCGTGCAGGCCATGCTCGGCTCCGGCGTGGCCAAGCACTACTTGCTCGAGGCCTACAAGCACCTCAAGCCGATCGCGGTTCTAGGCGATGCTCGGCAGCTGCTCACCGCGCTTAACCTGCCGGAAGATACCGGGCTGGTCGCTGGCGATGCGGGCGATCTGAGCACCGTCTTCAGTGCCTTCGCCAAGGCGCTGGCACAACATCGGGTTTGGGCGCGCGAGGCAGTGGCAGCTCAGGTCCCGGCGTAGCGCTCGGTGTAGCCGCAGCGTGCTGGCGGGCGGTCGGCCTGTGGGTTCGTTCAGGTCCCGGCCGATTCGCCAGCACTCGGGCTATGGGACTGAATCCGCTGGTGACCTGATCCCTTTTTCGTGGGTAGCAGGGGGCTGGCGAAGCGATCAACCGCTAGGCTGCTTTCGTCAACGCGCTGCCAGTTCCCGCCAATGCAAATAGCAGCGCAGATCGAATTCGGTCTGCGCATAACCCGGCATCATGTGCTCGCACAGCTTGTAGAAGGCGCGGTTGTGGTCGCTTTCTCTCAAGTGCGCCAATTCGTGTACCACGATCATCTGCAGAAAATCGGCGGGCGCCTCGCGAAACAGCGCGGCGACGCGGATCTCCTTTTTTGCCTTCAACTTGCCGCCCTGTACGCGCGAGACGGCGGTATGCAGGCCCAGCGCGCGGTGAGTCAAATCCAGGCGGTTGTCATAGCGCACCTTGTCTATAGGCGGGGCGCTCCGGAGGTAGTCCTGTTTGAGCTGCTGTACGTAGCCGTAGAGCGCCTTGTCGCTCTGCACCTGATGGCGCCCCGGGTAGCGTCGCTCCAGGTAGTCACCCAGCCGCTGTGACTCGATCAACTCACGCACCTGGGCCAGCAGCGGCTCGGGATAGCCGCGCAGGTACTTCAGGTCGGTCACGTGCGCTTCGGCCAGGCAAAACTGAGTAGAAAGAGCGCGGCGGCGCTGACCACGATGGACGGCCCAGCCGGGGTGTCTTCGTACCAGGACAATGACAGCCCCAGGCACACCGCCACGATGCCCAGCACGCTCGCGCCCAATGCCATCTGCTCCGGTGTGCGAGCGTGACGCTGCGCTGCAGCGGCAGGGATGATCAGCAGCGAGGTGATCAGCAGCACGCCGACGATCTTCATCGCCACGGCGATCACCATGGCGATCAGCAGCATCAGCGCCAGGCGGATGGCTGTTACCGGCAACCCTTCGACGCGAGCCAGTTCTTCATGCACCGTGACCGCCAGCAATGAGCGCCACAGCGGAATCAAGGCCAACAACACCAGGGCGCAACCGCCGATGATCCAACCAAGGTCGGTGAGGCTGACCGCGAGCAGGTCGCCGAACAGGTAGCCCATCAGGTCGATGCGCACGTCCTGCATGAAGCTCAGCGATACCAGCCCGAGTGACAGGCTACTGTGCGCGAGGATGCCGAGCAGCGTATCGGAGGCCAACGGCTGGCGTTGCTGCAGCGTGACCAGCAGCACCGCGAGCAGCACGCAGCAGACCGTGACGGCAAGCGTCAGGTTGACGTCGAGCATCAACCCCAGCGCCACACCGAGCAGCGCCGAGTGGGAAAGGGTGTCGCCGAAGTACGCCATCCGCCGCCAGACGACGAATGAGCCGAGCGGACCGGCCACCAGCGCCAGCGCGAGGCCGGCCAGCAGGGCGTTAAGCAGGAAATCGGGCATTGCGCGGGCTATCCGTGTTTACAGTCGGGGCCGTGGACGTGGGGTTTACCGGTGACCACGCTGCCATGCAGGTCATGGCTGTGGTCGTGCTGGTGGTGGTAGACCGCCAGGCTGCGTGCATCTTGACCAAAGAGTTCGACGAAGGCCGGATCGGTACTGACCTGTTCCGGGTGACCGGAGCAACAGACATGCCGGTTCAGGCAAACCACCTGATCGGTCGCGCTCATCACCAGATGCAGATCGTGCGAGACCATCAGCACGCCGCAGCCATAGCGCTCTCGCAGCCGACCGATCAGCCGGTACAGGTCGGCCTGGCCAGCGACGTCGACGCCTTGAACCGGCTCGTCCAGCACCAACAGCTCAGGTTGGCGCAGCAGGGCACGAGCCAGCAGGACCCGTTGCATCTCGCCGCCCGAGACCGATTGCAGCGGGCTATCGATGACATGTTCGGCGCCCACTTCACTCAGCGCAGACAGCGCACCCGCACGATCCACGCCCGGAACCAGGCGCAGAAAACGCAGCACCGACAGCGGCAAGGTGGCGTCTACATGCAGCTTCTGAGGCATGTAGCCCACGCGCAGCTTGGGTTTACGCCAGACCTTGCCGCGGTCCGGCTTGATCAGCCCGAGCACCGCGCGCACC
Organism: Stutzerimonas chloritidismutans; assembly: GCF_051486945.1. Classification (GTDB taxonomy): domain Bacteria; phylum Pseudomonadota; class Gammaproteobacteria; order Pseudomonadales; family Pseudomonadaceae; genus Stutzerimonas; species Stutzerimonas chloritidismutans_B. The sequence goes on along the minus strand of NZ_JAHVDX010000004.1, from coordinate 586,263 downwards.
AGGGTCGTTTTGCCGGCGCCGTTGGGGCCGATCAGCGTGACGATCTCGCTCCGATTGACCTGCAGCTGAGCTCCTTCGAGCACCGCCTGGTTGGCGAAGCGCACATGGATGTCATCCAGGCGGATCAGCGCATCGCTCATGCCGCATCCCGGCAATGGCCGCAGAGACCGACCACTTCGACCGTTTGGCCTTCCACTGTGAAGCCCACGCTTTGCGCAGCCTGGTCGATGGATTCGCTGATGGCTGGCTGCTCGAGTTCGATCGCCGTATGGCAGTTGCGGCAGATCAGGAACTGCCCCTGATGCGGGTGCGCCGGGTGATTGCAGCCGATGAAGGCATTGAGCGATGCGATGCGATGCACCAGCCCGTTTTCAAGCAAGAAATCCAGTGCCCGGTACACCGTGGGCGGCGCGGCGCGGCGGCCGTCCTGTGCGCTTAGCTCGGCAAGGATGTCATAGGCGCCGAGCGGCTTGTGGCTCTGCCATACCAGCTCCAGCACGCGCTTGCGCAACGCAGTCAGGCGAACACCGGCGCGTTGACAGAGGTGGTCGGCTTCGGCCAGCGCATGGCTCACGCAATGGTCGTGATCATGAGGCGTACAGGCCAGGGGGGACTTAGGCATGGGCGGAGACGATGTGGCTGAGAGACGTTATTATGTTACCCATTCAGTTCGTACGAGTGTTGCCCGTGTTCCGTCTTTTTTCGCTTCCCCTGGTCCTCTCCGCCTTGTTGCTCACCACCGTTCCGGCCCATGCCGATGTGCAATTGGTAACGAGCATCAAACCCCTGCAACTCATTGCTGCCGCGGTTCAGGATGGCGCCGGCACGCCCGCTGTGCTGCTGCCGCCAGGCGCTTCGCCCCATCATTACGCGATGCGTCCATCCGACGTACGGCAAGTGCGCAGCGCCGATCTTCTCTACTGGATCGGCCCGGATATGGAAGGCTTCCTGTCACCCGTGTTGGAAGGCCGCAAGGGGCCGACCATTGCGGTACAGGCGCTCCCTGGCATGAGCTTGCGCCATTTCGGCGAGGCGCATGCGCACGATGAGCAGGGCGATGATGGCCATGCGGCACATGACGAGCATGACGAGCACGACCATGACCATGAAACGTCGGCCGTCGAGGCCCACGAGCATGATCATGATCACCGTCCCGGCAGCCTCGATGCCCATCTCTGGCTGCTGCCGGCCAACGCGCGGGTGATCGCCGAGGACATGGCCCGCCAGCTCGCCGAGGTCGATCCGGCCAACGCCGAGCGCTACGCCGCCAACCTGGCCACCTTCCGCCAGCAGCTGGACGCCCTCGATGCGCGGTTGCAGGAACGTCTGGGCAAGGTGCGTTCCAAGCCGTATTTCGTTTTCCACGAAGCCTATGACTACTTCGAAGCAGCCTACGGACTTCGGCATGCCGGCGTCTTTAGCGCAGGCGGTGAAGCCCAGCCCGGCGCCCGCCACGTTGCAGCCATGCGTGAGCGCCTGGAACAGGCCGGCCCGAGTTGCGTGTTCTACGAGCCGCCGGTACGCCCTCGGCTGGCCGACAGTCTGGTTCGCGGCCTGCCGGTCAAAGTAGCGGAGTTGGACGCCCTCGGTTACGAGATTGCCCCGAACGCGCAGGGTTATGAGCGTTTGATCGACACTCTTGGCAGCTCGCTGGCCGGGTGCCTCGAGTCGCTCTAAGGGCCAGCCTGCCGACGCCGTCCGGCGGCCAGTGGGTCATCCGTCGGTCGACTTGATGCACGTCATAGTGCCGCTGGCGCTGCTGACTATTCTTCGTGCTTTGGATTTCATCGACACGAGGATGCGTAGCGCATGGCGAAGACGGACGGGCCCACCGCGGCAGAAACCAGAACCACCCCCGACGTCGCCCTGCAGGCGGCTTCCGAAGATATCTGGGCGCAGAAGTACCGCCTGACCCGCAAGGACGGCAGCGCGGTCGACGACAGCGTCGATGCCACCTGGCAGCGCGTTGCCCGGGCGCTGGCCGATGTCGAGCCGGCCGAGCAGCGCGAGCATTGGCACGAACGTTTTCTCTGGGCGCTGCGCAACGGCGCCATCCCCGCCGGGCGGATCATTTCGAATGCCGGCGCGCAGGACTACAAGCCCGCCACCTCGACCATCAATTGCACCGTGTCCGGCACCATCGAAGACTCGATGGATGACATTCTCGGCAAGGTTCACGAGGCCGGGCTGACACTCAAGGCCGGGTGCGGCATCGGCTACGAATTCAGCACCCTGCGCCCGCGTGGCTCCTTCGTCTCCGGTGCCGGTGCGCACACCAGCGGCCCGCTGTCGTTCATGGATATCTTCGACAAGATGTGCTTCACCGTGAGCTCGGCCGGTGGCCGCCGTGGCGCGCAGATGGGCACTTTCGACGTCTGCCACCCGGACGTGCGCGAATTCATCCGCGCCAAGCGCGAGGATGGTCGCCTGCGCCAGTTCAACCTCAGCCTGCTCATCACCGACGAATTCATGCAGGCCGTGGAAGCCGACCAGGACTGGCCATTGATCTTCCCGCTGCACCTCAAGGAAAAGGCCGATCTCGATCTTGACGACCCGGACCAGGTGCTCTGGCGCGAGTGGCCGAGCCATGGCGGCTACATCGTTCGCGAGGACGGCCTGGTGGCCTGCAAAATCTACGGGCGGGTCAAGGCGCGTCACCTGTGGGACATGATCATGGTGTCCACCTACGACTACGCCGAGCCGGGCTTCATCCTCATTGACCGCGTCAACCAACTGAACAACAACTGGTGGTGCGAGGCGATCCGCGCCACCAATCCCTGCGGCGAGCAGCCGTTGCCGCCCTACGGGTCTTGCCTGCTGGGCTCGATCAACCTGACCCGTTTCGTCATCGACCCGTTCGGCACCGATGCGCGCTTCGATTGGGACAAGTATCGCGAGGTGGTGCGCGTCTTTACCCGCATGCTGGACAACGTGGTCGAGGTCAACGGCCTACCGCTGGCGCAACAGCGGCACGAGATCGAAACCAAGCGGCGTCATGGCATGGGCTTCCTCGGCCTGGGTTCGGCGCTGACGCTACTAAAGCTGCGGTACGGCAGCCCGGAGGCCTGCGTGTTCACCGAAGAAGTCGCGCGCGAGATGGCGCTGGTTGGCTGGGAAGAGGCGTTGGCGCTGTCGAAGGAGAAGGGCCCGGCACCGTTGCTGACCGAGACATTCGAGATCACCGCCGAGATGCTTCGCAAGCGTCCGGAGATGGCTAAGGATGGCTACAAGGTTGGCGACAAAATACCCGGCCGCGTCCTTCATGCACGTTACTCGCGCTACATGCAAAAGGTTGCCGAGTTCGCGCCGGATCTTGTTGACGCCTTGGCCGAGCAGGGCGCGCGCTTCACTCACCACAGCTCAATCGCGCCCACCGGCACCATCAGCTTGAGTCTGGCCAACAACGCCTCCAACGGCATCGAGCCGAGCTTCGCTCACCAGTACTCGCGCAACCTCATCCGCCCGGGTCGCAAGGCCAAGGAAAAAATCGAGGTGTTCAGCTACGAGCTGCTGGCTTACCGCACGATGATCAACCCCAACGCCACGCCGGGTGGCACCGAGCCGGGGCAGGAACTGCCGGACTACTTCGTGACCGCTGACGACATCACGCCGACTCAGCACGTCGATATCCAGGCCGCCGCACAGAAGTGGGTCGATTCGTCCATCTCCAAGACCGCCAACGTACCGACCGACTATCCCTTCGAGGCATTCAAGGACATCTACCGCTACGCCTGGCATCAGGGCCTCAAGGGCTGTACCACGTTCCGCTTCAACCCGGCGGCCTTTCAGGGCGTGCTGGTCAAGGAAGCCGACCTGGAAAAGACCAAGTACCGTTTCGTGCTCGAGGACGGCAGTGTGGTCGAGCTCAGGGGCAACGAGGAAGTGGAGTACGACGGCGAGGTAAACACCGCCGCCAACCTGTTCGATGCCTTGAAAGAAGGCTACTACGGCAAGTATTGAGCCCGACCTGAAGCCGGGCGGCTGGTGCCGTCCGGATGGAGAATTTGCAATGACTGTAAAAATCACCCAGCGCATCAAGGGCTTTAAGGTCGTGGACGAGACGCTCGAAAAGCCCGCTACCGCCAGTGACGGCAAGACCACCAAGGTCACCGTAATCGAGATGGACGAGAGCCTGGAGCGCCCCGAGACGCTCATCGGCATGACCTACAAGATCAAATCCCCTCTATTCGAGCACGCGCTGTACGTTACGGTGAACGACGTGGTGCTCAACGCCGGCACGCCCCACGAACAGCGCCGGCCGTTCGAGATCTTCATCAACTCGAAGAACATGGACCACTTCCAGTGGATCGTCGCGCTCACGCGGATCATGTCGGCCGTGTTCCGCAAGGGCGGGGATTGCACCTTCCTCGTCGAGGAGCTGAAAGCCGTATTCGACCCGCGCGGCGGCTACCTGAAGAAAGGTGGCGTCTATATGCCCTCGATCGTCGCCGAGATCGGCGCCGTGCTGGAGCGGCACCTGATCGCCATCGGCATGCTCGAAGGCCATGCGCTGGACGAAACCCAGCGCCAGTACCTGGCCGAAAAACGCGCCGCTTACGAAGCCAGCCAGGGCGCCGCTACGGTCGAACCGGGCGAAGGCTTCCCGGCAGGCGCGCAGCTGTGCACCAAGTGCAGCACCCAGGCCGTGGTGCAGATGGATGGCTGCGCGACCTGTCTGAACTGCGGCAATTCGAAGTGCGGATGAGGCTGCGGGCGTAAATCCAGGGGCCGGAATGCCGCCAGGCCTCTTTACGGGGCGATCCTGGCTCTGCTAGGTTCGCTCCATTACCACCTTCCCTGGTATTGATCTGATGTCCTCCCACGCTCGCAGCCCTCTTTCAGCGAAGCCAGCCGGTCTCGGCGCGGCGCGGCTGTGCGCAATCGCACCACCCCCATCTGTCGTTGCCGTTCCGGCAATCGCGCCACCACCTCAGGTGGTAGCGCTGGGCTGATCCGCCCACTTCACAGCTTCAGCCTCGTCACTTCGGCCTTCGAGAGCCGAAGCACATGCTTGCTTGTCCGCGGCTGAGGCCTGTTTCGATTCGACAGGTGATGATTCATGAACTTCAACAAATCGGTTTGGACGTCCTATGGCGTCATGACGCTCTTCGTGTTGCTTTGGGGCAGCGCCGCCATCTTTACCCGCTGGGGTCTGGACCATGGCACCCCGTTCGCCTTACTGATCGTGCGGTTCACGTTGGCACTGGGCGCGGTCGTCTGCATAGGACTTTATCGGGGCCGTTTGTGGCCTGTTCCGGGCTCCGGCCCGCTGGTCCTGGTCACCGGCTTTTTGATGGTCGGTTGTTATTCGATCTGCTACTTCCAGGCCATGGCATTCGGTATCACGCCGGGCGTCATGGCGACACTGCTGGGTGTTCAGCCGATCCTCACGCTGCTGTTACTCGAGCGCCGTTTCTCACCGCTACGCCTTGCAGGATTGTTGTTGGCACTGGTTGGGTTATCAGCGGTCGTGTTCCAGAGCCTGGTGCTGGCGCGTTTCTCAATTTACGGCATGCTGTTCGCCGCGGGAGCACTGCTGTGCATGACGTTCGGTGCGATTTTCCAACGCCGCATACGTCAAAGTCCGGTCGAGGTGCTGCCCCTGCAGTACGCGGCGAGCGTGGTGCTGTGCTTGCTGTTCGTGCCTTTTCAGCCCGTACGATTCGAGGCGGTAGTGGGGTTCGTCGTACCGGTCCTATGGCTGGGCCTGGTCATTTCGGTTGCGGCGCAGTTGTTGCTGTACCGGATGATCCAGACCGGCAATTTGGTCAATGTCACCAGCTTGTTCTATCTGGTGCCCGTCGTGACCGTGGGAATGGACTATCTGTTCCTCGGTAATGCCTTGTCGCGTCTCGGGCTTTTAGGCATGGGAGCGATATTGGTGGGCCTGGCGCTGGTGTTCAGAGCCGCACCTCAGCAGCGGTCCTGAGGCGTGAGCCAGGCAGCCGATCGGCTGCCTGGCTCACGCGGCTGCGTTCAGGTCACCACGCGATAGCAGGGCTCGTACGGGCGCCCGCCCGGGAGCTTCATGCGGTGCTGCTCGACGAATGCCTGGAGCAGCTCGTCGAGCGGCTTCATGATCGTCGGGTGGCCGTGAATCTCGTAACGCCCGTATTGCTCGATGCGGCGGATGCCCTTGTCCTTCACGTTGCCGGCCACGATGCCCGAGAAGGCGCGGCGCAGGTTCGCTGCCAGGATGTGCGGCGGCACTTCATGGGTGAGTTGAAGGCTGGCCATGTTCTCGTGGGTCGGATCGAAGGGGTGCTGGAAGCCTTCGTCGATTTTCAGCAGCCAGTTGAAATGGAAGGCGTCGTTGCGCTCGCGACGGAATTGCTTGACTGCCTTGAGCCCCTCGGCCATCTGCCGCGCGACCTCGGCCGGGTCGTCGATGATGACCTGATAGAGCTTCTGCGCCTCATCGCCGAGCGTGGCGCCGACGAAGTCACGCAGTTGCCGCAGGTAAGGCGCGGCGCTTTCCGGCCCGGTGAGGATGACAGGGAAGGGCAGCTCGCGGTTATCCGGGTGCAGCAGAATCCCGAGCAAATAGAGAAATTCTTCCGCGGTGCCGACGCCACCCGGAAAGATGATGATGCCGTGACCGACTCGCACGAAGGCTTCCAGGCGCTTCTCGATGTCGGGCAGGATCACCAGCTCGTTGACGATCGGGTTCGGCGCCTCGGCGGCGATGATGCCCGGCTCGGTCAGCCCGAGGTAGCGCCCGCCATTGATGCGCTGCTTGGCATGGGCAATGGTCGCGCCCTTCATCGGGCCCTTCATCACGCCCGGGCCGCAGCCGGTGCAGATGTCCAGCTTGCGCAGGCCCAGCTCATGGCCGACGCGCTTGCTGTATTTGTATTCCTCGGTACTGATCGAGTGGCCGCCCCAGCACACCACCATGTTCGGCTCGACACCCGGGCGCAGGGTGCGGGCGTTGCGCAGCAGGTGGAAGACATAGTCAGTGATGCCCTGCGAACTGGTGAGGTCGATGCGCGGGCTGCCCAGTTCGCTTTCGGTGTAGACGATGTCGCGCAGCGCGCTAAAGAGCATCTCGCGCGTGCTGGCGATCATCTCGCCGTCGACGAAAGCGTCGGCCGGAGCATTGAGCAGCTCCAGTCGCACACCGCGATCCTGTTGATGGATGCGCACTTCGAAATCGTCGTAGGCCTCCAGAATCGTTTTGGCATTGTCGATGCGCGCGCCGGTATTGAGGATCGCCAGCGCACATTGCCGAAACAGCGTGTAGGTGCTGCCGGAGCCGGCTTCGCTGAGCTGCTGTACTTCGCGTTGGGAAAGGGTTTCCAGGCTGCCCTTGGGGCTCACCGAGGCATTGATTACATAGCGTGAGGTCATTGTTCTATTCCCTTGAACCCATGCGAGCCTGGCTGCATGGGAATGGTAGGCGCCGGCGCCGATGGCGGCGACGCGGAAATCAGGTCGTGAGTGCTGCGCAGGGTTCGGCCGATCGGCCCGCCAGGTGGGCAACAGGGAGCATGTGCGTTGCGTCGACCGCTCGCGCCGGCCCGCAGCGAGTGGTGTAAACCGGCTTTACTTGACGCCGCACCGGCGATTTCGTTCCTTGCCGGCTTCGCAGGGAGTTGAGTCGTGGGCATTCGCGCGTTCCGCCTGGCCATCCGTGTCATGAGCTTCGACATCATGTATGGCCGTTTGATTGCACGGTGGTCGCGATCACATCGCAGGCGGGCACCGTCAGAAGGCAAACGGCAGGGCGCTGTGGCAGTCCCGGCGGGCGCGGAGCAGGCGGCCAAACTCGTCGGGCTCCTTGATAAGCACCGACTGGCCGGCGAAAGCTTGCTTTGCGATCAGGCGCGACAGCCAGAAGCGCACGCAGGCGACACGCAGCATAGGCCGCCACAATTCGGCCTCAGCAGGGCTGAAGCGACGCAAGGCGGAGTAGGCCGCTAGCAGCGCCTGGCTGCGCTCCTCGTCCAGCTCGCCATTGGGATGCGTACACCAGTCGTTCACAGCAATGGCGATGTCGTACAGCATTGGCCCGGAGCAAGCGTTATAGAAGTCGATCACGCCGCTCAGGTGGTTACCTTCGAACAGCACATTGTCTCTGAACAGATCGGCGTGCAGGTTGGCGCGAGGCAGGGCAAGGATTTTCGGCTTGAGTTCGGCGATCTCGGCCAGGCTGTCGCGCAGCAGCGCAAGCTCGTCGTGTGGCAGGCTCATGGCAAGGGCAGGTCCTTCCTGTTGCATCCAGTCCAGGCCGCGGTCGCTGCGTCGCTCGAGAATCTGCGCCTGCGTCGCCACGTGCAGCCGCGCCAGTAACCGACCTACTTCCGCGCAGTGGTGCGGGTTCGGCGAGGTGACATGTTTGCCGGCGAGCCGCGGCTGCAGCAACGCCGGCTTGTCGGCAAGGCTGCGCAGCGCGTCGCCGGTGCCTGTGCGAAGCGCGAAAGGCACCGGCAGGCGGGCCTGGTGTAGCACGTCGAGCAATTCGATGAAGAATGGCAGGTCGTCGACCGGCCCGCGCTCGACCAGCGTCAGCACGTATTCGCCGCGCTCCATGCTAACGAAGAAGTTGCTGTTCTCGCTGCCGGCAGCGATGCCCTCGAACTCGCGCAGCCGGCCAAGGCCATAGGGCGCGAGAAAGGCTTCCAGTTCGTCGCGTTGCAGGGGGGTGAAAACCGACATTCTGCTCGTTCCGTTATCCGTGGCTTACCAGCTGAAGATTTCCCAGGCGGGAATCAACATATCCGGCCTGTCGCTGCGGATGAAATTGCTGTCGCCGTCGGCGCGTACCAGGAAGTAAGGCTTGCCAGTCTTCGGAATAACTTTGACCGCATAAAGGAAGCCGTTGACGCGATATTCCTCGACGGTCCGTTCGCCTTCCTGACGGATGGTGACGTCCGGCTCGCCCTCGACCGACTCCTGAGCGAAGCCGCTCAGCGGCACCACAACCAGCAGGCTGGCCAGCAGCCAAGCTTTGATCGAACGCATGTTAACCTTGCCCCTTTGTCGACACGTTGTCCGGTGCATTCTAGCCCCGGACCCGCCGAAAAGGTTGATCCCGCTCATGAGCCAAGCCCCCCTCGTTCTGGTGGACGGTTCGTCCTACCTCTACCGCGCCTTTCACGCCCTGCCGCCGTTGACCACTTCGACCGGCAAGCCCACCGGCGCGGTGAAGGGCGTGCTGAACATGCTGCTGTCGCTGCGCCGGCAGTACCCAGACAGCCCCTTTGCGGTGGTCTTCGATGCGAAGGGCCCGACCTTCCGCGACACCATGTTCGCCGAGTACAAATCGCACCGGCCGCCGATGCCCGACGATCTGCGCTCCCAGGTCGAGCCGCTGCATGCCAGCGTGCGCGCCCTGGGCATGCCGCTGCTGTGTGTGGAAGGGGTCGAAGCCGATGACGTCATCGGCACCCTGGCGCGTCAGTGTGCCGCGCTCAAGCGCGACGTGATCATCTCCACCGGCGACAAGGACATGGCCCAGCTGGTCTGCCCGCACGTCACGCTGGTCAACACCATGACCGGCAGCGTGTACGACATTGAAGGCGTGAAGAACAAGTTCGGCGTCGGCCCGGAGCTGATCATCGACTTCCTCGCGCTGATGGGCGACAAGGTCGACAACATCCCGGGCGTGCCCGGCGTCGGTGAGAAGACCGCCTGTGGCCTGCTCAACGGCATTGAGGGCGGCATCAAGGGGCTCTACGAGAACCTTGAAAAGGTCTGTGAGCTGCCGATCCGCGGCGCCAAGTCGCTGGCCGCCAAGCTCGAAGAGCATCGCGACGCCGCGTTCATGTCCTACGAGCTGGCCGCCATCAAGATCGACGTCCCGCTAGATGTAGAGGTCGGCGACCTGATGCCCGGCGAGCCGCACCGCGAAGCCTTGATTGCGCTGTACCGGGAGCTGGAGTTCAAGAACTGGCTCGACGAGTTGCTGCGCGAGGCCAAGGCTGCTGGCGAAGACTGCGAGGTGCAGCCCGAGGGCTGCTCGATTCAGGCTGAAGCCGAGTACAGCACGATTTTCGAGCAGGCCGATTTCGACGCCTGGCTCGAGCGCTTAAAGGCTGCGGATTGCTTTGCCTTCGATACCGAAACCACCAGCCTCGATGCGCAGAAGGCGCAACTGGTCGGCGTCTCCTTTGCCATCGAGCCGGGCAAGGCCGGCTACGTACCGCTCGGCCACAGCTACATGGGCGTGCCGCAGCAGCTCGACCTCGACGCGGTGCTGGCTGCGCTCAAGCCGCTGCTCGAAGACCCGAACAAGCGCAAGATCTGCCAGCACGGCAAGTACGACATGAATGTGCTGATGCATTACGGCATCGAGATCCGCGGCATGACGTTCGACACCATGCTCGAATCCTACGTGCTCGACGCCACCGCCACGCGCCACGACATGGACAGCCTGGCGCTCAAATACCTGGGTCGCGGCACCATTCGCTTCGAGGACATCGCTGGCAAGGGTGCCAAGCAGCTGACCTTCGACCAGATCGCTGTCGAGCAGGCAGGGCCCTATGCTGCTGAGGATGCGGATGTCACCCTGCGCCTGCACCAGACGCTGATGGGCAAGCTGGAAGCCACGCCGTCGCTGCTCAAGGTCCTCAACGAAATCGAAATGCCGCTGGTGCCGGTGCTCGCGCGTATCGAGCGCAACGGCGCGCTGGTCGATGCCAATCTGCTCGGGCTGCAGAGCGTCGAGATTGGCAACAAGCTCGTCGAGCTGGAGCGCCAGGCGTTCGAAATGGCCGGCGAGGAATTCAACCTCGGTTCCCCCAAGCAGCTCGGCGCGATTCTGTATGACAAGCTTGGGTGCCCGGTGCTTTCAAAGACCGCCAGCGGGCAGCCATCCACCGCCGAAGCCGTACTCGCGGAGCTCGCCGAAAAAGACTATCCGCTGCCCAAGGTGATCATGCAGCACCGCTCGCTGAGTAAGCTCAAGGGCACCTACACCGACAAATTGCCTTTGCAGATCAATCCGCGCACCGGGCGCATCCACACGAGCTACCACCAGGCCGTGACGGCGACCGGGCGGCTTTCGTCGAGCGATCCGAACCTGCAGAACATCCCGATCCGCACGGCCGAGGGGCGGCGTATTCGCCAAGCCTTCGTCGCCGCGCCGGGGTACAAGCTGCTGGCGGCTGACTACTCACAGATCGAGCTGCGCATCATGGCGCACCTGGCTCAGGATGCCGGCCTGCTATACGCCTTCCAGAATGATCTGGACGTGCATCGCGCCACGGCGGCGGAGGTCTTCGGTGTCGAGCTGGATCAGGTCAGCAACGACCAGCGGCGTAGCGCCAAGGCCATCAACTTTGGCCTGATCTACGGCATGAGCGCCTTTGGCCTGGCCAAGCAGATCGACGTCGGTCGCGGCGAGGCGCAGGCCTACATCGACCGTTATTTTGCGCGTTACCCCGGTGTGCTCGCCTACATGGAGCGCACCCGCGCCCAGGCGGCTGAGCAGGGCTATGTCGAGACGCTGTTCGGGCGCCGGCTGTACCTGCCGGAGATCAACTCGAAGAACGGCGCCATGCGCAAGGGTGCCGAGCGCACCGCGATCAACGCACCGATGCAGGGCACCGCGGCCGACATCATCAAGCGCGCCATGATCGCCGTGGATAACTGGCTGCAGGCGAGCGGGCTGGATGCGCGCGTCATCCTCCAGGTGCACGATGAATTGGTCGTGGAGGTGCGTGAGGATCTGGTCGAGCAGGTTCGCGAGCAGATCATCCCGTTGATGAGCGGGGCGGCTCAGCTGGACGTGCCGCTGCTGGTCGAAGCCGGCGTCGGCAATAACTGGGACGAAGCGCACTAGAGCGGGGCCCCGCCAGGGCGAATGAAATTTTTTTCTTTTCGCGTTGAACTGATGGAGTCATCGGCCGGTCCTAGGCTACGAAGGGTGTAGAAGCCCTTCGATGCTCCTTGTTGTGTTAAGTGTTGGCAGATCTCTGGAAACGCTCTAGGCGTTCCGGACTTGGACCTCGAACTTCCCCCTCCCCCAACGAAGTTCGAGGTTTTTTTTCGTCTCGAGAAAAGTCGCGGGTCGCAAGAAGGGCATGGTGACGGGTCGTAAGCAGAGCTTGCACCTATAGAAGCGAGCGCGTGGCGCGTGCGACCGGCTCGGGCATGGCTTTTTGTAGGAGCGGGCTCTGCCCGCGACCTGGGTCTGCGAGGTAACGGCGCACCGCGCGATGAACGTCAGGGCAGTTGGAGCCCGCCTCCGGCCTTGTGCAGCGCCCGCAGGTGGGTGCCGATCTGTGCCAGGTTGGCCTCAACGGCGTCCAGTTCGTCTTGGCGCGCCTTACCAAGCAGGCGGCGCACTTCTTCGTTCAACGTTTCGGTCAGCTGGTTCAGGCGCGCCTGTCGTGCGCTGCTTTCCTGCTCCAGGCGCTGCCATTCGTTGGCCAGGGGCAGGCCATAGCCTCTATTGTCGAGCAACTGCGCCGGCTGGCTCAGGAAGCCGCTGTTAGCGAGGATCCCCTGCAGGGTTTCGTCCGCCTTGGCCAGGCTGGCGTCGCCGCGGCCGCCCAGATAGCGATTTTTAAGCTCCTCCTGAGCGAGCAGAAGATGCCGGCGTAAGGCCGCCTGCTCCACCAGTAGCAGGGCGGCGCTTGCGCGCAGGTCGGCTTTGGCGATCCAGGGGCGACGTTCTATAGCTGGTAGGTCCAGCCACTGTTCGACGTCGGTCTGCGGCAGGCCGAGGCGCTTGCTCATCACGGCAAACATTGCCTGGTAGCGGTCGCGGTAGGAGTCGAAGCGATAGCCAAGGCGCAGCGCTTCGTGCGGATCGTCGAGCACGCTGGCGTCGGCCAGCCCGCGGTTGATGAGGATCTCCAGCAAGCCGCTGGGCAGGATGCTGTCCAGCGCGCTGAGTTCAGGCCGGGCGGTGCCGCTGCGCAGCAGCTTGAGCGTTTCGACTGCGCAATTGTTGGAGAGGAAGTAGTAGTCGCCGTCGTAGCTCCAATGCATTTCGGCGCTGCGCGTGACCAGCCGCTCGATTTCGTCGCGCGCCAGTTTGAGCGGGACCGAGGCAAGGCTGCGCAGCTCCACCTTGGTGTATTCATCGATCACCTGGTCCAGTGGCAGCACGAACAGCCGAGAGGGGTAGACGCCGGTAAGACCGTCCCAACTCGATAGCTGCAGGTCTCCGACGAAGGCGCGAAAGGACAGTACCAGGTGCTGATCCAGGTCGAGCCTGCAATCCGGCCCGCGGGGACGTCCTGGCGCGCAGATGACCAGGCGCAGCATGCTGTGGCCCCAGCGGCTGACCCAGGCGTCGTTGGCTTCTGCGAACAGGTAGTCGACCGCGTAGACGCGTTCGGGGTCGAGCTTGACCAGCGGCGTGCGTGCAAAGTCGTGCCCGGCGTTGAGGATCGGCAAGCCTACACCGCAGTCGGGCTGGCCGGCCGGTTGCCAGCCGAAGTGCTCGCTAAAGTAGCGATGCAGCAATGGGCGGCGGCAGGCAAAGCGGGGATCGAGCAGGAAATATTCGAGGTTCACCGCGACGAATTCGAGCGGGCTGGTCAGCTCATAACTGTCCGGGCTGCGCGCTTGCTGTGCATTGGCTCGCTCGCGCTCGCCGCGCTGGCCAACGCGTTGCGGCCATCCGGCCAGGTCGAGCAGGTGCGGATCGTCACTGAGGGTGAAGCGCCGTTCGGTCTGGCCGCGGCAGGCATCCGGCAGGCCGACCGGGCCGAGGCTCTGAGCGCGGCTGCGGCACAAGCCGAACTCGCGACGTTCTTCCAGTGACCAGAGGCGCGCGCGGTCATAGAGATGACCGAGCTCGTGAATCAGGGTTGCCAGCAGCTCGCGGCGAACCGTGCCGTGCGGGCGTTGGGTGCGTTGCGTGGCCGCGCCGCCGTCGGTCAGCGATGGCAGCAGACGTCGGTTGAGCAGGATCAGGTTGCCACCCGCGCTGCCGTAGGCTTCGTGCGCTAGTCCGTCATGCCAACGTACGCGGACGTTGTGGTCGAGGCGCTCGGCCATACGCGGCGGCAAGGCTGCCATGGCTTCGCTGATCAGCGCCTGGCTAGCGGCTCGTTCGGCAGGGGTGAGGTCACGCGAATCCAGCGTCAGCCGCAGGTCGGCCTGGCACAGGGTGGCAAAGGCACCGAGCAGGATGCCCAGCCACCAGCTGCGCGAGGTGCTCACTGTGCGAGGATGGTTTCGGCCAGGGCCTGGTCGCTGGCCTGGCGCGCCTCGGGGAAGCGGCTGCGCAGCGCGCCGAAAGCGGCCTCAAGGCGGGCGCTGCGGATGTCGCCTTCGCTGGCGACGAAGCCGGCGGCATCGTCCTGGGCTTCGCGCACGATCTTCATGTCGCTGATGCGGCTGGTCACGTCGGAGGTGAAGTTGATGCTGCGATCCAGGGCGTTGACCAGGATGTTGCTGGTGGCGACCAGCGTCTGCGCCTGTACGGCACCCGCGAAGAGGGCCAGCGCGACGGGCAGGGTGATCAGGGTGGGCTTCATAGTGTACTCATGAAAACGGTTGGGTCATTGGACGAGGATCGCCTCGGCCAGTTCAAGATCGCCTGCCGCCAGGTCCGGGTGCTCGGCGCGCAACCAGTGCAGCGCCGCTTCCAGGCGCGCGCTGCGCCACTGGCCATGGCTGGCGACGAAGCGTGCCGCGTCGTCGCGGGAGTCACGGATCAGCTTGTTGTCGAAGGGGGCGCTGGTCACCTGGCTGGCGACATAGCTGGAGGCGACGACGGCACCGGTCAGGCTATCGAAGGCCTGAGCGCTGCCGCATAGGCAACAGCCGACAAGAGCGAGGTAGAGCGAACGCATGCGAATCCTGGCGTCTGAAACGAACGGGCGCCAAGGCTAGCGAAACGCCGGTACCGGGACCAGCGCTGCGCTCGCGGAAATTCCGTTCAGAGCGCCAAGATAGCGCCGGCGAGTTCCAGGTCGCTCGCCTGCAGCGCCGGGGCCTGCTGGCGGATGTGCTGCAGGGCCGCTTCGAGCTCGGCACCGCGGGCTTCGCCATTGCTGGCAACGAAGCGGGCGGCATCGTCGCGGGCATCGCGTACCAGCTTGTTGTCACCAACGTTGGAGGTGATGTCGGAGGTGCCTTCGATGGTATTCACCAGCGACCCACCAATCGCATCGAGGGTGCCGGTGACGCTCCCGGCCGAGGCAGTACCCGCGGCCAGGCAGGCTGCGGTGGCGATAGACAACAGATATTTGTTCATAGCGTTCTCCAGGCTAGATACGGCGCCCTGCCGATAGCCGCTTCGACCGCCGGGCGAGGGTGCCGTTCAGCTTGGCAGCCGAGGTAATCGCCGGTAAAGCGTTGCGTCAGCGCCAGAAGGGTTTGTTCAGTTCGTCCTGTCGTTCGCTGTGGCTGATGCCGACGTCGGCCAGTTGGCGCTCGTCCAGCGCCGCCAGCTGCTGCCGCGTGCGGGCACGTTGCTGCCAGAGCCTGAGCAGGTGTGCGATCCGGCGCAGTGAGGGCAGGCTGATCGTCGGTGAGTCTCGCTCCAGTACGCGTTCCACGTGCCGCTCCTTCCCGCATTCGGCGGGGATGGGGTATGGGCAAACAGGTTCGCGTGCCGGGCTGTTGCGCAACAGTCACAGGCGAGGGGAATTGTGCGGGTGCAGTCGCGTGTGGCGGGCAACTGTACTGCTTTGCGGTCGAGAAACTGTTCAGCGCAACGGCCGGGCCGGCTCGCTGCTGGGCGCGCTGAGCATGTTCACGGGGCGGATCTCGACATCGCGCGTGAGATACATCATTTGCTGTTCACGGAAGTGCTGCATATGTGGCAGAGCGTTGTGTGCCTCCAGATGCGCCGCGGATTGCCAGACCTCGAAGAAGATGAACAGCGTCGGGTCTGCCGCATCGCGCAGCATGTGGTACTCGATGCAGCCCGCTTCGGCCCGGCTGGCGGCGACGTAGCGGCTGAAGAGCGCTTCGAACTTGGCGGATTTTTCTGGCCGGGTGTGGGTGTGGAGGATGAAGGCGCAGCGGTCGTTCATGGAGAGCTCCAAGTCTGAGGTCGCTCAGCCTAGCGTAGGCGCGCGCCCACCATTCATGACTTCCAGTCAAAAGCCATTTGCCAGCGCCGCTCTGGATCGCCCTGGTGCTGATCGTTAGGCTGCTCGCCATTCTGATTCGTGGAGCGTTATTCATGACCAACATCCTGCTTCTCAACGGTGGTAAGCGGTTCGCCCATTCCGAGGGCCAATACAACGCGACCCTCCATCAGACTGCGCTGAGCCTGCTCGATCGCGCCGGCTTCGACGTCAAGCAAACCCAGATCGACGCGGGTTACGACCTGGCCGAAGAAATCGCCAAGTTTCTCTGGGCGGACGTGATCATCTATCAGATGCCCGGCTGGTGGATGGGCGCGCCTTGGACGGTGAAGCAATACCTCGACGAGGTGTTCACCGAGGGCCACGGCAGCCTCTATGCCAACGACGGGCGCACGCGCGCCGATGCCTCGCAGAAATACGGCAGCGGCGGGCTGTTGCAGGGCAAGCAGTACATGATTTCGGCGACCTGGAACGCGCCGCAACAGGCCTTCGACGATCCCTCCGATTTCTTCGAAGGCAAGGGCGTGGACGCGGTGTACTTCCCGTTCCACAAGGCCAACCAGTTCCTTGGCATGACGAGTCTGCCGACGTTCCTGTGCGACGACGTCATGAAGCGCCCGGCCATCGAAGCCGATATCAAGCGCTACGAAACGCACCTGGCTTCGGTGCTGGGCATCTGATCCGACAAAACAAAGCCCCTCGCGGCGGCGCCGGGAGGGGCTTTGGTGTCGCGGTGTCGCTTATTCCACAGCCTTGACCATGTCCTCGACGACCTTCTTGGCGTCGCCGAAGACCATCATGGTCTTGTCCATGTAGAACAGTTCGTTATCCAGGCCGGCATAGCCGCTGGCCATGGAGCGCTTGTTGACGATGACCGTCTTGGCTTTGTAGGCCTCGAGGATCGGCATCCCGGCGATGGGCGACTTGGGATCGTTCTTCGCCGCCGGGTTGACCACGTCGTTGGCGCCGAGCACCAGCACCACGTCGGCCTGGCCGAACTCCGAGTTGATGTCCTCCATCTCGAAGACCTGCTCGTAGGGCACCTCGGCTTCGGCCAGCAGCACGTTCATATGCCCCGGCATGCGGCCGGCGACCGGGTGGATCGCGTATTTCACGGTCACGCCCATGTGCGTCAGCTTCTCGGCCAGCTCCATCAGCGCGTGCTGCGCGCGAGCCACCGCCAGGCCGTAGCCAGGGACAATGATCACGGTATCGGCGTTCGACAGCAGGAAGGCGGCGTCGTCGCTGGAGCCGGATTTCACCGGACGCTGCTCCTTGCTGCCGGCCGCCGGTCCGGCATCGGCGTCGGCACCGAAGCCGCCGAGGATCACGTTGAAGAACGAGCGATTCATCGCCTTGCACATGATGTACGAGAGGATCGCGCCGCTCGAACCGACCAGGGAACCGGCGATGATCAGCATCGAGTTGTTCAGCGAGAAACCGATCCCGGCCGCCGCCCAGCCCGAGTAGCTGTTGAGCATCGACACCACCACCGGCATGTCCGCGCCGCCGATGGGGATGATGATCAGCACGCCGATCACGAAAGCCAGCGCCACGAGGATCATGAACGCGGTGAAATTGCCGCTGAAGGTGTAGAGCAGGCCCAGCACCAGAATCGCCACGCCGACAGCGAGGTTGACCTTGTGCTGGTTGGCGAACACCACCGGCGCGCCCTGGAACAGGCGGAACTTGTATTTGCCCGAGAGCTTGCCGAAGGCGATCACCGAACCGGAGAAGGTGATGGCACCGATGGCCGCGCCGAGGAAGAGCTCCAGACGGTTACCGGCCGGAATCGGATAGCCGAGCGCCTGGACGATGCCCAGCGATTGCGGCTCGAGCACGGCGGCGATGGCAATGAATACCGCCGCCAGGCCGATCATGCTGTGCATGAAGGCGACCAGCTCGGGCATCTTGGTCATCTCGACGCGTTTGGCCATCAGCGTACCGATGCTGCCGCCGATCAACAGGCCAAGGACGATGAAGCCCAGGCCGCTCCAGGGGCTGGCGCTCTCAGCCAGCTGTGAGCCGAGCTTGAACACCAGGAATACCGTGGTGACCACGGCGATGCCCATGCCGACCATGCCGAACAGGTTGCCGCGGCGCGAAGTAGTGGGGTGCGACAGGCCTTTGAGGGCCTGGATGAAGCTCACCGAAGCGACGAGGTAGAGCAGGGTGATCAGGTTCATGCTCATGGCTTGGCCTCCGCCTTGGCGCCAGCAACGGCACGCTCCTTCTTCTTGAACATTTCCAGCATGCGGCGGGTGACGAGGAAGCCACCGAAGACGTTGACCGCGGCCAGGGTCACGGCCAGGGTGCCCATCAGCTTGCCCATCGGCGTGACGGTCAGCGCAGCGGCCAGCATGGCGCCGACGATGACGATCGCGGAGATGGCGTTGGTGACCGCCATCAGCGGTGTATGCAGCGCCGGGGTGACGTTCCAGACCACGTGGTAGCCGACGTAGATCGCCAGCACGAAGATGATCAGGTTGTAGATGCCATCGGATATCAGGTCCATCGTTCGGGCTCCCTTAAGCGTTGGTGCGCACGACCTGGCCATCGCGGCACATCAGGCACGCGGCGACGATGTCGTCTTCAAGATTGAGCTGGAACTTGGCTTCGCCATCGATCACCAGCTTGAGGAAGTCCAGCAGGTTGCGGGCGTATAGCGCCGAGGCATCCGCCGGCACGAGGGTCGCCAGGTTGGTGTAGCCAACCAGGGTCACGCCGTGCTTGACCACCACCTGATCGGCTTCGGTCAATGGACAGTTACCGCCCTGAGAGGCGGCGAGGTCGATCACCACCGAACCGGGCTTCATCTGCTGCACGGTTTCTTCCTGCAGCAGCGTCGGTGCCTTGCGGCCCGGAATCAGCGCGGTGGTGATGATGATGTCGGCCTGCTTGGCACGTTCATGCACGGCCTGGGCCTGACGTGTCATCCAGGACGCCGGCATCGGACGGGCATAGCCACCGACGCCTTCGGCGCATTCGCGCTCTTCGTCGGTCTCGAACGGCACGTCGACGAACTTGGCGCCAAGGGACTCGATCTGCTCCTTCACCGCCGGACGCACGTCCGAGGCTTCGATCACCGCACCCAGGCGCTTGGCCGTGGCAATGGCCTGCAGCCCGGCGACACCAGCGCCAAGGATCAGCACGCGCGCGGCCTTCACCGTCCCGGCGGCGGTCATCAGCATCGGCATGAAGCGCGGATATTGGTTGGCCGCGACCATCACCGCCTTGTAGCCGGCGATGTTGGCCTGGGAGGAGAGCACGTCGAGGCTCTGCGCGCGGGACGTACGCGGCGCGGCCTCCAGGGCGAAGGCGGTGACGCCGCGTTCGGCCATGCGTGCGATGTTGTCATTGTCGAAGGGATTGAGCATGCCGATCAGAGCCGTACCGGGCGCGATCTGCGCCAGTTCGGTCTCGCTCGGTGCGTTCACCTTCAGCAGGATCTCTGCTGCGAACGCCGCAGCGGCATCGGCGATGGTGGCGCCTGCCGCCTCGAAGGCACTGTCCGGAATACTGGCCTGTACGCCAGCTCCGCTCTGCACCGTCACCCGATGCCCTTGCCCGATCAGCTTCTTGATGGTTTCCGGTGTCGCGGCGACGCGCGTTTCACCGGGCCTGGTTTCGAGAGGAACACCAATGTGCATTGTTCTTGTTCTCCTGCTGGATCGTCGCCTGCGGTCCTGCCGGTCGACCGGCCATGAATCGCTGGCGTTACGTTTCGCCCGACCACTGCGGATGGCGGTCGAGCGTGGATCGGCTACGGCCCTCGCATCCAGGCAAAGCCCGGTGCGGCGCGGCATTCTGCAAGGACTGAAAAAATCAAACAACTGTTTTAACGTGAACGCAAGTGTGGCGGTTCGTTCACAATGTGACCGTTAGGTTGCTCCGCATCGCTGCAGGCCGCGTCGGTATTGGATTCGACCTTCGTCTAAGGTTCCATGCCGGGTTGTGCGCGGCGCAATCATGAATGACGGCCCATAGACGCGGTATTCGCCTGCGGCCTTGTCTATATTCGACCTTGGTGCCGGTTACGCGATTGACCGCGGCCAGCCGCACGTTAAATTCCGCGCACGGTTTGCAATGTCATGCATTCCCTGTAGTCCATAGCTGTTGGCCGCGCCAGGATCGGACCGCCGGCCATCCCCATGCGCACGCTCTGCGAGAAAATAGCCGGCATGACCGAATTGAACGTGAACGAGATGACCTTGCTCGAGGAGCCGCTGCCACGGCGGTTGCCTTTCGCCTTCGCCCGCCGCCACGGCGTGCTGCTGCTGGAGCGTCCCGAGGGCTTGCGCCTGTGTGCGCGTGAAGGTGCGCCGCTGACCGCACTGCAGGAGGCGCAGCGCGTCGCCGGTGGGCCGCTGGCGATGCAGTGGCTGGCGCAGGACGAGTTCGAGCAGGCCCTGAGCTCGGCCTATCAGCACGATTCGTCCGCGGCGATGCAGATGGTCGAGGGCCTGGGCAACGAGATGGACCTGCACAGCCTGGCCGACCAGATCCAGGAAACCGAGGATCTGCTCGAGCAGGAGGACGACGCGCCGATCATTCGGCTGATCAACGCGATCCTCGGCGAGGCGATCAAGGAAAACGCCTCGGACATCCACGTCGAGACCTTCGAGAAACGACTGGTGATCCGCTTTCGCATCGACGGCATCCTGCGCGAGGTGGTGCAGCCCAAGCGTGAGCTGGCGGCGCTGCTGGTCTCGCGGATCAAGGTCATGGCGCGATTGGACATCGCCGAAAAGCGCATCCCGCAAGACGGCCGCATCTCCCTGCGGGTCGGCGGGCGCGAGGTGGACATCCGCGTCTCGACGCTGCCTTCGGCCAACGGCGAGCGCGTGGTGCTGCGCCTGCTCGACAAGCAGGCCGGACGCCTGACGCTGCGCCACCTGGGCATGAGCGACCGCGACCGCAAGGTGATGGAACAGGCGGTGCAGAAACCGCACGGCATCATCCTCGTCACCGGCCCGACCGGCTCGGGCAAGACCACCACGCTCTATGCCAGCCTGGTCACGCTCAACGACCGCACGCGCAACATCCTCACCGTCGAGGACCCCATCGAATACAACCTCGAGGGCATCGGCCAGACCCAGGTCAACACCAAGGTCGACATGACCTTCGCCCGCGGCCTGCGCGCCATCCTCCGTCAGGACCCGGACGTGGTGATGGTCGGCGAGATCCGTGACCAGGAAACCGCCGACATGGCGGTGCAGGCGTCGCTCACCGGCCACCTGGTGCTCTCGACCCTGCACACCAACAGTGCCATTGGCGCGGTTACGCGCCTGGTGGACATGGGCGTCGAGCCCTTTCTCATCTCCTCGTCGCTGCTTGCCGTGCTGGCCCAGCGCCTCGTACGCGTGCTGTGTAATGACTGCAAACGCCCCTACGTGGCCGACGAGGCCGAATGCGCGTTGTTCGGGCTCGACCCAAGCGAGGCGCCGACGCTGTATCACGCTGAGGGTTGCGATGTGTGCCGCCAGCTCGGCTACCGCGGCCGGACGGGTATCTACGAGTTGGTGATGTTCGACGATGCCCTGCGCAGCATGATCCATACCCGCGCGCCCGAGCAGGACATGCTGCGCCACGCGCGCCGGCTGGGACCAAGCATTCGTGACGACGGCCTGCGCAAGGTGCGAGAGGGCGTGACGACCATCGAGGAAGTGTTACGCGTCACACGTGAGGAGTGAGATGAAAGCCAATGATTGGCGCTCGGACAGGGCGGTCGCCGTGCAACCTCATGAGCCGATTCGGATGATTGGCTGCGGTGTGCTGATGTATGGGGCGCGTGGCTGATGGCAGCGTTCGAATACATCGCGCTCGACCCCCGCGGCCGCGAACAGAAGGGGCTGATCGAGGCGGACAGTGCGCGTCAGGCTCGCCAGCTTCTGCGTGAAAAGCAGTGGTCCCCGCTTGAGGTCAAGCAGGCCAAGGCCAAGGAGGACAGCGGCGGCGCAGGTTTCTCGTTTGGTCGCGGGCTGTCGGCACGCGACCTGGCGCTGGTCACCCGGCAGCTGGCGACCCTGGTACAGGCGGCGTTGCCGATCGAGGAGGCATTGCGTGCGGCGGCGGCTCAGTCCGCTTCGCAGAAGATCAAGTCGATGCTGCTGGCGGTCCGGGCGCGCGTCATGGAAGGCCATAGTCTGGCGGGTTCGTTACGTGAATACCCGTCCGCGTTTCCCGAGCTGTATCGCGCCACTGTCGCCGCCGGCGAACACGCCGGGCACCTGGGGCTGGTGCTTGACCAGCTGGCCGACTACACCGACCAGCGCCAGCAATCACGGCAGAAAATCCAACTGGCGCTGCTCTACCCGGTGATCTTGCTGGTGGCCTCGTTGGCGATTGTCATCCTTCTGCTGGGCTACGTGGTGCCGGATGTGGTGAAGGTTTTCGTCAACACCGGGCAACAACTGCCGGCACTGACCACCGGGCTGATCGCAGTGAGCGAGGCGGTGCAGCGCTGGGGCTGGTTGATGCTGGTGGTGATCGTGGTAACGGGCCTGGGCGTGCGACAGGCGCTGCGCGACCAGGGCATCCGGCGGCGCTGGCATGCTGTGATCCTGCGCATTCCGTTGGTCGGGCGGCTGTCGCGGGCGACCAACACCGCGCGGTTCGCCTCGACCTTGGCGATCCTCACGCGCAGCGGCGTGCCGCTGGTGGATGCGCTCGGTATTGCGGCCGCGGTGATCGCCAACTTGCGTATTCGCGACAAGGTCATCGAGGCGGCGCAACGCGTCCGTGAGGGCGGCAGCCTGACGCGAGCGCTGGACGCGACGGGCGAGTTTCCGCCGATGATGCTGCACATGATCGCGAGCGGTGAGAAGTCCGGCGAGCTGGATCAGATGCTCGCCCGCACCGCGCGCAACCAGGAGAACGACCTGGCTGCGCAGATCTCGCTGATGGTGGGGCTGTTCGAACCCTTCATGCTGGTGTTCATGGGGGCCGTGGTATTGGTGATCGTGCTGGCGATCCTGCTGCCGATCCTTTCTCTCAATCAACTGGTGGGCTAGTGAGCATGACGTTGAACACGCGTAAACAATCGGGTTTTACCCTTATCGAAATCATGGTCGTGGTGGTGATCCTCGGGATTCTTGCCGCGCTGGTCGTGCCGCAGGTGATGAACCGCCCGGACCAGGCCAAGGTCACCGTCGCCAAGGGTGACATCAAAGCCATCGGCGCCGCGCTAGACATGTACAAGCTGGACAACTACGCCTACCCGAGTACCCAGCAGGGCCTGGATGCGCTGGTGGAGAAACCGTCCGGCAACCCGCAACCGAAGAACTGGAACCGCGACGGTTACCTCAAGCGTGTGCCCAAGGACCCATGGGGCAACGACTACCAGTACCTCTCGCCGGGCACCCAAGGCCAGTACGACCTTTACTCCTACGGTGCTGACGGCAAGCAGGGCGGCTCCGACCTGAACGCGGACATCGGCAACTGGGACCTCTGATCTCATGTCGCGGGCGCGCCGGGAGGGCGGCTTCACGCTGATCGAACTGCTGGTGGTGATCGTCATCCTCGGCAGCCTGGTCGGCTTGGCGGTGCTCTCCATTGGCAGCACGAGTTCATCCCGGGACATCCGGGACGAAGCGCAACGCCTGGCCAACCTGATCGGACTGCTCGCTGACGAGGCGGTGCTGGACAGCCGTGAATACGGCTTGCTGGTCAACCGCGAGAGCTACCGCGTGCTGCGCTATGACGAGGCCAAGCAGCGCTGGCTCGATGCTGGCGACACCCAGGCGCACCAGCCGCCGGATTTCATCCGCATGGAGCTCGAGCTCGACGGTTCGCCGCTGGAGCTGATCGCCCCGACCACGCGTGAGGATGACCGGGCAGGGCTATCCCAGGAGGGCGACCGCGAGCGCCGCCGCGCACCGCGTCTGCAGCCGCAATTGCTGATTCTTTCCAGCGGCGAAATGTCACCCTTCACGCTGACGTTCGCGGACCAGCGTCCCGGCGGCACTCGCTGGGTCGTCTCCAGCGACGGCTTCCGCATGCCGCAGGCCGTGCCCCTGGAAGATCGCCGATGAGCGTTCGTGCTGCACGGGGATTCACCCTGCTAGAAGTCCTAGTGGCGCTGGCGATCTTCGCCATCGTCGCCGCCGTGGTGCTGACCGCCGCCGGGCGCAGCGTAAGCAACGCGGCGCGCCTGGAAGCGCTGACGCTTGCCGGCTGGATCGCCGACAATCGCCTGACCGAACTGCAACTGCAGGAACCGGCGCCAAGCGTTGGCCGTGAGGACACCGAGCTGGAGTTCGGTGGACGCCAATGGCAGACGCTGAGCGAGGTCGAGACCAGCGGCACGCCTGGATTGCTCAGGATTCGCGTCTGGGTCGCCGCCGCCGAGGCCCGACGCGGGGCGTCTTCCGGCTCGATCGACGAGCGTGCGGTGACCAGCATCACCGGTTTCGTTGGCGTCGAACCATGACCGCAATCCGCTCCCGCCTGGAGGCGGGATTCACGCTGCTCGAGCTGCTGATCGCCATCGCCCTGTTTGCCCTGCTTGGGCTGGCGACCTACCGAATGCTCGAGACAGTGCTACGCAGCGACGAGGTGATCCGTGCTCAGGAGGGCCAGTTGCGCGAGCTCGGCCGTGCCGTCTGGACATTCGAACGCGATCTGATCCAGGCGGCACCGCGGCCTGTGCGCGACGGCTTCGGCGACGAGCAGAACGCCTTCATCGGCCAGCTTTCGGGCGAAGATGGCGTCTCGATGGAGCTGACCCGCAGCGGCTGGCGCAACCCCACGGGCCTGCGGCGTTCGAATCTTCAACGGGTGCGCTGGCGCTTATCGGGCGACACATTGGAGCGGCTCTACTGGGTGGTGCTCGACCGTGATGTCGACAGCGAACCGCGCATACAACGTGTGCTCGATGATGTGTTGGCGCTGCGCCTGCGTTACCTCGACGCTGAGAACAGCTGGCACGAGGAATGGCCGCCTTTCGAGTTTGGCCGTGGCGATCCGGCCGAACAGGCGCGACGCATGCCGGTCGCGGTCGAGGTGTCGTTCGATCATCGCCGCTACGGCACCATCACCCGTTTGCTGCGCCTGCCGGATGGCCCGGCACCGGCGCAGCAGTTCATCCAACCCGACTCCCAGGGCGTGCCGGAGCCTGGCGGCGTGGGGGAGATGCAATGAAAGCCCAGCGTGGTGTCGCGCTGATCACCGTGCTGCTGGTGGTGGCAATCGTTACTGTCGTCTGCGCCGGCATGATCGCTCGTCAGCAGCTGTCGATCCGGGGCACCGGTAATCAGATGCAGGCGCGCCAGGCTTGGCACTACGCGCTGGGTGGGGAAGCGTTGGCCCAGTCGATCCTGCGCCAGGATCGGGAGGCCTCGGCCGAGGGCGTGCCTGCGGTCGATCATCTACTCGAGCCCTGGGCGCTGCCGCAGCCAGCCTATGACCTGGACGAGGGGCAGGGCCAGGTACAGGTGCGTATCGAGGATCTGGCCGGCCGGTTCAACCTGAACAGCCTGGTGCAGGAGCAGCAGCCCAATGCTGCCGCCCTTGCCCAGTTCCGCCGCCTTCTGCTGCGGCTGCAGATCAGCGCACCCTATGCCGAGCGCCTGCTCGACTGGCTCGACAGCGATCAGCAGCCCAGCGGCGAGCTGGGCGCCGAGGACAATGCCTACCTGCTTCTTGAGCCGTCATACCGGACCGCTGGGCGCGGGCTCGAAGATCTGTCCGAGTTGCGCTTGTTGCTGGACATGCGCGACGAGGACTTCCAGCGCCTGGCGCCCTACGTCAGTGTGCTGCCGGCCGATACCCCGTTGAACGTCAATACCGCCAGCGCCATGGTGCTTTCCAGCCTCGCCGACAGCCTCAGCCCGAGTGCGGCTCAGGCGCTGGTCAAGGCGCGGCAATCGACACCGTTTCGCGACACCGCAACCTTCATGGCGCAACCGGCGCTCAGCGGTGTCCAACTGCAAGGCATCACGCTGGCGGTGACGAGCCAGCACTTCCAGGCGATCAGCGAAGTGCGCCTCGGCGACCGGCGCCTGGCGCTGGTCAGCCAGTTACACCGTGAAGACGATGGTGCCGTGCGCGTGCTGCAGCGTAACCTCGGGCAGCCACCTCGCCTGCCCGCCCAACTCGATGATGGAGATCGATAGCCCATGGACTGCCTGTTCCTGCCCGCTGACTGCGGCGCCCGCCTCAACGGCGATACTCAGGCCTACTGGCTGCCTGGCGAGGGCCCCGGCGCCTGGCTGCCACTGGCCGGATGCGCCGAGCAGGCGAGTACAGGGCTAACCCTGGTACTGCCTGCCGAGGTATGCAGTTATTTCGCGGTCAACCTGCCGACACGCAAGGCGCGGTGGGTTAACCAGGCGCTGGCCTATGCCGTCGAGGAGCTGCTGGCGGAGAACGTCGACGACCTTCACCTGACCCACGGCGATGCGCTGGAGGATGGCCGCCGCCGTGTGATCGCCATTCGCCGCCAACAGCTGGCCGACTGGCTGGCCGATCTGCAAGCACTTGGACTGACCGTTGTAGCCATCCATGTCGATGCCGACCTGCTGCCGCGTGACGGCACCCAGTTACTGTTTCTCGACGGCCGCGCCTTGCTGGGCGGTGCGCCGGAAGCTCGCCTGGCCTTCGCCAGCGGCCAGTGGCCTCACCTTGCCGCGCAATGTCCACCGCCATTGCATGCGAACGGCACGCTTGACGAGCCACCCGCGCCGTTGGCGGATTATGTGAGGCTGGATGAGCCCTATCGCTTTCTTGCCAGCGGCCGCGCCGCGGCGCTAAACCTCGCGCAGGGGGAATTTGCCGTGCGCGCCGCTGGCAGCGGGCTCGGTCAGTGGAAGCCGCTGATGGTGGTGCTGGCCTTGGTATTGGCAGTGCAATTGGTGTTCAACCTGGTCCAGGCCTGGTCGCTCGGGCGCCAGGCGGAGGAATACGCCGAGGCCAGCCGCGCCCTTTACACCGAGCTGTTCCCGGAGGACACGCGCATCGTCAACCTTCGGGCTCAGTTCGCCGATCACATCGGCCAGAGTGACACTACAGGCGGGCAGTTCATGCGCGTGCTCGATGAGGTCGCGCTGGCGATCGCCGAAGGCCTACCGGTGTCGATCAGCCAGCTCGATTACAACCAGGGGCGGGGCGACATGGCGCTTCAGGTGCAGGCCAGTGATTTCGCCGCGTTGGAGCAGCTTCGGCAACGCCTGGGCGAGACCGGCCGCAGCGTGCAGCTCGGGTCGGCCAGCCGCGAAGGCGATTCGGTGAGCGCGCGCGTCGTGATAGGAGGCTAGAGATGGATCTGAAACAACAACTGCGCGTACGCCTGGCCGAATCACCGCTCTGGCTTCGTTGGCAGCGTCTGCAGCCGCGTGAGCGGCTCTCCCTGACCTTGCTCGGCGCCTTCCTGTTGGTAGTGCTGTTCTACTTGTTGCTGTGGCAACCGGCGCAGCAGCGGGTCCGCGATGCGCGTGAAGCGTTCGAGCGTGAGCGCGAACTCTATGCCTATCTGCAGCAGAACACTGAGCTGGCACGGCAGATGTCCCGCAGCAATCCCATTGTGCTGGCGCCCGAGGCGCTGCAGGGCCTGGTCACCCAGAGTGCACAGGCCAACGGCCTGACCATCGAGAGCTTCGACAACGGCAGTGACGGCAGCCTGCAGGTCAGCCTGCCGAGCGCGTCCTACCCGACGCTGCTGCGCTGGTTCGATGAGATGCAGGGCAATGGAGCCGCCATCGGTGAGGTGAGCATCAGCCAGGTCGGCGATGGGCTGGTGGATGCGCGAGTGAGTTTTCTAGCCGGCGGCTGACCGGGGAGCAGGAGCCCGGCCAGCCTCTAGCCTCAGGCTGTTGGCTGGAACTGGTTGGCCAAGGCGCGCAACGCAGCTTCGGCGTCGAGCACCTTGTTGACTACGTCGTCGGCCTTTTCCCGGGTGAGGCCCAGGCGATCGAACAGGCTTTGCGGAATGTCTGCATAAGGCCCCGAGCCGATGCCGCGGTTGCGCAGCAGATGCACGGCCAGGCAGACCAGGTTCGCATGTCCGGCATGCTCGCCGGTGTAGTCCGGGTCATGCTGGAACCGCAAGGCGACCGACAATTCCTCCGGCATTTCCCAGTAGCGCATCAGCCAGGCACCGATCTGCTCGCGGGTGATGCCCAGCAAGTGCTGTTCGATGGTGCTGTGGTCCAGGTGCGGGTTGACCTCCAGGTGCCGGCAGATCAGCGAAAAGTGCGGTGGGAAGACGTGGGCCAGTACCAGATAACCGAAGTTGTGCAGCAGCCCGGCCAGGTAGCTGAGGCCTGCCTCGGGGCGCTGGGTGCGAGGAATCGCACGGTTCAGCCCCTCGATCACTGCGGCGGTGTAGATCGCCTGTTGCCAGTAGGGCGTGGCCTGCTGCGGGTGATCCTTCGGCAGGCTGAGGGTCTTGCCGAGCGCGAGGCCCAGGGCGAGGTTGATGACCAGATCGAAGCCCAATACGCGGACGATGGCGTCCTCCACCGAGCGAATCTTGCCGGGGGCGCGGTAGTAAGGCGAGGCGGCCCAACTGACCACCTGCGCGGCGAGTGCCGGGTCGGTCTCGACCACGCCGGTCATGTCGTCGACGCTCGCTTCAGGACTCACGCGCAGCTTGATGATCTTCTGTGCCGTCTGCGGCAACGGGGGAATCTCGAGGGTCTCCTCGAGGCGCTTCTGGATGCGCCGCGCGGTGAAGCTCTGCACCGCTTGGCTGATCTCGGTGCTGTCGTCGCCGGGGCGATCGAGGTTAGGGCGAATGCCGCTCAGCGGCGCGGCGAACTGGCCGGCGCTGGCCTTGCTGAGCAGTTGCTTGAAGTCCTGGCTGGCCATGGCCACCAGCAGGCCAGGGTGGCCGCTGTCGACCAGCACTTCAGGCTGTTGCAGCAGACGCTCTTCATAAAGACAGGGGGAGCTCGTCAGCGGTGGCAGGCCTGGCAGCACGCGCAGGTCCTGCTTGGCCAGCATGCGCGTTAGGCGTTCGGGCGTGACGGCGGTGAGCTGGCGGCCAGTCAGCTCGACCAGGCGCGGCAGGTCGAGCAGGTGGTCACGGGGATACAGAACCAGCAGTGCGCCGATGGCGTCGTCCAGCAGCACGGCCTGCACACGCGTGGCGGGGTCCAGGTCCGTGCGGTCTTCACAGGTGCGGTAGGGCAGCGCCAACTTGTCCAGCAGCTGGACAATCAGGGGAGGCAGCGTGACATCGTTGGTTTGGTCGACAGCCGAATTCATGAGCGAGGTTCCG
Organism: Stutzerimonas chloritidismutans; assembly: GCF_051486945.1. Lineage (GTDB taxonomy): Bacteria > Pseudomonadota > Gammaproteobacteria > Pseudomonadales > Pseudomonadaceae > Stutzerimonas > Stutzerimonas chloritidismutans_B. The sequence continues at coordinate 557,043 of NZ_JAHVDX010000004.1, read as the reverse complement.
TCTTATTCCCGTGCGGCGCAGTATAGCCCCAGCTTTAGTGCGGTTTGGGTTTGCCGACGAGCGTCAAACCTGACCGTATTGCTGACCATGGCGCAGCCAGCGCTCAAGCAATGGGCTGACATGCTGGGGCCAATGTGCCAGAAGTGCCTGGGCTGCGTCACGGACGCTCGGAAGGAGATCTGCGTCACGCATCAAGTCGGCGACCTTGAATTGGAGCAGCCCCGTCTGACGGGTGCCGAGCATTTCGCCGGGGCCGCGCAGCTCAAGGTCCTTCTCGGCGATGACGAAGCCGTCGCAGGTTTCGCGCATGATCGCCAGCCGTTCGCGGCCGATCTGCGAAAGCGGCGGATGATAGAGCAGCACGCAATGGCTGGCCGCGCTGCCGCGCCCGACGCGCCCGCGCAGCTGGTGCAGTTGGGCGAGCCCGAGGCGTTCGGGGTTTTCGATGATCATCAGGCTTGCGTTGGGCACGTCGACACCCACCTCGATCACGGTGGTGGCGACCAGCAGCTGCAGCCGGCCTTCCTTGAATTCGGCCATTACCGCCGCCTTCTCGGCCGGCTTCATGCGTCCGTGGATCAAGCCGACCTTTAAGCCGCCAAGCGCCGCGCTGAGGTCCTCGAATGTTGTTTCTGCAGCCTGGCAGGTCAGCTCCTCGGACTCTTCGATCAAGGTGCAGACCCAGTAGGCCTGGCGTCCCTCATTGCACGCCGAGCGCACCCGCTCGATGACTTCCAGACGGCGGCTGTCGGCCACCAGCACGGTGTTGACCGGGGTGCGGCCCGGCGGCAGCTCGTCGAGGAGCGAGGTGTCCAGATCGGCGTAGGCGCTCATGGCCAGGGTACGCGGGATGGGCGTGGCGGTCATGATCAGCTGGTGCGGGCAGAGCCGACCCTCGACGCCCTTGCGCCGCAACGCCAAGCGCTGCTGGACGCCGAAGCGGTGCTGCTCGTCGATGATTACCAGCGCCAGGCGGCGGAACTGCACCTCGTCCTGAAACAGCGCATGGGTGCCGACCACCATCGGGCAGCCGGCCGCGATGCGCTCCAACGCTGCGGCACGGGCTTTGCCTTTGAGCTTGCCGGCCAGCCAGGCGACCTCGATGCCCAGCGGCTCGAGCCACTTGCAGAAGGTGATGAAGTGCTGCTCGGCGAGGATCTCGGTCGGCGCCATCAGTGCGACTTGATAGCCGGCTTCCAGCGCCTGCAGGGCGGCAAGGGCGGCAACGACCGTCTTGCCGGCACCGACGTCGCCCTGCACCAGGCGCAGCATGGGTTCGTCCTGGGCCAGGTCATAGGCGATCTCGGCGCCGACGCGCTGCTGCGCCCCGGTGGGCTGGAAGCCGAGGTTGGTCAAATAGCGCTGAGGCAGGTCGCGGGCGACCGGTAGCGGAGGCGCGTGCTGCGCGCGGCTGCTCTCGCGCAGGCGCTGCATCGAGAGTTGGTGGGTCAGCAGCTCTTCGAAGGCGAGACGGTGCTGGGCCCAGTGCCGGCCTTCGGCGAGCTCTTCCAGGTCGGCATCCGGCGGCGGTCGGTGCAGGTAACGGATTGCTTCGTCGAGCTTGGCCAGCCGGTAGTCGCGGGTCAGCTCCGCGGGCAGCCAGTCCGGCAGGCTGTGGGGGCCGAGCCGTGCCAGCGCCTGTTCAGTCAACTGGCGCAGGCGCTGCTGGGTCAGGCCTTCGGTGGTCGGGTAGATCGGGGTCAGCGTCTGTTCCACGGCGACCGGCGTGCTGTCGCTAAGCGCGCGGTATTCGGGGTGGTAGATCTCCAGCCCCGACGCACCGGGGCGCACTTCGCCGTAGCAGCGCACCTGGGTGCCGCGCTTGAGCGCTTCCTTCTGCGCCTGGCTGAAATGATAGAAGCGCAGGCTGAGGCTGCCGCTACCGTCGTGCAGGCGCACCAACAGACTGCGTCGTCGTCCCATCACCACGTCGGCGCCGGTCACCGTGCCTTCGACCACTGCATCCTGGCCTGGACGCAGCGCGCCGATCGGCACGATGCGGGTACGGTCCTGATAGCGCAATGGTAGGTGGAACAGCAGGTCCTGCAGGGTTTCCAAACCGACCTTGGCGAGCTTTTCGGCCAGCGCCGCGCCGACGCCCTTGATCGCGGTGACCGGGACCGCCGACAGCTCGCTCATGGGTTCAGGCGTTCGCGGCCGGCGGCTTGGCGACCGAGCACAGCCGGATGGAATCGGCCAGCACTTCGATGGCCTTCGGCCGCGGGAAGCTGGCGCGCCAGGCGATCGCCACGGTGCGGAAAGGCACCGGCGGCGTCAGCGGGCGGATGTCCAATACGCCGGCGGAGTAGTGATGGCTGTCGACCGCCGACAGCGGAAGGATGGATACGCCCAGACCCGAGGCGACCATATGGCGGATGGTTTCCAGCGAGGAGGATTCGACGGTGGTATGGCTCGGTGCCTCGCCCTTGCGGGTGGTGGGGCAGGCTTCAAGCACCTGGTCGCGGAAGCAGTGGCCTTCCCCGAGCAGCAGCAGGCTCTTGTCGTTGAGCATTTCGCTGTCGATGGTTTCGCGCTTCGCCCACGGATGGCCGGCCGGCATCAGGACATAGAAGGGCTCGTCGTACAGCGGCAGGGTCAGGACATCGGCTTCCTGAAAGGGCAGCGCGATGATGATCGCGTCCAGCTCACCGGTGCGCAGCTTGTCGCGCAGGATATGCGTGAAGTTTTCCTCGATATACAGCGGCATGTCCGGCGCCACGCGGTGCAGCTGCGGGATCAGATGCGGGAACATGTAGGGGCCGACGGTGTAGATGGCGCCCACTTTTAGCGGTGCCGCCAGCTGGTTCTTGCCGGCCTGAGCGAGCTCCCGAATGCTCTGTGCCTGCTCGAGAACCTTTTGCGCCTGGGTGACGATGCCCTCGCCAACCGGGGTCAGGCGTACCGCACTTTTGGTCCGCTCGAAAATCAGCACGCCAAGCTCGTCCTCGAGCTTTTTAACGCCCACCGAAAGGGTAGGTTGGCTGACATGGCAACGCTCGGCGGCCCGGCCGAAGTGCTGTTCTTGGGCGAGCGTGACGATGTAGCGCAGTTCGGTCAGTGTCATAGCGTCATTCCATCAGAGTGCCGGCTAGCATAGCCTTTGCTCGTGTTCGAACCAACTGGCTGCCTGTTGTTCCTTTTACATCGCAACGAGCGCACAAAGCGTCGCCAGCAGTACACTCGACGCAGGCGGGCCCGAACGATGGCTCGCACCGGTTATGGAGCAACCGCCATGGCAAAGCGTCCTTCTGTAATGATCGCCGGCTGCGGTGACGTCGGCAGTCGTCTGGGGCTGCGGATGAGCCGGGCTGGCTGGACGGTGTTCGGCCTGCGCCGCGAGGCCTCGTCGCTGCCGGTGCCGATTCTGCCGGTCCGCGGTGATCTGGCCTCGCCCGAGGTGCCGCGTGGTTGGCCCAATGTCGCGCTGGACTACCTCGTCTACGCCGCTTCGGCCAGCCAACATGATGAGCCGGGTTATCGTCAGGCCTACGTCGAGGGCCTGCGCAACGTGCTCGGCTGGTTGCAGCAACGCGGCCAGCAGCCGCGCCGCTTGTTCTTCCTCTCCAGCACCGGCGTCTACGGGCAGCACGGCGGCGAGTGGATCGACGAAACCTCGGCAACCGAACCGAGCGGCTACACCGGTAGCGTCATGCTGGAAGCAGAGGCGCTGGCGGCGGCCAGTGGCCTGCCAGCAACCTGCGTACGCATGGCGGGGCTCTATGATCCCGTGCGGCCCTGGATGCAGAACCAGGTACGCGCGGGGTTGCGTGTCGATCGGGAGCCTGCGCAGTACAGCAACCGCATCCACCGCGACGATGCCGCCGGCTTGCTCGCCTGCCTGCTGGAAAAGGATCTTGCCGGAGCGCCGCTGGAGGACTGTTATCTGGGTGTGGATGACGACCCTGCCCCCCTTCACGAAGTGGTCGACTTCCTGCGCGAGCGGCTCGGCGTCACGCATTGGGCAGAACAGACGATGACCCGCCGCGCTGGCAGCAAACGCTGCAGTAATGCGCGCGCCCGCGCGCTGGGCTGGGTGCCACAGTATCCAAGCTACCGCAACGGCTACGCCTCCCTTCGCCCCGGCAAGGGTTAAGTAAGGAGCCGCGTCGCGGGGGGGTGGGGCCGCGGGGGTCGCACGCAGAGCGTGCTCCTACAGCAAGGGCGGTGCGATCAGCCCGGTGGAGCGCCTTAGATCAATGGGCGAACGGACCGCATAAGGCCTCCCCGCACCGAACCGCGTATGTCATTCCGTCGGCGATCCGCCCGTTTGGCCGTCATTTCCCGCAACTCTGCCGACATCGTGCTTACTAAAAATCTGATAGCACGCACGCCGTACACCCTGCCGCATGGCAGCAGTCGGGTCAGGAGCAGCTGCCGCAGCGCGGCGAAGTCATCAGGAAGAACCACCACGGCGGCGTTTTCGAACACCGAAGCAGGAGATTTTTCCAATGAGAGCCCTTCGCTGGCACGGTAAGCACGACATCCGCTGCGACAACCACGTACCCGATCCGTCGATAGAAGACCCCCGCGACGCCATCATCAAGGTGTCGTCCTGCGCCATCTGTGGCTCAGACTTGCACCTGTACGACGGTTTCATGCCCGGCATGCAGCACGGTGACATCATGGGTCACGAGTTCATGGGCGAGGTGATGGAAGTCGGCTCGGCGAACAAGAAGCTCAAGGTCGGCGACCGCGTGGTGGTGCCCTTCACCATCGTCTGTGGCGAGTGCGATCAATGCCGGCGCGGTAATTTTTCCGTTTGCGAACGTACCAACCGCAACAAGGACGTGGCCGACAAGGTCTTCGGCCACACCACCGCTGGCCTCTATGGCTACACCCATCTCACCGGCGGCTATGCGGGCGGCCAGGCCGAATATGTCCGTGTTCCCTACGCCGATGTCGGTCCGGTCGTTGTTCCAGATGGCATGACTGACGAGCAGGTGCTGTTCCTCGGCGACATCCTGCCCACCGGCTGGCAGGCCGCGGCGCAGTGCGATATCCAGCCCACCGACACGGTTGCCGTGTGGGGCGCAGGACCGGTCGGCCAGTTCGCCATCCGCAGCGCGATCATGATGGGTGCCGAGCAGGTCATCTGCATCGATAACGTGCCCGAGCGCCTGTCGATGGCCCGCGCCGGCGGCGCCATCACCATCAATTTCGATGAAGAGAGCGTGCTCGAGCGGCTCAAAGAGCTGACCCGCGGCAAGGGCCCGGAGAAGTGCATCGACTCGGTGGGTATGGAAGCTCACGCGGCGCGTTCCATCGACTCGATGTACGACCGCGCCAAGCAGGCGCTGATGCTCGAGAGCGACCGCCCGCACGTGCTGCGCGAGATGATCTACGTCTGCCGTCCGGCCGGAATCATCTCGATTCCCGGCGTCTACGGCGGGCTGATCGACAAGATTCCGTTCGGCGCGGCGATGAACAAGGGCCTGACCTTCCGCATGGGCCAGACCCACGTCAATCGCTGGACCGACGACCTGCTCAAGCGCATCCAGGAAGGCCAGATCGACCCGAGCTTCGTCATCACCCACAGCGTCAGCCTCGAGCAGGGTCCGGAGATGTACAAGACCTTCCGCGACAAGCATGACGGCTGCATCAAGGTCGTTCTCAAACCCTGAGGCCCGGGTGGCGGTTCCCTGGTACAGGGAGTCGTCATCTGCTTCCCCCGAGCCCCGAAGGAGGGACTGAATAATGAGCGTTCCACATCGCGTTACCCGCCCCAACCATTCCGCTCGTACCCTGGCCCGCGGGCTGGGCTGGTTCAGCATCGGCCTGGGCCTGGCCGAGGTGCTGATGCCCGGCAAGCTGGCCCGCTTCCTCGGCGTACCCGGCAACGAGGGACTGATCCGCGCCTGCGGCGCACGGGAAATCGCCACCGGCGTCGGCCTCCTGCTCACCGACGATCCCAAACCCTGGATATACGGCCGCATCGGCGGCGATGCCCTCGACCTGGTCGGCCTGGGCCTGAGCATCGAAAACGGCACCGAGCAGGTCAACGCGGCCATTGCCGCGGGGGCGGTGGCTGGTATCACGGCACTGGATATCAGCTGCGCCAAGGGGTTGGCCGCCGAGAGTCATTACGTTACCGAATGGGACTACAGTGACCGCAGCGGCTTCCCGGCGGATCCGCAAGCGATGCGGGGGAAGGTCGAGGCGGAGTTCGCCGCGGCGCGGGCTGAGCCGAATGGGTACAGTCCCTCGACGATGTTGCATTAAGGGGCATTCCGGCTGTCGCCGACGGGACGCGTTGCGCGGGTTGGTTTTGCGCGCTGGGTGACTACCGAGTTGGTTGAGGGCTTGGTATCGCGCTGCTGGGTGGGTTTCTTTTGGCAGTCGCCCGGATGGACGGTCTGCCAAAGGGACCAAAAAAGCCTTAGTTCTGCGTATTGCGCTGTTGTGGGTTTTGGGCTTTTGGGCTTTTGGGCTTTTGGGCTTTTGGGCTTTTGGGCTTTTGGGCTTTTGGGCTTTTGGGCTTTTGGGCTTTTGGGCTTTTGGGCTTTTGGGCTTTTGGGCTTTTGGGCTTTTGGGCTTTTGGGCTTTTGGCTTCCGAGCCTAGGGCCCGATGGCGGAGCTAGCTGGAGCATTGGTTTCGCCCTGCTGGGCGACTCACTTTTTTCAGTCGCGAAAAAAGTAAGCAAAAACGCTTGCCCCTGCATCCGGCCCCGGCTGCGCCGGGGTTCCCTCGCTCCGGTGACGTTCCAGGGGCCCGCCGCGAAGGGCCATCCCTGGCCCATCGCGGCTCTCGCGGCATCCATGCCGCTCAACCCCTTCCACGCCACCTGCGCTCGGCCTCCTGAAAGGGGCGATTCGGTGTCGTCTGCCGGGCCGTGCGCTTACAAGAAGAGCAAAAAACGTAGCATGCGAGATGTCCTGTGCTGCACGTTGATAACGTTCACTCACGCGGCCCCACCGCCCCACGAGACTTGTTTGTCGCTTTGTCGCTTTGTCGCTTTGTCGCTTTGTCGCTTTGTCGCTTTGTCGCTTTGTCGCTTTGTCGCTTTGTCGCTTTGTCGCCTTTGCTCCGTTTTCTTTGCACAGATCGCCAGACGACACAAAACGCCCCATCAGGAGGGTGAGCGCAATCGTTGCGTAAGGGAGCGAGCCGCATGGATGCGGCGAGAGGCTTAAAGGGCCATGGATGGCCCTTGTAAGCCGGCCCCTGAAGCGGCGATGGAGCGAACGAACCCCGGCGCAGCCGGGGCCGGATGGCGGGGCAAGACCTTTTGGTTCCTTTTGGGGCAATTGCCAAAAGGGACTCGCCCAGCAGGGCGAAACCAATGCCCCAGTCAGCTCCGCCATCGGGCCCTGGGCTCGGAACTCAAAGTCGAAAAGCTTCGCGGTCAAGACCGCTCCCACGACAGCGCAATATGCAGGGGCAATCGGTTTTACGCGCTTAATAGCTCGAAAAAGCAACTCGCCCCGAACAATGCGACAGGCCATTTTTTGCTAAGGTCTGCAGCCCGCCCCGCACCGCCACCCCTGGCGGTCACCACCCGATGAGAACCCATGTCCGCCGTCGTCAACGTCGTCCTCCCGGTCTTTGCCTTGATCCTGCTGGGTTTCATCTGCCGCCGTACCGGCCGCATGGGGCCGACTGGGGCTTCCGAGCTCAACCGGTTCGTGGTCTGGCTGGGGTTGCCGGCGCTGCTGTTCAGCGTGGTGGCCAACTCCACATGGGCGCAGTTGTGGCAGCCCGGCTTTATTACAGCGTTCGCAGTGGGTTGCCTGGGGGTGTTCGCCTTTACGCTGGGTTATCGCCTGCTACAGAAACAGCCGCTGGTCGATGCCAGCCTCGATGCACTCGGCGCGTCCTATGCCAACACGGGTTACATCGGTATTCCGCTGTGCATGCTGGTGTTGGGCGACGAGGCGCTGCAGCCGGCCATGGTGGCTTCGATCGTAGTGGTCTGCGTGTTGTTTGCCATCGCCCTGGCTTGTGTCGAAACCGGCCTGCACAGCGGCCAAGGCTTCAGCCGTACGCTCGGCAAGGTAGCGTTTGCGCTGCTGCGCAACCCATTGGTGGTGGCGCCAATGCTGGGTGGGCTTTGGGCGGCCAGTGGGGCGACATTGCCGGTAGCGGTGGCGACTTTGCTGGAGCTGCTCGGCGCAGCGGCGGCGCCCTGTGCGCTGGTCTCGCTGGGGTTGTTCCTGGCGCAACCGCAACCAGGCGGGCGGGTGGCGGGGGTTTGGCCTCTGGTAGGTCTGAAGCTGATCGCGCAGCCGCTGATCACCTGGTATTTGGCGTTTCAGATCTTCGAGTTGCCGCTGCTATGGGCCTATTCGGCACTGCTGCTGAGTGCGTTGCCTACCGGGACGGGCCCCTACATGCTCGCCGAGTTCTATGGGCGGGAGGGCTCGCGGGTGTCGCGTGTCGTGCTGTATTCGACGCTCGGCTCGCTGGTCACCCTGTCGGCGTGCCTGGTGCTGTTGCCGGTGTAGAGGTGGCCTTGCACCCATCCTACGGATCTGGTGCCCCTATCAAAGGTCTGGAACGCGTGGATAAGCCTGCGGCGTTATCCACCCTACGCCTGGGCCGGTCGTAGGGTGGATGGCCACCCCGTGGAAAACCGCGAAGCGTTTGCCACGCGGTAACGTTCAGCCCGCCGGCCGCGTCACTTCCAGCACCACCGCTGCGATGCGGTCGCACTCGGTATAGGCACCTTCAAGTAATTCCTCGCCGAACACGTCCGGATCCACCTCCCGGTAGCGCCAATCGAACCCACGCCCCTCGAGACGTTGCTCGACCTCGCGACGGAACGGGTCCTGGCTGCCCTTCATCGCAACGCCCGTATACAGCAGCAGAGTGCCGCAGGGCGCCAGACGTTGCAGCGCGCTGTCGACGATCGCCAGAGACAGGCCCGCACCAAGCGGGCCGCCGCCGTGCCGATAGGCGCGCTCGCCCGGGTCGACCAGATAGGGCGGGTTGGCCAGGATCAGATCGAAGTCGCCTTCGACATCATCGAGCAGGTCGCTGTGGCGTGTGCTCAAGTTGTCGGCTCCGGCCAGGGCGGCGTTGGTGCGGGTCATGCGCAGCGCCAGCGGGTTGATATCCACAGCCAGCACCTCTGCTTGCGGGCGTGCCAGAGCGGTGAGAATTGCACCGGCGCCGGAGCCGCAGCCGATGTCCACCGTGCGGGCGATGTTGCCCGGGTGATGGCTCAGATGCGCGCTGATTGCGTTGGCGAAGCGATAGGTATCGGGGCCGAAAAAAACCGAGTCCGGCGAGTCGGTCGGGTAAGCCGAGTGCACGAAAAGTTGGCCGTCAAGGCTTGATAGCCGCACGCGGCTACGCCAGTGGGAATCGCAGGGTGCCAGGACGCCAGCCTGGTCCATGAGGCTGAAGATCGCCGGTGGCAGCAGCTCATGCTGGAACGGCCGGCTCCAGCCGAAGACGCCCTGCAGATCCTTGGCGAGCTGGTTCTCGGGGCGTTGATTGACTCGCTCGTGCGTCAGAGGCGTCGGAGTAACGAAGTGGTAGCCGCGTTCGCGCAGCGCATTGACCAGCTGCAGCAACGCGCGGTCTTGAGTGGTTTCCGTTGTCATAGTGCTTCCCTGGCTTTCGCCTATCAGTTGAACAATCCGGTAAAGATGCGGGTGGCCAGCAGCCCGGCCGCGCTGTGGTGGCGGGTCGGCGCGAGCAGCGGCACCAGGTGATGCATGCGTGCCTCGCGGCTTGGCAGTTGCGCCAGTTGTTGTTCGAGCAGTTGGGTCTCGGTGTCGAAGTCGCTGTTCGGCCGATCCTTGGCCGCGACCAGCGCAGGCTTGTTCGGGCGCTCGGCCGGCGTGCGTCGGCGGCTATTGAATTGAGCCTGGCGCTGCGCCAGGGCCGGGTGCGGCTTGCCCGACGTCGGGGCCTGCTCGGCCAGCCAGTCCCCTGCAATCCAGTCGTGGATAAGCTGCTGCTCGTGTGCGCTGAATACGCCGAACATCGGGGCCTGCTCGCCCGTGATCAGCTGCCAGAAACGGCTGTGCTGCGGATCCTGGTGGCGTTTGATCCAGCCACGCTGTTGAAGCGTGTCGAGAAAGCGCGGAATCAGCGCCGGTTCGGCGAGCCAGGCGTTCACCGTGCGGCCGTCGAAGCGGCAGTAGTCCGAGTGGACGAACTGCCCGACCGCCGCCTTCTTTTCCAACACCCGCATCACTTCGTGCTCGGGTTCGAAATCGGCGATCACCGACAGCGTGCTCGCGCCGAGATCGTTGAGTCGATAGCCGTTGACGACCCGGCGATAGAATTCTTCGCTGTCGGCCACTTGTGGCCAGGCAGACAACAAACCCTGTACGGCCTTTTTCGCATGGCCGTTATCGGCGTTGTCTACTGTCACGTGCAGGGTGAAGTAATAGGGGTCGATGCCTAGCTCAGTGAGCTCGTAGGAACTGATCAGCAGATGCAGCGGAAGCTGCTCGTAGCCGAGATTGAAGCCGATCACCTCCGGGAGGAACCGTTCGGCATGCTCCGCCAACGCCAGCTGAATCGCACCCTGAACGAAATGCTCGTCTTCGAGGCTTTGCCAGTCATCACATCCCTGGCTGGCGAGCAGCTTGCGGTAGAGCACGACATGGTTCTTGTCTGGCTGGCCTTCGCCGAGCTCTTCCAGATAGGTCTGGATCAGTGAGGTGAAGCGGGCGTCGTCCCAGCGCTGCAACAGGCCATAAAGCCAGGCGCCGTCGACGAGCTTGGTCGGTGCCACGCCCCGCAGGAAATGCAGCGCGTGCGCCTTGCTGGTGAAGTAACGGCGTGGCCCGCCCGCGCGGCGCTCGTCCAGATAACGCTGGTACTGCGCGCCGACCTTGGCGGTATGCCCTTCGAGCCATTCGCCAAGCCCGGCCGGATGTTCGGGCAGGTCACAGGGTAGCGAGGCGGCCTTGCCCAATTGCAGTTCGAGATACTCCGCTGCGCTTGCGCGGATTTGTTCGCTGGCAGGCGACTCGAGCAGGGCGAAATAGAGTTCCTTGGAAGGCGCCCTTGCCTCGGGTGCCACGAGCAGCGCATCGACGGGGAGGCTTGGAGTCAGTTGCATAGGTTCACACGGCGGCAGAAGGGGAGGCCCCAGATGACTTTTTTGGCCCCGCCCGCTGGGTATTAGTTCAGCGCGCCTGCCGAATGGCCGGTCATCAGCGGGGGCTGATCGTCGTGCAACTTCTACCCATGACGGTCTTCCTAACTGCAAGGGCGCGTATCGCCCAGCCCATCCCATCAGGAGGTCCTAATGAACCCATCCGAGCGTGGCAAACAGAACCTGGAGACTCTCGAAGACCGCATCCCAGCGCGCGACGACCAGGCCCGCAGCAACGGCCGCACCAGTAACGGCGAGGCGGCCGGAGGCGATCGCGACGACGTGCCGGGTGGCGCCTACAACGTGCCGTCGGACATGACCGAGGAGGTCAGCGACGACCCGGCGCGCGGCAGCGATAAACCCCGGCACTAGTCCAGCGGCCCGGGCGGCGAAAAAAAATGGCGTCCGGGCTTAAGAAAATCCTATCGATGGTCGCTTGCTGGCTCTACGTACATCGTCCTACGGCGCCTGGCTCGTCATGCGTCAGGGCCGCCGAACGAGACCGCAGAGCCCGCCATGCGCCAACATACCCGCCTCAGCTTTCGTCACCTCAGCCGCATCCTGGTCACCAATCGCCTCAGTGGGGATCCGATGGGCTACGTGGCAGACCTGTCCATGGGTGGGTTGCGGCTGGTCGCCAAGCAGCCGCTGGGCATGAGTGGCTGCTATGAAATGGTGCTGCACGTGCCGGACCAAGGCGAGCGGTTGCGTGAGGTCGAGGTGGTCGTGATCTGCCAGTGGGTGCGCAAGGATTCCCGTCGCGATGCCTTCGAGATGGGCTTTTCGCTGGACCGGCCCAGCGCGGCCTTCATCGACCTGGTCGGACGGTTGCTGCCCAAGCGGCGTTGATCAGCGATTGACCACCCGGGCCGGCAATGCGGCTACCAGCAACGAACCGAGCAGCAGGCAAGCGGCGAAGAACAGCAAGGCGCTGCCGCTCTTGCCGGTCAGCTGCAGCGTCACCCCGATCACCGTGTTGCTGACCAGCCCTGCAATATTGGCCAGCGAGCACGCCAGGGCGAAGCCGGTCGCTGCAGCCGTGCCGGTGAGGAAGGTCGCCGGCAGGCTGAAGAATACGGGCACCGCACCGATGATCGCCGCCTGTGCGATTGAGAACAGCAGGACCGTGATCAGCACGTTGTCCGTATAGGCCGTACTGGTGGCAAGTGCGGCGGCGCCGATCCAGAACGGCAGGATGATGTGCCAGCGCCGCTCGCGGAAATGGTCTGAACTGGCGCCTAGCCCCAGCATGCCAATGACCGCAGCGACGCTCGGCACTGCCGTGAGCAATCCGATGACCGTGACATCACTGACGCCCGCATTGCGGATGAAGGTCGGCATCCAGAACCCCATCGCGTATGCGCTCAGCAGAATGGCGAAATCGATGCCACCGAGCATCCAGACCTTCAGGTTGAAGAAGCCCTGGCGAAAGCTGTCGCCGCTGGCCGGGCTCTGTGCCTCGTCCAGCGTCAGGTCGCGCAGCACCTGCCCTTGCTCGGTAACATCCAGCCAGCTGGCTTGCTTGGGTCCCTCGGGCAGCATCCGCAGCGCCAACAGCCCAAGCAGTACGCTGGGAATGCCTTCGAGCAGGAACAACCATTGCCAGCCGCGTAGCCCCTGAATCTGGTCGAAATGATCGAGAATCCAGCCGGATAGCGGCGCGCCGATGACGCTCGACAACGGCAGGCCGATCATGAACAGCGCGATCATTCGCCCTCGCCGGTAGGTCGGAAACCACAACGTCAGGTAATAAAGCGCGCCAGGGAGGAAGCCCGCCTCAGCGACGCCGAGCAGGAAGCGCACCAGGTAGAACTGCCCGGGCGTGGTGACCAGCATGGTGCAGGCCGACAGCACACCCCAGGTGATCATGATCCGCGCGATCCAGACCCGCGCACCGACGCGCTTGAGGATCAGGTTGCTGGGCACTTCGAAGAGAATGTACCCGACGAAAAACAGGCCCGCCCCGAGACCGAATGCCGCTTCGCTGAGCTGCAACTGATCGGCCATCTGCAACTTGGCGAAGCCGACATTGATACGGTCGAGGTACGCCGCCAGGTAACAGAAGCAGAGAAACGGGATCAGCCGCCAGGCAATCTTGCGATAGAGACGCGGGTCGTTCGGCTCGCCGTGAGTGGCCTGGGCATCGGGCGCGGGCGCCTGGGGCATTGGTTGTCTCCGTGTCTGTCATGTGTCGAAGGCAGCTCGGCATAGTAATGGAGCCGGGTGGCTGAGTCAGAACCTCTGACCCGAGACGTGCAGCGGAATGTCCCGTGTCGCGCTCAGCGCAATGACAGGCGTGCGTGGCTTTACTGGCAGACCGGCGCGAACTCGAACCCCATTGCCCCGGTCGCACCTGTTCGACCGGTGCTCTTCGGTGCGCCTGAAATTGTCCGGCAACTCGCAACTCAACGGAGACAGGCATGACTTCACAGTGGATCGACATTCCCGCGCAAGACGGCAAATCCTTCAAGGGCTACCTGGCTCTGCCGCCGCCGGCCACGGCCCTGGCATCGTGCTGATTCAGGAAATTTTCGGGGTGAACGACCATATCCAGTCGGTCGCCGACCAGTACGCGTCCGATGGTTATGTCGTCCTGGCGCCGGATCTGTTCTGGCGCAGCGAGCCGGGCGTGCAGCTCGGTTATGACGGCGACGACTGGGAGCGGGCCTTTGCTTTGATGAAGGCGCTGGACTTCGAGCTTGCCATTGACGATCTGCGCCGCAGCGCCGAGCTGCTGCGCGAACGCGACGACTGCAGTGGGCGCGTAGCCTCGGTGGGCTACTGCATGGGCGGTGTGCTGTCTTATCTGCTGGCGTCCCACCCAGGCGTCGATGCTGCGATCTGCTACTACCCCGGCAGCATCGAGAAGCGTCTGGATCAGGCGGAGAAGATCAAGTGCCCGACGCTGTTCCACTTCGCCGAAGAAGATGACCACATCGACAGCGACGCAGTCGCGGCCTTGCAGGAAAAGATGGCGCAGGTCGGTGGGGCCCAGATCGAGACTTACCCGGGCGTCGACCATGGATTCAACTGCTGGGCGCGGCCAGCCTACAGCCAGAATGCCGCGGCGCTGGCGCATGGGCGGAGCCTGGTGTTCCTGGCGGAGAATCTTTGAGCAGTCCAGATGGCTAGGGATCGCCCCGTAGGCGCTGCAAGATCGAGCCCTGCTTTGCGACCTGCGGCTACGAAGGGCCCGTGATCGCGAGCAAGCTCGCTCCTACAAGAGCAGCCCGCTCCGGCGGCGAACTCCGTACCTGTAGGAGCCAGCTTGCTGGCGAACCGGGAAATTTCGCGGGTCGAACGACTGCATCGAGCGTGGCTGCGGCATCGTCGACCTGATCTTTCGCGAGCAAGCTCGCTCCTACAGGAGCAGCCCGCTCGGGGGCGAACTCCGAACTTGTAGGAGCCAGCTTGCTGGCGAACCGGGAAACCGGGGGGCGAAACACTGCAGCGGGCACGGCTGCGGCATCGTCTACCTGATCTTTCGCGAGCAAGCTCGCTCCTACAGGAGCAGCCCGCCCCGGGGCGAACTTCGCACCTGTAGGAGCCGGCTTGCTGGCGAACCGGGAATTCTCGCGGGTCGAACGACTGCAACGGGCGCGGTTGCGGCATCGTCGCCCTGATCTTTCGCGAGCAAGCTCGCTCCTACAGAAGCAGCCCGCTCCGGGGCGAACTCCGCACCTGTAGGAGCCAGCTTGCTGGCGAACCGGGAAATCTCGCGGGTCGAACGACTGCATCGGGCGCGGCTGCGGCATCGTCGACCTGATCTTTTGCGAGCAAGCTCGCTCCTACAGGAGCAGCCCGCTCCGGGGCGAACTCCGAACCTGTAGGAGCCAGCTTGCTGGCGATCCCCCAGGCTCCCGAGTCGCGGGGATCGCCGCCAGCCGGCCAGAGCCGTGGCTGATCAACCCAGCGTCCCGAGTATGTTCACCCCGACCCGATCCGGAATCTCGTTCTGCGACAGTACGTGCAGCCCTGGGCTGAACACCCGTGCGTAACGCGACAGCAGCGGGCGCAGCTGTGGCATCACGGTCAGGATCGGCGGGTGGCCGTCCTTGCGCAGCTTTTCCTTCACCACCGGCATGCTGTTCTGCAGCTGGTTGAGCAGGCTCGGCTCCACCGGGATGTTGTCCAGGCTCACCTGGCCGGCCTGCTGGGCAATCGCGAGGGCATTGAGCAGGGTGTTTTCCAGTGCGTTTTCCAGCACGAAGACCGCCAGTTCGCGACGATCACCGGCAATCATCGAAACGATGCTACGGCGCAGGGCATAACGTACATCAGCCGCCAGCAGCACCGGGTCCTTGGTGGTTTCGCTGCATTCGAGCAGGGTGCTGGCGATGGTTTCGATGTCGCGCAGCGGCACCTCCTCCTGCAGCAGCTGACGGTACACGCGCATCTGCTGGGTGTAGCTCAGCGCGCCCTTCAGGCTTTCGGCCAGCTTTGGCGCCTGCAGCGTCAGGCGTTGCATCAGGTGCTCGACGTCGTCGTGCTTGAACAGGTCCGGCAGGTGCTCCCGCACCACCTTGTTCAGGTGGGTGGCGACCACGCTGGCGCAGTCGATCACCTGATAGCCGAGGTTCAGCGCCCGCGACTTGTCCGTCGGCTGAATCCAGACCACCTGCATGCGGTACGCCGGATCGGTGCCAAGGATGCCGTCGATCTCGCCGTACAGCTCCGGCGAGGGGATCGCCATCAGGCGGTCGGCATGCAGCTCGGCGCCGTCGATCTTCTCGCCATTGATGTAGATGTCATATTGCGAAGCCTTGAGCCGCAAGCTGTCGCGGATCTGCACTTCCGGCAGCAGGAAGCCCAGGTGCTCGGAGAGCGTCTGGCGCACGCCGCGCACCCGTGCCGGCAGCGGCGCGCCCGAGGCTTCGTTGACCAGCCCGACCAGCTTGTAGCCCAGCGAAATCGACAAACGCTCGACCAGCGGAATGTCTTCCCAGGCCAGCGTCTGGGCCTTTTCCTTGTCCATCGCCTGGCCGAGCTGCTGGATCTCCTTGAGATCCGCTCCGGCAGCCGGCGGCTCGTGCAGCGACACCCGCCAGCCGATGAAACCGATCAGCGCGGCAAAGCCGATAAAGGCCAGGTGCGGCATGCCCGGCACCAGGCCGAGCACGAAGAGGATACCGGCCACGGTGTACAGCGAGGCCGGGTTGGCCAGCAGCTGGCGCTGCACCTGGCTGGTGATGTCGCTGGATTCGTTGATCCGCGTGACGATGATCGCTGCCGCGGTGGACAAGAGCAGCGCCGGAATCTGCGCGACGAGGCCGTCGCCGATGGTGAGCAGGGCGTACTGCTTGAAGGCTTCGCCAGCCGCCAGGTCGTGGGCGAACACGCCGATGGCGAAACCGCCGAACAGGTTGATCAGGAGGATCAGGATGCCGGCGATGGCGTCGCCGCGGACGAACTTCGAGGCACCGTCCATGGCCCCGTAGAAGTCGGCTTCCTTGGCCACTTCCTGGCGCCGCGCCTTGGCTTCTTCCTGCGTGACGAGGCCGGCGTTGAGGTCGGCATCGATGGCCATCTGCTTGCCCGGCAGGGCGTCCAGGGTGAAGCGCGCGGTCACTTCCGAGATCCGCTCACCGCCCTTGGTGATGACGATGAAGTTGATGATCATCAGGATCACGAACACCACCAGGCCGACGATGAAGTTGCCGCCGATGACCACTTCGCCGAAGGCCTCGATCACCTTGCCCGCCGCGCCAGTACCGGTATGACCCTCGAGCAGCACCACGCGCGTCGAGGCGACGTTGAGCGTCAGGCGCATCAGCGTGGTGATCAGGATCACCGTGGGGAACAGCGAGAAATCCAGCGGACTTTTCGACGACACGCTGACCAGCAGCACCAGGATCGACATGGCGATGTTGAAGGTGAACAGCACGTCCAGCAGCTGCGGCGGCAGCGGCAGGATGATCATCGCCAGGATCGACAGGAGTCGCTGGAAAAGATTCGCCAGTCGGGCCGCGAGACGCTGCTGTTCAGCGGTGGCCGTCAGCTGGCCGAACCGGTGGCCGTGGTGCTCGACGACGAGATGACCGACGAGCAGATCCTGCGCCGCTTCAACGGCAGCCTGGGTCAGGCCGGGATTCGCGCCGAGCTGGACCAGAACGGTGCGCTGAAATTTTCCGCCCGCGAAGGCGACTGGCAGACACTCAAGGGCCAGCTGGCGGTACAGGGCGAAGGCAAGCTGTTCGACAAAGGCCGGTACGTTCGCGTGCAGAGCGAGGACGACCAGCTGCTGAGCTTCCCCGATGAACTGCAGCTCGATTCCTTCCGCGAGCTGCGCCGTCTGCTCGATTCGGTGGTGGCCGGGCTCGACAAGGTCACCACGCTGCGCGAACAGCTGAGCAACCGCCAGCAGGAAATCCGCGAATTCCTCGCCCGCCAGGCGCATGTCGACGAGAAGCAGTGGGCCATGGATTTCTCGCGCTCGGTGTTCAACCTGATGCAGCGCAGCCCATCGAGCTACGCTGCGGTCACCCAGACGGTCGTCGCCCAGGCGACCATCAGCCGCTTCGCGGTGGTCAGCCTGCTGTCCTGACGAGCCGCCCCCTCACGGCTCGCCGCGATCGATGAATTTCACATCCGAAGGCCGCCCCAGCGGCAGCGTTTGCACGGTATCGCCGAGCTTGCCGCTGTCGGGGTCCCGCGCCAGTACAACCAGTCCGTCACTCTTCTGATTGGCAACGATCATGAACTGGCCGCTCGGGTCGATGGCGAACTCCCGCGGCTCGCGGCCTTCGCTGCTGCGCTGCTGAATCTCGCGCAACATGCCGGCTTCCTCGATTGCATACACCACGATGCGGTTGGTCTCGGCGCGGTCGCTGACGTAGAGGAAGCGGCCGTCTGGTGAAGGGTGAATGGCGCCAGGTGAATGTTTGGACACATCGCCATTTTCGGCCAGGCTGACGAGTTGGCGCTGCACCAGGGTGCCATCGACATGATCGAAGCGCGCGACCTGGGCGCTCAGCTCCAGTGTGGCGTAAGCCTGCAGCCCGTCCGGACTGAACACCAGATGGCGTGGGCCGCTGCCGCCGGGCAGGGCGATGAATGCGGGGTCGGCGGGGGAGAGCGGTCGCTCGGCGTTGGCTGGGTCGTAGCGGTAAGCGAATATCTTGTCTGCACCCAGATCGCTGACGAAGAGCGTCTTGCCATTGGGCGACATCACAGCCGAATGCACGTGCGGGCCCTGCTGGCGCTCCGGGTGTACTTCGCTGGCCTTGTGCGCGGCAATCTGCGTGACGGGCGCCAGGGTGCCGTCGTTCGCCGTTGGCATTACCGCCAGGCTGCCACCAGGGTTTGGCCGCGAGCCATAGTTGGAGACGAACAGATAGCGGCCGTCGCGGCTTTGGCTCAAATGGGTGGGCTCGTCGCCCAGGCTGACCTGCTGCGCCAGTGGCGACAGCCTGCCGCTGTTCACCGCAATCATGAAAGCACTGACCCGGCCTACGGGGTCGGGCTGCCCCGGCCCGTTCTCGTTGGTGGCGTAGAGCCGGTTGCGGTTGAGATCCAACGTCAGCCACGAGGGGTTGTGGCTACGGATGACCTGCAAGGGCTGCGGTTCGATCTGGCCGCTGCCAGCGTCGAATTGCATGCGGTAGATGCCGCGATCATCCTCTTCGCTGGTGTAACTGCCGACTAGAAACTGGTACATGGGTGCCGCTACTCCCGAGGCGCTGAACGCCAGCGCGCCGAGGAGGGCACTGTGGCGCAGGGCAGTGATGAGGTGGCGCATGGCGGATCTCCCGAACGTGCGTGAGGCTATGACCGCAGCCGCGCCGCAACGCTCCACGCGTTGCCCTTCAGCCCTGCGTTCGTACCTTTAGCGCACGCTGGCCCAGCGCTTTGCGGCGGTGCAACCCGTGCAGCGAAATCGCCACCGGTACGGCCAGGGCGAACCAGCTCAGCCAGTCGCCCAACCCGTCGGATACCAGCCCGGCAATCAGCCCGAAGAGCGAAAGCGTGGCGATCACCAACGGCCAGAACCAGATACGCATCATGGCTGCCGCTCCGTAACGCCGCGCTTGAGCCATAGGTACAGGCCGCTGCCGAGCACGATGATGGTGAGGATGTCGAGCAATCCCCAGAGCACCTTGAGCGGTAATCCCCCGTAGTCACCAAAGTGCAGCGGTTCGGACAGCTGCAGCGCGGTGACGTACCAAGGGCGGGCGCTGGCTTCCAGCACGTCGCCCGTGGCGGGATCGACCAATAGGGCCTGGGTCAGGCGCGAAGTGAGCGGCGTGTCGCCGCGCAGGATCACGGCGATGTGCTCGGGCGTGGCGCGCAGGGTGCCGGGGTAGGCGATCATCGATACCGCCATGCCGGGTGCAGCGGCCAATGCGCGATCGACTGACGCCTGCAGTGTGCCGTCCACGGCGGGTGCGCCCTCGGCCTCGGCAGCGAGCAGCACGCGCGTCTCGCCGGCCTGCAGCGCCGCGACCTGCTCGGCCTGCCAACCTTTGAAGATCAGATCAGCCCAGGTGTTGATCACGCCAGTGAAACCTACTGCCAGCGCCCATACCAGGGTGACGATGCCAAGCAGGTTGTGCAGGTCCAGCCAGCGCGTGCGTGCGGCGCGCTCCTGGCGCACTTCACCGAAGCGCAGCTTACGCATGAAGGGCGCGTAGAGCACCACGCCGGATATGATCGCGATCATCAACAGCAGGCCCATCAAGCCGAGGAACAGCTTGCCGGGCAGGCCGGCGTACAGGTCCACGTGCAGGCGATACATGACGCTCATGAAGCCTTCGTCGAAGTTCGGTGCACCGAGCACCCCGCCGGTGCGCGCATCGGAAAGGATCAGGGTCGACTCGCTTTCGTCGGTATCGACACGGGTGTCGAGCTTCACGTACCAGAGGTCGGGCTCGTCTTCCTCGGCGAAGAAGTACAGCGGCACCAGCCCCGGATAGGCCGCCACCGCCTGCGCCGCCACCTGGTCGACCGGCGCGCGGGGAGCTCCTTCGGGCATGGCCGGCGCTTCGATCTCGTCGCCGGCCAGGTGCTCGATTTCATGCGAGAAGACTAGCGGCAGGCCGGTCAGGCACAGCATCAGGATGAACAGCGTGCAGACGAGGCTGGACCACTTGTGGACCCAGCCCCAGCGCCGAAGCGTTGCTGCCTGCATCAGAAGTCGACCGTGGCGCTAACCGTGAGGGTGCGGGGCGCGCCGAGGACGAGGTAGTTCGAGCCCGGATAGCCGCCAGCGGAGGCCCAGTAATCGCGGCCGGTGGCGTTGTCCAGACGAGCCCGCAGGACCACGTCCCGGTCGTCGATGGTCATACGGTAACGAGCGCCGAGGTCCAGGCGAGTCCAGGAGGGCAAGCGCAGGTCATTGCTGGCGCTGGCGTACTGCTTGCCGGTATGCACCACCAGGCTGGTCAGGGTCAGCCCCTGCATGCCGGGCACATCCCATTCGCCACCGACATTGGCCTGTACCTTAGGAACGCCGATGGCATCGTTGCCATCGTTTGCGCCGTTGAGGGTCTTCTTCTGTTCGGCATCCAGCAGGGTCAGGCCGCCTAGCAGACGTATCCCATGGGCGGGCTCGCCGAAGACCGACAGCTCGATGCCACGGTTGCGTTGCTCTCCGCCCTCGCGGAACAGCTGGTTTTCAACGATGCCGAAAGGCCGTTTGGTATTGAATACCGCAATGCTGCCACCCAGGTTACCGCCGTCGTATTTGAGGCCGACCTCGGTCTGCTTGGCGACATAGGGCGCCAGGATCGCATCATCATTGAGCACTGGCAGCCCGTTGGATGTTGCCGGGGCGGTTTCACCCTTGGTCAATCCTTCGATGTAGTTCGCGTACACCGAAAGCTCGTCGGTCAGCATGTATACAACGCCCGCGACGGGGGTGACTTCGTGGTCATCGTACTGGCCACTGCGGTTACCGGTCTGCGAGGAATAGCTCTTCGTTTCGATGCCCTGCCAGCGCGCACCAAGCGTGACCAGAAGGCGGTCATCCATGAAGCCCAGCGTGTCGGCTAAAGCGAGGCTTTTCGTACGGATGCGCTCTGTTACATGCGGATCAGAGAGGTCTCCACCATCGTAGGTAACAGTGGTGGGCAGCACCGCGTCGAACGGGTTGTAAAGGTTACCGACCACCGGGGCGTAAAACTGATTTGCCCCCTTTTCCCGCGAGTCGTACATTGCCGCCGAAGTCACGAGCTGATGCGAGACTGCGCCTGTCTGCAGGCGCACGCGCAAGCCGGCTTCGCTGGTGAATACGCTGTCTTCGCGGTAATTGTCGAAGCGCGAAGCGGAGGTTGTGCCAATGGCTGTGGCCCGTGGATTGGCAAGGCGATTTTGTTCCTCACCCTCACGCAAACCGGCGGCCAGCCAGCCAGTCACGGCGTCGGCGAAATCGTATTCGGCGCGAAAGGTGCCAAAGGTCTGCTTCTCTTTCGAATAGGTCCAGGACTGCGCAAAGTTATCGTCAGCATCTGGCGCGCTGGGCAGGCCACCGTTCGGTGTCACGCTCGGGCGTGGTTCATCGATGAAGTGGTACTGGTGACCAATGTCCGCCGACAGACGCAGGCGATCACCCTGGTAATCCAGGCCCAGCGCGAACATGTCCAGCGTTTGGTCCTCGTCGTCGACACCAGTTTCGCCAGCGCGTTTGGCGGCGTTGAGACGAAAGCCGAACTGGTTTTCCTCGCCGAAGCGGCGGCCCACGTCCGCCGCGACTGTGCCCTGGCCTCCGCTGCTGGCACCAACGGTCATTCGCGTTAGCGGCTCGTTCGTAGCGCGCTTGGGCAGCAGGTTGATAGCGCCGCCAAGGCCGGTACCGCCTGGTGCCGCGCCGTTAAGAAAGGCGCTCGCACCCCGGAATACTTCGGCTCGCTCGATAAATTCGGCGGCAACGTACTGTCGAGGCAACAGGCCATACAGTCCGTTGTAGGAAATGTCGTCCGAGTACAACGGGAAGCCGCGCACGACATAAAGCTCCTGCATGTTGCCGAAGCCTCGCGCGACACGGACCGAAGGATCGTTCTGCACGATATCCGACACGCTGCGCGCCTGCTGATCCTGAATCAGCTGCGAGGTGTAGGACGTAGAGGTGAACGGCGTTTCCATGTAGTCGCGATTGCCCAGGATGCCCACCCGGCCGCCCCGGGCAACTTGTTCGCCTGCGTAAGGTTGAGTCAGGCCTTCAGCAGAGGCGTCGGCGCTAGCTGTGATCTCGACCGATTGCAGTTCCACCGGCTCGGTGGTCGCCGCCTGGGGCTGGCGCTCGATTTGTTCCTGCGC
Source organism: Stutzerimonas chloritidismutans (assembly GCF_051486945.1). Lineage (GTDB taxonomy): Bacteria > Pseudomonadota > Gammaproteobacteria > Pseudomonadales > Pseudomonadaceae > Stutzerimonas > Stutzerimonas chloritidismutans_B. The sequence continues at coordinate 534,733 of NZ_JAHVDX010000004.1, read as the reverse complement.
CATCAACGGCGTGCCAGTGAAGCTGGCCGCAAGGCAAACGGGCAGCAGGGCGGTTTTGCGTGCGAAGCGAAGAGTGGGCATGGGAGACCTGACCGGCATGGAGGCAATGGGTGGATCACGGAGCAGAGGCCGACGAAACGGCATGCTATCTGAGGGCCACTATCATATTTCAATGCGAACAATTCGCAACCTAAGTTGCATCATCCTGCGCCGAATGGTCGCGACTATGCCGTTGGTCGTCATATTCGGAAACACATGAGGGCGGTTGTCGATCTGGCTTGCTGCCGGACGACCAGTTCATGCGAAACCCACATGACAGGAGAAACCACCATGCCAAATGCCATCCACCCGGACGAAGCCCGCATTCGCCAACTGCACAACGAGTTCGAGGCTGCCATCAAGGCCAAGGATCTGGACCGGATCATGGCCCAGTACGCACCAGACGTGGTCGCCTTCGATGCGGTCGGCGCACTGCAATTCAGCGGTGTGCCCGAGTACCACGCCCACTGGAAGCGCTGTTTCGAGTTCTGCCAAGGCGAGGGCTTTTTTGAGGTGCATGACTTGCACATCGAGGTCGGCGGCGACCTCGCCTACAGCCGCATGCTCAACCATTGCGGGGGTACCAACGAACAAGGTCAGCTGCAGACCGCCTGGATGCGCGGCAGCCGGGTTTGGCGCCGGCAGGATGGCGAGTGGCGGGTCGTGCATGAGCATTTCTCCATGCCGTTCGACATGGAAACTGGGCAGGTCAGTTTCAGCGAGGCGCCGGCGCAGCAACAGGGGCAGGCGTAGCGGATGCGTTCGTCGCCTGGCAAGGCAGGGTACGTGGCGGGCTGCTAGCGTTGCTGCGTCAGCGGCAGACGGAGCCCGCCCATGAACTACCTGTGCCTCATCTATTACGACGAACAGCACGTCGAGACCATGACCGACGAGCAGTGGCATGCGCTGGTCGAGCGGTGCCTGGCGTGCGGCGAGCGGCTGCGCGCCAGCGGCCACATGCTGGCCGGAGAGCCGTTGCAATCGGTACGCACGGCGCGCACGGTCAGGGTGCGCGACGGTGCAGCGTCAGTCGTTGACGGGCCTTTCGCTGAAACGCGCGAACAGCTGGCAGGCTTCTACCTGATCCAGGCGGAAGATGCGGACGAAGCCGCCGAAATCGCCGCGACCTTGCCGCCCGCAGCATTTGGCAGCATCGAGGTGCGCCCGCTGCGTCAGCTGCCGCAGCGTTAGGGATGCCCGCCCAGGCGACCAATGTCGCGGCGCGCATCGAGCATCTCTACCGGAGCGAGTCGAGGCGCGTGCTGGCGACCCTGATCCGACTGCTCGGTGATTTCGATCGCGCCGAAGAGGCGCTGCACGACGCCTTCGCCGCCGCTGTCCAGCAGTGGCCGCGCGATGGCGTGCCGGCGAGCCCGCGCGCCTGGTTGGTGTCGGCTGGACGATTCAAGGCCATCGACGCCCTGCGCCGGCGCATGCGCTTCGATGCCTCGTTGCAGCAGCTCGCCGATCAGCTCGAGCAGGCGGCGCCGGGGGAGGTGGACGAGGTGGACGATGATCGTCTGCGGCTGATCTTCACCTGCTGCCATCCGGCATTGCCGCCTGATGCGCAGGTCGCCCTGACGCTGCGACAGGTCTGCGACTTGACTACCGACGAGATCGCCCGCGCCTTTCTCGTTGCGCCCGCGACCATCGCCCAACGCATCGTTCGCGCCAAGGCGCGCATTCGTGAGGCGCGGCTGCCTTATCACGTGCCGGACCGCGACGAGCTGCCGGAGCGGCTGGATAGCGTGCTGCGAGTGATTTATCTGGTGTTCAACGAAGGCTATTGCGCCACGGGCGGCGATGCGCTGACCCGCGCCGACCTCTGCCGTGAGGCAATTCGTCTGGGTCGCTTGCTCGAGCATCTGCTGCCGAATCCGGAAGTGAGCGGGCTGCTGGCGCTGATGTTGCTGCACGAAGCCCGCCGCTCGGCGCGGGTCGATGCCGCTGGGGATCTGGTGCGGCTCGAGGATCAGGACCGCAGCCTATGGGAGCCGGCCATCATCGCGGAGGGTCTGGCGCTAGTACGGCAGGCATTCAGAACTGGCCGCCCTGGCCCCTACGCCTTGCAAGCGGCCATCATCGGCGTGCATGCCGAGGCCCCCAGTGCGCCGGAGACCGACTGGCAGCAGATCATCAGGCTCTACGATGTGCTGCTGTGCGTCAGTCCATCACCGACCATCGAACTGAACCGTGCCGTGGCGCTGGCCATGCACGACGGCCCTGCGGCCGGTATGGCCGTTCTCGACCACATCGAGGCCCGCGCCCTGTTGAAGGATAACCACCTGCTACACGCCGCGCGTGCCGACTTCTGCTACCAACTCGGCCGCCTGGACGAAGCGCGCCGGGCTTACCGAACCGCACTGTCTCTCGCCCGGCTCGAATCGGAGAGGCGTTTTCTGCAGCGTCGGCTTGACTCATTGGGGCGATAGCGAAGGGAGGCTTGTCCCGGATGCGCAGTTAGCGATTTGGCTAAACGCCCGTGAACGGGTCCGCATAGCCCGTTATCGATTTGGGCTAGGGTGCTGTGTTTTTGCGGCGCCCCCGTCAGGCCTATCGGTGCGTCGAACCCGCAGCTCACTCAAGGACGAAACATGCGGCTTCTTTTTTTGGCGATCTTCGCTTTGCTGTCCGCATTGGCTGCTAAAGACGCCATCAGTCGTGCCGCCTCGCTTATGGCCACCGTCCCGGACGCGCAAGAGCTTGTCCAAGAACGTATCACTGTTAAAAGCGTGAAAACGGGGCAGTACTGCAGGGTGCTCCGCCGTGGCGAGCGCCTGTGCGACTGGAGGATGGTGCTTGTCACTGATCGGCAGCGGGAAATACGGATGTTTCTCGCACCGTTGCTCGATGCGAACGACGGCCGCTATGCATTGCTGCAGGCAGGCGACGAGCTCAACGTAGGGCTACGGGGTGACGTTGCGTACACCATTACCCGAACCGCTTCGCCAGCCCCGCTTCCAGGCTTACCCCGTACCGCTACGTTGCTCGATATGGTGCAACTGAAGGCGTGGCATAAGTCGCTTCTATGGCGAGACGGCGGACGCCTGTTGGCCGACATACTTGTGTTGGCCCTGGCCTACGTAATGATCAAACGGATGCGCTTCCCGAGCCGCGCGCTTGTCTTGTATCTCTTGTGCGCGGTGCTTGTATCCGCGGTTTCGGTCTGGAGCCTCCGTCCGAGGCCAATGCCGGCGCTTCGCAGCCTGGTTGATCAGCCCGTTACGGTTGCGGCATTTGGCGAGAAACTGAGCTGTCGTAGTGGTTGGCTCAGCACCCATCGCCGTTGCGAGCCGCAGAGCTTTATCGCGGATACAGAAGGAAGAATCTGGCCGCTGGCCTACCGCGATACCGTCATGCTGCCCATTGAGCGTGGGCAGGATGTGTTGCTCGGCACCCATGAAGGTTTTATCTATCGGATCAAACCACCGATCCAGTCCAAAAAAGCTCAAGGGACCTGCAGCTTTCGAGATCACCCGACCGCCTTGCAACGAAAGGTTGTATGGATGTGTGATGACGAAGCTGAACGGCTGGTGCGCCAACGCGATTTTGTTGGTCAGTTCATCGCTCGAATCGATCGAGGCCGGATAAAGCGGGAGCTGCTTCAATTCGACTGGACCCAGGCCGCTTACAACGAACAAGAGCGAAAACACAGGCACCGGATGTTCATCGGAGCCTATATCCCGCTGATCGCCTGGTTTCTTACCTTTGTGGTGCTTTCGTATGGAAGGACTGACCAGGACTGAGCGGTGCTCCCAGGCTCTCTAGCGAATCAGTTGCCTCGATACGATGGGTACGTAGGGGCAAGTTCCACGCGGCGCCTGTTGCAGGCGCCGCGATCGCGCTAGCGGTTGGCTGCGCTGTCGAACACCTCACGATCCAGCTCGTTCTCGCTGCGGCCGATCAGGGTCGTCGTCATCAGGTCACCAGCGACATTGACGGTGGTGCGGGCCATGTCGAGGATGCGGTCGATGCCGGCGATCAGCGCTACGCCTTCGAGCGGCAAGCCGGCGGAGGTCAGGACCAGGCCGAGCATGATCAGCCCGGCGCCGGGGATGCCGGCCGTGCCGATCGAGGCGAGCGTCGCGGTAAGGATGATCATCAGGTATTGCCCGGCGCTGAGGTCGATACCGAAGGCCTGCGCGATGAACAGGGCCAGCACGCCCTGATAGATGGCCGTGCCATCCATGTTGATGGTCGCGCCGACCGGCAGCACGAAGCCCGCGACGCCTTCGGAGACACCCAGGTTCTTGCGGGCGCACTCGATGGAGACGGGCAGCGTGCCGGCGCTGCTCGAGGTGCTGAAGGCGACCGCCAGGGCGGGCGCAATGCCTTGCAGGAAGCGCAGCGGGCTGAGCCGGCCGACCAGCCCCAGCAGGCCACCGTAAACGACCAGTACATGGGCGATGCTGGCGAGATAAATCACACCGATCACCCCGGCGAGCGGCAGCAAGACTTCCGCCCCATGGCTGCCGACCACCCCGGCAGTCAGCGCGAATACGCCGATGGGGGCGACGCGCATCACCAGGTCGGTGAGCTTGTAAAAGGTTTCGGCCAGGCCGTCGAACAGGCGCACCGCCGGGGCTGCGCGCTCGCCGACCAGGTTCATGCTGACGCCCATCGCGATGGCGAAGACGATGATCTGCAGGATGTTGCCTTCAGAGAAGGCGGTCACCGGATTGCTCGGCACCAACCCGACGAGGATGCTCACCAGCGATGGCGCCTCCTTGGTTTCGGCCGTGCCGCTGGCAACCATGTTCATCCCTTCACCCGGGCTGAACAGGGCGCCGAACAGCAGGCCGATGCTGACCGCGAAGGCGGTGGTCACTAGATAGACGACGATGGTCTTGACGCTGATGCGGCCGAGCTTGGCGCTGTCTTTCATCGAGGTGATGCCGGCTACCAGCGAGACGAACACCAGCGGCACGAAGAGCATCTTGATCGCGTTGAGGAACAGCGTGCCGATCGGCGCCAGGACAAGGGCGTCCTGCTTGAATGCCAGGCCGACGGCGATGCCGAGGGCCAGGCCAATGAGGATCTGCTGCCAGAGGGCCAGGCGGCCGAGCAGGCGGAAGGGTGTACGCAGGGTGGTGCTCTGGTTCATGCGGGTACCTTGTTGTTCTTATTGAAAGAAGGGCCGCCGATCGCGGCCCGGATGCAAGCGCGCCCGACGAGTCGGGCGCGTGAAACGGGGGTCAGGCCTTCAGCGGGACAAGCCGCGGGGCGATCATGTTTTCCGGTCGCAGGATGTCGTCGAGCGTGGCGTCGTCGAGCAGTTGCTCCTCACGCACCAGCTCCAGCACGCCGCGCCCGCTGAGCAGCGCCTGGCCAGCGATGCGGGTGGCATTCTCGTAGCCGATGTAGGGGTTGAGCGCGGTGATCAGGCCGATGGAGTTTTCCATCAGGCGGCGGCAGTGGTCTTCGTTCGCTGTGATGCCGACGATGCAGTGCTCGCGCAGCATGTCCATGGCGCGCTGCAGCAGGCGGATCGAATCGAACAGTTTGAAGGCGATCAGCGGCTCCATCACGTTGAGCTGCAGCTGGCCGGCCTCGGCGGCCATGGTCAGCGCCAGGTCGTTGCCGATCACCTCGAAGGCGACTTGGTTGACCGCTTCGGGAATCACCGGGTTGACCTTGCCCGGCATGATCGAGCTGCCCGGCTGGCGCGCTGGCAGGTTGATCTCGTTGATACCGGTGCGCGGGCCGCTGGAGAGCAGACGCAGGTCATTGCAGATCTTCGACAGCTTCACCGCCAGGCGCTTGAGCATGCTGGAGAAGGTAACGAAGGCGCCCATGTCGGAGGTGGCTTCGATCAGGTCGGCAGCGGGTTTCAGCGGGTGCCCGCTGATGGTCGCCAGGCGTTGCACGGCCAGGGCCTGATAGTTGGGGTCGGCATTGATGCCAGTGCCGATGGCGGTGCCGCCAAGGTTCACTTCGACCAGCAGCTGCGGCGCAATCAGGCGCAGGTGCTCGAGGTCTTCGCCAAGCGTGGTGGCAAAGGCGCGGAATTCCTGACCGAGGGTCATCGGCACGGCATCCTGCAGCTGGGTGCGGCCCATTTTCAGGATGTGGGCGAATTCGCCGGACTTCTCGGCGAACGCCTGCACCAGGCTGTCGAGGCTGGCCAGCAGGGTGTCGTGGCCGAGCAGCAGGCCGAGGCGGATGGCGGTGGGGTAGGCGTCGTTGGTCGACTGCGCCATGTTCACGTCATTGTTCGGGTGCAGGTGGCGATATTCACCCTTGGCGTGGCCCATGTATTCGAGTGCGAGGTTGGCGATCACCTCGTTGGCGTTCATGTTGGTCGAGGTGCCGGCGCCGCCCTGGATCATGTCGACGACGAACTGCTCGTGGTGCTCGCCGCGAATCAGGTGCGCACAGGCCTGGCTGATCGCCACATGTTTGGCATCGCTGAGGTGACCGAGCTCGCGGTTGGCGTCTGCGGCGGCCTGCTTGACCATCGCCAACGCCACGACCAGCTTGGGAAAGTGCGAAAGCGGCACGCCGGAGAGGTGAAAGTTGCGCACCGCGCGCAGGGTCTGGATGCCGTAGTAGGCGTCGGCGGGGACTTCAAGGGAGCCAAGCAGGTCTTTTTCAAGCCGGAAGGATGCAGCGGAGGACATGAGGTTCTCATCCGAGAGAAAAACGGCATTTGCCGCGAAGGCCGCTACCATAGGGGTTCAAGGTGATGCTCGGCCAATGCCGTTGGGTGTTGGGTCATGCAGGATCGGCATAACGATGCTGTGACGCCGTTTCGCTGGCGAGCGTTATCGAGTTGTGCGTCGCTTGTCCCACCGCCCGGAGCTGGCATGAACATCGAAACGAAATGGCTGGAAGACTTCGTCGCCCTGGCCGCCACCCGCAGCTTTTCCCAGGCCGCCGAGCGGCGCTTCGTCACCCAGCCGGCATTCAGTCGGCGTATCCGCAGCCTGGAGAATTGCCTCGGCCTGACCTTGGTCAACCGTGCGCGCACGCCGGTCGAGTTGACCGAGGCGGGGCAGCTGTTTCTGGTGACCGCGCGCAACATGATCGACCAGCTCGGCGAAGCGGTGCATTACCTGCACAACCTCGAAGGTCAGCGCGGCGAAGTGCTGCAGATCGCCGCCGCTCACTCGCTGGCGCTCGGCTTCTTTCCCGAGTGGCTGGCCCGCCTGCGCCAGGATGGAGTGCCGGTGAACAGCCGACTGGTGGCGACCAACGTCGGTGAGGCCGTGCATTCGCTGCGCGAGGGTACGTGCGACCTGATCCTCGCCTACTACGATCCGGAAGCCGCGCTGCAGATGGACCCGGAGCTGTTTCCCTCGTTGTCGCTCGGGCGCACAGAGATCGTCCCGGTCTGCGCGGTGGATGCCGGCGGCGAGCCGCTGTTCGATCCGGATAGCGGGCAGACGGTCCCGTTGCTGGCCTACACCGCGGGTGCCTCGCTCGGCCGCTCGGTCAACCTGTTGCTGCGCCAGCGTGGGCTGCGCGCGACGACGCTCTACGAAACCGCCATGGCCGACAGCCTCAAGAGCATGGCCATGCAGCGCCTCGGTCTGGCCTGGGTGCCGCGCCTGAGCGTGACCGCCGAACTCGAACGTGGCGAATTGGTGGTTTGCGGTGGCGAGCAGTGGCGTGTGCCGCTGGAAATCCGTCTGTATCGCTGTGCGCTGGTGCGCAAGGCGCCGGTCCGGCTGCTCTGGCGCAAGCTCGAAGCGGGAGCGGGGCAGACCGGCGAAGGGTAAGCGAGCGGCTAACCGATCTGCTTGTCACAACCCGGACGCAGCCGCCGCCTTGTCGGCCGGTGGGGTACTGACCGGACGGGGGTTGCGCTATACTCCCCGGCCCTCTCGACGGCCGGCAATCGCCAGGCCGCGAGGCATTCCAGGCCACGCTCTATAGCGTGGTTTGTCGTTATTGATGCGCCCCTAAGGCGCCGATGAGAGGCACGATGATGAGCGCACTGGTAGGCGTGATCATGGGCTCCAAGTCCGACTGGTCAACCCTGAGCCACACCGCCGATATGCTGGAAAAGCTCGGCATACCGCACGAAGTCACCGTGGTGTCCGCGCACCGCACCCCCGATCTGCTCTTCCAGTACGCCGAACAGGCTGAACAGCGTGGCCTGCGGGTGATCATCGCCGGTGCGGGCGGTGCCGCCCATCTTCCGGGCATGTGCGCGGCCAAGACTCACCTGCCGGTGCTCGGCGTGCCTGTGCAGTCATCGATGCTTTCAGGCGTTGATTCGCTGCTGTCCATTGTGCAGATGCCAGCCGGTGTGCCGGTCGCGACCCTGGCCATTGGCAAAGCGGGCGCCATCAACGCTGCGCTGCTCTCGGCCAGCATCCTGGGCCATGAATTCCCCGAGTATCACGTGGCGCTGAAGAAATTCCGCGACGAACAGACCCAGACCGTGCTCGATAACCCGGACCCGAGGGACGCGTAAATGAAGATTGGCGTGATCGGTGGCGGCCAGCTGGGCCGCATGCTGGCCCTGGCGGGCACACCGCTGGGCATGAACTTCGCGTTTCTCGACCCGGCGCCGGATGCCTGTGCCGCCGCGCTCGGCGAGCACCTGCGTGCCGATTATGGCGATCAGGATCATCTGCGCCAGTTGGCCGATGAGGTCGACCTGGTGACTTTTGAATTCGAGAGCGTGCCGGCCGAAACCGTCGCCTTTCTCTCGCAGTTCGTACCGGTCTACCCCAGCGCCGAGGCGCTGCGCATCGCTCGCGATCGCTGGTTCGAAAAGTCCATGTTCAAGGATCTCGGCATTCCCACCCCGGAATTTGCCGACATTCAGTCGCAGCAAGATCTCGACGCCGCGGCAGCCAGCATCGGCCTACCGGCTGTGCTCAAGACGCGGACCCTGGGCTACGACGGCAAGGGTCAGAAGGTCCTGCGCAAACCGGCCGACGTTACCGGCGCCTTTGCGGAACTGGGCAGCGTGCCCTGCATCCTCGAAGGCTTCGTGCCGTTCAGTGGCGAAGTCTCGCTGATCGCGGTGCGGGGTCGTGACGGCGAAACCTGTTTCTATCCCCTGGTTCACAATACCCATGAGGACGGCATCCTCAGGCTCTCGGTTGCCAGTAGCAACCATCCGCTGCAGGCGTTGGCCGAGGACTATCTAGGTCGCGTGCTCAAGCAGCTCGACTATGTCGGCGTGCTGGCGTTCGAGTTCTTCGAGGTAGACGGTGGCCTCAAGGCCAACGAGATCGCGCCGCGTGTGCACAACTCCGGGCACTGGACCATCGAAGGCGCCGAATGCAGCCAGTTCGAGAATCACCTGCGCGCGGTGACCGGCCTGCCACTGGGCTCGACAGCGAAGCTGGGCGAGAGCGCCATGCTCAACTTCATCGGTGAAGTGCCGCCGGTGGACAAGGTCATTTCCGTTGAGGATTGCCACCTGCATCACTATGGCAAGGCCTTCAAAGCGGGGCGCAAGGTTGGCCACGCCACGTTGCGCTGCCCGGATCGCGCGACCCTTGACCGGCAGGTTACGGCGGTCGAGTCGCTGATCAAACGTAACTGAGCTCCCGGCCGTCTGGCTCGCCGCACCGGTTTCCGAACTGGCTGGCGCGGCGCCGGTCCGAAATTGGGTAACGCCAATATCGGACCTTAGGAGACTGCCAATGGGCATCATCGGAACAATCATCATCGGCCTGATCGTGGGCCTGATCGCACGCTTCCTGAAACCGGGCAACGACAGCATGGGCTGGATCATGACCATCCTGCTGGGTATCGGCGGTTCGTTGCTGGCGACTTACGGTGGCCAGGCGCTCGGCCTCTACGAGGCAGGCGAGGGTGCAGGGTTTATCGGTGCCGTGATCGGTGCAATCATCCTTCTGGTGATCTACGGTATGGTGACCGGCCGTAAACACTGATCCGCACGGGGCCGTCTCCGGCGGCCCGTTTCCCATCGACCAGTCGACCTCCATGCGCCTCACCGCCCTCTTTCTGCTGCTCTGCGCCACCTTCACCCATGCCGCCCCGGCCGAACTCGACTGGCTCGAACTGATGCCGGCCGAAGATCGCCAGGCGCTGGAAGACATGCCCGAGATCGCGCACGACACACCCGAGGCGGACGGCTTCAGCGACGAGGGTGGACTCAAGCAAGGCGCCGGCCTGCCGGAGGTGATGTATTCGGCCAAAACCGTGCCGGCCCTGGCGGGCAAGCAGATTCGCCTGGGTGGTTATCCCGTCCCGCTGGAAACCGACGCAAAAGGGCGCGCCATCGAGTTCTTCCTCGTACCCTACCCGGGCGCCTGCATCCACGTTCCACCGCCACCGCCGAACCAGATCGTGATGGTGCGATACCCGGCTGGCATCCTGCTGGACGACATCTACGCGCCGCTATGGGTCGACGGTACGCTGGCAATCGAACCGGTCAGCAATGAACTGGCGGATGCCGCCTACGCCATTGCCGCTAGCAGCGTCACGCTCGTCGACGAGGACGATCCCTAGCCGATGCGTCAGTCTGGGGCTCTTGATCCGCAGCTGCGCCAGGCGTTTCGCAATCTGGCAGCACTGACGGAGGGGATCGACACGGCGGTTTACCAGGCATTCGGCAAGGACCCGCTGGAGCCCATCATCGGGCTCGGCCCAGGCGACGCCCCCGTCGCCTTTCTCGGGCGTGACCCGGGGCGCGAGGAGGTGCGCCATGGCGAGCCGTTCGTTGGCAGCGGCGGGCAGCTGGTGCGGCGTGCGCTTCATCGCCATCTTTACGCAACCGAGTCGCCCAGCTTCGAGGCGAGCCTGGCGGTGGGAGCCGACTTCTTCTGGCTTAACACCGTGCCCTACAAACCGCTGGGCAATCGCGCATGGTCGATGGCGGTCAAGCGCCGCTTTCATCCGTTGATGCGACGTTTGCTGCTGGAACGTTGGGAGGGCGAAGACGTTGTCACACTCGGGCGCGAGGCCTTTCTCTGGTTCGGCCTCGATGCGACGCCCGCCGATCGTCAGCGGCTGGAGGCCTACTGGCAGCGTGAGGACAGGTTCAGCTCATGTTGCGAGATCATGCTCGACACCGGGCAAGGCAGACGCCAGCTGCGCCTGCACCCACTGCCACACCCCTCGCCACGCAATCTCGCCTGGTACAGCCGCTTCCCCGGGTTGCTCGATGCGCGGCTGACGCAGCTACTGCCCAGGCGATAGCGCTCAGCTGGCGCTTGGCTCGACGCCGATCGCAACGCTGAGCGTATGGCTGGCTCCGGGCGCGAGCTGCACGACATCGTCCATGACATTGGCCGTCTCGATGCAAAGCATCCGCTGCCAAGCGTCGTCGGCGAATTGCGAGAGGCGCTGCGACTTGTCGATCCAGGGGTTCCACAGCACGGCCGAGCGCGACCCCTCGACCTCTAACCTGATGCGCCTGTTCGCTGCTGGATCATGCAGGGCCAGGCTGGCTGGAACGTCGAGGTAAATGCGGTCAGTCTCGCCAGCGAAGCGCAGGTCGCCTTGTTGTTCGCGGCGCTGCCAGCCGTCGAGCGTCTCGATGTAGGGCAGGCCATCGAGGCCCTCGACCACCACCTGGTGGATGTCGCTGATGGCGAAATAACTGTGCAGTGCCTGGGACAGCGCCACGGGTTGGTGCCCGCGATTATGGCTGGTCAATGACAGATGCAGCCGGTCGTCGAGGCGAATCTTCAGCTCCGCCCTAACCTCGTGAGGCCAGCCGGGAAGATTGCCGGGGCAGGCGAAGATCAGGGATGCGCCCTCGTCATCGCTGTCGCTGCTCTGCAGTGTCCAGTCGATGCCGCGAACCAGCCCGTGTGCTGGCGGTTCGCTGCTGTGGTAGGCGTTCTGCACGGCTTGAGGGTTGCGCTTCAGGTCACCGAACCAAGGCCAGCAGACCGGTACGCCGCCGCGCACCGGTTGGCCGCGCAGAAAGGCGGCCTGCTCGCTCAGCCAGATGACCGGCTGGCCGTCCGCACCGCGGTAGCTGAGTACCTGTGCGCCCTGCTCGGCGACTACCAGCTCGGCATCGCCGCGGCGGATACGCCAGCAAGCGAGTTGGTCCATTTCGATGCGCTGGATGTCGACGGGCATAGGTGCTCTCGCGAGGGTAATGAATGAATAGCTCTGACCCTGCCGGCGCCGCGGGATTCCAGAACGGCGCGGTGAGAGGGGCAGGCGGGGCGCCGCGCGGGCGGGCCCCGACGGGGCGTGATCAGCGGCCCTGGCAGGCGTCGACGCGCAGCCAGCGCTCGATCAACTTGAACCCCTGCATCAGCACGAAGGCGATAACCAGATAGATCAGGCCGGCAGTGAGGAACATCTCTTCGTGCATGTAGGTGCGGGCGGCGATCTTGCGCGCCATGCCGGTCAATTCCAGTAGCGTGATGGTGCTCGCCAGCGCGCTGGCCTTGAGCATCAGGATCACCTCATTGCTATAGGCCGGCAGGCCGATACGCGCCGCACGGGGCAGGATGATGTGCCAAAGCGCCTGGCTACGTGACATGCCCAGCGCCCGTGCCGCCTCGACCTCACCCGCAGGCACGTTCTGGATCGCGCCGCGAAGGATCTCCGCGATATAGGCCGCGGTGTGCAGCGTCATGGTGATGATGGCGCACCAGTAAGGATCACGTAGGTAAGGCCAGAGCACGCTGTTGCGGACCGCCTCGAACTGCGCCATGCCGTAGTACACCAGGAAGAGCTGGACCAGCAACGGCGTACCACGGAAGAAAAAGATGTAGCCGTAGGGCAGGGCGCGCACGGCCAGCATGCGGGACGAGCGGGCAATGCCCAGCGGCAGGGCGAGAATCAGGCCGGCAATGACCGAGACCCCGACCAGTTGCAGGGTCAGCCAGGCGCCTTCGAGAAAGCTCGGCAGCCACTTGATGAATAGCTCCCAGCTCATGCGGCGCTCCTGACAAAGCCGCGACCGGCCCGTTTTTCTAGGAAATACATGCCCGTCATGGCAATGACCGTCAGGCCCAGGTAGATGAGTGCGGCAACGACGAAGAACGTGAAGGGTTCCTTGCTCGCGGTCACGGCGATCTGAGAGCTGCGCATGATCTCTTCCAGGCCGATGACCGATACGAGCGCCGTGTCTTTCATCAGAATCATGAACAGGTTGCCGAGGCCAGGCAGGGCCAGGCGCCACATTTGCGGCAGGATCAGGCGCAGAAAGATGCGTCGCTTACCCAAGCCCAACGCGAGACCGGCTTCCCGGTGACCCTTCGGGATCGCCAGCAAAGCACCGCGGAAGACTTCCGTGGCATAGGCGCCGAAGCACAGGCCGAGGGCGATGGTGCCTGCAGCGAAGGGGCTCAGGGCGAGGTTCTCGATGCCAAAAAGCTCACCGATACCGCGCACCAGGCCAATGGTGCCGAAATAGATCAGCAGCACCCAGAGCAGCTCGGGGACGCCGCGGACAATCGTCGAGTACGTGCCGCCGACCCAGCGCAGGGCGGCAAACGGGGACGTTTTGGCCAGCGCGCCGAGCAGGCCCAGCACCAGGCCGAGGGCGAGCGCCGCAAGGGCCAGTTGGATGGTCATCCAGGTGCCGGCGACCAGCGCCGGACCGAATCCGTGAAGATCGAGAATCATATGGGCTCAAACATCAAAGCCCGACCTACCAAGACTGGCGGCCGGGCTTCGATTCAGCTGGATCAGTAAATGTCGAACGGGAAGTACTTGGCGTTGAGCTTCTCGTAGGTGCCGTCAGCGCGGATTTCCGCCAGCGCCTTGTTCAGCTTTTCACGCAGCTCGTCATTGCCCTTGCGTACGGCGATGGCGATCTTGTCGTTGTCGAACACCGGCTCGCCTTTGAACTCGAAGTCCTTGCCTGCATCGCTCTTGAGCCATTCCCACTGGACGAACGAGTCGGCAAGGATGCCGTCAACGCGGCCAGCTGCAAGGTCAAGGTAGGCGTTTTCCTGGGTGTCGTAGAGTTTGATGTCAACGACGTCATCGAGGTTGTCCTCGAGCCAGGTACCGGCGATGGTCGCACGCTGTGCGCCAATCACCTTGCCATCGAGGTAGCTCTCGTCTGTCTTGAAGTCGACGGACTTGGGCGCCACGAACTGCAGCTTGTTGGTGTAGTAGTGATCGGTGAAATCGACAGCCTGCTTGCGCTCCTCGGTGACCGACATGGAGGCGGCGAGGAAGTCGAACTTACCGGCATTCAGGGCGGGAATGATGCCGTCCCAGTCAGAGGTGACCACTTCGCACTCGACTTCCATCTTGGCGCAGAGCGCGTGGGCGACGTCCAGGTCGAACCCTACGACCTGCCCGCTGGCATCGATCAAGTTGAAGGGTGGGTAAGCACCTTCGGTGCCGATACGCAGTTTTTCTGCAGCAAAGGCGTTGGCGCCGATCATCAGCGTGGCGGCGGCGGTCAGCAGAATCTTCTTATAGCTTTTCATGCGGTGTTGCTCCATTAGCGATGGCTGGACATGAACTGTTTACAGCGTGCCGATTGGGGATTGTCGAACACCTGCTCGGGCGTTCCCTGCTCTTCGACCAGGCCCTGGTGGAGGAAGACGACCTCACTGGAAACCTGCTTGGCGAAGTTCATTTCATGGGTGACCAGCAACATGGTGCGACCTTCATCGGCCAGCGACCGGATCACCGTAAGCACTTCTTGTACCATCTCCGGGTCGAGGGCCGAGGTTGGCTCATCGAACAGGATGACCTGTGGTTGCATCGCCAGCGTCCGTGCAATGGCCGCGCGCTGCTGCTGGCCGCCGGAGAGCTGATTCGGGTAGACGTGTCGCTTGTCGGCGATCCCAACCTTGGCCAGCAAGGCTTCGGCCGTTTCGGTCGCCTCGGCCTTGCTAAGGCCAAGCACGCGGCGGGGCGCTTCGATAATGTTGTCCAGCACGCTCATGTGGGGCCAGAGATTGAAGCTCTGGAACACGAAGCCCAGCTTGCTGCGCATCTGGTTGATCTGCTTGGAGTCCGCGGCAACCAGGTCACCGTCCTTTGCACGCTTGAGGCGCAGCTGCTCGCCGGAGACGTAAATCTCGCCCTCGTTGGGGTTTTCCAGCAGGTTGATGCAGCGCAGGAAGGTGGATTTTCCGGAGCCGGACGAGCCGAGGATGGAAATCACGTCGCCGTCGCGCGCGGTCAGCGAGATGCCCTTGAGTACTTCCAGATCGCCGTAGCGCTTGTGCAGGTTGCGGATTTCCAGCGCGGGTATGGCCTCGGCCATTGAGCTTCCTCTTCTCGGAGCAGGCGGGGACCTGGTCCGTCTTTATGTAAATTGCGCTCCGGCCGACTGCTCGCCGTCCTGGCGAGGCGCAAACCTAGCATGGGTGGGGGCATGCGCCAAGCGCGACGCTACCCCGTGCGGCGTGACTGACCGGTCAGCTTTGCCGTGCCCTGTTCAGGTGCCTCTATCTATATAGATGAAATTCCCAAGGGCGGCGCAATTGGATCGTTTGCGCCCTTGGGTGCGAGCGTCAGGCCGAGCCAGTTCGAGCGTGCTCGGCCTCGCCGGTCAGCATTTCGTCATGCTCTTCCATGCGCCATGGCAGGCTGCCGGGCGAGATATGCAGGAAGTGCAGGTACTTTTCGAACTGGTCGAGAATGTCGCTAATGATGTCGGCCTGGTCGTAGCCGTACACATCGTAGTGCTGCCCGCCGCGGCGCAGGAAGACTTCGGCGCGGTAGTAGAGCTCGTCCGACTCCGGTGCGTCGGCGAACGCGAACGCCGGCATGGCGTAGCCGACCGCGCGAATCTCATAGACGAAGTCGAGCTGGTCTTCCTTGATCACTTCCAGATACAGGCGCGAGTTGGCTTCGTCGATCTGTATCTCGGCCGGCCAGCCTTGCTCTACCAGCCCGCGTTGCACGCGGCGCATGCCCTTGAGCACGGTGGTGTCCATGAAGGTCTGCACTTGCTCGCGGTTGGGAAAGTTGACCAACCCGGCCAGGCGCTTCTTCCACGTACCGGGCGCCGCTGTGGTTGCACGATTGCCCTGGGCGAGGTTCTGCAGGCTGAGCTGGTGCCCTTCGATGACGAGCGCGCGCCACATGCCGAGCCCGGCCAGCATCATCAGGATGCAGAATGGCAGGCCGCTGGCGATGGCCATGGTCTGGAGCGCGCTGAGACCGCCAGCGATCAGAAGCGTCGCGGCGACGACGCCCTCGATAGTCGCCCAGAACACCCGCTGCCAGACCGGCGTGCGGATGGCGCCACCGGCGGCGATCGAGTCGATGACCAGCGAGCCGGAGTCCGACGAGGTGACGAAGAAGGTCACGATCAGCAGCACCGCCAGAAACGAGGCGACTGATGACCAGGGCAGCAGTTCGAACAGCTTGAACAGCGCGATGGCGTTGTCAGCCTGGACCTCGGCAATCAACGAGGTGTAGCCCTCGACCATGATCAGGTGCAGCGCGGTGTCGCCGAAGACTGAGAACCAGAGGAAGGTAAACATCGTTGGCACGATCATCACTCCAAAGACGAACTGGCGGATGGTGCGCCCGCGGCTGATCTTGGCGATGAACAGCCCGACGAAGGGCGACCAGGAAATCGTCCAGCCGAAGATGAACAGCGTCCAGTTGCCAATCCAGTCGCTGCGGCTGTACGCCTGAAGATTGAAGGTCCGCTCGACGATGTTGTTCAAATAACTGCCGGTGTTCTGCAGGAAGGTCTCGAGAATGAAGATGGTGGGACCTACCGCCAGCACGAACAGCATGAGCACGGTCGCCAGCAGGATGTTGAGCAGCGACAGGTTCTTCACGCCCTTGTCCAAGCCGGCAACCACGGAGGCGACAGCCATCGCGGTGATGATGGCGATGGCGGTGACCTGCACCCAGATGCTCACCGGGATCTCCGGCCAGAGGTAATTCAGACCCGCGTTGATCTGAGTGACCGACAACCCAAGCGTGGTGGCGATGCCGAACAGCGTGCCGAGAATGACCAGCACGTCGACGAAATGGCCGATCGGCCCGTAGATGCGCTCACCGATCAGGGGATACAGCGCCGAGCGCAGCGACAGCGGCAGCCCATGGCGGAACGAAAAGTACGCCAGCGCCAGCCCGACGATGCCGAAGATGCCCCAGATATGGAAACCCCAGTGAAAGAAGGCGATCTGCATCGCCTGCTTGGCCGAATCGACCGTTTCCGCCGCGCCGGCTGGCGGTGACGCGTAATGCAGTACGGGCTCGGCAACACCGAAGAACAGCAGCGCAATGCCGTACCCGGCCGAGAAGAGCATGGCGAACCAGGCGGGGAAACTGTACTGCGGTTCGGCATGGTCCGGACCCAGCTTGATGTTGCCCCATTTGGTCAGCGCGATGCCGACGATGAAGACCAGGAAGAAGGCCACCGACAGCATGTAGAACCACCCGAAATTGGTGGTGATGAAGGCCAGGGTCGAGCTGAACAGTTCGCCTGCCAGGTCTGGGTTGCTGATCGTGCCGATCACCAAGAGCAGCGTCACGATGACCGCGGGCACGAACACCGGCACGAGGATGATGGCTTTGGGTAGCTTCTTGTCTGCTTCCATATGTCGGTCTGCTCTCTGGTTGGAGAATGGGACGGAATACGGGCTGTGGCTCCTTTATGCGAGACGCCAACCAAAGGTAGACGGCAAGGGGCGGCCGAATACTCACCAGAACTTTCCCGAAGCAGGCGCCTTCGGGCCAACCGCGCACAGGACGTGCGCGGGCAAGGACGGTGGGGTGGGGTGTTCCGGCGCGTGAACCGAGTGCGCCGTGTCGCTTAGAACGTGACGGCGTAGGCGAGCGTGAAGGTGCGACCGCGGCCGTTGAACACGCGACCGTCGCGGGTGACCTTCGAGCCGGTGTTGGCCGCCTGCGAGTAGTAGGTCAGGTAGTCCTCATTCAGCAGGTTCTCGATGCCGAGGCTGGCCTCGCCCACCGGCAACCGGTAGCCCAGGGTGGCATCGACCAGGCTGTAGCCATCGAACTCCAGGCCGGGCGTGTCGAAATCGCGGCTGGCGTAGTGGTTTACCTGTAGCAGGCTGTGGAGGTTGTCAGTCCAGTTGGCCTGCCAGCTCATGCTGTAGCGGTCCGGCGAGATGTTGGCACCGTTGAGGTCGGTGTCGACCTTGCCGTCGCCGTCGGTGTCCGAGCGGCCATCGACCTGGGCATACATCAGTTTCAGGCGATGTGCATCGTTGACCTGCCAGCCAGCGGTGAGCTCGACGCCGTCGATCTCGGTGCGCTCGCGACGGATCTGGTAGACCCCGCCTACGCTGTCCAGACGTGAGCCGAGATCGGCGTCGGACTCGTAGTAGCTGATCTCGGCATCGAACGGCCCCTGCTTCAGGCGCAGACCGATCTCGCGGTTCTCGGTAACCACCGGCTGTAGATCGAGGAAGCTGTCTACGCGAGTGTTCGGGGTGCCGATGCCGCGCAGCACGCGGCCGACATCAGGCATACCGAAGCCCTCGGAATAGTTTCCGAACAGTTGTGCCCAGTCATTTATCTGCCACACCAGGCCGGCGTTGTAGAGCGTTTCTTCGAAGCTCGGGTTGCCGCCCTCGACGTCTACGCCGCCTAGCGCCGGATTGGTCGAGGCGATGGTGCGGAAACTGTCGACCTCAAGCTCGGCGAACTCGTGGCGCACCCCGGCGAAGAGGGTCAGGGAGTCCAGCGTGCGGACCTCGGCCTGCAAGAAGGGCGCGTAGTTGCGGAATACCGTCTCCGGTACCCATTCCCGATCAGTGAGGATCAGCTGCTGGCGGGTGGTGTCTTGCAGCACATCGAGGCCGCCCGTCAGCCGCAGGTGATCGTCGAGCAGGCCGTCGCGACTCAGGGTCAGCTTGCCGCCAATCTTGTCCGATTCGTTTTGCGACTGATCGAACAGGGTGCCGATCGGCGCGATGCTGTCGTCCTGAAAGGTGCCATTGGTTCCGCCACCGAAGCGCGCACGAAAACGCTGGGTGTAAAGCTGAAGGCCAAGTTCGTTGCCGTACAGATCGGCATGCTTGTAGGAAAGGCTGCTCGCCAGCGTCTCGTTCTGCGGCGCCTTGCCCTGCGGGTCGCCTTTGCGCGAGGTCGCGGGTACATCGGCGTCTGCGTCGCCCGGCACGTTCACGTATTCGTGTTCGCCTTCGACCTGGTAGCGGTTGAGCATGAGCGACACGTGCTGGTTGTCATCGATCCAGTAGCCGAGCTTGACCATCAGATCCTGGGCGGTGGAATCCATGACGTCGCCCTGGGTGTCGTCGACACCGATCAGTTCGCCATTGGCGTCGTAAAACATCCCTTGCGTCTGCCAGCTGGCCGCGGCCAGGTAGTCGAAATCGCCTTTCGTGCCTTCGACCCGGTAGTCCATCTTGTAGCCAAGGCCTTCGGAATCGTAGTCGGTGGGGGCCGTGAGGCTCACGGCGGCATGCTGGCGTAGCGTGCCACTGGCGGGGCGCCGCGTGACGTAGTTGATGATCCCGCCCGTGGCGCCCAGGCCGTGCTCGGCACTGGCGCCGTGGATCACCTCGATGCGCTCGACCATTGACAAGTCGATGACATAGCCATCTCGCTGACTGTCGCGAAGCGGCGTCGACTGCGGTACGCCGTCGATCAGGATCAGCGCCGAGCGACCGCGAAAGGTTTCGCCAGCGCTGCTCATCTTCTGCCGGCTCGGGGAGTAGGAGGGGATCAGGTTGCTGAGCACCGCACCATGATCCGACGTGATCGCCAGCTGCTGCTCGATCTGTTGGCGATCGATGACGGTTATTTTCTGGGGCGTCTTGCCCGCTTCGCTTCGAGCGCGTGTGGCGCTGATGGTCACTGCTTCAAGCTCGGCCGCCTGGTTGGCCAGGACCGGCGCGGAGGCGAAGGATAGGGAAGCCAGAGAAATGGCCAGACAAAGACAAGGTTTGCGTAACACCTGGTGCTCCCGGTATTGGTTTTATTGGGGGAGCGAGAACTTAAACTAAATGCGAATTACTTTCATTAAATTTACACAGTCGGCTGGGTTGTTTCGGCCTTGCGCAAGTCTTCCAGCGAGATGGGGGTGGTCTTGCCGTGGCGACTCACCGCTTGCGTTGGCGCCATTCCCAGGGCGCCTGCCGGTCCGATTTGGGCAATGCCCACAGGCCGCGCTTGAATTCGCGCGCCACGGCTTCGAGGGCTAGCAGGCTCCGATCCGTCATGTAGTCGGGTTCGGCCCAGGCTGCACCTGCTCGGATCATCTCGGCGTTCACATCCGTGTCGCCCGCATGAACCCGCGCAAGCGTGCGGCCATGGCGATCGCGTCCTTTCACCGCGAGCGAGACGTCCTTACCGAAAATGAAGCCCGACAGGGCGTGCTGTGCCTCGAGGCCATACGCCTGCCCCGCCTCGGGCGCGTCGACCTCAGCCAGCCGCACACGTATCCGCTCTCGGTCGGCAGTCAGGCACGCAAAGAGATCGCCCCCCGCAATGCCGATGACGCGGCAGTCGATTGAGTCAGCCGAAGCGGGCAGGGCGGTGACCAACAAGGTGGCGAGCAGGTAGCGCAGCATGTGTACCTCCGGCGAAGCGAGGCGCGCGAGGTTAGCAGGCCAATTACCGAAGGGCAGGGAGCTGTGTCTCAGATGGGTAGCGACTACAGAAATCGCAGGCAACAAAAAACCGGCTCATGGCCGGTTTCTGGTGTTTCGAAGGTGTGCACCACTCGAAACGAAATGAGTGGTGCCCAGGGACGGAATCGAACCGCCGACACGGGGATTTTCAATCCCCTGCTCTACCGACTGAGCTACCTGGGCAACGGGGCGCTATTAGACGGATTTGGCTTTTGCCTGTCAAGCGCGCCCTGGAAAAATATTTAGCCAGGACGGGCGTTTAGGTGACTACCCGCCCTGCTCGCCCTCACTCGCTCGGCGGCACGTAGCCTTCGGCCTGGGCGTACTCTTCGCCGGAGAGGAACTTGTCCATTTCGGCCTGGAGGAACTTGCGATCCTCGGCGTTCATCATGTTCAGGCGGCGTTCGTTGATCAGCATGGTCTGGTGTTTCTGCCAGTCGTCCCAGGCCTGCTTCGACACGTTGTTATAGATGTCCTCGCCTTTCGGGCCGGGGTATGGGGGGCGGTCCAGGCCGGGCAGTTCTTCCTTGTATTTGCGGCAATTCACGGTGCGGGTCATGACATCTCTCCTGCGTTCAGTTCGGCGGCGGCGCGCTTGAGCAGCGTCTTCACCGGGGCGGCAAGCCCCAGTCGCGGCGGGGTGGCGAGGTTATACCAGAGCCAGTCGGGCTGGGCCACGGCGCCGGCGACGCTGTCGACGCGGACCAGCCAGGGTTCGATGGCGAGCTGGAAATGGCTGAAAGTGTGCGTCAGGCCCGGCAACGGTTGTTGCCCCTGCAGGCGTAGGGCGTGGCGTTCGGCGAGCGGCGCGAGGGCGTCCAAGTCGTCCAGTTCGGGCAGGCTCCAGAGGCCGCCCCAAAGGCCCGTCGATGGGCGACGATAGAGCAGGATGGCGCCGTCCCGGTTGGCCAGCAGCGGCATCAGGGTGCGCTTCTGTGGCAACGTCTTGCGCGGCTTGGGGACCGGGAAATCCGTCTCGCGACCCAGCAGGTGAGCGCGGCAGCCCGAGCGTAGCGGGCAGAGCAGGCAGCTCGGCTTGCTTCGCGTACAGAGTGTGGCGCCCAGATCCATCATTGCCTGGGTGTAGTGGTTAACGCGCCGGCCCGGGGTAAATCGCTCAGCGACGTCCCAGAGCTGGCGGGCGACTTTCGGCTCGCCGGGATAGCCCGGTTGAGCGGTGTAGCGGGCCAGCACGCGCTTGACGTTGCCGTCGAGGATCGGCGCGCGCAGGCCCATGCTGAGGCTGGCGATGGCGCCCGCGGTCGAGCGGCCGATGCCGGGCAGTTCGGCGAGGCGTTCGACGTCACGGGGAAATTCGCCGCCGTACTCGGCCACGATCAGCTTGGCAGTCTTGTGCAGGTTGCGGGCACGGCTGTAGTAGCCGAGGCCAGTCCAGAGGTGGAGCACTTCGTCTTCCGGCGCGGCAGCAAGCGCCTCGACCGAGGGGAGCGCGTCCATGAACCGGTCGAAATAGCCGAGCACGGTGCTGACCTGGGTTTGCTGCAGCATGATTTCCGACACCCAGACCCGATACGGAGTGATGCCCTGCTGCCAGGGCAGGTCTTTGCGCCCGTGACGGTCGTACCATTCGAGCACGGCGTCGCCGAACTGCTCCGGGCTCATCGGCTCGGTGATCATCGGTTGAACAACCCCTTGAGCGCATCCTTCAGTTCCGGGCTGACCTTGTCGCCCAGCTTTTCTTCGATGGTCTGGTTGAGTTTCTCGCCGGCGAGCCGTGCGGCGATCTTGCCCAGACGGTCATTGTCGAAACGGCACGCCTTGGCGCCGAGCTCCAGCGGCCCCCGGCAGTGCAGCGGCCACTCGATGCCTACGTAGCGCTCGTTAACCTCGCAGGCCGGGTCGGGCATGGCGCCCTTGTCGCCTTCGACGAGGATGCCGACGCGGTAATCCATGCCCAGCACACGCAGGTCGATATCGCCTTCGCCGTTGACCGTCAGGCCCGGGATGCTGGCCTTGAGGTCGCGGTTGGTGGCGACGCCATTGCTCACGACCAAGTTGCCCTTGAGTTCACGGAAGGGGGTGTCTTTGCCCCGAGGGTCGCCACTCAGCTGCTTGCGATTGAGCGTGGCGATGGCGCGGCAGACTTGCTGCTCCAGGTTGGCATCGACGAGCACGCCATTGTCGATGATGAAGCCGGCCTTGCCGTTGAGGTTGTCGATCCAAGCTTTTTGACTATTGCCCTGGGTGCGGAAGTCGCCGTCCAGATTGACCAGCCCCTTGATGATGACTTTCTCGCCCATGCTTTGCAGAAGACGTTCGATGGGGACATGGATCAGCCGGCTCTGCAGGCCGATCTGCGGCAGCGCCTGCCGGACATCGAGGGTCGCCGAGCCTTCGACGCGCCCGTTGTACAGGCCGGCGCGCAGTGTCTCGACAGCAAGCTGGCCGCCAGCGCTGCGTGCGTTGAGGCTGACGTTCTCCAGCGGCAGCTTTTTCGCGGTGAGGCTGGCGACAGTAACCACGACGCGCGCGTCCAGCTTGCGCAGCGTCTCGACTGGCAACAGCTTCTCGTCGCTCCAGGCGTGCTGGGTCGGCTTGTCCGGAAGCGGGGTGGTGCCGCTGCCGATCACCGCGGCTTCGGTGGCATCGACCTCGCCTTGGCGTGCGGCGCCCGCCGGATCGTCCTTTTGCGCAGGGGGCAGGTAGCGGTCGAGATCGAGCCGGTCGCCCTTGAGGTCCATACGCACGGCCTGGCGGGCAAAATCGCTGATGCCGGCTTGGCCGGTGAAGCGGCTGTCATCGAACTTCAGGTCCAGCTCTTCGAGCATGAGGCTGGTCGGCGTGGCGGCCAGTCGCGTGACCAGTTCGGCTTTGCCCAGGGCGTTGCCGTCGGCCATCACCGGCAGCGGCTGGCCGATGCCTTCAAGAAACTCACGCAGGTTGAACGACGCGATAGACAGCGTGCCGGCGACCTTGGGCTGGTCGTTGAGATCGCGCGCCTTGAGTTCGCCAAGTCCGCGCACCTGATTAGCGGTGAACTTGAGGCTGGTCCACTCGGCCACATCGGCGGCCAGGTCGGCCAGAAGCTGCCCTTGGGCGCTGAAGTTGAGGGTCTTGCCTTTCAGCGGCTCGCCCGATGCTTCGCCGCTCAAGCGCATGTCCTCGAACTGGTAGCGCTGCAGGCGATTGTCGAAGCTCAGCGAGCCCTGCAGCTCGGTACGGGCCCGCATGACCGGTTTGTTGCTGCCAAAGAAGGCATTGAGCTTGAGCGGGATCGGGCTGCCCTCACGAATAGCGCCGGTGGTCAGCTCGATGCCTTCGGCGCTGAGCTGCTGGCCGCTGCGGGCGTCATGGTAGGCGACACGAGCATCGGTAATGGTCAGGCTGTCGATGTCCAGGCGCAGCGGGCGTGTGCTGCCGGTCGTTTCCGCCTCGGTATCGGCGGGCGCTTCGGCTGGCTCGGCCTCCGCGCCTTGCTCGGTGTCGCCCTGCTTCGCCGGGCGACCGATGCCTTCCCAGTTGCCCCGGCCCTGTTCGTCACGGGCGAGCATCAGGTTGAGACCGTTGACGGTGATGTCGCTCATTTGCACTTCGCGGCGCAGCAGCGGCATTACGCGGACTGACAACCCGAGCATGCGCAGGTCGGCGAAGGGCTGGTCGGGCGTCTGGGCGCTGGCGAGGGTGGTTTCGTGCAGCTCAAGACCCAGCCAGGGAAACAGGCTCCAGCCGATGTCGCCGGCGATGTTCAGTTCGAGGCCGGCCTTGTCGCGGGCAAGCTTGCGAATTTCATCCTTGTAGTCATTGGGGTCGAAGAGGTGGGTGAGTGCGAAGCCCAACCCGACGAGTACCAGCAGCAACCCGAGGATTACCAGGCCCAGGATCTTGCCGAGCGCTTTCATGGACGAGTCCTTGTGTTTTTGCGTTCTGAAAGGCAGCGAGTATAGCGCCGCAGGTTGGCCGGGCGGCGCGGTGCGTGTTGGAGTCGATGTGGGCGCCGCGGTTCCTGCGGCCGGTCGGGCCTCAGATCAGGTCCAGCGGCAGATGGGTGCGAGCGGCGAGCGCCTGGGCGTCGAGATGGCCGGCTGGCGCGGCCAGGCGCAGCGGTTTCCCGGCCTCGGCCGCCAATCGCAGGCTCTCGTCGAGCAAGCGTTTGCCGACGCCACGGCGCCGGGTGACCTTGCGCACGCAGAGGTGTGAAAGCTGCCAATGATCTGTGTTGCGCCGAAGCTGGGCGGCGCCGAGTAGGCGGTCATTGAAGCGGCCGGCGATCAGGCTGCCGTCGGCCAGCGCGCTGTCGATCAACGCCTCGGCATCGGCGTGGGGCACGAGCAGCCAGGCGGGCGCGTCGGCATAGATTTTCGCCAGGTCGATGCGATCCTGCGGGCTGGGGTCGGTGAGCGTTTCGACGTAGACGGGCATACGGCCGGGCACCTGTGCGGAAGATGCCGGCAAGCATAACCCCGCATTCTGGCAATCGCACGACAGCACCCTGCCTGCGCGGGTTGGCCGCCGGTGTTGCGCCTGGACACGGCTCATGGGCGCCCAGAGGCGATGCGCGGGTCCTTGATCTATCCGCGCGGGCTCGAGATATCCGATGCGGTTGCCCGTGCAGCAGGGGGGAGCGGGGCGATCTGCCGGTCCGCGCGAGGCGATCCGGCCGGCGGGCGCGTATCCCTTGGTACGGGTTTACGCCTATAATGCGTGCCTTTTTCGCCCGATGATCAGCGGAGCTGTTGATGTCCGAACGTACGGCTTGCGTAGAGCGCAACACCCTGGAAACCCAGGTCAAGGCCACCATCAATCTGGACGGCACTGGCAAGAGCCGCTTCGCCATCGGCGTGCCTTTTCTCGAGCACATGCTCGATCAGATCGCCCGCCACGGCTTGATCGATCTCGACATCGAATGTCAGGGTGACCTGCACATCGATGATCACCATACCGTTGAAGACGTCGGCATCACCCTCGGCCAGGCCTTCGCCAAGGCGGTGGGCGACAAGAAGGGCATGACCCGCTACGGCCATTCCTACGTGCCGCTGGATGAGGCGCTGTCGCGCGTGGTCATCGATTTCTCCGGTCGCCCGGGTTTGCAGATGCATGTGCCCTATACCCGCGCCACCGTCGGCGGCTTCGATGTCGATCTGTTCCAGGAATTCTTCCAGGGCTTCGTCAACCACGCGCTGGTCACCCTGCACATCGACAACCTGCGCGGGCACAACACCCATCACCAGATCGAAACCGTATTCAAGGCCTTCGGCCGCGCGCTGCGCATGGCCGTGACGCTGGACGAGCGCATGGCCGGGCAGATGCCATCGACCAAGGGTTGCCTGTAATGCAGACCGTCGCAGTCATCGATTACGGCATGGGCAACCTGCATTCGGTCGCCAAGGCGCTCGAACACGTGGGCGCCGGCCGGGTACTGATCACCAGCGATGCGCAGGTGATCCGCGAGGCGGACCGCGTAGTGTTTCCCGGCGTGGGCGCGATTCGCGATTGCATGGCCGAAATCCGTCGACTGGGCTTCGATGAGTTGGTGCGCGAAGTTAGCGTGGATCGGCCGTTCCTTGGCGTGTGTGTGGGTATGCAGGCGCTGATGGAACATAGCGAAGAGAACGGCGGCGTTGACTGTATTGGATTGTTTCCAGGTCGGGTGCGCTTTTTCGGTAAGGATCTGGAAGAAAATGGCGAGCGCCTAAAGGTGCCGCACATGGGCTGGAACGAGGTGGAGCAAGCGGTCAGCCATCCGTTGTGGCACAACATCCCAGCTGACGGCCGTTTCTATTTCGTTCACAGCTATTACGTCGAGGCGGCTCAGCCGCGCCAGGTCGTCGGGCGGGGTCGCTACGGCAAGCCGTTTGCCGCCGCGCTGGCCGACGGCTCGCGCTTCGCCGTGCAGTTCCACCCCGAGAAAAGCCACACCCACGGCCTGCAGCTGCTGCAGAACTTCGCCGCCTGGGATGGCCGCTGGTAATGAGCCGGGCCAAGCCAAAGGCTCCGGTCCTGACGCTGGATTCCGCTCAGGAGCAGGCCGCGCAACAGACCATCAAGCGCTTTCTGGAAGACCGTTTCGAGCTGGAGCTGGGCTCGTTCGAAGCGCAGGAAGTGCTTGATCTGTTCGCCCGTGAAATCGCTCCGCTGTATTACAACAAGGCGATTTTCGACGTGCAGACGCACCTCAAAGAGAGGTTCGAAAGCATCGAGAGCGACTTGTGGGCGCTCGAGAAGAGCTGACCTTAACCGACACTTGATTTGAACAGGTTCGAGCCATGCTGATTATTCCCGCCATCGATCTCAAGGACGGCGCCTGCGTGCGTCTGCGTCAGGGCCTGATGGATGACGCGACGGTGTTTTCCGATGATCCGGTGGCCATGGCCGCGAAGTGGGTCGAAGCGGGCTGCCGTCGCCTGCATCTGGTCGACCTCAACGGTGCCTTCGAGGGCCAGCCGGTCAACGGTGAAGTGGTCACCGCAATCGCCAAGCGCTACCCGAACCTGCCCATCCAGATCGGCGGCGGCATTCGCTCGCTGGAAACCATCGAGCACTACGTGCGCGCCGGCGTCAGCTACGTGATCATCGGCACCAAGGCGGTCAAGCAGCCCGAGTTCGTCGGCGAAGCCTGCCGCGCCTTCCCGGGCAAAGTGATCGTCGGCCTGGACGCGAAGGACGGCTTCGTGGCCACTGACGGCTGGGCGGAAGTCAGCAGTGTGCAGGCCGTCGATCTGGCCCGCCGGTTCGAGGCCGATGGCGTCTCGGCGATCGTCTACACCGACATCGCCAAGGACGGCATGATGCAGGGCTGCAACGTCGAGGCCACGGTGGCGCTGGCCAATGCCAGTCGTATCCCGGTGATCGCTTCCGGTGGCATCCACAACATTGGCGATATCCAGAAGCTGCTCGACACCAACACGCCCGGCATCATCGGCGCCATCACCGGGCGCGCGATCTACGAGGGCACCCTCGACGTCGCCGAAGCGCAGGCGCTCTGCGATCTGAAGTTCAAAGACGAGTAACAAGCCGTGAGCTGGAAGCCGGCAGCTGAAAGCGAAGCTGCTCGACCGGCTTCCCGCTTCTGCACTTAAGGCTTCAAGCTCTTTTCGGAGAAAAGCATGGCCCTGGCCAAACGCATCATCCCCTGCCTCGACGTGGACAACGGCCGCGTGGTCAAGGGCGTCAAGTTCGAGAATATCCGCGACGCCGGTGACCCGGTGGAGATCGCGCGCCGCTACGACGAGCAAGGCGCCGACGAGATTACCTTCCTCGACATCACCGCCAGCGTCGACAACCGCGACACCACGCTGCACACCGTCGAGCGCATGGCCAGCCAGGTGTTCATTCCGCTGACCGTGGGCGGCGGCGTGCGCACCGTTCAAGACATCCGCAACCTGCTCAATGCCGGTGCCGACAAGGTGTCGATCAATACGGCCGCGGTGTTCACCCCAGAATTCGTCGGTGAAGCCGCCGATCGTTTCGGCTCGCAATGCATCGTCGTGGCGATCGACGCCAAGCGCGTCTCGAAGCCCGGTGAGCCCGGCCGCTGGGAAATTTTCACCCATGGCGGTCGCAAGCCCACCGGGCTCGACGCGGTGCTCTGGGCGCAGAAGATGGAAGCCCTTGGCGCTGGCGAAATCCTGCTGACCAGCATGGATCAGGACGGTGTGAAGAGTGGCTATGACCTCGGTGTCACGCGCGCCATTAGCGAGGCGGTGCGCATCCCGGTCATCGCCTCCGGCGGTGTCGGCAATCTGCAGCACTTGGCCGACGGCATCCTTGAAGGCAAGGCCGATGCGGTACTCGCCGCGAGCATCTTTCACTTCGGCGAGTACACCGTGCCGGAAGCCAAGGCCTACATGGCCAGCTGCGGCATCGTGATGCGCTGACAACCGCCGCCCGGCGGACATATCACCACACCCAAGGACACGGCCGCCAGCAGCGGCCGTTGCGTCATCAAGGACCCCTGAAAAATGTTCAAACCCCTCCTGCTTGCGCTGGCCGTCGGCCTCTCACTCGCCCCGGTCGCGGCCCAGGCGGAACCGGAACGGATCCACCTGCTGACTGAAAATTTCCCGCCCTACAACATGGCCGTCGACGGCAAGAACTTCGCGCGCGACGAGAACATCAGTGGCATCGCTGCGGACATCGTGCGCGAGGTGTTCAAGCGCGCGGGTGTGGACTACAGCCTGACCCTGCGTTTCCCGTGGGAGCGAATCTACAAGATGGCGCTGGAGATGCCGGGCTACGGCGTGTTCGTCGCGGCGCGCCTGCCAGAGCGCGAAGCGCTGTTCAAATGGGTAGGGCCGATCGGGCCGGACGACTGGGTGCTGCTGGCGCGAGGCGACAGTGACCTGCAGATCAGCAGCCTCGAACAGGCGCGCCAGTATCGAATCGGCGCCTACAAGGGCGACGCCATCGCCGAGCACCTTGCAAGCAAGGGACTCGAACCGCAATTAGCGCTGCGTGACCAGGCTAACGTCGAGAAACTACAGAACGGGTCCATCGACCTCTGGGCCACGGGTGACCCGGCGGGGCGATTTCTGGCTCGCCAGCAGGGTGTGACGGGCTTCAAATCGGTGCTGCGGTTCGACAGCGCTGAGCTTTACCTGGCACTGAACAAGGAAACCGCCGACGACATCGTGGCCCGTTTACAGGCGGCGTTGGACAACATGCGTGCCGATGGCACGCTGGACGTCATTACGGCTCGCTACCTCTGACCTACCCCCGCGCCCCATCACGGGGCGCTTTCGCCAGCCCGTGCGCAACGCGCGGGCGTCGCGGCGAGGCAAGGGCCGCACAGTGCCCGGTATTTCTACCCGACACCTCCTTGTGATATCGAAATGACAGCTTAGCTGTGACCGATTTCTCATTTCACGGCTTGCTCGCGTGCGCCTGGTTCACAACTTGCTAAACCAGATGGAGGAACACTGGCGCAGTGCCTGTACGACAGGCTGCCAGCGGCGTCGGTGCAAGCGTGTTCGATGAGGGGAGCGTGTTCGATGAAGCGTTTGTTTGCGGTGGCCTTGTTCATGTTGTCGGCCGTGTCGGCTCAGGCCGCATTGCCAAGCGATTACAAACTCGTTGTGCTGACTGAGAACTTCCCGCCCTTCAATATGGCGGCGGACGGCAAGAATTACGCTGCCGACCGGAACATCAGCGGCATCAATGCTGATATCGTCCGGGAGATGTTCAAGCGCGCCGGTGTGGACTACAGCCTCACGCTGCGTTTCCCCTGGGACCGCATCTACAACCAGGTGCTGGAGCACCACGACCAGGCCCTGTTCTCCACCACCTATACCCCTGAGCGTGAGCCATTGTTCAAATGGGTCGGGCCATTGGCGAGCACCGGCTGGGTTCTGCTTGCGCCACCCGGCAGCTCGCTGCGCCTGACCTCCTTGGAAGAGGCCAGGCAGTACCGGATCGGCGCCTACCGCAACGATGCGGTCAGCCAGCATCTGGAAAGTAAAGGTTTCGAGCCGGTCAACTCGCTTCGTGATCAGGAGAACGTCGGCAAGTTGCTCAAGGGGCAGATCGATCTTTGGGCGACCACCGACCCGGTCGGCCCGTACCTCGCCAAGCAGGAGGGCGTCGGCGGTCTGACCACCGTATTGCGATTCAACGATGCCCAACTGTTCCTCGCGCTGAACAAACAGACGCCCGACGAGGTGGTGAGCCGCCTGCAGAAGGCACTCAACGACATGCGGAGCGACGGATCGATCGATGTCATCCTGCGCCGCTATCTGTAGCGCCTGATGTCATGGTCAACCCGCAACAGGGCGGGGCGGTGCTGAAAGCTGTTGGTCAGCGATAGACGCCATCGCGGCCGTGCGCAGCCATAGCCCGGTTGGCTCGCATGGCGATCATCTGGCCCATGTCGACCCAGTCGATGCCGGCCTCCTCCAGGCGCGGCAGTTCGCGCTCAAGCAGCGCCAATGTGCTGCGGTGCGGATGGCCAATGATCACCACGGAACCCTGTTTGCGAGCGAGGGCGAGCGCCTCGCGGAACTGTGTGGCCACTGCCGCGGGGCTTGGATCGTCGTCGAGAAAGATATCCCGTGACAGGCTGGCCAGCCCCACCTGCTGGGCGGATGCCGCCGCGACCGTTCCCCGGTTAGTGCGGCTGTCGAGAAAGAAAAGGTGGCGCCGTTGCAGCTCGGTCATCAAGGCCAGCATCGGTAACTGCCTGACGGTCATTTCACTGCCCATGTGGTTGTTCAGTCCGCTTGCGTGCGGTACGGCCCGGAGCGCCTCGTCCAGTCGGTGCTGAAGCGCGTCCTGAGGCAGCCCGGGGCGCCAGGCGTAGGGACCACCCGCCGGCGCCATGGGCATGTGCAGCATGACGGTCTTGCCCGCACTGTTGGCCTTCTCCGCAAGCGCCCTGGCGTGAGGGGCATCCGGCAGGATCGCCAGCGCGACCGGCCCGGGAAACTGCAGGACTCGTAGGTCGCGGTGCAGGTTCTGACCGAGGTCGTCGATGACCAGAGCGAGCCTGGGCCTGCTGGCAGGAGCTTGCCGCTGGGCTTCAGGCGGGCTGGCACGGTCTGCCGCCGGGGCGGGTGCCGCCGCGGCATGCAGGAACAGCGTCAATGCCGCCAGCCACGGCAGCGCCACCCGGCGCACCGGTTACTGGCCGCGGGTCAGGTTCAGTCCCTTGAGGAGGTTCAGCGCCTGCCCGAGCTGGTAGTCATCGTCCTGCGGGCGCTCCGAATCGCTGATCACTTGCGTGCTGCTGGGGCGATCCGGCCCACCGTTGCCGTTGCCCAGGTGCCCCGCCAGGTCCGCCTCGCGGATACCGTCGGCAGCCTGCTCGCGGGTCAGCTTGGCGCGTGTGACTTCGATGTCCGGCTCGATGCCCTGGGCCTGGATCGAGCGGCCATTAGGGGTGAAATAGAGCGCGGTGGTGAGCTTGAGCGCACGATCGTTGTTGAGCGGCAGGACGGTTTGCACGGAACCCTTGCCGAAACTGTCCGTGCCCATCACCACGCCGCGCTTCTGATCCTGCAGTGCGCCGGCGACGATTTCCGACGCCGAGGCGCTGCCGCCGTTGATCAGCACGACGAGCGGTACGCCTTCGCTGGCGTCGGCCGGATCGGCGTTGAAGCGCAGCTCGGAGTTGGCGATGCGCCCCTTGGTGTAGACGATCAGCCCATCGGTGAGGAAGTGATCGGACACCTCGACGGCCGCCTGCAGCACGCCGCCGGGGTTGTTGCGCAGGTCGAGCACCAGGCCGTTGAGCTTCTTGCCGTTCTCCTTGCGCAGCGCGGCCAGCGCCTTGCCGACTTCTTCGCCAGTGTTGATCTGGAATTGGGTCACACGCAGGTAACCATAGCCGGGCTCCAGCATCTGATTCTTGACGCTGTTGACCTTGATCACCGCACGGGTGAGTTTGACGTCGAACGGCTTGCCTCCCTCGCGCACGAGCGATAGTGCGATGTCGGTGCCCGGCTTACCGCGCATCATGTTCACCGCATCCATCATCGACATGCCTTTAGTCGGCTTGCCGTCGATCTTGACGATCAGGTCACCGGCTTCGATGCCGGCCTTGGAGGCGGGCGTGTCGTCGATCGGTGAGACGACCTTGATGAAGCCGTCTTCGATGCCCACCTCGATGCCGAGGCCGCCGAACTCGCCGCTGGTGCTTTCTTGCAGGTCGGCGAACGCTTCCGGCTCCAGATAAGCCGAATGCGGATCAAGGTTGCTGAGCATGCCCTTGATGGCGTTTTCCAGCAGGGTCTTGTCATCGACCGGTTCGACATAGGCGGCCTTGATCCGGTCCAGCACCTCGACGAAGGTGCGCAGCTCGTCCAGTGGCAGGGGCGCCTTGCGCTGCGCCTCGATGGCGGCCGGCTCCGCCTCTGC
Source organism: Stutzerimonas chloritidismutans (assembly GCF_051486945.1). GTDB lineage: Bacteria > Pseudomonadota > Gammaproteobacteria > Pseudomonadales > Pseudomonadaceae > Stutzerimonas > Stutzerimonas chloritidismutans_B. Next base: position 502,427 of record NZ_JAHVDX010000004.1, on the reverse strand, counting down.
CGGCGGCTCCTGGGCCCAGGCGCTACCGTGCATCCCCAGCATGATCGCCAGGGCGAGGGTGGAAGGTTGGGCGAAACGGCGCAGGTGCAGCATGTCGAACTCCAGTTGAGAGGGGGTGCGCTTGCGGCCGGGCGGCCTATCCTTGCGCGCGACACCACACGGCAGGATCGCTGGGGCGGCCCTGCTGGCGAATGGCGAAATACAGGGCGGCAGATTCCTGTCCGCCGCTGTTGCCTACGGTAGCGATGGGGTCGCCGGCCTTGACGATCTCTCCCGCGTCCCGCAGCAGGCTCTGGTTGTGACCGTAGAGGCTCAGGTAACCGTTGCCGTGGTCGAGGATGACGAGTAATCCGGCGCCCCGTAACCAGTCGGCGAACACCACCCGGCCGCCATGGACGGCACGGACCTGAGTGCCGACACGCGCGCCAATCAGTACGCCGTCCCATTTGGTTCGAGCATCGCCGCCACGCGGAGTGCCGTAGCGCGCGACCAATTGGCCGTCCACCGGCCAGGGCAGCTTGCCTTTGGCGCTAGCGAAGGGGCCACCAAAGCTGCCGCCCGCGCTTGAGACCACAGGGCCGCTGGGCTGCGTCGAAGCACGGCCTGCCTGCTGGCGTTGCGACTCCTGCTCGCGGGCCTGTGCCAAGGCGCGCTGGCGAGCCTGTTCCGCTTCGCGGGCCTGGCGGGCAAGGGTTTCCTCGATGATCTTGAGGACGCGCTCGAGCTGTGCCTGCTCCTGCTTGCGCGCCTGCAGTTTCTGGTCGCGGCTGGCCCGGTCGCGGTCCAGCTTGGCCAGGGTTTGCTGGCGCTTCTGGCGTACTTCGGCCAGCTGCTCGCGGCGTTGCTTGAGGCCGTCCTGCTGTTCGGCGAGGGTTGCTTGCTGCGCTTCGATACCAGCCTCGACATTGGCGAGCTGGCGCAGCGTCTCGTTGAAGCCCTCGACCTGCTCGAAGCGCGCCTTGCTCAGGTAGTCGTAATAGGTCAGCGTGCGGGAAAACTTCTCCGGGCTTTGCTGGTTCAACAGCAGTTTCAGGTATTCCTGACGGCCGCTCTGGTAGGCCGCGCGAGCCTGAATGCCGATCAGACGCTGCTGCTCGATGCGGGCGCCTTCGAGCGTCGTCTTCTCCTCGTTCAAGCGGTCAAGCTCGGCTTCGCTGCGATCGATTTCCTGTTGCAGCGAGTCGACCTGCTTTTCCAGCTCGCCCATCTCGCTTTCAGTGGTTTGCAGCTGCTTCTGGACCGTGGATTTCTCCTGCTCGATCTGCTTGAGCAGCTTTTGCAATTCGGCAACGTCCTGCCGTGCCGCTTCGATCTGCCGGCGGGCGTCGGCACGTTCATCGGCGATGGCCGGACCGAGCAGGCAGGCGAGCACCAGGGCTAAAAGAATACGAGGCATGGGGGAGCTAACCGAGAGTTCGACGACCGCCGTAGTATGCCTAAAAAATGATCGGGAAGCTTGAGGCCCTGCCAAAGCTGGGCCTGGCTTCCCGATTGGGCTGTCAGCTCAGTTCGACTATCGAACGACCGGTCATCTCGGCTGGCACTGGCATGCCCAGCAACGTCAGCAACGTCGGGGCGACGTCCGCAAGCACGCCGCCCTCGCGAATGCGCGCCGAACGCTTGCCGACATAGATGAAGGGCACCGGCTCGCAGGTGTGCGCCGTGTGTGCCTGGCCGGTCATCGCGTCTTCCATTTGCTCGACGTTGCCGTGATCGGCGGTAATCAGAGCCTCGCCACCGACCTTCTCCAGCGCTTCGACGATGCGACCCATGCAACTGTCCAGGCACTCGACGGCCTTGACCGCTGCGTCGAACACACCGGTGTGGCCGACCATGTCGCCGTTGGCGTAGTTGACGATGATGACGTCGTAACGCTGATGTTCGATGGCGTCGACGATGCGGTTGGTGACTTCCGGCGCGCTCATCTCCGGCTGCAAGTCGTAGGTCGCGACTTGCGGCGATGGGATCAGGATGCGTTCTTCACCTTCGAACGGCTCTTCGCGGCCGCCCGAAAAGAAGAAGGTCACGTGCGCATATTTTTCGGTCTCGGCAATTCGCAGTTGAGTCTTGCCATTGTTGGCCAGATATTCGCCGAGCACGTTGGTCAGGGCCTCGGGTGCGAAGGCCGACGGTGCCGGAATGCTCGCCGCATACTGGGTGAGCATCACGAAGCCGGCCAGCTGTGGGACGCGAGCACGCTGAAAGCCCTCGAAATCGGCTTCTACAAAGCAGCGCGTCAGCTCGCGCGCACGATCGGCGCGGAAATTCATGAAGACGACGGCATCGCCATCCTCCACTCGGACCGGCTCGCCGATGGTGGTGGCCTTGACGAATTCGTCGCTCTCGCCGCGCTCGTAGGCAGCGATCAGGCCGTCGACCGCATAGTCGGCATGGTGGTCGGCCTTGCCGTCAACGATCAGATGATAGGCCTGCTCGACGCGGTCCCAGCGGTTGTCGCGGTCCATGGCGAAATAACGACCGATCAGGCTGGCGACCCGCCCCTTGCCCAAACGAGTGAAGGTCGCCTGCATCAGTTCGATCGAGGATTGCGCGCTCTTCGGTGGTGTGTCGCGGCCATCGAGGAATGCGTGCAGGTAGATTTTTTCGGCGCCGCGCTTGGCTGCCAGTTCCGCCATGGCAACCAGGTGATCCTGGTGGCTGTGCACGCCACCATCGGACAGCAGGCCGAGGATGTGTACGGCCTTGTCCGCATTGACGGCCTTGTCGACCGCTTCGCAGATGGTGGGGTTGGCGAAGAAATCACCGTCGCGGATCGACTTGGTCACGCGGGTGAAGTCCTGATACACCACCCGGCCGGCGCCCAGGTTCATATGGCCCACCTCGGAATTGCCCATCTGGCCGTCCGGCAGGCCGACGTCCATGCCGCTGCCTGAGATCAGCCCGTGCGGTTGAGTCGCGAGCAAGCGGTCATAGACCGGCGTGCGGGCGGCATGGATCGCGTTGAATTCCGGATTATCGCTGTGGCCGAAGCCGTCGAGGATCATCAGTACGAGAGGTTTGGGCGCGGCAGGCATGTATCTGGCTCCTTGCACGAGGGCGCGAAAATGGCGGCCAGTCTACTGGCTGGCCGGTTTGGCGTCACGATTCGCAGGGTTCAGCCTGGTAGGGGGGCTGTGTATACTGGCCCGCATTTTATCCCCCGGGTACCCATTAGATGGTCGCTAAGCTGATTGAATTCGTCTCTAACCACTATGTATTGGTCAGCATCTTTCTGGTGCTGCTCATCCTGCTGGCGATCACCGAGGCCCGAAAGGGCGGCAAGAGCCTGAGCAATCGCGAACTGACCGGCCTGGTCAACCGTGACGAAGGCGTCGTGTTGGACGTGCGTGCCAAGAAGGAGTTCGATGCCGGCCACATCGTCGACTCATTGAACATTCCCTACGACAAGCTGGTCAGCCGACTGAGTGAGCTGGAAAAGCACAAGGCCAGGACGATCGTCGTGGTCGATGCCATGGGCCAGCACGCCGGAACGGCCTGCCGTGAGCTTCAAAAGGCAGGCTTCACAGCCGCGAAGCTGGCCGGAGGGATTTCCAGCTGGCGCGGCGAGAATCTGCCAGTGGTCAAATGAACATGCCTAACATCGTCATCTATACCACCGCCTGGTGCCCCTTTTGCATTCGCGCCAAGGCGCTGCTTGATCGCAAGGGTGTCGCCTACGAGGAAATAGCCGTGGACGGCAAGCCTGCGCTGCGTGCCGAGATGGCCAGCAAGGCCGGCCGTACATCGGTTCCGCAAATCTGGATTGGCGACGCGCATGTCGGTGGTTGCGACGACCTCCATGCGCTCGACCGTGCTGGACGCCTGGATGCGATGTTGCAGGGCTGAGCCGCACCGGCCGGCCGCGGCGCCTTAGGTTGCCGCTTGATGACCCGAACATCCCACGCACAACGAGAAGGCTTCACATGACTGAACAAGCAAACAACGGAGCGGCTGGCCAGCAGGAGCAGGGCGCGCAATTTTCCCTGCAGCGCATCTATGTGCGCGACCTGTCGTTCGAAGCGCCAAAGAGCCCCGAAATCTTCCGTCAGGAATGGAGCCCGAGTGTTTCGCTGGATCTGAACACCAAGCAGAAGCCGCTCGAAGGCGACTTCCATGAAGTCGTGCTGACGCTCTCAGTTACCGTCAAGACCGGAGAAGAGGTCGCGTTCATCGCCGAGGTGCAGCAGGCCGGCATCTTCCTGATCAAGGGGCTCGAGGCGCAGGCGATGAGCCACACGCTCGGCGCCTTCTGCCCGAATATCCTGTTCCCTTATGCTCGCGAGACGCTCGACAGCCTGGTGACCCGTGGCTCGTTCCCGGCGCTAATGCTGGCGCCAGTCAATTTCGATGCGCTCTATGCGCAGGAAATGGCCCGCATGCAGCAGGCCGGCGACGCTCCCGCGACCGCTCACTAATCGAGCACGCCGCCACGCGCCGCAGTTCGTTCGGTGCATGAAACAGCCGAGGCGTGACGCCCGGCTGTTTCGCTCGTCATGTGTTCACGCTAGCGGACCGTGACAACCAATTTGCCCACCGCTTTGCGCTGCCCAAGCGTGTCGATTGCCTGGGGCGTTTGTTCCAACGTAAACGTCTGCGAAACCAGTGGCTTGAGCTTGCCCTCGGCATACCAGGCGAACAGTTGTCGAAAGTTGGCGGCATTGTCGTGCGGCTGTCGCTGTGCGAACGAGCCCCAGAACACGCCTACCAGCGAGGCGCCCTTGAGCAGCGGCAAGTTGGCCGGTAGCGCGGGGATATCGCCTGCAGCGAATCCCACAACGAGCATCCGCCCGTTCCAGGCGATGCTGCGGAACGCCTCCTCGAACAGTTGCCCACCGACCGGGTCGTAGATGACGTCCACACCCTGTCCACCTGTGAGCGTTTTGATCTGCTCCTTCAGGCTCGTCTCGCTGTAGTTGATCAGCTCGTCCGCGCCCGCCGCCTTCGCCACCGTCAGCTTTTCGGCCGTCGATGCGGCCGCGATGACCCTGGCGCCCATCGCCTTGCCGATCTCCACGGCTGCGAGCCCTACGCCCCCCGATGCGCCGAGTACGAGCAGCGTCTCGCCTGGTTGCAGGTTGGCGCGTTGCCGCAGGGCATGCATGGACGTGCCATAGGTCATGCTGAAGGCGGCGGCGGTGGTGAAATCCATCTCGGCGGGTATCGGAAGGGCATTGCTGCCAGGCACCGCGACCTGCTCTGCAAAGCTGCCCCAGCCGGTCAGGGCCATGACGCGATCACCGACTTTGAGATGGGTTATTTTTTCGCCCACCGCGGCGACCACACCGGCCGCTTCTCCGCCCGGGGAAAAGGGAAACGGCGGCTTGAATTGGTATTTGCCCTGAATGATGAGGGTGTCGGGGAAATTCACCCCAGCCGCATGGACGTCGAGCAGCACATCGCCTTTCTTGACGGTCGGGGTGGGTGCGTCTTCGACGACGAGGTGTTCGGCGGGGCCGAACGCTTTGCACAGGACCGCTTTCATCGGGTTTCCTTCTTAGTCCGGGTCAGTCGCCTGGAGTCTAGAAGCCTCGATCGTAGGCGCAATGAGCATGGTCGGCCCTGATGGGTGCCCATACGCCGGGCTTGGGTCGGCGCGGCGCAGTGGTTATGCTGGCCGCCTCCCCTTTTGGAGTCGTCACCGTGAAACGCATTCTGCTGTTCTGCCTTGCCCTGTTAGTTGCCGCGCCTGTGATGGCCAATTCACCCGAAGGGGAGGAGGCCGCGGCGCCAAAGACGATTTACTACACGCTGGTTCCGGCGCTGGTGGGTAACTATGGCTCCGGTGCAAAGCTCAAGTATTACAAGGCCGATGTGGCGTTGCGCATCACCGGTACCGAAGCCGAGGCCAAGGTCAAGCATCACGAGCCGCTGATACGCAACCAACTGGTCATGTTGTTCTCACAGCAGACGGACGCCAGTCTGGGCAGTGTCGAAGCCAAGGAAGCGTTGCGTCAGGAGGCGCTCAAGCAGGTGCAGGCCGTGCTGAATCAGGAGGAGGGGCAGCCGTTGGTCGAGGATCTGCTGTTCAATAATTTGATCGTCCAGTAGGTCACGGCTGCGCTGTCAGCGCAGCGATTGGATCGCGCGCCACTGCGCCTCGGTCACCGGCATCACCGAGAGTCGGCTGGCCTTTTGTACCAATGGCAGTTCCGCCAGCGCCGGTTGCTGCTTCAGGCGCGATAGTGCCAGTACTTCATTGAGACGTTCACCAAAGCCGACGTCGATGGCGCTCCATCGATTGGCACTGTCACTGGATTTGGCATCGAAATAGGGGCTGTCCGGATCCAGCGCCGTCGGGTCGGGATAGGCCTCGCCGATGATAAGGCCTACGCCTGCCACGCCGGGCGTAGCGCAGCTAGAGTGGTAGAAGAAAAACTCATCGCCTGGCGCCATGGCCCGTAGAAAATTGCGTGCTTGGTAATTGCGCACCCCATCCCAGCGTGCCCGCTGCTTTTGCTGAAGGTCGAGGATGGAGAATTCGTCGGGTTCAGACTTCATCAGCCAATACGGCATGGAGTTTGCTCATTGTCTAGGGTTATCAGGATTCTCAAGTCGAACATTCCCCGACAACCGGTCACCGCGCTCGTTTGCGCTGCATCGGACCTTAGCGGAGAATGCCGCGCTTGAGGTTGGCAGTATCGAGTCCCAGAACTAAAACGAAAGAGTGGCTCGATGTTTTTCGCCTGGCAGGGGGAGGCGAACTTATATGAAACGCAAGCCGGATATTTTGTGGGTGTTGGTGCTTATCTTCGGTCTCGGTGTCGTCACGACGGGCTATACGCAGGGGCTTTGGGAACAGAATGACGCTACGTCCACCGTCCCGATCAGCCACGCGCAGCAACAGCGCTGATCCCGCTCGCCGCATGGACGCGGCATCGCTCAGTCCTCTCCGTACCATCCTCTATCCGTCACTGTCGCCCTTAAGCTGACGTCCCAGCTTTGCAGGGGTAGCTGGTCGACCTTCTGACAGTCATGTGCCAGGCCGAGCAGGGTCGGTTTGTGACATTTTTTGCGCGCTTTCCGGTAGGCCAGGCTGCGGTCGTAGAACCCGCCGCCCATGCCCAGTCGACCGCCGAACTCATCAAAGCCCACCAGTGGCATCAGTACCAGGTCCAGCGCCCATATGGGGCGTTGTCGAGCCGGTCGAAAGCGCGGCTCGGCGATGCCGAAGCGATTGGTTCGCAGAGGTTCGCCGGGCATGATCCGCTGGAACGCCATTCGTGTTCGCGGCCAGGCGTTGAGCACCGGTAGATAGGTCGCCTTGCCGCGGCGCTGGGCTTCAAGCATGAGTGGGCGCGGATCGATCTCGCCATCGTTGGGTAGGTACAAGGCAACATGCCGGGCGCGGCGAAACAGTGGGTGCTGGGCAAGTTGACGGAAGAGTCGGCCTGAGGCCAGGCGCTGCTGATGCTTGGACAGTTGGCGGCGCGCTTGGCGCAGTGACCGCCGCAGCGCGGGGCGAGAAAGGCCTTCGGCAGCGATCATGAAAGTAAGCTCCCCAGCATGCCGCTGCCCGCGTAGGCCCTTGAACCCGAGAGTTCAAGGTGGCGACTACAGAGTACCTTAAGGCTTTCCGTCAGGCGGACATGCACACCGGCACTACGTGTAGCCTCCATGGTGTTGCTTATCGGGAGAGGGTCATCGCCGACTGGCGAACATGCCAGGGAGTGGGCGCGAGTATAACGCAAACCGGTTGCCGTTGATCAGTTGCGCGAGGGGTTTGGATCGGCGGCAAGCGCGCTGTCGACTCGCTCGAGCAGGGTGCGAACATGCTCGCGGGCGCTGTTGGCCTGGGCGTCTAGGCGATCGTGCTTGTGCAGCAACTCGTGCGTAATGTTCAGCGCGGCCATCACGGCAACGCGGTCCGCCCCGATGACCTTGCCGCTGCTGCGGATCTCGCGCATCTTGCGGTCCAGGTAGCTGGCCGCGCTTTCCAAATTGCTGCGCTCCTCTGGCGGACAGGCAATGCAATATTCCTTGTCCAAGATTTGCACGGTGACGGTGTTCGGCTGGGTCATGAGTCCTGCTCCAGGGCTTTCAGGCGCGAAATCATCGCTTCGACCTTTACACGAGCGATTTCGTTCTTCTCGATCAGATGAGCGCGCTCTTCGCGCCAGGCCTGCTCGCTGTGGAGCAGCAGGCGATTCTGGGCCTTGAGCTGCTCGACCCGCTGTAACAGCTGTTCCAGCTTGCTCGTGAGCAATTGCAGATCGGCGTCTTCCATGGGATTCCTGATGAAGTGCCAGCGGCAACGACCGGCCGTCTCAGATGGTCTTGGCTCGGGCGCCGATGCTAGGATACGAGGCCTTCATTCTAGTCATTAGCGCCCCCGCGCGCCTAGCAGCCAATGCCCACTCAGAATTCTCCTTATGCTGCCTTCGCCACATTGCTGGCCAGCAGCGCTCAACCCGTCACCCCGGCCGAACTCCATGGCCTCTTGCTGGGGCGCAGCTGCGCAGGGGCCGGCTTCGATATCGATGCCTGGATCGCTGACGCCACCGAACTGCTCGGTGGCGAGCCGGACGAGCCGGTCCGTCAGGCGTTGATCGGCCTGCAGGAAATGGTCAAGGGCGAACTCGCCGGCGAGGACATTGCTATCGTCCTGCTGCTGCCCTCCGATGAGGCCTCGCTCACCGAGCGCGCAACCGCGCTGGGGCAGTGGTGTCAGAGTTTCCTGACCGGCTTCGGCCTGGTCGCCGGCGACCGCGCCCTGAGCGGTGAGGCAATGGAAGTCCTGCAGGACCTGGCGGCGATTGCCCAGGTCCAGGAGTCGCTGGAAGAGTCGGAGGATGGCGAAAGCGACTATATGGAGGTAATGGAGTACCTGCGCGTCGCGCCCATGCTCTTGTTCAGTGAGTGTGCCAGACCTGTCGCGCCGGTCCCCAAGCCTTCCCTGCATTGAGAGTTGCCCATACATGACTCGCATACCCCGATCCGAATACGCCCGCCGGCGCAAGGCGCTGATGGAGCAGATGGAGCCCAACAGCATTGCCATCCTGCCCGCGGCGCCCATGCATATCCGCAATCGCGACGTCGAGCACACCTACCGGCAGGACAGTGATTTCCAGTACCTCTCCGGCTTTCCCGAGCCCGAAGCGGTGATTGCCCTGATCCCCGGACGTGAGCACGGTGAGTACGTGCTGTTCTGCCGCGAGCGAGACCCGGCGCGCGAACTCTGGGACGGGCTTCGTGCAGGGCAGGATGGGGCGGTTCGTGATTACGGCGCCGACGATGCCTTCCCCATCGGTGACATTGACGACATCCTCCCAGGGCTGATCGAGGGCCGCTCGCGGGTGTACTACGCCATCGGCAGCAATCCTGAGTTCGATCACCAACTGATGGAGTGGATCAACACCATCCGCTCCAAGGCGCGCCAAGGTGCGCAGCCGCCCAACGAATTCGTCGCCCTCGACCATCTGCTGCACGACCTGCGGCTGTACAAATCGGCCAACGAAGTGAAGGTCATGCGTGCCGCCGCGGAGATTTCCGCGCGCGCGCACATCAAGGCGATGCAGGCCAGCCGAGCCGGGCTGCACGAGTATCACCTCGAAGCTGAGCTTGACTACGAGTTCCGCAAGGGCGGGGCGAAGATGCCGGCCTACGGTTCGATCGTCGCGGCGGGCAAGAACGCCTGCATCCTGCACTATCGAGAAAACGATGCGCCGTTGAAGGACGGCGAGCTGGTACTGATCGATGCGGGTTGCGAAATCGATTGCTACGCCAGCGATATCACCCGCACCTTCCCGGTCAACGGCCGTTTCACACCAGAGCAGCGCGCCATTTACGACCTGGTCCTGGCCGCTAACCTGGAAGCGTTCAAGCACATCGCGCCGGGCAAGCACTGGAACGAAGCCCACGAAGCCACCGTGCGGGTGATCACTGCAGGTCTGGTGGAGTTGGGCCTGCTTCAGGGTGAAGTCGACGAGCTCATCGCGGCCGAGGCCTACAAACCGTTCTACATGCACCGGGCTGGCCACTGGTTGGGGATGGACGTGCACGATGTCGGCGACTACAAGGTCGGCGGTGCCTGGCGTGTCCTCGAGCCCGGCATGGCGATGACGGTGGAGCCCGGAATCTACATCGCGGCCGACAATACGGATGTTGCGAAGAAGTGGCGTGGCATCGGCGTGCGCATCGAGGACGATGTCGTGGTAACCCGTACCGGATGCGAGATTCTCACTGGCGGCGTGCCCAAGGCGGCCGACGAAGTCGAGGCGCTGATGGCCGCCGCTCGCGAGGTCGCCTAAGGCATGGGCACGCTGGCGATTGTCGGCGGCGGGCTGGTTGGTGCCAGCCTTGCGCTGGCGCTGCAGGCCGGGGCGCGGAATCGTGGATGGAAAATCCTGCTGATCGAGCCGTTCGAGCCAGGCCATGAGTACCAGCCGAGCTACGATGCGCGGTCCACGGCCTTGTCCTACGGCACGCGGCTGATATACCAGCGGCTTGGCGTCTGGGCGCGGATTGCCGAGCGTGCCGAGCCCATCAGTCATATCCATGTGTCCGATCGTGGGCATCCTGGCGCGACCCGGCTCGAAGCGGCGCAAGAGCGCGTACCGGCGCTTGGCTACGTTGTAGAAAACGCCTGGATCGGGCACTGCCTGTGGCAAGCGCTGGATGACCAGGTTGTGGAGCGGCATTGCCCCGCCGAGGTCGAGCACATGCAACCCGTGGCCGATGGCTATCGCCTTGCGCTCAGCGATGGCCGCACGCTCGATTGCGACCTGGCGGTCCTTGCCGACGGCGGTCGCTCAGGCCTACGCGAGCAACTCGGCATCGAGGTGCGCCGTACGCCGTACGGGCAGTGCGGGTTGATCGCGAACGTCACGCCGGGGCAAGCGCATGGCGGTCGCGCATTCGAACGATTCACCGAACATGGGCCGATGGCCCTGTTGCCCGTCCAGGGCAACCGCTGCGCGCTGGTCTGGACGCGCCCGAAGGCCGACGCCGAGCGCCTTGTAGGGCTAGACGACAGGACCTTCCTCGCCGAACTGCAAGATGCGTTCGGCTTCCGGCTTGGCGGGTTTCGTCACGTCGGCACGCGGCATCTTTACCCGCTGACCCTCATCGAAGCGGAGGAGCAGGTCCGGCGCAACCTGGTAGTGCTCGGCAATGCCGCGCACAGCCTGCATCCGATTGCCGGTCAGGGCTACAACTTGTCGCTGCGCGACACAGAGGCGCTGGCCGGGGCGTTGCTCTCCAGCTCATCCGCGCTTGGCGACCTGGCCGTGCTGCAGGCCTACCACCGGCGTCAACGGGCGGACCAGGCGCTTACCGTCGGGTTTTCGGATCGTCTGACGCGTCTGTTCGGCGAGCCCGGTCGGGCCAGTACGCTCGCGCGCAACCTGGGGCTGGTCGCGCTGGACCTTTCACCGACGGGCAAGGGGTGGTTCGCACGCCAGGCGATGGGGCTTGGCGTTCGCGAAGGTTGAATCTCATACCGGCGCGAGCCGGCCACGCAGGAGAGAACGGATGCATACGGACCTCATCATCGTCGGTGCGGGCATGGTCGGCAGCACCCTTGCGCTGGCGCTGCGTGACGCAGGGCTTTCCATCAAACTGATCGATGCCGGCGTGCTAACGTCGCAGCCCTTCGACGCTGATGGCGCCTTCGAACCGCGTGTCAGCGCGCTTTCGGCGGCGAGCCAGAGGATCCTCGAACGGGTGGGAGCCTGGACCGGGATCGTCGAACGGCGTGCCAGCCCCTACCTCGAAATGCGCGTGTGGGATGGCTCCGGCACCGGCCAGATCCATTTTTCTGCCGCCTCCGTACATGCCGAGGTGCTTGGCCACATCGTGGAGAATCGGGTCGTACAGGACGCCCTGCTCGATGCACTCAACGATGGCGCGTCAGTCGAGCTGATCGGTGAGGCGCGGCTGGAACATCTGCAACATGATGCCGAGGGTTGGCAGGTCACGCTGGCCGACGGTTCTCACCATTGTGCCCGACTGCTGGTGGCTGCTGATGGCGCCCAGTCGGCGGTCCGGCGCCTGGCCGGCTGCGAAACCCGCGAGTGGGATTACCTGCATCATGCGATCGTGACCAGCGTGCGCTGCGCCGATTCCAACCAGCGCACCGCCTGGCAGCGCTTTACTGACGAAGGGCCGCTGGCGTTCCTGCCGTTGCAGCGGGGCGATGACGAGCGCTGGTGCTCGATCGTCTGGTCGACCACCGAGCTCGAGGCGCAGCGTTTGATGGCGCTCGACGACGAGGGCTTCCGGAAGGCCTTGGGGCGGGCCTTCGAGCATCGCCTGGGCGACATTCAGCAGGCCGATCCGCGGCTGTGTATCCCGCTGCGCCAGCGCCACGCCAAGCGATACGTCCAGCCGGGGCTGGCCCTGATCGGCGACGCGGCCCATACCATCCATCCGCTTGCGGGGCAGGGCGTAAACCTGGGATTGCTCGACGCAGCCGTGCTGGCCGAGGTGCTGACGGCTGCGGTGGCGCGAGGGGCCGAGCCGAGCGACCTGCGCGTCCTCTCGCGGTTCGAGCGGCGGCGCATGCCGCAGAACCTGGCGATGATGGCGGCGATGGAGGGGTTCGAGCGGCTGTTCCAGGCCGATAGCTTGCCGCTGCGGTGGTTGCGTAACGCCGGGCTGAAGGGTGTCCAGGCGATGCCCGAAGCCAAGGCGCGCTTCGTTCGGCAAGCGCTTGGACTGTCCGGTGATTTGCCGATACTGGCGCGGGTCTGACGCGTGCTGTAACGCCTTGCACGACGTGTCGCATTGAGTTGGCAAATGGGATTCACTACTATTTGGCCTCTTTCGTTCACTCAAGAAGAGGCTGATCCATGCAGGTAAGCAAAGGTTTACTCGCCGCTCTGGCGCTCACTGCGCTGTCCGGCGCCGCTCAGGCTGCCGACGAAGTGGTGGTTTACTCCTCGCGGATCGACGAGCTGATCAAGCCCGTATTTGACGCCTACACAGCCAAGACGGGCGTCGACATCAAGTTCATCACCGACAAGGAAGCGCCGCTGATGGCGCGCATCAAGGCGGAAGGTGCGAACACGCCGGCTGACCTGTTGCTGACCGTCGATGGCGGCAACCTCTGGCAGGCCGAACAGATGGGTATTCTTCAGCCGCTGGACTCGGATGTGGTGAAGAAGAACATCCCCGCGCAATACCGCTCCTCCACTGATGCCTGGACTGGGCTGTCGCTGCGCGCGCGGACCATCGTGTATTCGCCCGAGCGCGTCGAAGAGAGCGAGCTGAGCACCTACGAAGCCCTGGCCGACGAAAACTTCGATGGCCGCCTCTGCCTGCGCACGAGCAAGAAGGTCTACAACCAGTCGCTGACCGCCACGCTCATCGAAACGCATGGCGCCGAGAAGACCGAGGAAATCCTCAAGGGTTGGGTCAACAATCTGGTGACCGACGTCTTCGCTGACGACACCGCGCTGATCCAGGCGGTCGATGCCGGCCAGTGCGACGTCGGTATCGTCAACACCTACTATTTTGGTCGTCTGCACGCGCAAAACCCGGACCTGAAGGCCAAGCTGTTCTGGCCGAATCAGTCCGACCGGGGCGTTCACGTCAACCTGTCCGGCATTGGCCTGACCAAGCACGCACCGCATCCAGACGCCGCGCGCAAACTGGTCGAGTGGATGACGACCCCCGAAGCGCAGAGCATCTTCGCCGACATCAACATGGAGTTCCCGGCCAATCCCGACGTGAAGCCATCTGCCGAAGTGGCCGCATGGGGTGACTTCAAGGCCGACACCATTCCGGTCGAGGTCGCGGGCAAGCGCCAGGCCGAAGCGATCAAGCTGATGGATCGCGCCGGCTGGAACTAAAGGCAGCGACCTGAACGCCTGATCGCAGCCGCACCGCCGGCACGCGACCAGGCCGCTGCGGCTGCGGTTATACTCGACGCCCCCGATTGCTCCGGGGGCGTTGTCATTTCTGCTTTTCCGAGGCCTGCGTGTCCCACCCCGTCGAGCGTCGCTGGTACCCCATCACCCTTTCGGTTGCCGCGCTGGTCCTGCTACCGCTGAGTGTGCTGCTGCTCAGCTGGAGCGATATCGATACCAGCATCTGGTCTCACCTGTGGGATACCCAGCTGCCCAGGCTGCTGGGCAATACGGCGTCATTGATCGTCGGTGTCAGTGCAGGTGTGGTGCTTCTTGGCGTCAGTCTCGCCTGGCTGACCGCTCTCTGCGACTTTCCAGGCCGGCGCTGGCTGGACTGGGCCCTCATGCTGCCCTTCGCGATTCCCGCCTACGTGCTGGCGTTCGTCTTCATCGGGTTGCTGGATTTCGCCGGCCCGGTTCAGACGCTGGCGCGTGAGTGGTTCGGCAGCGGTATCCGGTTCCCCCGCGTCCGGTCGACAGGCGGGGTCATCGTGGTTCTGGTGCTGGTCTTCTATCCTTACGTCTACCTGCTCGCGCGGGCGGCGTTCCTGGCGCAGGGGCGGGGTTTGATGGAGGCGGCGCGGGTGCTCGGTCACTCGCCGTGGCGGGCGTTCTGGAGCGTGGCGCTGCCGATGGCGCGGCCGGCGATTGGCGCCGGGCTGGCGCTGGCGATGATGGAAACCCTGGCGGATTTCGGTGCCGTCTCGGTGTTCAACTTCGATACCTTCACGACGGCCATCTACAAGACCTGGTACGGCTTCTTCAGCCTGACCAGCGCGACCCAGCTGGCCAGCCTTCTGCTGCTCGCCGTGATACTGGTGCTCTACGGCGAGCGTCGGGCCCGTGGTGCGGCCCGTCCGGCCAACGAGCGTGCGCGTTCGGCGCCGCTCTATCAGCTGCGAGGCTTTAAGGCGCTCGGGGCCAGCGTCTGGTGCGGCCTGGTGTTCGGCTGCGCCTTCGTCGTACCGGTGCTACAGCTCTTGGTCTGGCTGTGGCAGCGCGGTCGCTATGACCTTGACGAACGCTACGTCGGGCTGATCCTCCACACGCTGTACCTGGGCGGCCTCGCGGCATTGATCACCGTGGTGGTGGCCTTGCTGCTGGCCTTCGCCCGGCGGCAGGCGCCAGTGCGTTCGGTGCGCGCCGCGGTGGGTTTGGCAAACCTTGGATACGCGCTGCCCGGCTCGGTCCTGGCGGTATCGATCATGCTGGCATTCAGCTACCTCGATCGCGAATGGGTCGTGCCGTTGTCCGCTTGGCTTGGCGGTGCGGGCAAGCCGATCCTGCTGGGTAGCCTTGGCGCGCTGCTGCTTGCGTACCTGATTCGTTTCATGGCGGTCGCCTTTGGGCCGCTGGAGACTGCGCTGGCACGGATCCGGCCGTCCCTGCCGCAGGCCTCGCGCAGCCTGGGCGTTGGCGGGCCGGCGCTGTTCTTCAGGGTCTATTTGCCGCTACTGCTGCCAGGCACGCTGAGTGCCGCGTTGCTGGTATTTGTCGACGTACTCAAGGAAATGCCGGCCACCCTGCTGATGCGGCCCTTCGGCTGGGACACGCTCGCCGTGCGGATTTTCGAAATGACCAGCGAGGGCGAGTGGGCCCGGGCGGCGCTGCCTGCGCTGACGCTGGTCCTGGTCGGGTTGCTGCCGGTAGTGTTGCTCATTCGACGTTCCGCGCGCCGGGCCGGTGGCTAATCGCCTCACCGTGACCTGTCACAACCTTGGGGCTACAATGCGCGCCATTCAAAAAACGCCGGGTAGCATTCTCCGGCTCTAACAAGCATTACCTACGCCGCTTCGGCGACCTGCCCGGAAGGAGAAACCCATGGGTCAGCGTACTCCCCTCTACGATCAGCACCTCGCGCTCGGTGCCAAGATGGTCGACTTCGGCGGTTGGGACATGCCGCTGCACTATGGCTCCCAGGTCGAGGAGCATCATCAGGTGCGGCGCGATTGCGGGGTGTTCGACGTCTCGCACATGACCGTCGTCGATGTGTCCGGCGAACAAGCCAAGGCTTACCTGCAGCGCCTGCTGGCCAATGATGTCGGCCGGCTCGCCGAGGTCGGCAAGGCGCTCTATACCGCCATGCTCAACGAGCAGGGCGGGGTGATCGACGACCTGATCGTCTATCTCACGGACTGGGGCTACCGCCTGGTGGTCAACGCCAGCACCCGTGACAAGGACCTGGCGTGGATGACCCGCCAGGCCGAGGGTTTTGCGGTCGACGTCCGCGAGCGGCCCGATCTGGCGATGCTCGCGATTCAGGGGCCGAATGCCCGCGCCCGTACGGCCGACCTGCTCAATCAGCAACGCGCGGCGCTTATCCAGGAACTCAAACCCTTCCAGGGTCGCGCTGTCGGTGACTGGTTCATCGGCCGCACCGGCTACACGGGCGAGGACGGCCTAGAGATCATTCTGCCTACCGCCGAAGCGCCGGATTTCCTCAGCGAACTGGTCGGTGCCGGCATTTCGCCGATCGGGCTGGGCGCGCGCGATACGCTGCGCCTGGAAGCGGGCCTCAACCTTTACGGTCAGGACATGACCGAAGCCGTATCGCCGCTGCAGGCCAACATGGGCTGGACGGTGGCCTGGGAGCCGGCCGATCGCTCGTTCATCGGCCGCGCCGCACTCGAGGCCGAACGCACGCGCGAGGTGCCCAAGTTGGTTGGGCTGGTGCTGGAGGAGCGTGGCGTCCTACGCGCCCACCAAGTGGTGCGGGTCAATGGCAGCGGTGAAGGTGAGATCACCAGTGGGAGCTTTTCGCCGACGCTGGGCAAGTCCATCGCGCTCGCCCGCGTGCCTGCCGCGACCGGTGATCGTGCCGAAGTGGAAATACGCGGCAAATGGTACCCAGTTCGGGTGGTTCAGCCGACTTTCGTGCGCCACGGCAAAGTCCTGGTGTAAATTCCGCGGAGCGCTTCCTTGCGGTGGGCTGCGAGAGGCCTGCTGCGACTTCAATTCCAACGGTTTCGAGGACATGAACATGAGCGACATCCCAAGCGATCTGCGTTACGCCGCCAGCCACGAATGGGCCCGCCTCGAAGCGGACGGCACCGTCAGCGTCGGCATCTCCGACCATGCTCAGGAAGCGTTGGGCGACGTGGTCTATGTCGAACTCCCTGAGGTCGGGCAGCAGCTCGGCGCCGGCCAGCAGGCGGGCGTGGTCGAGTCGGTGAAGGCAGCGTCCGACATCTATGCGCCGATCTCCGGCGAGGTCGTAGCAATCAACGAACAGCTGACCGATGCACCCGAGAAGGTCAATGGCGAACCTTACGGCAGCTGGTTCTTCCGTGTGCAGCCCAACGACACGGCCGAGCTGGACAAGCTGCTCGACGTTGAGGGCTACAAGGCCGCTTGCAACGCCGACGCCTGATTTTCTGATCCGAGCCCCGCGCCGCTGGTCGAGTTCGCTCACCGGCTCGGCGCCGGGGCTTTCCTTTTTCCGAGAGAGCAGTCATGTCCCAAGTGCCGCGCCTTTCCCAGCTTCAGCAACCCGACGCCTTCCTCCGTCGCCACCTAGGGCCCGATGCGGCTGAGCAACAGGCCATGCTCGACGCGCTGGGATTGTCGAGCCGCGAGCAGCTCATCGAGCAGACCGTACCGCCGGCGATCCGGCTGAACGGCGAGTTGGCACTGCCGCCGGCGCTGGACGAACAAGGTGCGCTGGCCAGGTTGCGCAGCCATGCCGAGCAGAACCAGCTCTGGACCAGCCTGATCGGAATGGGCTACCACGGCACCATCACTCCGACGGTTATCCTGCGTAATGTGCTGGAGAACCCGGGCTGGTACACCGCCTACACGCCCTATCAACCTGAAATTGCCCAGGGCCGTCTCGAGGCGCTGCTGAATTTTCAGCAAATGACCATCGACCTGACCGGGCTGGATTTGGCCAACGCATCGCTGCTCGACGAGGCGACCGCCGCGGCCGAAGCCATGACGCTGGCGCGGCGGGTAGCCAAGAGCAAGAGCAACCGCTTCTTCGCCGATGAAAACTGCCACCCGCAAACGCTCTCGGTCATGAAGACCCGCGCGGAGGCCTTCGGCTTCGAACTGGTGGTCGGTGCCGTCGAGAGCATTGCCGGCGAGGACGTGTTCGGGGCGCTTCTGCAATATCCCGATACCCATGGCGAAATTCGCGACCTGCGCCCGGCCATCGAGCAGCTCCATGCGCGTCAGGCCCTGGCCTGTGTCGCGGCCGACCTGCTCAGCCTCGTGCTGCTGACGCCGCCTGGCGAGCTCGGCGCGGACGTGGTGCTCGGTACGACGCAGCGATTCGGCGTGCCGATGGGCTACGGCGGGCCTCACGCTGCGTATTTCGCCACGCGTGACGAGTTCAAGCGCGCCATGCCGGGGCGAATCATCGGTGTGTCCAAGGATGCGCGTGGCAATACTGCGCTGCGCATGGCGCTGCAAACCCGCGAGCAGCACATCCGTCGCGAGAAGGCCAACTCCAACATCTGCACCGCGCAGGTGCTGCTGGCGAACATTGCCAGCTGCTACGCTGTTTACCACGGGCCGGACGGGCTCAAGCGGATTGCCCAGCGCACCCACCGCTTGACGGCGATCCTTGCCGCGGCGCTGGAGCGCGGCGGCATCAAGCGCATCAACGCCCATTTCTTCGACACGCTGACCCTCGACGTCGGCGGTGCCCAGACGGCGATCCTCGAAAGTGCCCGGGCAGCGCGCATCAATCTGCGCATTCTGGGGCGCGGCAAGCTGGGCGTGAGCCTGGACGAAACCTGCTGTGAGAAGACCGTCGAGCAACTGCTCGCAATCTTCCTCGGTGCCGACCACGGGCTCGACGTTGCAGCACTCGACGCCGGCGAGGTTGGCGATGGCATCCCGCAGGCCCTGGTACGCAGCACCGGTTTCCTCTCGCACCCGGTGTTCAACAGCCATCACAGCGAAACCGAGATGCTGCGGTACCTCAAGCAGCTCGAAAACAAGGATCTGGCCCTGAACCAGGCGATGATCCCGCTGGGCTCCTGCACGATGAAGCTCAACGCAACCAGCGAGATGATCCCGATCACGTGGCCGGAATTCGCCAATCTGCATCCCTTCGCCCCGCTCGAACAGGCACAGGGATACAAGGCCATGATCGACGAGTTGGAAGCCTGGCTGTGCGCGATCACAGGTTTCGATGCGATCTCCATGCAGCCCAACTCCGGCGCCCAGGGCGAATATGCCGGCCTGGTCGCGATCCGCAAGTACCATGAGAGCCGTGGCGAAGGGCAGCGCGACATCTGCCTGATCCCGTCCTCAGCGCATGGCACCAATCCAGCCTCGGCCCAGATGGTCAGCATGCGTGTCGTCATCGTTGAATGCGACAAGGCTGGTAACGTCGACCTGGCGGACCTCAAGCGCAAGGCCGCCGAAGCGGGGGATCGGCTGTCCTGCCTGATGATCACCTATCCGTCTACGCACGGCGTTTACGAGGAAGGCGTGCGCGAGATCTGCGAGACCATCCACGCGCACGGTGGGCAGGTCTATATGGACGGAGCCAACCTCAACGCGCAGGTTGGGCTGGCGCGACCGGCCGACATCGGCGCCGACGTGTCGCACATGAACTTGCACAAGACGTTCTGCATTCCGCACGGCGGTGGCGGCCCGGGCATGGGACCCATTGGCATCAAGGCCCACCTGCAGCCCTTCGTGGCCAATCATCCGGTTATCGAACTGCAAGGCCCTAACCCCGAGAACGGTGCGGTCAGCGCGGCGCCCTGGGGTAGTGCGAGTATTCTGCCGATCAGCTGGATGTACATCGCCATGATGGGCCCGCAGCTGCGGGACGCTACCGAAGTCGCCATCCTGGGTGCCAACTACCTGGCCAAGCGTTTGGGTGATGCCTATCCGGTGCTCTACAGCGGCCGCAATGGCCGCGTCGCGCACGAGTGCATCATCGACTTGCGACCCTTGAAGGCGCAGACGGGGATAACCGAGGAGGACGTCGCCAAGCGTTTGATCGACTATGGCTTCCATGCGCCAACCATGTCGTTCCCAGTCCCTGGCACCTTGATGATCGAGCCGACCGAAAGCGAATCGAAGGCCGAACTTGACCGTTTCGTCGAGGCGATGCTGAGCATTCGGGCCGAGATTGCCAAGGTCGAGAGCGGTGGCTGGCCGGCCGAGGACAACCCATTGGTGCGCGCACCGCATACCCTGGCAGACGTGACTCACCTTTGGGACCGCCCCTACAGCATCGCCGAAGGTGTCACCCCGACTGCCCACACGCGCGCGCACAAATATTGGCCGGCGGTGAACCGGGTGGATAACGTCTTCGGTGACCGCAACCTGTTCTGTGCCTGCGTGCCGGTCGACGCATACAGGGATTGATCTGCTGAGAACGCGCTGGAAACCGGGGGCGGCGAGCCCTCGGTGTGTTCCCAAGCTCGGTAAAAGGATAGAGGCATCATCACGCTGGGTGGTCTGGGCATGATAAGCCCGATATTTCGTTCCCGACAGATATGCCAGGGGCCCCAGAGACCGGCTTGCAGACGGGCGATCCAGCGTTCTCAGCAATCCGCCTCGCACGGCTGCCGGTCAAGATGCTTCGGTTAGAGTGCTACCCGTCCGCGTGAATTGCCGTTACACCTGACCATAGGCTGGCCCGGTTTCGCTGGTCGAGCGTCAGCTGTCGGCCGCGTCGTCGGCTACCGATTCCATCCCTAGCATTTCGGCTAGCGCGAGCTGCGCCTCTTCGACGCCCTGGCGCTTCGGGGCGGAGAACAGCTGGACGCTGACCCCTTCACCCCACCCCTTACGAATGTCACGCTGGATCGCCAGCAGGGCGTTTTTCGCGGCGCCAAACGCGAGCTTATCCGACTTGGTCAGCAGGATATGCAGCGGTAGGTCACTGGCACTCGACCAGTCCAGCATCATGCGGTCGAATTCGGTCAGCGGATGGCGGATGTCCATCATCAGGAACACACCGGCCAGGCTTTCCCGGCTGCTCAGGTACGCTTCCAGGTGGCGCTGCCAGTGCTGCTTGAGGGGAATCGGCACCTTGGCGTAGCCGTAGCCGGGCAGGTCGACCAGGCGATGTTCGTCGTCCAGGCGGAAGAAGTTTAGCAACTGGGTGCGCCCGGGCGTCTTCGAGGTACGCGCAAGGTTGGCGTGTGTCAGTGTGTTCAGCGCGCTGGACTTGCCTGCGTTGGAGCGGCCGGCGAATGCGACCTCCAACCCCTCGTCAGCCGGGCATTGGTCGACCTTGGCGGCGCTGGTCATGAAGGTCGCTTGCTGGCAGAGGCGGAGAATCGGGTTCTTCGGGAGCATGGATATTCCGGTGAGGTGCGCAGGGGTGCGGCAATGGTTCATTTCCGTTTCAAGGCCGCCAGTATATAATGCCGCAGATTTTGTGTGCGCTTTGGTCTTGACACGAACCCCTGCAGCGATCACCTCGGCGCCGCATCCGGCCGGTGGAGGGATCGTTTCGGTCAGTATCGAACCCGTGCGAACCTAACGAGCATGGCCGCAGCCAGCTGGCTGGCCTGCCGAATAAGATCCTTTTAACCCTTTAGCCGTAGTTGGATGAGCTGATGAACAAAGTACTCGTGAGTCTGCTGTTGACCCTTGGCATCACCGGTATGGCCCACGCGGCTGGAGATGCCGAAGCAGGCAAGGAAAAGGTCGCGGTCTGTGGTGCCTGCCACGGTGCCGACGGCAACAGCGCCGCCCCGAACTTCCCGAAGCTCGCGGGTCAGGGCCAAAGCTACCTGTTCAAGCAACTGCAGGACATCAAGGCCGGCAGCTCGCCAACCGCCGAGCCGGGTGTTGGTCGCAAGGTCTTGGAAATGACAGGCATCCTCGATCCCTACAGCGATCAGGACCTTCAAGACATCGCCGCTTACTTCGCAAGCCAGAAGATGACCGTCGGCATGGCCGATCCGGCGCTGGTCGCGCAGGGCGAGAAGCTCTTCCGCGGCGGTAAGGTCGAAGAAGGCATGCCCGCTTGCACTGGCTGCCACTCGCCCAATGGGGCTGGTATCGAGCTCGCCAAGTTCCCGCACCTCGGTGGCCAGCATGCGGCCTACACCGCCAAGCAGCTGACCGATTTCCGCGAAGGTAACCGCACCAACGACGGCGATGCCGCCATCATGCGAACCGTCGCGTCGAAGCTGACCAACAAGGACATCGAAGCCCTGGCCAGCTACATCCAGGGCCTACACTGATCCGCTAGCCGGTCGGCGTACCGAAAGGGCGTTCGAGGCGTGAGCCTTGGCGCCCTTTCGTTGTTTTGGGCCTCGCTATAATCCTGTGTCAAGAGTTTGAAAAGCCGATGAAAGCGCTGGCGAGCCGCAGCGAATTACTGCAGCCTGTTGCGCATTCGGTCAGCCGTTCATAGCCAAGGGAGTCACCATGCGTAAACTCGTTCTCAGCGCCGTTCTCGTCACTGCTAGCCTGTTCGGTCTGCCGGCCAGCGCGGCGGAATTCCAGGCGGGGAAGGAATACGTCGAATTGAAGACGCCGGTGCCCGTCGCCGAGCCCGGCAAGGTCGAAGTGGTCGAGCTGTTCTGGTACGGCTGCCCACACTGTTATCAATTCGAGCCGGTGATCAATCCGTGGGTCGAGCAACTGCCCGAGGACGTCGACTTCAAGCGTATTCCGGCGATGTTCGGCGGCGTGTGGAACCTGCATGGCCAGATGTTCCTGGCGCTCGAGTCGATGGGTGTCGAGCAGAAGGTTCATGATGCGGTGTTCAATGCCTATCACCGCGAGGGCAACAAGCTCGATACACCTGAGAAAATGGCCGAATTCCTGGCCGGCCAGGGCGTCGACGGCGAGGCCTTCCTGAAAGCCTACAACTCCTTCGGTGTGAAGAGCCGCGCTGAGCAGGCCAAGAAGCTTGCCATGGCCTATCAGATCACGGGGGTGCCGGTAATGATCGTCAACGGCAAGTACCGCTTCGATATCGGCTCGGCGGGTGGCCCGCAGCGCGCGTTGGAAGTCGCCGACTTCCTGATCGAAAAAGAACGCACCGCGCAGTAAGCAACGCCATGTTGCGCCGCTGGAGTTCGCCGCGCCTGGCAGGCCCCGGTCAGACCAGGGTCAACTCGCACTGTCTGGACTCCATCGGCCTGCCGTGCGATGGCCGGCTGCGCCTGCTGAGCTTCAATATCCAGGTCGGCATCAGTACCGAGCGTTATCACCATTACCTGACCCGAAGCTGGCAGCACTTCCTGCCTCATCAGGGCAGGGCGCTCAACCTGCAGCGTATCGGCGAGCTGCTGTCCAATTACGATCTGGTCGCCCTGCAGGAGGCTGACGGCGGCAGCATGCGCTCCGGATTCGTCAACCAGGTCGAGCACCTGGCCCAACTCGGCGCTTTTCCCTACTGGTACCAGCAGCTCAATCGCAACCTCGGCCGCTTCGCCCAGCACAGCAACGGCGTGCTCAGCCGGCTGGAGCCTCAGGGGCTGGAGGATCACCCGCTGCCTGGCCCCTCCGGGCGCGGTGCGATCCTTCTGCGTTTCGGTGAAGGTGAGGATGCCCTCGTGGTGGTCGTCATGCACCTCGCGCTCGGCGGCAGCACCAGGACGCGACAACTTGCCTATATTCGCGAGCTGGTCGGGCCTTACCGTCATCAAGTACTCATGGGCGACATGAACACTCATGCCAGCGACCTGCTGGAACATTCGCCCTTGCGCGACCTCGGTTTGCAGGCGCCACAGATTGAGGCGACCTTTCCCAGCTGGCGTCCGCGCCGGTGTTTGGACCATATTCTGCTCAGCCCAAGTTTGACACTCGAGCGCGTCGACGTGCTGGCCCAGGCGAGCTCCGACCATCTGCCCGTCGCCGTGGAGATTCGGCTGCCCGATTCAATGCACGGCGATGCGTTGCCGGTCCCAAGGTAGGCATGAAGTGAACGACGACGCCAAACGTTGGAAGGAAAAGTACCTCAGCTCGCTGGAGCAGCAGGAGCGCCAGGAAAAGCGTTGGGAAACCCGCCTGGATCTGCTGCGACGGAGCCTGGTGCGCAGCAGCTTCGCTGTCGAGGGTGCCGACCCAGCGGTCGAGCAGTGCATGCGCGAGTTGCGCGAGATACTGCGCGATGAGGTGTTGGACGACCGGCTGGCCGCGCTGGTGCCGCGTCTGGAACGGGCCGTGTTGGATACCGAACGGACCAAGCAGGACCGTCTTGGACAATTGACCGGCGCGCTCCATCGCCTGGTCGAGCAATTGCTCGAGCTGCCTCTGCCTGGCGAGATACGCAAACCGCTGAAGAAGTTCGATCGTCAGCTCGACGACCGCGCGGCGCAATCGCGCGAACTGCCGCCGCTGCTGGACGAGCTGGGCCAATTGCAACAACAGGCCTTGGCTGCACAGGATCAGGCCGCGCCGGCGTCGGTGGGCCTGTTCGGCCGGCTCTTTGGCACGCGCAATCAACCGGAAGCCTCATCGGGCGAACCCGCAGGCCAGGCCTCGTCGCCACAGCCGCTGGGGGCGCCGTCCGAGCCCGCGCCGCCCCAGGCGACACTCTCCGGGCCCGAGCCTGAAACGGTCGCATCTGAGGGATCCTGCCCGGCCGTTAACGAACCGGTCGACCTAACGCCCGTCACGCCGGTTGACAGCCCTCTGGAAGACGCCAGCCACGGCGATGATGTGATCTATACGCTGCCTGAAACCCCTGAGCTGGCCTACAGCGCGGTAGCCGAGCGGGTCGAGACCACCCTGTTCAGCCTGCTCGATGGCTTGCAACTGCCGGAGCACCAGCAGCCGCAGGCGCAGGCGCTGCGTGAACGTATCCAGCGCGGTCTGAATTGGTACGAGCTGGTGCCGGTGCTCGATGATCTGGCGCAACTGATGCTGGCGGTGGCGGATCAGGGGCAGCGCGAATTCGAGAACTACCTCAAGCTGCTTAACGAGCGACTGGCGAGCATGCAGCAGAGCCTGAGTTCGGCCCGTGAAGGTCATGCGCAAAGCCAGGAAGCCGCCCAAGCGCTCGATGAGGAGCTGCGCCAGCAGGTTGGTGGCTTGCAGAGCAGCATGCTCGAAGCCAAGGATTTGCCTTCACTGAAACAGGCCGTGCAGGCACGCCTCGACGGGCTGCTGGAGACGGTCGACCTCTACGAGCAGCAACGCGGCGAGCATGAGCAGCGCCTGGCCGAACGGCTCGGCACGTTGGTGGGCCGTGTCGCGAGCCTGGAGGAAGCAGCAGTCGGCATGCAGCAGCACCTCGAAGAGCAGCGTCAGAAGGCCTTGCAGGATCCGCTCACCCAGCTTGCCAACCGGGCGGCCTGGGATGAGCGCCTCGAGCTGGAGTTGGCGCGGCAGCAGCGCTATGGCGGAAATCTGCTGCTCGCGGTGCTCGATGTCGACCACTTCAAGCGCATCAATGACAGCTTCGGTCATCTGGCCGGTGACAGGGTGTTGAAAATCATCGCCAATGAGCTGCGCAAGCGGTTGCGCAAGACCGATTTCATCGCCCGTTTCGGCGGCGAGGAGTTCGCCCTGTTGCTGCCTGAAACGCCGCTGGAAGCTGGGCTGCAGTTGCTCGACAACTTGCGCACCGGCATTCAGGCCTGCCCGTTCCATTTCAAAGGTGCGCGTCTGGAGGTCACGCTGTCGGGCGGTATCGCCGATTTCCGCGAGCGCGACAGTGCCGATGCGGTCTTCGAGCGGGCCGACAAGGCGCTTTACCGTGCCAAAGGCGGCGGGCGCAACCGTATCGAGGCGGGCTGACCAACCGGTCTGGACCGGCTGCTTACCCTGCGTATACTGGCCCGTCTCGTCACGCGCCGCGCGAAGCGGCGCGTTGCATCGGCACGGCCAGCGGCATGCCGGCTGCCTGAGTCATTCAGTTGTCGACCCGAGGTGACCATGAAAGCCCTGATTCTAGGTGCGCTGGCCGTATTGCTGGCTGGCTGCGCCAGCGGCCCACGCATCGATACCCGCCATACTTCATTGGGCCAGGACAGCCGGGCGCAATTCATTGTCCTGCACTACACCTCGAGCGACCTGCAGCGCTCGCTGGAGATTCTCAAGGGTGACGGGGTCAGCAGCCACTACCTGATTGGAGAATCGCCAGCCACTATCTACCGGCTGGTCGATGAGGACCGACGCGCCTGGCATGCTGGCGATAGCCAGTGGAATGGGCGCACCTGGCTCAATTCGAGTTCCATTGGCATCGAGTTGGTCAACCGTGGCTACATTGAGGACGCGCAGGGGCGGCGGCTCTGGTATCCCTATTCGGAGGCGCAAATCGACGCGCTCGTCGTCCTGCTCAAGGACATCATGCAGCGCCACTGGCTCAAGCCTGGCGCAATCGTCGGGCACAGCGACATCGCCCCGCAGCGCAAGGTGGATCCGGGGCCCTTGTTTCCTTGGAAACGGCTCGCAGAGGAAGGGCTGGTGCCTTGGCCAAACGCAGCCGCTGTTGCGCGGCAGCAATCGATCTTCGCGCAGCAGCTGCCGGATGTCGGCTGGTTCCAGCGCCAGCTGGCGATCCAGGGCTACAAGGTGCCGACCCATGAGCATCTGGATTTGGAGACGCGCAACGTGATCGCAGCGTTTCAAATGAAGTATCGACCGTCGCGGTTCGATGGCGAGCCGGATGCTGAGACTGCAGCGCTGCTGCACGTGCTCAACGCGGCACTCGCTGCGCCCTAAGACCGCTCGGTGCAGCCGATCAACCTGGAATCGGCCAGGGCTGCGGTTCGATGGTCGGTAGCGGCGCGGTATTCAGGATCGGCCAGCATCGCCAGGAAGGCCGCTCGCGAGGGATAGCGGACCAGCAGCATCCGGTCCCAATGCTCATCGGCCGGAGCAATCAGGGCGACATGGGCCCGCGCCATCACCTGCACCTCGCCACCCGCTTCACGGACCTTCGTCAGTGCGGTGCGACTGTAGCGCGCATACGCCTCGGCACCGCTGCACGCTGCATGGGGCGAGCTGTCAGGGTAGTGCGCCTCCTGGTGGAAGCGCAGCAGATTGAGCATGAGAATGGGTATGTCGGCGGGCATGCGCTCGGCGAACTGCTGCATTTGTTCCGCGGTAGGGTTGAGATGGGCGGGCATGGCGGCTCCTTTCGTTGGCCGTCGCCCGCCTGGCTCAGATGGGCAGGGCGATGTAGAAGATGGTGCCGTGGCCGATGCGTGAATGCACGCCGATGCGACCACCATGCAGCTGGGCGATCTCCTTGCATAAGGCAAGCCCCAGTCCAGCCCCGCCGCGCCGCCGACCGATCTGCACGAAGGGCTCGAAGATTCGCGCCTGCTGGCTGTAGGGGATGCCTTCGCCGTTATCTTCCACGCTGAGGATCACACGTTCGCCATGGTGCCGCGCCAGCAGCCGGATTTCGCCGCCCTTGGGCGTGTGCCGCAGCGCGTTGCTGAGTAGGTTGTCCAGCACGCGCTCCATCTGTTGGCGATCAAGCAGCAGGTTCGGCAGCAAGGCCTGCAGTTCCAGCTCAATCTCGATATCGTTCTCGGCGGCCGCCGCGACGAAGCGCTCGCGGGCTTCGCTAAGCAGCGCCGCCGGGTCGCATGGCACGCGTTCGAGCTTTTGTTGCCCGCTCTGGTAGCGGGAGAAGTTCAGCAGGTCGTTGATCAGCGTGACCAGGCGTTGCATCTCTTCGTGCACGGTGCTGAAGAGGTCGGCCTCGCGGCTGCTCGCCGGGTAATGGGTGCGCTCGCGCAAGAGGCTGAAGGCCATCTGCATACCGGTTACCGGCGTGCGCAGTTCGTGCGAGGCGCGCAGCACGAATTCATTGCGTACGCGCTCGAAGGTGCGCTGGTCGGTGACGTCGTGCAAGACCATCACCGCGCCGCTGATACGGCCGTCATGGTGGTTCACCGGGCTCAGGCGCCAGGAAAGCAGGCGTCGCTCGCCGTCGGCTTCGATTACCAGGTCGTCCGGCGGACCGGAGAGCGGCTTGTCGTCCAGCACCAGGCGTGCGGCCTCGTCCAGTTCCGGATGGCCCAGCGCTTCGCCGAGCGTCGAGCCGATGTGTTCGGTTTCCCAAGCGAGCTGCCGCTGTGCGACCGGGTTGGCGTGCTCCAGGCGGCCCTGCCGATCGATGATCAGCAGGCCATCGTCGATGCTGTCCAGCAGGGCCTGGAGGCGTTGCTGGCCGTTGACCAAGGCATCAATGTTGGTCTGCTTGAAGGTGTGCAGGGCCTGCGACATCAAGCCGAAGCGCCGGCTCAACGAAGACAGTTCGGCAATGGGCGAGCTAGGCAGCGTGATATTGAAATCGCCGCGGCCAATCTGGTCCGCCACGCTCGACAGTTGCTCGATGGGGTCGCCAAAGCGCCGTGCGAAGCTGTGCGCCGTTACAAAGCCGATCAGCAGGACGGCGATGCCCGTCAAGCCGAGCAGGCCCGCAAGTAGCTGGGCCCGCTCGCGGCTGCGGATCTCGGTGTCTCGGATCTGATCGTAGGCATCTTGCTGCATATCGACCATCAACGAACGCACCCGATTGAAGGCGCGGCGCAGGCCGTTGTCCTCCAGCAGCGTAAGCGCCTGCGCGGCCGGTGCCTCGAGCATGGCGAGAAACGCGGCATAGGCTTGTTCGATGGCGCGGTAATCATCGCGGCTGGCTTCGTCTGCCGCTTCGGCCAAGCCTCTGGCCAGGGCTGTTTCGAAGGCCTGGCGCGGTTCGTCGAGGGCGGCATTGTCGCGATCCGTGCGCACCAGGATCAGCAGATGATTGCCCAGCGCCTGACGCAGTTGCTGGTTGGCCTCGATCACACCGAAGTTGTCGCGGATCAGCTTCTCTTGGCTCTTGGCCATCTGCACCACGCTGACGAGCGCCAGGACCAGGCCCAGCAATGCAACGGTCATCAGCGCCGAGAACCCGAGGAAGAGTCGGGTCCGGAGCTTCATCTGAATCTTCATAGGCCGTATTGCTTGCGCTTCCGGTAGAGGGTCGACGCGTCGATGCCGAGCGTCCGGGCGGCCTGTTCGAGTGTTTCACTGGTACTCAGCACGCCGGCGATGTGGGCGCGTTCCAGTTGCTCCAGACTCATGGCTTCACCGATGCGTGGCGCGTTGCTGACGGCCTGGTCTGCCAGGCCGAGGTGGCTCACCTCGATCATTTCCTGCGGGCAGATGATGCTGGCGCGCTCGACGACGTTGCGCAGTTCGCGCACGTTGCCGGGCCAGCGGTAGGCCTTGAGGGCCGCGATGGCGGCGTCGCTGAAGCCGCGCGCCGGCCGGCCATAGCTCTTTACGAACGAGGCCAGGAAACGTTCGGCCAAGGTCAGCACGTCTTCTGGGCGCTCGCGCATCGGTGGCAAGTTGAGCGTGATGACGTTCAAGCGGTAGAGCAGATCCTCGCGGAACTTGCCTTCACGGACCATTTCCTCGAGGTTCAGGTTCGTGGCGGCGAGAATGCGCACATCGGCCCGGCGGGTGACCGGATCGCCGACCCGCTCGTATTCCTTGTCCTGGATGAAACGCAGGAGTTTGGGCTGGAGCGTCAAGGGAAAATCGCCGATCTCGTCGAGAAACAACGTACCGCCGTCGGCCTGATTGACGCGGCCGAGCGTGCTCTCGGTCGCCCCGGTGAAGGCCCCGCGGTTGTGACCGAACAGCTCGCTCTCCATCAGGTCCGCCGATAGCGATGGGCAGTTGATGGTGATGAAGGCTTTCTTGGCGCGACGGCTCCAGTTGTGGATGGCTCGGGCCAGCTCGCCCTTGCCGGTGCCGGACTCGCCGAGAATGAGGATATTGGCGTCGGTGTCGGCCACCTGCCGGGCGGTTTCCAGCACATTCATCATGGCCGGGCTGTGCGAGCCGAGCGCGTCGTTGCGCTTTTGGACCTCGCCTTCGAGCGCTTCGAGCCGTGCCGCCATCTGCCGGACTTCCAGCTGCTTGGCCGCCGACAGCCGCAGCTGCTCGGGGCTACAGGGCTTGACCAGATAGTCCGCCGCGCCCGCCTGCATGGCATCGACCGCGGTGTCGACCGCCGAATGGGCTGTGACGATCACCACGCGCATCCAGGGGGCTATCACGCGCATCTGTTGCAGAACGTCCAGGCCGTTGTCCTCGCCGAGGCGCAGGTCGAGGAAGCATAGGTCGAAGACCTGGCGCTGCAGGACGGCTTCGGCCTGCGATGCGCTAGCGGCAGTGACAACCGTATAGCCGCGATCCTCCAGGCAGTAGCGGAAGGTACGCAGGATCGCGGCCTCGTCATCTACCAGAAGAATACGGCCACCGGTGTCGGTCGTTTGGTCCATGGATGCTCCAGGTTGGCAAAGCGGATTAGCAGCTGAATCGGAAGGTACGACGGGCGCCCGGTTAGCGGCTGAGCGGGCGGCCGCACTCGAGCGCCTGCATTAGTCTACGGAAAGTCTTGCAAGTTGCACGGTCAGGTTGGGGCTTTACTGCAGCCTGCAATCACTCAGCAAGCGAAACGATTGCCTAAGTCGTTGTTTTCTTTAACTTTGCCATGTGAAAAAGTCTGGCACGCGCCTTGCGGCGAGAGGGCACAACTGACTGTCTGACTTGCCTCGAACGGGGCGCTGGAGGAATCAAATGGCCCACACCATGACGCAACTGAACGAGCTGATCGAAATCACCCGCGACGGCCAACATTTCTATCAGCACGCAATGGAGGCGGTGAAGGACGTCGAACTCCAACACCTGTTCCGTGATCTCGCCCAGGCCAAGACGCACGTCATTCAAGCGCTGTCGGTGAAGGTCGCCGCCAATCAGGAGCAGCCAGCGCAGGGTGGAACTACAGCCGGCAAATTGCGGGAGGTCTACGCCGACACCAAGGCGCGCCTTGGCGACCCCGACGCGGTGTATGTGGACCAACTGGACCAGGCGGAGGAACGCATCCTGGGCGCCTTCGAAGACGCGCTGAAAAGCGCCGAGCCCGATGTGCGTGCGCTGCTTGCCATCGAGCTGCCGAAGCTACGCGCCTGCCACGCTCGCATCCATGCGCTCAATCACCGCGGCGATGACGCCTAGGTGGGGATTAGGCCGTCGTGCATTTCGCACGGGCCCGCTTCGGGGCATCGTGCAAATTAAATTGGCGGCAAGCAGGTTGGTGTAGATAAGTTATTGAAATACAAATTAAAAATAACTAGATAAAGCTGGCATGCGGAGTGCAATCCATTAGGTAATTCAGATTGCCCCGCATGCTTAGAAGGAGTTGAGGATGAATCGCAACGCACGCTTCTCACTGGTTGGAAAGGCTTGTCTTACCGCTGCGGTCGTAACTCTTCTCGTTGGTGCCGAGCGGCCGATGTCGCAACCGCTCAGCCAGACGCAACAGCAGCCGGCGGAACGAATCCGCATGTATGACGCTCAACCGGTAGGGGTCGTGCAGACCGGACCCGAACCACGTTCTATCGACTATCTGCAGGTCCGGTCGGAGCAACGCTGGGTTTTCTGAGTAGTAGATCCGCCAATCTCAACGCGACGATCCCGCTGAGATGTTCCTGAACCGAAGAGGAGAGACACCATGCTGAGTTGGGCCATTACCTTTCTGATCATCGCCATCATCGCTGCGGTACTGGGCTTCGGTGGTATCGCCGGCACCGCAACGGGTATCGCGAAGATCCTGTTCGTCGTGTTCCTGGTGCTGTTCGTGGCATCGCTGATCTTCGGCCGTGGTCGCGGCCCGCGGGTCTGACGCAACCATGCCGCCCGTAAGGGCGGCTGCAATACCGAAGGAAGCGGCACCGGACAGGACGCCAAAATCTAGAGTGGTTGCCCACGCAGCCCTCCACTGATCGGACGGCTCGCTGGCGAGCCATCCAACCCCGCGTAGCGGGTGAACCAAGGGGTCGGGACGCTCTGCTATCGGAGCGACCTAGGGGTACAGGGGGTACCTCCGGCACGGGCCAGGTTCAGCGACGCGCAACCGAAGGTGGCACTCACCACCTTCGGTTCGTATCTATCTCTCCCTCCGTTGTGCTTAAACGTATCCGTTACGTTATCCGCGCGAACCGCACTGTTCTCCAGCCGGCGTTGGTCAAGGCATGACCGTCACCCGTCGACGCCGCTATCATCGCGACCAGTCATCCGCGGGAGAACAACATGCTCAATGGCCTCTGGCTTGGCTTTTTCGTCGTCGCGGCTATTGCGGCGTTCGCTAGGTGGCTGATCGGTGGAGACCCTGGCGTCTTTGCGGCGTTGGTCGAGAGCCTGTTCGCCATGGCCAAGCTGGCCGTGGAAATCATGATCGTGCTGTTCGGCACCCTGACGCTCTGGCTCGGCTTCCTGCGAATCGCGGAAAAGGCCGGGCTGATCGAATGGCTGGCCCGTCTGCTTGGCCCCCTGTTCAGGCGGCTGATGCCCGAGGTGCCGGCCGGTCACCCGGCGCTGGGTTTGATCACGCTGAATTTCGCCGCCAATGGCCTTGGCCTGGATAACGCGGCCACGCCTATCGGGCTGCGTGCAATGCGAGCACTGCAGGAGCTTAACCCCTACCCAACCGTGGCGAGCAATGCGCAAATTCTCTTTTTGGTGCTCAACACCTCGTCCTTGACCCTCCTACCTGTCTCGATCTTCATGTACCGCGTCCAGCAGGGCGCGGAGGATCCCACGCTCGTCTTCCTACCGATCCTGCTGGCAACCACCGCATCGTCGCTCGCCGGGCTTCTGGCCGTCGCGCTCGTCCAGCGGCTGCGCCTCTGGGACCCGGTTGTGCTCGCCTATCTAGTACCCGGTGCGCTGTTGCTTGGCGGTTTCATCGCGCTGCTGGCCGGGCTCTCCGCTACGGCGCTGGCTGCCCTGTCGTCGTTGCTGGGCAACCTGACGCTGTTCGGCCTGATCATCGCCTTCGTCGTGATTGGCGCGCTGCGCAAGGTGCCGGTGTACGAGAGCTTCGTCGAGGGGGCGCAGGAAGGCTTCGACGTTGCCAAGAGCCTGTTGCCGTACCTCATTGCCATGCTCTGCGCGATCGGCGTGCTGCGCGCATCCGGCGCGCTGGATTTCGGACTAGACGGCATCCGTTGGTTGGTCGAGGTGCTGGGCTGGGACACCCGCTTCGTCGATGCGCTACCGACGGCACTGGTCAAACCGTTTTCCGGCAGTGCAGCACGGGCGATGTTGATCGAAACGATGCAAAGCCAAGGGGTCGACAGCTTTCCCGCGTTAGTCGCCGCGACGGTGCAGGGCAGCACCGAGACGACCTTCTACGTGCTGGCGGTGTATTTCGGTGCGGTCGGGATTCAGCGCGCGCGGCATGCGGTGGGGTGTGCTTTGGCGGCAGATGCCGCGGGGATCACCGCGGCGATCCTGGTGTGCTATTGGTTTTTTGGCTAAGGCCGGTCGAGGCTTTAGCCTGGCGTGGGCGTTAGCCCGCTACTCGCTGCCAGACCCGGAACAACGGCTCTGCCAGAAACATCACCAGAAACAACCGCAAAACCTGCACGGCCGTCACCAGCGCCACGGACAGCTGCAGCGCCTCGGCCGTCAGGCACAGCTCGGTGATACCGCCGGGCATCATGCCCAGCATCAACGAGGTCTGGTTCAGCGTGCTCGCCCAGCCGAGTGCCCCTGCCAGCCCAGCTGCGGCCGCCATGGCGAGAAGCGTGAAGAGCAAGACGCGTAGCAGGAAGATCGGCGCGTTGCGAAAGAACGGCCGATCGAAATGGCAGCCCAGCGAGCAGCCGATCAGCCATTGCCCCAGTTGCCCCGCGCCCGGCGGCAGGCCGAGGTGCAGGTCGAACGTCACCGCGGCGATGGCGCACGCTGTTAGCGGGCCGAGCATCCAGGGATTGGGTTGGCCCAGCCGCTTCCATAGCAAGGCGAGCAAGCCGCCCGCGGGCAGCAGCACGGCGATCCAGAACCAACTTACCGGGTACGGGGCCGGCGGGTCGACCGGCGGCAGGCTCCAGGTAAAGAGTGCCGGCACTACCAGTACGACCAACAGCAGGCGCAGGCTGTGCGCGGCAGCGACGCGAGCAGGTTGGGCATCGTGGCGCGAGGCCAGGTTGACCATTTCGCTTGCCCCACCGGGCATGCTGGCGAAAAAGGCGGTCGCTCGATCGACGCCGCCGCCGCGCATCAGCACCAGAAGGCCGATCAAACCGAGCAGCAGGGTGCCGATAGCGCCGGCCAAAATCACACCGAAGTGGCTGAGTACCTGCTCCATCACCTCGCTGGTGAAGTGCAGGCCGATGGCGCTGGAGATGATCCACTGACCGGCCTGGCGGCCTCGCGGCACCTCCTGCACCAACCAGCCGCTGCAACGAACAAGGATCACCGCCAGCAGCGAGCCGACCATCCAGGGCAGCGGCCAGCCTGCAAGGCTGGCCAGCCAGCCGCCAAGGGCGCCCACCAGCGGGGTCGCCCACCAGGCGGGCAAGCGCAGGGCGCGCATCTCAGCCCTGTGCGGCCAGGGTGGCGCGACGGCGGCGCCCCATGTACCAGCGGATGCCCGGCATTGCCAGCATCAGTACAGCCATGGCCCAGAGGATCAGGGTAATCGGGCTGCCCCAGAGGATGCCCAGCTCGCCGTTGGAAATCGACAGCGCACGGCGCAGGTTGTCTTCCATCATCTCGCCGAGCACGAAGCCAAGAATCAGCGCCGAGAGCGGGAAATCCAGCTTGCGCAGCAGATAGCCGAAGACACCGAGGCCGACCATCAGCACCAGGTCGAAGGTGGTGCTGTGCACCGAATAGACGCCGACCATGCTGATCACGGTGATCGCCGGTACCAGGACCCAGTTCGGCACGGCGAGCATGCGCGAGAACAGGCCGACCAGCGGGATGTTCATGATCAGCAGGATCACATTGCCGATGAACAGCGAGGCGATCAGGCCCCAGACCACGTCTGGCTGCTGTTCGAACAGCAGCGGACCGGGGGTGATGTTGTACAACGTCAGCGCGCCGATCATCACCGCGGTGGTGCCTGAGCCCGGTACGCCGAGGGTCAGCATGGGAATCAACGAGCCGCACGCAGACGCATTGTTCGCGGCTTCCGGCGCGGCGAGGCCACGCAGGTCACCGTCACCGAACTTGCCGCTTTCGCCAGCCATGCGCTTTTCGCTCATGTAGGTCATGGCGCTGGCAATGGTGGCGCCGGCGCCCGGCAAGGTGCCGATGACGAAACCGGCTACGGCGCTGCGGACCATGGTGAAGAAGGTCAGGCAGAACTCCTTGAAGTTGAACAGCAGTCGCCCGCTGGCCTTGACTGCCTGTTGCCCGCTGTGGGTCTTTTCCAGCATCAGCAGGATTTCGCTGACGCTGAAGAAGCCGATCACCACGATGACGAATTGAATGCCGTCCGACAGGCTGACGCTGCCGAAGGTGAAGCGGTACACGCCGGTGGTGGCATCCACGCCGACGGTCGCCAGGCCCAGGCCGATCAGCGCCGACATCAGCGTCTTGACCGGCTTGTCCCCGACCATGCCGCCGAGGCAGGCGATGGCGAAGATCATCAGCACGAAATATTCGGCCGGGCCGAAGGCCACCGCCCATTTGGCCAGCAGTGGCGCGAACAGCACCACCCCGCAGGTGGCGATGATGCTGCCGATAAAGGAGCTGACTGCCGACAGCGACAGGGCGATGCCCGCCTTGCCCTGGCGCGCCAGCGGGTAGCCGTCGAGGGTGGTCATCACCGCGGCGGCGTCGCCCGGCACGTTGAGCAGGATTGCCGAGATGCGGCCGCCGTATTCGCAGCCCAGGTACACCGCGGCGAGCAGGATCAGCGCGGTCTCCGGCGGCAGGCCCAGGGCGAAGGCCAGCGGCAAGAGCAGTGCCACGCCGTTGATCGGGCCCAGGCCTGGGAGCAGGCCGACAATGGTGCCGACAAAGGCGCCGAACAGCGCCACGAGCAGGTTGGTCGGTCGCGTGGCGACATCGAAGCCCTGCATCAAGAAATTCAGTGTTTCCATTTTAGCTCTCCAGCAAACGCAGCACGCCGAGCGGCAGCGGCACGTCCAGCAGGTAATCGAACAGGCCGTAGAGCAACAGGCCCAGCAGCGCACCGCTGATCACGCATGGCCACAGGCGACCGTTGAACAGCAGGCCTAGGGCGAAGCCGGCCAGCGCGGTTGAAATCACGAAGCCCAGTGGCTCGAACAGCAACGCGTAGGCCAGGAGCACCAGGATGCAAAGGGCGGCGCGGCGGGCCATGGCCCAATCGAAAGCTGGCGTCGGCTCGCCCTTGGGCTTGCACAGCAGCCAGAGCGAACCGATGCCCATCAAGAACAGCAGGAGCAGCGGGTAGGCGCGCGGGCCGACCGGGTCATAGGCGAATGGCGCCTCGAAGCCCCAGGCGAGCAGCGCGAGACCGACGCAGGCGAGCAGCCAGGCCGCGGCGAAGACACGAACGTACATTGGAGTTACCTCGGCAGGAGTCGGCGCCGCGCAGGCGTGGCGCCGACGGGGTGTTACTTGACCAGGCCGAACTCGCCGGCGAGATCCTTGTACTCCTTGACCTGCTTGTCGACGAAGGCCTTGAGCTCGTCGCCGGTCATCGACAGCGGGAAGAGGTCGCGCTGTTCACGCAGCTTGGCGAAATCCTCGTCGGCCAGCAGGGTGTCGAACTGGGTCTTCCACCAGTTGAAGTCTTCATCGCTGACCTCCGGGCCCATATAGAAGCCGCGGATCACCGGCCAGCTGATGTCGAAGCCCTGCTCCTTGGCGGTCGGGATCTCGCTCATCTTGCCCGGCAGGCGCTCGTCCGACAGCACCGCGAGAATGCGGATCTTGCCGGCGTCGAGCTGCGGCGCCACTTCACCTAGGCCGCTACTGGTGACCTGCACATGGCCGCCAAGCATGGCGGTGAGCGTCTCGCCGCCGCCTTCGAACGCCACGTAGCGCAGCTTCTTGACGTCCACACCGGCGGCGCGGGCGATCAGTGCGGTCTGCATCCAGTCCTGGCCGCCGATGGTCGCGCCAGCGCCGAAGACCACGCTGCCCGGATCCTTCTTCACGGCAGCGATCAGGTCATCGAGGTCCTGGTAGGGCGAATCGGCGCGTACCGAAATGGCGCCATAGTCAGTGCCGATACCGGCCAGCCAGCGGACGGCGG
This sequence comes from Stutzerimonas chloritidismutans, assembly GCF_051486945.1. Classification (GTDB taxonomy): domain Bacteria; phylum Pseudomonadota; class Gammaproteobacteria; order Pseudomonadales; family Pseudomonadaceae; genus Stutzerimonas; species Stutzerimonas chloritidismutans_B. The sequence goes on along the minus strand of NZ_JAHVDX010000004.1, from coordinate 465,647 downwards.
ATTCGTCGTAGCGGCCGAACTTGCCTTGTGCCAGGTTCAGCAGCGAGCCGCTGGAGAACGCGGTGATGGTGCCTGGCTCGTCGGCGCGCTGGGCAACCACGGCGTTGTAGGCGACCGCACCGACACCGCCCGGCATGTAGGTGACGCGCATCGGCGCTTCAAGCAGGCCGGCATCTTTTAGGCCGCTCTGGGCCAGCTTGCAGGTCAGGTCGAAGCCGCCGCCGGGCTTGGCCGGGGCGATGCATTCGGGGCGCTTGGGCTCGGCCATCAGCTGGCTCGAGAGCATCAAGCAGGACGAGAGCAGGGCGAAACGACGAAATGCGTTCTTCATGGGTGTCTCCTCGGTTTCTTATTGTGGACGGCTTTACCAGATCGGCAGGCTGTAGCTGACGATCAGGCGGTTTTCATCGGCATCGCGGGCGAAGTCAGAGCGGTACATCGCGTTGCGCCAACGCACCGCCACGTTTTTCAGCGGGCCGCTTTGCACCACGTACTTCAGTTCGATATCGCGTTCCCACTCGCTGCCGTTGTCGCCGCCGCTGTACTCGGCGTTGTCACCCGAGACGTAGCGGGTGAGGAAGGTCAGCCCAGGGATGCCGATGGAGGCGAAGTTGTAGTCGTAACGTGCCTGCCAGGAGCGCTCATCGGCGTTGGCGAAGTCGTTGATCTGGACGAAGTTGACCAGGTACGGGTTGCTGCCGTCGATGTAGGCATAGCCCGTGTCGCCGCGCATCTGCTGGTAGCCGAGGCTAACTTTGTGGCCGCCCAGGCTGTAGCCGAGCATGCCGTTCCAGGCCTGGTTGTCGATCTCGCCACCGTTGGCCGCGCCAGTGTCGTCGCTGATCATCAGGCGCACGTCTGCGCTTAGCGAGGACTGCTCGCCGAGCGGCTGCACTGCCAGCAGGTTGAAAAAGTGCTGGCGGTAGATGTCGTCCAGCTCCGAGGCGTAGTAGGTGCCAGTGAAGCGCTCGCTGAAGCGGTACTCGACACCAGCGAACGTCAGATGATCGGCCTCGGCAGCACGGGCGAAGCGGCTGTTCTTGTTGTTCAGCTGCAGGTCCTGCGAGTCGGTCGAGGCGCGGTCGATCACTTTGTCGAAGCGCCCACCAATCAGCGTCAGGCCGTCGATGTCGGTGGACATCAGCGTGGTGCCTTCGAACAGCTGCGGCAGGGTGCGGCTATCGCTGGCGTTGGCGATCGGCATTTCCGGCAGATGGGTGCCGTAGCGCAGTTCGGTCTCGCCAATCTTCGCCTTGGCGGTCAGGCCCAGACGGCTGAACTCATCAGGCGTGCTGCCGTCCTCGTTGACGGGCAGCAGATCGGTGCCGGCACGGCCGCCGCCCGAGTCGAGCTTGACGCCGAGCATACCGAGCGCGTCCAGGCCGAAGCCCACGGTGCCTTCGGTGAAACCGGACTGAACGTCGAGAATGAAGCCCTGGGTCCATTCCTCGCGTTTGGATTGGCCGGTGCCTTCGCGGAAGTCGCGGTTGAGGTAAATGTTCTGGGTTTGCAGCGTGGCGCTGCTGTCCTCGATGAAATCAGCCTGGGCAAGCGGTGCCAGCGAGGCGGCCGCGACAGCGAGGGCGAGACGGGCGTGTACGGGTGTTTGTCTGACGACAGTCAGCATCCTTGGATCTCCACTATTGTTTTTGTTGTGACGGCCTTGAGCCGTGCCGGTGGATCTGGCCACCTGCGGCGATCCTAGGCGGCGAAACTTTCACCAGCCTTTCACGCGCGAAAGCAGCATGTCGCAAGCCCAGTCGCTACACTGGCGCACCTTGCGTATCGGGCAGAGGACAGGCAATGCGGATACTTCTCGTCGAGGATCACCCTCAGCTCGCCGAAAGCGTGGCTCAGGCGCTGCGCGCGGCCGGCTGGACTGTGGACCGGCTCGACGACGGCATCGCGGCCGATCTGGCTCTGGCGAGCGAGGACTACGCGCTGGCAATCCTCGACGTCGGCCTGCCCCGGCTCGATGGCTTCGAGGTGCTGGCGCGTCTGCGCGGGCGTGGCAAGACGCTGCCGGTGTTGATGCTCACCGCGCGCGGTGAGGTCAGCGACCGCGTCCATGGGCTCAACCTCGGTGCTGACGATTACCTGGCCAAGCCGTTCGAGCTGTCGGAGCTGGAGGCGCGGGTCAAGGCGTTGTTGCGCCGCAGCGTCGCCGGTGGCGAGCGCCAGCAGCGCTGCGGTGCGCTGGTCTATGACCTGGACGCCCGCCGCTTCAGCCTCGACGGCCAACCGCTGAGCCTCACCTCGCGCGAGCAGGGCGTGCTCGAAGCGCTGATTACCCGGCCGGGGCGGGTGATGAGCAAGGATCAGCTTGCCGCCCTGGTCTTTGGGCTCGACGAGGAAGCCAGCGCCGACGCCATCGAGATCTATATTCACCGGCTGCGTAAGAAGCTTGAAGGCGGCGCGGTGCGGATCGTCACCTTCCGCGGGTTGGGTTACCTGCTGGAGGCCGTGGATGCCTGAATGGCGGCGCGCCGGAAGCCTGCGCGCCGGGTTGCTGCTCTGGCTGGCGGCGTTGCTCGCGCTGTTGTTGTTGTTCAGTGGCTGGAGTGCCTATTGGAACGGCCGCGCCGCCGCCGATACCGCCTACGACCGCACCCTGCTGGCCTCGGCCCGCGCCATTGCCGACGGGCTTGTCACCAACGAGGGCAAGCTGCGCGCCAACGTGCCCTACATCGCGCTCGATACGTTTGCCTACGACAGCGCGGGGCGCATCTATTACCAGGTGCTGGACACCGCCGGCGAATTGGTCAGCGGCTACGAGCACTTGCCCGCGCCAGGCCCCGAAGTGTTACGTACCGATGACTACCCGGCACTGGCGCGCTTCTACGACGGCGAGTTCCAGGGCCAGGGTGTGCGCCTGGTCAGCCTGCTGCAGCCGCTCAGCGACCCGGCCCTCACGGGCATCGCTGAAATTCGGGTCGCCGAAACCCTGGGCGCGCGCGAGCGCATGGCGCGCAGCCTGCTCACCGATACCCTCTGGCGGGTCGGGGTGCTGGCGATCGCCGCGCTTGTGCTCGTCTGGCTTGCGGTCAGTCGCGCGCTGCGCCCGCTTGGGCGGCTCAGCGAAGCGGTCGAACTGCGCGAGCCGGATGACCTGCGCCCGCTGCCGCTGGTCTCGGTGCAGCGCGAGTTCCGGCCGCTGGTGCTGGCGCTCAATCACTTCACCGAACGCTTGCGTGGGCAGCTGGAACGGCAGGCGCAATTCATCGCCGATGCCTCGCACGAACTGCGTACACCGCTGGCGGCGCTCAAGGCGCGCCTGGAACTGGGCTTGCGCGACCCGGAGCCGCAGCGTTGGAAACTGACCCTGGAGGAGGCCGAGGAGCACACCGATCGCGTCGTCCACCTGGCCAACCAGCTGCTCTCACTGGCGCGCATCGAAAGCGGCGTGCAGGCCATGGCCGAAGGCGGCACCCAACGTCTCGACCTGTCGCAGTTGGCGCGCGAGCTGGGGCTGGCGATGGCCGCGCTGGCGCACCAGCGGGGCGTGGCGCTCGCACTGGAAGCCGACCAGCCAGTATGGGTACATGGCGAGCCGACCCTGCTCAACGAGCTGCTCAGCAACCTGGTCGACAACGCGCTGGCGCATACGCCGGCAGGCGGCAATGTGGTTATTCGCGTGCTGCCGCAACGGGTGTTGGAGGTTGAAGATGACGGCCCCGGCATACCGGCCAGTGAGCGCGAGCGGGTCTTTGCACGTTTTTATCAGGTCAAGCGCGGGCGCGGCGCCGGCCTGGGCCTGGCGATCGTCGGTGAGATCAGCCGCGCCCACCGCGCCCGCATCGAGCTCGGCGAGGCGGCGCTCGGTGGCCTGCTGGTCAAGGTGCGCTTTCCAGCGTCAACGAGCGACGGCGTCGATTAACGGTGCCTCGGCGACCATGACCTGATTACGCCCGCTGTGCTTGGCGCGGTAGAGCGCTGCGTCGGCGGCATCGAGCAGCTGTGCTGGGCTGGTATCACGGGGCGGCAAGCTCGCCACGCCGATGCTGATCGTCAAGGTCACGCGGGTTTCGCCATGGCTCAGCGCCAGCCGCTCGACCGCGTCGCGGATGCGCTCGGCCAACGGGGCCGCCTCGGGCGCGGCGAGGCCCGGCAGGATCATCGCGAATTCTTCGCCGCCGTAGCGCGCCACCACCTCGCCGGCGCGCTGGCCGTGCTGGCGCAGGACCTCCGCTACCTGGCGCAGGCAGCGGTCGCCGAACAGGTGGCCGTGGGTATCGTTGACGCGCTTGAAGTGGTCAATGTCGAGCAGCAGCACGGACAGCGACATCCCGGTGCGCACCGCGCGGCGAATCTCTTCGTCCAGCATCAGGTCGAAATGCCCGCGGTTAGACAGTTGGGTCAGCGCATCGGTAACGCTGACGCGTGTGAGCTGCGCGTTGACCTGCTCCAGCCCGCGCTTGGCGTCCTCCAGCGCCCGGGTGCGCTCATAGACCCGCGCCTCCAGTGCCTCGTTGCTGCGGATCTGCGCCGACAGTGCTTCCTGCTGCGCGCTCAGCCGCGACTCCCGTTCCTGAGCCAGCGCCAGCGATGCCTGCAGCGCACTGTGCTGGGCGCTGATGCGGCTCTCGCGCTCTTGATTGATGCGCTCGGCCAGCGCCATCGACAAGAGCACGAATTCGGTGAACATGCCGATCAATTGGCCGTGCAGCGTCAGTGCGTTCAACGGCAGCACGCCCTCGAGCGCGAGCAGGTGCACGATCGTCGCCACCAGCAGGGTCGCCCAGGCGATAGTGAACATGCGTGCCGCACCGTTGCCACGTCGCCACAGGTTGATCACCGCCGCCATCGTCAGCACGCAATGCACCAGCACCATCGGCTCGATCGCCAAATACCGAGTAAGGTTCGGCGCCGCGATGATCGCCACGATCACCACTGCCCAGTAGATCATCAGGACCCAGGTCACCAGCCAGGGCCAGCCGCCATAACGGCGCGTGGCGAGGAAGCGGCTGGCGAAGAGCAGCGGGGTAAACAGAGTCAGTGCAGCGGAGAGCCCATAGAAGTGACGGGCTAGGGCCGGTGTATCTGGCCAGACGAACAACTGACCGAAGCCGGTCATCGCCAGGATGTAAAAAAGCGCGCTGAGCAGGTAGGCCACGTAGAAGAGGTACGCGCGGTCTCGGGTAAAGATGAAGAGGCTGCTGTTGTAGAGCAGTATCACCAGCATGCCGCCGAAGAACAGGCTGATCATCGCCACATCCGTGATCTTGTCGGCGGCGAAGCCTGCTTCATCGAACAGCGTCAGCGGAAGGGCGATCAGCTCTCGCGCCTGGACCTGCATGTACACCACTGCCTTTTCGCCTGGCTCGATTTCGATGGGAAACACCAGGTTGTTGCTTTCCAGTGGGCGTCCGGCCATCGGCAAGTGATCGCCGGCATACATCGGCGGGCCCCAGCTATCGCTGGCCGGGTAATAGAGCCGCACCCGAACGACGTCCAGCACCGGCCATTTGAGCGTCAGATACCAGCTGCCGGCCGGTGTGAACACACTGCTTTCCAGGCTGAAGCGCAGCCAGGCGCCTTCGCGCTGCTTGCCGAGGTTGGGTTTGGCGAGCGGTTGCCACGGCCAGCCGGCCTGTTGCGCGGTGGTGAAGTCTGCATCCGGGTGCCCCTCGATCCACTCGATCGCGCCGGCGCGCAGTGTCGTGTCAGCCTTGCTGACAACCTCCGGGCTCAACGCCAGGGCTGAACTGCAGACGACAGTCGCGAGCAGCGCCATCAGGCAGCGAATCGTAAGCAGGCAGGTGCGCATTGCGGCCGGAAAACCTCGTGGCTGTTTCGGTGGACTGGAGCGTCCAGCAGGGTATCGGAGCGGTGGGCGAAAGGTTGAGACGATACGGGTGATGTCGTTTTGATGCTACTTGGCATCGACCCAGCGGTCTGCCATCCATCGGAAGCAACCCAAGCGGCCAACTGCGTTCTTGACTGATCGGTCGCGGGGCGCCGCCTAGGTGCTTCGAGCCCGGCCGGCGGCGGCTGCACTCGGCCTTGGCTTGTCGGGCAAGGTGAACCGCTCTGGCGAGTAATTCGCAACCGCTGCGGTTGTGAGACGCCGGCTCACGGCTTTTCATTCGTGCAGCGGGGTTGGAGCGGTTAAACTCCGGGTTCCGTTCGAAAAGGCCCACAAGGTTCGGCCGGATTTAACAACAACTCAAAAGGAGATCTCCCATGAAAGGCACATCCCTCGCATGGGCCCTGTCAGCAGCACTGGCGGGCACAACCTTCGCTGGCCTGGCTCAGGCACAAGAAAACTTCGTCACCATCGGCACCGGTGGCCAGACGGGCGTTTACTACGTCGCCGGCCAGTCGATCTGCCGTTTCGTCAACCGCAACGCCGAGGACCTGAAGTGCAACGCACCAGCGAGTGGCGGCGGCGTGGCCAACGTCAACGGCCTGCGTAGCGGTGAGTTCAACTTCGGCATCATGCAGTCGGACCACCAGTACAAGGCAATGGAAGGCGTCGCGCCGTTCGAGAAAGAAGGCAAGATGGATGACATCCGCGCCGTCTTCTCGCTGCAGAGCGAAGTGTTCACCGTGCTGGCGCGCCGTGACGCCAACATCAAGGGCCTCGACGATCTGAAGGGCAAGCGTGTCAACATCGGCAACCCCGGTTCGGGCCAGCGTGACACGCTCGAAGAGATCATGAACGTCAAGGGCTGGGACAAGTCGGCCTTCGCGCTCGCCGCCGAATTGAAGCCGGCTGAACAGGCCAGCGCCCTGGGCGACAACAACATCGACGCGATGACCTACTTCGTGGGCCACCCGAACGGTGCCATCCAGGAAGCGACCACCACTGTCGACGCGGTTCTGGTGCCGATCACCGGTCCGGAAATCGACAAGCTGCTGGCTGACAAGACCTACTACACCAAGGCCGAGATCCCTGGCGGCCTGTACAAGGGCAACGACAGCGCGACCCAGTCGATCGGCGGCAAGGCCGTCCTGTCGACCACTTCCAAGGTCGATGCTGACGTGGTCTACAAGCTGGTCAAGTCGGTGTTCGAGAACCTCGAGCGCTTCCAGCGCCTGCACCCGGCATTCAAGGACCTGAAGGCCGAGGACATGATCAAGGTTGGCCTGTCCGCGCCGCTGCATGAAGGTGCCGAGCGCTACTACAAGGAACGTGGCTGGATGTAACGGGCTCCGGGCCTGACGCCGATGGCGCACAGGCCCATTGTCCGCGGCTTTCGTCTGGAAACCCGCGCCTTGCGCGGGTTTTCGCGGTTTCCGTTACCTGAAAAAACAGGCCACATTCCATGCAAGACAAAGAACTGTCCACCGAGGAACTGATCGCCCAGGACGTCGGTGCGCGTACGCCGGCGGGGGTCATGTCGGCCGTCATTGCCGGGCTCGCCCTGCTCTGGTCGCTGTTTCAACTGTGGATTGCCTCGCCGTTGCCCTTCGTCCTGGGCTTTGGCGTGCTCAACGACACCGAAACCCGCTCCATCCACCTGGCCTTCGCCCTGCTGCTGGCGTTTCTCGCCTATCCAGCCTTCAAGCGATCGCCCAGGGATCGTGTGCCGCTCGCTGACATTGCCCTGGGGCTCATCGCTGCCGCCACGGCCGCCTACCTGTTCATTGCCTACGAGCAACTGGCCCAGCGCCCTGGCAACCTGACCACGCTCGATCTGGTGACTGCCTGCGTGGGCATTCCGCTGCTGCTCGAGGCCACTCGCCGCGCGCTTGGCCCGCCGCTCGCGATCATCGCGCTGATTTTTCTCGTCTACAGCGTCGCCGGCCCCTGGATGCCAGGTCTGCTGGCGCACCGCGGGGTGAGCCTCACCGCACTGGCCAACCACCAGTGGATCACCACTGAAGGCGTGTTCGGCATCGCCCTCGGCGTTTCCACCAGCTTCGTCTTTCTGTTCGTGTTGTTCGGCGCTCTGCTGGAGCGTGCGGGCGCCGGGCACTATTTCATCCAGCTGGCCTTCAGCATGCTCGGCCATTTCCGCGGTGGCCCGGCGAAGGCCGCCGTCGTTGCCTCCGGCATGACCGGCCTGATCTCCGGTTCGTCGATCGCCAACGTGGTAACCACCGGGACCTTCACCATCCCGATGATGAAGCGCACCGGCTTCTCAGCCGAGAAGGCCGGCGCGGTGGAAGTGGCGTCATCGGTCAATGGGCAGATCATGCCGCCGGTAATGGGCGCCGCGGCCTTCCTGATGGTCGAGTACGTGGGCATTCCCTACGTCGAGGTGATCAAGCATGCCTTCCTGCCGGCGCTGATTTCCTACATCGCGCTCGTCTACATCGTGCATCTGGAGTCGCTCAAGCTTGGCCTTACCGCCCTGCCACCTGCCCAAGCGGCCAAGCCCTGGATGCAGCGTCTGATCGGTTTCGCCTTTGGCGCGGCACTGATTTCGGGGATCTCCCTGGCGGTCTATTACGGCCTCGGCTGGATGAAACCCCTGCTGGGCGATGCCACCTTGTGGGTCGTTGGCGTCCTGCTCGCGATCGTCTATGTCGGCCTGCTCAAAGTCGCTGCGAGCAACCCACCGCTGCCGGACGAAGACCCGGATGCGCCCATCGAGCAGTTGCCCAAGACCCGCCCCGTGCTGCTGTCCGGCCTGCATTTCCTGCTGCCGGTGGTGGTGCTGGTCTGGTGCCTGATGGTCGAACGCTTGTCGCCCGGCCTGTCGGCGTTCTGGGGGTCGGTGATGCTGGTGATCATCCTGCTCACCCAGCGGCCGTTGCTGTCGCTGCTGCGCAAGGATGGTGCCCATGACCACGGCAACTTCATGGACGGCGTCGTCGATCTGCGCGAAGGGCTGATCGCCGGTGCGCGCAACATGATCGGCATCGGCATCGCCACTGCGGCAGCCGGGATCATCGTCGGTGCGGTCTCGCAGACCGGCGTCGGCCTGGTGCTCGCCGACCTGGTCGAACTGCTGTCGATGGGCAACCTGCTGCTGATGCTGCTGCTCACCGCCTTCCTCAGCCTGATCCTGGGCATGGGCCTGCCGACCACTGCCAATTACATCGTGGTGTCCAGCCTGCTGGCGCCGGTGATCGTGGCGCTGGGTCAGCAAAACGGCCTGATCGTGCCGTTGATCGCGGTCCACCTGTTCGTCTTCTACTTCGGCATCATGGCCGACGTGACGCCACCGGTGGGCCTGGCCTCCTTTGCTGCGGCGGCCGTGTCGAAGGGCGATCCGATCAAGACCGGTATCACCGCGTTCTACTACAGCCTGCGCACCGCGGCGCTGCCCTTCCTGTTCATCTTCAATACCGACCTGCTGTTGATCGATGTCGATTTCGCGCACGGAGCGCTGATCTTCATCGTGGCGACCATCGCCATGCTGATCTTCGCCGCCGGCACTCAGGGTTATTTCCTGGTGCGCAGCCGGTGGTACGAGAGTGTGCTGCTGCTGTTGGTCGCATTCACGCTATTCCGCCCGGGCTTCTGGATGGACATGATCCATGACCCGTACCGCGACCTCGAGCCGACCCGGCTGGTCGAGGCTTTGGCCGACGTCGAGGAAGACAGCCAGTTGCGCCTGCGGGTGATGGGTGAGGACGACGTCGGCGACCCGCGCGAGTTCGTCGTGCTGCTGGCCATCCCGGATGGCGAGAGTGGTGAGGAGAAGCTCGAGAAGATCGGCCTGATGACCTATGAAGAGGGCGGCAAGGTGCTGATCGATAGCGTCACCTTCGGCAGCCCGGCCGCAGAGGCGGGCCTGGAGTTCGATCAGGAGATTCTGCGGGTCCGTGCGCCCACGGAGCGTTGGCCGAAGGAGTTCATGTGGATTCCGGCCTTCTTGCTGTTCGGCCTGATTGTCTGGATGCAGCGGCGGCGCCTGAACCGCTGACGCATCGAGCGTAGAAAGCCCCGGTCATGCGCTGCATGGCCGGGGCTTTTTATTGGCCAATACCGCGTGCTGAGGACTGTGAGCGCCATCGGAACAGCGTGTCCGGGGCGGCTGGGGTGATCGCGTCCCGTCTCCGGCGCCGGTTAACGGCCTCAGCCGCATGCCGGCCGCTACGATCCGCTCGTTGCGCGGATGCTTCCCCAAACCAGCTCCGCTACGCCGGCTTACCCGGCAAGGACGTCGGAGCGCCCTGTGCCTCGCGCAAGGGCTCGGCGGGCTGCCGGTTGCGTTGGCCTGGCTGGCCTTCCAGGGCCGCGTAGGCGGCGCTACAGAACAGAGAGTTCAGGCGCTTCATGTCGGCGATGAGCTCCAGATGGGCGGCGCTGGTCTCGATGCTTTCGACCACCTGCTGGTGCAGACGATGTACATGGGCATGGGCCAGCTCGCGTTCACGCTTGCGGAATTGGCGCTTCTGCTGGAGCAGCTGCCGTGCGCTGTGCGAGTCGCTGGAAAGGAACACCGACAGCCCCAGGCTCAGGTTGGCGCTGAGCAGCGCATGCAGCTGGCTGAGTTCGTCCACGCCGCGGTCGGAAAACGAGCGACGCTTGGATGTTTTGAGGTTCTGCACCTTGCCCAGCATGTGCTCGATGATGTCGCCGGCCTGCTCCAGATTGATCGCCAGCTCGATGATCTCCGCCCAGCGCCGGCTTTCCTGCTCGGCCAGGTCTTCGCGTGGCATACGCGCCAGGTACAGCTTGACGCCGCTGTAGAGCGCGTCGACGTCATCGTCCAGGCGGCGAATCTCCTCGCCGGGCTCTGGCCGATCCTCACGCAGCGCCTCGAGCAGCCGCGCCAGCATCGTTTCCACCAGATCGCCAATGCGTAATGTCTCGCGGGTGGCATTGGCCAATGCGAGGGTCGGGGTGTCCAGCGCGGTCGGGTCCAGGTGACGTGGCTGTGCGACCCCGCTATCGAGCACGCGATCCGGTAGCAGGCGCTCACAAAGCCGGGCCATCGGCTTCACGGTGGGAAGCAGCACCAGGCAACGCAGCGAGTTGTAGACCAGGTGAAAGGCGATCACCTGGGTTTGCGCGCTATAGCCAAGCGTGCCCATCCACTCGACCAGCGTCGGCAGGAAGGGCAGCACCAGCAGCCCGGCGAACTTGTACAGCAGGTTTCCCAGCGCCACCCGCCGGGCCGGGATCGGTTGGGGCGTGGCATTGAACCAGGCCAGCAGCCCACTGCCCATGTTCGCCCCGATTACCAGCCCAAGGGCCACCGGCAGGCCGATCAAGCCGGCGCTGGCCAAGGTCGCCGTAAGCAGCACAGCGGCGAGGCTGGAATAGGACAGCACCGCGAACAGGGCGCCCACGACCACGGCCAGCAAGGTGTCGCCGGCCAGTGACGAAAACAGCACGCGCATGCCGCGCGCTTCGGTGATGGGGGCTGCGGCGTGCACGATCAGTTGCAGGGCCAGGATGATCAGACCGAGGCCGATCAGAACCCGCCCAAGCTGGCCGGCGCGGGTTTGTTTGCGCGAGAGAAAAAGGCAGACGCCGACCAGGGTAAACAGGGGCGACAGCCAGGACAGATCCAGCGTCAGGACCCGCGCCATCAGCGCCGTGCCGACGTCCGCGCCGAGCATGATCGCCAACGCCGTGGGCAGTGCCATCAGGTTCTGCGCGACGAAGGAAATGGCCAGCAATGCCGTCGCGTTGCTGCTCTGCACCAACGCCGTAACGCCGAGGCCTGCGGTAAAGGCCATCGGCGCGTTGGCCATGCTGTGCCCGAGCAGCCGCCGCAGGTGCGAGCCATATACCCGCATGATCCCGGTGCGCACGATGTGCGTACCCCAGACCAGCAGGGCGATGGAGGACAGCAAGTGCAGCAGCGTCAACATCGAGCACAGGCTCCGGTATAGCAGGGTCAACGACCGCGGCTCGCCGTGAAGGCGCACGCGGGTCTATAGGGTTGACCCTCTGCCTGAGCCGGCCGTTCACGTGGCGGTCATGAACGGCTGTCCGGGCCTTAGTTCGGCGAGTAGTAGCCGACGCCGAGCAGCACGTCGTCGACGCGACGAATCAACGAATGCTTGCGTTCCACCGCATTGGTGGCCGGGTTGCACCACATGTAGTCGACCGTACCGGTGCCCTTGTCCTTGGCCAACGCGATCATCTGCCGGAACAGCGGCGTGCCAGCCGCATCGGTGACCTCACGCACATCCACCCCGACCAGGCTCGGCGAGGCGCCGCTGGCGCGGTAGCGCCCGTCGTCCAAACCGATGGCGAAGACGTATTCATCGTTCATCACGAAGTCGCCCTGCGGGTCATTGAACGCATTGAAGGCGGCCTGCGCACCGGATTGATTCACCAGTGCCACGGCGCGATCGAGCATCTTCTGCGCCTGCTCGGCTGAAGCCCGGGGCAGGTAGTAGCCAACGGCGACGATGTGGTCACCGACCTGACGGTACAGGCTGGTCTTGTTCTCCACCTTGTTGTCGACGGGGTTCAGCCAGTGATAGTCGACGGCGCCGCGGTCCGACTGGCGAGCACCCTCGAGGATCTGCCGAAAGAAGGGCGTGCCGGCGGCATCCTTGACGTCGCCCACCGTCAGCCCGACCAGCGCTCGTGAAGCGCCATTGCTGGCGAGCAGGGTGCCGCTCTGGCCGAGCACGAAGACATAGTGCTGGCCGTCGACGAAGCCGCCCTGGGGATCGTTGAAAGCGGCCAGTGCCCGCTCCGGGCCGTTCGTTTGCAAGTAGTCGGCGGCTCGGTCAAGCAGTGCGTTGGCCTGTCGCATGTGGCTGCGCTCGACCGAGCCCTTGGCCGGCGCGCTCTCCGTGGCGGCATGGGCGAGCGGGCCGGCGCATAGCACAGCCCCCAGCGACAGGATCAGCAGGTTCCGGTGGTTCGGTTTCATCGAATGCTCCTAGCCTGCGGCAGGCGACAGGCTGCAAAGGTGCGTGAAGGGCTGCCTGGCCTGAATATCCTATGTCCGGTGGGGCTATTGATATTGATCGCAAGGCGCGATGACCTCCTGCGAAAGGCGTAGGCAAAAATGCCGCACCATCGGTCCGTGAGCGCCGGGCCGGGTCGGCGCTGGGGGCCGTTCTTGCTAACCTTGGCCGCTGATCCCGCCGAAGCCGCCCGCATGCTCGACCTTTATCACGCCCCTGATCTGGAAACCCTCGGTGAACTGGCCACGCGGCTGCTTGCCCAGCCGCTGCGCGACCCCTTCGCCCCTGCGCAAGTAGTGGTGCCGAGCCAGGGCATGGGCCGCTGGCTGACCCTCGAGCTGGCCCGCAAGCAGGGCATTGCCATGCAGCTGGAGATGCAGCTGCCCGCCAAATTCGTTTGGGACCTGAGCCGCGCCGTTCTCGGCAGCCTGCCGGAGCAGTCGGCGTTTTCTCCGACGACCCTGACCTGGCGGCTCTACGGCTGGTTGTGCGAGCCGGACAATCTCGACCGGGCGCCGCGTCTGGCGCGCTATCTCGACGGCGGCGACGAACGCAGGCGACTGTCGTTGGCCGCAAAGATTGCCGACGTTTTCGATCAATACCTGCTTTATCGCGACGACTGGCTTGCGGCCTGGGAGCGTGACGAAACGCTGGATCTCGGCCCGGACGAAGCGTGGCAAGCATTGCTCTGGCGCGAGCTGACCAAGGATGGCCACCCGCACCGGGCACGGCTACTTGGTGATCTGCTTCAGCGTCTGTACAAAGAAGAGCCGCTTCCCGGGCTGCCCGAGCGGGTGCTGGTATTCGGCATCAGCAGCCTGCCGCCGCACCACTTGCGGGTGCTCGACGGCCTGGCCCGACACATCGACGTCGTGGTCTGCGCGCTCAACCCGAGCCGCGAGGCGTGGGGCGAGATTCGTGACATCCGCGAGCTGGCCAGGCAGCCATCCGCCGCTGATGACTGGTATCTGGACGTGGGCCACCCACTGTTGGCGAGCCTGGGCAAACAGGGCCGCGATTTCTTCGATTCGCTGTTCAGCCTCGCCGCCAGCGAAGGCAGCCGTGAGTTCGGCCTGTATTCCGATGATGAAGACCTGACCGACGACAGCCTCCTGCACGCCCTGCAGAACGACGTTCTGCGCCTGCACACGCGGCAGCCCGAAGCGCGCATCAACCTGGCCGAGAATGACCGTTCGCTGGAAGTCCACATCGCCCATTCGCCGCTGCGCGAAGTGGAAATCTTGCACGACCAGCTGCTTGCGCGCTTCGCCGAAGACCCGACCCTGACGCCTGACCAGGTCGTAGTGCTGACGCCGGACATCGAGCGATATGCGCCTTTCATCGAGGCGGTGTTCGCCCCGCGCGAGGGCAGCCCGCGGATTCCCTACAGCCTTGCCGACCGCAGCCTGCGCGCCGAACTGCCGCTGATCGAGGCGTTCCTCGACTTGCTGTTGCTGGCCCAGAGCCGCTTTACCGCCGAAGAAGTGCTCGCCTGGCTGGAACAGCCGGCCATTGCCCGCTGCGCCGGAATCGAAAGCGACGATCTGCCCCTGCTGCGTGACTGGCTGCGCGAAGCCGGCGTGCGTTGGGGGCGCGATGGTGCCCAACGCGCGCGCCTCGGCCTCCCGGACGAGTCTGCCTTTACCTGGCGCCAGGGGCTGGACCGCCTGCTGCTCGGCTTCGCTGCACCGCCGCAACTGGCTGGCAACGGCGCGCCGCTGCTCGGCGAGCACTGGCCGCTGGATGCGCTGGAAGGCGGTCGTGCGCAGGTGCTGGCCCGGCTGATTGAGTTTGTCGAACGGCTCGGCAAACTGGCCGACCAATTAGAGCGCCCGCGCCCGCTGGCTGATTGGGCTGATGATCTTCAGGCATTACTCGACACGCTCTTCAACGAGCGCGAGGCAGGCGACACCCTGTTGCTACTGTCGCAAGCCTGCGCGGCGTTGCGCGACCAGGCCCAGGCGGCGGACCTCACGCGGCCCATCGAACTCGCGCTGGTGCACCAACAGCTCAGCGCCGCGCTGCAGCAAGGCGGCGGCGTCTCGGGTTTTCTCACTGGCGCGGTGACCTTCTGCACCATGGTGCCGATGCGCAGCCTGCCGTTTCGCGTGGTCTGTCTGCTCGGGCTGGATGACGGCGCCTTCCCGCGGCGCACACCGCCCTCGGGCTTCGACCTGATCGGCCGCCATCCCCGCCGTGGCGATCGCGCGCGGCGACTCGATGACCGTTACCTGCTGTTGGAAACGCTGCTCTCGGCGCGTCAGGCGCTGTACCTGTCCTATGTCGGCCGCGACCCTCGGGACAACGCTACGTTGCCACCGTCGGTGCTGCTCAGCGAAGTGCTCGAAGCCGTCGACATGACCGCCGTCGTTAAGAGCGAGCTGGCTCGCGATCGGGCCAGCGCTGAGTTCGTCCAGCAGACAGAATCCAAGGCCAGCGAGAAGATTCTTATTGCCCATCCCTTGCAGCCGTTTTCACCGCGCAACTTCGCCGAATCGCCTTGCGCCGGCTACTCGCTGCCCTGGTTCCGCGCGGCCCAGCGTCTGGCCGAGCCGCCCGACATCCAGCCGCAGCCGTTTGCCAGCGTGCTTGCCGAACCCGATGACGCCTGGCTGACCCTGGAGCCATCGCAGCTGCTGCAGTGCTTCCGCCACCCGGCACGTTTCCTTCTCGAGCAGCGCTTGGGTGTGCGCCTGGCAGACGACCAAGAAGCGCTCGCCACCGACGAGCCCTTTGACCTGGAGCTGCCGGCCTGGAACGGCCTGCGCCGCCTGACGTTGCAGGCCATGGAGCACGGTTGGAGCGACGAGGACGAGCGGCGCATGGCCTGCGCGGCGGGCTGGCTGCCCACCGGCGAACTGGGCCAGGCGCTCTGGGGCAAGCTGCGCGGCCCGGTACGCGCCTTTACCCCGCGGCTATTCGAGCTGCGCCCCGAGGCCGTGCCCGAGCCGCTTGCCGTGGACATCACGCTGGCGGGCGTGCGCATCCACGGCTGGCTCGACGGCGTCACTCCGGGTGGGCTGTTCGGCTGGAAGCTCGGCAAGCTGGGCGAGTGGGATCTGCCGCCGTTCTGGTTGCGTCACTTGCTCCTGAACCTCTCCGCGACGCCGGGTATCGAGCGCCACAGCATGATGCTGTCGCCGGCCGGGGACTGGCAGCTCGGGCCGCTGGCCAATGCGGCCGAGCTGCTCGAGCCCTGGCTCGATGCCTATCGGCACGCTATCCGCGAACCGTTGCCGCTGCTGCCCCGCAGCAGCCACGCCTTTGCCAAGGGCTACCGCAAACCGGCGCGCGGCAGCGAGCCTATCGAGACGGCCCGCAAGCGGGCGCGGGAGGCCTGGGTCGGGGCTGAGTTCAGCCCCATCGCTGCCGAGTCCGAAGACCCCTGGAATGCCTTGGCCTTCCGCGATCGCGATCCGCTGGACGAGCGATTCGAAACCCTGGCCCAACGGCTGATAGGCCCGGCGCTGGATGCGTTGAAGGTGCCGGAGGATGGGGAATGAACGTGTTTGGCTTTGCTAGCCGGGCTCGGCCCCGCGTTGCGCCCTTCATGGGCGCCTCACTTTTCTTTGCTCGCGCAAAGAAAAGTAAGCAAAAGAAAGCGCGCCCCTGCATACGGGTCTGGTCGCTGCGCGACCGGACTTCCCTCACTCCAGCATTGCTCCGGGGGCACGCCACGAAGGGACGTCCCTGTCCCTTCGTGACTCGCTCGGCGTCCATGCCTCGCGACCCCCTGCGCAACGCCTGCGCTCGGCCTCCTGAAGGGGAACCGGGTGCCGTCCCGACTGCGATGCAACGATCATTGCATCGCGATCATCGTTGTCTTGCCAATGCTTCGGTAATACGAGGCAGGTCGGGCCGGGAACCGGGCCCCCTCAGGAGGCCGAGTGGAATCGGTCTGGAAGTGGTCGAGCGGCATGGACGCCGCGAGAGCTCCGAAGGGGCATGGACGCCCCTTCGGAGCGGGCCGCTGGAGGGCCGATGGAGCGAGGGAACCCCGGCGCAGCCGGGGCCGGGTGTGGGGTGTGCTTTCTCTTTGGTTACTTTCTCTTTGCACACGCAAAGAGAAAGTGACTCGCCCGGCGGGGCGAAACCCGGACTTATCAGCAATACAGATGCTGCCGATACATCGCTCGCCTGGCAGGGAACTGATCAATGAAACTCGACCTGCTCGATTCCCCCTTCGACGGCCGCTCGCTGATCGAAGCCAGCGCCGGCACCGGCAAGACCTGGACGCTGACCGCGCTATACGCCCGCCTGCTGCTCGAGCGGCAGTTGTCGGTCGGCCAGATCCTCGTTGTTACCTATACCACCGCCGCGACTGCCGAGCTGCGCGAGCGCATCCGCGCGCGGCTGGCCGACCTGCTGGCGGTCTACGAGGGCACGCCCAGCGAGGACGACTTCCTCAACCGGCTGCACGCCCGCTACCCCGACGAAGCCTCGCGGCGGCGCTTGCTGCTCGCCGTGCATGGCTTCGATGAAGCAGCAATCTTCACCATCCACGGCTTTTGCCAGCGGGCCTTGCAGGACGCGGCCTTTGAAGCCGGCGGCGATTTCGACAGTGAACTGACCGCCGATGACCGCGAGCTCATCGATGCGCTGCTCGCCGATGCCTGGCGCAGCGAGCTGGCGGCAGCGGACCCGGCTTGGGCGCGTTTCCTCGCGAAGCAGCGGATCACCCCGCAGGCGCTGCGCCAGCGGCTGCGCAGCCATCTGGGCAAGCCTTACCTGCGGGTCGAGCCGCAGGGCACACCGGTGGCTGCCGACCTGCGTCCGGTCGAGGCGGCCTGGCAGCGGGCCGCGGCGCTATGGCGCGAGGCTGGCGTTGCCTGGGTGACGGAGCTGTCAGCCCACGACGGGCTCAACCAGAGTACGCACAAGCGCATCAAATTCGATCCCTGGCGGGCCGAGCTGGACGCCTATTTCGCCGATCCCGCCGTCATGTTCGACCTGCCTGACGGCGCGGCGAAATTCGGCGTGCGTGCGCTCAGCAAGGCCTGCAAGAAGGGCTTCGACGCGCCCGTTTGCGAGCTGGCCCACGCCCTCGACGCGCTGTGCGACCAGGTTGCCGAGGCCCTGCCGGCCGGCGCGCAGCGGCTGGTGGCGTTACAGGTCGAGCTGCTGGCGCGGCTCGACCGCGAATTGCCCGAGCGCAAAGCGGCGCAGCGGCTGCTGGCCTTCGACGACCTGCTCAACCGCCTCAATCAGGCCCTGCGAGGCCCGGCAGGCGACGACCTGGCTGCTTCCCTGCGCGCGAGCTATCCGCTGGCGTTGATCGACGAGTTTCAAGACACCGATCCGATCCAGTACGCCATCTTCGACCGCATCTACACCAAGGGCAGCCCGGCCTCGCTGTGCTTCGTCGGTGATCCCAAGCAGGCCATCTACGCCTTTCGCGGTGCGGACCTGGCGACCTACATGACGGCCAAGCAGCAGGCCGACCGCGAGCCGTTCAACCTGCCGACCAACTACCGATCGACGCCCGAGTTGATCGATGCGCTGAACCGGCTGTTCGAGCACCCGGAGCCCTTCGCCCAGCGTGACCTGCAGTACCCGAGCGTCGATGCTGCCGAGAAACCGCGCGCCACGCTGCGCCTGGTAGAGGAGGGCGGAGCGGCACCGCTGTCGCTGGTCTGGCTCGGTGACGATCCGCTAGGCAAGGGCGAAGCTGCCGAGCGGGTCGCCAGCGACACCGCACGGCGCATCGCGATCCAGCTGGCAGCGGCCGCCGAGGGGCGCGCCGGCTTCTACAAAGGCGGCCAATTCACCCCGCTGAAAGGCGGCGACATCGCGGTGCTGGTCGCCAACCATCGGCAGGCTGGAATGATCGCCGAGGAATTGGCCGCCCGCGGCGTTCCCAGCGTGCGGCGTGGGCGTGACAGTGTTTGGCGCAGCGAAGAGGCGACCGAGCTCGCCGCAATCCTGGCTGCCTATGTCGAACCTGGGCGCGAAGGCCTGCTGCGCCATGCGCTGGCCACGCGGATGCTAGGCCGCAGCGCTGCCGATCTGGCGCGTTGTCAGGACGATCAGCAGGCGTGGGACGCCGAACGCGAAGCCGCCGAGCGCTATCACCAGTTGTGGCAGCAGCAGGGCTTCATGCGCGTGTTTCGTGCCTGGCTCGACGAGCAGGCGGTGGCCGAGCGGCTGCTGGCGCGGGTCGATGGCGAACGCCGGCTGACCAACCTGCTGCACCTCGGCGAGCTGCTACAGGCCGAGAGCCTGGTGCGGCCCGGCCTGGAACCGCTAATCGCCTGGTTTAATGCGCAGCGCAATAGCGAAGGCGGTGGCGAGGAGGCGCTGCTGCGCCTGGAAAGCGATGCCGAGCGCGTCCAGATCGTCACCATCCACACCAGCAAGGGCCTCGAATACCCGCTGGTGTTCTGCCCGTTCCTTTGGGACGGCAAGCTGCTCGGCAAGCATCCCGACAGCGCCCGCTGTCACGACGCAGAGGGCCGGCCACTGCTGGACCTGGGCAGCGAAGCCTTCGAGGAACACCTCGAAGGCGCGCGCCAGGAGGCCTTCGCTGAGCAGCTGCGCCTGGCTTATGTCGCGCTGACCCGCGCCCGTGACCGGCTCTGGCTGCATTGGGGGCCGGTCAGCCTGTGCAAGCCGAAGAAGGACGGCACCTTCGCCGACGAGGGCCTGCATACCAGTGCCTTGGCCTGGCTGCTGCACGGGCGCACGTTGGCGGGAGAGCGGCCACTGGCCGAGCTGAGTGAACATCTGGGTGCGCTGGAGGGCAGCAGCCTACGCCTGGCCATCGAACGGTTAGTCGACAACAGCGATGGGCGTATCGCCTGCCTGCCGCTGGAGTCGCGCGAAGCCAGCGCGCAGGGCCCAGGCCGCGCCGCGCCGCCTAGGCATTTGTCGCAGCTCAACCGCAGCCTGCACAGCGCCTGGCGCATTGGCAGCTTCTCCGGCCTCGCCGCGGGTATGCACATGGAAGCGCCCGACCGCGATGCCCTGGCGATGCCCGATGCCGGTGAACCAGGCACGGGCTTTTTCGCCTTTCCCCGCGGTGCGCGGGCCGGCACCTGCCTGCACGCGATCCTCGAAGACTGGGCGCGGGGCAAGGGCGAGCTGGCGCAGCTGGTCGAACCGGCGCTTCAGGCTTACGGCCTGCCGCTGGAATGGCGGGACATCGCCATTCGGCACCTCCAGCAGGTGCTGGAAACCGACCTGAATGGTGCCGGCCTGACGCTGGCGAGCCTGCAGTCGGCGCGGCGCCTGCCTGAACTAGGGTTCACCTTCCCCGTGCGTGACCTGGACGTGGCGCGGCTGCGGCGGCTGCTTGTCGATCCGGGCAACGGATTGGCCGAGCCCCTGCGCGAGGCGGCGTCGCGGCTGGAGTTCGACAGCCTCAAGGGCTTCCTCAAGGGTTTCATCGACCTGACCTTCGAGCACGACGGCCGCTGGTACATCGCTGACTACAAGTCCAACTGGCTCGGCCCGGATGCGGGTTACTACGGCGGCGAGCGGCTGCTGCAGGCGCTGGCCGCCGAGCATTATTACCTGCAATACCTGATCTACCTGGTCGCACTGCGCCGCTTCCTGCGCCAGCGCCTTGCCGATTTCCGCGACGAGCAGCTGGGTGGAGCCTTCTACCTGTTCCTGCGCGGGATGCCCGAGGCGGGTGTGTATTTCGCACGGCCCGATGACGCGTTGCTCGATGCGCTGGATCGCTTGTTCGAGGAGGGCAAGTGATGCCCATCCTATTCGCCTGGCGGGTTGCTCCGACTCTACGACCAACCAGGAGCCAGCCTGCCGCCTGCTCCCTGTCCCCTAGCGGGAGTGGGCATATAGGCGCCGTTGAGCGTTTGGGGCAGCTGATCCACACTGCGCCCAGGGAGGGTGCAACCCATCGATACGCAGGCGCCTGCCACCGCTCCGTGAGGACGCATCCATGACGCTTCAAGAGCTACCCCTCGGTCCGCTGGAGCGTGCCATCGTCGGCAGTTTGCAGCGCCTCGAGCCACAGGCCGCCGAGCCGGTGCTGGTGGCCGCCGCGCTGTGCTGCGAGGCGCTGGGCCGCGGTGATGTCTGCCTGCCGCTACGTCGCCTGGGTGGTCAACGGCCGTGGCCGGAGCACGATTTCAACCTGCCGCCGCTCGACACCTGGCGCGAGATGCTGGAGGCCTCGCCCCTGGTTGGTGTGCCAGGCGACTACGCACCGCTGATCCTCCATGGCGATCGGCTTTACCTCGCCCGTTACCAAGCCTACGAGCAAGGGTTGGCTGAGCAGCTAATCGCCCGCGCAACTGAAGCCCCGGCTGTGGACGAAGCGCAGCTCGCCGACAGCCTGGCGCGGCTGTTCGCCTTCAACCAGCAGCGCCCGGACTGGCAGCGCCTGGCCGCCGCCCAGGCGGTACGCCGGCGCCTGGCCGTGATCTCCGGCGGCCCTGGCACCGGCAAGACCACCACGGTGGTGCGCTTGCTGGCCGCGTTGCTCGAACAGCCGGGCAGCGAGCGTCTGGCCATCGGCCTCGCCGCGCCCACCGGCAAGGCCGCTGCGCGGATGGCCGAGGCGATCCGCGACGCCAAGGCCGATCTGCCGGTCAGCGAGGCGGTCAAGACGGCGCTGCCGGACGAGGCGCGTACCCTGCATCGCCTGCTAGGCAGCCGCGGCGACAGCCCACGGGTTCGTCACGATGCATCCCATCCGCTGGCGTTGGACGTGCTGGTCGTGGACGAGGCCTCCATGGTTGACCTGGCCTTGATGGCCAAGCTGGTCGATGCCCTGCCGCCCAAGGCGCGGTTGATCCTGCTCGGCGACAAGGATCAGCTCGCCGCCGTTGAAGCCGGTGCAGTCTTCGCCGAGCTTTGCGAGGGGCGCGGTTTCGATGCCGAGGCAGCGAGCGAGCTGGAACGTCTCACCGGTCAGCCGGTGCCCGTCGAGCCACCGCGCTCGCGCCTCGGCGATGCCGTGGTGCTGCTGACCCACAGCCATCGTTTCGCCGGCGACAGCGGCATCGGGGAGCTGGCACGGCGAATAAACGGCGGCGATGCGAAGGGGACCGTCGCGCTGCTGCAGGAAAATCGTGATGACCTGGTCTGGAACGCGACACCGACCCCGGGCGCGCTGATCGAGCGGCTGGAGCAAGGCTACTCACCCTACTTGCAGGCCGCGCGGCAGGCCGACCCCGCGGCGGCTTTCGCCGCCTTCAATGATTTCCGTGCGCTGACGGCGCAGCGTGACGGCCCGTTTGGCGTGACTGGCATCAACGAGGCACTGGAGGCGCGCTTCAAACGCCGCTTCGGCGTCGCGAGCCGTGAGCGCTGGTATCCCGGCCGCGCGGTAATGGTGCGGCAGAACGACTATGCGCTGGGCCTGTTCAACGGAGACATCGGCCTGTGCCTGAACACCGACCAGGGTTTGCGGGTGTTCTTCGAGGGCGACGAGGGTCATCGCGGCTTCGCCCCGGCGCGCCTGCCGAGCCATGACAGCGCCTTCGCGATGACGGTGCACAAGAGCCAGGGCTCGGAGTTCGCCGAGGTGTTGCTGGCGCTGCCTGAGCAACCGAGCCCGCTGTTGACGCGCGCGTTGCTCTACACCGGCATCACCCGCGCCAAGCGGGTCGTGGAGATTTGGGCGCTGCCGGCGCGGTTGGCTGAGGCGGTTGCCACTCGGGCCGAACGCGCCGCCGGACTTGCCGAGCGGCTGGCATCGGCATCGGCACGGGTATCAGCAGCAGAGGCGGTGGCGCCCGTTGTCCGCGACGGCCCGCCGGCGCAACCCGAGCCGGCCGGTGACCAGCTCAGCCTGTTCTGAACAGGGTCACCGGTCACGAACCCTGCATGATCGCCGCCAATGCAGGCTCGTTTCGTGAAACGGTTGCCGGTATCCGCTCGGGTTTTCTGTTCCGATGGGCGTTCGCCGATCACCCACAACCGGGACACGCGATGAAAATCTTCTTTCTCTTGGTTTGGGGCCTGCTCAGCCTGTCGCTCGCCGGGGCTGCGCTGTACGGCCTGTGGGCCGAGCCGTCCTTGGGCGGCGCCTTGGCCTTGTTGGCTATCGCTTACTACACCTTCTGCTTCCTCCAACTGATCCGCGCGGCCTACCGGCCCTGGGGGCTGCTCGGTCCGAGGCGGCGAAGCGGTTATTGGCTGTGCCTGTTGCTATTGCCGATGGCCCTGCTGCCGCTCAGTGCTGCGTATGACGTTTGGGAGCAGGGCGCCTATCGCCTGGAAGCCGCCGATCGGGATGGCCGCTTGAGCCTGATGATCATTCGGCAACTGCTGCTGTGGCTGCAGGAGTTGGTCGGCTACCTGGGGCCGATGCTGGTGCTGGTGCTGGTCATTACGGGGCTAGGAATGGCGCTGTTACTGCTGCATCTCCTGCGCGGCCAGACCGTGCGCTGATCGGTCGCGGGTGTTGTCATGCTGATCTGTAACGCGGCATCAGGTACGTTTCGCCCCGGCCATTCTATGCACGTCGGGATCTGACTGATGAAAGGGTGCACGCGCAGCCTATGGTTATTGCTGAGCCTGGCGATCAGCCTGGGGACTCATGCGGGCACTGTCCGGCTTGTGACGGGCGACGACTATGCGCCACTCACCGGCCAGTCGCTGGTCGGTGCCGGCATGCTGTCCTCGGTGGTACAGGCAGCGTTCACGCGCGGCGGCCAGGACACTTCGCTGGCATGGCAACCATGGAAACGCGGCTATCTCATGACCCTGCGTGGCGAGTACGACGCCACCTTTCCCTACATTCGCGCGGCGCAGCGCGAGCGCGATTTTCTCTTTTCCTCGCCGCTGTACGTGTCCGAGCAACACCTGTTCAGTCGCGCTAAGGACGCCATCGAGTACGCAGACCTGGCCCGCGTAACCGGGCGGCGGCTGTGCCATCCGCTGGGTTGGCAGTTACCTGAGGCTATCCAGAAGCTGGTTGACCGGGGTGTGCTGGTGCGTCATTCGCCGCCGGGCCTGAACGAGTGCGCACAGTTGCTATTGCTCGGCCGTGACGATGTCTTCCTGGCTGATCTGGAGCTGGGCCGTTTCGCCCTGCAGGCCACCGAGGGGCCCCGATCGCGTTTTCACGTCTCGAACTCGGTGGTCGGCCGCGAGACGATGCACCTTATCGTGCCGCGTAGCCGTACGGGCGGTGAGGCGCTGATCGAGCGCTTCGACCGGGGCCTGCAAACCCTACGCGCCAGTGGCGAATACCATCGCTTGTTGGATCAGGCGCGCTTGCCCGTCAAGCCGTTGTAGGGCCGCTCGTCGAACCTCGACCGTCTCAGGCAATCGAAGCAGTGCTGCTCGCCTTTGGTACCGCCCAGCCAGGCGGCCGGTTCCGCAAACCGCTGCTAGGCTAGTCAATATTGTCGCCGTCTCGACCGGCTCATACGAACAACAACGCCTGGCCCGCTTCGGCGCCGGGTCTGGAGCCTTGCATGATCCCCCGTTCGCACGCCGAGCTGCCAACCGAGCTCGCCGCCTTCGTCGCCGCGCATTTCGCCGACCGGCAGAGCCAGCCCGATCGACTCATCGCCGAATCCTGGCACCGCAGCGTCAGCCAGCACGGGCTAGACCCGGCCCGGCACGCGCCGCATGCACAACTCGAGGCGCACGAGATCCGCCTGCACCAGGAGGCGCACCATGACTACCTCGGCGTCGCCAGCCAGGGCGTCGAGGGCCTGTCGCGACGGCTCAACCCGGCAGGCTTCGCTGTCCTGCTGAGCGATCGTCGCGGCATTACGCTGGACGCGCGCCTGCCAAGCCGCCACAGCCCGTACGCCGATTCCGGCCTGGTCATCGGCAGTTGCTGGGACGAATCGCTGGTCGGCACCAATGGCATTGGCACCGGTCTGGCGGCCGGGCAGCCGTTGATCATCCACCGCGACGAGCACTTCCTGAACAGCCACTTCCGCCTGAGCTGCTCGGTGGCGCCGTTGTTCGATGCCCAGGGTGCGCTGATGGGCTGTCTCAACGCCTCCTGCCTGAACAGTGGCGGGCCAAAGCAGGCGCAATACCTGACGCTGCAATTGGTCAGCCTGTACGCTCGCCTGATCGAGAATGCGAGCTTTCGGCAACGCTACGCCGATTGCGTCGTGCTGACACTTGGTGGCCAGGAAAACGACCTGGGCAACGAGCAATTGCTCGCGCTCGATGCCGGCGGCCGCGTACTCGGCGCCAACCGTGCTGCCTTTGCCGCGGCGACCGGCGAACGGCCGCTGCTCGGGCAGGCGGTCGAGGCGCTGCTGCCGGTCTCGCTGGATCGTCTGATCAGCCTGACCCAGGGCGGCGCACGCAGCACCACCCTTCACCTGCGCCCAGACGAGCCGGTGCTGGAGGTGGCCTTGCGGTTGCCGCCAATGCCCGCCCAACGTGCCGCCCCGGTGCCGGCGCGGCAGACGACAATCGCCGTGCCGACGCTCGAACAATTGGCCGGCGGAGACAGCCACTTGCAACGGACCGTGCAGCGCCTGCGGCGGGTCCTCAACCGGGACATCCCATTGCTGCTGCGCGGCGAAACGGGCACGGGAAAAGAGGCGTTCGCCCGCGCTATCCACCAGGCCAGCCAGCGTGCGGCCGGCCCTTTCGTAGCGCTCAATTGCGCGGCGATTCCGGAGTC
This sequence comes from Stutzerimonas chloritidismutans, assembly GCF_051486945.1. GTDB lineage: Bacteria > Pseudomonadota > Gammaproteobacteria > Pseudomonadales > Pseudomonadaceae > Stutzerimonas > Stutzerimonas chloritidismutans_B. The sequence continues at coordinate 440,296 of NZ_JAHVDX010000004.1, read as the reverse complement.
GCTGATCGAAAGCGAACTGTTCGGCTATCGCGCCGGCACCTTTACCGGCGCCAGCCGGCAGGGGATGAAGGGCAAGCTGGAGCAGGCCAATGGCGGGACGCTGTTTCTCGACGAGATTGGCGATATGCCGGCGCACCTGCAGACGCGGCTGCTGCGGGTGCTGGCCGAGCGGGAACTGGTGCCGCTGGGCGCCGCCACGCCGGTGTCGCTGAATGTGCAACTGGTCTGCGCGACGCACCGCGACTTGCCCGCGATGGTGGCTGCGGGCGAGTTTCGTGAGGACCTGTATTACCGGCTCAACGGCCTGACGTTACAACTGCCGCCACTTCGTGAGCGCGAGGACCGTGCCGGGCTGATTCAGCGGGTGCTGGAGCAGGAGTCGGCCGATGAGTGGATCGCGCTGGCACCCGAAACGATGTCGCGGCTGATCGCCTACGCGTGGCCGGGCAACGTGCGCCAGCTGATCAACGTGCTGCGCTGTGCGGTCGCGCTGGCAGACGACGGGGTGATCGGTCTCGATTGCCTGCCACCGGAAGTCCTGTCGGTGTCGGTGTCGGTGGAGTCGTCGTCCGTGACGCAATCGCTGGAGACGACCCGAGACGCGGCCGAAGCGGCCCATCTGCAAGCGACACTCGAGCAGCATGGCGGCAACGTCACGTCGGCGGCGCGTTCCCTTGGCATCAACCGCGCCACGCTGTATCGCAAGGTGCGTCGGTACGGTTTGTCGTAAGGGAAAGGCTGGCCGGTGTGGGGACGTCAGGCGAATAAATTCACCTCTACAGATGCCGGGCGTAGGGGCGAATTTATGCGCCCCAAAGGCACCCAGCACCTAATGCCAGCGCAACTAGAACTCAGCCCCGGCACACAGACCCGCATGACCCGATCTCGCCTGCGCGGGACCGGGCATGCTCGGCTGATCAGCTCTGCACGTACACCGCATGGGTATGGGTGTACTCGTACAGGCCGTGCTTGCCATCCGCGCCGCCGATGCCGGATTTGCGCACCCCGGCGTGGTAGCCCTGCATCGCCTCGAAGTTCTCGCGGTTGATGTAGGTCTCGCCGAAGTCCAGGCCAGCGGCCGCTTTCATCGCGGTGGACAGATCGCGCGTGTAGATCGAAGAGGTCAGGCCGTACTCGCAGTCGTTGGCCAGGGCGATGGCCTCGTCCAGGTCGTCGATGATCTGTACCGGCAACACCGGGCCGAAAACTTCCTTGCGCATGATTTCCATGTCGTGCGAACAGTTGGCGAGCAGCGTCGGCTGGTAGTGGAAGCCTTTGCCCAGGTCCGCCACGGCGCCACCGGTGACCAGCTGCGCACCCTGGCTCTGGGCGGTGCGCACCATCTGCTCGACCTTGCGCAGCCCGGCCTCGTTGATCAGTGGGCCCATCTCCACGTCCGCCTGGGCGATGGGGTCGCCGTAGCGCGTTTCGGCCAGGGCACCGGCGATGCGTTCGATGAACTGGTCGGCCACGCCGCGCTGCACGTAAACGCGCTCGGCGCAGTTGCAGACCTGCCCGGTGTTGATAATGCGCGAGGCGCGGATGGCGGTGACGGCGAGGTCCAGGTCCGCGTCGTTCATTACGATGGCCGGGGCTTTGCCGCCCAGCTCCAGGTTGAGCTTGGTGACGTTCTGCGCCGCGGCGGCCATGATCCGCTGGCCGGTGCCGACGCTGCCGGTAAAGCTGATCATGTCGATCTTGTCGCTGGTGGTCAGCGCGCTGCCGACCCCAGCGCCGCTGCCGCAGACCACGTTGAACACGCCTTTGGGCAGGTCGGTCTCGGCCACCAGCTTGGCGAATTCGAAGCAGTTGTTCGGCGTCTCTTCGCTGGGCTTGATGACGATGGTGTTGCCGGTCACCAGCGCCGGCGCCATCTTCCGGGCGATCAGGAAGAAGGGGAAGTTCCACGGCAGGATCCCGGCCACCACGCCCAGCGGCTTGCGGAACAGGAAGATGTTTTCGCCGGGCCGGTCGCTGGTGATGATCTCACCCTCGATGCGGCGCGCCCATTCGGCCATGTAGTCGAGGTAGTCGGCGGTGAAGTTGACTTCGACCAGCGCCAGGCTCTGGATCTTGCCGCCTTCCTCGGTGATGACGCGGGCCAGGCGGTCGGCGTTCTGGCGGATCTTGCTGGCAATGGCGCGCAGGTAACCGGCGCGCTCGATGGCAGGCTTCTGGCTCCAGGCTTTCTGCGCGGCGCGGGCGGCGGCGATGGCGCGTTCGGCGGTGGCGGCATCGGACTCCGGCACGCGGGAGAGCACCGCGCCGGTCGCCGGGTTGCGCACCTCGATGAGGTTGTCGCTGGCGACAAAGGCGCCGTCGATGTAGTTCTGGTAGGTCGTCAAGTCAGTCATGTCAATTCTCCTAGTGGTCAGTTGCTGGCCGTTTTCTGGGTCGGCTGTGGCAGGTCGTCCGGGCCGTGCTCAAGGCGATCGTGGGCGCGCTTGATCAGGTATTGATGGATCTGGCCCATCTGCTCCATGTCGAAAGCCTCTGCGAACGACGGCATGCCATCCGGGATGCGTGCGCCGTGGAGGATGCCGAGAAACTGCTCATGCTTTTCCGGGGTGAGCATGCGCAAATCCGGCAGCACGCCGCCGCTGACCGCATGGATGCCGTGGCACTGCGAGCAGTAGCCGTCATAGAGCTTGCCGCCGGCCTCGACGGTGGCGGCATCGGCAGTCAGTGGTGGCGGCTTGGGTGCATCTTCTCGCGGCGCCGGTTCCTGCAGTTCGGCCGTGCCGCCAAGCTTGTAGGTGAGCACTTGGGCATAGGGCTGAACACCGGCACGCAGCGACAGGGCGCCGGCAAAGGTGGAGAAGGCACCGCCCCAGCCCGCCATGAAGGTCACGTACTGCTCGCCGTCCACGCTGTAGGTGATGGGCGCGGCCATCACCCCGCTGGCAGCCGGCTGCTCCCAGAGCTTCTTGCCGGTGTCGGCGGCATAGGCGATGACCCGGCCATCGGCGCTGCCTTCGAAGACCAGATTGCCAGCGGTGCTCAGGGTGCCGCCGTTGAAGATGGTGACGTAGGGCACTTCCCAGGCCTGCTCTTGCTTGACCGGGTCCCAGGCGATCAGCTTGCCGGACCAGGTGTCGGCGTACTTGCCGAGGCCTTCCGGGTCCTCGGGCATCATCCCGGTCTTCAGGCCCAGCTGGTACATGCTCTTGAACTTGTTACGCGCCGGCTTATCCGGCACGTGCTCGTACCAGGCGGACATGATGTGCGCGGGGATGTAGACAAGCCCGGTGTTCGGGTTATAGGACATGGGGTGCCAGTCATGCGCGCCCCAGAAGCCCGGCTGGACCAGCTTGGCCTTCTTTTCACCTTTCCAGTAGGCCGCCGCTTCGTCGTCGACGATGGGCCGGCCGGTCTTCAGATCGACGCCCTTGGCCCAGTTGATCGGCACGATGTTTTCAGCCGAGAGCAGCTCACCGGTGGCGCGGTCGATGACGTAGAAGAAGCCGTTCTTCGGCGCCTGCATCAGCACCTTGCGCTGTTTACCCTTGATCTCCAGGTCAGCCAGGATCATGTGCTGCGTGGCGGTGTAATCCCAGGCATCGCCCGGCGTGGTCTGGTAGTGCCAGACGTATTCGCCGGTGTCGGCGTTGACCGCGACGATGGAGGACAGGAACAGATTGTCGCCCTTGCCCTCGCTGCGCCAGATTGGGTCCCACAGCGAGCCGTTGCCGACGCCGATGTAGAGCAGATTCAGCTCCGGGTCGTAGGCGAAGGAGTCCCAGGCTGTGCCGCCGCCGCCCTGTTCGACGAAGGCGCGGCCGTGCCAGGTCTTCTTGGCTATCTCCATGCCCTTGCCTTCGGCGGGCTTGTCCGGGTCGCCCGGTACGGTGAAGAAGCGCCAGGCCTGCTTACCGGTTTCGGCGTCATAGGCGGTGACGTAGCCGCGCACGCCGAACTCGGCGCCGCCGTTGCCGATCACCACCTTGCCGTTGACTACTCGCGGCGCGCCGGTGATGGAGTAGCTGCGTTCCTTGTCGTAGCGGGTGTCGACCGACCAGACGCGCTCACCGGTCTTGGCGTCGATGGCTTCCAGGCGGCCATCGAGCACGCCGACATAGACCTTGCCCTTCCACACGGCGACGCCGCGGTTGATCGCATCGCAGCAGGCCTCACCGGCGCGGGAACGGTCGGACTTGGGGTCGTACTTCCAGATTTCCTTGCCGGTGCGCGCATCGAGCGCATAGACGATGGAGAAGGGCCCGGTGGTGTACATCACGCCGTCGACCACGATGGGCGTGGCTTCGACGCCGCGGTCGATGTCGAGCTTGTAGCTCCAGGCTAGCCCGAGTTCGTCGACGTTGGCATCGGTGATCTTCTTCAGCGGGCTGAAGCGCTGCTCGCCGTAGTCGCGGCCGTGGCTCATCCAGTTGCCGGGTTCGGCGTCGGCATTGGCGATGCGCTTGCCGTCGACGTCGGCGGCGTGCAGCGGCAGGGACAGCAGGGCAGCAAGGCTGGCGCCCAGCAGCGTGGGCGCCGGAAACCGGCCAAGGTAGGGATCGAATGACTTCATCGCAGGCTCTCTCTTGTTATTGATCGACCGCCTCAGGGGCAGGTCTTCCAGGGAGAGCAACCGCTGTGCCAGGCCGGCCGAAGGGCATGCAGCCCACGGCTGGCGGGGCTTGCGGGCGGGACGGGGCGTGTCAGTGCAACCGAGTGTCGCGCTGCAGGTGTTGCATGGCTGCGACAGGGTCGCAGCCATGCAACGGAGAGGGTCAGCTTCCGAGCAAGGTCAGCACCAGCGGCAGGCTGGCGGCGGCGAGCAGCGTTTGCAGGGTGATGATGCCGGCCATCAGGTGGCTGTCGCCGCCAAGCTGGCGGGTTAACACATAGGCGGTCGGCGCGGTGGGCAGGGCGAAGAACAGCACCAGAATGGTCGTCTCCATCGTCGGCAGGCCGAGCATGATGGCAACGCCATAAGCCAGCAGCGGCACGGCGAGCAGGCGTACCGCGCAATTCCAGCCCAGCGCGGGAATCTCCCCGCCCAGCTCGCGAGGTTTAAGTGCCGCCCCTACGCACAGCAGGCCCAGTGGCAGGCTGGCAGCGGCGAGCAAGGCGAGCAACCGGTCGGTGCCGCCCGGTAGTCCCAGGCCTGAGAAATTGACCAGCGCGCCAGCCAGACACGCGAGGATCAGCGGGTTCTTGATGATTGGAAGGAGCAGGCCGCGCACGCTAACACCGCGCTCGGCCGTCAATGCCCATACGGACATCACGTTCACAGTCGGCACCATGAGAGCAAGCATCAGCGCAGCCATGGCCAGGCCGTCTTTGCCGAACAGGCTGCCCACGGCGGCCAGGCCCAGGTAAGTATTGAAGCGCAGCACGCCCTGGGTGATTGCGCCGAAGCGGGCGGCCGGCCAGCCACGCAGACGCTTGACGGCCAGAAGGGCGATCCAGGCCACGCCGAGGCTCAACATGACCCCACTCGCGAGTTGCGGCAGGGCGGGGTTGTCCAGTGGCGCAGTGGCCAGGCTGCTGAACAGCAGGGCCGGGAATAGGATGAAATAGTTGATGCGCTCCGCGCCGGGCCAGAATTCGGCGCTTGGAAAAGCACGCAAGCGCAAGAAATAGCCGGCGACGATCAGGGCGAAAAGGGGCCAGAGGGCCAGCAGCAGGGTGGTCACTCGTATACATCCATCGGTGCAGGTTCAGCGATAGTGGAACGTCAAGCGCCGCGCCGCAAGCCAGGTGTGGCCGCCGGAACCGGTTGGTGCGTTCATCGGGAAACCAAGCGGGGTGATGTCTAAGTGATATCATTCGCCGGGCCTGTACAAGAGCGATACCGATGTTGACCCTCGAACACCAGTCCGCGGAAGATTTTCGCGACACGTCCTACGGCCGGCAGCTGCTCGGTGGGTTTCGCTGCCTACTGTTCGCGCCCGAGCTGGAGCGCGAGTTCCGCCGCTATGTTGATCGGCAGGCGCGCCTCGCACAGTGCCTAGGTGCCTGTCTGTTGTTGGCGGTGGTCGGCGGCTACCTCTACGTCGAACACAGGCTTTTTACCTATCACGACCCGGCATGGCTGCGCGAACTGACGCTGTTGCGCCTGTTGCAGACGTTGCCCGGTTTCGCTGTCCTGATCATCACGCTGCTGCGAACGCGCATACGGGTAGTGGCGAATCGGCTGTTTCCGCTGTTGCTGGTGCTGGTCGGCGCCATCGCTGCACGTATCGACATCCAGTATGAGGTGCTGCAGCCAGAGTTCGCCTTTCGCTATGGCGCTGGGCTGCTGATCGTTTGTTCATTCTTCTTTCTTGGCATCACGTTCTGGCGCGCGCTGGCCAGCGCGGCGGCGATCATCCTCATCGATATCGTCATCGCCGCGGTGATCCTGCCGTCCGAAGAAATGCGCGTGCACTGGATTTCGGTCAGCTATTACACGCTGCTGCTGATCATCGGCGCGATCAGCCGCTATGTGCATGAGTACTCGCAGCGCGAGCAGTTTCTGGTGCGCAAGCTGCTGGGCTGGGTTGCGGAGCACGACGCCATGAGCGGGCTTGCCAATCGGCGCAGCTTCGACACAGCGCTCAAGCAGACGCTGCTACAGGCGCGACGTGACCGCCAGCCGTTGGCATTGCTGTTGCTCGATCTGGACAACTTCAAGGCCTACAACGACAAGCTGGGCCACCCGGCAGGCGATGCGCTGATCCGCCAGTTCAGCGAGATCCTGGCGGGCTTCTCGCGCCGACCCATGGACCTGGCCGCGCGCGTCGGAGGCGAGGAATTCGCGCTGCTGTTGCTCAACTGCGATGCGCAGGCAGCTCAGGTGATTGCCGGGCAGATACTGGAGGCGTTGGCTGAGCGGGCCATCGCGCACCCGGCGTCGGCGCAGGGCGCGCGTGTCACTGCCAGCATTGGCGTTGCGATGTGGCAGCCCGGGCAGAGCGCCGAGCAGCTCTATCAGGCGGCTGATGCCGCGCTCTACCGCGCCAAACAGGCAGGAAAAAACCGCTACGTTGCAGCCTGACAGGCCCGAAGAAGCGGCTCAGCGGCGCGGCATGACCGGGCGGGTCCGGCCGCTGCCGTCAATCGCGACAAAGACGAACACCGCTTCGGTGACCTTACGCCACTCGCTCGACAGCGGGTCGTCGCTCCACACCTCTACCAGCATGCGAATCGAGCTCCGCCCTACGTCCAGCGTCTGGGTATAGAAGGACAGCTGCGCGCCCACCGGCACCGGCACCATGAAGGCCATCCGGTCGATGGAGACCGTTGCTACCCGGCCGGCCGCGACCCGGCTGGCCATCGCCGTGCCGGCCAGGTCCATCTGCGACACCAGCCACCCGCCATAAATGTCACCGAAGCCGTTGGTCTCGCGCGGCAGTGCAGTCAGCTGGAGAGCGAGGTCGCCCTGCGGGATCGGATCTTCCTGTTCGTATTCTTTCATCGGTCGGACTCGCGGCGCGTTTGTTTTTCTGGCGCGAAAAGCCCGCATCGACGCGGGCAGGGGGCCGAGTATAGCCGCTGACGGCGGGTCCAGCGACCGCCGCCGGCGCGGGTGGCTCGTAACCAGATTGTCATATTCCATTCATAGAGTGGTCACACGGCCTGCAGACAATGGCCTCCGTTCCAACACACTCGAGCACACCCCTGCTAGGAGCAAGGTATGAAACTGAATCGTTTGATGGCGGCCCTGACGTTTGTCGCTGCCGGTGTAGGCGCTGCAAGTTCGGTCGCTGCGGTTGATCCGTCGCTGCCGACGTATGAGAAAACCTCCGGCGTCTCCGGCAACCTGTCCAGCGTCGGTTCCGACTCCCTGGCCAACCTGATGACTCTGTGGGCCGAAGACTTCAAGCGTTTCTACCCGAACGTCAATATCCAGATCCAGGCTGCCGGTTCGTCTACTGCTCCGCCCGCTCTGACTGAAGGCACCGCCAATCTTGGACCGATGAGCCGTCCGATGAAGGACAACGAGATCCAGGCCTTCGAAGAGAAGTATGGCTACAAGCCGACCGCCGTTCCGGTCGCCATCGACGCCCTGGCGGTGTTCGTGCACAAGGACAACCCGATCAAGAGCCTGGACATCGAGCAGGTCGATGCCATCTTCTCCAGCACGCGTCTGTGCGGTGGCGAGCAAGACATCAAGACCTGGGGCGACCTGGGCCTGACCGGTGAGTGGGCTGCCAAGCCGATCCAGTTGTTCGGCCGTAACTCCGTGTCCGGCACTTACGGTTACTTCAAGGAAGAAGCGCTGTGTAAGGGCGACTTCAAGTCCAACGTCAACGAGCAGCCGGGCTCCGCTTCGGTGGTGCAGTCGATTTCCAGCACGCTGAACGCGATTGGTTACTCGGGTATCGGCTACAAGACCTCCAGTGTCCGTGCCGTTCCGCTGTCCAAGGGTGGCGAAGCCTTCGAAGCCAACGAAGAGAACGCGCTGGCTGGCAAGTTCCCGCTGGCTCGCTTCTTCTACGTCTACGTCAACAAGGCGCCGAACAAGCCGCTGAGCCCGATCGACGCCGAGTTCCTGAAGCTCGTACTGTCCAAGCAGGGCCAGGAAGTCGTAGTCAAGGACGGCTACATCCCGCTGCCGAAGAAAGTCGTCGACAAGACGCTGAGCGACCTGGGCCTCAACTAAGGTCTGCTGCACAGCCTGCGACCCCGGTCGCAGGTTGAGCAAACGCCCGCCACGCCAAGCGCGTTGGCGGGCGTTGTCGTGTCATTGCCTTGTAATTTTTCTGTCACACGACTGCATTAAATTAGGCGCCCGACCGGCCCCAAGCCCGGATATAGGCTTGCGCCAACGCGGCGCGGCGGACAAAACGGCCCGAGCGGCCAGGACCTTCGCATGAACGATATCGAGACCATGAGCGCGAATTCCGATCTGCAACGGCTGGACTTCAATACCCCGGCCCTGCAACGCAAGCGCCGCATACGCGCGCTTAAAGACAACATGGCGCGCTGGTACGTCTCCATCGGCGGCCTCGCCGTGCTTGGCGCCATCTGCCTTATTTTCTTTTACCTCGCCCAGGTCGTGACGCCGATGTTTCAGGGGGCTGAGCTGGAAGCTCGCGATCCTCAGCAACCGGCTTGGCTGGCTGAAGCGGGCGAACCGCTGCTACTCGCCATGGAAGAGCAGAATCAAGTCGCGATGCGCTTGGGCGCTGACGGGCTGGTGCGCTTCTTTAGCCTGAGTACGGGCGAATCACTGCGTAGCGTCGAACTGCCGCTACCGGCTGGAAGCCGGATCGTCTCCCTCGGTCAGGACACCCCAGGCAATCGCCGTATCGTCCTTGGACTGGACAACGGCCAAGTCTTGGTCGTTGAGCACAACTATAAAGTCAGCTACCCGAACGGCAAAAAGACCATCACGCCTCAGCTCGACTATCCGTTCGGTAAGGAGCCGCTGCAGCTGGATCCCGAAGGGCGCGCGATAGCCCACGCAGCGGTTAGCTTGAATGGAAAGACGCTGATGGTCGCAGGCGCTGCAAACGGCGCGCTGCAGGCGTTGCGCATTTCCGCCACCGAAAACATGCTGACGGGCGAGACCACCCTCGAAGAAGAGCGGCTGCAATTGCCGCAGCTCGCCGAGCCGATCAAGGCGCTGCGAATCGACCCGAGGCACATGTGGCTGTTCGCCGTGAGCGGTCGCGCCAGCGTTGATGTCTTCGACCTGCGCCGTAAGCAACTGAACGGTCGTTACAAGTTGCTGAGCGGAAAAGGTGAGATCACGACCGTTGCTTCGCTGCTGGGCGGCATCTCGCTAATGGTGGGTGACTCAACGGGCGGTATCGGCCAGTGGTTCATGGTGCGTAGCAGTGACGGCCAGGCCGAACTGCAGAACGTGCGCAATTTCCAGCTAGCGGATAACGCCATCACCCAGATCCTTCCGGAAGAACGTCGCAAGGGCTTCCTTGCACTCGACAGCGCTGGCCAGCTGGGCATTTTTCACAGCACCGCGCACCGTACACTGCTGACCGAACAGGTTGCCGAGGGTGCGGCGATCGCCGCCATGTCGCCGCGTGCCACACGGCTGCTGGTCGAGTCCGATGGCCAACTGCAGCGCTTCGTAATCGACAACCCGCACCCGGAAATCTCCTGGAGCGCGCTGTGGGGCAAGGTCTGGTACGAAAGCTATCCGGAGCCGGACTATGTCTGGCAGTCCACCTCCGCAACGGGTGACTTCGAGCCCAAGCTGAGCCTGTCACCGCTGGCGTTCGGCACGCTCAAGGCCGCTTTCTACGCCATGCTGCTGGCCGCACCGCTGGCTATCTGCGCCGCCTTCTACACCGCCTACTTCATGGCGCCCTCGCTGCGTCGTAAGGTCAAGCCGGTCATCGAACTGATGGAAGCGCTGCCGACGGTCATCCTCGGCTTCTTCGCCGGCCTGTTCCTCGCGCCGTTCCTGGAAAACCACCTGCCAGGCATCTTCAGCCTGCTCATGCTCACGCCAATCGGCATTCTGCTCGCCGGCTGGGCGTGGAGCCGCCTGCCTGAGCGCATCCGCCTGAGCGTGCCGGATGGCTGGGAAGCGGTGTTGCTGATTCCAGTGATTCTGCTCGTGGGTTGGGGCTCGATCGCCGTCAGCGGCCATCTAGAGAACTGGATCTTCAATGGCGACATGCGCCACTGGCTGTCCCATGAAATGGGCATTCCTTTCGATCAGCGCAACGCGTTGGTGATTGGACTCGCGATGGGTTTCGCGGTGATCCCGACCATCTATTCGATCGCCGAGGACGCCGTGTTCAGCGTGCCGAAGAGCCTGACCCTGGGTTCGCTGGCCCTCGGCGCGACGCCGTGGCAGACACTGACGCGCGTCGTCCTGTTGACTGCGAGCCCGGGCATTTTCTCGGCCTTGATGATCGGCATGGGCCGCGCCGTGGGCGAAACCATGATCGTGCTGATGGCCACCGGTAACACGCCGATCATGGAAATGAACATCTTCGAAGGCATGCGCACCCTGGCGGCGAACGTCGCGGTGGAAATGCCCGAGTCGGAAGTCGGCAGTACCCACTACCGCGTGCTCTTCCTCGCCGCGATGGTGCTGTTGATGTTCACCTTCGTGATGAACACGCTGGCCGAGCTGATTCGCCAGCGCCTGCGTCGCAAGTACGCCAGCCTGTAACCGAAGCCCCGCCTGCGGGCGCAAGACGCTGCCGGTGACGGCTGCGAACAGATTTCGACAAAGGTATCGATCCGTGAAAAAGGATTCGCTGAAAACCTGGATCAAGAGTGGCACTCCCTGGGTCTGGATGAACGCCGGCGCTGTGTCCATCGCGGTCATCATGACCCTTGGCCTGCTCGCCGTTATCGCTGTACGTGGCCTCGAGCATTTCTGGCCGGCGGATGTGATTGTCGCCGACTATCAGGTGCCCGGCGCCGAGCAGAAGATCATGGCTGGCGAAGTGGTGCAGGCTGAGCAGGTGCCGCGCGCGCGCCTGGCTGCCAGCGGGCTGCCGGTTAATGTGGAAGGCGGGGAATTCATGACCCGCGAACTGCTCAAGGTCGGCAACCGTGAGGTCTACGGCGCGGACTTCTCTTGGGTCATCGGCGAGTGGCTGAGCAACCCGCGCAAGCCTGCCGACCTGGTTGCCCTGGAGCGCCGCGAATGGGGCAACTTCTACGGTGAACTGCTTGCCGTAAAAGAAGAAGGCAACCTGGTCGCCGAGGGCGAGGCTGCATGGAGCGAGCTGCAAGCGCGCATCGAACGTGTAGACGATCTTCATGAACGCATTGCCGAGCTAGAAGCGGTAGACATCGGCCGCATCAACCACGGCCTCGAGCGCCTGCGGCTGAAAACACGCAAGCTCGAGCTCGATGGTCAGCTCGACGAAGCGGCCCAGGCCGAACTCGACGCCGAGCGCGCCCAATGGGATGCCGAATACAAGGCGTTGGAAGGCCAGCTGGTCAGCCTGTACAAGGAATTCAACCGCGACAGCATCACCATGCGCACCATGGACGGCCGCGAGCAGGAGATCAGCCTCGGCAAGGTGGTCCGCGCCTACCGCCCGAACGCCATGTCGCTGACGGACAAGATGGGCTTCTACTTCGCCAAGATCTGGGAGTTCGTCAGTGACGAGCCGCGTGAGGCCAATACCGAGGGCGGCATCTTCCCGGCGATTTTCGGCACCGTGCTGATGACCCTCATCATGGCGGTCATCGTCACGCCGTTCGGCGTGATCGCGGCGGTCTACCTGCGCGAATACGCGAAGCAGGGCGTCCTGACCCGCATCATCCGCATCGCCGTGAACAACCTCGCCGGCGTGCCCTCGATCGTCTACGGCGTGTTCGGCCTGGGCTTCTTCGTCTATGTGCTTGGTGGCTCGCTCGACCGCATCTTCTACCCCGAGGCGGCGCCGGCGCCGGTATTCGGCACGCCTGGCCTGATGTGGGCGTCGCTTACCCTGGCGATTCTTACGCTACCGGTGGTGATCGTGGCCACCGAGGAAGGTTTGGCCCGTATTCCGCGCATCCTCCGTGAAGGTTCGCTGGCGTTGGGCGCAACCAAGTCCGAGACGCTGTGGAAGGTGGTGCTGCCGATGGCCAGCCCGGCGATGATGACCGGCCTGATCCTCGCTGTTGCACGCGCCGCCGGTGAAGTCGCACCGCTGATGCTGGTGGGTGTGGTCAAGCTCGCGCCGAGCCTGCCGCTTAACGGCAACTACCCTTACCTGCATCTGGATCAGAAGATCATGCACCTGGGCTTCCATATCTACGACGTCGGCTTCCAGAGCCCCAACGTCGAGGCGGCACGCCCATTGGTCTACGCGACGGCGCTGCTGCTGGTCCTGGTCATCGCCATCCTCAACCTGACCGCGGTCGTGATTCGTAACCATCTGCGCGAAAAATACAAAGCGCTTGATCACTAACAGCCGATAAAAGCGCTGGAGGCCGGCGCTGGGCGAACAAGCGGCACTGACCGCGTCCAGCTCAAGCCTCTGGCCTCCAGCGACTACGGAGACATCTCATGTCACAAGCAAAGACGCATTCCATCGACATTTCGGCGCTGGGTCGTGACAAGCGCGCCCTGGACCTGGCCAGCGAGCAGGTCGCCATCGAGGTGCCGGACCTGAGCCTCTACTACGGCGAAAAGCAGGCGCTCTACAACGTCAGCCTGAACATTCCGCGTCAGCGCGTAACCGCTTTCATCGGCCCGTCCGGTTGCGGTAAGTCGACGCTGCTGCGCTGCTTCAACCGCATGAACGACCTGGTCGACGGCTGCCGCATCGAAGGCGCCATTAACCTCGACGGCAACAATATCTACCGCAAGGGCGAAGACGTTGCCGACCTGCGTCGTCGCGTCGGTATGGTATTCCAGAAGCCCAACCCGTTCCCCAAGAGCATCTACGAGAACGTGGTGTATGGCCTGCGCATCCAGGGGATCAAGCAGAAGCGCGTGCTCGACGAGACCGTCGAATGGGCCCTCAAGGGCGCCGCCCTGTGGGATGAGGTCAAGGATCGCCTGCATGAGTCCGCGCTCGGCCTCTCCGGCGGTCAGCAACAGCGCCTGGTGATCGCCCGCACCATCGCCGTGCAGCCGGAAGTGCTGCTGCTCGACGAGCCGAGCTCGGCACTCGACCCGATCTCCTCGCTGAAAGTCGAAGAGCTCATCTACGAACTGAAGGCCAAGTACACCATCGTCATTGTGACCCACAACATGCAACAGGCCGCGCGGGTTTCGGACTACACGGCGTTCATGTACATGGGCAAGCTGATCGAGTACGGCGATACCGATACGCTGTTCACCAATCCCGAAAAGAAGCAGACCGAAGACTACATCACCGGCCGCTACGGTTGATGCCATGGGAAATCTCCTCTGGCTTTGTCGGGCGCGCTTGCCGTACTACTCGTACTGTCAGCGCGCGCCCTCCGCGCCAGTGAAGATTTCCCAAGGGCCTCAACGTTAAGTCGACAATTTTCTAGGTGCGCTGCGCACCAGAGCCGCCTAGCGGCAGCCTCCTCGGAGCGAAACAATGATCAGCAAAGACAGCCACACGCAACATATCTCCCAGCAGTTCAACGCCGAGCTGGAAGAGGTGCGCAGCCATCTTCTGGCCATGGGTGGCCTGGTGGAGAAGCAGGTCAACGACGCGGTCACCGCGCTGATCGAGGCCGATTCCGGGCTGGCGCAGCAGGTACGTGACGTCGACGATCAGATCAACCACATGGAGCGCGACATCGACGAGGAGTGCATTCGCATTCTGGCCCGTCGTCAGCCTGCTGCCTCCGACCTGCGCTTGATCATCAGCATCTCCAAGTCGGTGATCGACCTGGAACGCATCGGTGACGAAGCGACCAAGATCGCCCGCCGCGCCATCGAGCTGTGCGAAGACGGCGAGTCGCCACGCGGTTACGTCGAGGTCCGTCATATCGGCGACCAGGTGCGCCGCATGGTGCAGGAAGCGCTCGATGCCTTTGCCCGTTTCGACGCCGAACTGGCCCTGTCTGTCGCGCAGTACGACAAGACCGTCGACCGAGAATACAAGACCGCGCTGCGCGAGCTGGTCACCTACATGATGGAAGACCCGCGCTCGATCTCCCGCGTGCTCAGCGTTATCTGGGTACTGCGTTCGTTGGAGCGGATCGGCGACCATGCGCGCAACATCGCCGAAATGGTGATCTACCTGGTGCGCGGCACCGACGTGCGCCACCTGGGCCTGACCCGTATGGCAGAAGAGGTCGCCAAGCGCGACTGACCCTTCAACGTCGCGCCAGCGCCTCGCTCAGGTAATCGATCATCGCCCGCTGCTTCGGCGGCAGGTGCCTGTTCGGTCGCCAGAGCAGCCAGGCGGCGCCCTGATAGGAGCCGGTGAAGCGCCAGCCAGGCAGCACTTCGCAAAGCCGCCCTTGTTCCAGGGCGGCGGCCGCGGTGAACTGCGGCAGCACGGCGATGCCCAGCCCGGCTAGCGCTACCTCCAGACGGGCTTCGCTGTGGTTGCTCTGGAAGCGACCCCGCACCAGTACCGTCTCCTGCCGCTCGCCATCACTGAAGTGCCAGCGGTTATCGCCGGCGCGCTCGCCCAGATAGAGGCAGTCGTGACCAAGCAATGCCTGCGGATGTTGCGGAGTGCCGCGCTCCTGCAGATAAGCCGGGGTTGCGCACAGTAGCTGACGGACCGGGCCGAGCGGCTTTCCGGCCAGTTCTTCGGGCGGGTGGTCGGTGACCTGTACCAGCACGTCGAAGCCATCCTCGATCAGGCTTGGGCTCTGATCGCTGATGTGTAATTGCACGTCGACCTCGGGGTAACGCCCAAGAAAGCCTGGCATCAATGGGCTGATCACGAACTTACCGTACGCCTTCGGCACGCTCAGGCGGACCAGCCCACGCGGACAGCTCATCAGCCGCTCCCCGATGGCTAGCGCCTGGTCGGCGGCGTCCAGCATCGCTCGGCAATGCGTGTAGAACTCTCGCCCAGCCTCGTTCAGACGCAGCTGCCGCGTGGTGCGTTCGAGCAGGCGCAGCGCGAGTTGTTGCTCGAGCCGTGCTACCTGCCTGCTGACCGCCGAGGCCGTCATATCGAGCTGGCGCGCCGCCGCGGAAAAGCTTCCGGCCTCAACCACGCGGACAAAAACGGCCATGCCAGGCAGCAGAGCCGCGCCATCATTTATTCCCATAGCGCACAAGTCCTGTTCTGAGGTCACGGATTATCGATCCGCTCGGAAAGGTTAACAATCGCCCCTCCACGAAGGGGGCGAGCGAGATGCAGGAACTGGCGCGACGTAATCTATGGCTGGCCGACGCCATGCTGTTGGCGGTAGCGGTTATCTGGGGCAGCAGTTATGCGGTGGCCAAGCAGGCGCTGCTGTTCTATCCCGTCCTGGGCTTCCTGGCGATCCGCTTCGGCCTGACCTTTGTGCTGCTGTTGCCGCAATTGCGCGGAGCGGGGCGCCGGGCGTTGCGCCCGGGTGTGCCGTTGGGCCTGATCATGCTGGGGATCTTCCTCTGTGAGACCTGGGGCGTGATGCTAACCAGCGCCAGCAACGCGGCGTTTCTCATCAGTCTGTGCGTAATTTTCACGCCCTTCGTCGAGTGGGCACTGTTGCGCCAGCGCCCGGACGGCCGACTGTTCATAGCGTGTGGGCTGTCGCTTGTGGGCGTTTGGCTGCTGACCGGCGGGACCGAGCTGTCGCTGAGTCTTGGTGATTGGCTGATGCTGGCCGCTGCGGTGTTGCGCGCGCTGTTGGTGTGCCTGACCCGGCGGTTCACTGCTGGGCTGGAGGTTCCGCCGATGGCACTGACAGCGGTGCAGAGCGGGGTGGTCGCGGCGGGCTGCGTGGCGATCGGCTTTTCCTTGCCAGGGGGTCTGCCGGCCTTGCCACAGAGCCCGGCGTTCTGGGCTGGCGCGCTCTATCTGGTAGGGTTCGCCACGCTTTTTGCGCTGTATGCGCAAAACCTCGCATTGGGGCGCACCAGCGCCACGCGCGTTTCGTTGCTAATGGGCTCGGAGCCGCTGTTCGGTGCGTTGATCGCCGGGCTCTGGCTGGGGGAACGCATCGGCGTGCAGGGTTGGTTGGGTGGCCTGCTGATCGTCACGGCGACCTTTATCGCGCTACGGGCCACCACGACGCAAGCAAGGGGTGTCGCTGCGCCAGCGCAGAGTGCGGCTTAGCCAGGCGGCCCTAACGCTGCGCCAGGCTCGCTTGCAGGGATGCCAGTTGCTGCTGGCGCTCGGGGTGCTCCAGCCGCGCCCCAGGATTGAGCGACGACCACTCCGGATGAGCACGGCAGCGTTGCAGTGCGTCTGGAAGTCGGCCTTCGCGCCAAGCCTTATCATCCGGCGCATCCAGGCGAATCGTGTCCACTGCCGCATGCCCGCGGGCGGCCAGTGCCTGCAGTAGGTAGCGCTGGCGTAAGGCGAGCAGACGCAGCACGGCGTCGTCGACAGTCAGCTCACGCTGGCCCTTGAGCTTGCCGAGCAGGCGATTACCGTAATGCCTGGCGGTTTGCGCGCCGCCGCCGGCGAGCGCACCGAGCAGTGCTGCGGCGCCGAGCGTGATGCCACCAACCATCAGGTCAACGCCCGCGCCGGCCGCAGCACCAGCAGCCATGCCGCTACCGATCTTCACGCCGAGCTGCTTCAGCGTCTCTGGATTGAACAGGTCGTCGCCCCAGCGCCCATCGAGCAGCGGCAGGTCCGCCGCGGCCGCGTCCTGCGGGCGGAACGCGTGCAGCCGCAGCAGCGCTTCGACGCAGCGCTGCTCGCGTGCACGGATTGCGTCGTGCAATTCACGGATGGCGCCGCGTTCGAGCTCAGGTTGTGCCGCCACGCTGCGCCGGAAGGCGGCAACGTCGATCAGCAATTCAGCGATCAGCCGATTGCCCTCGCTCAGCCGGGTAAGGGCCTGGGCTTCGTGATCGTCGATCAACCGCTGCAACTTGGGGCGCGATTGCTCCAGTAGCAGCGCCAGACTTTCGTAGAGCCGGCGCTCGCCGTCGATCGGCGGCGCCACGCTGTCGAAGCGCACCAGCGCATGCAGGCCCAGCCGCGCGAGCGCCTCGCGCCACAGGTCTTCACGGTGGCCGGGCTGAGCGACAAAATTGAGCACCGGCAGCAAGGGCTTGCCGCACCCCGCGAGCACCGCCAGCTCATCTTTGTACTTGGCCAGCACGGGTTCGCGGGCGTCGATGACATACAGCCCGGCGTCGCTGGCCAGCAGCTGGCGCAACACCTTGGCTTCCTGCTCGAAACGCTGCCGAGCCTCGCTGCCTTCGAGAAAACGGGCGGTGCGTGCCGGACCGTCGAGGCGCTCGCCGGGGCGTTCGATGCGCTCGAGGTGGTCGAGCAGGGCGATGGCATCCTCCAGGCCGGGTGTGTCGTAGAGCTCCAGCAGCGGCTCGCCCTCGACCGACAATCGCGCACCTTCGACGTGGCGGGTGGTGCTAGGCCGATGCGAGACTTCGCCGAAGTCGACATCGCGGGTGAGGGTGCGCAGCAGCGACGTCTTGCCGACGTTGGTATGGCCGACCAGGGCGAGTTTCAGGGGGGCGCTCATCGGTTATTGCTCCACTGCGTTCGCCTTTGTAGGAGCCCGCTTGCTGGCGATGCGTCCTGCGATGTCGGCGATCTGATCGCCAGCAAGCTGGCTCCTACTGCAGCAATGCCGGTTTCATCAGTCATGGCCGGTCTCCAGCCAGGTCAGCGGTGCGCTGGTGGAGTGGGGCAGGCCGAGGCTGTCCAGCGCCTGCTTCCAGTCTTGCAATCGGTAGCTGTCCAGCGCTTCGCCAGCGGGCGGCTGCAGCAGCCAGACGCGGCTCTCGGCGGCGCAACGGCTCAGTTCGCCGATCAACGCCAGCGTGCCCCGATCCGGCGAACGGCGAGGATCACAGGCGATGGCCAGGCGCTCCGGCGGGAAGCGAGTGAGTTGTTCCAGCAGCCGACGACGTTGTTCGCGGTCGTCCAGCACACCGGCATCGGCCACCGCCGTTGGCAGTTTTGGCGGCCAGGGGTGGCTCTGGTCCAGTTCTATAGCAACCAGTACCGCGCCCTCGCTGCCGTCCAGTTGCGCTCCGCCACTCGGTGCGTGCAGCTGTTGCGGCGCTGCATCGCTTATCCCGAGGCGCTCGCTCGAGGGTTGCAATCGCTCGCGCAACAGCCGATAGGCCGGAAGCTCCAGGTCGAGCCGCAGCTGCGCACGGCCGCGCCGCCAGCGCCACAGGCAGAACAGGGCCAGCAGCAGGCGCGGTAGCAAGCCGTAGACCAGTACCACACCGACCAGCCAGCCGGCCCAGCTTTGGCGTGCGCTTTCCACGCCGTTGGCCAAGTCGCCACTGGCGCGGATTTGTTCGATGTCCGGCACACCGAAGCCCAGCAGCGAAGGCAGCACGGCGAGGGTCTGGGTTAGGTTGATGAATGTGCTTTCACCAAGAATGGTTGTTTCCCAGACGAAGCCATAGCGACGCGTGGCGAGCAGCGCCAACAGGGTCACCAGTGCGCTGCTCATGGCCACCAGCCATAAACCATGTACACCAAGCCCCAGCAGCCAACGTCCGAGGCGGCGTTGTTCTAGCACCGCCAGTAACGCCGGGGCCAATTGCACGGCACGAGCATCGCGGGCGAGCTTTTCGCTGAGCCAGAGCCACAGCCGACCCAGCGCACCGCCGGCATCGCCTGCAAAGAAAAATCCCAGCAGCCAGCCCAGCAGTGTCAGCAGATTCAACCCAAGTAGGCTGCCTAGCGCCCAGAACACATTCACGGGTCTGAGCCCGTCCCCCAGCGCTGCAAACGCCAGCCCGGCGCCAGTGAACAGCGCCAACAGCGCCATCGCGATACCGGCCAGCCGCACGCCCTGGCGCCAGTGCTGCAGGGCATCGATCAGACCGTCACGGCGTGCCAGCCACAGCGCTCGGACTTCGATCAGTTCGGGCAACTCCCCGCCTTTTGCGCGGGCCTGGCGATTGGCTTCCGCGTCGTCCAGCGGCCCGGCGTGCTCTTCGCGCAGGCGAATGGCTTCGGTCAGCCAGAGGCGGTCGAGGGGATTGGGCGGCGACAGGGGAGGTTGGGGCACGCGGTTTCTCGAGATGGGGCTTGGGTTTGAGAATAACGTTGCACGCCCGAAGAGTGAAACCGGTCAAGTCGTCCAGCTAAAGCGTCCAGTACCATCCGCCGCCGATCGAATGATCGACCTGCGGCTTCGCCGCATCACCTGCCACGGATAGGCCGGTTCGCCACGCGCTGCTGGCCCGCCTTCATGCTTTAAAAGGACTTTTGCCATGAAAGACATTTTTTTCTTCGACGCCATGCTGACGCCTAAGATCATTACCCTCCTGTATTGGGCGGGGCTGCTGGCCGTTATCGTATGCGGTGTGGCCGCCATGTTTGGTGTATTTGGCGGCGGCCTGTGGTCCGGCCTTGCCATCCTCGTCGGCGGCCTGATTGGGACGCGGCTCTGGTGTGAGCTGCTGATCGTCATGTTCAAGATCAACGAAAATCTGAAGAAAATCGCCATCCGTCAGTGATAGGCCGGGGCGGCTTCCCTGCCGCCTTTTCGCTTTCTCTCCTTTCTCGGGCCGGTCACTCAGCCTGAGCGCGCACTTTCACCGCGATATCGGGCTGGTCGATGAACAGGCCGTCTATGCCCGCATCAAGGTAGGCGCGGATGTCCGCCTCGATGTCGCCGCGCTCGGATGGGACCTCGCCCTTACGCAGGTTGGCGGGCAGGAATACGTTTTCGGCGCGGAACGTGTAGGGGTGCACCTTCAGGCCGGCTGCATGCGCGTTCGGCACGAAGTCGGTGGGCTCGCCGAGGTTGCCATTGGCGTCGCGCGGGATGATGTAGCTCTTCTCCGGCCCGACGCCAGCTGCATATCGGGAAATGGCCTTGAGGCCCTCGGCGGTTGCCATTTGCGCGTAGGTCAGATCGCTGCCGCGCACTGTCTGATCGTACGGCTGGCCGCCGCCGAAGAGCTGCACCAGCCGTAGCTGGGTGAGGCGGCTCAGGGTCTTGAGGTTCTCAACTTCGAACGACTGAATGTAGACGGGTGCGCGGCGGCCGGCATAGCCGTTGCGGTGGAGCGTGCGCACCAACGGCTGCTCCATCGCCAGGCCGAGTTGCTGGAAGTGCGTCGAGTGCTTGGTCTCGATGTACAGGCCGATGCGGCGGCGCTCGCTGAGCTGCATGGTTTTCACCAGATCGATGATCTCCTGCAGCGTCGGGATCTCCAGGCTGCCGTCCATGCGGGCATTGCCCGGGCGGATAGCCGGGATGCGCTCGATGGCTCGCAATGTCTTCAGTTCGGCGAGCGTGAAGTCTTCGCTGAACCAGCCGGTCAGGCTGACGCCGTCGACCACCTGGGTGCGCTTGCGGTCGGCGAATTCGGGATGGCTGGCGACGTCCGTGGTCAGGCCCAGTTCGTTGTCGTGGCGGGCGACCAGTTGTCCGTCGCGGGTCATTACCAGGTCCGGCTCGATGTAGTCGGCGCCTTGGAGGATGGCCAGGGCGTAAGAGGCCAGGGTGTGCTCGGGCACGTAGCCACTGGCGCCGCGGTGGGCGATAACCAGCGGGTTGGGCTCGTCGCGGCCGGTCAGCTTGTCTGACTTCGCCAGCTCGGGCGAAGCGGCGAACGCGGCGGCTGGCAGCAGGAAACTGCAGGCGACGAACAGGTTACGAAGGGTAGGGCGGCGGTGGCGGACCATTGCAGACGTCTCCGTCGGAAGGGGGAGCGGTCAGCCTGAAGCGTAACAGTGACAAGCACCTGACGCTCCGGTGGCTGGGGGATGACCGTTTCGTGATGATGACGTGTCTCTGGCGCCGCTGACGCACGGCAGGCCCTCTGCTATCCTCGCCGCCATGACTCAGCCCCCCTTTCCCCTCGCAATGATCGCGGCCCTCGCGGAAAACCGCGTCATAGGCCTCGACAACAAGATGCCCTGGCATCTGCCCGCCGACCTCAAGCACTTCAAAGCTATGACACTCGGCAAGCCCATCATCATGGGCCGCAAGACCTGGGATTCGCTCGGCCGACCATTGCCGGGCCGGCTGAATCTGGTCGTCAGCCGCCAGCCGGGTTTGCAGCTCGAGGGCGCCGAGACTTTTCCTTCGCTGGACGCGGCGTTTGCACGCGCCGAGCAGTGGGCGCGGGAGCAGGGCGTGGACGAGGTGATGCTGATCGGTGGTGCCCAGCTCTATGCCCAGGCGTTAAATCGGGCGCGGCGCCTCTACCTGACGCGCATCGATGCCGCGCCTGACGGTGACGCCTTCTTTCCTGACTTTGACGAAACCCAGTGGCAGCGTGTCGACGACCAGGCACACCCGGCCGAGGGCGGCGCGCCCGCCTATCGTTTCGAGACCTGGCAGCGCGGTTGATCCCCTGCTGATCCGCCCGCATTGACCGGCGCCAAGTTCAGCATTGGCGTCAGGCGATAGGCTTGCCCGATTGCAGCCGACGAGAAATCCCCATGCCCCATCAGCAGCCTGATACCGCGCCGGCCGAAGCCGTTGCGCCCCTTTTCGTGCGCCATCCGCTCTGGGAGGACGCGCTTGCCCTCGTGCTTGGCACGGCCATGGTCGCGCTCGGCATCGCCTTCTATACGCATGCCGGGTTGCTTACCGGAGGCACCGTAGGGTTGGCCTTTCTGGCGAAATACATGGCCGGCTGGTCCTTTGGCCTGGCGTTTTTCCTGCTCAACGTGCCCTTCTATTTGCTGGCGATCTGGCGCATGGGCTGGCGCTTCACGTTGCGTACGATTTGTGCGGTCGGGCTGGTGTCGCTGCTGGCAGAGCTGACACCCGGCTGGATTCGCTTTGCCGATCTGAACATTTATTACGCCGCGCTGTTCGGCGGTTTCGCGATGGGTATCGGCCTGCTGATGCTGTTCCGTCACCGCGCGAGCCTCGGTGGGGTCAACATCCTTGCGCTGTTCTTGCAGGAGCGCTTCGGTCTGCGCGCCGGCACCATCCAGATGGGCATCGATGCGGCAATCGTGCTGGGCGTCGTGTTCGTCGTGCCGCTAGACAGGGTCGCGCTCTCAGTGCTGGGCGCAGTAGCGCTGAACCTCGTGCTGGCGATCAACCATCGCGCCGATCGCTACATGGGTGTCAGCTGAGACGGCCGGCTTGATCAACCCAGCGTGACCAGCTGCGCCCGTGGCTGGCCATCCTCGATGTCTAGCAGGGCCAGGCTGATCGGCAGCGAAAAGCGGCGTCGGCCGGCGCTGCCGGGATTGAGGTAGAGCACGCCGTCAACCTCCTCGATACGCGGCTGGTGCGAATGCCCCGCGATGACGACATCGACCTGGTCGGCAACCGGGTCCAGGTCCAGCGTCTTGAGATCGTGCAAGACATGAATGTGCAGCCCGCCGAGTTCGAGGTCGAGGCGCTCGGGAATGGCGGAGGCCCATTCGCCGCTATCAACATTGCCGCGAATGACCTCCAGTGGCGCCAGCGCCCGCAGGGCGTCAAGCACCTCAGGCTTACCGATATCGCCGGCGTGGATGATGCACGCGCAACCGTCGAGGATGGCCAGGGCTTCGGGCCGCACCAGGCCATGAGTGTCCGATATCACGCCGATTCGCATAGGGGCTCCTGTCATGGTTACTCGACTATAGGCAAGCAAGGCTTGGCCGCGGTTCGATCATGGGGCAGGCTTGCCCCTTTCGGCTGAACGGAGCGGGGCAATGGAACGGGTCGAGTGCATCGTCATCGGTGCCGGCGTGGTTGGCCTCGCCGTGGCGCGCGCCATGGCGCAGGCGGGGCGTGAGGTGATCATCCTCGAGGCGCTGGACGCCATTGGCACCGAGACGAGCGCGCGTAACAGCGAAGTCATCCATGCCGGCCTCTATTACCCCGCAGGTTCGCTGAAGGCGCGCCTGTGCGTGGCCGGGCGGGAAGCGCTCTATGCCTTCTGTGACAGCCACGGGGTGCCCTATCGGCGCTGCGGCAAGCTGATCGTTGCGACTGACGACAGCCAGCTCGAGGGTTTCGGCCGGCTCGAACAGCAGGCCCGTGCCAATGGCGTGCATGACCTGCAACGGCTCGACGCGGCCGCCCTGCACGCGCGCGAGCCGCAGCTCGCGGGCGTCGCCGCGTTGCTCTCACCCAGCACCGGCATTATCGACAGCCACGCCTTCATGCTGGCGCTGCTCGGCGATGCCGAAACGGCCGGTGCGATGCTTGCGGTGAATGCGCCGGTCGAAGGGCTGCGGATATCGGGCGACGGAATCGAGGTCACGGTCGGCGGCGCCGAGCCCATGCGGCTCATGGCGCGTGAGGTGATCAATTGTGCCGGGCACGGCGCGCCGCCGCTGGCCCAGGCCATACAGGGCGCGCCGGGTTTGGCCGTGCCGCCGCGCTATTTCGCCAAGGGCAGCTATTTCACGCTCAATGGCCGCGCGCCGTTCAGCCATCTGGTTTATCCGATGCCGGAACCCGGCGGGCTAGGTGTGCACCTGACGCTCGATCTCGGTGGCCAGGCGCGCTTTGGCCCGGATGTCGAATGGGTCGAGGGTCTCGACTACCGCCTCGACGCAGGGCGCGCCGAGGGATTCTATGCGGCGATCCGCCGTTACTGGCCAGCGTTGCCGGACGCCGCGTTGCAGCCTGCCTATACCGGTATCCGGCCGAAGATCAGTGGGCCCGGCGAGCCGGCCGCGGACTTTCGCATCGATGGACCGGCGCAGCATGGCGTACCCGGCCTGGTGAACCTGTTCGGCATCGAATCCCCGGGGCTGACTTCAGCATTGGCGATAGCCGGACACGTCCGCGATCAGCTGACGAACTGATCACGCCGCAACGCTGGTCGCGTTGCGGCTTACCGGCGCCCGGCGGCACACTGCTGCGCCGCCCCGTTTCGGACGGCGGGCCAGGGAGGAATGCATGCAAGCGTCGACTGACAATCGCCTGTTGGGAATCTACCTGCTGATCGGGCTCGCACAGGGCCTGGTGCTTTGGGGGGCGAGCGAGGCCTGGCCACAGGGCGCTGCCTGGCGCGCGCTCTGTTCGGCGCTGCTGGCGTTTGCAGTGATCGGCGGCTGGCTGGTGCAGTTGATGTGGGGCTCGCTGCGCGAGGCCGGGCGCACGCCGCACGTGTTGGCCGCAGCGTTGGTGCCGGCGGTACTGGCGGCGGCGCTTGCGGCACAATTCGACCAGCCGCGCTGGTACTACCTGGGCGAAACCAGCGCCACATTGTTGCTCTGGAGCAACCTGCTCCTGGCCTATGTGCTGGCGCCGTTCATCCAGGCGCGCGAAGCCGGGCAGCGTTGGCGCGTGGAATACGCCAGCCTCTACCAGCATGCGGTGAACAACGGCCTGATGCTCTTTATCGCCTGTCTCCTGCTGCTGGCGTTCTGGCTGCTGATCCTGCTCTGGGCGGGCTTGTTCAAGCTGGTCGGCATCGATGCTTTCGAGACGTTCTTCGAGTCGTCCGGCTTCGTCTGGATCGCCAGTGCCGGCGTCTTTGCCCTCGGCCTGTGGATTGGTCTGGAGCGGGGCCAGATGGTCGATGCGTTGCGCAACGGCGTGCAGGCGATGTGCCGGTTTCTGCTGCCAATGACGACACTCATCCTGTTGCTCTTCCTCCTGTTCTTACCGTTCACAGGGCTTGGGCCTTTGTGGGCAACGCGGCACGCGACGCCGATCTTGCTGACGCTGGCCTTCGCACACCTGTCGCTGCTCAACGGCGTGGTGCAGGACGGCCATCAAACCAGCCCCTATCCTCGCCCGCTGCGCCTGATGATCGAAGTCAGCGCGCTTGGCCTGCCGATCCTGACGGGCCTGGCCGCCTACGCACTCTGGCTGCGCATCGGCCAGTACGGACTGACTCCCGACCGTGTGTTGGCCGCGCTGTTCACCGCGCTTGCCGTGCTGCATGGGCTGGCTCTGGCCGTTGCGGTGGGGCGGCGCGGGGAGGGCTGGCTGGCCGGGCTGCGGCAGAGCAATCCGCCGCTGGCGCTACTGGCCGCGCTGTTGCTGATCGGGCTGCACGTCGCCGCGCTGAGCCCCTTGCAGCTCAGCGCGGCGAGCCAGCATGCCCGCCTGCTGGATAACGACGTGCCGCTCGAACGCACCGACCTGGGAGCCTTGCGCTTCAACTTGGGTGAGCCCGGCCGCAGTCACTTGGCGCAACTTCGTGACCAGCTCGCCATGCCAGGCCTTGAGCCGGCGCGGGTCGAGGCGCTGCAGGCCGAGCTGCAACGGCTCGACAAGGCGGACACCTACTGGGCATGGCGAAACGAACAAGAGGTCGCCCTGGCCCCGCCGATCAGCTGGATTGGCGAGGCGCTGGCCGACGAAGATGGGGCGCTTGCACGTACGCTCGCACCGCAGGGTTGCGCCGAAGAATGCCAGCTATTCGCCATCGACCTCGACGCTGACGGCCAAGCTGAAGCGGTACTGCTGCGCGGCGATCGACCCCGCATCTTTCCGGTGATACAGCGCAACGCCGCAGGCGATTGGCGCTGGATTGGCCAACTGCGGCTCGCGGGCAATCAGCCGCTGGACAGAGAGACCCTGGCGGAACGGCTGCGTGCCGGCGATGTAGACCGGATCGCACCGCGCTTCCCGGCCCTGCAGATCGACGATATGCGTCTGGAACCTTCGATGTCCGACTAGAACGAAAAAGCCCGACGCGAGGTCGGGCTTTTTTGTCAGCGAACCGGCCGATCAGCCGTCCAGCATCGCCTTGTTGCGCACTGCGCCCTTGTCGGCGCTGGTGGCGAGCAGGGCGTAGGCCTTGAGCGCAGTGGTTACCTTGCGCGTGCGCGGCTTCGCCGGCTTCCAGCCCAGCTTGTCCTGCTCGATGCGGCGGTGCGCCAGTTCCTCATCCGATACCAGCAGGTTGATGCTTCGGTTGGGGATATCGATCAGGACCTTGTCGCCGTCGCGAACCAGGCCGATGGCGCCGCCCGCGGCCGCTTCCGGCGAGGCGTGGCCGATCGACAGGCCGCTGGTGCCGCCGGAGAAGCGGCCATCGGTCAGCAGCGCGCAGGCTTTACCGAGACCTTTCGACTTCAGGTATGAGGTCGGGTAGAGCATTTCCTGCATGCCCGGGCCGCCTTTCGGGCCTTCGTAGCGGATGATGACGATGTCGCCTTCCTTCACCTCGTCGCCGAGGATGCCCTTGACGGCGGCGTCCTGGCTTTCGAAGACCTTGGCGCTGCCTTCGAAGACGTGAATCGACTCGTCCACGCCGGCCGTCTTCACCACGCAGCCATCCAGCGCGATGTTGCCGTAGAGCACGGCCAGGCCGCCCTCCTGCGAGTAGGCGTGCTCGACCGAGCGGATGCACCCATTGGTGCGGTCGTCATCGAGGGTGTCCCAGCGGGTCGACTGGCTGAAAGCGGTTTGCGAGGGAATGCCGGCAGGGCCAGCACGGAAGAAGGTATGAACCGCCTCGTCCCTTGTCTGGGTGATGTCCCACTGGGCGATGGCTTCTTCCATGCTGCGGCTGTGGACCGTTGGAACGTCCGTGTGCAACAGGCCGCCACGGGCCAGCTC
Organism: Stutzerimonas chloritidismutans; assembly: GCF_051486945.1. Lineage (GTDB taxonomy): Bacteria > Pseudomonadota > Gammaproteobacteria > Pseudomonadales > Pseudomonadaceae > Stutzerimonas > Stutzerimonas chloritidismutans_B. The sequence continues at coordinate 413,410 of NZ_JAHVDX010000004.1, read as the reverse complement.
GCCGAGGATGGAGAAGATGCCGCCGGCGCGGTGCACGTCTTCCATGTGGTACTTCTGGATGTTTGGCGCCACCTTGCACAGCTGCGGGACCTTGCGCGACAGCGCGTCGATGGCGCGCAGGTCGAAGTCCAGTTCGGCTTCTTGTGCCGCGGCGAGCAGGTGCAGGATGGTGTTGGTCGAGCCACCCATGGCGATGTCCAGCGTCATGGCGTTCTCGAACGCGCGGCGGTTGGCGACATTGCGCGGCAGCACCGATTCGTCGCCCTCGCCGTAATAGCGCTGGCACAGCTCGACGGCCAGGCGGCCGGCCCGCAGGAACAGCTGTTCGCGGTCGGCGTGGGTGGCGAGCGTCGAGCCGTTGCCCGGCAGGGCTAGTCCTAAGGCTTCGGTCAGGCAGTTCATCGAGTTGGCGGTGAACATGCCCGAGCAGCTGCCGCAGGTGGGGCAGGCGCTGCGCTCGTATTCGGCGACCTTCTCGTCACTGGCCGAGCTGTCGGCGGCGATGACCATGGCATCGACCAGGTCCAGGCCGTGGCTGGCGAGTTTGGTCTTGCCGGCTTCCATCGGGCCGCCGGAGACGAACACCACCGGGATGTTCAGGCGCAACGCGGCCATCAGCATGCCGGGGGTGATCTTGTCGCAGTTAGAGATGCAGACGATGGCGTCGGCGCAGTGAGCGTTGACCATGTATTCGACCGAGTCGGCGATGATTTCGCGCGAGGGCAGCGAATAGAGCATGCCGTCGTGGCCCATGGCGATGCCGTCGTCGACCGCGATGGTGTTGAACTCTTTCGCCACGCCGCCGGCCTTTTCAATCTCACGGGCGACCAGCTGGCCCAGGTCTTTGAGGTGCACGTGGCCGGGCACGAACTGGGTGAAGGAGTTGGCGATGGCGATGATCGGCTTCTTGAAGTCTTCGTCCTTCATGCCAGTGGCGCGCCACAGGGCACGGGCGCCGGCCATGTTGCGGCCGTGGGTGGAGGTTTTCGAGCGATAGTCAGGCATGACGGTTCCTGCGGCTAATCAACGGGTCGAATGGTGCTTAGGGTGAGCTGCGTGCAACGGAAGGTGACCGTGTGCGTGCGGACGGGCCGGGACGAGACGGGTAGGGCTCGTGCGGCCGGGGCTCACTGGCCCGCCGGGGGATGGTGGCGAGGAATGCGGCCGATTCTACGCGCGTTCCGGGCGGCGAGCCAAACGGCACGATTACCGGCACTCATCCTACGTTGAGTCAGGTGCATCAACACCGAAGCTGATCATCAATTATTCAGCCGGGGCGAAGCGCGGCCGTTCATCCGCCGCACGCGGGCTTTCAGTGGCGCACCGATTTTCGCTGGCTAGGGTTGATTCGGCCGACTGGCCATCCGCCCTTTGGATGGCAGGCGGGAAACAAAGGTGCAGTGCGTTCGACTCGCATGGCGAGCTGGCGCGACGTCCGTACACATGATGATTACAACAAGAGGAACATGCACATGCTGGACATCAAACTCTGCGGCATCGCCGTTGCGCTGGGCCTTGCAATTGGCGGGTCTTCCATCGCTGCTCCACTGCCTGACACCCCCGGCGCGCCATTTCCCAACGTGAGCAGTTTCGACCGCTCCGGTCCCTACGCGACGACGAGTCGCAGCGAAGGCCCGAATTGCCGCGTCTACCGTCCCAGCAACCTGGGACAGAACGGCGTCCGGCATCCGGTGATTCTGTGGGGTAACGGAACCGGGACCGGGCCGACTGCCTATTCAGGCCTGTTGTCGCATTGGGCCAGCCATGGCTTCGTGGTAGCGGCAGCTGAGACCTCCAACGCCGGCACCGGCCAAGACATGCTCGCCTGTCTCGACTATCTGGTGCAGGAGAGCAACCGTACCTTCGGCACTTATGTCGGCGTGCTCAACACCGGGCGGGTCGGGACGTCCGGTCATTCACAGGGCGGCGGGGGCTCGATCATGGCCGGTCAGGATGATCGTGTCAGCGCTACCGCGCCGATTCAGCCCTACACCATTGGCCTGGGCCACAATCCGGCGTCTCAGCGCAATCAGAAGGGGCCGATGTTCCTGATGTCGGGCGGAGGCGACACCATCGCGTTTCCATACCTGAATGCGCAGCCGGTCTACACGCGTGCCAACGTGCCGGTGTTCTGGGGTGAGCGGCGCTACGTCACGCACTTCGAGCCGGTCGGTGATGGCGGCGCTTACCGTGGGCCTTCCACGGCCTGGTTCCGCTATCAGCTGATGGATGATGAATCAGCCCGCAGCACCTTCTACGGACGGTTATGCGGGCTGTGCACCAGCCTTTTATGGACGGAGCAACGCAAGGGCATCGAGTAAGCGTTCTGACGAAATCCTCGCACGCGTCGGGTGCGAGGATTTCGCCTGCGATGGCGATCAGCTGTTCGGCAGGATGCGGCAGGTGAGGCTTTTGATGTAGCGCGTCTCCGGGATGGCCGGGTGAACGGGATGGTCTGGACCCTGCGCGCCGCGTTCGAGTAGCAGAATGTTGCGGTCCAGATGCCGCGCGCTACCAAGCAGGATGTTTTGCAGGTCGTCTTCGGGCAGGTGCATGGAGCAACTGGCGCTGACCAGGATGCCGTCCTTGTTCAACAAGCGCATGGCCTGCTCATTTAGGCGGCGATACGCCGCTTCGCCGTTCTTCAGATCCTTCTTGCGCTTGATGAAGGCGGGCGGGTCAGTAATGACCACGTCGAAGCGCTCTTCGGCGTTCTTCAGCTCCTTCATGGCCTCGAAGGCATCACCCTCGACGCAGGTCATTTTGTCTCCAACTCCGTTTAGTGCGGCGTTGCGCTCGACGCCATCCAGGGCGAAAGCGGAGGCGTCGACGCAGAATACTTCGCTAGCACCAAAGGCCGCCGCCTGTACGCCCCAGCCCCCGATATAGCTGAACAGGTCGAGCACGCGCTTGCCCTTGACGTAGGGTGCCAGGCGCGCTCGGTTCATGCGGTGGTCGTAGAACCAGCCGGTTTTCTGGCCTTGCAGCACAGGCGCTTCGAACTTCACGCCGTTCTCTTCCAGTGCCACCCATTCCGGGACGACGCCGAACGCGGTGTCGACGTAACGTTCCAGGCCCTCGGCGTCGCGGGCGCTCGAATCGTTCTTCCAGAGCACGCCGCGCGGCTTGAGCACTTGCACCAGGGCTTCGAGCACGGCGTCGCGGTTGCGCTCCATGGTCGCTGAGGCCAATTGCACCACCAGGTGGTCGTGGAAGCGGTCCACCACCAGGCCGGGCAGCAGATCGGAATCGCCATAGATCAGGCGGTAGCAGGGCTGGTCGAACAGTCGCTCACGAATCGATAGCGCGACCTGGATCCGGTGCACCAGCAGCGATTTGTCCAGGCTGTGCTTGAGATCGCGAGACAGCAGGCGCGCGCAGATCAGGTTGTTTGGCGACACCCCGACGATGCCCAGCGGCTTGCCACCGGCCGCTTCGAGAACGGCCTGGTCGCCAGGTTGGAAGCCGGCCAGCGGCGTGGCGGCGGTATCCACTTCGTTGCTGTAGACCCACAAGTGGCCGGCCCGCAGGCGACGGTCGGCATTGGCTTTGAGGCGCAGGCTGGGCAGGTTCATCGGGGCGGCTCCGGGAAAAGGGCGCGATTATAGGGGTAAAAGCCGATAAAAGCGCTGGAGGCTTGAGGCTGGGACGGGTAGGCGAAAGACAGGTTGCTGGGCGTGCGAGCAGTGCCCCCGCGCAGGCTTCAGGCTTTGGGCCTGCGCTCAGCCCATTTGTAGGAGCAGGCTCTGCCTGCGACCAGCGTAGCGAAAAAGCCGTGCCCGGCCGCAGAAAGCGCCTGCTCCCGTCCGGCGGACGTATCAGGCCGCCAATGCCTTGACCAGCGCTTCACTGAACGCGGGGATATCGTCCGGCTTGCGGCTGCTGATCAGATGCCCGTCGACCACCACCTGTTGGTCAATCCAATTGGCGCCAGCGTTCTTCAGGTCGTCGGTCAGCGATGGCCAGCTGGTCATCTTCTTGCCTTTGACCAGGTCGGCAGAAGCCAGCAGCCAGGCGCCGTGGCAGATGACCGCGATGGTCTTGTTCGCCCTGGCGGCGTCACGGACCAGCTCCTGCGCCATCTCGTCGGTGCGGATGGTGTCGGAATTGACCACACCGCCTGGAAGCAGCACAGCGTCATAGTCTTCCATGTGGATGATGTCGAAGGTCTTGTCGACATGGAACTTGCTGGCTGGCGTGGTGTGGTTCCAGCCGGTGACTTCGCCGTTGGATGACGAAATGATCTCGGCAACAGCGCCGGCCTTCTCCAGCGCTTCCTTGGGGCCGGTCAGCTCGACCTGCTCGAAGCCATCGGTGACCAGGATCGCTACGCGTTTGCCTTTAAGGGTATCGGCCATTTCGTTTTCTCCTCGTCGGATTGCAATTCGGTCTACTTGAAATCCGACAGTGAACTCAGCCAAAGTTCGCACTTCTTTCCTAGTGGCCTAGTGCTACTTGCCGGGCCGGGCCGAGCATGTCCATCGAACTTACCGACGAGCAGATCCGTAGCGTGCTGCAGGGGATCAGCGTACCTCCGCAGCCGCAGATCATGGTCGACCTGCAGATGGAGCAGGTCATGCCTGACCCCGACCTCCGTGCCATCGCTCGGCTGATCAGCCAGGATCCAGGGCTTTCCGGCGCGCTGCTCAAGACTGTCAATTCCCCGTTCTTTGGCCTGGCCAACCGTATCGCCTCGATCCAGCAGGCGGTCAATCTGCTCGGCTGCCATTCGGTGATCAACCTGATCAATGCGCAATCGATTCGTGGTGAGCTGACCGACGCGGCCATCGTGACCCTGAACCGTTTCTGGGATTCGGCGCAGGACGTGGCCAGTACCTGTCTGACACTGGCTAAGCGCATTGGCCACCCTTCGCCGGACGAGGCCTACACCCTGGGGCTGTTCCATAACTGCGGCATTCCGTTGATGCTCGAACGCTTTCCCGGCTACATGACGATCCTCGAGGAGGCGTACGCCAGCGTGGGGCCGGAGACGCGCATCACCGATGTGGAAAATCGCGTGCTGAACACCAACCATGCGGTGGTCGGTTACTTCGTGGCGCGCTCCTGGAAGCTGCCGCAGCATCTGTGCGAAGCCATCGCCAACCACCACAATGCGCTAGCCATGTTCCGCGACGAATGGGGCGATCCGCAGGTCCGGACGTTGCTGGCCATTCTGAAGATGGCCGAGCACATCTGCGCCACCCATCGCGTGCTTGGCGAGCAGGCGGACGATCACGAGTGGGAAACGATCGCTCAGCGCGTGCTCGAGTATGTGGGGCTTTCCGACTACGATTTCGAATGCCAGCGCGACAGCATCCGCGAGCTGGGCCTCAGCTGACCCGGGGCGGCGTGAGCTGCTAAGGTCGCCTTCCGTCTCCCGTTGATTCGCCCCATGCCTGAATTACCTGAAGTTGAAACTACCCGTCGCGGCATCGCCCCGCACCTGATCGGCCAGCGCGTCAGCCGTGTCCTCGTCCGGGAGCGGCGGCTGCGCTGGCCCATCCCCGACGATCTGGACGTGCGCCTGTCCGGGCAACGCATCGAGGCGGTCGAGCGGCGTGCCAAGTACCTGCTGATCAAGGCCGAGGTCGGTACCCTGATTGCGCATCTGGGCATGTCCGGCAGCTTGCGTCTGGTGCCGGCGGAGCTGCCGGCGGGCAAGCATGAGCATGTCGATATCGTGCTCGAATCGGGCATGGCGCTGCGCTACACCGACCCGCGCCGCTTCGGCGCGCTGCTGTGGAGCGATGATCCGCTGAGCCACGTGCTGCTCGCCAGCCTGGGCCCCGAGCCGCTGGATGACGCCTTCGACGGTGATCGGCTCTACATGCTATCGCGTGGGCGCAGCATGGCGATCAAGCCGTTCATCATGGACAACGCCGTGGTCGTGGGTGTCGGTAACATCTATGCCAGCGAAGCGTTGTTCGCGGCGGGAATCGACCCCCGGCGCGCCGCGGGCGCAGTTTCCCGGGCGCGATATTTGAAGCTGGCCGTCGAGATCAAACGCATCCTGGCCTACGCCATCGAGCGCGGCGGCACCACGCTACGCGACTTCGTCGGTGGGGATGGCAAGCCTGGCTACTTCCAGCAGGAGCTATACGTCTATGGGCGCGGCGGCGATTTCTGCAAAACGTGTGGCTCAACCCTGCGTGAAGTGCGCCTGGGCCAGCGCGCCAGTGTCTACTGTGGCCGCTGCCAGCGATGAATTCGGCGCGGCTGCACAGGCATTGACGGCGTTCACGATCAATCACCCGTGGCCGCTGCTATAGTGGACCGCCACTACAATCATCTGCCTCGTTTCGCCCAGCTGAAGGACCACACCATGAATCTGTTTCGCTCCACTGCTGTTGTCTTGGCCCTGACCACCGGCCTGCTGGCAATGCCGGCCCAGGCGCAATCGACGCAGCAGAACGCCAGTGGCGATCCCCTGTACACCGTCGAGGCACCCAAGGCCTTTTCCATTGTTGGTGACTTGCTAATCGCGCGCCCGTTGCTGATTGCCGCTACCGCGATCGGCGCCGGCCTGTTCGTCGTCAGCCTGCCGTTCAGCGCGATGGGCGGTGGCATTAAGGAAACTGGCAAGGCGCTGGTGGTTGAACCCGGCGCTGCGGCATTCGCGCGTTGCCTGGGTTGCACTCGCGTCGGCTACAACCGCCAGGACTGATTGCTACGCCCAATGTCGGTCATCTGCCGGCTTGGCGTTCAAACGGCTCCGCCGCCTCGTGCGTGCGGAGCCGTTTCGTTTTTGGCGCCGGGGTATGGAACGGGCGAGGGCCGCTGCGGAAGTAAAGCCATCGTGAAGAAGTTCTGGGCAGGCGAAGTGATCACGCCTTGCCGGTGATGATGAGGTACTTCTGCATCAGCTCGTCCTTGCTCTCGACGTTGCTCTCGTCGAGCGGAATGCAATCCACCGGGCAGACTTGCTGGCACTGGGGTTCGTCGTAGTGGCCGACGCATTCGGTGCAGAGGTTGGGATCGATGACGTAGATTTCCTCGCCCTGGGAAATCGCGCTGTTCGGGCACTCCGGCTCGCACACGTCGCAATTGATGCAGTCATCGGTGATTATCAGGGACATCCAGCAAACTCCAGCTGCGGCGCGGGCCGTAGCGCAGGTAAGAACAGGCCGCCAATTTTGCCGCATTGGCTCGCCCGGTGCACGCGGCCGATCATCCCTCGACCGCGCGCCGCGTTTCAGCGCGAGGCGTAGCGTTCTGACAGGGCTTTCATCACCGAGGGGTGGACAAACTTGCTGACGTCGCCACCCAGCCGCGCAATTTCGCGGACCAGCGTCGAGGAGATGTAGGAGAACTTCTCCGAGGGCGTCAGGAACAGGCTTTCGACGTCCGGCACCAGCTGGCGATTCATGTTGGCCAACTGGAACTCATATTCGAAATCGGACACTGCACGAAGGCCGCGCAGCAGGACGTTGGCCTGCTGCTCGACGACGAAGTGCGCCAGCAGCTTGGCGAAGCCCAGCACCTGGACGTTCGGCAGGTGGGCTGTCACCTCCTTGGCCAGCGCGACGCGTTGTTCAAGTGGGAACAGTGGATTCTTGTTGGGGCTGGCCGCAACGGCAATGATCACCTCGTCGAACAAGCGCGAGGCGCGCTCGACCAGGTCGGTATGGCCCATGGTGATCGGGTCGAAAGTGCCCGGATACAACACTCGATTCATCGCGGCGTCCTGACGCATGCGTGGGGGGTGGATGGTAGCGGCTGGGTGTCGGCAGCGTAAAGTATCAATGCGGATGCCGGCTCGTTGTCGGCATGATGGCGCTGTTCATGCTCATTTCAACCGTTAGAGGGCTTGACGGGCTGCGGAGTCCCCGTCGACCTACCGCGCCGTTCGCACAGCGGCCAGCCCTCATCGTACGAACAACCGTGTAATCAGGCGCTGCAGTGGTCGGCCGTAGGGTGGGTAGATCAGCCGGGTCGAGTTCAGTCGCGGCCTGGCGAATACGCCCTTCGCCTTGCTGAAGGTCAGAAAGCCTTCCCGACCATGGTAGTGCCCCATGCCGGACGGGCCGATGCCGCCGAATGGCAGGTCGTCTTGCGCAACGTGCAGCAGGGTGTCGTTGAGACAGACGCCGCCGGCGTGGGTTTCGTGCAGCACACGCCGCTGCTCGGCCTTGCCATAGCCGAAGTAATACAGCGCCAGCGGCCGAGCCCGAGCGTTGACGTAGGCGAGCGCTTCGTCGAGGCCGTCGTAAGGCACTACCGGCAACAACGGGCCGAAAATCTCGTCCTGCATGAGCGTCATCTGGTCATTCACGTCCAGTACCAGGCAAGGCGGCATGCGCCGGCCATGGCCTTCGTCATGCAGCGGCAGTATGCGCGCGCCATGGGCCCGTGCGTCGTCGAGGTAGGCCTGCAGGCGATCGGCATGGTGCTGGTTGACGATGCTGGTGTAGTCAGGATTGTCGACCAGCGAGGGGTAGAGGTGGCGCACCGCCTGGCGGTACGCCTCGATGAAGGGGGCTAGGCGTTGACGCGGTACCAATACGTAATCAGGCGCGACGCACGTCTGCCCCGCATTGAGCATCTTGCCGAAGGCGATGCGCTCGGCGGCCTGCTCCAAGGGCACGTCAGCCGAGACGATGGCCGGCGACTTGCCGCCGAGCTCAAGGGTTACGGGGGTGAGATTGTCCGCTGCAGCGCGCATCACCTGCCGACCAACGCGGGTGCTACCGGTGAACAGCAGGTGATCGAATGGCAGCCGTGAGAATGCGATAGCGACATCCGCCTCGCCGAGCACCACAGCGACCTGATCCTCGGCAAAGATTTGCCCCAGCAAGCCCTTCAATAGCATGCCGGTGACAGGCGTGGCTTCGCTCATCTTGAGCATGATCCGGTTGCCCGCCGCCAGCGCGCCGATCATGGGACCGATCGCGAGGTACAGCGGATAGTTCCACGGCACGATGATCCCGACGATGCCAAGCGGCTGGTAGATCACCCGGGCGCTGGCCGGCTGGAAGGCCAGGCCGACGCGGCGGCGCGAGGGTTTCATCCAGCGTCGGAGATGGCGCTGCGCATGCCGGATGCCGTGCAGGCTGGGCATGATCTCGGCCAGTCGGGTCTCGTCCGCGTTGCGATGTCCGAAATCTTGGCTGATTGCCTCGACGATCGCCTGCTGATGCGTGGCGAGCAGGTCGTGCAGCGCTTCGAGCCACTGCAGGCGCGTCTCGCTGCTCGGGTGCGGGTCGGCGGCGAACGCCTTGCGCTGGCGCTCCAGAATTGCGGGCAGCCGCTCGATGACGAGATGCGTCTGGTCCAGGTAGGAAATCTCAGCGAGCACGGGACGAGCTCCGGGGTGGGGTCGAATCTGTTTAGAGTGATTACTCTATTCTGTCAATCGAGCTGGGCTGGATGCCGCTTCCGGGTTACCGTTGCGCCTCGTTTCCGCTCCGTCACGAATGCCCCCGATGTCGCCCAGACCCGATACCCGCGAACGCATCCTGAATGCCGCGCTCGAGCTGTTCAACCAGCAAGGCGTGCCGGCCGTCACCACCAACCACATCGCGGCGTACCTGCAAATATCGCCCGGCAATCTGTATTACCACTTCCGCAACAAGCGGATGATCGTCGCCGATCTGTTCGACCGCTATGAAGCGGCCGTGGCTGGCTTCCTGCAGTTGCCTGCGGACCGCGAGGTGACGCTGGATGACAAGGCCGACTATCTGGAAGCGCTGCTGGGCTCGATCTGGGAGTACCGCTTCGTGCAACGCAACCTCGAACAGCTGCTCGACGACGACCCGTTGCTGGCCGAGCGCTACCGCCAGTTCATCGACCGCCATCTGAAGGCCGCCCGGACCATCTATCAAGGCTTTGCCGATGCCGGCCTGCTGCGGATGGACGCTACTCAGGTCGAGGACATTGCGCTCAACGCCTGGATCGTCATCACTTCATGGGTGCGCTTCCTGTACACCGCTGGCGTTCGCTCGGAACGGCTGAGCGAGGCCTTGCTGCGCCGCGGCGTTTACCAAGTACTGGCGCTGGAGGAAGGCTTCATTACCGAGCCGGCGCGGGCGGGATATATCGCACTCTGTAGGCGCTTCCGCGTGCCGCTCGACGCGCCCCTCGGTTGATCTGCAGCACCGTTCAGCGAGATCCCAGCCACTGCGGAATACGCCGCTCCAGGTAGTAGCCGGGTTTGAGTGGAGAGCCCTCGACAAAGCCAACGTGGCCGCCGCTAGGGTGCAGTTCCAGGGTGGTGGTTGACGACAATTCGCCCGGCTCGGGCAGGCTGTGGCGGAACACGAAGGGGTCGTCCTCGGCCTGGATCAGCAGCGTCGGGACGCGGATGTCTGGCAGGAAATAACGGCTCGATGCGCGGCGGTAATAGTCCTGGGCGTCGGTGTAACCGTGCAATGGCGCGGTGAAGCGGCCGTCAAAATCCCAGAAGGTACGCATGCCATCCAGCGAGCCCAGGCGCTGCAGTGCGCCGAGGTGTTCAGTCAGGCCTTCGTGCTGGAAGCGCTGTTGCTTGTCCCTGACGTAGGCAACCATCGCTTTCATGAAATGCGCCTGGTAGACCCGCGAAAAGCCAAGGCCGATGCGGTCGGCACACTGGTCCAGGCGAAAGGGGACGGAGACCGCTACCGCCTTTTGCACCGGTGCCGCGGCGCCCGTCTCGCCCAGGTACTTCAGTAGAACGTTGCCGCCCAGCGAGTAGCCCACGGCATGCAGCGGTGCGAGCGGGCGTGCGGCCTGCAGGTGCGCGATGACTTCGGCCAGATCGTCGCTGGCGCCGGAGTGATAGGCGCGCGGCAGCAGGTTCGGTTCGCCTGAGCAGCCGCGCCAATTGATCGCGACGCTGCTCCAGCCCTGATGCGCTAAACGGTCCTGTAGCCCGACGACATAGTGCGAGTTCGATGACCCGGTCAGCCCGTGAAGGACCAGCACCAGCGGCGTGGTCACATCGTGCGGACCGTGCCAGTCGAGATCGATGAAGTCGCCATCCGAGAGCCAGAGCCGCTCGCGGCGCCGCGCCAGCGCTGGGGTGCGCCGGAAGAAGGGGTTCCACAGGGTTTGTAAGTGGCCACCCGGTAGCCAGGGAGATGGCCGGAAAGCCTGCTCGACCGAGGCGGTGACAGTGTCAGGCATGGACACGTTCGGCCCGTCCGTTGGCGCGCGTGCCGGGCCCGATCAGGCCTGGCCGCTGCGCTCCCACAATGCGTAGTGCACCTGGCCGGCCGTCTTTTCCCGGTGCAGGCGCCAGTTACCGGGCAGGCCGAGACTCGAAGGTTGCGCTTCGCTCTCCGTATAGATCCACGCATGCTTCGCCAGCCAGCCCTTGGCCTCCAATAGCTCGCAGGCAGGCAGCAGGAGGTTCTTGCTGAATGGTGGGTCGAGAAAGATCAGGTCGAAGGGGGTCGGCGCTTGGGTATCCAAGTAGCGCAGGGCGTCGCTTTGCATCAGCTGGCCGTGGCCACACTTGAGGGTATCGAGGTGCTTGCGCAGGGCAGCGATAGCATTGGCGTTGAGGTCAAGCGCCAGGGCCATGCTGGCGCCGCGTGACAACGCTTCGAGGTACAGCGCACCGCTGCCGGTAAAGGGGTCGAGCACACGCGCGCCGGACAGGTAGGGCGCCAGCCAGTTGAACAGCGTTTCACGCACCCGGTCGGGAGTGGGGCGTAGCCCCTCGGCATCGGGGAAGGCAAAGCGGCGGCTGCGCCACTCGCCGCCGATGATGCGCAGTTGCCCTTGGCCGCCATGGGCGGCGGGGCGGGCGGAAGGTCTGGTCATCAATGCTCCGGAACGCCGCTGGGTTGTTCGATGGGTGTATCGCTGGGCGGCGGCAGGGGCTTCTGCTCGACCTTGGGTCCGGCGGTCACGATGACGAAGCCGCCGGCTTCGAGGTGCTTGTTCATCGCCGTCTTCACCTGCTCGACTGATAGCCCCTGGACCTGTTGCATGAAATCTTCGAGATAGGTCAGCGGCAAGTTGTAGAACCCAATGCTGCCCAACTGGCCGACGATGTCGCTGTTGCTCGCGGTGGACAGCGGGAAGCTACCGGCGATCTCGCGCTTGCTGCGCTCGAGCTCCGCTTCGGTAGGGCCTTTCTCGAGGAATTCGGCGACCAGGCGCTGGACCAGCTCCAGCGTCGCCTCGGACAGCTCCGCGCGGGTCTGCAAGTTGATCATGAAGGGGCCAACAGCCTGCATCGGGCTGAAGCCCGAATACACGCCATAGGTCAGGCCGCGTTTTTCGCGCACTTCTTCCATCAGGCGCGTGCCGAAGCCGCCGCCACCGAGTATCTGGTTGCCCAAGTAGAGCGCGGCGTAGTCCGGATCGCCTCGCGCGACGCCCAGCTGCGCGAGCATCAGGTGAGTCTGGTTTGACGGGAAATCGATGTGCTCATGCACGGCCTGGGGGGCATCGGGCGTTGGTGGCGCTGGCAGCGACGGCCCATTTGGCAGGGCCGCGGAAACCGTGTTAGCGATTGCCTCGGCCTCGTCTCGACTGAGATCGCCCACCAGGGCGATCACCACATTGCCGGCGGCGTAGGCCTTGGCATGGAAGGCGCGCAACTGGTCGGCCGTGATGCCTGGGATCGACTCGGCGTTGCCTTCGCTAGCATGTGCGTAGGGGTGCTGCTGGTAGAGCTGCTTGAAGAGCTCGAGGCTGGCGAGCTTGCCCGGGTTCTGCTTCTGGAATTCGAAGCCGGCCATGACCTGGTTCTTGATCCGCTGCAGCGAGCCTTCCGGGAACGTCGGCTGGCCGACCACCTGGCTGAACAGCTGCAGCGCCGGCTCTCGCTTGTCCGCCGCGCTAAGGCTACGCAGGCTGGCAATCGCCATGTCGCGGTAGGAGCCGTTGCCGAATTCGGCACCCAGCCCCTCGAACCCCGAGGCGATCGCGGTGACGTCACGCCCCTCGATGCCTTCGTTGAGCATGGCATTAGTCAGCATGGCCAGCCCCGGGACGCCGCCGTCCTGGCTGCTGCCGGCGGCAAAGGTCAGGCGCAGGTCGAACATCGGCAGTTCGTGGGCCTCGACGAAGAGCACCCGTGCGCCGCCCTCGGTCTGCCAGCTCTGAATGTCCAGTGTGCGGCGGGCGAGCGGCTTGTCGCCCAGTTCGTCGAGCGACTGGATGCGCTGTTGCTCCGCTTCGGCTTCGCGGGCGATGGCCTGGCCGGACTCGGCCGGCGTGGCAACTGTCTGCGTGGCTGGCACCGGCAGGTTGGCGGCGGTCTCGCTGGCGTGCTCGTTGCAGCCTGTCAACAGGCCAGTGGCCAGCGCCAGGGCGAACAGGCCGCGACGCAACGGGGTGCGATCACTCATCGCGGGTCTCCTCGGGCAGCACATGGGCGACGCTCATGCGCGAGCGGGTGAAATAGGTGCGGGCGGCCTGCTGGATGTCTTCCGGGGTCACGGCTTCCAGCGCAGCGAGCTCGTCATCCATCAGCCGCCACGATAGGCCCACCGTCTCCAATTGGCCGATAGTTGTGGCTTGCTGGGTGATGGAGTCGCGCTCGTAAACCAGGCCAGCAATGACCTGTGCTCGGACCCGTTCGAGCTCTTCTGCCGAAGGCGCACTCTGCTTGAGCGCCTCGAGCTGCCGCCATATGCCGGCTTCGACCTCTTCGAGGGTGCGGCCCTTCTGCACGTTAGGCGAGGCGCTGACGATGAACAGGCTGTCGCCGCGGGGGTAGGCGTTGTACCAGGCCGAGGCGCTGGTCACCAGTTCTTCGCCGCGCTCCAGCTGCTCGGGCAGGCGTGCGCTGTAGCCGCCATCGAGCAAGGCGCTGATCAGGCGCAGGGCATGTATCTGACGGGGGTTTTCGTCAGCCGTCGCCAGGCCGGGCACGTTGAAGGCCATGATCAGACTTGGTAGCTGCGTCTTGACGTGAAGGGTGAGGCGGCGTTCGCCGGGCTCGTCAAGCTCCAGCGGCCGCTTGGCGCTGGGCAGAGGGCGTTGTTCGATTGGCCCGAAATAACGTTCGGCCAGGTTGCGGATTTCCTCTGGCGTGACATCCCCGACTACCACCAGCGTGGCGTTGTTGGGCGCGTACCAGGTTTGGTACCAGCCGCGCAGTTCCTCGACTGTCATGCGCTGCAGGTCGGCCATCCAGCCAATGGTCGGGTTGTGGTAACCACTGGCGGGGTAGGCCATGGCCTTGAAGCGCTCGTAGGCCAGTGCGCTGGGCTTGTCATCCGTGCGCAGGCGGCGTTCTTCCTTGATCACCTCGATTTCGCGGGCGAACTCATCGGCCGGCAGTTTCAGGCTGGCCAGGCGGTCAGCCTCGAGCTCGAAGGCAACAGCCAGGCGGTCGCGCGCCAAGACCTGGTAGTAGGCGGTGTAGTCGTCGCTGGTAAAAGCGTTTTCCTCAGCGCCGAGCTCGCGCAGGATGCGCGAGGCCTCACCCGCGCCAAGTTTGCGGCTGCCCTTGAACATCATGTGCTCAAGGGCGTGCGAGAGGCCGGTTTGGCCGGGAGACTCGTAGCTCGAACCCACCTTGTACCAGAGCTGCGACACTACAACCGGTGCGCGGTGGTCTTCGCGCACGATCACCTTCAGGCCGTTGTCGAGGAAGAATTCGTGGGTGGGCTGGCCATCGGCGGCGATGACCAGCGGCAAGTACAGGGCGCCTAACAACGTCAGGGCGGCGCGGCGTAGCGTCAAGGGCATAGTCGGGGCTCGTTGGAAGGTCGGATCCGCCGGTGGCACGGCAGGCTGTCACGTCGGGCATGTTAATGGTGCGCTGATGCCAGGGCAAAGGCGGCAGCCTGGCGTAGGGCCACGCTTAGCGCAGGGGATTATGCAGTGCTAGGATAGCGCCCGTCCGGCCGGTGGCGTGGCCGCCGGCGTTTGCCCTCTTGAGAAAATCTTCTCCATGTTTGGTTCCAACGACGATAAGAAGGCGCCAGCCGAGGCTGGCGAAAAGAAAGGCTTGTTCGGCTGGCTGCGCAAGAAGCCGCAGGCGCCTGCCTCCGAGCCGCCGCCAGCCGCCGAGCCGCTGGAAGAGAGCCAGCCGTTCGCCGATGAACCCGACGAGGCCGCCCGCGAAGAAGTCCGTGATCGTGAGGCGCCCATCGAAGCGTCGGCCGAGCCTGCGCCTGTGTCCGCGCTGCAGACCGAATCCGAACCGGCCCACGACATCGTCGTGCCCGAGACGATGCCGGAAGAGCCGGCGCTGGCTGAAGTCGCCATCGAGCCGCCGCCTGCCCCTGTCGCCGAGGCGCCTCCTCGGCTTGGCTTCTTTGCACGTCTCAAGCAAGGTTTGTCGAAAACCAGCGCCAGCATCGGCGAAGGTATGGCCAGCCTGTTCCTCGGCAAGAAGGCCATTGACGACGACCTGCTCGACGAGCTGGAAACGCGGCTGTTGACCGCCGATGTCGGTGTCGAGGCGACCACCGCGATCATGCAGAACCTCACGCGGCGCGTTTCGCGCAAGGAACTGGCTGACAGCGGGGCCCTGTACAAGGCACTGCAGGAGGAGCTCGCCGGCCTGCTGCGGCCGGTCGAGCAGCCGTTGCAGATCGATGCCAGCCGGACCCCGTTCGTGATCCTGGTGGTTGGCGTAAACGGCGTCGGAAAGACCACTACCATCGGCAAGCTGGCCAAGAAACTGCAGCTCGAGGGGAAGAAGGTCATGCTCGCGGCCGGTGACACCTTCCGCGCCGCGGCCGTGGAGCAGTTGCAGGTCTGGGGGGAGCGCAACAACATCGCCGTCGTGGCTCAGCACACTGGCGCGGACTCCGCTTCGGTGATCTTCGATGCGGTGCAGGCTGCGAAGGCGCGGGGCATCGATGTCCTGATCGCCGACACGGCTGGTCGTCTGCATACCAAGGACAACCTGATGGAAGAGCTGAAAAAGGTCCGCCGGGTCATGGGCAAGCTCGACGAGACGGCGCCGCACGAGGTGCTGCTGGTGCTCGATGCGGGCACGGGGCAAAACGCGATCAACCAGACCAAGCAGTTCAACCAGGCGGTCGAGCTCAGCGGATTGGTGCTCACCAAGCTCGACGGCACGGCCAAGGGCGGCGTGATCTTCGCGCTGGCCAAGCAGTTCGGCACGCCGATTCGCTATATCGGCGTGGGCGAGGGCATCGATGACCTGCGGACCTTCGAGGCGGACGCCTTTGTCGACGCACTGTTCGCCGAGAGGGGTGCGGGCGGGGGTGCAGCCTCGTCATGATCCGCTTCGAACAGGTCGGCAAGCGCTATCCCAACGGGCACACCGGTTTGCATGAGCTGTCCTTCCATGTGCAGCGCGGCGAATTTCTCTTCGTGACCGGCCATTCGGGCGCTGGCAAGAGCACGCTGCTGCGGCTGCTGCTGGCGATGGAGCGACCCACGAGCGGCAAGCTGCTCCTGGCCGGGCAGGATCTGTCGCGCATCAGCAGCGCCCAGATTCCTTTCCTGCGTCGGCAGATCGGCGTGGTCTTCCAGAACCATCAGCTGCTCTTCGACCGCACGGTGTTCGACAATGCCGCGCTGCCGTTGCAAATCCTCGGGCTGAGCAAGCGCGAGATCGGCCAGCGGGTAATGACGGCGCTCGAGCGAGTCAGCCTCAAGGACAAGGCGTTGCAGTACCCTTCGGATCTGTCCACCGGGCAGCAGCAGCGTGTCGGTATCGCCCGCGCGGTGGTGCACCGCCCGGCCCTGCTGCTGGCTGACGAGCCTACCGGTAACCTCGATCCTCGCCTGGCCGCGGAAATCATGGGTGTGTTCGAGGACATCAACCGCCTCGGCACGACCGTGCTGATCGCCAGCCACGACCTGGCGCTGATCGCACGCATGCGCCATCGCATGCTCACGCTGCAGCGCGGTCGTCTGATCGGTGACGGGGAGGCGACTCGATGAGTGCACAGAAACAAGGCTCGACCCCGGCCGAACGCGTCGGCGGCCTGCCCAACAAGCCCGAACAGCCCGTCAACGACGAACCGGACTTCAAGGCGCTGTTCCACGCCTGGCTGGAGAGCCATCGCGCCAGCGTCGTCGACAGTGTCGGGCGCCTGGTCAAGCAGCCGATCGGCAGTTTTTTCACCTGCCTCGTCATGGCTGTCGCGCTGAGCCTACCGATGGGCTTGGCGCTTCTGTTGGACAACGTCGAGCGGCTCGGCGGCTCCTGGCAGCGCGCCGCACAGATCTCGCTGTTCATGGAGCTGGACGTGGACACGTCCGGAGGGCAAGCGCAGCGTGAGCGGATACTCGAGATACCGGACGTTGCCGAGGCCGAATGGATCAGCCGCGAGCAGGCGCTCGAGGAGTTTCAGCAACTGTCCGGCCTGGGCGAAGCCCTGCGCGAACTGCCGGAGAATCCGCTGCCAGGTGTCATCCTGGTCACGCCTCGCGAAGTCGACCGGGATAACCTGGAAGCCCTGCGACAGCAGCTCGACGACCTGCCGGGCGTGGCCCAGGCGCAGCTCGACCTGCTCTGGGTCGAGCGGCTCGGGGCCATCCTCAGGCTGGGCGACCGCTTCGTCTTCGGACTAAGTCTGCTGCTTATCGCGACCTTGCTCCTGGTCATCGGTAACACCATTCGCTTGCACATCGAGAACCGCCGCACCGAGATCGAAGTGGTCAAGCTGGTTGGTGGTACGGATGGCTACGTGCGGCGCCCCTTCCTTTATATGGGCGCACTCTATGGCCTAGGGGCCGGGCTCATCGCCTGGGCGCTGCTCGCCTACGGATTGGGGTGGCTGAACGAGGCCGTGACCGGCCTGGCTGGGCTGTATGGCAGCGATTTCGGGCTGGCCGGGGTACCCGTCGAGGATGGCCTGTCGCTGGTGCTCGGTGCGTTGCTGCTGGGCTACATCGGAGCCTGGCTGGCGGTAGCGCGGCACCTCAGTGAGCTTGCGCCAAGGTGATAAGTTATTGTTTTTGTTCAGTTATTTAGATTGGTGTCGGAACTTTTCCACAGGCTTGAAGTCTGATTCGGCAATGCTAAACTGCTGCAGCTTCATTATTGGAGGAACTGCATGACGACTAATCTGCAACCTGTTCAAGCGCTGGTTCCGGGAGCCAATCTCGAAGCCTACGTGCAGACGGTAAACAGCATCCCGCTGCTTTCGGTCGAGCAGGAACGCGACCTGGCAGAGCGCCTGTTCTACAAGCAGGACCTCGAGGCCGCTCGCCAGATGGTGCTTGCTCACCTGCGATTCGTGGTGCATATCGCCCGCAGCTACTCGGGCTACGGTCTGGCGCAAGCTGACCTGATCCAGGAAGGCAACGTCGGCCTGATGAAGGCCGTCAAGCGCTTCAATCCGGAAATGGGCGTGCGGCTGGTGTCCTTCGCGGTCCACTGGATCAAGGCGGAAATCCACGAGTTCATCCTGCGCAACTGGCGCATCGTCAAAGTTGCGACCACCAAGGCGCAGCGCAAGCTGTTCTTCAATCTGCGCAGCCAGAAGAAGCGCCTGGCCTGGTTGAGCAACGACGAAGTCGAGCGAGTCGCCGACAGCCTGGGTGTCGAGGCACGTGAAGTGCGCGAGATGGAGAGCCGTCTGACCGGTCACGACATGGCCTTCGATCCGTCGGCCGACGCCGATGACGACAGCGCCTACCAGTCCCCGGCGCACTATCTGGAGGATCACCGCTACGATCCGGCCCGCCAGCTGGAAGATGCGGACTGGAGCGACAGCTCCAATTCCAATCTGCATGAAGCGATGGATGCCCTGGACGAGCGCAGCCGCGACATTCTTCAGCAGCGCTGGTTGAGTGATAACAAGGCCACGCTGCATGACCTGGCGGCCAAGTACGGCGTATCCGCCGAGCGGATCCGTCAGCTAGAAAAGAATGCGATGAACAAGCTGAAGGGGTCTATTCAGGCCTGATAGGCGAGGTAACTGACAAAGGCGCTGCAGACCCGCTCTGCAGCGCCTTTTTCTTTGCCGTTCGTTCAGTTCGCTTAGCGGGGCGGGCGTGTCTGTTCCAGGCTTTCGGTCAGGGTGATCAGCAGTTGGGCGGCACTGATCGGTTTATGCAGCCAGGTGACCTTGTCGTAGTCGGCCTCTCCATCGAAATGAGTGGCCGCGGACACCACGATGATCGGCAGGTCCCGCGTCTGCGGGTTGGCTCGGACGTCCTCGATTAGCTCGCGCCCGCTGCCGTCTGGCAGGTGTAGGTCAAGGGTCATCGCTTCGTAGCGGGCCTCGGCCAGCTTGTTGCGAGCCGCATGCAGGCTCTGAGCGCGATCGACCGCATAGCCCGCGTCGCGCAACATCAGGTGTAGCAGGCGGCCGGTGTCGGGTTCGTCCTCCACGACCAGCAAGCGCAGTTGCCCCTGATCGGGACCGGTCGTGCTGGTCTCGATGATCGGCAGTTCGCACCAGAACGTCGTGCCGTGTCCCACCTGGGTGTCGAAACCGACACGGCCACCCATGCGCTCGATGAATTCCTTGGTGATCGCCAAGCCCAGCCCGGTGCCGCCTTTTTGCCTGCTGTCAGATGCGTCGGCCTGTGCGAATTTCTCGAAGATGCGGTTCTGAAAGCCTTCGGGTATTCCGGGCCCCTGGTCAGTGACATTGATGCGCACCTGACCGCCTTCCGTCTGGCTGCAGTGCAGGGTTACTTGGCCGCCCTCAGGGGTGTACTTGATGGCGTTGGATAAGAAATTGCTGAGCACCTGCTGCAGGCGCAGGCCGTCGACCCATACGCGCAGATCCGGGGCGTCATCCAGTACGCAGTCGACACCCAGATGCGTAGCGAACGCCTGGTTGCTGGCCAGTGCCTCTTCCAGCAAGCGGCGCAGGGAATGCTCGCGCATGTCGAAGGTCATCTTGCCGGCGGCGATCTTTTCCATGTCCAGCAAGTCGTTGATTAGATGGCCCAGGCGCAAGCTGTTGCGGTGGGCGATGTCGAGCATCTGTAGCATCGGTGGCGGCACCTCACCCATGGCGCCGCCCGTGACGAGGCCCAGCGCACCGCTGATCGACGTCAGCGGCGTACGCAATTCATGGCTCACGGTGGAGACGAACTCGTCCTTCATCTGCTCGATGCGCTTGTGCTCGGTCAGGTCCATGCTGGTGCCGCTGATGCGCAGTGCCTGGCCGTCCTGGTTGCGCTGGATATAGCCGCGCACCAACACCGGAAGGGCATGGCCGGCCTTGTGCTGGAAGCGCAATTCAGTGGTGAAGTGGTCGACGTCGGACAGCATCGTCTGCGCCAGCTGTGCCCTGGCGCGTGGCAGGTCTTCCGGCACCATGACCCGCTCCCAGAGTTTGAGGTCAGCCTGCAGTTCGCCGGGGCGGTAGCCCAACATGTGCCAGGCGCGAGGCGAGGCGTAGAAGGTTCCTGCCGCGAGGTGGAGGTCCCAGACGCCGTCATTGCTGCCTTTGAGCGCCAGGCTCAGGCGCTCCTCGCTCAGCTGCAGGGCACGCCGGTTTTCGCGAATGTGGTCGGTCATCTCGCGGGCTAGGGCCTCGGCGCGGCTACGACCGAGGGCCAGCGAAGATGTCAGGAAAAAGAGCAAAAGGCTCAGGCCAAGGCAACCGCCCAGCACCAGGGCATCATTGGAGTGATAGAAGGCCTCGAATTCGGGAAGGCTCTCGATGTGCAAGGTCCAGGTCTGGCCATACAGGTCGAGTTGCACGACCTTCTGGTACTCAGCGGGTTGCGCCCCGGTCCGGTCGAGACTGGCGAAGATCAGCTGATCGGGCGTTTTGTTGGTCCCGGCGTAGATCTGCAGGCTGAGATTGGTGTCGGCGGCGCCCAGGATGCCGTACATCAGGTCGTCCATCCGGTAGGGGCTGTAGACGAACCCGCGCAGCGCTTGCAGGCGCGCCTCGGCGGTGTCGGCCGAAACGCCTCGCTGGTAGATCGGCACGTACATCAGCACGCCGGCCTGGACCTTGCCATGGGTTTCCTGGCGCAGTGTGACCTTGCCGGTCAGCCGCGGCCGGCCAGTTTCGGCGGCCCTGCGCATGGCTTGCTGGCGGACCGGCTCGGAGAACATGTCATAGCCGAAGGCAGCGAGATTTCGCGCGCGAAACGGCTCAAGGTACACGACCGGTGTATGCAGCGTGGCCCCGGTGTGAATTGGATGGACCTGGTAGTCCGGGTAACCCTCGGCCTTTACCTGTCGCTCATGCTCGGCAAGCTCCTGGGGGCGGACCGCTTGGGCGAACCCCACGCCCTGGATACCCGGATAGTGCTCGGCCAGGCTCAGGCGTTCGTTGTAGGTACGCCATTGGGCGCGGGTCACTTCGTCGGTGGCGTCGAACAGGCCGGCCGCGCCGAGCAGGATCTGCTCATGGTCGATCAGCCGCTTGCCGATGGCCTCGCTGGTCTTCTCCACCAAGAAATCGAACTGCCGCTCGGCCGCGCGTTCTTCATCGAGCTGCAAGTGATTGAAGATCATCAGTTGAACCAGCAGGGTCACGCCCAGCACCACCCAGGCGATGCTGTTACGCCACTGGAAGAACTGGCGCACCTTGCCGAGGGTGCGGGCGTCGCTTGCGGTTTCGCTCATGGGTCGCTGTCGTGCCTCGGTGGCGAATGCTGAGAAGCTCTGCGCGGAGCCATTGAGCTAATGGACGGTCGGAACCGCCGCCACGTTCATCTGGGCCCGAGCTTACCCGTCGGGATGGCGAACTGCCATAGCGCTCCGTCAGGCCGCGCCAGGCGGTTCAGAACGCCCCTGGCCTGAGCGAGTTGAGGTAGTGGCTGCCGCCCAACTGGTTGACCTGGCGGCGGATCCAGGCCGCGCGGCTACGTACGTGCGGGCCGGGCCTACCGGCATTCCACTCGCGTGGATTGGGCAGGACCGCGGCCAACTGGCTGGATTGTTGCGCGGACAGATAGGGCGCGCCCACATCAAAGTGATGCCGGGCGGCCGCTTCCGCGCCGAAGATCCCGTTGCCCCATTCGACACTGTTCAGATAGACCTCGAGGATGCGCTGTTTTGGCCAGAGCAGCTCGATCAGCCCGGTGAACCAGGCTTCCAACCCTTTGCGGACCCAACTGCGGCCGGACCAGAGAAACAGGTTCTTGGCCACCTGCTGGCTGAGCGTGCTGGCCCCACGCAGCGAGCCGCCGCGCTCGTTGTGCGCGAAGGCGGCGCGGATGGCATCGATGTCGAAGCCCCAATGCGTGGCGAACTTCTGGTCCTCGGCAGCCACAACGGACATCTTCAGGTGGTCCGGCAGCTCCTTCCAGGGGCGCCAGGTGCGTTGCAGGTCGATGCTGTCCCCGCTGGCCAAGGACTCGATCTTGCGTTCGATCATCAGCGCAGTGAATGGCGGCGGCACCCAGCGCAGCACCAGCACCAGCAGTACCGAAAGGGCGATCAGCCATAGCAGCAGTTTGGTCAGGCGGCGCATCAGGGCTCGAAGCATGGGTCGTGGTCGCGGCCGGAAAGAGCCGGCATTATAACGGCCTCGAAAGGTCAGACTGGAAACCCGCCCATGATTCGTCTGTTCATTCTCTTCGCTGGCGTGTTCGGCCTGACCGGCGTCGCCCTCGGCGCCTTTGCCGCTCACGGTCTCAAAAACCGCTTAACGCCCGAGATGCTGACCGTATTCCAGACCGGTGTGCAGTATCAGATCTACCACGCCCTGGCACTGCTGGCCGTGGCGCTGTTCTCGCTGCACATGCCCGGACGCCTGTTGAACGCCGTGGGTGGGCTGTTCGTGCTCGGTGTGTTGTTGTTTTCCGGCAGCCTGTATCTGCTCACCCTGACCGGCGTCAGCAAGCTGGGCATCATTACGCCGATCGGCGGCGCGGCTTTTCTGGCTGGCTGGCTGTGCCTGCTACTCAGTGCCTGGAATATGCGTGCCTGAAGGCGGGACGAATGGCCGCGCGCATCGCCTTGGTGGCCTGGGTCGATCGGGCTAGAATGCGGGCCCCTTTGCAATGGTGGCTATCACTATGCTCATCGAGTTGAACGGCGAGCGCCATGAGCTTCCTGACGGCCAATCGGTCGCCGACCTGTTGCAACGCCTGGACCTGGTCGGGCGGCGCTTGGCGGTCGAACTGAACCGCGACATCGTTCCGCGCAGCCAGCACGCCGCTACGCTGTTGGCCGAAGGCGATAAGGTCGAGATCGTCCACGCCATCGGCGGCGGCTAACGGGCTGACCCTTTTCGATCCCGGTGCGCCCGTGACGCGTGCCTTTTTCACCGCATCACGCCTGAACAGGAGGGCACCATGAGCCCAGTTCCCCAAGACAAACCCTTCACGCTGGCCGGTCGCACCTATCAGTCGCGGCTGCTGGTCGGTACTGGCAAGTACAAGGACCTCGACGAAACGCGCGCGGCCATCGAGGCCTCGGGTGCCGAGATCGTCACCGTGGCCGTGCGCCGAACCAACATCGGCCAGAATCCGGGCGAGCCGAACCTGCTCGACGTCATCTCGCCTGAGCGCTACACCATCTTGCCGAACACGGCTGGTTGCTATGACGCCGAGGACGCGGTGCGCACCTGCCGCCTGGCGCGCGAGCTGCTCGACGGGCACAAACTGGTCAAGCTCGAAGTGCTGGCTGACCAGAAGACCTTGTTCCCCAACGTCATCGAGACACTCAAGGCCGCCGAGGTATTGGTCAAGGAAGGCTTCGACGTCATGGTGTACACCAGCGACGACCCAATCATCGCGCGCCAACTTGCCGACATGGGTTGCATTGCCGTGATGCCGCTGGCTGGCCTGATCGGCACCGGACTGGGCATCTGCAATCCCTACAACCTTCGCATCATTCTCGAAGAGGCGAAGGTTCCGGTGCTGGTCGATGCCGGCGTCGGTACCGCCTCGGACGCAACCATCGCCATGGAGCTGGGCTGCGAGGCGGTACTCATGAACAGCGCCATCGCCCATGCTCAACAACCTGTGCTGATGGCGCAGGCCATGAAGCACGCGATCGAGGCGGGGCGCCTGGCCTATCTGGCCGGCCGCATGCCGAAGAAGCTCTACGCCAGCGCGTCCTCGCCCATGGACGGCCTGATTCGCTGAGCCCCACCCTCCGCCTGCGCCATTCGAGCGCGGGCGGTACAGCATCCTGCAGGTTTCACTCGATGATCGATACTTCCCCACCGGCCGATGGCCAGCGACGCATGCGCACCATCAAGAGCTTCGTGATGCGTGCCGGTCGCATGACCGAAGGCCAGCAACGCGGCCTCGACCAGGGTTGGCCACGCTTCGGCCTCGAACTGGCCGATGGTCTGCGAGACTTCGACGAGGTTTTCGGCCGCACCGCGCCGCGTACTTTCGAAATTGGCTTCGGTATGGGCCATTCGACGCTGGAAATGGCAGCCGCGGCGCCCGAGCAGGACTTCATCGGCGTCGAGGTACATACGCCGGGCGTCGGTGCGCTGTTAAACGGACTTGTGTCACAAAACCTAAATAATGTCCGTGTCTACAGTTGCGATGCCCTTGAAGTGCTGCGTGAATGCGTCCCCGATGCGAGCCTGGATCGGGTTCTGCTGTTCTTCCCCGATCCATGGCACAAGAGTCGCCACCACAAGCGGCGTATCGTCCAGCCGGCGTTTGCCGAGCTGGTCCGGCAGAAGCTCAAGGTCGGCGGCGTCCTGCACATGGCGACCGACTGGGAACCCTATGCCGAACACATGCTCGACGTCATGAACGTCGCGCCTGGCTATCGCAATCTGGCTGCCGATGGGCACTGTGTCGAGCGCCCCGCGGAGCGACCAGTGACCAAGTTCGAACGCCGCGGCGAGCGTCTGGGGCATGGCGTATGGGACATCAAGTTCGAGCGCATCGACTGAAGCGACACACTACAAACGGGCGCCAACCAGGCGCCCGATAGAGCCGCACGAAGCGGCCCAGGGACGACACCACACACGACGGCTCGCCAGGATGGCAACCTTCCGGCACACAACTACAACGATGACGCGCCCTGCCTCCTGGCGGGACGGTGACCTGCAGCCTGCCAATCCAGCTGCAAAGGAGCGATACAGATGTTCAGAAAACTCGGAGTTCTGCTGTTGGCGGTATGCGCCAGCCAAGCCCAGGCCAAGGTCAATGAAAGCGAGGCCGCGCGCCTCGGTCAGGATCTGACGCCGCTCGGCGGCGAGCGCGCCGGTAACGCGGCCGGGACCATTCCGGCCTGGACCGGCGGGGTACAGCCGCCGGAAGGCTACAGCGCCGGCATGCATCACCCTGATCCCTTCGCCGATGACGCCATGCTTTATCGTGTCGACAACAGCAACGTCGCCGAATACGCCGCACTGCTGCCCGAGGGCCTTCGCGCCCTGGTCGAGCGTAACTCCGACTTCTACCTGCGCGTCTTCCCGTCGCGTCGCAGTGCCGCGAACCCTCAGCGCATCTACGACGCAACCCGGCAGAATGCAGTCGATGCCGAGCTGATCGCCAACGGCAACGGTATCCGTGGCGCCTCGGCGGGCATTCCGTTCCCCATCCCGCAAGACGGCATGGAAGTGATCTGGAACCATGTCCTGCACTACAAGGGCGACCAGACCCATTTCGTCAACAACCAAGCCGTGGTGATCAACGGCAACCCCACGTATATCCGCCGCGACCGACACATCTACTACGTCTACAACCGCGATGGCATCACCCAGGCTGACCTGGACAACACCTCGCTGTACTACAAGTACCGCGTCACCGCACCGGCCAAGCTCTCCGGCACCTCGCTGGTCGTGCAGGATCCACTCGATCAGGTGCTGGCCGTGCGCAAAGCATGGCGCTATAGCCCGTCGGACCGTCGTGTCCGCCGCCTGCCATCGCTGGCCTACGACTCGCTACAGCCCGATACCAGCGGCCTGGCGACCGCCGACGTGGTCGACTCCTTCAATGGCGCGCCGGATCGCTACGAGTGGACGCTGGTGGCCAAGCGCGAAATGCTGGTGCCGTACAACAGCTATGCCATTCATCAGAAGGGCATTCCGTATGAAGACATCGTCCGCGCTCGCACCTTGAATCCGGAACTGCTGCGCTATGAGCTGCACCGTGTCTGGGTCGTCGACGCCACCCTGCGTAAAGGCTTCGATCATCCCTACGACAAGCGTCGCTTCTACATTGACGAAGACAGCTGGTCGATCCTGGCGGTGGACCTGTACGACGAGAACGGCGAGCTGATCGGCCTGCAGGAAAGCCATCCAATCAGCTATTACGAGGTGCCGATGTTCAACAGCACCGTCGAGACGCTGTACCACCTCAAGGACGGTAACTACTTCGTCGACGGGTTGGATAACAACGAGCAAATGTATGACTTTGATGTTCGGCTGAGCCCGCGGGATTTCTCCCCGGCTGCGTTGAGGCGTGGTAACTGACGTCCGATGAGAACCGCCCGGCAGGGCGGTTTGTTTGCCTCAGTTCCGGTCGGCGACAACACCGATGATGAACAGCACCAGCAGGAGCACCGGTGCGAGCGTGTAGTTGTTGAACTGCGCCAGGCCTTTGGCCAGCCACGGCGTGAGATAAATGATGCCAAGGCCATAGACCAAGGCGCAGAAGACTACGAACGCCAGGGTGCGCAGGATGAAATTCAGCCCGCCGATGTTCTTTTGCACCCAAGCGTTGAGTGCCGGTCCGAACAGGACGAACAGGGTCGCCATGATTGCCAGCGAGATGTCGAACAGGTGGCTTCGGCTCCAACGCGACAGGGTGGCGATGAGGTCGAGTACGAGATCCATGCGGAGGTCCTTAGGGCAGGAATAGCTGCAGCAGGTCGTTGAGAAAAAGCTGGCCTTTAGGCGTGGCGACCAACCGTTGCGGATCGCGCTCCAGCAGGCCGCGGGCTTCGGCTTCGCGCCGCCCGGCGGCCAGTGTTTCGATCGCCAGTCCGGTGCGCTGAGTGAACAGTGTCGCGGGTACGCCGTCGGTGAGGCGCAGCACATTCATCAGAAATTCGAAGGGCAGCTCACCATCGTCCAAGGTTCGGTCGCCGGCACAGAAGGCTGTGGCGGGATCGAGATAGTCTGCGGGGCGCCGGGTTTTCCAGTTGCGACGAATGGCGCCGCCCGCGATTGTGGCCTTGCCGTGGGCGCCGGCGCCGAGGCCGAGAAAATCGCCAAAAGTCCAATAATTCAGGTTGTGTCGCGCCTGGCGGCCCGGCTGTGCATGCGCAGAGGTTTCGTACTGGCGATAGCCGTGCGCGGCGAGCAACGCCTGGCCAGCCTCCTGGATGTCCCAAAGCGTTTCGTCTTCTGGCAGCTTTGGTGGACGGGTCCAGAACTCGGTGTTCGGTTCGACCGTCAGTTGATACCAAGACAGATGCGTCGGTTGTTGCGCGATGGCGGTCTGCAAGTCGTGCAGCGCGTCGTCCAGGGTCTGCCCAGGCAAGCCGTGCATGAGGTCCAGGTTGAAGTTGTCGAAGCCCGCCGCTCGTGCCATGCCCGCGGCGCGGATCGCCTCCTCGCCGTCATGGATGCGGCCAAGCGCTTCCAGCTTGTCCGCTTGAAAACTCTGCACGCCGATCGACAAGCGGTTTATGCCGAGCTGTCGGTAATCGCGAAACTTGGCTTGCTCAAAGGTGCCGGGATTGGCTTCGAGCGTGATCTCGATGTCATCGACGAAACCCACTCGCTGATCGAGCGCGTCAAGTATGCGACCCAAGGCCCTAGCCGAAAACAGGCTCGGCGTACCGCCGCCGAAGAACACCGAGGTCACTTGGCGGCCCTGTACGAGTTCGGTATCCCGCTTGAGGTCGTTAATCAGCGCCTCGACATATTCGTCTTCGGGCAGCCGAGGTCCGGCGGCATGGGAGTTGAAGTCGCAGTAGGGACACTTGCGAACGCACCAGGGGATATGGACGTAAGCGGCCAGGGGAGGCAGCTCGAGGCTATCCGTACATCTGCTGTTAGCGTCCGGCTGCCCATTGCCAGCCTGGCTCATGCGAGCCCCAGCCTCGCCCTCAGTTGCGCCATGGCGCGTGCACGGTGGCTGAGGCGGTTTTTGTCGGCGGGGAGCATTTCGGCGCTGGCGCAGTTTTGTTCGGGCACCCAGAACAGTGGGTCGTAGCCGAAGCCGTGCTCACCACGCGGCGCCTGCAGAATGCGCCCATGCCAAAGGCCTTCGCAGATGATCGGCAGCGGGTCGTTGGCATGCCGGACCAGAGCCAGCGCGCAGACGAACTGGGCGCCGCGCTCGGCGTCCGGGACGTCGCGCAGCGCCTCGAGCAGTTTGGCATTGTTGGCAGCGTCACCCTGGCCATCGGCGTAGCGCGCCGAGTAGATGCCCGGTGCGCCGCCGAGATAGTCGACCGCCAGGCCCGAATCGTCGGCAAGTGCCGGCAGCCCGGAAACGCGCGCAGCATTGCGCGCCTTGAGGATGGCGTTCTCGATGAACGAAAGGCCGGTTTCTTCGGGTTCCACATCGCTGAATTCGCCGACCGACCGCACGCGGACAGCGTCGCCCAGCATGGCCTGTAGTTCCTTCAGCTTGCCGGCGTTGTGGCTGGCCAGCACCAATTCGTCGAAGGTCATCATTCGTCCGGAAAGAATTCTTGAGTGAAGTCGAAATTGATCGGGGCGCTACCGGATGGCAGCACGTTTAGGTTGAATCGCAGTGTTTCGCGAGATTCGAACGGGAACTGCGCCAGATAATAGATCGCAGCGTCACCCTCTTTGTGTTGCTTGAAGGTCAGTGGGTAATCCTTTCCGAGCAGGTCCTTGACGCTACCGCTGACCTGCGCGGCGACCGGCTGGCCTGACTTGAGTACCGAGACATTGACCACGCCCTGGGCACGGCTGCGCACCAGGCCGGCCGCGGCGGCTATCTCAGGCTGCAGGAAGCTGGAATTGAAGGCGATGTAATGCACCTCATGCTCGCCGACGCTGTGCTTGCGTTCGGCCAAGGCGGGTAGGGCAAATATCAGGGCAAGAAGAACGATCAGGCTGCGTGTCACGATGAATCCTCCTTTGGGTAACGGTCAGCGGCCCTGGCCGGTTAGCCGGTAGATACCGATTTCGCCGATCAGGTTTGGCCAGATGCGACTGGCCAGGCCGTGCTTGTGATGGCGATCCACGGCCAGGCGCTCGAGCACTCGGGCGCCGAGCTCGTGGCTCAGCCGCTCGAAGTCCTCGAAGGTGCAGAAGTGGATGTTCGGCGTGTTGTACCACGTGTACGGCAGAAACTCCGAAACCGGCATGCGGCCCTTGCTGGCGAGGTACCAGCGGCAGCGCCAGTGGCCGAAATTCGGAAAGGTGATGATGCACTCGCGGCCGACGCGTAGCATTTCGCGCAGCAATTCGTGCGGGTAGTGAACGGCCTGCAGTGCCTGGGTCATGACGACCATATCGAAGCTGTTGCTGGCGAAGTTTCCAAGGCCCTTGTCCAGGTCCTGCTCGA
The DNA here is from genome assembly GCF_051486945.1 of Stutzerimonas chloritidismutans. Taxonomy (GTDB): domain Bacteria; phylum Pseudomonadota; class Gammaproteobacteria; order Pseudomonadales; family Pseudomonadaceae; genus Stutzerimonas; species Stutzerimonas chloritidismutans_B. The sequence goes on along the minus strand of NZ_JAHVDX010000004.1, from coordinate 384,202 downwards.
TGACGTTGACGCCCTTGTCGATGCAGGCTGCGATGTTGTCAGGGTCGATTTCCAGGCCATAGCCGCTGACCTTTTTATTCTGCTGCAGCCAAGCCAGCAGGTCGCCTTTGCCGCAGCCGAGGTCGAGTACCCGGCTGCCCTCTGGTATCCAGTCTTGGATGATGTCCAGGTCGGCGCGCATGTTGGTTCCTTATACGGCGATGCGGTTCATGTATCCGCGGAAGGCCTGCAGATAGCGAGGGATGGGGATTAGGAAGGCATCGTGACCCTGGGGCGCGTCGATTTCCAGGTAGGAAACGTTCTTGCGGGCAGCCATCAGTGCATCGACTATTTCCCGTGAGCGTTCCGGCGAGAAACGCCAGTCGGTGGTGAACGACATGATGCAGAAGTCCGACTGTGCTACCGATAGCGCACGGGCAAGGTCGTCGTAGTGCGCTGCTGCCGGGTCGAAGTAATCCAGCGCCTTGGTCATCAACAGGTAGGTATTGGCGTCGAAGCGGGTGGAGAATTCCTCGCCCTGGTAACGCAGGTAGCTTTCGACCTGGAACTCGACACTGTTGAAGTCGTAGTTGAGCTTCTCGCTCTTCAAGCCGCGGCCGAACTTGGTTCCCATGGCGTCGTCGGACAGGTAGGTAATGTGGCCGACCATCCGCGCCAGCATCAGGCCGCGCTTTGGGATCACGCCCTGTTCCTGGAAATGCCCGCCGTGGAACTCCGGGTCGGAAAGGATCGCCTGGCGCGCCACTTCGTTGAAGGCGATGTTCTGTGCCGACAGCTTCGGCGCCGAGGCAATGGCCACACAATTGCGCACCCGCTCCGGGTAGCTCATTGTCCATTGCAGGGCCTGCATGCCACCGAGGCTGCCACCGACCACCGCTGCCCATTGATCGATGCCAAGCACATCGGCCAGACGCGCTTGGCTGTTTACCCAATCCTCGACCGTGACCACCGGAAAATCAGCACCGTAAGGGTTGCCGGTAAGGGGGTTGAGGCTGCAGGGGCCGGTGGAGCCGTTGCAGCCGCCAAGGTTGTTCAGGCTGACGACAAAGAAGCGGTTGGTGTCGATGGCCTTGCCGGGGCCGATGCAGCTGTCCCACCAGCCTGGTTTGCGGTCCTCGGCGTCATGGTAGCCGGCGGCGTGGTGGTGCCCGGAGAGCGCGTGGCAGATCAGCACGGCGTTGCTGCGCGCTGCGTTCAACTGGCCATAGGTTTCGTAGATGAGCTGGTAGTCGTGCAGCGTGCGGCCGCAGGCCAGTGCCAGCGGTTCGGAAAAATGCTCGATCTTCGGACGTACCAGGCCAACGGAATCGGCTGGAATAGCTATGGGCATCGACCCTGGCTCGTAGTGGGACAAGGCGGCAGAGTCTAATGCCAAGCGCGCGTCAATTCACGCCCAATCGCAGCCCTGGATCAGCCGACGCTGGCCGCACCGATGGCGACGACCTTGCCTTGCCGGCGAATCGGTGCCGGGCGCCTGAGAATGCGCAGGATGTCCCCGGCTTGGGTCAGTTGCTGTTCGAGTTCGACGCTGTAGCGGGTCAGTAGTCGACCACGCTGGCTGCTTTGCTGGCTGTCTTGCGCCAGACTCTTGAGGCGCAGCATGTGGGCTTCGAGTTGCTGCTTGTGTTCCAGCGAGTGCTGCATCAAGGGCAGCAGGGCCTCTGCGGCCCAGTGCTCGGCCTCCTGCCGCAGGCGCTGGTGCATGGCAACCACTTCTTGCACGAGCGTGGCAAAAAAGCGCCGGGTCAGGGTGCCCTGCTCGGTGAGCAATGTCTTGAGCTGCAGGCGGAACTGATCCGCCTTGCCCTGAAGGGCCTTGAGTTCCAATTGGTAGGGTGCGAGCCGAAACAGCGGGGCGTCCGCGCCGTGCAGCGGGTTTTCCTCGTTGTGCCGACGATAGATGGCCGCGACCATCTTGTTGGCCAGGGCGGCCTCCTGCTCAAGCGCGCCCAGGTCCTGTTCCACCGAGCGGAAGAAATGCAGGATGCTGAGGTTGATGCCGAGCGTGGTCAGGCTGCCAGTCAGGCTGCGACGCAGGCGGGTCAGGTGCTCGTCCAGCCGCTCCGCGCGGATCGTTGAGCGCAAGAGCTCGCCCTGGCGCTGCAACAGGCGCTGGTTGGTCTTGAGCTGCAGCAGGCGCTTGTGGTGTTGGTTGTGATCGTGCCGGGTGCGAGCGGTCAGCTCCAGCAGCATCTGGCCGTTGTCTTGGCGGTGATTGTCCAGCAGCTCGCATTGCTCGCGTACCTTGCTCAGCCGCTGCGTCAGGATCTGCTGGCTGCCTTGCAGCAAGGCGATGACCTGGCGAACCACCTGCTGCTCCAGCAGATGCTCCTTCTGGGCGAGGATGCGCTCACACAGCAATTGCTCGAGAGCGACCAGCCGGCTGCGCTCGAGTAGGGCGTTGTCGCCGCGGATCTTGCCTAGCAAGGCTTGTTTTGCCGACAGCGGCAGCACGCCCTCGACGGGCAAGCCCAGCTGTTTGGCGGTGCTGGCCTGCATGCGGTCGATTGCTGCCTGCACGAAGCTATCGCCGGCGACGTCGTCCCATAACACGTCGATCTTGTTGAGCACGGCGAACAACCGATTGCGGTTGCCGTCGTCGAGTTGACGGATGTGTTGCTGCCATATCTCCATGTCGCTGGCCGTCACGCCAGCATCGGCCGAGAGCAGGAAAATCACTGCCTGGGCGCTAGGCAGCATCGACAGGGTCAGCTCTGGTTCGCTGCCTAGGGCGTTCAGCCCCGGGGTGTCCAGTACGCGCAGACCTTGGCGCAAAAGCGGGTGGTCAAAATTGACCAGGGCATGGCGCCACGCGGGCACCAGTACCTCGCCCTCGACGCTGGAAGCCTCCAGCGTGTCGGCTTGGAAGCCGAGTTTCAGCGCTTGGTCGGCCGTGACCGATTTGGTCGAGGCCACCTGGGCGAAGGCCTCCACCATTCGCTGCGGGTCGTCGGCATGCAGGGGTAGGTTCAGCCAGGCCTGAGGGGTGCGCTTGTACTGCGCGATGCTGGACTCCTCCAGGCGTGACTCGATCGGCAGCAGGCGAATATAGGATTGAGCGGCGCGCGGGTCGAAGAAGAGTTCCGTCGGGCACATGGTGGTACGCCCGGCGCGCGAGGGCAGGATGCGTTGGCCGTATTCAGAAAAGAACAAGCTGTTGATCAGCTCGGTCTTGCCGCGTGAGAACTCGCCGACGAAGGCCAGGGTGATGTGATCGGTCCGCAGCAACTTCAGCGCCCGGTCGAGCCGGGAATCGACGGCCTCTGAATTGAGCCGATTGTGCGTCAGCCAGCTGCGATAGCGGGTGATTTCCCGAATGAGGTCGCGCTTCCAGGAGACATAGGCGTCCACTTGCCGGTCGAGTCGTTCCATGAGGGGGTCCTGAAAGGCATGATCGGGCGATTATCCCAGTCGCCGGGATGCCGTCAATCGCATGGCTGTGATCTACCGCCCAAAGGCCTGATGAAGCGAATGGGCGGTCGCCGGTCAGATCAGCGCGCGCAAGATATTGGGCATATGGGTGCTTACCGCCAGATTGTTGATTACCAGCATGTCCAGCAGCTTGATCGCAAGAAGCGCGAAGATCGGTGAAATATCCAGCCCACCCAGGTTTGGCAACAGGCGCCGGAAGGGTGCTAGTGCCGGCTCGCAAACCTGGCTTACCAGCTGAGCGCCCGGGTTGTGGCTGCCTGGCGCGACCCACGACAGGATTACGCTGATGATGAGTGCATAGAAGAAGATATTAAGGAACAGGCCGGTCACGCCAATGATGGCCCATACCAGCAGCTGTAGTACGTTGCCGATGGTGCCGTAGGCGATCATCAGCACGGCTGCCATCAGCAGCATCTGCACGATAACTGCCAGCACCAGCGATGAGAGGTCGAGGCCGCCGACGCTTGGAATGACGCGCCGCAGCGGCTTCAGCAGCGGGTGCGTGGCGCGGACGATGAACTGGCTCAGCGGGTTGTAAAAATCAGCCCGAACCAGCTGCAGGATGAACCGCAGCAGTACGATCAGCAGATAGAGGCTGCCGAGCGTTTGAACGATCAGGATCAGGGCTTGCGAGAGTTGCGACATGAATGCTCCTTATTGGCCCAGTTGTTCGGCGAGTTCAGCCGAGCGTTTGGCGGCGGCGCCCAGCGCCTGCTGTACCAGCTGCTCGAAGCCCCCCGCCTGAAAGGCTTTGATTGCCGCTTCGGTGGTTCCGTTCGGTGAGGTGACTCGGCGTCTCAATTCAGCGGCCTCGACGTTGCTATCGCAAGCCATGCGTGCAGCCCCCAGTGCGGTCTGCAGTGTCAGTTGTGCCGCGGTATCACGAGGTAGGCCCAGACGTTCGCCGGCGGCCGTCATGGCCTCGATCAAGAGGAAGAAGTAGGCCGGGCCACTGCCGGACACCGCGGTGACGGCATCAATCATGCCCTCATGATCCAGCCAAAGGGCGACGCCCACCGCACTGAGCAGCTGCTCGGCCTGTTGCCGTTGCCTGTCGTTGACCTGAGTGTTGGCAAAGAGCCCGCTGACGCCCTGGCGCAGCAGCGACGGGGTATTGGGCATGCAGCGCACGATGGCACGAGGGGGCTGTTCGCCGAGCCAAGCTTGCAGGCTGGCGCACGTGATGCCCGCGGCGATCGAGACGATCAGTTGGTTGGCACGCAGCGATCCGGCCAGGGCTCGGCAGACCTCCTGCATCACCTGTGGCTTGACTGCCAGCACCACCACATCGGCCTGATCGATCGCCGCCGCGTTGTCCGCGAAGGTGGCGATGCCGTATTCGCCCGCCAGTGCCTTGCGCTTGTCTTCGCCGGGGTCACTAGCGGAAAGGGCCTCGGCAGGAGTGCCCTGGGCGCGCAGTCCACCAATCAGACTGGCCGCCATGTTGCCGCCGCCGATGAAGGCGATACGGGATGTGGTCATGCGTGGTTTCCTTTATTCATGCGGGGGTGCTGTAGTCGCGAGCACCGAACAGGGCAGTGCCGATACGGACCCAGGTGGCGCCTTCGGCGATGGCGGCCTCCAGATCCTGGCTCATGCCCATCGAGAGGCTGTCGAGATCAAGCGCGAGGTTGGCTTGCAGGCTGCGCAGGCGGGCGAAAGCGGCATGTTGCTCGGCCGGGTCGTCGGTCGGCGCCGGAATGGTCATCAGGCCGCGGAGACGCAGGTGCGGCAGTTCGGCGATGCGGCTGGCCAGTTCCGCCACTTCGTGCGGCTCACAGCCCGACTTGCTGGCCTCTCCGCTGACGTTGACCTGCAGGCAGACATTGAGCGGCGGTTTGTCCGCAGGGCGCTGGTCGGACAGGCGCTGGGCGACTTTCAGGCGGTCAACCGAATGCACCCAGTCGAAGTGCTCGGCGATCGATTTGGTCTTGTTCGACTGGATGGGCCCAATGAAATGCCAGGCCAGCGGCAAATCGCCCAGCACGGCCTGTTTCTCCAAGGCTTCCTGCAAATAGTTCTCACCAAAATCGCGAAGCCCTGCGGCATGCGCCTGGCGAATCGCCTCGGCGGGTTGGGTCTTGCTGACCGCCAACAGGTGCACCTCGTCAGGATTGCGAGCCACAGCTTGCGCCGCCTCACGGATGCGCGCTGCGACCTTTGCAATATTGTTCGCTATCGTGGACATTACCTGCGCCCGCCAGCCTAGGGTCTGCGCGGCATTCTACCTGCTTGCTTGTAATTGGGGAGTCCCATGGATATCACAGAGCTGCTGGCCTTCAGTGCCAAGCAGGGTGCGTCGGATTTGCACCTGTCTTCCGGCCTTCCGCCGATGATCCGCGTCGATGGCGACGTCCGCCGGATCAACCTCCCCGCGATGGACCACAAGCAGGTACACGCGCTGATCTACGACATCATGAACGACAAGCAGCGCAAGGATTTCGAAGAATTCCTTGAGACCGACTTTTCGTTCGAGGTGCCCGGCGTGGCCCGCTTCCGGGTCAACGCCTTCAACCAGAACCGCGGCGCCGGTGCGGTGTTCCGGACCATTCCTTCCAAGGTGCTGACCATGGAAGACCTGAACATGGGCGAGGTTTTCCGCAAGATTACCGACGTGCCGCGCGGGCTGGTGCTGGTAACCGGGCCGACCGGTTCGGGCAAATCGACCACCTTGGCTGCGATGCTCGACTATCTGAACAACACCAAGTACCACCATATCCTCACCATCGAGGACCCGATCGAATTCGTCCACGAGTCCAAGAAGTGCTTGGTCAACCAGCGTGAAGTGCACCGTGACACGTTGGGCTTCTCCGAAGCCCTGCGCTCGGCCCTGCGTGAAGACCCGGACATCATCCTCGTGGGCGAGATGCGTGACCTTGAAACCATCCGCCTGGCGCTGACTGCCGCGGAAACCGGGCACCTGGTCTTTGGCACCCTACACACCACCTCCGCCGCCAAGACGATCGACCGCGTAGTCGACGTGTTCCCGGCCGAGGAGAAATCCATGGTGCGCTCGATGCTCTCCGAATCCCTGCAGGCAGTCATTTCCCAGACGCTGCTGAAGAAGGTCGGGGGCGGCCGAGTGGCAGCGCACGAGATCATGATCGGGACCCCGGCGATCCGGAACCTGATTCGCGAAGACAAGGTGGCGCAAATGTATTCCGCCATCCAGACCGGCGGCTCGCTGGGCATGCAGACGCTGGACTCATGCCTCAAGGGCTTGCTGGCCAAAGGCGTGATCTCGCGCGACAGCGCCCGGGAAAAGGCCAAGCAGCCGGAAAACTTCTGACCCTGGCGCGCCAGCGTTGTGGGCTGGCACGCCGATTTGCCTGAACGCGGTTTCGCCCGACGAATACGAGAACGACGATGGAATTCGAGAAACTGTTGCGCCTGATGGTGGAAAAGGGTGGCTCCGACCTCTTCATTACAGCGGGCGTGCCGCCGTCGATGAAGGTCAATGGCAAGATCCTGCCCGTCAACAAGACGCCCATGTCGCCGGAGATGACGCGCGAAACCGTGCATGCCGTGATGAACGAGCAGCAGCGGCGCGAGTTCGCTGAAAACCACGAATGCAACTTCGCCATCAGTGCGCGCGGCATCGGTCGTTTCCGCGTCAGTGCCTTCTATCAACGCAACCTGGCGGGCATGGTGCTTCGGCGTATCGAAACCAACATTCCTACCATTGAAGACCTCAAGCTGCCCGAGGTGCTGAAAAAGCTGGCGATGACCAAGCGCGGCCTGGTGCTCTTCGTCGGCGCGACCGGTACCGGCAAGTCGACGTCCCTCGCGGCGATGATTGGCTACCGCAACAAGAACTCCAGCGGGCACATCATTTCCATCGAGGACCCGATCGAGTTCATCCATCAGCACCAGAGCTGCATCGTGACTCAGCGCGAGGTCGGCATCGACACCGATTCGTTCGACGTGGCCCTGAAGAACACCCTGCGCCAGGCACCGGATGTAATTCTGATCGGCGAGGTGCGGACTCGCGAAACCATGGACTACGCCGTCGCGTTCGCCGAAACCGGGCACCTCTGCCTGGCCACGCTGCACGCCAACAACGCCAACCAGGCGCTGGATCGCATCATCAACTTCTTCCCCGCCGACCGGCAGCAGCAGGTCTGGATGGATCTGTCGTTGAACCTCAAGGCTATCGTCGCCCAGCAGTTGATCCCGACGCCCGACGGCAAGGGGCGTCGCGCGGTCATCGAAGTGCTGATCAACACGCCACTGGCCGCCGACCTCATCCGCAAAGGCGAGGTACATGAACTCAAGAGTCTGATGAAGCGCTCTACCGACCTGGGCATGCAGACCTTCGATCAGGCGCTCTACAACCTCTACGTGCAGGGCGAGATCACCTACGAAGATGCCTTGGCCCACGCCGACTCTTCAAACGACCTGCGCCTGATGATCAAGCTCGGCTCAGAGACGGATGGCGAGCACCTGACCAGCGTGTCCCAAGGGCTCACGCTCGAAGTCAGCGACGACGATCCGGGCCGCAGCTTCCGCTAATCGTTTTCCTTCCGCGCCTGCCCGATGCGCTTGCCGGCTTTGCTGGCGACGCGCTCGGCCTGGCCGTCACGCTGCGCCCCGGCCCTTGCGCGGCTCATCAGTTGGGGTATCAATTCGCCTTCGGGAAGATGCTTCCAGAACCGCACCGGCAGGTTGCTTTCCATCACGCTGCGGTTGAGGCGGGCGGGGTTGAAGGTGCTCTCATAATAGGTTTTCCACATTGCGCCGCCCGGGTCGGACGCGCCTTGCGCGAGCGCACGCCAGGAGGGCGGGCAGGGGCGGTTGTAGTGCAGCTGCGCGCCGTCCCAGCACACACCATCCTCCGGGCTCGCGATCAGCCAGGTGAGGCGGCCCATGCGATGGGTGAAATGCTCCGCTGCCCAGGGCAAGACATCATGCGCAGGTTCGAACCACGCCACATGCTCAGGCCCGTCCGGCTCCTCGCGTGGCATGAACCTTAGGAATGCATGCAAGTGGTGTGCTTCGCGGCGCACCGCTTTGATACGAGCGTGCAGCTCACTGCCATCGACGTCGCCAACGAGCCGCCCAGCAGCGTCGCCCTGCGCGACGCGCCATAGCACTCGGTAGAGCAGTGCCCAGCGGTCGTGCATGCGAAAGCACGCCGCCATTTCGAGTTCGGCCAGTAGGGACTTAGGGATGCGAATACCTTGGCCGGACGTCGCCAGCGGCGGCGGAGGTGTCTCAAAGAGTCCGGGCGAGGAGTCGCTCGTCGCCCAACTCACCTCATGAGGCTCTATCGCGCTATGCAACAGCGCCCGTGCGCAGCGGCGCCAATCCTCGAAGCTGCCATCGAACCGTGCGGTGAACATCACCAGAGCGCCATCTGCGCGGGCGCGTCGCGCAAATGTTGGCGTAGGGCTGCGGATTCCTGGCCGGCCAGGCGTGGCCGGTAATCCTGGGTGATGACGAAGGGCTTGGCCTTTTCCAAGGCGCAGCGCAGGCGGGTCAGATCCTCGAAGCGGATGCGCTTCTGCCGGCGCAGGTCGACCAACCGTCTGGCGCTAAGCATGCCGATCCCGGGGACGCGGGCGATCATCTGCTCCTCCGCGCGGTTCAGGTCCACCGGGAACTGCTCGCGGTGTGCCAGCGCCCAGGCGAGCTTGGGGTCAATATCGAGTGCGAGGTTGCCGGGCCCGCTGAACAGTTCGCCGGCAGTGAAGCCATAGCCCCGCATGAGGAAGTCCGCTTGGTAAAGGCGATGCTCCCGGAGCAGCGGCGGAGGCTCGGCCGGAACGCTGGAGGGGCTGTGCGGGATCGGGCTGAACGCCGAGTAGTAGACCCGTTTCAGCCGGTAGCTGCCATAGAGCGACTGCGCAGTGCCGAGGATGGTGCTGTCGTCGGTATCGTCCGCACCGACAATCATCTGCGTGCTCTGCCCGGCTGGCGTGAACCGGGGGGCGCGGCGCTCGCTCGAGGCCTCGGTTTCGCCCTGGTGAATCCGCTGCATTGTCTGGCGAATGCTTGCGACCTGCTTCTCCGGGGCCAGGCGGATGAGGCTGGTCTCGGTCGGCAATTCGATATTCACGCTGAGTCGATCGGCATAGCGCCCGGCTTCGGCGACCAGCAGCGGATCGGCGTCGGGGATCGTCTTGAGGTGGATGTATCCACGGAACTCGTGCTCTTCGCGTAGCAGCTTGGCGACGCGCACCAGTTGCTCCATGGTGTAATCCGCCGAGCGGATGATCCCGGAACTGAGAAACAGGCCGCTGATGCAATTGCGACGGTAAAAGTCCATCGTCAGAGCGACCACCTCTTCCGGCGTAAAGCGTGCACGGGGCACGTCGCTGGAGCGGCGGTTGACGCAATATTGGCAGTCGTAGAGACAGAAGTTAGTCAGCAAGATCTTCAGCAGCGACACGCAGCGGCCATCTGGCGTGAAGCTGTGGCAGATGCCCATGCCATTCGTGGCGCCTAACCCGTCCTTGCCCTTGGAACTGCGCTTTGGCGCGCCGCTGCTGGCGCAAGAGACATCATATTTGGCGGCATCAGCCAGAACGCTGAGTTTTTCGATCAGTTGCATGCTGAAGGCCTTTGATACTGTTTGGATGTACAGTATCACCATTGCGCGGTTCGGCAATGCCCGTCCGGCGGCGCGAGTGGAGGAGAATTTCAGATAAGCTGATGGCTGGCCCACACATGTCGAGGTTCGGATGCGTCAGAACACCCATAGCACGCTGATCGGCTATCTTCTCTGGATATTCGGTTTTCTCGGATCGCACCGTTTCTATTACGGCAAACCAATTACCGGCACGATTTGGTTCTTTACCCTGGGCCTGTTTTTTGTAGGTTGGATCATCGACCTCTTTCTAATTCCGTCGATGGATCGCGAAGCGGATCTGCGTTTCCAGTCTGGCCCGATCAACTACACCGTGGCCTGGATTCTCCTGACGTTCCTCGGTGTATTCGGCGTGCACCGGATGTACCAGGGAAAATGGATCACCGGTCTGATTTACCTGTGTACGGGCGGCTTGTTCTTCGTCGGCGTGCTGTACGATTTTTGGACGTTGAACAGTCAGGTCTCCATGCGCAACCTGGAGAACCGTTGATTGAAGACGGCGGCCCCGTCTCCACGTCGCCGCCGTCTTTGTCTTAGCTATTGAAGGCGATCCGACCGTCGACCAGCGTGTAACGCACTGCACCGGGTAGGCAATGGCCGAGGAATGGGCAGTTTCGCCCCTTGGAATGCCAGGCATCGCCGGCCAGGGTCGAGCTCGCTGGGTCGAACAGGACCACGTCCGCTGCGTCGCCAACGGCCAGGCGGCCAGCGGACAGCCTAAGCGCGGCGGCGGGGCCATTGGTCAAGCGTGCCAGCAGAGTCGGCAGGTCCAGCAACCCGTCTTCGACCAGGGTCATAGCCAGCGGTAGATGGATATCCACGCTGCTGATGCCCGGCTCCGTCTCACCGAAGGGTGCTTCTTTCGCGTCCGCCTCGTGAGGCTGGTGATGGCTGCTGATCGCCCCAATAACACCCGAGCGAACCGCCTCGCGAAGCCCTTCACGATCCTTGGCGCTGCGCAGGGGCGGCTGGACGTGATACAGGCTGGAAAAACCATGTAGCGCCTCGTCCGTGAGGATCAGTTGATACATCGCGACGTCGGCCGTGACCGGCAGGCCGCGGGCCTGGGCCTCAGCGATCATCTGCGCGCCGCGTGCGGTGGTCAGCTGAGTGAAGTGGGCGCGTACGCCGGCCTGCTCGACCAGCAACAGGTTGCGTGCCAGTGCGATGGTCTCGGCGGTCTCCGGTATCCCGGCTAGCCCGAGGAATGAGGCAGGCGGGCCATCATGGGCGAGGCCGCCGTTGGCCAGGTCGGCATCCTGCGAATGCATTACTACGGTCAAGTCGAACGTGGCGGCATATTCCAGCGCGCGGCTGAGGTTGCGCTGGCTGGAAAAGTTGGCCAATCCGTTGCCGAAGGCCACGCAGCCTGCGTCACGCAGAGCAACCAGCTCGGCGAGCTGCTCGCCGGCCAGCTCGCGGGTCAGGGCACCGATCGGGTAGACTTTCGCATGGCCGGACAGGCGGGCACGGTCGAGGATGAGTTCGGCCACTGCGGCCGTGTCCAATACGGGTCGCGTCTGCGGCGGGCAGCACAGGCTGGTGATCCCGCCGGCGGTGGCGGCAAGTGTCTCGCTGGCGATATTGCCCTTGCGGCTGTAGCCCGGCTCACGTAACGCGACTGACAGATCGACCAGGCCGGGCGCGGCGACCAGCCCTCTGGCATCGAGCGCATGGGCAGGCTCGAACCCGGCAGGGGGCGCGCCGATCGCGACCACTTTGCCGTCCAGGCAATGGATGTCGGTCACTTCGTCGCGACCGCTGGCCGGATCGATCAGGCGGGCACCGAGGATGGATGTTGGCATCAGTTCAGCTCCCCGGCGGCATGTTCATTGTCCAGCTGACGTTGTGCGGTTTGGCCGCTCATGGCCATCGACAGCACGGCCATGCGAATGGCGATGCCATAGGTGACCTGGTTGAGGATCACCGACTGGATGCCGTCGGCCACGGCCGATTCGATCTCCACGCCCCGGTTGATGGGCCCGGGATGCATGACGATGGCGTCCGGTTTGGCGAGGGCCATGCGTGCGGCGGTCAAGCCGTAGAGGCGGTAGAACTCGCCTTCGCTGGGCAGCAGGCCGCCCTGCATGCGTTCACGCTGCAGGCGGAGCATGATCACGACGTCCACGTCCCGTAGCCCTTCGCTCATATCGTTGAACACCCGCACGCCATATTGCTCCAGGCCGATTGGCAGTAGCGTCTTGGGGCCGATGACGCGGATATCCGGACAGCCGAGCGTCTTGAGAGCCAGCATGTTGGAGCGCGCCACGCGTGAGTGAAGGATGTCTCCGACGATCGCTACTGATAGCTTATCGAAGTCACCTTTGTGGCGGCGAATCGTCAACATGTCGAGCATGCCTTGAGTGGGGTGTGCATGGCGCCCATCCCCACCGTTGATCACCGCCACGTCGGGGCAAACATGTTCGGCGATGAAGTGTGCAGCGCCTGACGCGGCGTGACGCACCACGAACATGTCCGCAGCCATCGCCTCCAGGTTGCGTAAGGTGTCTGTCAGCGTCTCGCCCTTGCTGGTCGAGGAGGTGGAAACATTTAGCGTGATGACATCCGCGGACAAGCGCTTGGCGGCCAGTTCGAACGTGGTGCGGGTGCGCGTGGAGTTCTCGAAGAACACATTGCAGACAGTCTTGCCACGCAATAGCGGGACCTTTTTGACCGCGCGGGCACCGATTTCGAGAAAGGAGTCGGCGGTGTCGAGGATTTCGGTAAGCAGTTCGCGGGGCAGCCCGTCCAGGGAGAGGAAGTGGCGCAGCTGACCATGATCGTTCAGCTGCAGCGGGCGCTTGGCGTCGGTAGGCGTCATCGCGGAATCTCAGTTAGCGGAAGCGAGGGTCTGGTATTCGAGGGTAAGCGGAGCGGGGCCCAGCAGCTTGACGCGCTGTTCGGGGGCCAATGACAGGGTCGCGCCCACCACATCAGGGCGGATCGGCAGCTCGCGAGCGTTGAGATCGAGCAGACAAACGAGTGTCACGCTGGCGGGGCGGCCATAGTCGAACAGCTCGTTCAGTGCGGCACGGATGGTGCGTCCGCTCATCAGCACGTCGTCGACCAGCACCAGATGCTGGCCTTCGATTTCGAATGGCAGCTCGGACGGTCTGACCTGGGGGTGCAGCCCGTTCTGGGTGAAATCATCGCGGTAGAACGAAACGTCCAGAATGCCCAGCGGCTCCTGCTGACCACGATGGTGAAGGAGTGATTGGGCCACCCATACACCGCCCGTGCGTATGCCGATGAAGCGCGGCTCGTTAATGCCTCGGCGCTCGAGATGCTGACCGAGGGTTGCAGCCATCTCGGGGAGCAGATGGTCGGGGTTGGGCAGGGTCATGGTTTCTCCTGGGGCCGCATCATGCGGTCTGCTGGGCGTTCAACCAGCCTTCTAATAACAGCGCCGCGGCCAGGGCATCGACCGGTCGCTCTCGGTAGCCTCCGTTCTGCCCCTGGCGAAGACGCTCGCCCTTGGCTTCGTAGGTAGTCAGGCGCTCGTCGTGGGTGTGTACCGGCAGATTGAAACGCCCATTCAGGCGGCGTGCGAACTTCTCAGCGCGTCCGCTCATCTCGCTGGCGCTGCCGTCCATGTTCAGCGGCAAGCCAACGATCAATGCGTCCGGCTGCCATTCGCGGATAAGGCCCTCGACCTGGCTCCAGTCGGGCACGCCATTCTGGGCCTTGAGTACGCACAATTCGCGCGCCTGGCCGGTGACGGCCTGGCCGACCGCGACACCAATCTGCCGGGTGCCATAGTCGAAGCCCAGCAGTAGCCGCAGAGTGCTCATGAGTGACCGACCTGGCTGCTGAGCAGATTGAGGTCGACACCCAGCGAGGCGGCCGCCGCGCTCAGTCGCTGTTCGAACGGCAGGTCGAAGAGAATGTGCGCCTGCGCCGGGCAGCTCAGCCAGACATTGCTAGCCAGTTCGGACTCCAGTTGCCCGGCCTCCCAGCCTGCGTAGCCAAGTGCGACCAGGTGCTGTCGGGGCCCATGACCGTCGGCGATGGCGAACAGCACGTCTTGCGAGGTGGTCATGCCGAGCGACCCCAGGTCGAGCGTGGCCTGGAACTGCGAGCCCGCCGGGTGCAAGACGAACCCACGATCGGTCTGTACCGGTCCGCCGGTGAGGATCACTAGCTGCTGGCTGATCCCCGTGATCGGGTCGTCGGGGCGTAGTTGCTCGAGTACGTCGGTCAATGTCAGTCCGCTAGGACGATTGACGACCAGCCCCATGGCACCCTCCGGGGTGTGGTCGACGATATAAATGAGCGCCTGGGCGAAGTTGGGATCGGCCATGTGGGGCATGGCAATCAGGAAGTGATGCTTGAGATAGCTGGGGGAGGTCGCTTTCATGCCCGCTAGCTTAAGCGTTGCAGGCACGGGCGTGAAGCCACGGCAGGCTGGTCGATACCGTCAGCGGCTGGACAGCCGGTCGCCGCGCTCGAAGCGCCAGGTTCGGATAATCTCGACCTGGTCGAACGTCTTAGCCAGCTCTCCAGAGAAGGGCGCGAAGGGCGCAGCCAGCCTGACGATGCGCATCGCCGCCTCGTCGAGTACCGCCTGGCCGGACGATTCCAACACACGCAATTCCTGCACCGTACCATTGCGGTCGACCACGACCAGCATGCGCAGGCTGCCATAGATGCGCTGCCTCCGGGCCTCGTCCGGGTAGTTGAGGTTGCCGATACGCTCGACCTTCTTACGCCATTCATCGCGATACCACGCGCTGATGTCGCGCATGGTCGCAGCACTGTTTTGTCGGCTTACGCGTGGACGCTTGGCATATTCCTGACGTTCCTGGGCGAGTTCAGCCTCAAGGCTGGCTATCTCCTCGCTCAGTTGCGAGCTGTCGAAAACTGGCGCGGGTTGCGACTCGGGCTGAGGCTTGTTTTTCTGCGGCTTTTCGGGCGTCTTGTCCGGTTGTGGCGAGCGTGTCGCGACGGCGGTTTTTGCTGATTCGCTGCGGTTGCTCGGTGGCGGTGATGCAGCTGGAGTGACTTTGCGAATCTGGGTGTCCTGAAAAGGCGCCTGCTCGTCGGTCTTCGGTGTGGCCTTGTGCTCCAGGGTGCCGCTGCCCTGCTGGTTATCCTGGGCCAGGAAGTCGGCCTCTTCGGGCTTTTTCTCACTTTTGAACGTGGAGATCGTGATCTCTAGCGACTTGCTCACCTGTGTGGGGTCCGCCAGGCTGAATCCGAGCCCCAGAATCAGCGCGGCATGGGCCACCGCTGCCACGAACAGCGTGAAGCCGAGGCGATCCGCGGGGCGGACGCTCGAGGTGGCTGGGGTCGGTTGACGTGTCGCTGCGTTCATCGCGTTACTGTCGGCTCGAAGTGCGCGCAGTCTGCCCAGCAGGACTGCAAAAGTCTATGAACCAGCCGGCAGCTTTGCCGTGTCGGCGGCCGTCGAGCGAATCTTGCGATGAGCGGAGGCGGCCTGGGCGAATGGCCGCCTGTTGAGCCTATTGCACGCGTGCCTGAAGTTTCTGGTCGATCGCGTCCATCAGCTGTTCGCCGATTCGGGTGTCGAACGCATTGTCGATCTCCCGGATGCAGGTTGGGCTAGTGATGTTGATCTCCGTGAGGTAGTCGCCGATGACATCCAGCCCGACGAACAGCAGGCCCCGTTTGCGCAGTTCGGGGCCGACCAGGGCAGCGATCTCACGATCTCGATCCGACAGCGGCTGCGCCACGCCGCGCCCGCCTGCAGCGAGGTTCCCACGGGTCTCGCCAGCGGCCGGTATCCGCGCAAGGCAGTAGGGTACGGGCTCGCCGTCGATCATCAAGATGCGCTTGTCGCCGTCCTTGATTGCCGGGATATAACGCTGCGCCATGATCTGTTGTTGGCCGTGACGAGTCAGTACCTCGAGGATAACCGACAGGTTAGGGTCGCCTTCGCGGTGACGAAAGATCGACGCGCCGCCCATTTCGTCCAGCGGTTTGAGAATGATGTCACGCTGTTCTCGGGCGAAGTCCCGCAAAATGTCCGGCCGACGACTGACTACCGTTGGCGGAGTGCATTGCGGAAACTGAGTGGCGAAGAACTTTTCATTGCAGTCACGCAGGGTTTGCGGCCGGTTCACCACCAGTGTGCCAGTTTGCTCGGCAAGCTCCAGTAAGTAGGTCGAATAGATGTACTCGCCGTTGAAGGGCGGGTCCTTGCGCATGAGGATGACGTCGAGATCGCCCAGCGCGGTATCGATTTCATCCTCGACCTCGAACCAATGTTCTGGGTCGTTGAATACCTTGAGCGGTCGCATGCGGGCACGAGCCTCGCCGGCGATCTGATATAGGTCGCGCTGCTCCATGTAGAACAGCGTCCAGTTGCGCGCCTGGGCGGCCAGCAACATGGCCAGCGAGCTGTCCTTCTTGAAGGCGATCTGCGCGATTGGGTCCATGATGATCCCGACGCGAACAGTCATGTGATGGTCTCCGCAAAAGGGCAGCGAAGGCTGCCGAAGGCTTGAAATGTGGGGGCAGATTGGCCGTGGATGTGCGTTGGGTCAAGGAAAATCCCGGCGCTCTGGCGGCAGATAGCTTGCGCATGAAGGAGTGTGCTAAAAAGGTCCGGCGATTGGGTGCAGCCCATCGATGACAGGGCCTCCGGCGCACTGGCATAACGATAAACTACGACTCACCGAGGCGATGGTAGGGCGAAATGGAACAGCACTCCGAGGGCTTGAAGGTCATGGTGATCGACGACTCGAAAACGATTCGTCGCACGGCCGAAACGCTGCTGAAGAAAGTAGGTTGTGATGTGATCACAGCGGTGGATGGCTTCGATGCGCTCGCCAAGATCGCAGACACGCACCCGCGCATCATTTTCGTCGATATCATGATGCCCAGGCTCGATGGCTATCAGACCTGTGCGTTGATCAAGAACAACAGTTCTTTCAAGTCGACGCCGGTCATTATGCTGTCGTCCAAGGATGGCCTGTTCGACAAGGCCAAGGGGCGGATCGTGGGGTCAGACCAGTACCTCACTAAGCCTTTCAGCAAAGAAGAATTGCTCGGTGCAATCAAGGCTCACGTGCCTGATTTCGCACCTTTGGAGCAAGTATCCTGAAGTTCGGCCTCTGTGCCGCTGAAGCCTTTCCCACGGAGAAATCATGGCTCGCGTTCTGATTGTTGATGACTCGCCGACCGAGATGTACAAGCTGACGGCCATGCTGGAAAAGCATGGCCATGTCGTTCTCAAGGCAGAGAATGGTGCAGATGGCGTCGCGTTGGCACGCCAGGAAAAGCCCGATGCCGTTTTGATGGATATCGTCATGCCGGGGCTCAACGGCTTTCAAGCCACCCGGCAACTGACCAAAGATGCGGAAACAAGTCACATCCCGGTGATCATTGTGACCACCAAGGATCAGGAAACCGATAAGGTCTGGGGCAAGCGGCAGGGTGCCAAAGATTACCTGACCAAGCCGGTCGATGAGGCTACGCTGCTGAAGACCCTTAACGCCGTTCTCGCCGGTTGAATCCGGCGGCTCTGTAATCCGGACAAAGGGATCTGGCCAGCATGTCTGATGCGCCAACACCGTTTCAGCGCCTTCTCGAAATTGATGCGCGATGCCGTGCACTTGCGGCTGGACTGCCGTCTCAGCAAGAGGCCATCCAGACGTGGGCAGGCATCGGCTTTCGAATGGGTGGTCGCCTGTTTGTTGCGCCGATGGGCGAAGTGGGAGAAATCCTGCATGAGCCAAGGCATACCTTGCTTCCAGGGGTAAAGGCGTGGGTCAAAGGTGTGGCGAACGTGCGTGGGCGCCTGTTGCCGATCATGGATCTGTGTGGCTATTTCGGGCTGGAGTTGTCTGCTCTGCGCAAGCAGCGCCGGGTTCTGGTCGTCGAGCATCAAGAGGTATTCGCCGGACTCACGGTCGATGAGGTTTTCGGCATGCAGCATTTTCCCGTGGATGCATTTTCCGAGCAGTTGCCGCCGGTTGAGGCGTCGATTCAGCCGTTCATCCACGGTGTATTCCAGCGTGAGCAGCCCTGGCTGGTGTTCAGTCCGCATGCGCTGGCTGCCCACCAGGCATTTCTAGACGTGGCGTACTGATATATAGGCGGGTCGGCAGATGCCGGCCTTTTAGTTGTTGGAAAGGAAACGAACGGTGGGGTCCAGGCGGGGGCCGGAACAATGAAAAAATTCAACGCGAATGAATTGCTGGCAGGGGTGCGTAGTAACACCCTGATCGCCGGTCTGTTTGGTCTTCTGATCGTGTCGATGGTGCTGTTGTTCGCCAACTTCGCCTATATCAATACCCAGGCCGATTACGATAACGAATACTTAGGACACGCAGGTGAGCTGCGAGTTCTGTCGCAGCGTATCGCCAAGAACGCGGTGGAAGCTGCGTCCGGTACGCCCGATGCGTTCGAGTCGCTGAAAGAGGCACGCAACGACTTCAGTCAGCGCTGGGGCTATCTATCGCAGGGTGATGAGCAGATCGGCCTGCCGGCAGTGCCCGAGGCGCTCCAGGCGGAAGTGGCCGCGGTGCAGCAGGACTGGGATACCTTGCGTCAGAACACCGATGCGATTCTTGCAAGCGAGCAGACTGTACTGTCCCTCCACCAGGTTGCCGCCACACTGGCCGAAACGATTCCGCAGTTGCAGGTCGAATACGAGGAGGTCGTCGATATTCTTCTCGAGAGTGGCGCGCCCGCTGCGCAGGTGTCGGTTGCTCAGCGTCAATCGCTGCTGGCTGAACGTATTCTGGGTTCGGTGAACAAGGTGCTGTCCGGTGACCAGGATTCGGTTCAGGCCGCTGATATGTTCGGCCGCGACGCGAGCCTCTTCGGCCGCGTACTGACGGCGATGCTCGAAGGCAACGAAGCCATGGGCATCACGCGTGTCAGCGATGCCGAAGCGCTCGACCGCCTCGCCGAAATTTCCGAACTGTTCCAGTTCGTCTCTGGCTCGGTGGATGAAATCCTCGAAACGTCGCCGGAGTTGTTCCAGGTTCGCGAGTCTTCCAACAACATCTTTGAGGTCTCGCAGACCCTTCTCGACAAGACCTCTACTCTTACCCTGGGTCTGCAGGGCATGGCCGATGCCCGTTACATGTATACCCTGGCCGGCTATGTGCTCGGTGCGCTGGCACTCGCCTCCATTCTGTTGATCGGTTCGGTGATGGTCGTCGAAACCCGTCGTCGTCTGGCTGAAACCGCCGAGAAAAACGAACGTAACCAGACTGCCATTCTGCGTCTGCTCGACGAAATTGGCGACCTGGCAGACGGTGACCTCACCGTGGCTGCGACGGTAACCGAAGACTTCACCGGTGCGATTGCGGACTCGATCAACTACTCGATTGACCAACTGCGCGACCTGGTCGAAACCATTAACCAGACCGCCGTTCAGGTGTCCGGCGCGGCGCAGGAAACCCAGGCGACCGCCATGCACCTGGCCGAGGCGTCGGAGCATCAGGCCCAGGAAATCGCCGGAGCGTCTGCGGCGATCAATGAAATGGCAGTGTCGATTGATCAGGTATCGGCCAACGCCGCGGAGTCGTCCGCGGTAGCAGAACGCTCGGTAGCCATTGCCAACAAGGGCAACGAGGTTGTGCACAACACCATCACTGGCATGGATAACATCCGTGAGCAGATCCAGGACACCTCTAAGCGAATCAAGCGTCTCGGTGAATCGTCCCAGGAGATCGGTGACATCGTTAGCCTGATTAATGACATTGCCGACCAGACCAACATTCTCGCATTGAACGCTGCGATCCAGGCCTCCATGGCGGGCGATGCAGGCCGGGGCTTCGCGGTGGTTGCGGACGAAGTTCAGCGTCTGGCTGAGCGCTCTTCAGCGGCGACTAAGCAGATCGAGGCGCTGGTTAAGACGATTCAGACCGATACCAACGAGGCGGTTATCTCGATGGAGCAGACCACCTCTGAAGTGGTTCGCGGTGCGCGCCTGGCGCAAGATGCTGGAGTCGCTCTGGAAGAAATTGAAAAGGTTTCCAAGAGCCTCGCCGCGCTTATCCAAAACATTTCCAACGCCGCTCGTCAGCAGGCCTCGTCCGCAGGTCATATTTCCAACACCATGAACGTGATCCAGGAGATCACCTCGCAAACCTCGTCCGGCACCACCGCTACGGCCAAGAGCATTGGTAACCTGGCGAAGATGGCCAATGAGATGCGCCAGTCGGTGTCCGGCTTCACCCTGCCGGAAACGCAGGACCAGGCCTGACCGAGAACGCGGCAGCTGGCAGCAGCTGCCGTGAACGTTCATGAGTAAGGGGCGGGACATGCAGCCAAGCGTTGATTGGTCATTGAGACCCTTGGCCGATATGTCGCCAGCGGAGTTTCATGACTGGCAGGCACTGCTCGAGGCTCGTTCCGGAATGATCGTTTCGGAAGAGCGTCGGGCGTTCCTGCAAGTCAATCTCACCAGTCGCATGCGAGAAATAGGGGCGACCGACTACACCAGCTACTACCAGCAGGTCGTGTCCGGGCCGCGGGGAGCCGTGGAGTGGTCGGCTTTGATGGATCGTCTGACGGTGCAGGAAACACGGTTTTTCCGTCATGCCCCTTCGTTCTCCTTTCTTTCGGCGTACTTGCGAGCGCGCCGTGAGCAGCGAGACACCTCGCGTCCTTGGTCGCTGTGGAGCGTGGGCTGTTCAAGCGGTGAAGAAACCTATTCATTGGCGATCACTGCGGCCGAAGCCCTTCATGAACAAGGCAATGTTCCGGTGGGAGTGATCGGGACCGACATCAGTCTCAGCGCGCTCGGCCGTTCGCGTGACGGTATCTACGCCAGCCGCCGGCTCGAGCATGTCTGCGAAGAATGGCGGGCGCGATACTTCCAACCATTGGAAGCGGATCGTTACCAAGTGGTACCCAGTCTGGCGGCACGCGTGTGCTTTGCCAGGCTCAACGTGCTGGAGTTGGCGAGCGCGCCAATGTCCAACATGGACGTCATTTTTTGCCAAAACCTGTTGATCTATTTTCGTCGCTGGCGACGCCGCGAAATCCTCACCCGCCTGGCCGAGCGCCTCGCGCCCGGAGGGTTGCTGGTGATTGGCGTGGGCGAGGTGGTTGAATGGCAGCACCCGGACCTCGAGCCGGTGGCTGACAAACAGGTTCTGGCCTTTACCCGGAAAAGTTTATGAGCGGAGTCGCTATGGGTGATCGGCACGATTATGTCGCCCTGGAGTGGGTGAAAGGCGAAATCGCCGAAACGCTGAAGCAAGCGCGCCAGGCGCTGGAAGCGTTCGTCGAAAACCCGCAGGACTCGACGCGGATGCA
Source organism: Stutzerimonas chloritidismutans (assembly GCF_051486945.1). Classification (GTDB taxonomy): domain Bacteria; phylum Pseudomonadota; class Gammaproteobacteria; order Pseudomonadales; family Pseudomonadaceae; genus Stutzerimonas; species Stutzerimonas chloritidismutans_B. The sequence goes on along the minus strand of NZ_JAHVDX010000004.1, from coordinate 362,940 downwards.
GTTCTGCCTGACCTATGTGCATCAGGTGCATGGCACGCTGCAGATGGTTGAGTTCTTCGGCGCCGCCCTGTTGGCCGAAGAGATGGAGCAGCTTGCCCGCGCGCTGATGGAGGGTCGGGTCTCCAGTCAGACTGAGGCGCTCGAAGTGCTCATGCAGGCCATCCTGCAAATGCCGGTCTATCTGGATCGTATCCAGACCGCTCGCCGCGATCTACCGATGGTCGTGTTGCCGCTGCTAAACGACCTGCGCGCAGCGCGTGGTGAAAAGCTGCTGTCAGAGACCAGCTTGTTCTCACCGAACATGTCGAGCCGCCCGGCGGCCTTATCCAGTGAGTATCTTGCCCAGCGGCAGACGGCGGACCTGCCCGCCTTGTTGCGCAAGCTGAGGCAAATGCTTCAGGTCGCGCTCGTCGGCGTGATTCGCAATCAGGACCTTCCAACGAACCTGGGCTACATGGCCCGTGTATTTGCGCGTCTGGAAATGCTCTGCAAGGACGCACCGCTCGGCGCACTGTGGCAGGTCGCGTCCGGTGTCGTCGAAGGCCTCGCCAGCGGCGGCGTTGCCAATGGCACCTCGATCAAGACGCTGTTGCGCCAGGTGGACAAGGAACTCAAACGCCTCGTCGAGCAAGGCGCAGGCGGCATCAATCAACCAGCTCCCGACGAGCTGGTAAAGAATCTACTTTTCTACATCGCCAAGGCTCCGGCGCAGTCCGCGCGCATCCAGTCCCTCAAGGCCCAGTACAGCCTCGACGAAGCACTCCCGGACAGCAATGTCGTCGATGAAGAGCGTGCACAGCTCGCAGGGCCTGATCGCAGCGCGATGCGTTCGGTCGTTGCGGCCCTGTGCGAGGAGCTGGTACGCGTCAAGGATAGCCTCGACCTGTTCGTGCGCAGCGATCGCCTCGGATTGGCCGAGCTGGGTGCAATGCAGGCACCACTCAAGCAAATTGCCGATACATTGGCTGTGCTCGGCTTCGGCCAACCGCGGAAGATCATTCTCGATCAGATTGCGGTCATCGAATCGCTGACCAGCGGTGTTCGCGAACCCAACGACGCGGCGCTGATGGACGTGGCTGGCGCGCTCCTGTACGTCGAGGCCACCCTGGCTGGCATGGTCGGCGGTACCGATGACGAGCGCAGTGAAGACAGCCATTTGCCCACCACTGATGTGGCGCAAATCCATCAGCTCGTGATTCGAGAAGCACGTACTGGCCTCGAACAGGCCAAGGACGCGATCATCGAGTTCATTGCATCGCAGTGGAATCATCAGCATCTGGCCCGCGTCCCGGACCTGCTGACGCAATCCCGTGGTGGTCTGGCGATGATCCCTCTGTCGCGCGCGGCTGCTTTGCTTGACGCCTGCAACCGCTACATCCAGGAGCAGCTCCTGACGCCTCAAGCGATTCCCGACTGGCAGAGTCTGGACACGCTCGCCGACGCTATCACCAGCGTCGAGTACTACCTCGAGCGACTGAGTGAAGACTGCGGGACCCAGGGCGATCTGATTCTCGACGTGGCCGAAGAAAGCCTCCAGGCGCTGGGCTATCCGCTCGTAGAAGTGCCCTCCATCCTCGACCAAGCGCCCACCGTGCTGGAAGAAGAACTGGTAGTCGGCGATCCGTTGGAAGAGATCGAAGTATTGCCCGCGGAGCCGCTGTTGGAGGGCATGCTGTCCGAGCCCGAGCCCGAGCCCGAGCCCGAGCCCGAGCCCGAGCCCGAGCCCGAGCCCGAGCCCGCATCAGAGCAAGAGCAGGCCATCGCCGCTGAGCAGCCCGACGCCTTTAACCTCAGCGAGCTTGCCGACGAGCCTTCGGAGGATCAAGCGAGCGAGCCCGCGAATAGCGGGTTGCCAGGCTGGACGCTGGAGGAAATCGAACCCGAAGAGGTTGAGCCTGAAGACGGCAACCAGGCGGAACCCAGCTCTCTGAGCGATACCGAGTGGACGCTCGAGCCGTCAGTATCCGCACCCGGCTCTGATGAGGCGGCATCCTTCGGTGTCGAAGCTGCTCATGAGTTAGAGGAGGCTCAGGCCGACCCGCTGGAGTGGTCCGAGGCGGAAATGATCGAGTTGGGCATGCCCGAAGTCGATTTGCCCCAGCGTCAGGAACAGCCTGCCGAACAGGCAGCTGTGCGCAGCATCGAAGACGTCATGGCCGCGCCGGTGGTCGCAATCAACCCACCGGCGCGCGACGTACCTCCTAGCCTTTTGCCGCCGCCAGCTGACGAGGAGGCAGTCGATGACGACCTGCTCGAAGTATTCATCGAGGAAGCGGCCGAGGTGCTCGAAACCATCGGCGAGTACCTGCCGAACTGGATCGCTGATGTAGCGGACAAGGATTCGCTGAGTGAAGTCCGGCGCGCATTCCATACATTGAAGGGCAGCGGCCGTATGGTCCGCGCCCTGATTATTGGCGAGCTTGCCTGGTCGGTCGAGAATCTACTGAACCGCGTGATCGATCGCAGTATCGAGGCGAGCGCGCCGGTGAAAAAGCTGGTCGGTGACGTCGTGGATCTGATGCCTTCGCTGGTCGAGGAGTTCGCGGCCAAGGCTCAGCGTCAGCGTGATGATGTGGATCGCCTAGCTGCCGATGCTCATGCATTGGCCAAGGGCCAACCTCTGGATCCAGGTCCTCAGGGGGGCAAGAGCAGCGTTGCCGAGAGGACAGAACCTGAGCCGAGCGACACCGACTCGTCGGATGCGCTCGATCCTCAGCTGCTCGAGATATTTCGCAACGAGGCCGAGGCACACCTGACGACCTTGGTCGACTTCCTAGCCGACTGCGCCCAGCGCTTACCCCAGCCGGTCTCCGACTCGCTCCAGCGTGCGCTGCACACCTTGAAGGGCAGTGCGCACATGGCGGGTATCCTGCCAGTCGCCGAGATCGCGACGCCTCTGGAAAGAATGGTCAAGGAATTCAAGGCCAACCTGATCGATATGGACCTGGTTGAGGCCGAGCTGCTGCATTCGGCCGAACAGCTGCTGCGGCTTGGTCTGGAGAACTTGGACCGTGACCCGCTGGCTCCGATTCCAGGTGCCGAGGCGTTCATCGCGCAGGTGCACGAATTGCACCAGTCGCGACTGGCCGAGGCCAATGCGCGAGGCGAGAACGACCAGGGTGAAAGCCGTGATCCTGGGATGATTGCCTTGTTCCTGTCCGAAAGCATGAACATCCTGCTCGATGCTGAGGACCTTCTGCATAGCTGGCGTGAGCATCCGGCCGAGCGGCAAGAATTGAGCGCGCTGCTCGAAGAGCTCACCGCGCTCGGGCATGGAGCCCAGATGGCGGATCTACCTCAGATCGATGCGCTCTGCCGGGTTTTATTGGACCTCTATGCCGTGGTTCAGGATGGCCGCCTAGCTGTAAGTGGCCGCTTCTTCGATGATGTTGAAGAAGGGCACGAGGCCCTTGTGGGCATGATGGATCAGGTCGCGGCTGGCCTACAGGTGTCTGCCCGCCCGGAATTGGTGGCGCGGCTGGAGGCGCTTCTCGCCGAAGCGGTCGAGCCAATAGCGCTCGGCCTGGCGGTGTCTGAGCCTGAACAGGGCCCAGAGACAGCCGCCGTCGATACAGCAGCGCTGCCCGAGCATACTTTCGAAGCCGAAGCCGAAGCCGAAGCCGAAGCCGAAGCCGAAGCCGAAGCCGAAGCCGAAGCCTGGCTGGACACGACCCCGCAGGCAGAGGAAATGCTCGACATACGTGACGAGCAAGACCAGGAAATGGTTGAAATATTCCTCGACGAGGCGGTTGATTTGCTGGAAAGCGCGGGTGGCGCACTGGATCGCTGGCTTGCGGAACCGACCAATCAACGGGCGCTCTCTGCGCTGCTGCGCGACCTGCATACCCTTAAAGGTGGCGCGCGAATGGCTGAGATTCGCCCCATCGGCGACCTTGCCCACGAGCTGGAAACTCTTTACGAAGGCCTTTCCGACGGCCGCTACGTACACTCGGACGAGCTGGCAGCGTTGCTCCATCGCAGCCATGACCAACTGGCCGTGCAACTCGAGCAGTTGCAGGCGAACACGCCGATGAGCCAGGCCCTCGCGCTCATCGCGAGTATTCAGTCGTTTCGCCAGGGCGGCTCACTGAGCTTCGATGAGCCCGCCGGACGTGACGATGCGGGCAGCCCGCAGGCCCCAACCGAAGAAGCTGAACAGCTTGGCTTAGGCGCGTTCGAAGAGGCCAGTGTTGACGATGAGCCTGAATTCATCGCGGCAGAAGAGGCGGAGCTGGACTTGCCGGACCTCAGCATGTCCGATGATAACAGCTGGCTAGTCGAGCCCTCGGCTGCCCCGTTGGTGCCCGACGATTCAGAGATGGGCGATGCGCCTGTCGACGAGATCAACCCCTTGTTGCAGGCAGACGCCCCCATTGAGGCGGTTGCTGAGCCCGAGCTGCCGGAAGCTCTGGACGTTGCCGATGAATATTTAGCCGATGTCGCTTCCTCGGAATCCGTAGAAACGCCCTCTGCTTGGAATGATCGCGACCCGGAGCTGGTCGAGATTTTCCTCGAAGAGGGGTTTGACATCATTGAGCGTGCTGGCCAGTCGCTGCAGCGCTGGATGGGGAATGTCGAGAACAGCCTTGAGGTAGAGGCGTTGCAGCGTGATCTGCACACGCTCAAGGGCGGCGCGCGGATGGCAGACATCCGCGAGATCGGTGATCTAGCCCATGAGCTCGAATACCTCTACGAAGGCCTGTGCGCCGGTAGCTATCGCGCCAGTCCTACCCTGTTCGCCTTGCTGCAAAACTGCCATGACCGGCTCGCGGCGATGCTCGACGCGGTGCGCTCCTATCAGGCGCTGCCCACCGGGTTGGATCTGATCGAAACCATCAGGCGCTTCCGCGTCAATCCGGACGAGCAGCTGAGCATGCCGAGCAGCGTCGCGCTCAAGGCCGCCACAGATGCATCGCAGGAGTCGGCCGAGGCCGAGATTCTGGACATCTTCATCGAGGAAGCGGATGACTTGCTCGAGGAAATGGAAGCCGCGCTGAATCGCTGGGATGCATCGCCGGAAGCGGTCGAATCATTGGCCGATATCATGCGCATCCTTCATACGCTCAAGGGTGGGGCCCGCTTGGCCGGCCAGGTCGCACTGGGCGATATGGCCCATGAGCTGGAGCAACGGCTCAGCGAAGCCCAGCTGCAGGGCGCGCCATTACCGGAGAGCGTCTATCTGGACGCTCAGAGCGGTTATGACGCCCTGCTAAAAGATGTCGATGCCTTGCGCCAGCGGCTGGATAGCGACATGCCTGAAGCGCCGATTGTCGAGCAGGACGAAGTACCCGAGCCAAGTCCGGCGACCATTGTGTCGCTCGATACACCGATCGTCGCTGCCAGCACACATGTGCCGAGCAGCAATACCCCTGCAAAGGTGCTGCCGTTCATCCGCCGCGCCGAGCAAGCCGCCGCCGAAGCAGCCTCGCGGCGTGCGCCGCAAGAATTGGTCAAAGTACCAGCAGACCTGCTCGAAGGGCTGGTCAACCTGGCGGGCGAGACGTCCATTTTCCGTGGTCGGGTCGAACAACAGGTCAGTGACGTTGGCTTCACGCTCGGTGAGATGGAAGCCACCATCGAGCGGGTTCGTGACCAGCTGCGGCGCCTGGATACCGAAACCCAGGCGCAGATCCTGAGCCGCTACCAGGCCGAGGCTGAGCGCGCAGGTTACGACGACTTCGACCCCCTGGAGATGGACCGTCATTCCCAGCTTCAGCAGCTGTCTCGCGCGCTGTTCGAATCCGCGTCCGACCTGTTGGACCTCAAGGAAACACTAGCGGCACGAAACCGAGATGCAGAAACCCTGCTGTTGCAGCAGGCTCGGGTCAACACCGAACTGCAGGAAGGCCTCATGCGGACTCGCATGGTGCCGTTCGACCGACTGGTTCCGCGTCTTCGCCGGATCGTTCGCCAGGTCGCCGGTGAGCTCGGCAAGCAAGTCGAGTTTCATGTCGGCAATGCGACGGGCGAAATGGACCGCAGCGTCCTGGAACGCATCGTCGCGCCCTTGGAACACATGCTGCGTAATGCGGTTGACCACGGCATCGAGTCGGGCGCCAAGCGGCTCGCCGCTGGAAAGCCCGAGCAGGGGAACATCCGCCTGGACTTGACCCGTGAGGGTGGCGACATCGTGCTCACGCTGAGTGACGACGGTGCCGGCATCAATCTTGAAGCGGTTCGCCGTAAAGCGATCGAGCGGGGCCTGATGGCATCGGGTAGCGAGCTGTCCGATCATGAGGTACTGCAGTTCATCCTTGAAGCCGGATTCTCCACCGCCGAAAAGGTCACTCAGATCTCCGGGCGTGGCGTGGGCATGGACGTGGTGCATTCGGAGGTCAAGCAGCTCGGCGGTTCGATGAGCATCGAGTCGAGCCTGGGCAAAGGCACCCGTTTCCTGATCCGCTTGCCGTTTACCGTCTCGGTAAACCGCGCACTGATGGTCTATTCGGGCGAAGACCTTTACGCCATTCCGCTGAACACCATCGAGGGCATCGTGCGGGTGTCGCCTTATGAACTCGAGGCCTATTACCAGCCAGGTGCTTCAAGGTTCGAATACGCCGGGCAAACCTATGAGCTGCGGTATCTCGGCGAATTGCTGAACAACGGCCAGCGACCGAAGCTGGTCGGACAAAGCCTGCCGTTACCGGTAATTCTGGTGCGCTCGAACGAGCACAGTGTCGCCGTTCAGGTCGACAGCCTGGCCGGCTCACGTGAAATCGTGGTGAAGAGCCTGGGCCCGCAGTTCGCTACCGTGCCGGGCATCTCCGGTGCGACCATCCTCGGTGACGGTCGTGTCGTTGTCATTCTCGATCTGCTCGCCACCATTCGGGTCCTGCATGCGCAGCTGCAGACCCAGCTGCAGCCGATGCGGCTTGTTGGTATGGATGAGGAGGCCGAGGTCGAGGTCGACCGGCCAACATTGGTTATGGTCGTCGACGACTCGGTCACCGTGCGTAAGGTCACCAGCCGTCTGCTCGAGCGAAACGGCATGAACGTGCTCACCGCGAAGGATGGGGTCGACGCCATCACGCAACTACAGGAACGCAAGCCGGACGTCATGCTGCTGGACATCGAAATGCCGCGGATGGATGGCTTCGAGGTGGCGACCCTGGTGCGCCACGACGAACGCCTTCAGGATTTGCCGATCATCATGATCACCTCGCGTACAGGTGAGAAGCACAGGGACCGGGCCATGTCGATTGGCGTGAATGAATACCTCGGCAAGCCGTACCAGGAGTCGTTGCTGCTCGAAACGATCCAGCAACTGGTCAAACGTCATGAGTGAGGTCGTCGCCGCGCGCATCGGTGTGATTGCCGACACTTCGCTGCAGCGCCATGTGCTGCAGCAGGCACTGACCGCCAATGGCTATCAGGTGGTCCTGAACAACGATCCAGCGCGCCTGCAGGAAGATGACCTGGCGGCCATCGAAGCTGACTTGTGGCTCGTCGACTTGGCCCAGACGGAAGAGTCGCCTCTGGTCAATTCGCTTCTCGAGCGGGACGCTTGCCCGGTTTTGTTCGGCGAGGGCCGAGCACCTGAGCGTCATTCAGAGCATTACCCGCGCTGGGAGCGGCGGCTGTTCGGCAAGCTCAAACGACTGGTGGGCGACCCCTCCTGTGCGGTCGGGCCGCGCCTGGACGTGCTGCGCAATGATGAGCAGCGACCCAGTTCCCTCGAATTGCCTGCCGTGCTTGCGAGTCATCAGCAGCCGGCTGGCGCCCCGGCACGTGAAATCTGGCTGTTGGCAGCTTCGCTGGGTGGTCCGGAGGCGGTCAAGGCGTTCCTCGACGTGCTACCGGCCGGTCTGCCGGTGGGCTTCGTCTACGCGCAGCATATCGAGGCCAGTTTCCAGACCGCGCTGTCCCAAGCTGTTGGCAGGCATAGTCAGTGGCAGGTCGGACAATGCCGCGACAAGGACCTGATTCGCTGCGGCGAGGTGGTGATCGCGCCCATCGCCCAGGAAATGAGCTTCGACAAGGACGGCTCGATGCAGCTTACTGGGCGGGCGTGGCCTGAGCCTTACAGCCCATCGATCGACCAGATGATGCTCAATCTGGCCCAACAGTTCGGCCGGCGCTGTGGCGTGATCGCGTTTAGCGGCATGGGCAGCGATGGCAACGCCGCAGCGGCCTATGTTCTGCGTCAGGGCGGCCGGGTATGGACCCAGCGGGCCGAGACCTGCGTCTGTTCGAGCATGCCCGACAGCCTTCGCGAGGGCGGATATAGCTCGCTCAGCGGGGACCCGCGCGAACTTGCCCAGGCACTCGTCAATCATCTCGTGCTGCTGGCCAACGAGCCGGTTGCCGCTTCGCAAGTGGATCACCCATGAGCCAAACCATTGCTACTCAGGAAACACCCGCCAACCTTACCGGGCTCCTGGTGCCGCTGTCCGACCGGACCCTGCTGCTACCCAACGTGGCGGTTGCCGAGATTATCGGTTACCGGGCACCGCAGGCGGTGCAAGGCATGCCTTCCTGGTTTTTAGGCCAGGTGCCTTGGCGGGATCTGAGGTTACCGCTGCTCTCGTTCGAGGCGGCATCCGGTGGCCAGGCCGAAACCGGCACGCGGGCGCGGGTCGCGGTGCTCAACGCGCTGGGTGGACGCGAGCACGTCAAGTTCATCGCACTGCTGGTGCAGGGCATTCCACGTTCTATCAAGCTCGACTCTGAGCTGGCGCGTGCGGATGTGTCGCTGAACCCGCTCGAACTGGATGCTGTGGATCTCGGCGATGTTCAAGCGCGTATACCGGATCTCGTGGCATTCGAGCAGAAGCTCGCAGACGCCGGGCTGATTTGACCTGCTGAGCTGGCAGCCTAGGCCTGAAAATCACCCCAAAGGTGCTGCGCCACGCTCAGCGCCGCCACCGGCGCGGTCTCGGTGCGCAGCACTCGCGGGCCCAGTCGGGCCGGGTGGAAGCCAGCTCGAATCGCCTCGCTGATCTCCTGATCGTTAAGCCCGCCCTCGGGCCCAATCAGGAACGCCAGCGACGCTGGGGCCGGATGCCGCGATAGCGGTTCTGCTATCGGGTGCAGCACCAGTTTGAGATCCGCTTCGACAGTTAGCCACTCCGTCAGTGGTTGCGGTGAATTGATCACTGGAATGACCGACCGCCCACACTGTTCGCAGGCGCTGATCGCAATCTGCCTCCAATGCGCCAGCCTCTTGTCGGCCCGTTCGTCCTTGAGGCGCACCTCGCACCGCTCGCTGACGATAGGCGTGATCTGCGCCGCGCCCAGCTCGGTGGCTTTCTGAATCGCCCAGTCCATTCGCTCCCCGCGCGACAAGCCTTGGCCAAGGTGCACCTGCAACGGAGACTCAGGCTGGCCGTCGAAGCGGTCGTGCAGCGCCACGCTGACCTGCTTTTTGCTCACCTCGACGAGTTCGCCGCGGAACTCCATACCGCTCCCGTCGAAGAGCTGGACGGCCGCGCCAACACCGAGGCGAAGTACGCGGCCGATGTAATGCGCAGACGCTTCGGGCAACACCAAGACACCCAATGCTAACGGGGCGTCAATAAAGAAACGAGAAATGCGCATCGGGTTGGCCGGGCAGGGTAACGGGCGGCTAGTCTATCGCGCTTGCCGCGACGTCAGAAGCTCGCGATCCCGACTCAGCCGGGATCGCGAAACGACGCGGGTGCATCGGCCGGCACAGCGACCTGCACCGCGGCGCGTGTGGCGATATCGATGCCCTCGCTGGCCACCTCGGCGAGGAAGTCGATCTCGTCCTCGGTGATGGTGTAGGGCGGAAGGAAATACACCACGCCTCCCAATGGCCGCAGCAGCGCGCCGCGCTGCAACGCATGCTGGTAGACCTTCAGTCCGCGTCGCTCCTGCCAGGGATAAGGGGCCCGGCTGGCCTTGTCCTGCACCATTTCAATAGCCAGCGCCATGCCCGTCTGGCGAACCTCGGCGACATGCGGGTGGTCGGCCAGATGTGCGGTCGAGCGCGTCAATCGTACAGCGAGCGCTTTGTTTGCCTCAATCACATTGTCTTGCTCGAAGATATCGAGCGTGGCCAGGGCGGCTGCGCAGGCGAGCGGGTTACCGGTATAGGTGTGCGAATGCAGGAAGGCGCGGAGCGTCGCGTAATCGTCATAGAACGCTTGGTAGATCTGGTCCGTGGTGAGCACCGCAGCCATCGGCAGATAGCCCCCGGTCAGCGCCTTGGATAAGCAGAGGAAGTCCGGCGCAATTCCGGCTTGCTCGCAGGCGAACAAGGTGCCGGTGCGCCCGAAGCCGACCGCGATCTCGTCATGAATGAGGTGTACGCCATAGCGGTCGCACGCGTCGCGAAGCAGCTTGAGATAAACAGGGTGGTACATGCGCATGCCGCCGGCACCCTGGATCAGCGGCTCGACGATCACCGCCGCGATCTGCGTATGGTTCTCGGCGAGTGTCTGTTCCATGTGCTCGAACATGGCGCGTGAGTGGTCTTCCCAACTCATGCCTTCCGGTCGCAGGTAGCAGTCCGGACTGGGCACCTTGAAGGTGTCGAGCAGCAGGGGCTTGTAGGTGTCAGTGAATAGAGCCACGTCGCCCACGGACATCGCCGCGACGGTCTCGCCGTGGTAGCTGTTGGTCAGGGTCACGAAGCGTTGCTTGTCCGGTTGGCCGCTGTTGCGCCAGTAGTGAAAGCTCATCTTCAGCGCGACTTCGATGCCTGTGGAACCGTTGTCGGTATAGAACACGCGAGACAGGCCCTGGGGCGTGAGCGCGACCAGGCGCTCGGACAGTTCCACCACCGGTTGATGACTGAACCCGGCGAGCATTACGTGCTCCAGCTGATCGACCTGATCCTTGATGCGCTGGTTGATTCGTGGGTTGGCGTGACCGAACACGTTGACCCACCAGGAGCTGACGGCATCGAGGTAGCGTTTACCATCGAAATCCTCGAGCCAGACGCCCTGGCCACGCCTGATCGGGATCAGCGGCAGCTGCTCGTGATCTTTCATCTGGGTGCACGGATGCCAGAGAACGTCGAGGTCACGCCGCATCCAGCTATCGTTCAGGCTCATGGCTCATCCTCCGCGTTCAAAGGGCCGCAGCCTAGCAGAAAGCGCCGGACGCATTTCATCGGCCGATCTATCCGCTGCGCTGATAGTTTGCAACGAAAAAATGCGATTCATTTCGATCGGTTAGCCGGTAGGCTTAGCGCTCCTCAAGGTTTTGGAATGCAAGCGATGCAGTTGCGCAACAGTCCCAGTAACTACGGTGCGGTCAGTATCGCCCTGCATTGGCTTGTGGCCGTCACGGTGATCGGGTTGTTCGCGCTCGGTTTCTGGATGGTCGGGCTGAACTACTACAGCAGCTGGTACAGAACTGCGCCGGACATCCACAAGAGTATTGGCTTACTGCTGTTAGCGCTGATGGTGGTACGCGTAGCTTGGCGCTTCGCCAATCATGGCCCGGTGCCGCTGGCCAGCCATGGCCGGGTGACACGCCTGGCGACCAAGGCGGGGCATGCATTGCTGTATGTCGGCCTTTTTGGCGTGATGATTTCCGGTTATCTCATCTCCACTGCCGACGGCCGGCCGATCAGCGTATTTGGCTGGTTCGAGGTTCCGGCGCTGGTCACGGCGATACCCGATCAGGAAGACGTTGCCGGGCTGATCCATGAATACCTCGCCTGGGCCCTGATCATCTTTTCCGGGGTGCATGCGCTGGCGGCACTCAAACACCACTTCATCGATCGCGACGCAACGCTCAAACGAATGTTCGGCCGCGCCGATGCCTCTTAACGACCAAAGGAGACTCCCATGTTGAAGAAGACCTTCGCCGCGCTCGCCCTGGGTACGGCCTTGTTCGCCGGCCAAGCCATGGCGGCTGATTACACCATCGACCAAAAGGGCCAGCACGCCTTCGTCAATTTCAAAATCAGCCACCTCGGCTACAGCTGGCTGTGGGGCCGGTTCAACGATTTCAGCGGTACCTTCAGCTTCGATGCCGACCAACCGGAGGCGAGCAAGGTCGAGGTGACCCTGCAGACCGCCAGCGTGGATTCGAACCATGCCGAGCGTGACAAGCACCTGCGCAGCGATGACTTCCTCAACGTATCCAAGCATCCGACCGCGACCTTCAAGTCCACTTCGGTCAAGTCCACCGGGGAAGGCACTGCGGATATCACTGGAGACCTGACGCTCAATGGTGTGACCAAGCCGGTCGTCATCGCCGCCAAGTTCATTGGTGAAGGGAAGGATCCGTGGGGCGGCTATCGCGCCGGTTTTGAAGGCACCACGACCCTCCAACTGAAAGATTTCGACATCAAAATGGACCTCGGGCCAGCGTCCCAAAGCGTCGATCTGATCATCTCGGTTGAAGGCGTGCGTCAGTAACGCACCGCGACACACGAACGCCGGCGGAAGCCGGCGTTCTGCTTTCCGGGCCAAGCTGCGATGCGCTGGTCAGAGCGGTTGGTGCAGTGCGTCATCGACCCAGCGCATAGGCAAGCGCCGGTCCCGTCGACCGCACATTCGCTGTTTACAAACAGTCTTGAATGTAAGTATATTCGCCGCATTCCACTGTTCGAGTCTGCCCAGCGCGCGTCCTGCTGGGTCCTGTCTGATCTACGAGGTCACTTTCCATGCCGTTCAAGCCAGCCCGTGCTGCCCTGGGTCCCTTATTCGCCGCTGCTGTGCTCATTGCCGGATGCCAGGACGAAGCGGCGCCGCCGGCTGCGGAGCAACCGCAACAGGCGCCCCAGGTCGGCATCGTGACGCTGAAGGCGGAACCCTACGCGCTGACCACGGAATTGCCTGGTCGGGCGCAGGCCTACCGCATTGCGGAGGTGCGACCGCAGGTCGACGGCATCATCCAGAAGCGCCTGTTTACTGAAGGCAGCGACGTGAAAGCGGGTCAGCAGCTTTACCAGATCGACGATTCGCTCTACCAGGCAACTTTTAAGAGTGCCCAGGCCAGCCTGGCTTCGGCCAAATCGCTGGCCGATCGCTACGCGCTGTTGGTCAAGGAGCAGGCGGTGAGCCAACAGGCCCATGACGAGGCGCGCGCGGCCAGTCTGCAGGCCGAAGCCGAGCTTGAGCGCGCTCGCATCAACGTGCGCTACACCAAGGTGCTGGCCCCGATCTCCGGCCGCATCGGTCGCTCAGCCGTCACCGAAGGTGCGTTGGTCAGCGCGGGCCAGACGCAGGAGCTGGCGATCATCCAACAGCTCGATCCGATTTACGTTGATGTCACCCAGCCCGCACGGGACTTGCTCAACCTGCGACGCGACCTGTCCGAGGGCCGCCTGGAGCGAGCCGGTGAGAATGCTGCCAAGGCAACCCTGACTCTCGAAGACGGTAGCACCTACCCGCACGAGGGCAAGCTGGAGTTCTCCGAAGTCTCGGTGGACTCGGGTACCGGTTCGGTGGTGTTGCGTGCCGTCTTCCCCAATCCAGACAAGATACTGATGCCAGGCATGTTCGTTCATGCGCAACTGGTCGCGGGCGTGAAGAGCGAGGCGATCCTCGCGCCCCAGCAGGGTGTCACGCGCACGCCAACCGGCGAGGCGACAGCCATGGTCGTCGGTGCTGACGACAAGGTGGAGGTTCGCAAGATCGCGGCCGCGCGTACCGTCGGCAATCGCTGGTTGGTCACTGATGGTCTCCAGCCGGGCGATCGCCTGATCACTGAAGGGCTGCAATTCATCCGTCCGGGTGTTCAGGTCAAGCCGGTTCCGGCGACGAACGTGACCCCCACCCAGCCGCAAGCCCAGTAAGGTCGAGCCGAGGATCCATCGTCAATGTCCAAATTCTTTATCGACCGGCCCATCTTTGCCTGGGTGCTCGCGCTGGTCATCATGCTGGCTGGCACCCTGTCGATCCTGTCGCTACCGGTCCAGCAATACCCCAGCATTGCGCCGCCTGCGGTCGGCATTTCTGTCAACTACCCGGGCGCGTCGGCGCAAACGGTGCAGGACACCGTAGTCCAGGTCATCGAGCAGCAGCTCAACGGGATCGACGGCCTGCGTTACATGTCTTCGGAAAGCAACTCCGACGGCAGCATGACAATCACCGTAACCTTCGAGCAGGGCACCGACCCGGATATCGCTCAGGTCCAGGTGCAGAACAAGCTGCAACTGGCGACGCCGTTGCTGCCGCAGGAAGTGCAGCAGCAGGGCATCCGTGTGACCAAGGCGGTGCGTAACTTCCTGATGGTCATCGGCGTGGTTTCGACCGATGGCAGCCTGACCCGCGGCGACCTCTCCGATTACATCGTCTCCAATATCCAGGACCCGATCTCGCGGACTGCCGGGGTCGGTGACTTTCAGGTGTTTGGCTCGCAGTATGCGATGCGGATCTGGCTCGATCCGGCCAAGCTCAACAATTTTGCGCTGACGCCAAGTGATGTCGGCGATGCGATCGAGGCGCAGAACGTCCAGATTTCGGCCGGCCAGTTCGGGGGCTTGCCGGCGGTGCCGGGCCAGCAACTGAGCGCGACCATCATCGGCAAGACGCGGCTGCAGACACCTGAGCAGTTCCGCAACATCCTGCTCAAGGTCAACAGCGATGGCTCTCAGGTCCGCTTGGGTGACGTGGCGCGGGTCGAGTTGGCCGAGCAGAGCGCAGCGATCAGCGCGCTGTACAACGGGATGCCGGCGTCGGCAATGGCGATCAAACTAGCGACCGGGGCGAATGCCCTCGATACCGCCAAGGCGGTGCGCGCCACCATCGACGAGCTCAAGCCGTTCTTCCCTGCAGGGATGGAAGTGGTCTATCCGTACGACACTTCTCCCGTGGTATCGGCGTCGATCACCGGCGTGGTGCACACCCTGTTCGAAGCCATCGCGCTGGTTTTCCTGGTGATGTACCTGTTCCTGCAGAATTTCCGTGCGACGCTGATTCCGACACTTGCCGTGCCGGTTGTCCTGCTCGGGACGTTCGGCGTGCTCGCGGCATTCGGTTTCAGCGTCAATACACTCACCATGTTCGCGATGGTCCTGGCGATTGGCTTGCTCGTGGACGATGCCATCGTCGTGGTGGAAAACGTCGAGCGGGTGATGGCCGAGGAGGGGCTGTCACCGCGCGAAGCGACGCGTAAGTCGATGTCGCAGATCCAGGGTGCGCTGGTTGGTATTGGCCTGGTGCTGTCGGCTGTCTTCGTGCCGATGGCCTTCTTCGGCGGTTCGACCGGCGTGATCTACCGCCAGTTCGCGATCACCATCGCCTCGGCGATGACGCTGTCGGTGCTGGTCGCGCTGATCTTCACTCCGGCGCTTTGCGCGACCTTGCTCAAGCCGATCCCCAAGGGTCAGCATCATGCAAAACGTGGCTTCTTCGGCTGGTTCAACCGAACCTTCGAACGCGGCGTGGGCGGCTACGAGAACGGCGTGCGCAGCGTGCTCAAGCGCAAGATTCCGTTCTTGCTGTTGTACGTGGTGATCGTTGCGATCATGGCGGTGCTGTTCACACGTCTGCCCGCGTCCTTCCTGCCCGACGAGGACCAGGGTGTGCTGTTCGTTCAGGTCCAGACACCCGCCGGCTCGACCGCCGAGCGTACTCAGCAGACGATCGACGCGATGCGCAAATATCTGCTTGAAGAGGAGTCTGACGTGGTCAACTCGGTCTTCACCGTTACCGGCTTCAACTTCGCCGGTCGCGGGCAGAACTCAGGCCTGGCCTTCGTTGGTCTGAAGCCGTGGGATGAGCGCACCGGTGAGGGCGAGGACGTCGCTTCGCTGGCGCAGCGCGCGCAGGCCCGCTTCGGTGCATTCCGCGACGCCATGGTGTTCGCTTTTGCGCCGCCGGCGGTGATGGAGCTGGGTAACGCGACGGGCTTCAATTTCTTCCTTCAGGACCGGGCAGGCGTTGGTCATGAGACGCTGATGAACGCCCGTAATCAGTTCCTCGGGCTGGCGGCCGAACACCCGGCGCTGACTGGCGTCCGCCCCAACGGATTGAATGACGAGCCGCAGTATCAGCTGCAGATCGACGACGAAAAAGCTCGCGTACTCGGCGTATCGCTGAGCGCGATCAACCAGACGCTGTCGATCGGCTGGGGTTCGAGCTATGTCAACGACTTCATCGATCGCGGCCGCGTCAAGCGCGTCTACATGCAGGGCGAGGCCAGCTCGCGGATGAATCCAGAAGACCTGGACAAGTGGTTCGTGCGTAACGATGCCGGCGAGATGGTGCCCTTCAGCGCCTTCGCCAGCGGCGAGTGGGTATATGGCTCGCCCAAACTGTCGCGCTACAACGGCGTATCGGCGATGGAGATCCTAGGCCAAGCCGCGCCGGGCTACAGCTCCGGTGACGCCATGGCTGCGGTGGAAGAGATAGCCCAGAAATTGCCGCAGGGTGTCGGCATCTCGTGGACCGGTCTGTCCTACGAGGAGCGTCTCTCCGGTGATCAGGCGCCGGCGCTGTATGCCTTGTCGCTGCTGGTGGTATTCCTTTGCCTGGCGGCCTTGTACGAAAGCTGGTCGATTCCCTTCGCGGTCATGCTCGTGGTGCCGCTCGGGGTGATCGGTGCGCTGCTGGCGACGCTTGGGCGCGGCCTGTCCAATGACGTGTTCTTCCAGGTAGGCCTACTGACCACTATCGGTTTGACGGCGAAAAACGCCATCCTGATCGTGGAATTCGCCAAGGAACTTCATGAGCAGGGGATGAACCGGTTCGATGCGGCGATCCAGGCCTGCCGCATGCGCCTGCGGCCGATCGTTATGACCTCATTGGCTTTCACGCTAGGCGTGGTTCCACTCGCTTTGGCCAGCGGTGCGGGCGCAGGCAGCTCGCACGCCATCGGCACGGGCGTCATTGGCGGCATGCTCACCGCAACCTTGCTGGTGATTTTCTGGGTGCCGTTGTTCTATGTTCTGGTGTCTTCGCTGGGTGAGCGCAACAACGACGCCACCGAAGCGCCGAAGGGAGATGCACAATGAACAAGTCAGTAATTGCCCTGGCCTTGCTGGCCACGTTGAGTGGCTGTTCGCTGATCCCGGATTACCAGCGCCCGGACACGCCCGTTAGTCAGGCTTGGCCAACCGGAGAGGCCTACGAAGGGACCGAGAGCGCTGCCCGGGGCGAGGCCTTGTCGCTGGGCTGGGAAGCGTTCTTTCGCGATCCGGCCTTGCGCCAGCTGATCGGCGTGGCGCTGGAAAACAACCGGGACCTGCGTGCCGCCGCGCTCAACGTCGAAGCCTATCGTGCGCTATATCGGGTCCAGCGCGCTGATCTGCTTCCGGCCGTTTCCGCTGACGGGGCCGGCAGCCGTACACGCACGCCAGGCGATCTCAATCAGTCTGGGCAGAGCGCGATCAGCAGCCAGTACAGTGCCACGCTGGGCGTTTCCTGGGAGCTCGACCTGTTCGGCCGGCTTGGCAGCCTGCGTGAGCAGGCGCTGCAGCAATTCTTCGCCACAGCCGCAGCGCAGCGCAGCACGCAGATCAGCCTGATCGCCAGTGTGGCCAACGCCTGGCTGACGCTGCAGGCCGACCAGGCGCTGCTGCAGGTAAGCCGAGACACGCTCGATACCTATGAGGAAAGCCTGTCGCTGACGCAGCACAGCTTCGATGTGGGCGTCGCGTCCGCGCTCGAGCTAAGCCAGGCGCGCAGCGCGGTCGACACGGCGCGCGTAAGCATCGAGCGCTACACACGCCAGGTCGCGCAAGACCGCAACGCCCTGGTGTTGCTGCTGGGGCAGAACCTGCCTGCAAACCTGCCGGCACCGGGTGATCTCGAACGCGATCAACTGGCGCCGCTGCCAGTCGGACTGCCATCGGACCTGCTGCGCAAGCGGCCGGACATTATCCAGGCCGAATACCAGCTACGGGCAGCCAACGCCAACATCGGTGCGGCGCGGGCGGCGTTCTTCCCCAGTATCAGCCTCACCGGCGCGGCGGGCACGGCGAGCAGCGAGCTTTCTGGCCTGTTCGAAGGCGGCTCCCGCTACTGGAATTTCTCGCCGAGCATCAGCGTACCGATCTTCAATGCGGGCCAGTTGCGCGCCAATCTCGACTATGCCGAAATCAGCCGCAACATCCAGGTCGCGCAGTACGAGTCGGCGATTCAAACGGCGTTTCGTGAGGTGTCCGACGGCTTGGCCGCGCAGTCGACCTACACGCGCCAGGTGCAGGCCCAGCGCGACCTGCTGGGAACCAGTGAGGATTACTATCGCCTCGCCGAGCGCCGCTATCGCACCGGTGTGGACAGCTACCTGACCCTGCTGGATGCGCAGCGCCAGCTATTCGAGGTCAAACAGCAGTTCATCGCCGATCGCCTCGCCCAGATGACCAGCGAAGTGGATCTGTTCAAGGCGCTTGGGGGTGGCTGGGATGCTCAGGCGCAACCCTTGCCCGGAGAAGGCTGACGCGAGCGTCTTTTCTCGAACCAAATAAAAACGCCGCCCTGGTCAACCAGAGGCGGCGTTTTCGTTATTGCAGCGCGGTCAGCGGTTGCGGGTCAGCAAGGCTGGTTTCTCGCCACGCGGCCGTGTCGGAAGTTGTTCGAGCTGATCGATGCTCGGCAGTCGGTCGATCTTCGACTCCTTGTGAATGATCACCGGCTGCTTTTCCTTCGGCTTCTCGGCCGCCATGTCTCGGCGCGCGCCCCCGAGCTCTTCACGACGCACTTCGTTCTTGTTGCGGCGGGGTTGGCCGCCACGCGCCGACTGGCCATTGCGTTTGCCCTTCCCTTGGCCAGCTGCCGCACCGCCACCGCCACCGCCGCCACCGCTGCGCTGCTGCCCTGAGTTGGCACGCGGTTGCCCATTGCCTGGGCTGCCGCCGCCGGAGCGGCGCCCGCGGCCTGGCTGGTTCTGATAAGGGCTGACGTAGTCGACGCGGTTGCCAAAATTATCGACCTCATCATCGAGGAAGGTTTCCGGGTCACGATCGTTCGGCATCCGCGGCGGACGGCTGACGGTCGCAGCAGCGCTCTGCTCGGCACCTTGTGCGCGACCACCCCGTGGCTTGTTGCGGCTGCGGCGGTTGCGCGTGCGCTCTTGCTGCTCGGCAGGCGCCTGTGCATCAGCTGCTTTCGCCCGCGGCTTGCGCTCGGCGCTGCGCGGCTGTCGGGGTTGGCGAGGTTCGCGAACTTCAGGCTTTTCCGCCTCGATGCTTTCGGCATCGAAGCCCATCAGATCGCCGTCTGGAATCTTCTGCTTGGTCATCCGTTCGATGCCCTTGAGCAGCTTTTCTTCGTCGGGTGCGACCAGGGAAATTGCTTCACCGCTGCGTCCGGCGCGGCCAGTTCGGCCGATGCGGTGTACATAGTCTTCTTCGACGTTGGGCAGCTCGAAGTTGACGACATGGGGCAACTGATCGATGTCCAGCCCGCGAGCGGCGATATCGGTAGCGACCAGGATACGCACCTGGTTGGCCTTGAAGTCGGCCAGCGCCTTGGTGCGCGCGTTCTGGCTCTTGTTGCCATGGATCGCGGCAGCCGGCAGGCCATGCTTGTCCAGATATTCGGCGAGGCGGTTGGCGCCGTGCTTGGTACGGGTGAAGACCAGCACTTGCTCCCAGGCACCCTGAGTAATCAGGTGCGCCAGCAGGGCACGCTTGTGGCTTGCCGGCAGGCGGAACACTCGCTGCTCGATGCGCTCGACCGTGGTGTTCGGCGGCGTCACCTCGATGCGTTCGGGATCATGCAGCAGCTTGTTCGCCAGATCGGTGATGTCTTTAGAGAAGGTCGCCGAAAACAGCAGGTTCTGGCGCTTCGCCGGAAGCCGGGCAAGGACCTTCTTGACGTCGTGGATGAAGCCCATGTCGAGCATGCGGTCGGCTTCGTCCAGGACAAGGATCTCGACCTTCGACAGGTCGACCGCGTTCTGGCCGGCCAGGTCGAGCAGGCGGCCCGGGCAAGCGACGAGTACGTCGAGCCCCTTGGCGATCGCCTGGATCTGCGGGTTCATGCCGACGCCGCCGAAGATGCAAGCACTCTTGAACGGCAGGTCGCGGGCATACACCTTGAAGCTGTCGTGGACCTGGGCGGCAAGTTCGCGCGTTGGCGTCAGCACCAGCACGCGCGGTTGACGCGCGGCATGGCGGTGCTCGCGGTCGGGGTGGCCGCCCGGGAATAGAATTTCGAGGACGGGAAGCGCGAAGCCACCGGTTTTCCCGGTGCCCGTCTGTGCGGCGACCATCAGGTCGCGTCCTTGCAACACGGCGGGAATCGCCCGCTGTTGCACCGGTGTAGGCTGGGTGTAACCGGCGGCCTCGACGGCACCGGCCAAAGCCTCGGAGAGACCGAGGGAAGCAAAGGACATGAGAAATCCTGTCTTGTTAGGGCGACGCCCTGGGATGGTCATGCCTGGCTCGAATCGCGACTGGCGTGCGATCCCGTCCGGTCCTGCCGCGTCACGAGACATCGGCATCCGGGCGTAAGCCTGGCGGAAGCGCGGAGTATAACAGAGGCTGTCTACCCCGCATTGGTACGACAGTGTGGCAGTTCGCAGGTTCATTGACCAGCGCCTATTTCTGTGGAGCTGGTCCGGCTTTCAGCGCGACAGGCCGAGGTTATTCCACACCGCCAGGCTCGGCTCCGCCTGGTTCAGGGTGTAGAAGTGCAGGCCCGGCGCGCCACCCTCAAGCAACTTCTGGCACATCTCGGAGATCACCTCGGTGCCGAATGCCTGGATGCTCGGGATGTCATCGCCATAGGCTTCCAGCTGCTTGCGGACCCAGCGCGGGATCTCCGCGCCGCAGGCGTCGGAGAAACGCGCCAGCTTGCTGTAATTGGTGATCGGCATGATGCCGGGGATGACCGGTGTATCCACACCCAGCTTCTGCACCCGCTCGACGAAGTAGAAGTAGCAGTCGGCGTTGAAGAAATACTGAGTGATGGCGCTGTCGGCACCGGCGTTGGCCTTGCGTACGAAGTTGGCCAGATCGTCTTCGAAGCTGCGCGCCTGCGGATGCACTTCCGGATAGGCGGCGACTTCGATGTGGAAGTGATCGCCGGTTTCGGTGCGGATGAATTCCACCAGCTCGTTGGCGTAGCGCAGCTCGCCGCTGGCCATGCCCATGCCTGACGGCAGGTCGCCGCGCAGGGCGACGATACGGCGGATGCCGGCGTCGCGGTAGGTCGCCAGCAACGTGCGTAGCTCGGCCTTGCTGTCGCCGACACAGGACAGGTGCGGCGCGGTCGGTACCTTTATTTCGCCGTCGAGCTGCAGCACGGTGTTCAGCGTTCGATCACGTGTCGAGCCGCCGGCACCATAGGTGCAGGAGAAGAAATCCGGCTGGTATTCAGCCAGCTGGCGCGCGGTGGCCAGCAGTTTTTCGTGTCCGGCTTCGGTCTTGGTGGGGAAGAATTCGAAGCTGATGGAGGGTTTCGATTGGGGTTTGCTCATGGCGAATCCAGGGCTGTCGGACAGCTTGCTGCCCGAAACTTCCTCTTATCGATAAAGGCTGGCGGCTGGAGGCGGGACGAGCGCGCGGCATGTCGTCCCGCCTCCAGCCTTTCGGCCTTCAGCGGTTCTTAGTAGCGGTAGCTGTCCGGCTTGAACGGGCCTTCGACCTCGACGCCGATGTACTCGGCCTGCTTCGGTGTCAGCCGGGTCACGACGCCGCCGAAGCCCTTGACCATCTCGAGCGCGACTTCCTCGTCGAGCTTTTTCGGCAGGACCATGACGGTTACGTTCTTGGTCTTCTCAGTCACCGGCAGGTCGGCGAACTTCTCGTTGTACAGGTGGATCTGTGCCAGCACCTGGTTGGCGAAAGAGCCGTCCATGATTCGGCTCGGGTGGCCAGTGGCGTTGCCCAGGTTAACCAGGCGACCTTCGGCGAGCAGGATCAGGTAGTCATCATTGGCAGGATCGACGTGCTTGCCGGTGCGGTGGATCTTGTGCACCTGCGGCTTGACCTCTTCCCAGCCCCAGTTCTGGCGCATGAAAGCGGTGTCGATCTCGTTGTCGAAATGGCCGATGTTGCAGACCACGGCGCGCTTCTTCAGGGCCTTGAGCATGCCGGCGTCACAGACATTGGCGTTGCCGGTGGTGGTGACGATCAGGTCGATCTTGCCGAGCAGTGCCTTGTCGATACTGGCATCGGTGCCGTCGTTGGCACCGTCCAGGTACGGCGAGACGACCTCATAGCCGTCCATGCACGCCTGCATGGCGCAGATCGGATCGACTTCGCTGACCTTGACGATCATGCCTTCCTGGCGCAGCGAAGCGGCCGAGCCCTTGCCCACGTCGCCATAGCCGATGACCAACGCCTGCTTGCCCGACAACAGGTGGTCGGTGGCACGCTTGATGGCGTCGTTGAGGCTGTGGCGGCAGCCGTACTTGTTGTCGTTCTTGCTCTTGGTGACCGAGTCGTTGACGTTGATCGCCGGGATTTTCAGGGTGCCTTTCTTGAGCATGTCCTGCAGGCGATGCACGCCAGTGGTGGTTTCTTCGGTCACGCCATGGACGCGTTCGAGCACCTGCGGGTACTTGTCGTGAAGGATCTGGGTCAGGTCGCCGCCGTCGTCGAGGATCATGTTGGCGTCCCACGGCTGGCCGTCCTTGAGGATGGTCTGCTCGATGCACCACTCGTATTCTTCTTCGGTCTCGCCCTTCCAGGCGAACACAGGGATGCCGGCAGCTGCGATGGCGGCAGCGGCCTGATCCTGAGTCGAGAAAATGTTGCACGAGGACCAGCGCACTTCGGCACCTAGCGCCGTCAGCGTCTCGATAAGTACAGCGGTCTGGATGGTCATGTGGATGCAGCCGAGGATCTTCGCGCCCTTGAGCGGTTGCTCACCGGCGTACTTTTTCCGCAGGCCCATCAGTGCCGGCATTTCCGATTCGGCGATGATGATTTCGCGGCGGCCCCAGTCGGCCAGGGAAATGTCGGCAACCTTGAAATCGTTGAAACCGGCAGGCGTCATGACAGCGCTCATTGAACAGTTCTCCATTCGTTTATGCGAATGGGCGCCGTTGGTGCGTATGGTTAACGCCCTGACCGAGCCTGACAGGTGAAACCTGATGGATCTGCTGTCGCGACAGCTCAGCCGCGTGGCTTTTGAGATCCGGAACAGGTTTCTGCCCTGCTGCAGCGCCCCTCGGACAGGTGGCGGGCACGGCCGAACGGTGTCGGCTGTGTGAAGCCTGGCGAGTATAGCCGCGCAGGCGTGCAATCCCAAGCCTGGGCGTGACCGGCTCAGTGCCGTTCGGCGCTCTGCTGAGTGCATATCCGGCGAACTAGGCGACCGATGCTCAGGCCCTGCACCAGAATCGAGAACAGCACCACCAGGTAAGTGATGTTGAGCAGCAGGTTGCGCTCCTCGCTGGCTGGCAACGCGAGCACCAGCGCGACTGAAATACCGCCGCGCAAACCACCCCAGGTCAGGATGCGCACTGTACCGTTCGGCAAGGCACGGCCCATCTGGCGCAGCAGCAGGGCGGGCGGGCCGACCGCGACCAGGCGTGTGCCGAGGATCAGCAAGGTCACGCACAGTGCGATCAACAGATACTGCGCGCTGAACGGCAGCAGCACCAGCTCCATGCCGATCAGCACGAAGAGCACCGCGTTAAG
Source organism: Stutzerimonas chloritidismutans (assembly GCF_051486945.1). GTDB lineage: Bacteria > Pseudomonadota > Gammaproteobacteria > Pseudomonadales > Pseudomonadaceae > Stutzerimonas > Stutzerimonas chloritidismutans_B. Next base: position 339,479 of record NZ_JAHVDX010000004.1, on the reverse strand, counting down.
GATCTCGTCCAGCAGTTCCCAGAAATTGTCGAGGTTCTCCCGGGTGTGGGCCGACATGGCGTGGCGGCGCCCCTGGTTACCGATTATCAGGCCTGCCACCACCATCGCGATTGGGCCGGACACATGCAGGTGCGTCGCCAGGGTATAGCCGCCGAGCACCAGTGCGAGCGTCAGCAGGACTTCCACCTGGTATTGGTCGATGCTCTTGAGCAGGGCGAAGGTCATTGCGCCGAGCAAGGCGCCGAAGAGCATGCCGCCGCCCGCTTCCTCGACGAACAACCACACCGCTTCGCCCGCTCCCGGCGCTTCACCGCGGGCCAGCACGCCAAGGAGCACGGTGAAGACGACCACCGCGACGCCGTCGTTGAATAGCGATTCGCCCACAATGGTGGTTTCCAGCGCCTTGGGTGCGCCTGCTGAACGCATGATGCCGAGTACCGCGATAGGGTCGGTCGGCGAGATCAGCGCACCGAACAGCAGGCAGTAGATCAATGGTGGTTGCAGGCCGAAAAGGTCCAGCAGCCACCAGCTACCGAAGCCAATCACGGCCGTCGAGAACAGCACGCCGACGGTCGCCAGCAGGCCAATGGCCCAGCGCCGCGCGCGCAGGTCGGCGAGATTGATGTGCAGCGCACCGGCGAACAGCAGGAAGGACAACATCCCGTCCATCAGCAGGTGATTGAAGTCGATCCGCCCGACCAGTGCCTCGATCCGCTGTTCGAAGGCCGGCAAGCCGAGCATCGCCAGGCCGTGCAGCAATACCGAGAACACCAGGGCTGTCGCCATGACGCCGATGGTCGGAGGCAGCCCGATGAAGCGGTAGTTGAGATAGGCGAGCAGCGCAGTGAGGCTGATGAATATGGCGGACAGTTCCAGCATGCGGACCCCAAGCCGTTTCGGGTGACAGTCATGTGTGGACCGTGCGGGGCACCGATTTGGTGCGGCTGCCCACGGGACGAGCGGACGAACTCAACCCGCTGCCTGTCGTCGAACCCTTAAGGTTCGGTGAACCTCGCCGGGCGATTGTCCTTCAGGAGCTGCCAACCATGAACATCGCGTTCCGTGCTGTCCTGCTAGCCGTTGCCGCCATGCTGAGCCTGCCGGCGGCGGCCAATTCCTGCTACGTCACTGTCGACACTTCCGGGGCTGTGCCGCCACCGGTAGTGACAGAGAAGTGCTTCGAGTATCAGGGGGTGGAAGACAACTCGATCGACTGGGTTTGCCAAGATAACGAAGCGATCAAAAATACCCGCAATGAGATCCGGGACAGTTGTCCGGCGGGTGCCTTTGGTATCTGTACTGCTCCGATGACGCCCGAGACATTGGCCAATCCGCGTGCTCAGGGCAGCCAGGCGACGACGACGCCCGCGCCGTCCACCGTGCCGGAGCACGCCCACATCGTGACCTACAATTACGCCGCCAGCGATCGTGCGCAGGCGAAGATCGATTGCGAAAACGCCGGCGGTCAATGGTCGCAGTAGAGCGGTTTGGCGAAACCTCCGGCAGCAGGGATAATCGCGGCCCGTCCTGTTACTGGTAGATCGGCCATGAAGTCGCTGCTCCTCGTTTCGCTGGTGGTGCTGTTCGCCCTGACCGGGTGCGACCGTATCGACCCAAACTCCCCGCTCGGCAAGCGCAAGGCCATCTACCAGCAAATGCTCGACGTCAAGGAGGACCTGGGTGGCATGCTGCGCGGCCGTCTGGCGTTCGATTCGCAGGGCTTCGCCAGCGGCGCGGCGAAACTCGACGAGTTGTCGCGCCAGCCCTGGCAGTTCTACCCCGAGGTCAAGGAAGCCGGGAGTGACGCGCGTGACGAAGTCTGGCAGCAGCAGGCGCGCTTCAACGAACTGGCCCGGGCGCTCGAAGCGCGCACAGCAGCGCTGGTGACGGCCACGACCTCGGGCTCACTGACGCCCAAAGCTGTCGCGCCGGCCTTCCAGCAGGTCGAAGACGCCTGCGAAGCCTGCCACAAGGAATTTCGAAACTACTGATGGTTTAGCGCTTGGCGGCTTCCAGCTGCCGCCGCGCGTGGTCGAGGCGGCGCTTGCTCAACTCGATCCGCGTCGGATCGCCGCTGCCCAACGCTTCGCGCAGCTGGGCTTCGCGCTGCTCAGCCAGGCGCGTCGCTCGTTCGATGGCCAGATGGTTGGGTTGCACCGGTGTCACGCCTCGGCATTGTGTCGCGAGCGCCTGCAACTGCTCTTCCAGCGCAGTGCGCCTGGCGTTGTCGCCCTTCAGCCGCGCCTCGGTGATCTGCTCGCCAATCATCCGCCTCGAGTCGCTGCAGGGATCGACCGGGTCCGGCGCGGCCGTCGCCAACCGCGCCAAGCTGGCAAGTACCAGTGGAAACAGGATGTATCGCCTGACAAACATGCACGCTCCGTTCTTATTGTTCTTGCTTTGAGACTGGAGCAGGCCGGCTTAGTGCCCTTGGAAGCCGGCGATGCCCTCGGCCTGCAGGGCTTGTTGCAGGGCCTGGACGTCGCGAGAAGCGAAAAATGCATGCAGCTGTTGTGCTCGTCGTGCACCAATGCCTGGCTCTGCTTGCCACTGCGCCTGGCTGCGCGCCGCCAGCGCCGCCCAGCTCGTATCGTCCGCCGGTATATAGCCCGGCGGCAGGCCGAGGGCGCGTAGCCAGGCAGAAAAGGGCCGCGTGCGGGCCAAGCGGAAACTCGCGATCAGTTCGCGCGCCGTGCTTTCGCCGATACCCGGCAGCTGGCGCAGGCGAACTTCATCGAGTGAAAGCCAGCCGTGCAGGTCAGTCAGCGCACCGGTTTCGATCAGGCGTTTCCAGGTGCCTGGGCCTAGGTGCGGCAGGTTGAGACCCTTCTTGCCGCTTAGCCAGACGAGCCGGGCCAGGAATTGCTGCTCGCAACCGGGCGTCGCGTGCCAGCAACTGTCGGCATGGTAGCTGGAAGCGGTCGGCGCCTGGATGGCCGACCTGTGTCGTGCGCGCCAGGCAACGCGTTCGAACCGTGGGATGGCATGGCCGGCGAGTCCCAGCGTGATCTGGTCGCCGGGCAAGATGTCCGCCTGCCGCCACCGCTCGACCGAGCCTAGGCTGACGCGGCTGATACGGCGCCCATCCAATAGCAGCGGATCCAGCTCAAGGATCGGAGTGATGCGCCCGCTGCGGCCGATGCTGAACGTCACCTCGCGGACGTCGGCCAGCGCGGTGCGCAGCGGGTATTTCCAGGCCGCGGCCCAATGCGGTGGTTCGGCTTGCCAGCGCGTGGCGTCGGGGCGACGGCCCTGGCGCAGCACCACGCCGTCGGTGGCGAAGGGCAGCGGTTGGCGATACCAGGTGTCGCGCCAGTGGGCGGCCTGCTCTGGAGTCGCGACGGAGTGGGTCAGCGCGGTGCTCTCGCCGAAGCCCATCGCGGCGAGCCCGTCGAGCCGGGCCTGCATGGCCTCGGGGCCGGTTGGCCAGTCCCAGACGAACAGGCCGATCTGCGCGGCCTCGTCGTTGGTCAACGTATCGCGTGCCATGGCACCGGCTACTTTTCCTCGCGCGCCAACACCGCCTGCGCTTGCTTGGACATGACTATCGAGTCGCCAGTAGAGCTCGCCCTGCAGGACCAGCTCGCCAGTTTGGGCGATGCGCTCAGGCACGGCGGGCAGGTGCCGGGCGACCCGGGTCCAGTCCTGCCCGTGGCGGCCATCACCTCGGCTGATCAAGCGGATCAGCGCGCCCTGGCGGTAATGCAGGGTCACCGCCACACCGTCGACCTTTGGTTGGATCCACAAGTCGTTGCGCGAGGACATCCAGCGCGTGACGGCGGTGCTGTCGGCCAGCTTCGCCAGGCCGGTCTGCGCCACCGGATGGCGCACCTCGCCCGACGCAGTGTCCAGCGGGTCGGGCAGGGCTGGGGTGCTGTCCGGGAAGCAGGCGCGCCAGTGTTCGAGACGCTGGCTGGCTTGGTCGTAGACTTCATCGTCGACCAGCGCCACGCCACGACGGTGGTAAGCGTCGTTCCACTCGGCCAGCTGTTGATGGAGGGCGGCGGTTTCCGTCCGCGCCTGTTCAGGCGACCAGTCAGGGCAGCCGGCGAAGGAAAACGTGGCGGCGAAGCACAGCGATAACGCGCTCAGGCGTTGCATAGGAGCATCCTTGCTCAAGAGGGAAGGCCGCATTTTGCCCACCAGCACGTAGGCTCGCTATGCACTGGCGCACGTTGGGCTGTGCAGGGTCTGGTTGCCGTCGCGCCAGCGGGGTGAACCATGCGTGCGCGTTCGGGCCAGATACACAGGCATCCCGGCCAATCGACAGACGAAACGCCGCGAAGCTGCGAAGGCAGTGCGTAGGACAGCACGCGTAACGAACTCGCTTTACAATCACCCGCCCATCGTCGTGGAGTTATCGACCCGTGCAGCCCGTGATATCCATCGAGAAGCTGAGCAAGACCTATGCGTCGGGCCATCCGGCGCTCAAACAGATCGACCTGGAGATCCGCCAGGGTGAGATATTCGCCTTGCTGGGCCCCAACGGCGCCGGCAAGACGACGCTCATCAGCATCATCTGCGGCATCGTCAATCCGGGCGGTGGGCAGGTGAAGGTTGGCGGCTTCGATATCGTCAAGGACTACCGAGATGCGCGTTCGAAGATCGGCCTTGTGCCGCAGGAGCTATTCAACGAAGGCTTCGAGAGCGTCTGGGCCACGGTGCGTTTCTCGCGTGGGCTGTTCGGCAAGGCGCCGGACGACGCCTATCTGGAGAAGTTGCTGCGCGACCTTTCGCTGTGGGACAAGCGCAAGGCGCGGATCATCGAGCTGTCCGGCGGCATGAAGCGCCGCGTGATGATCGCCAAGGCGCTGTCGCACGAACCGAGCATCCTCTTTCTCGACGAACCGACCGCGGGCGTGGACGTCGAGCTGCGCCGCGACATGTGGGAGATGGTCCGTGGCCTGCGTGAGCGCGGCGTCACCATCATCCTCACCACGCACTACATCGAGGAAGCCGAGGAGATGGCCGACCGCATCGGGGTGATCAGCAAGGGCGAGATCATTCTGGTCGAGGACAAGCACCGGCTGATGCAGAAGCTCGGCAAGAAACAGCTGACGCTGCACCTGCAACGCCCCCTCTCGGCGATCCCCACGGAGCTGGCCGGCTATCCGCTGGAACTGGTCGATGCCGGCAACCAGCTCGTGTTCACCTTCGATGCGCAGCATGAAGACACCGGCATTGCCGACCTGCTCAAGCGCCTTGCCGAGCACGGCATCGATTTCAAGGACCTGCAGTCGAGCCAGAGCTCGCTGGAGGAAATCTTCGTCAGCTTGGTCAAGGGCAGCCGCACATGAACCTGCACGCAATCCGCGCTATTTACCTGTTCGAACTGGCCCGCACCTGGCGCACGCTGCTGCAGAGCATCGCCACGCCGGTCATTTCCACGTCGCTGTATTTCGTGGTGTTCGGCTCGGCCATCGGCTCGCGCATGGAGGCCATGCATGGCATTCCGTACGGCGCTTTCATCATTCCCGGGCTGATCATGATGGCGCTGCTCACCGAGAGCATCTCCAACGCCTCGTTCGGCATCTACATGCCGCGCTATTCGGGGACGATCTACGAAGTGCTATCGGCGCCGGTGTCCTATCTCGAGATCGTCATCGGCTATGTCGGCGCGGCGGCGACCAAGTCGATCATTCTCGGCATCGTGATACTGCTGACGGCGCGGCTGTTCGTCGACTACGAGATCGCTCACCCGTTCGTCATGGCGTTGTTCCTGTTGCTGACGGCGGTGACCTTCTGCCTGTTCGGCTTCATCATCGGCATCTGGGCGGACGGCTGGGAGAAGCTTCAGATCGTGCCATCGCTGATCGTCATGCCACTGGCCTTCCTGGGCGGCAGTTTCTACTCCATCGAGATGCTGCCGCCGTTCTGGCAGAACGTCACGCTGTTCAATCCGGTGGTGTACCTCATCAGCGGGTTCCGCTGGAGCTTCTACGGGGTTTCCGACGTCAACGTTGGCATCAGCTTGGCCATGACGCTGGGCTTCCTTGCGCTGTGCCTGGTATTGATCGGTTGGATCTTCAAGACGGGTTATCGGTTGAAGAACTAGCGTCAACCTGAGACGGAGAAAGCCCCGCTCAGCAACGCTGGCGGGGCTTTCGTTTGCCGCTGGCGGGTACGTTACAGGTTGGCCGCCGCGCGCAGGGCGTCGGCCTTGTCGGTCTTCTCCCACGTGAAGGCGGTAAAGGTGTCGTCACCGACCGTCATTTGGTAGGGGTCGCGACCGAAGTGGCCGTATGCCGCGGTGGCCTTGTACATCGGGTGCAGGAGATCGAGCATGGTGGTGATCGCGTAGGGGCGCAGGTCGAAATGCTCGCGCACCAGCGCAACGATCTTCTCGTCGCTGAGCTTGCCGGTGCCGAAGGTGTTGATCGAGATCGAGGTCGGTTGGGCCACGCCAATGGCGTAGGAGACCTGGATTTCGCAACGCTCGGCCAGGCCTGCGGCGACGATGTTCTTGGCTACGTAACGACCGGCGTAAGCGGCCGAACGATCGACCTTGGACGGGTCCTTGCCGGAGAAAGCGCCGCCACCGTGACGGGCCATGCCGCCGTAGGTGTCGACGATGATCTTGCGTCCGGTCAGGCCGCAGTCACCTACCGGGCCGCCGATGATGAACTGGCCGGTCGGGTTGATGTGGAACTGCGTGTCCTTGTGCAGCAGTTCGGCCGGGATCACGTGCTTGACGATCAGCTCCATCACCGCGTCCTTGAGGTCCGAATGCTTGACCTCGGGATTGTGCTGGGTCGACAGCACGATGGCGTCGATGCCGACGACCTTGCCGCCTTCGTAGCGGCAGGTGACCTGGCTCTTGGCGTCCGGGCGCAGCCACGGCAGCAGGCCGTTCTTGCGGGCCTCGGCCTGGCGCTCGACCAGCGCGTGGGAGAAGCGGATCGGGGCGGGCATCAGCACGTCGGTTTCGTTGCTGGCGTAGCCGAACATCAGGCCCTGGTCGCCCGCGCCCTGGTCTTCCGGCTTGCTGCGGTCGACGCCTTGGGCAATGTCCACCGACTGCTTGCCGATGATGTTGATGATGCCGCAGGTGGCGCCGTCGAAACCGACGTCCGAGCTGTTGTAGCCGATGTCGATGATGACATCGCGCACCAGCTGCTCGAGGTCGACCCAGGCGCTTGTAGTCACTTCACCGGCGACGATGGCTACACCCGTCTTTACCAGCGTTTCGCAGGCCACGCGGGCATGCTTGTCCTCGGCGATGATGGCGTCCAGCACCGCATCGGAGATCTGGTCGGCAATCTTGTCCGGGTGCCCTTCGGACACGGACTCGGAGGTGAAAATCGAGTATTCGCTCATCTATCGGTTTCCTATTACCGGTGGGTGAGTCGGCTGTCAGTGGCGGGCCGGGAAAAGTACCGGGCCTGGATCTGAAAACCGTTCTTCAAGCCAATGTAGAGGCTCTCGCCGGGCGTGAGCCCCGCGGCATCGGCCCAACGGGCCAGATCATCCTGTTCGAAGCCCAACCAGAGATCGCCGCAGGCCTCCCTGGCCCAACTCTGGTTGTGGCTGCACAGTTCGGTGACCAACAGGCTGCCGCCCGCGTTCACCAGCCGTGCCAATTGTTTGAGTGCCTCGCCCGGCGCCGCTAGGTGATGAAGCACCATGTTCAGCACCACGCAGTCGGCCGGCGGGCAGTCGTCCTGCAGCGCATCGGCCAGCTTCAGTTCGACATTGCCAAGCGCCGCCTGCTCACAACGGGCACGTGCCAGTTCGAGCATCGCCGGGCTGTTGTCGACTGCCAGCACGTGAGCGAAGCGGTGCGCCAGTTCGGGTAGGAAACTGCCATCTCCCGGCCCCACTTCGAGTGCCGTCGCGTTTGCAGGGAAGTTCAGCGCATCGAGCAGGGCCACCACGCTGTCACGGTATTGCGGCAGGCCGGCGATCATGTCCTGGCGCGCCTGGAAGCTGCCCGCCATGCGCGTGAAAAAGTCGGCGCTGGCGGCGTTGCGCTGGGCATGCACGGCGCCGATGCGTGCCTGCACGTCGGCGGGCAGGGCCAACTGGTCGACCTCTTCAAGCAACGCAGCGTGAAGCCGGCCGCCGAGGGTTTCGGCCAACGGCAGGGCGCGCCGGTAGAAGATCGCGTTGCCTTCGCGGCGCGTCGCGAGCAGGCCGGCCTGGGTCAGTACTTTGAGGTGATGGCTGATGCCTGACTGGCCTGTGGCGAAGATCTGCGCCAGTTCGAGCACGCCGAACGAGTCGCTGGTAAGTGCGCGCAGAATGTTCAGCCGCAGCGGATCGCCGCCGGCCTTGCACAGGGCGGCGAGCTGGTCGCTGTGATCGAAGGACATCCGAGGAATACGCAGGCTCATAGGCTGCGCAGTCTAGTCGGTCGTTTTTCGTCCAGCAACGCCAATATCAAAAAGTTTTGATATTGGCGTGCGCGATTAGCTGATCAAGCTGTTGATACCCATCCCGCATGACACCAGGCCCAGCCCAAGCAGGAAGAAGCTTGGCAGCAGCTCCAGTGCCCGCTGCAGTCCTTCACGGCTGGCCAGCTGGCGTGAGACGAGGCTGTAGGTCACCAACACCGAGATGTCCACCAGTGCCCAGATGGCGATCAACGTTACCGCCTGCGGGGCGAAGGGTTGCGCGGGCAGGATGAAACCGGGCAGGAAGGCGAGGAAGAACAGGATGTCCTTGGGGTTGGACAACCCCACCGCCATGGCGCGCCAGAAGTAGTGGGCCTGCGAGCGCGGCGCCTGATCATTCGTTGTGCCGCCGCCGCAGAGGCCGTCCGCGCCGAGCCAGATCAGATAGAGCCCGCCGATGACCTGGCCCCATTCAAGAATCACCGGCTGCAGATCGAGCGCCAGGTAGATGAGCACCAGCGCCGCGACCATCAACACCTGCGCTGACAGCACTCCGCCGAGAATTGTCCAGGCCGGCCAGCTGCGTCGGGCATCGGCGATGACGAGCGCGACCACCGGCCCGGGCGAGGCGATTAAGAGAATGACGGCGGCGGCAAAGGCGAGGTAGGTAGCATTCATAGTTCGGTTACCAGTTCGAAGATGCGCGACTGCTTGCCCAGTCGCTCGGTGTAGAACCGCTGGTTGCAGCTGGCGAAGGTGCGCTGCATCCAGCGGTCGTTGCCATCGAAGTTCGCAGTGAATGGGCTGCGTGCGTGGGCGGTGCGGCGGTTGTCGATGATCAGCAGATCGCCGCGCCGCAGGCGTACCGGCTCGACCACATCCCACGCGACGGTGCGGAGGCGTTCCAGGGCCTGCTGGGCGCGGTCGCTGTAGGCAACCATGAAGTGCGGGTCGAATCGCATGAACGGCGCATCCGGGTCGCCGTAAAGCACGGTCTGGTGCTTGTCGATATCGATGCGCTGGTTCTTCTCGCTGGGGCCGTAATCCGAGAGGAAGTTGTAGGGTTCGTTGAGAAAGAATGCCTGGTCTTCGTAGGACAGGCGCTCGACGATGCGATCGGCCGAGGCGATGTAGGTAATGGCCTCAGCGGCTGGATCCTGGCGCAGGCAGAGCAGCAGGAGGTAGTCGGGCTGTACCGCGTGGAAAGCGTTCTCGGTGTGCAGGTCCAGCTCGGTATCGAAACTGTCCGAGGTGGCTGCGCGTGATTGGGTCTGTTGCGGGAAAAAGTTGTTGACGATGGCGCCGCCCGATTCCTGCACATAGCCGATCGGCTCGCCCAGCAAGGCAGTGGCTTGCAGCAGCAGGCGTTCGCTGCGGCTGTCTGGCTTGTTCAGGGCATTGCGCGAGGCCGGCGTCGGCGGAATTTCACCGATCTCGGTCTCCTCCAGCAACAGGAAGCCCTTGGCGTTGCCGAACAGCTTGAACTCGAGGATTTGCGCCATCTGCGCTTGACTGAGCCCTCCATGGCGGATGCTGGCAGATAAAAGTTGGTCAAACTCACGAGTGGGCATGTCATCCTTCCCTAGTGTTATGTGCGGCTTGGGCCTTGTTATGGCGTCCGTGCCATTGCAATGCTGGCCCGGTTGCCGGCGAGTATTGGTGGGGTCTAGGGGGTTGCAAAATGGAAAAAACGGCCAGCTCCGATGAGTTTTACTCATGCGGTCTTTACCCGGCATGACGGTGCGCATGCCGCCGCTGTATGCGCTGCGCGCCTTCGAAGTTGCGGCGCGCTTCGGCTCGTTCACTCAAGCCGCCGAGAGCCTCTGCATCACCCAGAGCGCGGTAAGCCGGCACGTCAAGACCCTGGAGGAAAGCCTTGGTTGCCAGCTATTCGAGCGGCGCGGTTCCCGGCTCGCGCTGACCGATACCGGTCGGGTGCTGGCGCAGGAGCTCAAGGCGGGGTTTCGCACCCTGGAGAACGCCTGCATTGCCGTGACACGCCAGCGTGACGCCTTGCGCTTGAAGGCGCCGTCCACGCTGACCATGCGATGGTTGCTCGGCGTGCTGGACGACTTCCATCTGCACCACCCGCAGGATCGCGTTCAGCTCACCAGCGCCTGGATGGACCTCGATGCGGTGGACTTCCACAACGAGCCTTTCGATTGCGCGATCCTGCTCGGCCACGGTGGTTTCCCCGCGGACTGGAATCGCGTCAAGCTGTTCGATGAATGGCTGGTGCCGGTCTGCTCGCCCGCGTATCAGGGCGGGCCGCCGTGGACGCAGGCGCGCCTGAGCACTGCCGAGCTGATCCATCCGTCACGTGACTGCCGGGACTGGCGCCGCTGGCTGCAGCGGATTGGCTGGGTCGATGCGGTCGCCTGGCAGCAGGGCAAGCTGTTTGACACCCTGGAGCTGGGCATCTCCGCCGCCGCGCAGGGCCACGGAATCTCCATCGGCGATCTCGCGTTAGTCGATGCCGAACTGCAAAAGGGCTCGCTGATGCTGCCGTTCGACCAGGCGGTGCGCTCTGGTGACAGCTACTACCTCGTTTGGCCGGCCAGTGGCGAGACGCCGCTGACCCTGACGCGCATGAAGGAGCATCTGCTGCAGCACTTGCCGGACCCCGACAACCGCGGTGTGCGCCTGCTCGATTGAGCGCGACGAGGCAATCATTCAGTCATTGCCCCACTCCGCCCGGTAGGGGAAAATGGCCGCCTTTTTCTCAGTACACCCCCGCAGGAGATTCAGCGATGCCCAGCCGTCGTGAGCGAGCCAATGCCATCCGCGCCCTCAGCATGGATGCTGTGCAGAAAGCCAACAGCGGCCACCCGGGTGCCCCGATGGGCATGGCGGACATCGCCGAAGTACTCTGGCGCGACCACTTGAAGCACAGCCCGACCAACCCGCAGTGGGCCGACCGCGACCGCTTCGTGCTGTCCAACGGTCACGGCTCGATGCTGATCTATTCCCTGCTGCACCTGACCGGCTACGACCTGTCCATCGATGACCTGAAGAACTTCCGCCAGCTGCACAGCAAGACCCCGGGTCACCCGGAGTTCGGCTACACCGCCGGCGTCGAGACCACTACCGGCCCGCTGGGCCAGGGGCTGGCCAACGCCGTGGGCTTTGCCCTGGCTGAGAAGGTCATGGCTGCGCAGTTCAACCGTCCAGGCCACGACATCGTCGACCACTTCACCTACGTCTTCATGGGCGACGGCTGCATGATGGAAGGCATCAGCCACGAGGTCTGCTCGCTGGCCGGCACCCTCTCGCTGAACAAGCTGATCGCTTTCTACGATGACAACGGCATCTCCATCGACGGCGAAGTGCACGGCTGGTTCACTGACGACTCCCCACGCCGCTTCGAGTCCTACGGTTGGCAGGTGATCCGCAACGTCAACGGCCATGACGCCGACGAGATCCAGATCGCCCTGGAAACCGCGCGCAAGAGCGACCGCCCGACCCTGATCTGCTGCAAGACCATCATCGGCTTCGGCTCGCCGAACAAGCAGGGCAAGGAAGAATCCCACGGCGCCGCCCTGGGTGACGCCGAGATCGCTCTGACCCGCGAAGCGCTGGGCTGGACGCATGGCCCGTTCGAGATTCCGGCTGATATCTACGCCGAGTGGGACGCCAAGCAGAAGGGCGCCGATGCGGAAAACGAGTGGAACAAGCGCTTCGCTGCCTACGAAACCGAATTCCCGGCACTGGCCGCTGAATTCAAACGCCGCATGGCCGGCGAGCTGCCAGCCGATTTCGCGGAAAAGGCCAGCGAGTTCATCCGTGAAGTCGCTACCAAGGGCGAGACCATCGCCAGCCGCAAAGCCAGCCAGAATTGCCTGAACGCCTTCGGCCCGCTGCTGCCGGAGCTGCTCGGCGGTTCGGCGGACCTGGCCGGCTCCAACCTGACCCTGTGGAAAGGCTGCAAGCCGGTGGTTGCCGAGGATGCATCGGGCAACTACATGTACTACGGCGTGCGCGAGTTCGGCATGGCCGCGATCATGAACGGCGTCGCCCTGCATGGCGGCCTAATCCCCTACGGCGCGACCTTCCTGATGTTCATGGAATACGCCCGTAACGCCGTGCGCATGTCGGCGTTGATGAAGCAACGTGTCATCTACGTCTTTACCCACGATTCCATCGGTCTGGGCGAAGACGGCCCGACCCACCAGCCGATCGAGCAGCTGACCAGCCTACGCACCACGCCGAACCTGGACACCTGGCGCCCGGCGGATACCGTCGAATCTGCCGTCGCCTGGAAGCATGCGGTCGAGCGCAAGGACGGCCCGAGCGCGCTGATCTTCTCGCGTCAGAACCTGCCGTTCCACGTGCGTGACAACGAAACCGAAGCGGCGATCGCCCGCGGCGGCTACATCCTGAAGAACTGCACCGGCGAGCCGGAGCTGATCCTGATCGCGACCGGTTCGGAAGTCAGCCTGGCGGTGCAGGCCGCGGACAAGCTGACCGAACAAGGCCGTAAGGTGCGCGTCGTCTCGATGCCGTGCACCAGCGTGTTCGACAGCCAGGACGCCGCCTACAAGCAGCAGGTTCTGCCGGTGGAAGTGGGTGCGCGCATCGCCATCGAGGCGGCCCATGCAGACTACTGGTACAAGTACGTCGGCCTCGAAGGGCAGATTATCGGCATGACCACCTACGGCGAATCGGCCCCGGCCGGCCAGCTGTTCGAGGAGTTCGGCTTCACCGTCGATAACATCCTCGCGGTAGCCGGAGAGCTGCTGGAAGACTGATACCGCGCAGCGGTGGATGGCTTCGGCCATCCACCTACGTCACGCCACCTTCCGTAGAGTGGAAGACCCGCAACGCGGTTTCCACCGCCAGGATCGATGAATCCAATGGCCAATGCCCGTCCCTATCGCGTCGCCCTCAACGGTTACGGCCGCATCGGTCGCTGTGTGCTGCGTGCCTTCTATGAGCGCGACGCCGCTTTCGATTTTCAGATCGTTGCCCTCAACGACCTGGCCGACATGGCCAGCATCGAATACCTCACCCGTTTCGACTCCACCCATGGCCGCTTTCCCGGCGACGTGGGTGTCGACGGCGATTGCCTGCACCTGAACGGCGATTGCGTAAAAGTGCTGCGCGAATCTACGCCTGAGGCCATCGACTGGCGGGCGCTGGATGTCGACCTCGTCCTTGAGTGCTCCGGCGCCTATAACACCCGTGCAGGCGGTCAGCGTTTCCTTGAGGCCGGTGTGCCACGCGTGCTCTTTTCCCAGCCCATGAGCGGCGCAGCGGATGTCGACGCCACCGTCGTCATGGGCATCAACCACGGCCAGCTGAAAGGCAATGAGCGGCTGGTGTCCAACGCCTCTTGCACCACCAACTGCGGCGTGCCGCTGCTCAAGCTGCTCAACGATTCCATCGGCCTGGACTACGTCTCGATCACCACGATTCACTCGGCCATGAACGATCAGCCGGTGATCGACGCCTATCATCACGATGATCTTCGCCGCACCCGCTCGGCCTTCCAGTCGGTGATACCGGTGTCCACCGGCCTTGCGCGTGGCATCGAACGGCTGCTGCCGGAACTCTCCGGGCGGATTCAGGCCAAAGCGGTGCGGGTGCCGACGGTGAACGTGTCCTGCCTGGACATCACCGTGCAGACCTCGCGTGACACGGATGCGCACAGCGTCAATCGAATCCTGCGCGAAGCCGCCGAATCCGGACCCTTGCACGGCCTGGTGGGCTACACCGAATTGCCGCACGCCAGTTGTGATTTCAACCACGACCCGCATTCGGCGATTGTCGATGGCAGCCTGACGCGCGCCTCCGGCCCGCGGCTGGTGAACCTGCTGGCCTGGTTCGACAACGAGTGGGGATTCGCCAACCGCATGCTCGACGTGGCCGATCACTACTTGCGTGTCGCCAACCGCCACTAACCGGCGGTGGTAACCGGCTCGACGTTTCGCCGTTCTTGAACTTAAGGAAGATCACATGACCGTTTTGAAGATGACCGACCTCGACCTCCAGGGTAAGCGCGTGCTGATCCGCGAGGACCTCAACGTGCCGGTCAAGGATGGCGCGGTAAAAAGTGATGCGCGCATCCTGGCCTCGCTGCCGACCATCAAGCTGGCGCTGGAGAAGGGCGCTGCGGTGCTGGTCTGCTCGCACCTCGGCCGCCCGGATGAGGGCGTCTACAGCGAAGAAGATAGCCTCAAGCCGGTCGCTGACTACCTGGCCAAAGCCCTCGGTCGTGAAGTGCCATTGGTCAAAGACTATTTGGACGGCGTCGACGTGAAAGCGGGCGAGCTGGTGCTGCTGGAAAACGTGCGCTTCAACAAGGGCGAAAAGAAAAACACCGACGAGCTGGCGCAGCAGTACGCGGCGCTCTGCGACGTTTTCGTCATGGATGCTTTCGGCACCGCCCACCGCGCCCAGGGCTCGACCCATGGCGTTGCCAAGTTCGCCAAGGTCGCCTGTGCCGGCCCGCTGCTGGCCGCTGAGCTCGACGCGTTGGGCAAGGCGCTGAAGAGCCCGGCCAAGCCCATGGCGGCCATCGTCGCCGGCTCCAAGGTGTCCACCAAGCTGGACGTGCTCAACAGCCTGAGCCAGGTCTGCGATCAACTGATCGTGGGCGGTGGCATCGCCAATACCTTTCTCGCAGCGGCCGGCTTCCCGGTAGGCAAGTCGCTGTATGAAGCCGATCTGGTCGACACCGCCAAGGCCATCGCGGCCAAGGTCAGCGTGCCGTTGCCGGTGGATGTGGTGGTCGCGAAGGCCTTCGCCGAAGATGCCGAAGCCACCGTCAAGGCGGTGGGCGATGTGGCCGACGACGACATGATCCTGGACATCGGCCCGCAGACCGCGGCCAACTTCGCCGAGCTGTTGAAGTCGTCCAAGACCATTCTGTGGAACGGCCCGGTCGGCGTGTTCGAATTCGACCAGTTCGGCAATGGCACCAAGGTCCTGGCGCAGGCCATCGCCGAAAGTCCGGCGTTCTCCATTGCCGGCGGCGGCGACACCCTGGCGGCGATCGACAAGTACGGCGTGGGCGAGCAGATCTCCTATATCTCCACCGGTGGTGGCGCCTTCCTTGAGTTCGTCGAGGGCAAGGTTTTGCCAGCGGTTGAAGTGCTCGAGCAGCGCGCCGGCTGATTTCTAGCCATACAAGCGCAACGGCAAAAGGCAACCCTACGCAGTCGGTGCTGTCTCTGTTCTGTTCAGACAAGGAATGGAGACTCACCATGCGTCACGTCGCGATTGCGGTATGCCTGCTCGGCTTGGCCGGGTGTGCGGGAAACGGTCCGGATTCGGCCTGCGAAGTGTTCGACCCGCCGCCTGCCCAGAGCCCCACGGCGCAGAACGATCAGCGGGTAGAGATGCAAAGCACCGGCGACCCTACCGCTGGCACCACCGCCGACGTACAGGACTGCCCCTGAACCGAGGCGGCCAAGGCAAGGAGAAGCAATGAAAGGCCTGTTCATTCCCATCACAGCTGCCGTGCTGCTTGGCGGTTGTGGCTACTGGCAGTCTGGTCCCGATGCGCCCTTTGTTCGCTGGAAATGCCAGAGCGCGCAGAACATTGCCTGGCGTTATGCCGACGACGGTCGGCAGGTGGTAGACCTGAAGATCGGTAGCAGCGAAGAGGTTCATACCCTGCGCAAGGAACCAGCCACCCGCGGTGCTTTCTATAGCGATGGCGTAGTGGCCTTCCACGACAAAGGTAACGAAGCGCTGGTCTACCGGATCGCCGACGACAAGCTGCTGGCCCACGGCTGCAGCGCTTCGCTGATTACCCTCTGATTGGCGGCCGCTACCCGAACCCTGTTTTTTAGCGGATGGCTTTTACCCCGTTCGCCACTACAATGCCGCGCCACGTTGCGCGGTGTTTGAATACCGCCAGCCGCTGCGGCAGGCTACAGATGATTAATCGACCCTAACCGGGAGAAAGGAAACCATGGCACTCATCAGCATGCGCCAGATGCTCGACCACGCCGCCGAATTCGGCTATGGCGTGCCGGCTTTCAACGTGAACAACCTCGAGCAGATGCGAGCCATCATGGAAGCGGCCGACAAGACCGACTCCCCGGTGATCGTCCAGGCTTCGGCCGGCGCTCGCAAATACGCTGGCGCGCCGTTCCTGCGCCACCTGATCCTCGCCGCGGTGGAAGAATTCCCGCATATCCCTGTCGTTATGCACCAGGACCACGGCACCAGCCCGGACATCTGCCAGCGCTCGATCCAGCTGGGCTTCAGCTCGGTGATGATGGACGGCTCGCTGAAGGAAGACGGCAAGACGCCGTCGGACTACGAATACAACGTCCGCGTGACCCAGCAGACCGTTGCCTTCGCCCACGCCTGTGGTGTGTCGGTAGAAGGCGAACTGGGTTGCCTGGGTTCGCTGGAAACCGGCATGGCCGGCGAAGAAGACGGCGTCGGCGCCGAAGGCACCCTGGATCACAGCCAGCTGCTGACCGATCCGGAAGAGGCGGCCGACTTCGTGAAAAAGACCAAGGTCGATGCCCTGGCGATCGCCATCGGCACCAGCCACGGCGCCTACAAGTTCACCAAGCCGCCGACCGGCGACACCCTGTCGATCCAGCGCATCAAGGAAATCCACCAGCGCATCCCCGATACCCACCTGGTGATGCACGGCTCCTCCTCGGTCCCGCAGGAGTGGCTGAAAATCATCAACGAGTACGGTGGGGACATTAAAGAAACCTACGGCGTGCCGGTCGAAGAGATCGTCGAAGGCATCAAGTACGGCGTGCGCAAGGTCAATATCGACACCGATCTGCGCCTGGCGTCCACCGGCGCGATTCGTGAATTCATGGCCAAGAACCCCAGCGAGTTCGACCCGCGCAAGTACCTGGCGAAGACCGTAACTGCAATGCGCGACATCTGCATCGCGCGTTACGAGGCCTTCGGCACCGCCGGCAATGCCTCGAAGATCAAGCCGATCTCCTTGGAAGGTATGTTCCAGCGTTATGCCAGCGGCGAGCTGGACCCCAAGGTTCGCTGATTCATCGCGCTAACAACGACGAGCCCGCCCTGTGCGGGCTCGTTGCGTTATGGGGATAGGCGGGTCAGGCGAGCAGCTGGCGGATCTGATCGCGCAAGGTGTCGAGCGAAAAGGGCTTGGCCAGGATCGGCGCGGAGAGGGCGATTTCGCTACCCGACTCGTAGATCTCGATCGGGTAGCCGCTGATAAAGATCAGCTTCATGTCCGGACGCAGCTTGAGCGCCGGTTCGGCGATCATCACGCCTGACACGCCGCCGGGCAGCCGGAAGTCGGTCACCAGCAGGTCGAGCTGCGGCTTGGTCGCAAGGATATCGAAGGCTTCGGTGGCGTCTGCCGCTTCCAGCACCTGATAGCCTTCACTGGCGAGGTAATCGGCCAACAGGGCGCGAATGTGGGGCTCGTCTTCAACGAGCAGGACGACTTTGGCAACGTGGCTCATTGGAGCTTTACTCGGCGTGTTTCAGAGGCGGATCGCTGACGATACTACGCGAACCTCTAGGCGAGGGGTTTGAGCTTCCCAGCCCCATGCAAGTTCAGGGTCGTCGACCATCCGTCAATCGCTCGTTGAGAATTGCCAGGCAATGCCGTTTTTGAGGATTGAAACATGCCAGAACCGAGCACCCGGGAAATCACCGAACGTACGCTCGATGACTACCGTGCCAACGCCGACGCGTTTCGCGAGGGCACGCGCGATCACGATGTCAGCCAGAACATCGAGGCGTTATTGCGGCATATCCGTGGCGAGCCACCGTATCGCATTCTCGATCTGGGATGCGGGCCGGGGCGCGACCTGAAGACCTTCACGGCGCTAGGGCACGTTGCGGTCGGGCTCGACGGCGCGGAGCCGTTCGTTCGTATGGCCCGAGAGGCGACCGGTTGCGAAGTGCTTCACCAGCAGTTCCTGGCGCTGGACCTGCCCGCGGCATCGTTCGATGGGATTTTCGCCAACGCGGTCCTGTTCCATGTGCCAAGCCGAGAATTGAGTGCGGTCTTGAGCAACCTGCATGCGGCACTGCGACCTGAGGGCGTGCTCTTCGCCTCGAACCCGCGCGGCGAGAATCAAGAGGGGTGGAGCGGTGCGCGCTACGGTGCCTGGTACGACTGGCCAGCTTGGCAGCGCTGCATGATCGCAGCGGGGTTCATCGAGTTGGAACATTACTACCGGCCCGCCGGCCTACCGCGCGACCAGCAGCCCTGGCTGGCCAGCGTATGGCGAAAGCGAGCGTTGGCTGGCACAGGGCTCTGAAGGGCTCGCGGCGCCGGCCTGGACATCCCATGCCGGATGCTTCAGCCGTTTCGGTTGCGGCCAGCCCGCATCCCAGAGCCTTCGTCAGGGCAAAGCAGAATGCATGCCGTATCCGGCTTCTTCATGCGTTTTGCATGCAAACATATTGCCATTATGTGACGTAAGTCACTGATTTTAGTGGCCTCGGCTATTCGCTCCGGTTGGCACGAACGGTGCTCCAGCACCGTACGCTGGAAACATAACCGGAGTAACAATAATGATTGCCGCTGATAAAGTTCTCGCTGCCGCGTTCCCCGAATTCGAAGTAGTCACCAAGCCCCGCCCGGATGGCGGGTTGTTGCTCACGCTGCGCAACGACGATCGGGACATCATCAGGCGCGCCCTGTCCCGAGGGCAGACGCAGACCAACATCCAGCTCGAATGGGTGGTCAGCTCGATCCGCCGTGACCTCGCCCTCGAAGCCGGCATGTCGCCCGCTATCGCGCGTCTTCAGAGCCAGAGCCGCACCGGCCTGCCCACCTACGATTACGCCTGACTTGCCTGCGAGGCTCACCCGGTGGGCCTCGCATCCGCTTGACGCTGCCGTCGGCAGCAACGCATGCACCAGTCCGTAGAGCCTGGGCAGCACCCCTGATGAATGATGAGGAAGCCCGCATGAATGCCATCGACCTGTTGATCGAAGACCACGAGACCCTCAAAGACATCCTGTCCCGCCTGAGCGACAGCACCGAACGCGCCGTCAAGACGCGTACCGAGCTGCTGCAGAAGCTGGAAATGGAAGTCTCCATCCACACCCAGATCGAAGAACAGATTCTCTACCCGGCCTACAAGGAAGCCGGCGGCAAGGAGGAGCTGCGGATGTTTCACGAGGCCAAGGAAGAGCATCGGACCGTCGATGCGCTGGTCTTGCCTGACCTGAAAGCAACCGATCCGGCGAGCTACGAATTCACGGGCCGCGTGAAAGTGTGCAAGGAGCTGCTCGAACACCACATCGAGGAAGAGGAAGAGGAAATGTTCCCGCAGGCGCGCGAGTTGTTCGACAAGAGCAAGCTCGAAGAGATGGGCCAGCAGATGGCTGAGCTCAAGACCCGCCTGAAGAAAGAGTTCAACGCACGCAACGCGGCGTGAATGCCTGGGCGGGTCTCGCTTGACCCGCCCGATTGTTGCAGTTGCCCCGCCTGATTTCGGCGCTCGCCGACCTCGCTACATCCCGCTGACCTGTATCAATAATCCAGTCCCGCCGTGCTGCCACGCTTAATGGCTTAGTGCTATCTGTTGGTGTCTGGTCACATGGCTGGTCGCCTACAGGCGGTAGCAGCGGTTCGACGGGGTGGCCATGGACAACAAAATAAAGGCGGTGCTCGATCGCATGGGTCTCGATGCCGAGACCATAGAAACGCGCAAGCGCTTTCTGCAATGGAACGAAGCCGACACGCAGCGCCTCAACGGCCACGCAGCGGCGGTTGAACAGGCGCATCAGCAGTTTATCGAGCGGCTATACGAACACATGGGCCGATTCGACGTGCCGGCCGGGTTGCTGTCCGACCCACAGCGCCTGGCTCGTCTCAAGCGCAAGCAGCAGGAGTATTACCATCGGCTTTGGAGTGGGCCCTACGAGCGCAGCTACGTGGACGACCGCCTGCTTGTCGGGCTGGTGCACCAGCGCGTCGGGGTAGACCTCGAATGGTATAT
This sequence comes from Stutzerimonas chloritidismutans, assembly GCF_051486945.1. Taxonomy (GTDB): domain Bacteria; phylum Pseudomonadota; class Gammaproteobacteria; order Pseudomonadales; family Pseudomonadaceae; genus Stutzerimonas; species Stutzerimonas chloritidismutans_B. The sequence continues at coordinate 319,225 of NZ_JAHVDX010000004.1, read as the reverse complement.
GGGCGCCTATCGACTCTACCTAGGCGAAATGGCCGCGTCGCTGATCGGCGACGCGCCCGGGCGTGAAGCGTTCGACAGCCTGCTCAAGGTCGTCTTCTTCGACATGATTCTGGCGATCGACACCTACACCATGGCGCAGCGCAAAACGCTCGAAGACAGCGAGGCGCGGCTGGCGCGAGCCCTGCGCGGCACCGAAGACGGCATCTGGGACTGGCACATCGACGATGACCAGCTCTACCTGTCCGAGCGTTGGACGGCCATGCTCGGTATACCGGCAGCGGCGAAATACACCAGCGATAGCTGGTTCTCTCGCGTCCACCCCGACGACCTGGCCGGCCTGCGGGAGTCCATCAGCGCGCACCTGAATGGCTGGACCAACGCGCTGGCCCACGAATACCGCATCCGCACCCAGTGCGGCGATTACCTCTGGGTGCTGGTGCGCGGCGTGGTCGAGCAATCGGCACGCAGTGGGCGGCGCATGGCTGGCTCGCAGACCAATATCAGCGCGCGCAAGGTCGCCGAGAGCTGCCTGCAGCACGCCGCTCGACATGATTCACTCACCGGCCTGGCCAATCGGCTACACCTGGACGAGCTGCTCAAGGCACTGCAGCAGCGCGGTGGCACCCGGGCATCGGCATTACTGTTCGTCGATCTGGATCGTTTCAAATTGATCAACGACAGCCTTGGCCATCGCGTCGGCGATCAGGTGCTGGTGGAAGTGGCCAAGCGGCTGGCCTGTTGCATTCGCCCGGGCGACCATCTGGCGCGATTCGGCGGCGACGAGTTCGTCGCATTGCTTGGCGACCTGGCCTGCGCAAGCGATGCCGAGCGGGTCGCTCAGCGAATGCTCAACGCCTTGCGTCGCCCTTTGATGATTGGCGAACGCACCCTCTCATTGAGTGCGAGCATTGGCATCGCGCCGCTGCAGCGCGACGGCAAGCCGCTGGACGCTCTGCAGGCTGCGGACCTTGCGCTTTATCGCGCCAAGGGTGCCGGCAAAGACCAGTTCGCGCTCTATCACGACGGTCTGCAGAGCACCGCGCAGCGCCGACTCGAACTGGAAAGCGCCCTGGCCCCCGCGCTCGCACGGGGCGAGTTCGCGCTGCATTACCAGCCGATTTGCCGCATCGTGGACGGTCGGCCATACCTGGCAGGTGTCGAAGCCCTGCTGCGCTGGTGCCATGACGGGCGACTGGTGGGCCCGCAAGAGTTCATCCCGATCCTTGAAGAGTCGCGCGAGATCGTTCGGGTGGGCGAGTGGGTGCTCCGCGAGGCCTGTACACAGGTGCGCCGCTGGCAGGCCGAAGGGCAGCCCGACCTGCACTGCTCGGTCAATTTGTCGACTCGCCAGTTGCAGCAGCCGGACTTCACGCGCCGCCTCGCCCGGGTCTTGGAGGAGACCGGGCTGTCACCGGCCCATCTCGTACTGGAGATCACCGAGACGCTGCTGATGCAGCAGTGCGACGAAATGCTCGCCGCGCTGCATGGCATCGCCGACCTCGGCGTGCGTCTGGCGCTGGACGACTTCGGTACCGGTTATTGCTCGCTCGGCTATCTCAAACGCTTCCCGCTGCACATCCTCAAGGTCGATCGCAGCTTCATCGCCGGCGTCCCGGACGATGCGGACGCTGCGGTGATCAGCCGAGCCATTATCGGCCTCGGCCATAGCCTCGGGTTGACCGTGGTGGCCGAAGGCGTGGAACAGGTCGCGCAGCTCAGGTTTCTTGGCGAGGAGCGTTGCGGCTATGCGCAGGGCTATCTGTTCGCCCAGCCCTGCACCGCCGGCGAGCTGCAGGTGCGCTTCGGATCGCTGAACGAGCGTCGTGGCGTGGAAGAGGTGCTGCCCTAGCCCCGAGGGACCGTCGGGCGGACGGCGCCAGCAGGGCGGGCACTCAAACACTGTCGCACGGTCAACTTTCACAGAGGATCGATCGATCCGAACGCTGCCGGCTCAGACGCCGGCTCGATTATTTCTGTTGGAGGTTTCCATGCGTCTTGCTTACTTGTCTGCCCCTCTTCTAGGCCTGCTACTTGTTGGTTGCGGCCCGGACGAAGAACGTGAGCGTGAGGCGACACCGCCGCAGCCGACCACCGAGCAGCCCGCCGCTCCGGCCACTGGCACCCCGCCAAGCAATTCCGGTACCACCGGCTCCGGCGCCAACGCCAGCCCGGAAACCAGCACCGGTAGCACCACGGGGATCAACGCAGGCACGGAAGCGGCGGGTGATGTGGAGACCGCTCCCGCCGACAACGGCAGTGGCTTAGGCACCCAGTCTGGGGCAGGTACTGCGCCGAACACCACCGGTACCGGAACGGGCGCAGCCCAGTAACCGCTCACCGCATGAGGTGTCGCAGCCGCCGCACCTCAATCCGAGGAGGATTTAGATGACTAAGCGTTTATATGCTGCCGCACTGGCGCTACCCATTGCTGCGGCTCTAGCGGCCTGTTCACCGGACGACGAGCGTTCCGCAATGGAGAACAACGAGCGCAACCAGCAGGAATTCCAGAACACCGCGACCGACCCGGCCGGCCCGCGCGAGGTTTCGCCGCCGTCCAACCTGTCCAACGAATAGGCCGGGCGCTTATTCGGCTTCAGCAGGTTCAGACGTGTTGCGCAGCTGCGTAGCCCGACGCCCATGCCCATTGAAAGTTGAAGCCGCCGAGGTGCCCGGTTACGTCCAGCACCTCGCCTACGAAATACAGCCCAGCCGCTTTTTGCGATTCCATTGTTTTCGACGACACCTCACGTGTGTCCACCCCGCCCAGCGTAACTTCCGCGGTGCGGTAACCCTCCGTGCCTGCCGGCACCAATTGCCAGCAGGCGAGCTGACCGGCAACGGCGTCGAGCTCCGCCTTGGTGTACTGCTTCAGCGGCCGCGACTCAAACCAGTATTCGGCCAGCAGTGTGGCCATCTTGCGCGTGAACAATTCGCCCAGCAGCGTCTTCAGCTCAGTGTTCGGCCGCTCCTGGCGCTGCGAGTCGAGCCAGGTGGGCAGGTCGAGGTGGGGCAGGAGGTTGATTTCCACGGTATCGCCCGGCCGCCAATAGGACGACACCTGCAGGATGGCTGGGCCAGAGAGACCGCGGTGGGTGAAAAGGATGTTCTCGCGAAAGCTCTGACCGTTGCAGCTTACCAGGCAGTCCTCAACGGAGGTCCCGGACAGCGCTTCGCACATGGCTTTGAGCTGCGGTTCGGTGATCGTGAAAGGAACCAGCCCGGCACGGGTCGGCAGCACGTTGTGGCCAAACTGCCGCGCCACCTGATACCCGAAGCCAGTCGCCCCCAACGTCGGGATCGACAATCCACCGGTGGCGATCACCAGCGACTGGCAAGCAACTTCGCCGACGTCGCTCTGCAGATGGAACCCGTCCGCAGCCTGCTCGATGCCGGTCACCGCTGTATCCAGGCGCAGGTCGACATCGGCCTGGCGACACTCATCGAGCAGCATGCCGAGGATGTCGCTGGCCTTGTTGTCGCAGAACAGCTGGCCGAGTTTCTTTTCGTGATACGGGATGCCGTGGCGGCTGACCAGGTCGATGAAGTCCCATTGGGTGTAACGGGCCAGCGCGGACTTGCAGAAGTGCGAGTTGCCGGAAAGGAAATTGGCCGGCTCGGTGTAGAGGTTGGTGAAATTGCAGCGACCGCCGCCGGACATGAGAATTTTCTTGCCGGCCTTGTTCGCGTGGTCGAGCAGCAGCACCCCGCGCCCACGGGCGGCCGCCGTGAACGCGCACATCAGACCTGCCGCGCCCGCGCCTATGATCACCACATCCGTTTGCAACACGGCCACCTCGGTCAGGTCTGGAAAACGCGGCATGGTACTCCGGGCTCAGTACAACTGCAGCAACGGCGCGAGCCGGCTAGCGGATCGACTGCTTCAACGCCGCTTCATGTGCTTTGCTCATGAGAGCGGCCATTTGCCATGAGGTTTCGGCGTGAGGGTAAAAATGCAGGTGCTGTTGCTCATTGCATTGCTGGGCAGCACCTCGGTAACTGCCGAGGTGCTGCGTTTGGCGGGCAATGCCTGGCCGCCGTATACGGATCAGAGGCTGCTTCATTCCGGCCTGTCCGTGGATTTGATCACGACTGCACTGGGGCGGGCCGGTTATGAGGTGCGCTATACCGAAGTGCCATGGGAGCGGGCATTGCGGGGTCTGGAAAGCGGGAGTTACGACCTTATCAATGGGTGGCCGTCCGAAAGCCGCGCTCGTTTCACAGCCGTATCCCGCCCCTTCCTGACCAACCGCATGCGATGGGTACAGCGTGCCGAGGACGACGTCCCGGCGGACGGACTCCACAGCCTGGAGGGCTACGCTATCGCTCTGAACCGCGGCTATGCCTACGGTGAGGAGCTGACCCACAACGCTCGACTGAGCATCGGCTACACCACCAACTTCCTGCAGGCGGCGCGCATGCTCGTGGCGGGCCGCGTGGATTTGACCCTCGAGGATGAACGCACTGCGCAGTTTCATTTCGATCGCGAACTGGCGGATGTCAGCGATCAGCTGAGTTTTCTCCCCGGCGAATATCTCGCGCTGGACCTGTCGCTCGTGGTGCGCAAAAACCATCCATATCAGGCGCAGATCATCGAGGCGTTCAACCATGAGATGGGCGAGATGCTTGAAGACGGCACTTACGCGGCGATTTTCGCTCGCCACGGCCTTCCGGTGCCGGCACAGCTGCCTTGACGCTACGGCGGCGCTTGGCGTAGAAGGTGGGCGACCATACCTCGCAAGGGTGCGAGTTGTCGGCAGATGAGGCCGAGTTGCGTCTGCAACAACCGGTGTGCGTCATCCATCTCTTCCGGCGCTTGCTCCAATTGTTGGGCCAGCGCTTCCTCCGCCTCGCTGTAGACGGCGACCGTCTGGTTCTCCTGCAGCGCCTTCGCCAGTTCATCCAGGCTACCGGCCAGGCGCGCCGCGGCATCCTCGAGCAGCTCGTCGCGGGCATCGTCCGGCAGGCTTTCGCGATGGGCGCCCAGGCCCGAGAGGTAATTGAGCAACGTGTGCGAGAGGATCAGGAACCGGAAGCCGGTTTCGGCCTCCTTCCTAAAATGGCCAGGCTCGAGCAACATGTTCGCCAGTGTGGTCGACAGCGCCGCATCGGCGTTGTGCGCATTACGCCGGGCCAGGCGGTACGCGAGGTCGTCGCGCTTGCCGCTCTCGTACTGCGCCATGATCTGCCGCAGGTAGTCGGCACTGCGGGCGAGCGTGTTCGCCACCACCTGGTTGAGCCGTCGCCCTTGCCAATCCGGCAGGATGAGAAACACCGCTGCGGCGGCGATCAGGCTACCCAATAGCGTATCGATCAGGCGCGGCCAGAACAGGCCATACCCGTCGCCAACCTGATTGAAGCAGAACAGCACCAACAGAGTGATCGCCGCGGTTGCCAAGGTGTAGCGGCTGCTGCGCGTGGCGAAGAACACCACGCCGGCGATCACCGCGAACAGCGCTTGCACTTGCTGGCTGGGGAAGAGATCGAACAGCGCCCAGCCGACGCCCAGCCCAAGTGCCGTTCCGGTAATGCGCTGCACCAGCTTGATCCGCGTCGCGCCGTAGTTCGGCTGGCAGACGAAAACGGTCGTCAGCAGCACCCAGTAGCCCTGTTCCGGGTGGATGGTGTGCAGCACCGCATAGCCAGCCAGCAGGGCGACGCTCATGCGCAGGGCGTGGCGAAACAGCAGTGAGGTGGGCGTCAATTGCAGGCGGATACGGCCGAGCGCGTCGCGCAGCGATTGTGGGTCGCGATCGAGCAGGCTGCTGTCCTGCTCACCTTCGAGCGCATCGGGATTGCTCGCGCTCGCCAGCTGGCGCTGCATGTTGGCGAGGTTGCCGGAAAGCGCACGTAGCGACCGCAGCAGCCCGCGCCAGGCCGGGTTGCTCTGCAAGCGCAGGTGCTCGAGGGAGGCCTCCAGATCCGCCAGCGCCTGGGCATTCGCCTCGCTGTAACGAAAAGGCTGACGCAGCTGGACGGCCCCGGCCAGCTCGGCACAGGCGACGCTTTGCAGGCGCAGCAGGCGGCCGCAGCGAAACAGCACGTCACTGTGAAAGAACGCCTCGGCCAGAGCCTGATAGGGATAGTGCGACGAGCTGACCCGCTCGTGAAGGTCTTGTGCGAGGAAGTACAGCTTCAGGTAGTGGTTGATGCGCACGCCCGGGCGGCCGTTACCCAGGCGGTGCAGCAAGGTTTCCTTCGTCGCGTTCAGCGCACTGACGACACGGCCGTTCTGCCGGGCAAGCTCCAGGCGCCGCTCTTCTACATCCAGCTGGCGCACCGGCTCGAACAGCGCGGCCTTCAACTTGAAGTACTGGCCCAGCTCGCGATAGAGACGGGCCAGGCTGTGCTGCACCGGCTGATGGGCGAAAAGAGCGTTCCAGGCGATCGATAGCAGACCGTACCAGGCTGCCCCAGCGAGCAGCAGCAGCGGATCTCGCCAGGGGTGAAGCACCTCGCCGCCGCGCTGGTCGGCGGCGATCATGCTGTAGATGGAGAGGATGAGCGTTGCCTGCGCGATGGTCGCATAGCGCTCACCGAGCGCGCCCAGCATCACCAGGCAGAACGTGGCCCCAGCCATGGCGGCGGCGAACAGCAAAGGGTAGGGGAACAGCAATTTCACCGACACGGCCGCGATACTGAAGCAGAACAGTGTTACCAGCAGCGCGGACAACCGGCCCAGCCAGCTGTCGTCGGTTTCCGCCAGGGCGCTTGCGATGATCCCCAGGAACAGCGGAATGACCATCGATGGCTCGGCCATATACCAGCTGAGGCCCATGCTCGAGGCGAGCGCGATGGCGACCCGCAGGCTGTAGCCGAACTTGTCCTGTGCCCAGAGGCGCCGCAGGGAGTGGCTGAGCGAGGGTGAACGCATGGGAGGGTCCGGGCGGCTGATGGAGAAACGGATTGGACGCGGTTCAGATGACGGCGTCACGACGAACGCAGCAAAGCTTATACCGACCGTTGGTCCCGTATCACCGGAACGAAACCGCATGTTCATCGAATAGCCGTATTTGACTGGCTTCATTCATGCCGCCCCTCCCACCAAACTTATAAACAGAGGACACCGCATGAACCGTGAACATGATGCCAGCCGCCGCAATCTGCTCAAGGGTGGCGCCGTTGCCGCTGTAGTCGCTACCACCCCGTTCCTCGGTACGTTGCAGGCCTTCGCCGCGCGCAATGCCCAGGGCCGCAACGCTGGCGTCGTGCGCAGCAGCTACGGCCCGCTGCGCCCGACGCGGGACCTGTCTACAGGCCTTCAACTGCTGCAGCTGCCAGACGGTTTCCAGTACAAGAGCTTCTCCTGGACCGGCGACATGATGGAGAACGGCCAACCAGTACCCACCTCTCACGACGGGATGGGGGTCATCGGCGTGCGCCGCGGCGCCAAAGGCCCGGAAATCGTGCTGGTACGCAACCATGAAGCCGGCACCGGCAACCTGATCGAAGCCAACGGCATCTATGACGGTGTCACCTTGTCGAATGGCCAGCGCCCGGCCGGCGGCACTACCAACCTGTATTTCTCTCGCGGCATCGACCAGCCGGTGCGCACCGTGCCCAGCCTGGGTGGCACTCGCACCAATTGTGCGGGTGGCGTCACGCCCTGGGGTACCTGGCTGTCTTGCGAGGAAACCACAGCCGACTACAGCAGCGTGGGTGGTCGTGCGCACGGCTATGTCTTCGAAGTTACCGCTGACCCGGCGCTGACCACCGGCCAGCCGATCGTGCAAATGGGGCGCTTCGCCCACGAAGCGGTCGCCGTCGACCCGCGCAACAGCTATGTTTACCTGACCGAAGATGCCCGCAACCGCGCGGGCTACTACCGCTATATCCCCACCGATGCCAGCCAGCAGCCAGGTTCGCTGGCCGCTGGCGGTATTCTCCAGGCCGCGCGGGTACGCAACCGCGACCTGGTCGACCTGCACGCACCCAGCCAGGGTGACAGCTACCAGCTCGAGTGGGTCGAAATCGCGAACCCGGACCTCGAACCGCAGCCCGAAGGCAGCGGCCCGTTCGCCCAGTCGCGTCGTTCTGGCGGGCTGAGCATGAGCCGCGGCGAAGGCATCTGGTTCAGTGAAGGCAAGCTCTACATCGTCGACACCAGCGCCGGCACCGACGCTCAGGGCCGCGCTGGCTACGGGCGCGGCGCGGTGTGGGTGCATGATCTGGCGACCGATCGCCTGACCTGCATCTTCGCCTCGACCGACGCGGAGATTGCCAATAACCCGGATAACGTCACAGTCAGCCCGCGAGGCGGCGTGCTGCTCTGCGAAGACGGTGGCGGCGTGCAGGATATGTACGGTTTCGGTGAACGACTGCTGGGCCTGACAGACGCGGGCGAGGCCTACATTTTTGCCAAGAACAATGTGGTCTTCGATGACGTCCAGGCCGCTGCGGCGGGCAAGAAGGTCTCCGGTGGCGACTACCGCAACCGCGAATTCTGCGGTGCCTGCTTCGACCCGACCGGGCACTTCCTGTTCGTCAACATCCAGACCCCGGGCATCACCTTCGCGATCTGGGGTCCCTGGGCGCGCGGCTCTCTGTAACCCACGCTTTGGCGAACCGAGCGACAAGGATGTCGTCCGGCTCGCCGCTCGCTTCGATGCCTAGAACGAGGCGAACCGCTCTACGGAACGGGCAATCCGTTTCGCAGCGAGCCTGCACGAGGACCCGGCAGGCTCGTTAATTCTCGACTGACTTAAAGCGTGCGAACTTTCAGCGAGCGTCCCTTGATCTTGCCCGCATTGAGGCGATTCAAAGCCTGCTTGGCGACCGCTCGCTCGACGGCAACGAACGCTTGGAAATCGAAGATCGCAATCTTGCCGACCTGGTTGCCGGGAATTCCCGCATCGCCCGTCAGCGCACCGAGGATGTCGCCGGGCCTCAGCTTGTCCTTGCGGCCGGCGCCGATGCACAGCGTAACCATGGGCGGCTGCAGCGGCTCCCCTGGCTGGGCTTTCAGTTCGCTCAACGGCTGCCAGTTGAGCGGTGCCTTTTGTCGATCCTCGATGGCCTGGGCGCGGTGGGCTTCGGCCGGGGCGACGAGGCTGATAGCGATGCCTTTCTTGCCGGCCCGACCGGTACGCCCCACGCGGTGAATGTGAATCTCTGAATCGCGTGCCAACTCGACGTTGATCACCATATCCAGCGCGTCGATATCGAGGCCCCGGGCGGCCACATCGGTGGCGACCAATACCGAAAGGCTGCGGTTGGCAAACATGGCGAGCACCTGGTCGCGGTCGCGCTGTTCCAGGTCGCCGTTCAATGCCATGGCCGAGATGCCTTTTGCCGTAAGGGCATCAACCAGTTCCTGGCATTGCTGTTTGGTAAAGCAGAAGGCTACGCAGGTCTCCGGGCGGAAGCTCGCAAGGACACGAATGACCGCTTGCATGCGATCCACGGGATCGATTTCGTAGAAGCGCTGCTCGATCTGCGCATCGTCATGCAGGGCTTCGACCTTGACCTGCTGTGGGTCTCGCATGAAGGTCGATGCCAGCTGCTTGATCCCGGCGGGGTAGGTCGCCGAAAACAGCAGTGTCTGCCGCTTGCTTGGGGTCTGCCCGATGATCTCGGCAATGGCGTCATAGAACCCCATGTCGAGCATGCGGTCGGCTTCGTCTAGGACCAGCTTGTTAAGGCCGTCGAGTTTGAGGGAGCCCTTTTTCAAGTGTTCCTGGACGCGCCCCGGTGTGCCGACGATCACGTGGGCGCCGTGTTCCAGCGAGCCGATCTGCGGGCCGATAGAGACGCCGCCGCAAAGGGTGAGAATCTTGATGTTGTCTGCCGCACGTGCCAGCCGGCGCAGTTCCTTGGCGACCTGATCAGCCAGCTCACGCGTCGGGCACAGCACCAGTGCCTGGCAGCCGAAATAGCGCGGGTTGAGCGGCTCCAGCAATGCGATCCCGAAGGCGGCCGTCTTGCCGCTGCCGGTCTTGGCCTGCGCGATGAGGTCCATGCCCTTGAGCATGACCGGCAGGCTTTGCGCCTGAATTGGCGTCATCTCGGCGTAGCCGAGCGCATCCAGATTGGCCAGCGTGGCGGGGCTGAGGGGAAGAGTGGCGAAGGCTGTACTGGGCACGGTCGTGGTCTGCGTAAAAAAGTGACGCGCAGTCTAACAGGCGGGTGGTCTCGAGGCGTGCCGCCTGAACCCCGGCAGCGCGGGCGGAACGGATGGTGGCGACGGTCGGTCCCACGGAAGGTCAATACTGAATCAGGAGGCGATTTTGTCCCGTTTGTTGTTGCTGTTGAGTGCGTTGACCCTTCCCGCCATGGCCGCTGAGCCAACCCTGTTCGGTCGATATGAACAGGTCAAGATCGAAGACCTTGGCAAGACACTCAAGGCCAAGATGGATACCGGCGCGATGACTGCCTCCCTGTCGGCGCGGGACATCGAGCGATTCGAGCGTGATGGCGAAGACTGGGTGAGATTTCGCTTGGCCGTCGAAGGTGCGGACGACACCCTGTTCGAGCACCGGCTGGCACGCATTGCCGAGATCAAGACGCGCGCCGAGGAAAAGGCCGATCCCGATGATGACACCGATGCCGAGCGCGGCCCCGACGTGGCCGAGCGGCCAGTGGTCGAGATGCAGCTATGCATTGGCGATCAGCTACGCGAAGCCGAAGTCAACCTGACCGATCGCAGCCACTTCCGCTACCCGCTGCTGATCGGCGCCACGGCTATCCGAGACCTCGAAGCCGCAATCGATCCCGCCCAGAAATACACCGCGGGCCGCCCCGCCTGCTGAGCTTATTGGCAGTTTGAAACCACTTGCACCTTTGTGCGGGTGGTTCATTGGCTCCAATTAGTCATCGGCCCGCGCGCGCTTATACGTGAATGGTGTTTTACGAAAAAGCATCGTTTAGTTTGAGTGGCTTGTAATTTATTCAAATATTTAGGTGTAAAGTTTAATTGTCACGATATTAAATTAACGTGCTCTGTGAAGTGTTATCCCGAATTGCGTTGCCGCCGCTGATTCGACATGTTTTCTATTTATGGATCATCGACACCTGCGCCTTTTCGAGGCCAGGCCGCTACTGCCTGGCCAACGGTTCGGGGCGTGACCGCCAAGTCGCGCCTGGCTTGGCGTTCCAAGCGCGTTCGGGCCGGCCAAGAAGCGGGCCTTCGCAGGGCTCTGCAAGGCCGCTCGGCATGCGATCCAGAGCGCTTGTCAGACTAAAGTCGGGGCTTACTTTCGAGTGCGCAACCTTGCTAAATTCAGGCTGTGGTTTCCATCACTCTGTAATAACAATAAGACGGAGAACGTCATGGCCGACGGCGACGACAAAACAAATGCTGCTGCGTACTGGAAGGCGAATGTTCGCCTTATCACGTGGAGCCTGGTGGTATGGGCTCTTGTCTCTTATGGCTTCGCCATTCTTCTGCGCCCTTTGCTGGCGGGTATCCCGGTCGGGGGGACTGACCTGGGGTTCTGGTTCGCTCAACAGGGTTCCATCATTACGTTCATTTTGATCATCTTCCACTACGCGTGGCGGCTGAACAAATTGGACAAGGAATTCGGGGTTGAGGAGTAACCAGAATGAGCCAGTATTGGATCAATATGCTGTTCGTGGGCGCCTCGTTCCTGCTCTATATCGGGATCGCGGTCTGGGCTCGCGCTGGATCGACTAAAGAGTTCTACGTCGCCGGTGGTGGCGTTCACCCCGTGACCAACGGGATGGCGACCGCAGCCGACTGGATGTCCGCAGCGTCCTTCATTTCCATGGCCGGTATCATCGCCTCCGGCGGTTATGCCACCTCCGTCTACCTCATGGGCTGGACTGGTGGCTACGTGCTGCTGGCCATGCTGCTTGCGCCTTACCTGCGCAAGTTCGGCAAGTTCACCGTACCGGACTTCATCGGCGACCGTTTCTACAGTCGTGGCGCACGCCTGGTTGCTGTTGTCTGCCTGATCCTGATTTCCGTGACCTACGTAATCGGCCAAATGGCCGGTGCGGGTGTGGCGTTCTCTCGCTTCCTGGAAGTGAGCAATTCCGCCGGTATCTGGATTGCCGCCGCGATCGTGTTCGCCTACGCCGTGTTCGGCGGGATGAAGGGTATCACCTACACCCAGGTGGCTCAGTACATCGTACTGATCATTGCCTACACCATCCCGGCGGTGTTCATCGCCATGCAACTGACCGGCAACCCGATCCCGATGTTCGGCATGTTCGGCACGCACACCGAGTCCGGTATGCCGCTGCTCGAGAAGCTGAACCAGGTTGTCACTGATCTTGGTTTCACGGCCTACACCGCTGACATCGACAACAAGCTGAACATGTTCCTGTTCACCCTGTCGCTGATGATCGGTACCGCTGGTCTGCCGCACGTCATCATCCGCTTCTTCACCGTACCGAAGGTGGCTGACGCCCGTTGGTCTGCCGGCTGGACGCTGATCTTCATCGCCCTGCTGTACCTGACCGCTCCGGCCGTTGCCTCCATGGCGCGCCTGAACCTGGTCCAGACCATTTACCCAGAAGGCCCCACCGCCGAAGCGATCCGCTACGAAGATCGTCCGGAATGGGTGCAGACGTGGGAGCGTACCGGCCTGATCAAGTGGGAAGACAAGAACAGCGATGGTCGGGTGCAGATGTACAACGACACGAACGCTACCTTCACTCCGACCGCTCAAGAGCGTGGCTGGAACGGCAACGAGCTGACCGTGAACAATGACATCATCGTTCTGGCCAACCCGGAAATCGCCAACCTGCCGGGCTGGGTCATCGGTCTGATCGCTGCGGGTGCGATCGCTGCTGCACTGTCCACTGCCGCGGGTCTGCTGTTGGCGATTTCCTCGGCCATCAGTCACGACCTGATCAAGACACTCATCAATCCGAAGATCAGCGAGAAGAATGAAATGCTGGCCGCGCGGATCTCCATGACCGCCGCCATCCTGCTCGCGACATATCTGGGCCTCAACCCACCGGGCTTTGCGGCCCAGGTCGTGGCCCTGGCGTTCGGTCTCGCGGCAGCGAGCCTGTTCCCGGCGCTGATGATGGGTATCTTCTCCAAGCGCGTGAACAGCGCAGGCGCCGTCGCCGGTATGTTGGTCGGTGTGGTGAGTACCGCCGTGTACATCTTCCTGTACCTGGGCTGGTTCTTCATCCCTGGCACCAACAGCCTCGCCAACACGCCGGATCAGTGGTGGATGGGCATCTCCCCGCAGGCCTTCGGTGCCGTGGGCGCCATCCTGAACTTCGCGGTCGCCTACGCCGTCTCGATGGCTACCCAGGCTCCGCCGCAGGAGATTCAGGACCTGGTCGAGAGCGTCCGTACGCCCAAGGGTGCTGGTGCTGCGCTTGATCACTAACTGATAATGCGCCAACCGTCAGGCCTGGCCTGACACCGAAGTAAAGTCGGGCTTCCATCTGGAAGCCCGACTTTTTTAAGGAAGCTGTTTTTATGATCTGGCATCTCATCGCTGCAATTGTCGCCGCTGTGGCGGGGGCAGGGATCGCATTGCTGTTGCGCTCTCTGACTCGAAAGCGGCTGCCGAAGTGGATCATTCCAGTCTTTGCCGGCCTGGGCATGCTCGGCTATACCGTCTATTACGAGTACAGCTGGTTCGACGCCAAGCAAGCACGGCTACCGGAAGGCGCGGTCGTGGTATCCAGCGAAGACGGCAGTATGCTGTGGCGGCCGTGGACATTGGCCTACCCCATGCCGATGGCGTACACGGTGCTGGACAAGGCCAACGCCCAGATTCAGGACACGCCGCAGGGGCGTGTGGCGCGGTTCGTCCTGTATCGCTTCGAGAAGGAGCACTTGATATCGACAGTGAAGAGTGCGCCCTACCAAGCGATCTGCACTGAGCACGCGATGTTTCAGCTCAATGATGCTGGCGAGGCGAAGGCCGACAGCCTGACCACATTGGATGCAGCGGGCCCCTTGTATAGGGCGCTCTGCGAAACCGGCCAGTAACGTAGCGACGGTTGCGTGGGCGTCAGCCCACGCGCGATTGCGGCGCTCATCCTGACTAGGGTGGGCGCCGTTTTCGTTTCCGGGGAGGAGAAAGTCGAGCCGCGCCGGCTAGGCCTACATGAAGTTCGCCTGCTGCCGTTGCCGCCAGTTGGCCAGGCGCTGGGTCAAGGTCTGCAGGCTGTCGACACCTTGCCGGTGCGCCTTGCTGAAGAGGATAAGTGCCAGTTCGGCCGTCGCCAGGGCATCCGCGCTGGCGTGGTGGCGCTGCATCACGTGCAGGCCGAAATGCGCACACCAGTCATCCAGCCCGTTCTGCCGCGGGCGGTTGTCCGGGCAGAGCATCGGCGCCAGTTCGGCCACGTCGAGAAAGGGGTGGCGCAGCTTGTAGCCCAGGGTTTTCTTCAATGCCCGGGTCAGCATGCGTTGGTCGAACGGGGCGTGGAAGGCCAGGATCGGACTCTCACCGACGAACTCCATGAAGTCGAGCAGAGCCTCCGCCGGGTCATCGCCCGCCTCGAGCTCGCTTGGGGCGATACCGTGGATCAGCACGCTTTCGCTGACCTTCTGCGACGGGCGCAGCAGGGTGGATTCGAACTGATTGCCCAGGTCGATGCCGCCTTCCTCGATTACCACCGCACCAATGGACAGGACGATGTCCTTGCGCAGGTCAAGCCCGCTGGTTTCCAGGTCGAGCACGACCAGCCGCTGCTCGCATAGCGCGCAGGTGCCGAGCGGAGCGGGCACAGGCAGCGAGTCGCGGCGCTGCAGCTGTTCGAGGTCCAGGGCCGGACCATTCAACTTGAACCAGGGCATATTCATAACTGATAGCGAAGCGCTAGGCTGCTCTGTAGGCGCTGGGCCTGGCGGAAGGATTCACGCAGGATGCGGCGATCCAGATGGTTGAGCGTATCCGGGTCGAGACGGTTGGAATAGGGCTGCCCCTGACGAGCCTGCTGCTGATGCTGCTGCATGCGGGTTTGCTGAATGAAATGGTAGGCCTCTTCATAGGCCGCGCCATCCTTATCATCGATCACGCCGCTGGCTACCAGCTGGCGCAGACGATCGAGCGTGTTGCAGGTGGTTAC
Organism: Stutzerimonas chloritidismutans; assembly: GCF_051486945.1. Lineage (GTDB taxonomy): Bacteria > Pseudomonadota > Gammaproteobacteria > Pseudomonadales > Pseudomonadaceae > Stutzerimonas > Stutzerimonas chloritidismutans_B. The sequence goes on along the minus strand of NZ_JAHVDX010000004.1, from coordinate 304,222 downwards.
GCCGTGACTCAACGCGAGCAGGCGCGCGCCATCTACGAATGGAGTCAGGCCCTGCACTTTGAGGTCGAGCGTCGCCTTGCTATCCCCCTTTCGCGACACCACGAAATCTCGGAACCGCCCAACGGGCGGGCGATGGCGCAGCGCGTTCTCAGCGAGCATGCGCTGAAAGAGCCGGTTATCCGCGATCTCGCTCAACAGAAAGGCCCGAAGCTGCTCATAGCCTTCGCAGGGGCCCCACACTGCGCGCAGGTCAAAAAAGATGGTGCTGCCAAGCAGGTTTTCAGGTGTCGCTTCGCGGATGAAGGTGCCGAAGCGGCGACGCCATTCCTGGCGCGACAGGCACAGCTCCGGGTTGCTGGCCATGATGTTGCCTTTGCACAGGGTGAAGCCGCAGGTCGCCAGATCCCGATTGATGCGTTCGGCCAGCGGTAACAGCCGGCCACGAATATGGGCAGCTTCGGCAGCGTCCTCGGCTTCGAAAAGGATGCCGTTGTCCTGATCAGTGTGCAGCGTCTGCTCGCGGCGGCCTTCGCTGCCGAAGCACAGCCAGGTGAAAGGCACGCCGGGGTGCCCCAGCTCGGCGATGGCCAACTCGATCACCCGGCAGACCGAGTGGTCGTTGAGCAGGGTGATGATGTGGGTGATCTGTGTCGACGAGGCGCCGTGCGCCAGCATGTTGTCGACCAGTTGCAGGATGCGGCTGCGAATGATCACCAGCGTTTCGACGCGATCGGCGTGCGAAATCGCCTGCGCCAGATGTACCAGGTCGACCCGTTGCAACGAGAACAGATCACGTTCGGATATCACACCGCGCAGCAGCCCGTCCTCGACCACGCAGACATGCGCGATGTGACGTTCGGTCATCGCGATGGCCGCATCGAAGGCCGTCGCGTCCGGCGGCAGGTGAAAGGGATCGTGTGTCATGAAGCCGGCGATCGGAGCCGTCAGGTCGGTCGTGCCGGTGCCGATCACCCGGCGTAGATCGCGAAGCGTGAAGATGCCCTGGGGATGCAACGCCTCGTCCGTGATGACGACGCTGCCGACATTGTTTTCATGCATCAGCCCGACCGCCTCGGCGAGCGGCATCGTCGGCTGGCACGAAACCGGATGGGGCAACGCAAGCTCGCCGACCCGTGTTTCCAGGGAATACTGCTCACCCAAGCTCTCGACTGCGCGCATCTGCGCCTGTTGATTGACCAGGTCCAGCAGGCTGCTGACGCCGCGCATGGCGAAATCGCGGAACGAGGCCGATTTGGAGACGAGCTTGACGAACGCCGGCTTGTTCAACAGGTAGCAGAAGGTGTCTTCAGCGGCGAAATGGCCGGTGCGGGTGGCGCGCTCGCCCATCAACGCGGCCATCGGAAAGCATTCGCCGACGATCACTTCGAATGTAGTGTCGGTGCCGCGTTTACTGGTGTGCGGGCGCTGGCCGTGAACCCGCCCCTGCTTGACGATATAGAAGTGCTCAACGACGCCGTCATCGGGCGAAATGATGCAGTCGCCAGCGCTGTAGAAGCGCAGCTGGCAGTTCTCCACCAGATAGGCCAGGTGCCCCGGCTCCATCTGATTGAACGGCGGATACTTGCGCAGGAATTCCATGGTCCCGTGGATGTTCTGCAGCACGGCAGTCTTGCCTGCAGCGGCGAACGCATCGGCTTTGCTCATGGTTGGCTTCCATTTTTTGCGGCCAATGGTGGGCCGCAGGTCAGGCGTGGCACATTGGACGTAAGTCTAGTCGCCAGCAGGCCAGGGCGGGCAGGCGAGCGTCGGACTCGAAAAACGAAGACAAAGAAAAACCGCCCCGAAGGGCGGCTTTCTGGGCTTCGATCGCGTTACAGGCCGTTCTTGGCCTTGAACTCACGGCGGCGGCGATGCAGGACCGGCTCGGTGTAGCCGTTGGGCTGCTTGGTGCCCTCTAGAACCAGCTCCAGCGCGGCCTGGAAGGCGACGTTGTTGTCGAAGTCCGGCGCCAGTGGGCGGTAGGTGGGGTCACCGGCGTTCTGGCGGTCGACCACCGGCGCCATGCGCTTGAGGCTTTCGACGACCTGGTCTTTGGTGACCACGCCATGGCGCAGCCAGTTGGCCATGTGCTGGCTGGAAATGCGCAGGGTGGCGCGGTCTTCCATCAGCGCGATGTCGTTGATGTCCGGCACCTTGGAGCAACCGACGCCGGCGTCAATCCAGCGGACCACGTAGCCGAGGATGCCCTGGGCGTTGTTGTCCAGCTCGTTGCGCTTTTCTTCCTCGCTCCAGTCGGTGCTCGGCGCCAACGGGATGGTAAGGATGTCGTCGACCGACGCCTTCTCGCGCTTGGCCAGTTCGGCCTGGCGGGTGAAGACATCGACCTTGTGGTAGTGCATCGCATGCAGCGTGGCCGCGGTCGGCGACGGAACCCACGCGGTGTTGGCGCCAGCCATGGGATGGCCGATCTTCTGCTCGAGCATGCTCGCCATCAGGTCGGGCATCGCCCACATGCCCTTGCCGATCTGAGCCTTGCCTTGCAGGCCGCAAGCCAGGCCGACGTCGACGTTGTTGTTCTCGTAGGAGGCGATCCACTTTTCAGCCTTCATCGCCGCCTTGCGGACGACCGGGCCGGCTTCCATGGAGGTGTGGATCTCATCACCGGTGCGGTCGAGGAAGCCGGTGTTGATGAACACCACGCGCTCGCGCGCTTCCTTGATACAGGCCTTGAGGTTGACCGTGGTGCGGCGCTCCTCGTCCATGATGCCGACCTTCAGCGTATTGCGCGGCAGACCGAGCACGTCCTCGACGCGGCCGAACAGCTCGGTGGCGAACGCCACTTCTTCCGGACCGTGCATCTTTGGTTTGACGATGTACATGGAGCCGGTGCGGCTGTTGGCGCGGGTGGTGTTGCCCTTGAGGTTGTGCATCGCGGCTAGGCCGGTGAACAGGCCGTCCATGATGCCTTCTGGCACTTCGTTGCCTTCCTTGTCGAGGATGGCGTCGTTGGTCATCAGGTGGCCAACGTTACGGATGAACAGCAGCGAGCGGCCGTGCAGGGTCAGGTCGCCGTTGCCGTCGGCCTGGGTGTAGACGCGGTCCGGGTTCATGGCGCGGGTGATGCGCTTGCCGCCCTTATCCAGCTCCTCGACCAGGTCGCCCTTCATCAGGCCGAGCCAGTTGCGGTAGACCAGGGTCTTATCGTCAGCGTCGACCGCGGCGATGGAGTCTTCGCAGTCCATGATGGTGGTCAGGGCCGATTCCATCAGCACGTCCTTCACGCCAGCGGCATCGGTCTGGCCGATGGGGCTGGTGGGGTCGATCTGGATTTCGAAGTGGATGCCGTTGTGCTTGAGCAGGACCGCGATTGGCGCCTGAGCATCGCCCTGGAAGCCACGCAGCTGGGCGGGATTTTGCAGGCCGGTGCTGCTGCCGTCCTTCAGGGCGACGGCAAGCTTACCGCCTTCGATGCGGTAGCCGATGGCGTCGGCGTGCGAGCCGGTTTCCAGCGGCGCGGCTTCGTCGAGAAAAGCGCGTGCGTAGGCGATGACCTTGTTGCCGCGAACCTCGTTATAGCCTGGGCCTTTGGTCGCGCCGCCTTCTTCGGTAATGGCATCGGTGCCATAAAGCGCGTCATACAGCGAGCCCCAGCGGGCATTGGCCGCGTTCAGGGCGAAGCGCGCATTCATGATCGGCACGACCAGCTGGGGGCCGGCCATGCGGGCGATTTCCTCATCGACGTTCTGGGTGGTGGCCTGGAAATCGTCGGCTTCCGGCAGCAGGTAGCCGATGTCTTGCAGGAAGGCCTTATAGGCCACCGGGTCATGGGCTTGGCCGGCGCGGGCCTGGTGCCAGGAATCGATCTGTGCTTGCAGGTCGTCACGCTTGGCCAGCAGCGCGCGGTTCTTCGGCGCCAGGTCGTGGATGACGCTGGAAGCGCCGGCCCAGAAGGCATCAGCATCCACGCCAGTGCCGGGAATCGCCTCGTTGTTCACGAAATCGTAAAGGACTTTGGCAACCTGCAGGCCACCCACTTCAACGCGCTCAGTCATCTCTCGCCTCACTTGATTCATCAATCCGAAACGGACGATTGGTTTCTTGTAGTTCGGGTCGCCGGATACTACATGAAGCCGTTTGGAAAATCAGTCCGCCGAATTGACAGCCGATTTGCGTCCATCAGCGCATTGCCGAGGCGGATCAGGCGGGCATCCGGGCGCCGAACGCGGTAGTTTGTCGTTTGCCTGGCGCGGGCGGCCCAGAGGCTTGCCGGCCATACTTGAGTGGCTCGGTCGATCGCCGGGCCTACACGAAGAGGAGCCACCGATGGACCATCTCGTACTTACTGTCATTGCCGAGGATCAGCCCGGGCTGGTCGAGCGCGTCGCCAAGTGCATCAGCGAGCACGGCGGCAACTGGCTGGAGAGCCGCATGTCGCGGATGGCCGGGCAGTTTGCCGGCATCCTGCGGGTGGCGGTGCCGGTTGCGGCGCACGCTGGGCTGATCGAGGCGCTACACGGCCTGGAGCAGCAGGGCATCCGAGTGTTGGTCGCGGCCAGCGGGGATGCGCCCGAGCGTAGCTGGCGGATGATTCAGCTGCAGTTGGTGGGTAACGACCGCACCGGCATCGTCCGCGACATCACACGGCTGTTGGCCAGCCACGGCGTCAATCTCGAAAGCCTGGACACCGACGTGTTGCCGGCGCCGATGACCAACGAGCTGCTGTTCCACGCCGACGCGCTGCTCGCTGTGCCCGCCGAGCTGTCACTGGACGAGCTTCAGGGCCACCTGGAAACGCTGGCCGATGACCTGATGGTGGAGCTCAAACTGCAGCCGGCGGGCTGACTCGCCTTAGCGCGCAGGGCTTTTGCGCAGCGTCCGCCAGATGTCGTAGCTGTAGACGGCCAGGCCGGCCCAGATGCAAATGAACGCCACCTGGCGGTCGGCCGGGAAGGGTTCGTTGAACATCCAAACGGCCAGGATCAGCAGCAGGGTCGGGGTGATGTACTGCAGAAAGCCCAGCGTCGAGTAGGGCAGGTGCCGGGCGGCGGCGTTGAAGCACAGCAGCGGGACTAACGTTACCGGGCCGGCCGCCACCAGCCAGAGTGACTCGGGCGTCGTCCAAAAGTCCCATTCGGTGCTGGGCCCGCTGCCAAAGAAAAACAACCAGCCAAGGGCGACCGGTAGTAGCAGCCAAGTTTCCACTACCAAACCGGGCAGTGCCGCAACCGGCGCCTGTTTGCGCAGCAGGCCATAGCTGCCGAAACTCAGCGCCAGGGCGATCGACACCCAGGGGAAGTCGCCGAGGGTGATCAGCTGCAGCGAGACGCCGGCTGCCGCCATGCCGACCGCGAGCCATTGCAACGGGCGCAGCCGTTCACGCAGAACGATCAGCCCGAGCAGCACGTTGACCAGCGGATTGATGTAGTAGCCGAGGCTCGCCTCGAGCATGTGCTCGTGGTTGACCGCCCAGACGTAGATCAGCCAATTGCTGGCGATCAGTACGCTGGAAATCATCAGCACGCCGATTCGCTTGGGATGGGCGAGCAGTTCCTGCCACCAGCCGCGGTGGCGCCAGATCATCAGCACCAAGGTGCCGAACAGCGCAGACCAGATCGCCCGCTGGGTGACGATCTCAAGTGCCGCGTACTGCTCGATGGATTTGAAGTACAGCGGAAACAGGCCCCAGATGCTGAAGGTCGTCAGACCCAGCAGGTAACCCTTGCGCAGATCGGCGGTGGCCATGGATGTCCTGAAACGAAGGCAGTTGGAAAGCCGGCCATTGTGCGCCTGCCGCCTGCGCTTGTCTGCCTGGCTGACCGCCCGGACAGTCCCTGAAGCATCTGTAAAAACCCAGGCGTGAACGCAACGGCCAGCGACCCGTCAGAACAGGTAATCGACCCATGACGAGGTGCCGAATGAAGCTCGAGAACAAGGTTGCGCTGGTCACGGGCAGTACGCAGGGGATCGGCCGCGGCATCGCCTTGCGGCTGGCCGAGGAGGGCGCGGACCTGGTCCTCAACAGCCGCCAAGCGAATGCGCTGTCGGACGAGACGCTCGCGCAGATCCAGGGTTTGGGCCGCCGCGCCTGCTTCATTCCGGCGGACGTCGGCGTCGTCGCCGATTGCCGGCGTCTGGTCGAGCAGGCCGTCGAGCAGATGGGGCGCCTCGACATTCTGGTCAACAACGCGGGCGTGCAGACGCATGCGTCATTCCTGGACGCCAGCGAAGAGGACTATGACCAGGTGCTCGACATCAACCTGCGCGGACCTTTCTTTCTCGCTCAGTCCTTTGCCCGCCATGTACGCGACTGCGGGCACCGAGGCCGCATCATCAACAACAGTTCGGTGCACGAAGAGCTGCCGCATCCCAATTTCACCGCCTACTGCGCAAGCAAGGGCGGCTTGAAGATGCTGATGCGCAACATCGCCATCGAGCTCGCGCCGCTGGGCATTACCGTCAACAACATCGCGCCGGGCGCCATCGAGACGCCGATCAACCGCGACCTGATGAACCAGCCGGACAAACTCGGCGCGCTGCTGCAGAACATTCCCGCCAATCGGCTCGGCCAGCCGCGCGATGTGGCCGGTGCGGTGGCCTTTCTCGCCTCTGACGATGCCGACTACATCACCGGCGCGACCCTCGTGGTCGACGGCGGCTTGCTATGGAACTACAGCGAACAATGACCGACACCCGCAAAGGCCTCTTCGACTACGACACCCACAGCGTATCGGCTGCCGATACCCTGACCCCGGCCGATCGCTACCAGGAACTTTTCGTCGCGGTGCAGACCGGGCGCGTCTTCGAGGACAGCAAAACCTTCGTCGACTGCGCGCCGCGCATCGACCCCGAACGGATTCTCGACAACTATCGGGCGCGCTGTCATGAGCCGGATTTCGATCTGGTCGCCTTCGTGAATGACCACTTCAGCGTGTTCGAAATGCCGCCCAAGGAATTCGTCGCCAACCCCAACGACTCCCTGGCCGAGCACATCGACCGGCTCTGGCCGGTGCTGACTCGTCATCCCAAGCTTCACCCACCGCATTCCTCATTGCTGCCGCTGCCGCACGATTACGTGGTGCCGGGCGGCCGCTTCACCGAGATGTACTACTGGGACTCCTACTTCACCATGCTGGGCCTCGATGAAAGCGGGCATTGCGAGCTGCTACGCGCCATGGCGGACAACTTCGCCTACCTGATCGACACCTACGGGCACGTGCCCAACGGCAATCGCTCCTACTACCTGAGCCGCTCGCAACCCCCCGTTTTCGCCCTGATGACCGACCTGTTCGAGGAAAGCGGCGTACACCGTGCCAGTGATTACCTGCCACAACTGCTCAAGGAGCACGCTTTCTGGACCGAAGGGGCCGACCGACTACGCCCTGGCGAGACGCACCGGCGCTGCGTTTGCTTGGACGATGGCAGCGTGCTCAACCGCTACTGGGACGAGCGCGACACCCCGCGCGAGGAGTCCTACCTGGAGGACATCGAAACGGCGCGCTCATCCAGCCGGCCGGCGCACGAGGTCTATCGCGACCTGCGCGCGGGTGCCGAATCCGGCTGGGATTTCAGCTCGCGCTGGCTGGGCGACCCGACCCGGTTGTCGAGCATTCGCACCACCAACATCATTCCGGTCGACCTGAACAGCTTTCTGTACTACCTGGAGCTCAAGATTGCCCAGCTCAGTGAGGTCAAGGGCTGGCAAGGCTGCGTCAAGACCTTTCGGGCGCACGCCGAGGCGCGACTGGCGGCGATCGACCGCTACCTGTGGCACGACGAGCGCGGCGCTTACTTCGACTACGACTGGACGCTGCAGGCCGCGCGCGACAACCTCACGGCGGCGACCGTCACGCCGCTGTTCGTCAGGTTGGCCAGCGACCAGCAGGCGGCGCGGGTCGCGGATGTGGTGCGTGACCGTCTGCTGGCGCCGGGTGGCCTGTCCACCACCGAGGTGAGCGGCAGTGGCGAGCAATGGGACCGCCCCAACGGCTGGGCCCCGCTGCAGTGGATGGCGATTCGTGGCCTGCAGCGCTACGGTCACGACGCCCTGGCGTTGCAGATCGAGGAGCGCTGGCTGAGCATCGTTTCGCACCTCTACGAGCGCGAGAGCAAGCTGGTCGAGAAATACGTGCTCAGGCCTTGCGTCGAGCATGCCGGCGGCGGCGAATACCCCCTGCAGGACGGCTTTGGCTGGACCAACGGCGTCACCCGCAAGCTCATGCAGGAAGACCCGAGCCACGAAGCGCACCGATGCCGGGCGGGGCAGTGCCGTGTGGATTGAGCGACAGCGTCTGGGCCGAGGCGACGGCACGCCAGCGCCTGGTTCTGCGGTAGGCGTGAGGCACGGATCGCCAGCAGGCTGGCTCCTACGGACGCGGCTGGGTATAGCAATCGTGATTTAACCGACTTCTCGTGCTCTTCGTAGGAGTGGGCTCGCTCGCGATCGGGCGTATCGACCATTCGAAGTTCAGGCAACCCACCGTACAGAAGTCCGTTGGACGCCCCGGCACTATCGCCGATAGGGATTGGGCAGCGCGCCTTGGAGATCCAGGGTGCCGCGCTCGACGAAGCGCTGGGTGCCGAACAGCCCTCCAGCCAACTTACCGCGTAGCACGTAGGGCACCTCGTCCAGGCCAATGTGCTCGGCCAGGCCCAGTGCCTGGCGTGCGGCCGAGAAGGCGGAGATGGTGACCGGCACGCGCAGCACCGTCTCGCCGAAACGCGGCACACTGCCGCTGGCATCGCTGACGCCACTGGCCAGGCGTCGGCCGTTGACCTCCAGATCCAGCGCCACGCCGTTGTATTCCAGCGCCATGTCGTTGGGATTCTGCACCCTGAGCTTGACCGCCATGCGCAGTTCCAGCCCTTCGCCGGGCAGTGGCTCGACGCCTGCAACCTGCACGTTCAGCGGATCACGCGGGCTGAAGGCCGCGCAGGCGGCCAGGGCGATCGCCAGCACGGCGAGCAGCGACAGACGGACGGTTGAAGCGACGAGACGCGGCGGCATAGAACCTTCTATTCGGATTTCTTGTTGAGATTGCCCAGGCCCTGCAGCAGCTCCATGGGCAGCGGGAAGACGATGGTGGAGTTCTTGTCGCCGGCGATATTGCTCAGCGTCTGCATGTAGCGCAGCTGCATCGCGCCGGGCTGGCGACCGAGCATCTCGGCGGCCTGCATGAGTTTTTCCGACGCCTGCAGTTCGCCCTCTGCATGAATGACCTTGGCCCGCCGCTCGCGTTCCGCTTCGGCCTGGCGGGCGATGGCGCGGATCATGGACTCGTCGAGGTCCACATGCTTGATCTCCACGTTGGCGACCTTGATACCCCAGGCATCGGTCTGCGCGTCGAGCACCTGCTGGATGTCGTTGTTGAGTTGTTCTCGCTCGGCGAGCATGTCGTCCAGGTCATGCTTGCCGAGCACGGCACGCAAAGTCGTCTGGGCCAGCTGACTGGTCGCCGAATGATAGTCCTCGACCTGGATGATGGCCTTTTCGGCATCCAGGACGCGGTAGTAGACCACCGCGTTGACCTTCACCGAGACGTTGTCACGCGAGATCACGTCCTGCGTGGGGACGTCCAGCACCAGGGTGCGAAGGTCGACCCGTACCATTTGCTGCAGACCGGGAATCACCAGAATCAACCCCGGGCCCTTGACCCTCCAGAAGCGCCCCAGCTGGAACACGACGCCGCGTTCGTATTCGCGCAGGATGCGAAAAGCCGATGCGAGAATCGCGATCAGCAGCACCAGTACCGCGATGAAGCTCATTTCAAAGCCCATGGATCACCTCGTTTCAGGAGGCGGCTCGTCGGCCGCCGTGACGTCCAGTTGCAGCCCGCGCCTGCCCACGACGCGCACTTGTTGGCCCGGCCGCAGCGGCGTCGGGCTGTGCACTTGCCAGTGTTCCCCCTGCAGTTGGATCCAGCCGCAGGCCGAGTCGTCGGCGCGAATGCCGGTGACCTGAGCGAGGCTGCCGACCAGGCTCGCGTCGCCGCTGACCAGGCGCTGCCGACGCGCCTTCAGCGCCATGCTGACAATCAGAAAGAGCAGCAATGCACTGGCCACGGCGAGCGTGCCGATCAAGGCCAGCGGGATGCCAAAGCCGGGGACCTCGGTGTCGATCAGGATCACCGCGCCGGCCACGAACGCCGCGATGCCGCCCAGGCCCAGCACGCCGAAACTGGGTACGAAGGCTTCGGCGATCATGAACGCGAGCCCTAGCAGGATCAGCGCCACGCCGGCGTAATTGACCGGCAGCAGTTGCAGTGAGTAGAACGCAAGCAGCAGGCAGATCCCGCCAATGACGCCGCCTCCGCCGCTGCCGGGATTGGTGAATTCGAAGATCAGCCCATAGATGCCGATCATCATCAGGATCAGGGCGACGCTGGGGTTGGTGATCACGGCCAGCAGGCGTACCCGCCAGTCCGGGTCGTGCCGTTCCAGGCTCGCCTGGGCCGTTTCGAGCGTCCGTTCGCCGGTGCGGGTCTGCAGCGTCTTGCCGTCCAGTTGCGTCATGAGGTCGGGGAGGTCGGTGGCAATGTAATCGATGACGTCACGCTCCAGGGCTTCGCGCGCCGACAGGCTGACCGACTCCCGCACCGCCTGCTCGGCCCAGTCGGCATTGCGTCCGCGCAGCTGCGCCAGCCCGCGGATGTACGCCGCGGCGTCGTTGACCTGCTTGCGTGCCATGGCGCCGTCTTCGTCCTTGGCGTCGGCATCCGGGCTGTCGGATGCCTTGCCAGGCGTGCCGCCGAGCTGGACGGGTGTCGCCGCGCCAAGGTTGGTGCCTGGCGCCATGGCCGCGACATGGCTGGCATAGAGCAGGTAGGTCCCGGCACTGGCCGCGCGTGAGCCGCTGGGGGTGACGTAGGTGGCAATGGGGACCGGGCTGGCAAGCACGGCCTTGATCATCTCGCGCATGGCGCCGTCGAGCCCACCGGGCGTGTCGAGCTCGAGCACGACCAACTGCGCTTCGTCGAGCTGGGCGCGCTCCAGCGCCCTGGTCAGGTAATCCACGCTGGCCGGGCCGATTGCGCCGTCGATTCGCAACACGGTTACGGGCGCTGCGCTGAGGGCTGTCCCGCTGAAGATCAACAGCAGGAGCAGCAGCCAGGTATGCGGGCGGAAGGGGCAGCGCATCGGTAAGGGCCCTCCGGCGAGCGGGTGAGCGACACGAGTCGCGTGCGTCCCTTGAGCATAGTCGAGTCGTGGGGCATGGCCCGACGGGCCGAAGGCCTGAACTCTGTAGCGGGCCCGGGCCTCACAATGAGTACAGAACGACAATTCGGTCGGCGGCCGTCGGGGTTGCGGCCGCGAGGAGTCCATCATGCGCGTTCATCACCTCAATTGCGGTTGCATGTGCCCGGTCGGCGGCAAGCTGTTCGACGGCTTCAGCCAGGGGCTGACCGCCAGCCTGGTCTGCCACTGCCTGCTCGTCGAAACCGACGCCCACGGGCTGGTGCTGGTCGATACCGGGTTCGGCACCTGCGACGTGCTGGAGCCTCGCAAACGGCTCAGCCACTTTTTCATTGCCTTCAACAACATCCAGTTCGAACGCCGCTATACCGCTTTGGAACAGGTTCGACAGCTCGGCTTCGATCCGGCTGACGTGCGCCACATCGTGCTGACCCATCTCGATTTCGACCATGCTGGCGGGCTGGAGGACTTTCCCGAGGCACAGGTACATGTGCTGCAGCGTGAGATGGACGCGGCGCGCTCGACGCGGAGCTTTCTCGGCCACCGACGCTACCGGCCCAGCCAGTGGGATGCGGTGCGTCACTGGCAGTTCTACGAGCCAGGCGGTGACATCTGGTTCGGCTTTCAGGCTGTCCGGGCGTTACGCGGCCTGCCGCCAGAAATCATGCTGATTCCGCTCACTGGCCATACACACGGGCACGCAGGCGTGGCCCTGGACACGGGCAATGGCTGGCTGTTGCATGCCGGCGATGCCTACTTCTATCGAGAGGAAGTTGGCCAGACCGAGCGCCACTGCACGCCTGGGCTTCGCTTCTATCAGCGCATGATGGAAGTCGACCGCACGGCACGGCTGGCCAATCAGCACCGGCTCTGGACGCTCTCGCTGGAGCGCAAGGATGAAGTCACGCTGTTTTGCAGCCACGATGCCAAGGAGCTCGAGCGCATGCGAGGGAGGACGGCCTAATGGCGCCGCAACAAAACCCCGTCCGCACGGTGATGGGCTACGTGAGCTGGGTCGGGTTGGTCGCCTGCTCGATCGCCGGGCTGGGCTACCTGCTGGCGGGTGCCTTCAACCTGGCCGGCCTGATGATCGCCCTGGCAGTGCTTTCGTGGATCAACATCCAGCGCAAGCGCAAGCCCCGGCGCGACGACCCGCGCAACCCCGACTAGTGCAGCGGGGCTGGCGTGGCAAGGAACCCCTTTCAGCGGCGCAGGTCGATTTGACAGAGCCATATGGCATTACCGCATGCGAGGGGGAACGTAAAACATGGACCTGATCCGAATCATCATCGCGATTCTGCTGCCACCGCTGGGCGTGTTCCTGCAGGTCGGTCTGGGCGGCGCGTTCTGGCTGAATATCCTGCTGACGTTGCTGGGCTACATCCCCGGCATCATTCACGCGGTCTGGGTGATCGCCCGCCGATAGCGCACACCTTCGTTGTATCTAAGCCCGGCCATTCAGCCGGGCTTTTTGTGCTGAACAGCGAGCCGGTGTAGAGTGCCGGGTCACCTTGCGTGTGCGGCCTAAATCACGCGAAAAAACCAGAACATGTCGGGATCGGCAATGGACCTCGGGTCCGCCGGCCTTTTTGCCGTGGGCGACAGCCATAGGGCGGTCCGGAAAGGAAACCAGATGGGCGACACCTTCATCGATCAGAACGAGTTTCGGCGCATCCTCAATCGCAACGTGGCCGTCCCGCTGGGGTTCGGTTTCCTCAGCGCATTTTTCTTCTGTGCCATCGTGTACTACCTGCTGAACGTCGGGCAGTGGGTCGAGCGGTCAGTCGCTGGCGTAGCGTATGCGCATGACATGCTGAAGGTCGTCGCCGACATGGAAGCCTCGATGCGCGGCTATCTGATCGCAGGCGAAGAGGTCTTTCTCGAGCCCTATCAGAACGAGCTCCCGGTCTTCGCTGAGCAGCTGCAGAACCTGAAGAGCTACGCCAACGAGGATCCTGTTCAACTCAACAGAGCCGAGCGGGTGGGCATGCTCCACGATCAGTGGGTGACCTTTGCCGAAGAGGCGATCTCCCGCCGTGCGCAAAATGAGTCCGTGGTCGACTACGTTCGCAGCAAGCGCGGCCTGCAGCTCAAGGAAGAGCAGAGGCGGTTACTCAACGAGTTCATCGCGTACGAGCGCCAGATACGTGCCGATCGAACGGATACGACGGAAATGGTCACTACCGCGCTGATCGGTGGTTTCCTGGCGCTCAGTCTGTTGTTTAGCGGCCTGTTGGCCTATTTCGGCAGGCGCGATCTGTACAGCTTGTCAGACAGTTATGCCGAGTCGCTGGAGCAGCAGCGGGCGCATGCCGCTGCCCTTGAAAAGCAGGCCTGGTATCGCGCCGGGCAAACCCAGCTCAGCGAAGCCATCATCGGTGAGCAGACGCTGCCAGCGCTGGGCCAGAACATCCTCAATTTCCTTTCGCGCTATCTCGGCGCCTCGGTCGGCGCGCTTTACGTCGCTCAGGAAGGCAAACTTCAGCGTGTCGCGGAGTTCGCGTGGGACAGCGACAAATTGCATGCCGCTCGCAACCTCGAATTTGGTGAGGGGCTGGTCGGGCAGGTCGCCCTCGAACGCCGGCCGATGATGCTGGAGCGGGTGCCGACCGGTTACCTGAAAGTCAGCTCGGCGCTGGGCGAGACGGATGCCGGAGCGGTTCTCATCGTTCCGGTCGAGGACAGCGGCATGCTCAACGGCGTGCTCGAGATCGGCTTTTTGCGCCCATTGCGCGAAGAGGATAGCGAGCTGCTCAGGCGCATCAGCGACAACATGGGCTCGGCCATCGAGGCGGCGCGCTATCGCCAGCGCCTGCAGCGCATGCTGGCTGAGACCCAGCAACTCAACGAAGAATTGCAGGTGCAGCAGGAAGAGTTGCGTGCCGCGAATGAGGAGCTTGAGGAGCAATCCAACGCACTGCGCGAGTCGCAGGCGCACATGGAGGAGCAGCAGGCCGAACTGGAGCAGACCAACGAGCAGCTCGCCGAGCACACCGAGGAGCTTGCCCGCCAGCGCGACGAAATGGACCTGAAGAACCATCGGCTGCAGGAAGTGCAGGAGATGCTCGAAGAGCGTGCTGAAGAACTGCAGCGCGCCAGCCGGTACAAATCCGAATTCCTTGCCAACATGTCCCACGAGCTGCGCACGCCGCTCAACAGTTCGCTGATTCTCGCCAAGCTGCTGGCAGACAACCCGGACGGAAACCTCCACGACGACCAGGTGCAGTTCGCGCGCTCGATTTACTCGGCCGGTAACGACCTGCTCAACCTGATCAACGACATCCTCGACATTTCCAAGGTCGAGGCCGGGAAGCTCGACGTGCGGCCTGAATTGCTGATCCTGTCGCGGATGATGGACGGGCTGAAGAGCCTGTTCCTGGCGCAGGCCCTGGAGAAGTCGCTGCAGTTCAACGTAGAGCTGACGGACGACCTGCCGTCCAGCCTCTACACCGACCGCCAGCGCTTGGAGCAGATCGTCAAAAACCTGCTGTCGAACGCATTCAAGTTCACCGAGAAGGGTTCGGTCACGCTCAAGGTCGCGCGCCACGACGAGCAACGAATCGCCTTTGCCGTACAGGATTCCGGCATTGGTATCCCGGCGGACCAGCACGAGGTGATCTTCGAGGCGTTCCGCCAGGCCGACGGCACCACCAACCGCCGCTATGGCGGCACCGGTCTCGGGTTGTCCATTTCACGCGAGCTGGCGCACCTGCTGGGCGGCACCATCGAGGTCAGCAGCGAGCCGGGCAAGGGCAGCGTCTTCACGCTTGTCGTGCCTGAGCACTACACCCCGCCCGAGGAGATTGAACCGGCGGAAGCGGCGCCGCTGCCGCCTTCTCGCCAGCAAGTCCAGCCCCTTGCTGCCGACATCGCGGTGGCCGAACCCGTTGCCGCCACGCCCGTGGCACCTGCACAGGCGCCTTCGCTATCGACCGTGCCAGATGATCGTGATGCCTTTCCGTTCAGCGAGCGGTCGGTGCTGGTGATCGAAGATGAGCCGCAGTTCGCCGGCATTCTTCGCGACTTGGCTCATGAGCTGAAGTACAGCTGCCTGATCGCACAGAATGCTGATCACGGCTTCGATACTGCGGTTCAGTACCGCCCTGACGCGATCCTGCTCGACATGCGCCTCCCGGATCATTCCGGGCTGACCGTGCTCGAGCGGCTCAAGGAGAACCCCGTCACACGGCACATCCCGGTTCACATCGTGTCGGTTGAGGATCGCAAAGAGGCTGCGCTGCAGATGGGCGCAATCGGCTATGCGACCAAACCAACTACCCGCGAGGACCTGAAGGAAGTCTTCGGTCGGCTCGAAGCCAAGCTGGCACAGAAGGTCAAGCGCATCCTGCTGGTCGAGGACGATGCCCGTCAGCGAGAGAGCGTGTCACGGCTGATCGAGGACGTGGACGTCGAGATCACTGCGGTTGAATTCGGCGAGAAGGCGCTGGAGCTACTGCGTCATACCGTCTTCGACTGCATGATCATCGACCTCAAGCTGCCCGACATGGATGGCCACGAACTGCTCGAACGCATGGCTCACGAGGAGATTTGCTCGTTCCCGCCGGTGATCGTTTACACCGGGCGCAACCTCACGCGCGATGAGGAAGCCGCGCTGATGAAATATTCGCGCTCGATCATCATCAAGGGCGCTCGCTCGCCCGAGCGCCTGCTCGATGAGGTCACGCTGTTCCTGCACAAGGTCGAGTCAGACATGCCGCCCGAGCGGCAGAAGATGCTCAAGAGCGTGCGCAGCCGCGAGAAGGCCTTCGAGGGCCGCAAGATCCTTGTCGTCGATGACGATGTGCGTAACGTCTTCGCCTTGACCAGCGCGCTCGAGCAGAAGGGCGCATTGATCGAGATTGCCCGCAACGGCCATGAAGCCATCGCCCAACTGCGAAACGTAGATGACATCGATCTGGTGTTGATGGACATCATGATGCCGGAGATGGATGGCTTTACCGCCATGCAGGAAATCCGCAAGGATCCGCGCCTGGCCAAACTGCCGATCATCGCTGTCACCGCCAAGGCCATGAAGGACGACCAGGACCGCTGCCTGCGCGCTGGTGCCAATGATTATCTGGCCAAGCCCATCGACCTGGACCGCCTGTTTTCGCTGATCCGGGTGTGGTTGCCAAAAGTGGAGCTGCTGTGACATGCCGGACCGCATGCTGGCCATTGAGCTGAAGCTGCTGATCGAGGCGATCTACCTGCGCTACAGCTACGATTTTCGCGACTATTCCAGCGCCTCGCTCAAGCGCCGCGTGCTATTAGCGCTCAAGCAGATGCAATGTGAAAACGTGTCGGCTCTGCAGCGGCGCATCCTCTACGATCCGCAGGCGTTCATGGAGCTGCTGCAGTACCTCACCATTCCCGTGAGCGAGATGTTCCGCGACCCGGGTTACTACCTGAGCCTGCGCGAGCAGGTCGTGCCCGTGCTGCGTACCTATCCGTCGCTAAAAATCTGGATCGCAGGCTGTAGCACGGGCGAGGAAGTCTATTCGATGGCGATCATGCTCAAGGAGGAAGGACTGCTCGAACGCACCATCCTCTACGCCACGGATATCAACCCGCGCTCGCTGGATCAGGCACGCAAGGGCATCTTCAACATCGAGCACATGCGCCAGTACACCGACAACTACCAGCGAGCCGGCGGCAAAGGCAGTCTCAGCGATTACTACACCGCCGCCTATGATGCGGCGATCATGGATAAGTCGTTGAAAGAAAAGGTAACTTTCGCCGACCATAGCCTCGCGACCGACAGTGTCTTCGCCGAGACGCAACTGATCTCCTGTCGCAACGTGCTGATCTATTTCAACAAGCCGCTGCAGGATCGAGCTTTCGGTCTGTTTCACGAATCACTTTGCCATCGTGGATTTCTCGGGCTCGGCAGCAAGGAAACGGTGGAGTTTTCCGGGTACGCCGATCGCTTCGAGGCGTTCGACAAGCAGGAACGGGTGTTCCGTAAATCATGACGTCTACTTCAGTCGAGGTTCTCGACGCGCTGCGCCGCCGGCCGATCGATGCCGTGGTGATCGGCACATCGGCTGGCGGGCTGGCGGCGCTCAGCGTGCTCGTCGCCGGCTTGCCTCGTCGCTTTCGCCTGCCGCTGCTGGTGGTCCAGCACGTGCCGCCAATCGGGCCCACGCAGCTGGTCGAAATCTTCCGGCGCAAGACGGAGCTGGCCGTTCAGGAAGCCTCGGACAAGGCACCCGTGCGCGGCGGTACGTTGTATTTCGCCGCACCGGGCTACCACCTGTTGGTCGAGCCCGACCTGAGCCTTTCGCTCAGCCAAGACGACGCGATGCATTTTTCCCGGCCCTCGATCGATGTGCTCTTCGAGTCGGCAGCCGATGCCTGGGGTGAACGGTTGGCGGGTATCCTGCTGACCGGCGCCAACGAGGATGGCGCCGCCGGGCTCGAGGCCATTGCCCAGGCAGGCGGCTTGACCATCGTTCAAGACCCTGACGAAGCCGAAGTCGTTACCATGCCCCGTGCAGCACTCCAGCGCTTTGCGCCGGATTTCATTTTGCCCTTGCGCGATATCCATCGACTGTTGCGCGAACTGGAGTGACCCATGCCTGACCGAATGGACGAAGCGAACCTGCTGATCGTCGATGACCTGCCGGAGAACCTCCTGGCACTCGACGCCCTGCTCAAGGCGCCGGGCTTGCGTGTGCACCAGGCCGAGTCGGCCGAGCAGGCGCTGGAGTTACTGCTGCGCCATGAGTTCGCGCTGGCCATTCTCGACGTGCAGATGCCCGGCATGGACGGTTTCCAGCTGGCCGAACTCATGCGCGGCACCGAACGCACGAAACAGATCCCCATCGTGTTCGTCAGCGCCGCGGGTCGGGAGCTGAATTACGCGTTCAAAGGTTACGAAAGCGGTGCGGTCGACTTCATGCAGAAGCCGCTCGACACCCACGCGGTGCGCAGCAAGGTCAGCGTGTTCGTCGACTTGTACCGCAACCGCAAGCGCATGGCCCGTCAGCTCGAGGCGCTCGAACAGAGCCGCCGGGAGCAGGAAGTGCTGCTCGACGAGCTGCGCAGCACCAAGGCAGAACTTGAAGACGCCGTGCGCATGCGCGACGACTTCATGTCCATCGTCTCGCACGAACTGAAGACACCGCTGAACACGCTTATCCTCGAGGTGCAGCTGCGCAAGTTGCAGCTGGCCCGCAACAACTTTGCGGCGTTCAGCGAAGAACGGCTGCGGCAGATGGTCGACAAGGACGAGCGGCAGGTGCAAAGCCTGATTCGACTGATCGACGACATGCTCGATGTGTCACGCATTCGTACCGGGAAATTGTCGATCCAACCCACGCGCGTCGACCTGTGCCATCTTGTCGCCAACGTGGTCGAAAATTTCGCCCCCCAGATGGAAGCGAGCGGCTGCGCACTGATATTCCAACGCCCCGAACCGGTGGTTGGCATATGGGACGAATTTCGTATCGAGCAGGTGCTGGCTAACCTACTCACCAACGCCATGCGCTACGGCGCAGGTAAACCGGTACAGGTCTCAGTGGGCCAACAGGGCGAACAGGCCTGGATCGAAGTGCAGGACCAGGGCATCGGCATCAGCCAGAAGAGCCTTGAACGTATCTTCTGCCAGTTCGAACGCGCCGAGGGCAGCGAACGCAGCGCGGGCCTAGGCTTGGGCCTGTTTATTGCCGAGCAGATCGTCCGGGCGCACCAGGGCTGCATTGCGGTTGAAAGTGAAGAAGGTCAGGGATCGACCTTCCGGGTGTCGCTGCCGTTGACAGCTGGGGGCTGATGCAGCCCCGGTCGCGACTCAGGCCCAGCTGAGCACCGGCCAGCCCCGGGCCTCGGCCTGTTCGCGCAGCAGCGGATCGGGATTGACCACGTGCGGATGCGCCACCTGTTCGAGCAGCGGCAGGTCGTTGATCGAGTCGGAGTAGAAGTGCGCGCCGTCCAGCGACTCGCCTGCCGCTTCGGCCCACTCGCGTAACCGCGTCACCTTGCCTTCACGGTAGGTCAGCACGCCACGGGTGTTGCCGCTGTAGAAGCCGTGCTGCTCTTCCAGCTGGATGGCCAAAACCTCGTTGATTCCGAGCCGCTCGGCAACCGCGCCGACGAGGAACTCCGCCGACGCGGAAATCACCAGAATGCGGTCGCCGGCTTTGCGATGTTCGGCGATATGGCGCATGGCGTCGCTGTAGATCAGCGGCTCGATCACGTCCTCGACGAAGGGCCCAACGATGTGGTCGACCTCTTCGGCCGTGCGGCCGACCAGCGGCGCCAGGCTGAACGTCATGTAGTCCTCCATCGCCAGCCGACCGAAGGCGTACTCGGCCATCAGCTCGGCATCCTTGCGCAGGAAGGATTCCCCATCCACCCAGCCGATCTTGGCCATTTCATGGGACCAAAGACTGGCGCAGTCGCCGTCGATCAGGGTTTCGTCCAGGTCGAAAATTGCCAGGGCCATCAAGCCACCTCGTGAATTGCGCAAGCGTCGATGGTAAGGCTTACCTGACGACCCTGGGGATAGAGATCGGCCGAGGAGCGGTTGAGCACGTCGACCAAGAGTTCGACGTCGCGCGCTTCGACGCGGTAACGGATCACGTTGCCGAGCAGGCTATGGCTCTTGATCACGGCTGCAATGCCGGTGTTGCCTTCGGTTGTGTTGAGCAAGGCGATGGCTTCAGGCCGAATCGCCACCTGTACATTGACCGGACGTTGCAGCAGGCGGGTGGCGACTTCGGCGGAGAGCAGGTTGTAGTTGCCGATGAAACCGGCGGCGAAGGCGTCCACCGGTGCGGTGTAGAGGGTTTCGGCATCGGCGCTCTGGACGATGCGGCCGGCATTCATCAGCAGGATGCGGTCGGAAAGCGTCAGCGCCTCTTCCTGGTCATGGGTGACGAAAATGGTCGTCAGTCCCAGCTCCTGCTGGATCGTGCGGATCTGTTCGCGAAGGTGCTTGCGGATGCGGGCGTCCAACGCCGATAGCGGCTCATCGAGCAACAGCAGGCGAGGGCGCGTGACCAACGAGCGCGCCAGAGCGACACGCTGACATTGGCCGCCTGAGAGTTGGCTGGGGTAGCGCCGCGCGTAATCGTTGAGCTCGACCATCTCCAGCACCTCGGCGACCCGTCGCGCGCTGTCGTCCCGGGCGATTTTCTGCATGCGCAGGCCGAAGGCGACGTTCTGCTCCACGGTCATGTTGGGGAACAGCGCGTAGCTCTGGAATACCATGCCGATCTGGCGCTTTTGCGGCGCCAGCGGCACCAGATCCTCGCCATCGAGCAGAATCAGCCCGCCGTCTACCTCGGTCAGCCCGGCGATGCAGCGCAGCAGGGTGGATTTGCCGCAACCGGACGGGCCGAGCAGAGTGATCAGCTCACCCTTGGTGATCTCGCAGTGGATGTCGCTGAAGACCTGGGTCTCACCAAAGGATTTGTGCAGGCCGCGAATGGAAAGGTAGCTCATGAGGGTTCCTGTCTCGAAGTGCCGCTGCGGTGGCATGGATCGGTTTGAAGAAGCTCGACCTGGCGAGACACGCACGTCAGGCTCGGCCGCACAGCCTTACCAAACGACCTACGCGCTCAGGCGGTACGCTCTCGATTCAACCGGGTCGCCGCCCAGGTAAACACCAGTACGAAGAAGAAGTAGGAGATCACCAGCGCGCTATTGAAGTGACCGCTGCTGTTTTTCATGTTGTTCAGGTAAACCTGCAGGGTCTCGTAGCGCGTGCCCACCAAAAGATTGGCAAAGACGAACTCACCGAACAGAAACGAGAACGACAGGAACAGCGACACCATCAGGCCCTTGCGCAGGTTCGGCAGCACTACCAGGAACGCTGCCTTCCAGGTACTGGCGCCGAGCAGGTGGGCGGCGTCCATCAAGTCGCGCAGGTTGATTGCCTGCAGGTTGTTGCTGATCGCGCGGTACATGAAGGGCAGGGTGATGGTGAAGTAGGCGCCGATCAGTATCCACGGCGTACCGACCATCGCCAGCGGCCCGGAGCCGTACAGCTGCAGCAGCCCGACCGAGGACACCACCGGCGGTACCGCGAAGGGCAGCAGGATCAGGATGTTCATCAGACCGTCGAGTTTCGGAAAGTGGTAGTGCACCACGAACAGCAGCGGCAGGATCAGCACCAGCGCCAGCGCCAGGGCACCAAAGCAGACCAGCAGGGACTGACCGAAGGCGCGCAGGAAGCGTTCGTCGCTCCACAGCTGCAGGTACCAGTCGAGGGTCAGGCCGTCCGGCAGGATGGTCGCTGACCAACTGCTGGCGATCGAATAGAAAAAGGTCGCTGCCAATGGCAGCAGCAGGATCAGGAACAGCAACCACACCACGATGCGGTGGTAGAGCTGGCCGCGCCGGGCTTCAGCGGCTCGCATGGTAGCTCCTCTTCAGCAGCAGCTGGTGCGCCACGGTAATCACTGCCATCAGCCCGACCAGCACCATCGCCAGCGCACTGGCCATGTGCGGATCCAGCGAGATATCCCCGGAAATCATCGCCGCGATGCGGATCGGCAAGACGTTGAAGTTGCCCGTGGTGAGGTAATAGACGGTGGCATAGGCGCCCAGCGCGTTGGCCAGCAGGATGACGAAAGTACCGAGCAACGCGGGCGTCAGCACCGGCAGGCCGATGTAGCGCCAGTAGCTCCAGGTTCCCGCGCCCAGCAAGGATGCCGACTCGCGCCAGTCTTCGCGCAGCGCGTCGAACGCGGGATAGAGCAGCAACACGCCCAGCGGAATCTGGAAATAGGTGTAGAGCACGATCAGGCCGGTCTTGGAGTAGAGGTTGAAGTCCTCGATGATCCCGGCCTGCTTGAGCAGGATGGTCAGCGCCCCGTTGAAGCCGAGCAGGATGACGAACGCAAAGGCCAAGGGTACGCCCGCGAAGTTGCTGGTCATGTTGGAAAAAGCCATGACGAAGTCGCGCAGTTTGGAGTCGACCTGACGCAACGAGTAACTCCCCAGAATCGCGATGACGATGCCGAACAGGCTCGACCAGAAGGCGATCTGCAGGCTGTGCTTGATCGCTTGCAGGTAGAACTTCGAGCCGAAGATCTTCTGAAAATTGGCCAGTCCCCAGCCCTCGGGCGTGTTCAGGCTGTTGACCGTCACCCACAGCAGCGGGGCGATCTGGAAGGCGAAGAAGAACAGCGCGAAGGGCAGCAGGCAGAGCAGCGCCAGCTGTTTGCCACGAGCAGGTCTGCGACCCACCGCGGCCGGAGCGGCATGGTCGCGTATGGCCGCGGTCTTGAGGTTGTTCTCCAGTGGCGCGGTCATTTCAGCAGCTCCCGGCACGCGGGCTTGTCATGCGCTACGCCAAGCAGCTCGCACAGCGTGCCGCACAGCTCGGTCTGTTTCGGGCGCGCGGCGGTATCGAGGCTGAATGCCGAGCCGAGAACGAACAGCGGCACTTCGCGCTCCTCCGGCAGCAGGCCATTGTGGGAGCGATCGTTGTTCATACCGTGGTCGGCTGTGACCAGCACCTGATAGCCGTCATCCAGCCAACGCTGCAGGTACTCCGCTAACAGAACGTCGGCACGGCGCGCCGCGTTGCGGTACTGAGACGAATCCAGGCCGTGCCTGTGGCCGGCGTCGTCGATGTTCATCGGGTGCACCAGCAGGAAGTCGGGGCGATGCCGCAGCCGCAGACCTTCCGCGTCGGCAAGCAGGTGTGAGTCGGGGTAATGGTCTTCGTAGTAAAAATGCCCGTGCTGGATCGGCAGCTCGGGGGTCTCGCTGTGACGGTCGCGCGCGGCGTGGAACGGCGCGCGGTTATAGAGCTCGCTGACCCAGTGATAGGCCGCAGCCGCCGTGGTCAGCCCCGCCTTGCGAGCGTAGTGGAAAACGCTGCGCTCGTTGGACAGCCGCACCACATCGTTATGCACGATGCCGCTCTCGATGGGTGGCACGCCGGTCAGGATGCACTCGTACAACGGCCGGGACAGGGCCGGCAGTTCGCACTGCAGCCGGTACAGGGCGCCGCGCCCGGCCATGCAATAGGCCTGCAGGTGCCCGAGGGCGTGCTCGGCCACCTCGTAGCTGAGGCCGTCAAGGATGACGAGGATGGCTTTGCCCATGCTTGCGTTTCCTGCCGGTTGCCTGCTGTAGAGAGAACGCTTTCGGGTCATCGCTCGCGAGTGCCGCTCTTCGAGCGCACTCGCGAGCTGACCTGTTCCTTGGTGCCGCTGGCTTCCCGCCTCCGGTCATTCCATCTCGATGATCACGTTTTCCTGCCACTGCTGCGGCAGAGCCTTGGAGGTGGCTTCCCAAGCCTCTGCGTCCTTGATGGGCCGGACCTTGGCGTACTGCTCGTTGGGCAGCAGTTTCGCCTGCACCTCGGCCGGCAGGGTCAGATGCTCGGCACGAATTGGCCTTGCGTTGCCCTTGGCAAGGTTGATCTGCCCGGCGTCGGACAGGATGTACTCACGCGCCAGCTTGGCGGCGTTGGGGTGCTTGGCCCACTTGTTGATGATGGTCGTGTAGCCGGAAATCACCGAACCATCAGAGGGAATCAGCACTTCGAAGCGGCTCGGGTCGATCTGGTCGCGGTAGGACAGGCCGTTGAAGTCCCAAACCACACCGACTTCCACTTCGCCGCGCTCCAGCGTCTGGATCGTCGGGTTCGACAGGGACAGGCGGCCCTGCTTGGCGATCTCGGCAAAATAGTCCAGGCCCGGCTGGATGTTCGTCTCGTCACCGCCGTTGGCGATGGCGGCTGCCAGCACACCGTTCACGGCCTGGGCGGCGGCGCTGACGTCACCGATGGCGACCTTGTACTTGCCGTTCTTGAGCTCGGCCCAGGACGTCGGTGCCTCCTTGACTAGCTGCTTGTTAACGATAAAGGCAATCGAGCCGGTGTAGGCCAGCAGCCAGTGGCCGTCCTTGTCCTTGGCCCAGTCGGGGACTTGGTCCCAAGTGCTCGGCTTGTAGGCTTGCGTCACGCCCTGCTGAACAGCGATGGGCCCGAACGCGGCACCGACGTCGCCGATGTCGGCCGTGGCGTTATCCTTTTCCGCAGCGAACTTGGCGATCTCCTGGGCCGAGCTCATGTCGGTATCCATGTGCTTGAGGCCGTATTTGTTCTGCAGATCCTGCCAGGTGTCTTTCCAGTTGGCCCAGCTGTCCGGCATGCCGACGCTGTTGACCTCACCTTCTGCGCGCGCCGCCTCTTCGAGGCCTTTCAGGTCCGTTTGTGCGGCGTTCGCCGATGTCGCCAGGGCAATCGCCGATCCCAGCAGTGATGCCAGCAGCAGTCGTTTCATCAGAAGCTCCTTTCGCAGGTCGTTGGTCTACATCAGCACGATTTCGAGCCAATCTAGGGGATGCAAATGACAATTTGATGTCGTTGCCTCCGCCGCCGCCCGGTGGAGCGACACCGCGACAGGAGTGCCGTAGCAAGCCTAGCTCAGGCTGAAAACCTTGCCTGGCGTGGGCTGATGAAATTCGCCGATACGCTTGAACGGTTCGAAGTAACCGCGGCGGGCTGCGTTTTTCTGTGCCAATGTCATGCGGCGGTCATTTGGCTTGCCTAGCCTGAACGGTGTTTACGGTCGAGATAACGAGAGCAGAGGCTCTGTTCCAGTACTGGACTAGCCCAGCGGAGGAGATATTGATGCGCGACGAGGCACCTCGGGCGGTTACGGCGATCTGTCGATCACTGCAGGAGCAGATCGCCCATGGCTTGCTGCCGCCCAGCGGGCAACTGCCGTCCGAGCGCAAGCTCAGCGAGCTCTTCGCCACCACGCGCATCACCCTGCGAGAAGCCCTGGGCCAACTCGAGTCACAGGGGCTGATCTACCGTGAGGATCGCCGCGGCTGGTTCGTCTCGCCGCCTCGGATCGCCTACAACCCGCTGGTGCGTAGCCATTTCCACGCCATGGTTAACGAGCAAGGGCGAATTCCGGCGACCGAAGTCTTATCGGCGCGGTTGGTGCCCGCCGCCGCAGACATCTGCGCGCGCCTGGGATTGCCGGCGTTGTCCGGCGTCGTCCAGATCCGCCGAGCGCGGCGCATCGACGGTCGTCTGGTGCTCTACGTCGAACACTACCTGAACCCCAGCTATTTCCCGGGCATCCTCGACTTCGACCTGACCCGCTCGCTGACTGAGCTCTATGCCAGCGAATACGGCATCCATTACGGCCGCGTCCGCTTCGACATGGTCCCCACCGCCCTACACCCCGAAGCCGCCTCAACCCTGCGCACCGCCCCCGGCAGCCCAGCCCTACGCATCACCCGGCTCAACCGCGACCAGCACGATCGACTGATTGATTGCGACGTGGAGTACTGGCGGCACGATGCGATTCATGTGTGTGTGGAGGTGCCGGAGTGAGGGGCGAGGAACTTCAAGTCCTGCCGGGAAGATCTGGCGGTTCGGGGCCATACGCGTAGCCCCGGCGCTTACTCCGTAGCTGCCACGGGGACCTCTGGCTCTTCGCTGAATTTTGCCTGGTAGTAATCGAGCATGGTTCGGCCCTGGGCGTAGGCCTTGCGCACGGCTGCGCTTTCCTCGAGCAAGGCCTGGCTGGGCTTGGCGTATTGGTCGAGGGGCAGGGGCTTCGACCAGTCCAACACTTCCTGGGGGAACACGGCTTTAGGGCGGCGCTTGACCCATTGGGCGATATGGCAGGGCAAGGTCCAGCCACTGCAAAATTGGATCAGCAGAAAGCCGAAGGCATAGCGTATCCACCAGTGTTCCTTGCGATATACCTGACGGCACATTTGGAAGTAGGCCACGGTGCCTTCTTGGAATTCCTCATCCGACAACAAGGGCGTTGGCAGCGCTGCAGGCCCTTGCTCCATATAGACCCGAATGGCCTCCCATTCGCTAACTACCAAGCCCAGGTTGCCACCGGGAATGGTGACCCAATAGACGACACCTGTTTCGGCGTTACGCAGGCCGAGCATCAGGGCAAAGCTGGGCATCACCGCATACTGAGTGATAATGCGGCTGGCGGAGACGCAGGCGATCACCTCTTCCCAGGGGACATAAACGGGCTCCTCACCTCGAAACACCAGAGCGACTTCACGGCGCTGGCGGTTGAAGCGAATGGGAGAACGGGCGCTGATATTGCGGATGATGCGGAACATGTTGAATATAGCTAGAGAGACAATAAATCCGGTGAACCCCCACATATAAGGATTCACGGCATTCTCTAGTAGGGATATCCAAAAAGGCCATCCATAATAAAAAGATGTTGATGCCGAAAAAATATTGAATAAGGAAAAAAAAATGACCAAAGTCATGATTGAGCCAAAGTAGGAACGTGCGGCAAATTCAACGTTAGCCTGACCTGCTCCTATATCCAAAAATATCTCATTACTCTCCTGTTGTAATTGCTGACCACTGAGCGCCGGCATTCCAGTGGGCACTGGCTTGGGCGACAGGTAGAAGACTTCAGTACCATTTTCGCGCTCGAAATCTCCCGTATGGGGCAGGCGGTCATATTTATCCTGAGGCATGCAGGAACTCCGGGGTGATGGCGAGCCACTGAGGGGCTATGCGCGTTGGGCCAACTGCGGTCCAGCCTTTGATCGGCTCGCGCGCGGCACTCGGGTGCAACGGTACGGCATAGTACAGGTAAGCATCGTCGTGTTTGAGCGGCTTGTTGGCCAGCTCGGGTTGGACGGCCAGGCGCAAGCGTAAGTGCGACTGTGCGCCGACCCAGTCAGGCGAAATATCGAGGGCCAGGGTCAGCGGGTTATCACTGAGTAGGGTCAGGGAATTGCACACCTGTGCACCAACATCCTGCGCGGGCCAACCTCGTTGGTAGTCCCACTCGGCGGTCAGACGCAACGGGTGCTGACGCAAGCTGGCCAGGCTAATACCGGGCAGGCTGAGCACCAGGCGCCGAATCGGCTCGCCATCCAGCGGGCGCTTGAGCGTGCCTTTATCGCTGACCTGCGGGCGCATGGTGGCTTCGGCCAGCTTTTGCGCATGGGTGGGCCAGTCCCACCCCTGACTGTCCAGGCCCCAGCAGCAGCCCTGCATCCAGCGCTGTTGATCATCGAGATTGGCATAGTTGTAAAGCGCCTCGCCTCCAAACTGCAAAGCGGTGGCGGCCAGGCCCCAAGGCGTCAGGCGTGCGGAAAAACTCAGGAAGCGCACACCGCGCGTGGCCCAGGCACTGCCCATAACCGCGACACGCTGACCTGGGGCGGCGCGTGAGGCCTCCATCATCAGGCCGCCGAATTCGGCGAATGCCTTGGCCGTGATTGCCACGTTGACTGCGGTACTGCTCGTATCGCCGGCCAGAGCCATCAGAGCACCGGCCTGCTCGCTAGCCGTGCCCGTGCGCGTAGCATCCAGCCATTTATTCCAGTTGCTCCAAGACGTACCCGCAGAGGCCAGCAGGGCTAATGGAGAAATCACCACCCCCAGACCGAGTCCCAACTTGCCCAGCTTTACGGCGAATTGCATCCCTCCTTTTCCAGCTGAACTAGCCACGATAGATTTAAAAGCTCTATCCACCAGTGCGATATGTGCATTTTGATAGACCGAAAAGGCTGATGCTATTGGGGCCGATATGGCTCCAGCAAAAATAATCTTATCTTTTGCTGTAGCAGAGCCTTTTTGTGCGTGTGAAATCCACGTATCCCACGCATCCCCCAAATTCCGCGCCTGAAGAAACAGTGCCAGTAACGGCAACGCACTGCTTTTAACTGCGGCCATATGCCCCCCCGCCTCGCCGTAGGCGCCCAGCGGGCCCAAGCGCAGTCGGCGGATTTCTTCGTTAAGCAGGCTTTGCTGGGAGGCATCCAATTTAAGTTTGACGCCGACAAAGCCGACCTGGACGGTGCTGGTAACGATCACGCTGTCCTGGATCTGATTGACCAGCGCCATGCGCTGCTGGCGATTGATGGCCAATTGCTGATTGAGTTGCTGCCTCTGCACCTTGGCGTTTTGCCGTTCGGCCTCGCTTATCGTGCTCCGCTTGCTGTCGGTCTTGGCTTGGTCACGCTGGGCCTTCAATTGATCTTCGCTATCCATCAGCTGGATCAGGGTCGTCAGGCGCGACTTGAACAGGCTGACATCCTGTTCGGTGGCCACCTGCAAGTTGGCGCCGTGCGCCTTCAGCGCTGCCAAGTTGCCAAGGCGGTGCGCTCGGTTGCTGTAGGCGCCGAGCTTATCCAGGTGGGCTTTCAGGTCCGGGCTGTTCAGCTTGCTTTGCACGCCCGCCAGCCAATCCTGCAGGCGCAGCGCTACGGCTGGGGAATAGGCAGCGTTGGCGGCGTGGCTGGCCGCTTGGGCTGCCGCATTGAGGTCAAGGCTGTTGGTCCAATGGTTGCCCAGCAGGGTGTGGATTTCCTGCAGGCGAACCTGGGCATCGCCGAGGCTGCTTTTCAGGTTGCGTGCATCGTCGAGCCATTTGATTAGGTCCCCTGATTTGCCCGTCAGGAAATTCAAATCCAGCCGGCTGGCGAAGGCAGGCAGTATGTAATAGGGATATTTGTGGAAGTATTCGCCGACCGCCTTGAGGCTGTCTTCGGTACGACACAGGTCGCGCACGCAATTTTGCTCAATAATCAGAGCTTTCATCAGCTGGTCCGGCACTTGAGTGTCGAAGTACCAGGCGCTGCGGTGATATTCGGTTGCGGTGAACAGCTTGACGCGATCCTCTGTGATGCGGTCTAGGCGCGCATTCCAACGTTTTAGGTGAGCACGCTCCTGTTCGAGGTATTGCCGCATCTCCTTGTGGCGCACGAGGTCATGGATGCCTCGCGCGCCCAGGCCTTTGCCTTCCAGCGTGGCATCAGACTGGTCTTCTAGTGCTTCGATATCATCTTCCAGCTCGGCGTAGAGATCTTCACCTAATGCCTTCTGCATAGTCTGCTTCTTGGCCGCGACATCCGCCCTAGCAGCTCGCGTCTTGGCATCGAACCCTCGCCCTGGGTAATGAGCTGTCGCCGGGCTGCTGCTTTGAATGCCTTTGAGGTCATTGCGGGCGTTGAGGTAGTCGTAAATCGTCTGGCGCTGCGCGGGCGTGGTTTTTTCGAACAGAGCACCACGGGTGCCGGCACGCTTGGCCGTATCGTCGTTCACCACCATCAGGGTTTCGATGTAACTGCCGATGCTGTACTTGAGGTCGTTGCGGCTCTGCTGAATCCATTTTTCGATCCAGCCAACCACGGCGTCCTGTTCCTCCGCCAGATCCTGCATGACGCCCAGGCTGTCCTTGAATACCAGGTAAAGGTGGTCATGTTCGTAGATGGGGAGCAGTTGTTTCTTGACCAGGCCGATGGTGGTTTTTTTATACAGCGGGGCGCTTTCCCAAACGTAGTCTTGGCCTTCGTGCGGATTGGTACCCGGAGGCGGTGTGCTGCCAGACGGCTGCTCTGCCACTTCGGCCAACCACTTCTCAGCCTGCTGGCTGGTGAGCAGATGCTCTCCGCCATCAGCACAAGTCGCCCTGGAAAGATCCACCCGTTGCATGAAGTGCTCGCGTTCCTTACGGCTCTTCAACATCTGTGAGCACTTGAAGGCTGTCCACTGAACGTCTGAAAAGCTCACATGCAGCGTACTGCCACGTGCGAAAACCAGGCTGTTTTCCGCCAGCTGCCCCTGCCTCTTATCCTTTGCAGCCTCTGTACCCGTCCAAACGAATTTGCTTACGAGACCTTTTTCGACGCGGTATTCGTGCAGGTAGCCGGTTTCGTTTTCGATCACGTACAACCAGCCATCACGAATCAGGCGGATGCCCAGCGGCCTCGATTTGAGTCGATACGGCAGGCTCAGGGCCGCCGACGGGTCTAGACGCTCAACCAGGCCGTAACGCAGGGGCAATAGCTGCACCTTGTTCTTCATCAGCGGACAGGCCCCGATGGGGCTTTTGGCGTCGCTCTTGGTCTTGTCGGCCAAGTTGGGGTTCTTTGCAGTCATCAGGAAGTCCTTTTCGCTGACGAGGCGCGCGCATAGGCCAGATCCGCTGCCTGTTCGATCCGCTGAGTGGGTGCGAGCGAGGAAAATTGGTTCACCAGGCTGGCAATGTCCGGGTGCCTATCCAGCGCGTCGGCGCCCAGCAGTCCGAAGATATTGGCGTAGAGCGTGATGTCGTATTCGCTGTTGAAACCCAAGCTGTAGGCGCGTTCCGCCAGGGCGCGCAAATGTTGCCAACGCCGGGTTGGGTTCAGTGTGGATTGGTAATGGGGGAAATAGTCGCGCATGTGCCCGTCGAGGCTGATCAGGATGCCGCGAAAAGCCACATCACCAAGGCTGTCCAATTGCTTATCGGACAGTTGATAGGGGCGATCCTGTTGTGTGATGAACGTTGAGCTAGGCCGCTGATGTCGATGCCAGGCGCTTTCGGTGCGATCAGCAGCGACGATTTGCTCGATCGGGCCAAAAAACGTTGCATCGTTATCTTGTGTAGCTTGGTTCAGTAGGGCATGCATGACGGCTGGGTCGGCCAAACGCAGCAGCAACTTTTCTCCCGATGGATGACTGACGCAGACCAACCAGCGCAGGTGTTTTAGCAGCGCATCCCTATCGGCATGACTGAACAGCAGGAAGCCCCATTCTTCGTGGCTGTTTCTTTCAAATGCAGCCAGTGCCGTGTCGTGCTCCCCGCCAAGACGTACAAGGCAAGGCGAGACATCGCTCAACTCAGCCCATGGTGTTTCCAGATAAACGACGTCGAAGTCTGGCGACTCGGCCCATTCGTAGAGCCGCTTGGGCAGGTTTTTAACGCTAATACCGTCGAGTAGCAAGTAAGCCGGCGAGTCCCAGGGCAAGTCCGAGGGCAAACTAAGCGAATCATGGGTCGACATGAGCGGCCTCCTGCTTTGCAGCTTCGCAGATGGCACACAGAGGTTGCTTGCGCTGCAAGGCCTGCTTTTGTGCTTGAATCAACAGCCCACCGGCTTTATCTGCATCCGCCGATTTCACCGCGCCCGGCAATATCGGCGCCGCTCCAGTGCCGCTACCCGGACTACCACCCGAATTCACCCGGATCACCGGTCCCACCAGCGTCACGCCGCTGGCGTCGAGCTTGATAAAGCTACCTGCGGCCTTGAAGGTCAGTTCGCTGCCGGCTTCGAGGACGACCTTGAGGCCGCTGGAGAGGTGGATTTCGTTGCCGGCCTCGACGAACTGGCCGGTGCCGATCTTCAGGTGTTGGCTGTTGCCCACGATGAGGTGGTCGTTGGCGCGGATGTCGGTCTTGCGGTCGCCGTGGGTGGTGCGGTGTTCTTCGGCGCGGTATTCGCTGTAGCTGTTGGCCTCGACGGTGTCGTGGCGCTCGTGGCCGACGCGGATCTTCTGGTCGTGCTCGATGTTCTCGTCCCAGTCGCGCTGGGCGTGGATGTATATCTGTTCGGCGCCCTTGCGGTCTTCGATGCGCAGTTCGTTATACCCGCCACCACCGGGCGAGCTGAGCGTCTTGAAGACGGAGCGGGTCTTGTTCGCCGGCAGGTCGTAGGGCACGACGTGTTCGGCGTGGTGCAGGCAACCGGTGACCAGCGGCTTGTCGGGGTCGCCTTCGAGGAAGGTGACCAGCACCTCCATGCCGACACGCGGGATGGCGATGGCGCCGTAGCGGTCGCCGGCCCAGCTTGAGCTGACGCGCAACCAGCAACTGGTCTTGTCGTCGGCTTGGCCTTCCCTGTCCCAGAAAAACTGGACCTTGACCCGGCCGTACTTGTCGCAGTGGATCTCCTCGCCTGCAGGGCCGGTGACCACCGCGGTCTGGCTGCCCAGAATGCGGCGCTTGTGATGGCGCAGGGAGGGGCGATAGGGGACGGCCCACGGCGTTGCGGTGAAGCGGTTGCGGTAGCCCTGCTGGAACGAGTCGTCTGTTTCCCCTTCTCCCCGATGGGACGAGGCTGCCGACCGGCGTAGCGCCATATCACTGGTGATCGACTCTTCCAGCACCTGCGGTTGCTTGCCTTCGTGCAGCACCTCGGTGAGCAGCCAGAGCTGGTTCCAGTCGCTGCGGGGGTGCGCCTGGAGCGGGAGGAAGTGGCCGCTGGCGAGCCGAGGGTGGTCGCCGTCGCCCTCGGCCTGTTCGAAGTCGTGGCGGTGGCGTTCCACGGCGCGTCGGGACAGCTGCTTGCCGCGCTCGCGGTCGGTGAACCGGCCCGGGTAGTCGTAGTCCTCGAGGTCCGGCTGGCTGTTGCCTTGCGCCGTCGTTTCGAGCGTCAGGCGGGGCTTCTCGAAATCATAGTCGCGGCGGGTGATGCGGCCTGTGCGGGTTTCGAAGCGGACGCCGAAATGCTTGATGACGGTTTCGTCGGCGACCAGCCCGCTGTCCTGTTGGTAGGCGACTGGCTTGAGCGTCGGGAAGACCGTTTGGTCGTCGCCGAAAACCAGCACATGCCCGCTGGGGCTGTGCTGGAAGTGATAGTGAATGCCTTCTTCTTCGCAGAGGCGCTGGACGAAGTGCAGGTCGCTTTCGTCGTACTGCACGCAGTATTCGCGTTCGGGATAGACCACCGGCCCCAGATCGAACCGATGACCGTCGCCGGCGAGAATGCCGTGCGCCTCCAGCACCTGAGTAACGATCTGCGGCACCGAGCGGTGCTGGAAGATGCGCTGGTTGGTGCGGCGGGCCAGGTTGGCGAGGCGCGGCATGAGGACTACGTGATAGCGCGTCAGGCGCTTGCCGGATTCGCCTTGTGCGGCCTGGTGGATGTGCCCGTGTACGCCAGCGCCCTCGGTGTCGAACGAGAGGTAGGCCGAGCGCTGCAGCAGATCCTCGAGGTCCAGGTCGGGGCGCTCGCTGACCAGCTCCAGCTCGAAGCGGTAGGGCTCGCTGATGGCGTCGCGACCGGTAAAGGCGAGCACCTGCAGGTCGTGCGCTAAGCCTTCGACCTGCAGAGAAAAATGAGGTTGGTTGGCGGGGGCGAACATCCGTGTTCCTCCTGGTTCCGTCCTTGGGTGCGCCAGGGCGCGCGAGGGGCTCTGATGTACCACGCGCTGGCCGTCGTGCGGTGCGCTGGGTCGCGCATTGCGGTGCCGCGGTTCGGATTTGTACTACTGCTTCGCAAAAAGGCTTCGGCCGGGCGTGCCGGACCGAAGCCTTGGGTGCCGCGCGTCGCCTTGGTCTTAGCTGGCGATCGGGGCACGCCAGTCGTCGGAGCCGGAGGTGCCGGAGACTTCGTGGGTCCAGACGATCTTGCGGTAGGTGAAGTAGACGTCTTCCAGGTGGGTGAAGTGGGACATGTTCGGGTCCTGGCAGTTGGGCATGCGCGACTGCACATCGACGATGACCGCATCTTCCAGTTCGATGGTGAAGTAGTGCTCCTGGGTACCGGTGGACGAGGTGCGGTACCACTCCAGGCGGCACTTGTTCAGACGCTCGCCGGAGGTCAGGGCGTTGAAGATCAGCGGCGACGACTTGTCGAACACCTTAGTGATCATTAGCGGCTTGTGCACGCGCTGGCCGGTGGGCTGACCCGACTGCGGGTCGCGCGGGATGATGACCTGGTGCTGGAAGGCCTGCACCAGGATCTGGTCTTCGTGTCCTTCCTGGAAGATATTGCCGACCGAGTCCTCGGTGAAAGTGCCTGCGGTGATCAGGCCTTGCTTGGTGCCTTCGAGGGACAGATACGCGGGTGTTGGCATGAACGCTCTCCTTGCCTTGTTGAATGCCGGATTGGCCTCAACAGGAATACAAGCGGCGTGCCAGTCCAAAAAAATCATTTGTAAACAATAAGTTAGATAATTTCCGCGAGTTCATGATCACGCTGATGCGCGACTGCTCACATTTTGCTGAGCAACATTCTGCCTTGAGCTGTGCAAGTTGTTGCGCAGGTGATCGCCAGGCCAGTCGAGGCGGGGCATTGCACGTCGCGTCGGGTCGCTACAGCGGCCGTGCTGCGCAGCAATTTGCGCAGGCGTCCCGTCAGGATGAGCAACTGATTTCCAGGTGCTTGCCCCACTCCGGCGGGCGCTCGGCGTAACGCTCACGGCCGGGCTGCTCGTCAAAAGGGTGACTGAGCACGGCATGCAGGTCGCGTACCGGCGCGTAGTCGCCGGCTTCGGCCGCTGCGATCGCTTCCTGGGCGAGGTAGTTTCGCAGGATGAATTTCGGGTTGACGGCATGCATGCGTGTCCGGCGCGCCTCGGAATCCCCGTTCTCGCGATTGCTTCGGGCGCGGTAATCGGCGGCCCAGTCGTCGAAGGCGCGGATGTCGATGAAATCCTCGCGCAGGCGGGCCAGCGACTGCTCCGCCGGCCGGTCGCCCAGTTCACGAAAGAACCGGGTGTAGTCGATGGCGCTGCCCTGCATCAGTTGCAGCAAGCGTTGAATCAGCGCCTTGTCGCCGTCATCGGCCATCTCGAAGCCCAGGCGCTTTCGCATCAGGTCGAGCCATTCCCGTTCGTATGCCGGCAGGAATAATTCCATCGTATGGCGCAATTGCTCGACGTCGATGAAAGGCGTCAGCGCCTGGGCAAGGGCGGCGAGGTTCCAATGCGCGATGGGTACCTGGTTCTCGTAGGAATAGCGGCCGGCGTGGTCGGAGTGGTTGCAGATGAAGCGCGCGTCGAAATCGTCAAGAAAGGCGTAGGGCCCGAAGTCGAAGGTGATGCCAAGGATCGACATGTTGTCCGTGTTCATCACGCCGTGGCAGAAGCCGTAGGCCTGCCACCGGGCGACCAGCGCGGCGGTGCGCTCGAGTACCTGCTGAAAAAAAGCCTGGTAGGGTTCCGGGTGCTCCAGGCAATCAGCGAAGTGGCAGGCGATCACGTGGTCGAGCAGGAGCCGCAGTTCCTCGTGCTGACGGGTGTAGTAGAAGAACTCGAAATGGCCGAACCGCACATGGCTCGGGGCCAGGCGAAGCAGCATCGCGCCCTGTTCCGGGCGCTCGCGGTAGACGGGCGTGTCCGAGGCGGTGACGCACAGCGCCCGGGAACTGGGAATGCCCAGGGCATGCAGGTGCTCGCTGGCCAGGAATTCGCGAATCGAGGAACGCAACACGGCGCGCCCGTCGCCCATCCGTGAATAGGGCGTCAAGCCTGCGCCCTTCAGGTGCAGGTCCCAATGCTTACCGGCCTCATTGCGCACCTCGCCAAGCAGCAGGCCACGGCCATCGCCGAGACGCGGGTTGTAGCTGCCGAACTGGTGGCCGGAATAGACCATGGCGCGCGGCTCGGCGGTGCTCCAGAGCTTGTGGCCGGCGAAAAGCTCCGTAAACAACGGCTCGGCGGCCTGCTCCGGATCGAGATCGAGCAGAGCCATGGCTGCCTCGCTCGAGACGACCAATCGCGGGTTGTCCAGCGGGTGCGGTGTCACCTCGGTGGAGAACGCATCGCCCAGGCGGGCGAAGCGGTTGTCGAAGTCGAGTTCGGTGAGCGTCTTCACGAGGGCTCCGGCGTTATGAGCAATAGCGCCCAATTATGGGCGCATGAATTTGGAGGCCGCCGCGAGGGTGACGTTCCTCAGGCCTGACCGTCGGCGGGCGGCGTAGCTGGCCGGGGGGTGGCGCCGAGCTGCAGTACTTTGCCGTCGAGGTTTTTCAGGAACACGTCCACCTGGCGGAACGCAATGTTGATGCCGGCCTTGTTGAACTCGCGATCGATGTAGCGATTGATTTCGTCGGTCGCCGGGTTGCGGTCGCCCAGATCTCGCACATGGATGCGCAGTTCGTGGTCGAGTGTACTCTCGCCGAATGTGAGGAAAAAAACCTGCGGCTCCGGGTCTTTCAGCACTCGAGGGTTGTCCTGCGCGGCCTTGTAAAGCAGCGCTTTCACGCGCTCAAGATCCGAGCCGTAGGCCACGCCAACTCTAATCGTCACGCGCGTAACGGTATCGCTCAGGGACCAGTTCACTA
Organism: Stutzerimonas chloritidismutans; assembly: GCF_051486945.1. GTDB lineage: Bacteria > Pseudomonadota > Gammaproteobacteria > Pseudomonadales > Pseudomonadaceae > Stutzerimonas > Stutzerimonas chloritidismutans_B. Next base: position 268,321 of record NZ_JAHVDX010000004.1, on the reverse strand, counting down.
ACTGGCCAGTGATGAAGGTCTTGTTTGGGACGATGATGTCCTTGCGATCGAAATCAGTGATGGTAGTGGCGCGGATGCGGATGCGGCTTACCGTGCCGGAGAGGTTGCCGATGGTCACCACGTCGCCGATGCGCACCGGCCGCTCGAACAGGATGATCAGGCCGGAAATGAAGTTGGCGAAGATTTCCTGCATGCCGAAACCGAGGCCGACCGAGAGTGCCGCGACCAGCCATTGAAGCTTGTCCCAGCTGACGCCGAGCGTCGACAGGGTGGAGACGATGCCGATGCCGGCCAGAAAGTACGACAGCAGTGTCGTTGTGGCATAGGCACTGCCCTGCGCGAGGCGCATTTTGGATAGCACCACCACTTCCAGCAAGCCGGGCAGGTTGCGCGCCACGGCAATCGTGATGGCGACGATCAGCAGCGCGCCGAGCAGGTTGTTCAGCGTGATGGCGTTGGTTGCAGCCGTATCGCCCGAGCCACTGACGAATTCGTAGAGCACCACGTTATCCAGGTAGGACACGACGCTGATCAGATCCGACCAGACCCAGTAGAGCACCACGAAGAACAAGCCGAACATCGCCAGGCGGGTCAGACGCAGGGACTGTTGATTGACCTGCTCGATATCCAGCCCGGCCTCGCCGGCGGACTCGCTGGTATCCAACGTCTCTTCGGCCTGGGCCTCACGTTTGGCCAGGGCGCGTTGATAGGCGAGCCGCCGCGCCGCGACGGTCAGGCCGCGGATCAGCGTGGCCTCGATGACGATCCAGGCCAGCAACAAGTAGAGGGTGTCGATCAGGCGGCCGGTCAGCTTGAGCGCCGTGTAGTAGTAGCCGAAGCCCACCACCACGATCAATGCCAGCGGCAGGATGCTGAACAGCAGCCCGATAAAACGACGGAAGGGCGGTGCGTTGTGGCTCGATGGGCCTTTCAACAACAGCCGGGTCAGGCGCCAGCTCATCATGGCGAAACACACCAGCACCACGACGATCCCGATCACGTCATCAACGAGGCTCCCAGGTTGATGTTCTGCAATGGCCACGACCGCGACCAGCGCCATGACGACCAGACCCAGGCGGCGAATCTCGTTGCGCAGGAAGGTGACCTGCGGGCGGAACCAGCCGAAGTGCGTTTCCGCGACGCGGTTGGGTGAGAGCATCCGGTAGGCACTGTAGAACACCAGCCAGGCTTGCCCCATCTGGTAGAAAGCCGCGCCAAGGCTGATGTTCTGCCCCCGGCCGTCCATCTGAAGCAGGTAGCCGCACAGGGCGAGGAACAGTGCGCCAGGCAGCGCCAGCAACAGGTTCAGCAATAGGGCCAGAGGGGTGTGCAGCTGGCTGTCGTTGCGGAAATGCCCGATGTCTGCACTGAGCGAGTCGAGCTTGGCGTTGATCGCTTCGCGGCGCCACAGCAACAGGCCAATTAGCAGCAGAAGCGGGACGAAGAACAGGGGGCGCTCCAACAAACCTGCGCCGAGCGCTTCGAATACCGAGCTCCAGGGCATTGCACGCAGCTGACGATCGAGCAGGGTCGGGACGCTTTTGAACCAGTCCAGGTCGAGCGGTTTGTTGCTTGGGATCCAGAACATCTGCTCGTCCAACGTCTCACGCAAGGCCGCGGCCTTGGTCTGCAGTTGCCGTTGGTTGAGTTGCAGGGTGATGGATTCACTGAGCAGCGCATTGAGCGAATGATTGAGCCGGTCGAGCAATTCGCTGCGGGTGCGCACGAGCTCAGTGAGGGCGCTGCGCAGCTCCGGTGTGACCTCGCCTGCTGGTTGGCTGGCCAGTCGCTCCTCGACATAGCCCGCAATGTCGCCGGCCGTTTCGCGGCGCTGGTTGAGTTCGAACTGATACAGGCGAATGTCCGCAATCTCGTCGGCGAGATCCTTGTCTAGGCTCAGTTGCGGCAGGGCTTGTTTCTGCTGGTACAGGATCTTCGATAACAGTAGGCTGCCTTCGAGCACAGCGATCTGTTCTTCGAGTGCCTGATCTGCCTGGTTGAGGGTGTCGAGTTGTTGCCGGGTCTGCAGGTTTTGCTGGGTGAGGTCGTTAAGGCGCTCCGTAGCCCGCAGCAGGTAGCCCGATAGCTTGCGGTTCTCCTCGGTTTCGGCGGGTAGCAGCTTGTCCGACCCCGCCTTCTCGGCTTTCAACGAATACTGGGCGACCGTTTGTTCGGATTCCTCCCGGCGCTTGTTGTTGATTGCAGTCTGCAGCGCCATGGTCTCGCGTTCGGCACGGGCGATACGCTCGGAGAGCAAATCGCGTCGCGCTACGCCAAGGTCGAGCAAGAGGCTGTTGCCGGCAAGCTCGCTTCGGCGCAGCTCGATCTGTGCGATGAGCGATTCCTTTTCGACGTTCAACAGGGCCCGGCGCTCGTCGCTCATTGGCTTACCGTTTTCGCGGCCGCCCTTGAGCAGATTGTTGATTTCGTCGATGCGAGTCTGGAACTTGGCGATATCGGCCTGGGCTCGCTCGGGGCGGGTCTGGGCGCTGATGATCATGCTGTTGGCGGCCGTCAGTGCGGCCTGCCACGCGGACAGTTCGGCGACGCGTTCGTCCAGCCGTTGTTCAAGCGCGGGTACTTTCAATTTGGCCAGGTTGCCGGCCAGGTCCGTCGCGTCGCTGGCCTTGAGTTTCGCCAGATCGCGCTGCGATTCGCTGATCTCCTTGGGCGCGTTGGCCAGCTCGGCCTTCACTGAAGCCAGTCGCTTCGTGGCCGCCGCGGCCTGTTCCTCGAAGCCCTTGGCGCGCTCGCTGGCGCTCGGTTGGGCCGGCTTGGCTTCTTCTTCGGCAGGTTGGCTGCCGGTCAGGCCGGGTACGGATTGGGCGAAGCCCGATACGGGAACGAGGGCGAGCAGGGTCGCCAGGAGAAAGGTGCGCAAGGGAGCCATGGGTCGCATCGAGGTATGAAAAAAGAGTGCGAGTCTAAGGGCTGCGACAGGGCGAGGCGAGTCCATAGATCGGAAGCCCCGCTCGGTGCTGGCGGGGCCCGTTTGCTCGCCGCGTCAGAAGTGCAGCGAAGGGCCGGGCTTGTTGCCCTCCGGAAACTTCAGGCCGACCTTGCGCACCTGGCCGTGCTCCATGGCGGCGATGGTCCAAATAAGGCCGTTCCACTCGATCTGGTCGCCGGTGACGGGTTTACCGCCGACACGTTCTGCAATGAATTGGCCGATCTGCATTCGGCCATCGATGTCGCCGAGCTTGAGGCCATAAAGCGCGGCCAGTGCGCTCATCTCGGCTTCGCTTTCAAGGATGAAATCACCAAAGAAGCGCATGTCCCGGCCGCGTTCTGGCGCCTCGCTGAACAGCTTGCCGAGGGCCGGCAGATCTTCTTCATGACCGATCACACAAAGAATGTCATCCACCTGCAGGCGGGTGCTGCCGGAAGGGTGCAATAGCGCACGGCCTCGAAAGAGTGCCGCGATGCGCGTACCGGCTGGCATCTTCAGCTCACGCAATGCCGCGCCAACGCACCATTTTTTGGCGTTGAGTCGGTAGATGAACAGTTCCCACTGGCTGGTGGTATGGATCTGCAGGCCGGCGCGGGATATCGGCATAGGCGAGGGCGGCACCTCGACTTTGGCCTTCTTCGCGGCCCAGGTCAGCGTGGTTCCCTGAAGCAGCAGCGACACCAGCACGATGAAGAACGCCACGTTGAAGAACAGCTGTGCATTCTCCAGCCCGGCCATCAGCGGAAACACGGCGAGAATCACCGGCACTGCGCCGCGCAAGCCGATCCAGGAGATGAACAGGCGCTCGCGCAATTGGAAACTGCGAAACGGCAACAGACCGATGAACACGGCGAGTGGACGAGCGAAGAGGATCATCCACAGCGACAGCGCCAGCGCAGGGAGGGCGATGGGCAACAGGTTGCTGGGTGTGAGCAATAGGCCGAGCACGAGGAACATGCCGATCTGGCTGAGCCAGGCGAGGCCATCGAACATGTGCAGGATGCCGTGGCGGTTGCGAATCGGCCGGTTGCCCAACAGCAGGCCGCAGACGTAGACCGCGAGGATGCCGCTGCCGCCAATGGCACCTGATAGCGCGTAGATCATGATGCCGCCGGCCACGGCCAGCAGCGGATAGAGGCCGTCGGCGACCGAGAGGCGGTTGATCAATTGCAACAGCAGCCAGCCGCCGCCGAGGCCCAGCAGGGTGCCGATGCCGAACTGCTGTACCAGGTTGAGGAAGAAGCCCCAGCCGAAGCCCGTCTGGCCCGAGGCGATCATGTCGATCAGTGCGACGGTGAGGAACATCGCCATCGGATCGTTGCTGCCCGATTCGATCTCCAGCGTCGAGCCGACGCGTTCATTCAGCCCGCGACCGTTAAGGAGGTTGAACACCACCGCCGCATCGGTCGAGCCGACGATCGCGCCGATCAGCAAGCCCTGCATCAGCGGTATGTCGAAAAGCCAGGCGGCGGCGAGGCCGGTGAGGCCGGAGGTGACCACGACGCCAGCGGTGGCCAGCGAGAACGCCGGCCAGAGTGCAACGCGGAAGGTCGCCGCGCGGGTCCGCATACCCCCGTCGAGCAGGATGATGGCCAGCGCCAGGTTGCTGATAAGAAAGGCGAGCGAGTAGTCGTCGAAAACGATGCCGCCGATGCCGTCGACACCGGCGAGCATACCGACGGCGAGAAAGATGACCAGGATCGGCACGCCAAGGCGTGTCGACAACGAGCTCATCAGGATGCTGGCCGCCACCAACAGGGCACCGATGAAAAACAGTTGGTTGATATGGCCAATATCCAAACGCGCGCTCCGGGTTAGTGCTAGCTGGCAGTCTATGCAGGCTGCATGCCAGCGATTCTAACCCGCTGATTTGACGCGCTGTCAAAAATGCCTGACGCAGCGACAGGCGTGTCGGATCGGCTGGCTTCCGGTCAGCCGATCCGCGCGGAGGGGATCAGAACCACGACGCCTGCATCGCCAGGCAGGTGTCGTCGCGCTCGGCCAGTAGCGCCAGTTCGTGATGGCAGCCCGGCACTTCCCACGTCAGGAAGTAGCGCGCGGCCTGTAACTTGCCTCGGTAGAAGTCCTCGTCGGCCGCGTTGCCCTTCGCCAGTCCCTGTTCGGTATGTATCGCCTGTTCCAGCCAGCGCCAGCCGATCACCGCATGGCCAAACACCTTCAGGTACAACGCCGAATTGGCCAGGGCCAAGTTGACCTTGCCCGCCATGAGGTCGCCAAGCAGCGCCTGGGTCACTTCGGTCAGGCGCGCCACCAGTGTCTCCAGCGGCTGGCGCAGCGCGTCGAGCGAGCCGAACTCCCGAGCGCGCCCGCACGTGCCTTGAATCAGGCCAAGCAGTTGGCGCAGCGCGGCGCCGCCGTTCTGCATCAGCTTGCGGCCGAGCAGGTCCAGCGACTGAATGCCGTGGGTGCCCTCGTGGATTGGGTTCAGGCGATTGTCGCGGTAGTACTGTTCCACCGGGTATTCGCGGGTATAGCCGTGGCCGCCGAGAATTTGAATGGCTAGCTCGTTGGCCTTGAGACAGAACTCAGACGGCCAGGACTTGACGATGGGGGTGAGCAGGTCGAGCAGCTCGTGTGCCGTCTTGCGCGCCTCTTCGGTTGTCGCCGTCTGCTCTTCGTCGACCAGGCGGGCTGCGTACAGCCCCAGATCGAACGCGCCTTCGACATAGGCCTTTTGCGTCAGCAGCATGCGCCGTACATCGGTGTGCTCGATGATCGGCACCTGTGCCGAGGTCGGGTCCTTGCCGTCCGGCAGGCGGCCCTGCGGACGTTCGCGGGCATAATCGAGCGAATACAGGTAGCCGGCGTAGCCGAGCATGATGGCGCCCATACCCACGCCGATCCGCGCGTCGTTCATCATCTGAAACATGTACGACAGGCCTTTGTGGGGCTCGCCGACGAGGTAACCGACGCATTCGCCGTGATCGCCGAAATTCAGCGCCGTGCTGGTTGTGCCGCGCCAGCCCATCTTATGGAACAGACCGGCAAGCACCACGTCATTGCGCTTGCCGATACTGCCGTCGTCGTTGACCAGGAACTTGGGCACGATGAACAGGCTGATGCCTTTCACGCCGGGCGGTGCGTCCGGCAGCTTGGCCAGCACCATGTGCACGATGTTTTCCGACAGCCCGTGGTCGCCGCCGGAGATGAATATCTTGTTGCCCTTCAGCCGGTAGCTGCCGTCGCCGGCCGGCTCGGCACGGGTGCGCAGGTCCGACAGGGACGAGCCCGCATGCGGTTCGGTCAGCGCCATGGTGCCGAAGAAGCGGCCTTCGATCATCGGCTGCAGAAAGCGCTGTTTCTGCTCATCGCTGCCGAACACCTCGATCAGATGCGCGGCGCCCATCGACAGCATCGGGTAAGACGAGGTGCCGATGTTGGCCGCCTGGAAATGCGCAAAGCACGCCCGGGATAGCAGGTTCGGTAGCTGCATGCCGCCTTCGTCGAAACCGCGCGAGGCGTTGTGGAAGCCGGCTTCGATGAACGCGTCGACGGCGGGCTTCACTTCAGGGATCAACAATGCTTCGCCGTCCCGATATTCAGGCTCGTTTTCGTCGGCCTTGCGGTTGTGCGGAGCGAACAATTCCGCGGCGATGCTGCGTGCCGTGTCGAGCGCGGCGTCAAATGTTTCGCGGCTGTGGTCGGCGAAGCGCTCTCGTTGGGTCAACGACTCGGCATCGAGCACTTCGTAGAGTTCGAAGGCCAGGTTGCGCGGGCAGAGCAAAGTCTCGGGCATGGAAAATCCTCCGTGTACATGCGCTCGAGTCTAAGGACGCGTCAAGCGGACTGCCTAGCACCATACATTCGGGTGATGGAGCGGCACAGTCGCGCTTTCTGCAGCTTGCTCGGCGGGGCCTCAGCGTGCCCGTGTCGCGAAGAAATCGAGTAGTTGAGCGAGGTGGCCCTCGCCGATGCCCGCCTCGACCAGATGCTGATCGCCGCGTGCCAGGTGCTCTTCGATCTGCTGGCGGGCCGCTTCCGGTCCGAGTAGCGCGACCACAGTGCTCTTGCCCGCGTCCTTGCCCGAATCCTTGCCGCTCTGCTGGGAGCTGAGTCCATCAGCCAGATCGTCGAGCAGTTGGAAGGCGAGGCCCAGCTCAGTGGCGAACCCCGTGAGGTGGCGCGTACAGCTGGCGCTGGCATCGGCCATCAGAGCAGCGGATTCGACGGCTGCGGTGAACAGCGGGCAGGTCTTCAGGCGGTTGGTGTGCGCGATGGCTTCCAACGGACGAGAACGCTGGCCTTCGCGCAGGTCGTGATATTGGCCGCGCACCAAGCCCTGGGCGCCGGTGGCCTGAGCCAGCAGGCGAACCAGCTGGTTGCGGGTCGAGGCGGGCAAGGCACCAGCCGAGGCGGCGATGCCAAAGGCTTGGCTCAGCAGCGCGACGGAGCCGAGCACAGCGACGTCTTCACCGTATTGGCGGTGGATGGTCGGGCGACCTCGGCGCAACTCGGCGTTGTCCATGCAGGGCATGTCATCGAGAAACAGGGAGGCGGCGTGAACCATTTCCAACGCACAAGCCAGGTCGAGCCCGGCGTCCGAGGCGGGAGCGCCCGGCTGCAAGTCTTTCAGGGTCAACAGGAGCAGCAGCGGGCGGACTCGCTTGCCCGGTGCCAGGGTGCCGTCGCGCATGGCAGTAGCGATCGCATCCTGTTGGGGTGCAAGCGGCAGCCACTGGCCAAGGCGTTCATCGACCTGTGCACGCAGCTCACTGACTGTCCGCTCGAAGTCGTGTTGCGTGTTCGGCAAAGCGATGGCCATGACGACCTCCTGTATCGTTTTTCATTAGATATCGTGACAATACCTGTACAGCGTGTATAAGTCTTGGCACTTTTAATGACCACACCCGTCCACATAAGGTCATCGAACGAGGCGCTGCATGAGCAAAGAAACTATTGCGGAACGTAAGAATGATCACCTGGACATCGTTCTCGACCCGCGCCGCGCCTGTTCCACAGTGGACTCGGGCTTCGCCGCCCTGACGTTCGAGCACTGCGCGGCGCCGGAGTTGCGTCTCGAGGACGTCGATATTCGTGCCGTGTTGTTCGGCCGGACACTCTCTGCGCCGCTGCTTATAAGCTCGATGACTGGCGGTGCAGCGCGCGCGTCCCAAATCAATCGCCACCTGGCCGAAGCCGCCGAAGCCTTGGGCATAGCGCTCGGGGTCGGCTCGCAGCGCATTGCCTTGGAAACCGGCGCGGACCAGGGCCTGACCCGACAGTTGCGGCAGCTCGCCCCTTCGGTGCCGCTGCTAGCCAACTTCGGCGCCGCGCAGCTGGTCGCCGGCTATGGCATCGACGAAGCGCAGCGCGCCGTCGACATGATCGAAGCCGACGCGCTGATCATTCATCTCAATCCCTTGCAGGAGGCCGTGCAGGTGGGTGGTGATCGTGACTGGCGCGGTGTGCTCGCCGCAATCGAGGCGCTGGCGCTGCGCCTGCCAGTGCCGCTGATCGCCAAGGAAGTCGGGGCCGGTATCTCGCCAGCCGTCGCCCTGCGCCTGCTCCAGGCCGGCGTATCGGTGATCGATGTCGCCGGGGCCGGTGGGACCAGTTGGGCCGCGGTCGAATCGGAGCGCACGCAAAGCCCCCGTCAGCGGGCGATCGCCAAAGCGTTCACCGGTTGGGGAATCCCCAGTGCCCAGGCGATTGCTGGCGTACGGCACGCGTGCCCGGACGCCTACCTGATCGCGTCGGGCGGCATCCGCGATGGCATCGATGTGGCCAAGGCGATCCGCCTCGGTGCCGACCTCGTCGGCCAGGCGGCTGGCGTGCTGGATGCGGCGCTGGTCGGGCCGGAAGCGGTGGTCGAGCATTTCCAGATCATGATCGAGCAGCTGCGAATCGCCTGTTTCTGCACCGGTTCGCCCGACCTGGTGGCGCTGGCGCAGGCGCCGCTGCTGCCGGCTTTCGACCCGACCGCCCTCTGATGCGCGGGCTGTCCGCAGTGGGTCTCTGGTCGAGGGTTTCTCAATGACGCATTTCGCGGTTGTCGCGCCGCCATTCCATAGCCATCTGCGTGCAATGGAGGCCATCGCCGCGCAGTTAATCGGCCGAGGCCATCGGGTTACCTTCGTGCAGCAGGCGGATGTCGCTCAGGCGCTGCGCCACCCGCAGGTCGGCTTTGCCCAGGTGGGCGCCGGCTCGCATCCGCCGGGCTCGCTGGCGGCTATCGTCAACCGCGCCGCGCGCCCCGGAGGGCCTTGGGGGATTCGCCGGGTAATCGCCGACATGGCCGAGGCAACCGAGATGTACTGCCGCGACGCACCGGCGCTCTTGCGTTCCATCGGCGCCGAGGCGCTGCTGGCCGACCAGATGGAGCCAGCAGGTGGGCTGCTTGCCGAACACCTCGGGTTGCCCTTCGTCTCGGTGGCCTGCGCATTGCCGGTCAACCGGGAAGCGCTGGTGCCGCTGCCCGTGATGCCGTGGCGTTATCGGTCCACCCCTTGGGGCGAGCAGCTGAACCTGCACAGCAGCAATGTGTACGACCGTGCCATGCAGCCGCACGCACGGGTCATCGCGCGCTACGCCGCGGCTTTCGGCCTGCCGCCGCGTCAGCGCCTGGACCAGTGCCTGTCGCCGATGCTGCAACTGAGCCAGACCACGCCCGGCTTCGATTTTCCGCGTACCGCACTTCCCGCTCACTTTCATGGCGTTGGCCCGCTGCGTTCGTCGCTGGCCGACGAGCCCGCATTGGATGTGCCGGTTAGTCATGGCCGCCCCTTCGTATTCGCCTCCCTGGGCACGTTACAAGGCGACCGTTTTGCGTTGTTCGAGCGGATCGCCGAAGCCGCTCGAGAGCTCGACGTGCAACTGCTCATCGCTCATTGCGGCCGGCTGGGGAGCGCGCAGGAGAGCCGCTTGCTCAAGGCCGGTGCAGGGTGGGTCACGGACTTCGCGCCGCAACGCGCCGTGCTGGCTCGCGCTGATGCGCTGATTACCCATGCGGGGCTGAACACCGTGCTGGATGCGCTGGAGGCGGGTGTGCCGAGCCTGGCGCTACCGATCGCGTTCGATCAGCCCGGCGTGGCGGCGCGAGTGGTGCATGCCGGCGTCGGGCTCAAACTGGATCCACGGCTGGCCAGCCGACGACGCATCGTCGTGGCCCTACGCCGGTTATTGCGCGAACCGGGGTTCTCCCAGCGCGCGGGCAGCCTCGGCTCAGAAGTGCGGGCGGCTGGCGGTGCGCCACGTGCCGCCGAATTGATCGAGGCGGCGCTTGCCGTCGAATCGCTTCCTGTTCGGAGGCCCGAGCATGGCTGACGCGGACCTGATCCTGGTTGGCGGCGGCCTGGCCAACGGTCTGCTCGCCCTTCGCCTACGGCAGGAGCGGCCGGATCTGCGCGTGCTCATCCTCGAACAGGGCGAGACCCTCGGCGGCAATCACACCTGGTCGTTCCATGAGCATGACCTCATGGCCGAGCAGCACGCCTGGCTGGCACCGCTGGTGGCGCATCGTTGGCCGGGTTACGAGGTGATCTTTCCCGAGTTACGGCGTCAGCTGGGCAGTGGTTACGCAAGCATTTTCTCCTCGCGCTTTCATCAACATCTGCTGGACGAGTTGGGTCAGCGGGTTCTTCTGGGCTGCGAGGTGGTGGCGGTGGAGCCGCGGCGCGTGCGGCTGGCCAGCGGGCAGACGCTAGCGGCGGGCGCTGTGATCGACGGGCGCGGCGTGCGTCGCAGCGCGCGGCTTGCGCTGGGCTTCCAGAAGTTTCTTGGCCAGGAGCTGCGCCTACAGCAGCCCCATGGCCTGCTGGCGCCCATCATCATGGATGCCAGCGTCTCCCAGCACGACGGCTATCGCTTCATCTACGTATTGCCGCTCAGTACCGACAGCCTGCTGATCGAGGACACCTACTACGCCGACGGCGATCAGGTGGCGCCCGATACGCTGCGTGAAAATATCGTGCGCTACGCGCAGAGCCGCGGTTGGGCAATCCGCGAGGTACTGCGCGAAGAGCAAGGCGTGCTGCCTATCGTGCTGTCTGGCGATATCGCGGGTTTTTGGGAAGAGGCGAGAGGCGTACCGCAAAGCGGGCTCTCGGCGGCCTTGTTTCACCCAACGACGGGCTATTCGCTACCCGATGCGGTGCGCCTGGCCGACCATCTCGTACGGCTCGATCGCTGGGATGCAGGCAGTCTGTTTACCTCGGTTCGCGACTATTCAACGCTGCAATGGCGGCGGCGCGGCTTTTTTCGCCAGCTCAATCGCATGCTGTTCATGGCCGGCACAGCGGATCGTCGCTGGGCGGTGATGCAGCGCTTTTACCGCCTGCGAGAGCCGCTGATTCAGCGCTTTTACGCAGCCGACCTGACCGTCTGGGACCGATTGCGCATCGTCTCGGGCAAACCTCCCGTGCCGGTGGGCGAAGCGCTACGCGCGCTGGCCGCCAGCGATCTGCACAAGGAAACACGATGAACCAGGCAACAGGCAGTGCGCCCAGGCGGGCGGTGGTGATCGGCGCCGGTTTCGGCGGCTTGGCGTTGGCGATTCGTTTGCAGCGCGCAGGCATCCAGACAACGTTGTTGGAGAAGCGCGACAAGCCGGGTGGACGCGCCTATGTGTATCAGGATCAGGGGTTCACCTTCGACGCCGGCCCAACCGTCATTACAGACCCACCGGCGCTCGATGAGCTTTTCACTGGCACCGGCAAGCGCATGGCCGACTACGTCGAGCTGCTGCCGGTCAGCCCCTTCTACCGGCTGTGCTGGGAGGACGGCTACAGCTTCGACTACGTCAATGATCAGGCCGAGCTGGACCGGCAAATCCATGCCCTGAACCCGAAGGATGTCGCCGGCTATCAGCGCTTTCTCGCCTATTCGCGGGCGGTGTACGAGGAGGGCTACGTCAAGCTCGGCACCGTGCCCTTCCTGTCGTTTCGCAGCATGATCGGCGTCGCGCCGCAGCTGGCCAAGCTGCAGGCCTGGCGCAACGTGTACAGCATGGTGGCCAAGTTCGTGGAGAACGACCGTCTGCGCCAGGCGCTCTCCTTTCACTCGCTGCTGGTCGGCGGCAATCCGTTCGAGACCTCGTCCATCTACGCGCTGATCCATGCCCTGGAGCGCCAGGGCGGTGTCTGGTTTCCCCGCGGCGGCACCGGGGCGCTGGTGCAGGGGATGGTCCGGCTGTTCGAGGATCTGGGCGGCAGGCTGGAGCTGAACGCCGAGGTCGCGCGGATCGAGCTGGAGGCTGGACGCGCGAAGGCCGTGATCACCGGTGACGGTCGCCGCTTCGACACCGATGCGGTGGCTTCCAACGCGGATGTGGTCAACACCTACAAGCAGCTGCTCGGGCATGAGGAGCGTGGTCGCGATGAGGCCAAACGGCTTTCCGGCAAGCGTTTCTCGATGTCGCTGTTCGTCATTCATTTCGGCCTCAAGCGCCGTCATGAGCACCTGCAGCATCACACGGTGTGCTTCGGCCCGCGTTACCGCGAGCTGATCGACGAGATCTTCAAGCGCGAGACGCTGGCAGACGACTTTTCCCTCTACCTGCACGCGCCCTGCGTCACCGATCCTTCGCTGGCGCCGGAAGGCTGCGCCAGCCATTACGTGCTGGCGCCGGTGCCGCACCTGGGCACGGCGGATATCGACTGGGCGGAGGAGGGGCCAAAGTACCGCGACCGCATCTTCGAGTACCTGGAGCGGCACTACATGCCGGGGCTGCGTGGCGATCTCGTGACTCACCGGATCTTCACGCCGCAGGATTTTCGCGAGGAGCTCAACGCCCATCTCGGGTCGGCGTTTTCGCTGGAGCCGATCCTCACCCAGAGCGCCTGGTTCCGCCCGCACAACCGCGACGACGTGATTCCCAACCTCTATATCGTCGGCGCCGGCACTCACCCGGGTGCCGGCGTGCCGGGCGTCGTCGGTTCGGCCAAGGCCACCGCCGGGCTGATGCTGGAGGACTTCATGTTGAAGGGGCAGGCCGGATGAACGATCAGGTCATCGATCACTCCACTCAGGCGATCAATGTCGGCTCCAAGAGCTTCGCCGCCGCGGCAAAGCTGTTCGACGAGCGCACCCGCCAGAGCGCGGTGATGCTCTACGCCTGGTGCCGTCATTGCGACGACGTGATCGACGGGCAGACGCTGGGCCACGGTCAGGTCGAAGGCGACCGCGCCACCGGCGAAGCGAGACTGGCTGAGCTGGTGGACCTCACCGAGCGCGCCTACGCTGGCGAGCCGATGGCCGATCCGGCGTTCGCCGCCTTCCAGCAGGTGATCCAGCGGCACCGGATTCCCAAGGCCCATCCGCTGGAGCATCTGGCGGGTTTTCGCATGGATGTGCAGGGCTACCGCTACCAGACCCTCGACGACACCCTGCTGTACTGCTACCGCGTTGCCGGCGTGGTGGGCCTGATGATGGCGCGGGTGATGGGCGCCGAGGCGGAGCCGACGCTGGATCGCGCCTGTGATCTGGGCTTGGCCTTTCAGCTGACCAACATTGCCCGCGATATCGTCGAGGATGCGCAGATCGGCCGCGTCTACCTGCCGGCCGAGTGGCTGGCGGAGGTGGGTATTCCAGAGGCCGAGGTCGCGCTGCCTCAGCATCGTGCCGCGTTGGCGACGCTGGCGGCGCGCCTGGTGGATCTGGCCGAGCCCTATTATCAGTCGGCGTCTCAGGGCTTGCGCGACCTACCGCTACGCTCGGCCTGGTCGATCGCCACCGCCCATGGCGTCTACCGGCAGATCGGCGTCGAGGTGAAAGCGCGCGGCGCGGCGGCCTGGGATGCGCGGGTGTCGACGAGCAAAGGGCAGAAGCTGCAGTTCCTGCTGGGGGGCGGAGTGCTGGCGCTGGCCTCGCGGCGGATGCAGGTCAGGCCGCGTCCTGACGATCTCTGGAGACGTCCTCGCTAGCGCTCGCCTTGCGCAGCGGCCCGTCGTGCAGCTCGCGCAACTGGCGCTTGAGCACCGGCAGCGGCGGCGCGTAGAGAAAGCCGAAGGACACGCAGCGCTCCTTGCCTTCGACCGCGTGGTGCAGACGGTGCGCCTGATACAGCCGCTTGAGGTAGCCGTTGCGCGGCACGTAGCGCAGCGGCCAGCGGTGATGGACCAGCCCGTCATGGGCGACGAAATAGAGAAAGCCGTAGGCCGTCATCCCGGCGCCGATCCATTCCAGCGGGTGATAACCTGCCGTGCCGAGGGCGATCAGCCCGATCGCCACGCCAGCGAACACCACCGCATAGAGGTCGTTCTTCTCGAACCAGCCGCTGCGCGGCTCGTGGTGCGACTTGTGCCAACCCCAGCCCCAGCCGTGCATCACGTACTTGTGTGCCCACCAGGCGAAGACTTCCATGCCGGCCAGGGTGGCGAGAAAAACGAGTGCGTTGGTCAACAGGCTCATACCGGTCCTTCCATCTGCAGGTGAGCACAGTCTACGCCCTGCGGCGCGCCAGTCGAGTCCGGCGCCGACGCCTGGCGGGCATCTTCAGAGTCGCCACCCCGCAGCCAGTTCAGCGGTCAGGCGCGCTGCGCCAATGGCCCGACAGCCGCTGGCGTTCTGCCCGGCCCAAAGGGGCGAGAAATCGTTCACGCCGGCGGGCTCGGCCTGGCTGCGCAGGCGTGCGATGGCATTGCCGGCCAGCGGGAAGGCGGGCACCGCGGCCGGGCGGGGGCCGAGTTCGCGGATCAGGCGATTGACGATGCCGCGCGCCGGACGACCGGAAAACAGTGTGGTCAGCACCGTCTGCTCGACGCCAGGGCTCTGCAGTGCCTGGCGGTGCAGGGGGCTGGCGCGGCTCTCGTCGCACAGCAGGTAAGCCGTGCCAATCTGCACGCCGGCAGCGCCCAGCGCTTGCGCGGCCGCGACGCCCTGCGCATCGGCGATCCCGCCGGCCGCGATCACGGGCAGGTCCAGCGCGGCGACCAACTGGGGTAGCAGCGCGAAGGTGCCGACCTGGCCGTCGAGGTCATCGCTCAGGAACAGCCCGCGGTGGCCGCCGGCCTCCAGCCCCTGCGCAATCACCGCATCGACGCCTTTCGCCTGCAGCCAGCGGCCTTCTTCGAGCGTGGTGGCGCTGGACAGCACCTTGGCTCCGGTCGCCCTGACGCGCTGTAGCAATGCCTCGTCGGGCAGCCCGAAGTGAAAGCTGACCACCGCCGGCCGGTGCCGCTCCACCACCTCGGCCATCGCCGCGTCGAAGGGGCGGCGCGTGGCGCCATCCGGGATGCTCGTCGGCTCGATGCCATGCGCCGCCAGATAGGGCACCAGCAGGTCGAGCCAAGCCTGGTTGCGCGCCGGGTCGGCGGGGCGCGTGCGATGGCAGAAGAAATTGACGTTGTAGGGCTTGCGGGTGAGGGCGCCCATGGCGGTCAGTTCGGCGTCGAGCAGGTTCGCATCGAGCATGCCCGCTGGAATCGAGCCCAGTCCGCCGGCATTGGAGACGGCCGCCGCGAGCTCATGGTTCTGCGAACCGGCCATGGGCGCCTGGATGAGCGGCAGGCTGATCTGGAAAAGGTCGCGGATGTCCATCGAGGTTCCTCGGGCTGCTTGGGCGGGCCCCACACTGTAGCAGCCGCCGGTCGAGGTTCGGCATCGGGGCGTGCCGCGCGCCCCTGCGAATCGGGGCGCCGCACGGTTAGACTGTGCGCTCTTCAGGAGTACCCGATGAACTACCGCCACGCCTTTCATGCCGGCAACCATGCCGATGTCGTCAAACACCTCGTGTTGTCCCGCCTGTTCGCCCTGTTGTCACGCAAGGAGGCGCCGCTCGCCTACCTCGATAGCCATGCCGGCGTCGGTCTGTATGACCTGGCTGGCGACCAGGCCAGCCGCACCGGCGAATGGCTGCAAGGCATCGCGCGCCTGTGGCAGGCCGATGACGTGCCGGCTTCGGTGGCGGGCTACCTCGAGACGGTCCGCGCACTCAACCGCGATGGCGAACTGCGCTACTACCCTGGCTCGCCGGAGTTGGCACGACGCCTGACCCGCCCGCAGGACCGGCTGCACCTCAACGAAAAGCACCCCGAGGATGGCCGCCTACTGAAGGACAACATGGCCGGCGACCGTCGCGTCGCCGTGCACCTTGGCGAAGGCTGGCACGTGCCCCGGGCTCTGATGCCGACGGCCGAGAAACGTGTTGTGCTCCTGATCGATCCGCCGTTCGAAAAAGCTGATGAGCTGAGCCGCTGCGTCCAGGCGCTCGAAGAGGCATTGGGCCGCATGCGCCAGACAATCGGCGTGATCTGGTACCCGATCAAGGATGAGCGTCAGCTCAAGCGGTTCTATCAGGACCTGTCACGCAGTGGTGCGCCGAAGCTGCTGCGCGCTGAGCTGTTCGTCCATCCTACCGACGAGGCGCTGCGATTGAACGGCTCTGGTCTCGCGATCAGCAATCCGCCGTGGGGGCTGGAAGAGGAACTGCGCGAACTGTTGCCCTGGCTGGCCAAGCTGCTCGGCCAGACCGAGGGCGGCTGGCGGCTCGATTGGCTGGTGCAAGAGAAGTAACGGCTGAGCGTGCTTCAGCAAGCGATTCGCTTGGGTGAAGCCGGAATCCGGGCCGCGCCTCTCGCCTTTGGTAGGAGCGAGCTTGCTTGCGATCAGAGGCTATCGAGGCTGGGAGTCGCTGGGTTGTCCTGATCGCCAGCAAGCTGGTTCCTACAGGGTGAGCTAGGCCGGGGTGAATGTCGCGCTTACGTTCAACGTGACGCCAGTGGTGGATCGATGACGTGTGATCCACCCTACGAGGCCAGTCCGGGTTCTGGGCTTGGCTCTCTAGCTCAAAACAGCTTCAGCGGCTCTTCCTGCAGCGCTGCGATTTGCTCGCGCAGGATCAGTACTTGGTCGCCCCAGTACCGTTCGGTGCCGAACCAGGGAAAGCTCATCGGGAATGCCGGGTCATCCCAGCGGCGGGCGAGCCAGGCGCTGTAGTGCATCAGGCGCAGGGCACGCAAGGCCTCGATCAGCGGCAACTCGCGCGGGGTGAAATCATGGAATTCGCTGTAGCCGTCGACGAGTTCAGACAGTTGCGCCATGCGCTCGTGACGCTCGCCGGCGAGCATCATCCAGATGTCTTGTACCGAGGGGCCCATTCGGCAATCGTCCAGGTCGACGAGATGGAAGGCATCGTCCCGCGCCAGGATGTTGCCGGGGTGGCAGTCGCCATGCAGCCGGATCGGCTGAAAATCGGTTCGGGCGAATACGTCGTCGACGCGCTTCAACAGGTCCCGGGCGACCGACTCGTAGGCAGGTAGCAGCGATTTGGGTACGAAGCCACCGTCCAGCAGCGTGGCCAGCGAGGCGTGACCGAAATGTTGGGCATCCAGCGTCTCTCGATACTGGAAGGGCTGGCTCACGCTCACGGCGTGCATGCGGCCCAGCAGTTGGCCGAGCCGGTATAGCTGGTCTAGATTGCCCGGCTCCGGTGCACGCCCGCCACGGCGGGGAAAAAGCGCGAAGCGAAAGCCGGCATGTCCGAAGAGGGTGTGGCCGTCGCGCGCAAGCGGGGCGACGACAGGAATTTCGCGCTCGGCCAATTCCTGGCTGAACCGATGCTCTTCAAGGATCGCGGCATCGCTCCAGCGGCCCGGCCGGTAGAACTTCGCCACGAGCGGCGATTCTTCCTCGATGCCCACTTGGTAAACCCGATTTTCGTAGCTGTTGAGCGCCAATACGCGCGCATCGCTGAGCAGCCCGGTGCTCTCCACCGCATCGAGCACAAGGTCAGGGGTCAGTGTGTCGAAGGGGTGGCTCATGGTCGGCTCCGTAGGCGGGCAGCCAGTGTATTGCACTGGCGTGCATGCACAACCGCGAAGGCTATTCGCCGGGTTTCGGTGTACGGGCCAGGCAATAGACATCCACCCTCGCTGCGCCGGCGCGCTTGAGCACTCTGGCCAGCGCCTCGGCGGTGGCGCCGGTGGTCAGTACGTCATCGACGATCGCCAGGTGCCGCCCGGTCAGGGCATCCGGCGCAGTGAGCGCGAACGCCTGGCGCAGATTGCGCCGTCGGCTGGCCGCGTCCAGTTGCTGTTGTGAGGCGGTGTCGAGCGTTCGGCTGAGGGTGTCGTGCTCGACCGGCAGGGCCAGCGCGCGCCCCAGCCAATCGGCCAGCATGCCGGCCTGGTTGAAGCCGCGCTGGCGCAGGCGTTTTCGGGCTAGCGGAACGGTAACCAGTGCGTGTGGGCGAGGCAGGCCCTCATCGAACGCGTGATGCAAGTGACGGGCAAGTTGCTCGGCCAGTACCCGGCCAAGCGGCCATTGCGCGCGGTGCTTGAAGCGGCTGATCAGCGCATCGACCGGAAAGGCGAAACGCCACGGTACGACGACGTGATCGAAACTGGGCGGCCGCTTCTGGCACTCACCGCAGACCATCCCCGAGGCGGGCAGCGGCAGCGCGCAGATACTGCAGCACCCATTTAGCCAGGGCAGGTCGCCCTCGCAAGGGCCGCACACCGACTGGCCGAACTCGCAGGCGCCGTCACAAAGCGCGCATGAGTGATTAATTTTTAACCATTGGTAAACCATGCTTCCTTTCCTGGTTGACAGCTTTCCGCGCTTGGCTAACCATTTCGCATCCGTGCCAGGCCGCCGAGCCGCTATTAATTACAAGGATTGCTTATGAGCGCCACCACCGCTTCCGTTACCCGTCACGACTGGAGCCTCGCCGAAGTCAAGGCGCTCTTCGAGCAACCTTTCAATGACCTGATCTTCCAGGCTCAAGGCGTGCACCGCCAGCACTTCGATGCCAACCGCGTTCAGGTTTCGACATTGCTGTCGATCAAAACCGGTGCCTGCCCCGAAGACTGCAAATACTGTCCGCAATCAGGTCACTACAACACCGGTCTCGATAAAGAAAAGCTGATGGAAGTGCAGAAGGTGCTCGATGCGGCTGCCGAAGCCAAGGCCATCGGCTCGACGCGCTTCTGCATGGGTGCCGCCTGGAAGCACCCCTCCGCCAAGGACATGCCTTACGTCCTGAAGATGGTCGAGGGCGTGAAAGCCATGGGATTGGAAACCTGTATGACGCTTGGCAAGCTCGATCAGGAGCAGACCAAGGCGCTGGCCGCTGCAGGCCTGGATTACTACAACCACAACCTCGATACCTCGCCGGAGTTCTACGGCAACATCATCACCACCCGCACCTACGCCGACCGTCTGGAGACGCTGAGCTACGTCCGCGATGCGGGGATGAAGATCTGCTCCGGTGGCATCCTCGGCATGGGCGAGTCGCTGAACGACCGTGCCGGCCTGCTGATTCAGCTGGCCAACCTGCCCGAGCACCCGGAGTCGGTGCCGATCAACATGCTGGTCAAGGTCAAGGGCACGCCACTGGCCGAGGAACAGGACGTCGATCCCTTCGATTTCATTCGCATGCTCGCCGTGGCGCGGATCATGATGCCCAAGTCCCACGTTCGCCTGTCTGCCGGGCGCGAGCAGATGAACGAGCAGATGCAGGCCCTGGCCTTCCTCGCCGGTGCCAACTCGATCTTCTACGGCGAAAAGCTGCTGACCACCGGCAACCCGCAAGCTGACAAGGACATGCTGCTGTTCAAGCGCCTGGGCATTCAACCCGAAGCGCGCGAAGAGCATGACGACGAAGTGCACCAGGCCGCCATCGAGCAGGCGCTGGTCGAGCAGCGCGACAGCAAGCTGTTTTACGACGCCGCGTCGGCCTGATTAGCACGACCCCTGTGGCCGCGAAGCTCCTGCGGCTACAGGTTCGCCAGCAAGCTGGCTCCTACATAAGCTCCTCTGCCATGCCGTTCGATCTCGCTTCACGTCTCTCCGAGCGCCGCGCCGCCCATCTCTATCGCCATCGCCCGTTGCTGGAAACACCGCAGCAGCCGGAGGTGACGGTCGATGGCGAACAGTTGTTAGCGTTCTGCTCCAATGACTATCTCGGGCTGGCCAGCCACCCTGACGTGATCCGCGCCATGCAGCAGGGTGCCGAACGCTGGGGCGTCGGCGGCGGTGCCTCGCACTTGGTCATGGGGCACAGTACGCCGCACCACCAGCTCGAAGAGGCCTTGGCTGCCTTCACCGGCCGCCCGCGCGCCTTGTTGTTCTCCACTGGCTATATGGCCAATCTGGCCGCCGTCACGGCGCTGGTGGGGCAGGGCGATACGGTGCTCGAAGACCGCATCAACCACGCTTCGCTGCTCGACGCCGGCCTGCTCAGCGGTGCGCGCTTCTCCCGTTACCTGCACAACGATGCGGACAGCCTGGCCAAGCGCCTGGACAAGGCGACCGGCAATACCCTGGTGGTCACCGACGGCGTATTCAGCATGGATGGCGACCTGGCCGACCTGCCGACGCTGTGCGCCACCGCAAACGCCCGAGGCGCCTGGGTCATGGTCGATGACGCCCATGGCTTCGGTCCGTTGGGCAAAACCGGTGGCGGCATCGTCGAGCATTTCGGACTGGGGATGGCTGAGGTGCCGGTACTGGTCGGCACGCTCGGCAAGGCCTTCGGCACCGCTGGCGCCTTCGTCGCGGGCAGCGACGAGCTGATCGAGACCTTGATCCAGTTCGCCCGGCCGTACATCTATACGACCAGCCAGCCACCGGCGGTTGCCTGCGCCACCCTTAAAAGCCTGGAGCTGCTGCGCACCGAGGGCTGGCGCCGAGATCATCTGAATAAACTGATCGCGCGCTTCCGTCAGGGCGCGGCCGAGATCGGCCTGACGCTCATGGACAGCCCGACGCCCATCCAGCCGATTCTCGTCGGCAGCAGCGAGCGCGCCCTGGCGCTGTCTGCGGCGCTGCGCGAACGCGGCGTCCTGGTCGGCGCGATTCGCCCGCCTACGGTGCCGGTTGGCAGTGCTCGGTTGCGGGTGACCTTCAGCGCGTCGCACACCGAGGCGCAGGTGGAACGACTGCTGGATGTCCTGGCCGAATGCTGGAATCCCACGGCCGAGGAGCCACAAGCGGATGCGTGATCAGCTGATTTTGCTGCCCGGATGGGCATTCGGTCCGGCGGCGTTACAGCCGCTCTGCGATGCCTTGGGCGAACAGGCATCGGACCTTGATGTTTCGGTCGAGCCGCTGCCCGATCTGGCCGATCCCAACGCTTGGCTCGATGAGCTGGACGCCAGGTTGCCCACCGACAGCTGGCTCGGTGGCTGGTCGCTGGGAGGCATGCTCGCGACTCAACTGGCCGCGCGCCGCATCGACACTTGTCGCGGGCTCGTTACCGTGGCCAGCAATCCCTGCTTTCGCGCCCGGTCGCAATGGCCGGAGGCGATGGATGCCGAGATCTTCGATACCTTCCACGAAGCCTTTCGCCTCGACCCGGAGGAGACCCTCAAGCGGTTCCGCATGCTCTGCAGCCGTGGCGGGTTCGATCCACGCACCCTGGCGCGCCAGCTTCAGGTCAGCCAGGCGCAATCGCCCGTCGAGGTGCTGGATGCGGGTTTGCAATTGCTGGCCCAACTGGATGGGCGCGACGCCCTGCATGGCTACTTCGGCCCCCAGCTGCACCTGTTCGCCAGCCACGATGCGCTGGTGCCGGCCAGCGCCTGCGATGCTGTACGGCGTTGGATGCCGGGCGCCCGGGCCGAATTGATCGCCGACGCCAGCCATGCCGCGCCGCTGGAGCGTGCCGATGAAGTTGCAAGCCTGATGCTTAGCGTGATCCAAGGCGCCGGGCCATGACCGAGCGGGAAGCCGTATCGACGGGGCTACCCGATAAGCATCAGGTCGCCGCTTCTTTTTCACGGGCTGCCGGCAGTTACGATGCCGTCGCGGCGTTGCAACGTGCCGTTGGCGATGGGCTGTTGCAACGCTTGCCGAGTGACCTGCAGGTGCAGCGTTGGGTCGACCTGGGTTGCGGAACCGGCCATTTCTCCCGCGGCCTGGCCGAGCGCTTCCCTGCATGCGAAGGGTTTGCCGTCGATATTGCTGAAGGCATGTTGCGCCATGCGCGGCGGCTGGGTGGCGCGAAGCACTTCATCGCAGGCGATGCCGAGTGCCTGCCGCTGCGCGAGGCGTCGGCGGATTTGATCTTCTCCAGTTTGGCGCTGCAATGGTGTGCCGACTTTCAGGCGGTGCTGCGCGAGGCGGCGCGTGTGCTGCGCCCTGGCGGAGTGCTGGCGTTCAGTAGCCTGTGCAGCGGCACCCTGCAGGAATTGCGCGACAGCTGGCAGGCCGTTGACGGCTTCGCACACGTCAACCGGTTCCGCCATGTCGAGCAGTATCGGCAGCTTTGTGGCGAAGCGCCGCTTCGGGTCGAATGCCTCGTCGTCGAGCCGCGCGTGCTGCACTTCGCCGAGCTGCGCCAGCTCACGCACGAACTCAAGGCGCTCGGCGCGCACAATCTCAACCCTGGGCGCCCAGGCGGCCTGACTGGGCGTGCACGCATCCGTGCGTTGGTCGAAGCCTATGAGCGTTTCCGGCAACCCGCGGGCCTGCCCGCGACTTACCAGGTCGTCTACGGTGTGATGCGCAAGGAGCAGTAGATGAATCAGGCTTATTTCGTGACTGGCACCGATACGGAGGTGGGCAAGACCACCATCGCGGCGGGCTTGCTGCATGCTGCGCGCATTGCCGGGCTGAGTACGGCAGCAGCCAAACCGGTCGCGTCCGGGTGTGAGCGGACGGCAAACGGCCTGCGCAACAGCGATGCCCTGGCCCTGCTCGGCGAAAGCACGCTGCCGCTGCGCTATGAGCAGGTCAATCCGCTCGCTTTCGAGCCTGCCATCGCGCCGCACCTAGCGGCGCGCGAGGCGGGCGTCGAACTGAGCGTGAATGCGCTGCTCGAACCGGTCCGCCAGGTATTGGCGCTGGAAGCACACTTTACGCTGGTTGAAGGTGCCGGCGGCTGGCGCGTCCCTCTGGATGGGGTCGAAACGCTCGCCGATCTTGCCCGCGCGCTCGAGTTGCCAGTGATCATGGTGGTCGGCGTTCGCCTTGGCTGCATTAACCATGCGCTGCTCAGCGCCGAAGCCATCGAGCATGACGGGCTAAAGCTGGCCGGCTGGGTGGCTAACGTTGTCGATCCGGACACGTCACGCCTGCAGGAGAACCTCCAGACCCTCGCCGAGCGGCTGGCGGCACCCTGCCTGGGGATCGTGCCGCGTCTACCGGTGGCGGGCCCCGCTGAGGTGGCAGGTTATCTGGATATGGCGCTTCTCCTGAATAGACGTGGTCAAGGTAATAAAGAGTCGCGGCTTATAACGACGTAGAACTGGCGTCATGATGATGGCTTTGCTTCAATGAAGCCCATCCCGATCAGCGAGATTGATTCCATGCAGATCACTACGAGCAACTTGCTGGGCGCGGGCCTGTCAGCCTTCCAAGCCGGTCAACAGCGCGTCGACGGTGCCGCAACAGCCATAGCCGAGCTGCCTATCAGTGAAAATTCCCAAGCGGTCGCCGAGACTGTCGAGCTGACCGAGGAGCTGGTGCAGCTGAAGGTGGGGGAGTATCAGGCGCGCGCCGGCGTTCGGATGCTGCAGACTGCCGATGAAGTGCTCGGCACCCTAGTCAACACCACTGCCTAACCCTACCGGTCGTCATGACCGGTTTCACGGGGCGCTCTCAGCCCCGGCATCCAAGCCTATATTGAACGAATCATGCCGACGAACGGCATGAGGGTCGCTGCTTGACATCGCCTAGGCCTAAACGTATGTTTCAAACGCCTGTTTGACCTGCCGGGCGTGCCGGAGGTCCACTCCAAAATCGAGCGTGGCTGATCTGCCAGTCACCTGAACCTACCGCTGAGGTTTACGCTATGCCTGACTACAAGGCCCCCTTGCGCGATATCCGCTTCGTACGTGACGAACTGCTCGGCTACGAGGCGCATTATCAGAGTCTGCCGGGTTGTGAAGACGCGACCCCGGACATGGTCAACGCCATTCTCGACGAAGGCGCCAAGTTTTGCGAACAGGTCATCGCTCCCCTCAACCGCGTAGGCGATACCGAAGGTTGTACCTGGAGCGAAAGCGGTGTGAAGACGCCGACCGGCTTCAAAGAGGCTTATCAGCAATTCGTCGAAGGCGGCTGGCCGAGCCTGGCCCATGACGTCGAGCATGGCGGGCAGGGCCTGCCGGAATCGCTGGGCATGGCCATCAGCGAAATGGTCGGCGAAGCCAACTGGTCGTGGGGCATGTACCCGGGCCTGTCCCACGGCGCGATGAACACCCTGCACGAGCACGGTACCCCCGAGCAGCAGCAGACCTACCTGACCAAGCTAGTGTCCGGCGAGTGGACCGGTACCATGTGCCTGACCGAACCGCACTGCGGCACCGATCTCGGCATGCTGCGTACCAAGGCCGAGCCCCAGGCCGATGGCAGCTACAAAGTGTCTGGTACCAAAATCTTCATCTCCGCTGGCGAGCACGACATGGCCGACAACATCGTCCATATCGTCCTGGCCCGGCTGCCTGATGCGCCGGAAGGCACCAAGGGCATCTCCCTGTTCATCGTCCCGAAGTTCCTGCCGAACGCCGAAGGCGGCGTGGGCGAGCGCAACGGCGTGAGCTGCGGCTCCATCGAGCACAAGATGGGCATCCACGGCAACGCGACCTGCGTGATGAATTTCGACGGCGCAACCGGCTTCCTGATCGGCCCGCCGAACAAGGGCCTGAACTGCATGTTCACCTTCATGAACACTGCTCGTCTGGGCACTGCCCTGCAGGGTCTGGCGCATGCCGAGATCGGCTTCCAGGGCGGTATCCGCTATGCGCGTGAGCGTCTGCAGATGCGTTCGCTGACCGGGCCCAAGGCGCCGGAAAAGGCAGCGGATCCGATCATCGTTCACCCTGATGTGCGCCGTATGCTGCTGACCATGAAGGCCTTCGCCGAAGGCAACCGTGCAATGCTCTACTTCGCTGCCAAGCAGGTCGATATCGTCCAGCGCAGCCAGGACGAAGAGCAGCGCAAGGCCGCCGATGCGATGCTGGCGTTCCTGACGCCGATCGCGAAGGCGTTCATGACCGAAGTCGGCTTCGAGGCGGCCAACCATGGCGTGCAGATCTACGGCGGCCATGGCTTCATCGCCGAGTGGGGCATGGAGCAGAATGTGCGCGACAGCCGCATCTCCTGCCTCTACGAAGGCACCACCGGCATTCAGGCGCTGGACCTGCTCGGCCGCAAGGTACTGATGACGCAAGGCGAGGCGCTGAAAGGCTTTACTAAGGTCGTGCACAAGTTCTGCCAGGCCAACGAGGGTAACGAGGCGATCAAATCGTTCGTCGAGCCGCTGGCCAAGCTGAACAAGGAGTGGGGCGACGTCACCATGAAGGTCGGCATGGCTGCCATGAAAAACCGCGAAGAAGTGGGCGCCGCGTCGGTCGACTACTTGATGTACTGCGGTTATGCCTGCCTGGCCTATTTCTGGGCCGACATGGCTCGCCTGGCGAGTGCCAAGATCGCGGCCAGCGAAGACGCCGACGGGTTCTACGCCGCCAAGGTGCAGACGGCTCGCTTCTATTTCCAGCGCATCCTGCCGCGCACCCGGACACATGTCGAAGCCATGCTGTCCGGTGCCGACAATTTGATGGACATGGACGAGGCGCACTTCGAGCTCGCTTACTGAGGCGCTTGAGCGTTGACGAGACCGCTGCTTCGGCAGCGGTTTTTTTATGCCTGCGAGATCAACGGTCAGGCGAATTCCATCGTGCTGGGTGTGGACGTCACAAAGAGTAGGCAAAATGCTACCAACCAACGTCGCGGCATTACCGGAGCCGTCTTGCCTCGCCTGAGCCCTCCACGTCTTAGCCACTTCTATGCACCGCTGGGTTTGCTCGCCGGTGGGTGCGTGGCTGCGCGCCAGCCGAACCTGAACGAGTTCTTCACGTCGCTATTCAATGTGCTGCCGACCGTCCTGCTGTTGCTCGGAGGTGCGTTCTGCATTGCCTATGGGCGAATACGTGAAGTTTTCCTGCTGGCTGTCATCTACCTTGTTTATTTTTTGCTCGACACTCAGGCCGACCACTACCGCTTGACGGGTACGTTGCTACCAGGCGCGGCGCTGACCTTCCACCTCTGCAGCTTGCTGTTGCCTGCGCTGTACGGGTTGTTCGCCCTATGGCGCGAGCGGACGCACCTGCTGCAGGACGGGCTGGCGCGCCTCGCCGTGCTGTTCGCTGTATCGGTGTCGGCGCTGGCGCTTGCTCGCCGCTTCCCCGAGGTCCTGCACGACTGGTTGGTAACGGTTCGCTGGCCTGCGCTACAGACGGACTGGCTGCAGTTGATCCAACTGGCCTACCCGGTTTTCCTGGCGGCCTGGCTGGGCATTCTGGCGCAGTACGTTCGCTGGCCTCGCCCGTCGCACGCCGCGCATTGGGTTGCGTTGCTTGGTTTGTTGCTAATGCTGCCGCAGGTATTCAGCCGGCCCGGTGCGCTCAATATCCTGTGTAGCTTGATGATGCTTGCGCTGGTCGTCGCGATTGCGCAGGAGGCGTACCAGATGGCCTTCAGGGATGAGTTGACCGGCCTGCCGGGCCGTCGCGCCCTGAACGAGCGGCTGCAGCGACTTGGGCGGCAATACGTCATCGCGATGGTCGACGTGGACCGTTTCAAGGCGTTCAACGATACCCATGGGCATGACGTCGGCGACGAGGTGCTGCGGCTGGTGGCAAGCCGGCTGCGGCGTGTCGGCGGTGGAGGGCGCGCCTATCGCTACGGCGGCGAGGAATTCGCGCTGGTGTTTCCCGGGCGCGATCTCGACCATTGCCTACCACATCTTGAGGCCGTACGGCAGTCGGTACAGGACTATCCGCTGCAGTTGCGGGACAAGGCTCGACGGCCCAGGGATGCCGAACAGGGGCGTCAGCGCCGCACGGGTGCATCGACAACTCCGGTATCGGTCACCGTCAGCATCGGGGTTGCCGAGCGGCTTGCGACGCAGCGCAGTCCCGATGAGGTCATCAAGCAGGCCGATCAGGCCCTTTATAGCGCCAAGGGCGCTGGCCGCAACTGCGTTCGCTGTCACGGTGAAAACCGCCGCGGTGCCGTACGTACCGCCAAGCGGGCTGCAGCTGACAGCTAGCGGTTATGACGTCGCATTCAGCGCCTGCACGGTCATTGGCGTGACAGGGCTCCAGACGTAGCGTGGCGCCACGATGTATGCGAACCGTCCTGGAGAAACCCATGCCCGACTACAAGGCCCCCCTGCGCGACATGCGCTTTCTGATCGACGAGGTCTTCGACTTCGCCAGCAGCTACGTCGCCATAGGCGCTCATGACGCCACGCCTGATATGGTCAGCGCCATCCTCGAGGAAGGCGCGAAGTTCTGCGAACAGGTGCTGGCGCCGCTCAATCGCAGCGGCGACGAAGAGGGCTGCCATCACGCGGACACGGTAGTCACCACACCGAAGGGCTTCAAGGAAGCCTTCGGCCGATATGCCGAAGGCGGCTGGATGGGCTTGGCGTCTGACCCGGCCTACGGCGGGCAGGGCTTGCCGCATTCATTGGGGCTGGTCATCGGTGAGATGGTCGGTTCGGCCAATACCTCGTTCGGCATGTACCCAGGCCTGACTCACGGCGCCATGGCGGCCATCGGTGCGCACGGCAGTGACGAGCAGAAGCAGACCTACCTGACCAAGATGACCGAAGGCCGCTGGACCGGAACCATGTGCCTGACCGAGCCCCACTGCGGCACCGACCTCGGCATTATCAAGACCCGCGCCGTGCCGCAGGCCGACGGCAGCTATGCCGTCAGCGGCACCAAGATATTCATCTCCGCCGGCGAGCACGACCTGAGCGAGAACATCGTGCACCTGGTGTTGGCCAAGCTGCCCGATGCGCCGGCTGGCACCAAGGGCATTTCGTTGTTCATCGTGCCCAAATTCATGCCTGCCGGTGACGGCATCGGCGAGCGCAACGGTGTCACCTGCGGTTCGATCGAGCACAAGATGGGTATCAAGGCGTCGGCCACTTGCGTGATGAACTTCGATGGCGCAAAGGGTTTTCTCATTGGCGAGGTGAACAAGGGGCTGAACTGCATGTTCACCATGATGAACCACGCGCGGCTGGGCACCGGCATGCAGGGTCTTTGCAATGGTGAGGCGAGCTACCAGGGCGCGGTGAAATACGCCAACGAACGTCTGCAGATGCGTTCGCTGACCGGCCCCAAGGCGCCGGACAGGCCTGCCGATCCGATCATCGTGCACCCCGATGTGCGTCGCATGCTGCTGACCATGAAGGCGTTCAACGAGGGCAACCGCGCGCTCGCCTATTTCACCGCACAACTGCTCGATCAGTTGCACAGCCCGGAGGAGGCCAAGCGCCAGGAGGCGGAAGGCCTGCTCGCTTTCCTCACGCCGATCTGCAAGGCCTTCATGACCGAAACCGGCCTGGAGGTCACCAACCACGGCATGCAGGTCTTCGGGGGGCACGGCTATATCCGCGAATGGGGTATGGAGCAGCTGATGCGCGACGCGCGGATCGCGCCGATCTACGAGGGCACCAACGGCATCCAGGCGCTCGACCTGCTCGGGCGCAAGGTGCTTGGTAGCCAGGGCAAGCTGATGTTGGGCTTTACCAAGCAAATCCATAAATTTTGCGAAGCGAACGCAGGCCACGCGGCTCTCGGCGCTCAGGTTGCCGAACTGGCACGGCTGAACAAGCAGCTGGGCGAAGTTACTGCCCGCATCGGCATGGCGGCGATGAAGAACCCTGACGAAATCGGCGCGGCCGCGCTCGACTACCTCATGTACTGCGGCTACTTCGTGCTTGGCTACCTCTGGCTGCGCATGGCCCTTGTCGCGCAACGAAAGCTGGAGCAGGGCACGGAGGCGCCCGGTTTCTACGAAGCCAAGCTGGCCACCTGCGACTTCTACTTCAAGCGCCTGCTGCCGCGCACCGGCGCGCACCTGGCAGCGATAGACGCCGGCAGCGAGAGCCTGATGAAGCTGCCCGCAGAACACTTCAGCGCCTGATCACGCCCTGCCTAAAGGCCCGCTTCATGCGGGCTTTTTCCATGCCTGACGTCGGCTCGTCGGCGGAACCCGCTAGTCACAAACAGACGCTTCGGCCCTCTCGAGGCGTCGGCTAGACTCGCTGTCTAGCAAACGGCCACACCGGTCGGTGACAGTCCCAGCGAGGTTTCCCATGGCTGACTACAAGGCACCCCTTCGCGACATGCGGTTCGTCCTCAACGAAGTGTTCGACGCCCCGAGCCACTGGCGCGCCATGCCCGCGCTGGCCGAAGTGGTCGACGCCGAGACCGCCGACGCAATCCTCGAAGAGGCGGGCAAGATCACGGCCGGCACTATCGCCCCGCTCAACCGCAGCGGCGACGAAGAAGGCTGCCATTGGCAGGACGGCGCGGTGACCACCCCGGCGGGCTACCCCGAAGCCTACCGACTGTATGCCGAAGGTGGCTGGGTCGGCGTTGGCGGCGATCCGGCTTACGGCGGCATGGGCATGCCGAAGGCGATCTCGGCGCAGGTCGAAGAGATGATGAACTCTGCCAGCCTTGCCTTCGGTCTTTATCCGATGCTCACCTCCGGCGCTTGCCTGTCGATCTACGCACATGCCAGCGAAGCGCTGAAACAAAGATATCTGCCGAATATGTACGCGGGTGTCTGGGCCGGCTCGATGTGCCTGACCGAGCCGCATGCCGGCACGGACCTCGGCATCATCCGCACCAAGGCCGAGCCGCAGGCCGATGGCAGCTACAAGGTCACCGGTACCAAGATCTTCATCACCGGTGGGGAGCACGACCTGACCGAGAACATCATCCACCTGGTGCTGGCAAAACTGCCGGACGCACCGGCGGGCTCCCGAGGCATCTCGCTGTTCCTGGTGCCAAAGGTGATGGTGAATGAAGACGGTTCGCTGGGCGAGCGCAACAGCCTGGCCTGCGGCTCGATCGAGCACAAGATGGGCATTCAGGCCTCAGCCACCTGCGTGATGAACTTCGACGGCGCCACCGGCTGGATGGTTGGCGAGCCGAACAAGGGCCTGGCGGCCATGTTCACCATGATGAACTACGAGCGCCTGGGCGTAGGAATTCAAGGGCTGTCAACCGGTGAGCGTTCCTACCAGAGCGCGATCGAATATGCCCGCGAGCGCATCCAGAGCCGTGCGCCGACCGGCCCGGTCGCGCAGGACAAGGCCGCCGATCCGATCATCGTGCACCCTGACGTGCGACGCATGCTGCTGACCATGAAAGCGCTTAACGAAGGAGGGCGCGCCTTCTCCACCTACGTCGCGATGCAGCTCGACACCGCGAAGTTCAGTGAGGATGTCGACGCCCGTGCGCGAGCCGAGGCGCTGGTCGCGCTGCTGACGCCCGTGGCCAAGGCCTTTCTCACTGACATGGGGTTGGAATCGACCATTCACGGCCAGCAGGTATTTGGTGGACACGGTTTCATTCGTGAGTGGGGCCAGGAGCAGCTCGTTCGCGACTGCCGCATTACGCAGATCTATGAGGGCACCAACGGCATCCAGGCGCTGGATCTGGTCGGGCGCAAGGTCGTTGGCAGTGGCGGAGACCTGTACAGGGTGTTTGGTGATGACATCCGACGCTTCTGCCGTTCGGCCGGCAGCGAGATGGCTGAGTTCGTGACCCCGCTCGAAGCCTCGCTTGGTGTCCTCGACGATCTCACTGAATTCGTGCTCGACGGCGCACGCAACAACCCCAGCGAAATCGGCGCTGCGTCGGTCGAGTATTTGCAGGTGTTTGGCTACACGGCCTACGCCTTCATGTGGGCGCAAATGGCCGCCGCAGCGCAGGGCAAGGACCATGATGATTTTTATGTCAGCAAGCTCGGCACGGCACGCTTCTACTTTGCACGCCTGCTGCCGCGGATTCATTCCTTGGCAGCGTCGGTGAAAGCAGGCAGCGAATCACTCTATTTTCTGCAGGCGGAGCAGTTCTAACGACTTAACCTGTAGAGGCAAATTGAAATTAATTCGCCATCGAAGGGAACAATGCGCCATCACGCCCGGTCATAAAGCAGCCTACGCTATGGGCAATTGCTTACAAACTTGAAGCATGGACGGTTCGTTTGTAAGCAATTGCTTACAAAGCGTGGTGCAGTTGGCTACTACAGGTTCCATGGAGCGCTGAGTAGTCTGCTTGCCAGGACAGGGGCGTATGGAAGCGCAGTCAAACAACAGGAACGCTCAGTGGACCGACGCCAGGATGGCGTAGATCACGGATGTCAGGATTCAGTCTGCAAAGGCCCCGCTTACGCGGGGTTTCTTTTTTGTGCCGCCGTTGCGGCCAAATGCTTAACCCGATGGTACTAGCTAGCGCGTCGACGCCATGGCGTCGACGCGCACCGTTCAGGCTGGCATGCAGACGCCTGTGCCACCCAGACCACAATAGCCGCCCGGGTTCTTGGCAAGGTATTGCTGATGGTAGGCCTCGGCATAGTAGAAGGTCGGCGCGTCTTCGATCTCCGTGGTGATGCTACCGAAGCCTTGTGCATTCAGCGCTGTCTGGAATGCGGCTTCGCTCGTGCGTGCCTGCTGTAACTGGTCATCATCGAGGCAGTAGATGGCCGAGCGATATTGAGTGCCGATGTCGTTACCCTGACGCATGCCCTGAGTCGGGTTGTGTGCTTCCCAGAAACGCTTGAGCAGCGTGGCGTAGCTGACCTGCTGCGGGTCGAAGACGACCAGCACGGCCTCGGTATGCCCAGTAAGCCCGGAGCAAACCTCTTCATAGGTGGGGTTCGGCGTTACGCCGCCGGCGTAACCAACCGCTGTGGTCCAGACACCGGGTAGCTCCCAGAAGCGGCGCTCTGCCCCCCAGAAGCAACCCATGGCGAAAATCGCTTGCTGCAGGTGCGCTGGGAAGGGTGGCTGCAGCGGATGGCCATTGACGAAGTGCGCATCGGGCACTGGAATCGGCGTGGCGCGGCCGGGCAGCGCCTGGGTCTGGTCGGGCAGCGCCTGCTTGTGAACGAGAATTTGCGAGCGCAGGGTCATGTGGGTTCCTCGATCCGAAAGTCCAAAGGCTGCCTGAAAGCCTAGGCCAACGGCGCGATAAACCAAAGCGCTTTTCTATGAACGAGCGGTTAGGCCCAGCGTGGATAGCGACCGAGACTGGCGAGCAGGGTATTGCCGGGAATTGGCCGATCGAACAGGTAACCTTGGCCGATATCGCAGCGGTGCTGGCGTAGGAAGGCGAGCTGTTCGGGCGTTTCGACTCCTTCGGCCACGACTTTCAGGCGCAGGTTGCGGGCCATGGCGATCACGGCGGAAGTGATTTCCATGTCGTCCTGGTTGCCAGGGATGTCCTTGATGAAGCTGCGATCGATCTTGATCACGTCGATCGGGAATTTCTTCAAGTAGCTGAGTGACGAATAGCCGGTCCCAAAGTCGTCCATCGCCAGCGTGACGCCCAGCGCCTTGAGGCCGATCAGTTGCTGGCGGGTCTCGTCAGTGGCTTCCAGCAGCAGGCTCTCGGTGAGTTCGAGTTCGAGCATTTCAGGCGGTAGACCTTCCTCTGCCAGCACGCGGGCGATGGAGTCGACCAGCTCGGGGTCGGAGAACTGCTTGGGCGAGAGATTGATCGCCATGTGCGGGGTGCCATTGCCCAGCGCGGCCAGCTGCTTGCTCATGCGGCAGGCTTCGCGCGCCACCCATTTGCCGATCGGGATGATCAGCCCGGTTTCCTCAGCAACGCTAATGAATTGGTCCGGGCGGATCATGCCCTTTTCCGGATGATGCCAACGCAGCAGTGCCTCGAGCCCCTGTAGGCGGCCGGTTCTCAGGCAGAGCTTGGGTTGGTAGAAGATCTCCAGTTCGTTTTGCACCAACGCACGCCGCAGGTTGTTCTCGACGAACAGCTTGTAATTCGCCTCGGCATGCAACGCTTCGGTAAAGACCTGGACTTGGTTCTTGCCGTTGGCCTTGGCCTTGTGCAGCGCCTGACCTGCATGCTTCATCAGCGTTTCCGGGTCGCGTCCGTGAAGCGGCGCGCACGCCAGGCCCAGTGAGGCGCTGACGGTGATCAGCTGCTTATCGACGAAGAGCGGTTTGTCGAGGATGCGCAGGACTTGATTCGCCAGCCGATGGCCTTCGTCGAGATCCATGTCGTCGAGCAGCAGGGCGAACTCGTTGCTGGCAAAGCGCGCCAGGACGCTGTCACGGTTCAGGCTGTTGCGCAGGCGACGGGCCAGGCTGGTCAGGAGTTTGTCGCCGGTCTGGTGACCCAGGCTGTCGTTGATGCGCTTGAAATTGTCAATGTCCACCAGCAGCAAGCACAGCCTGGGGCTCGCATTGCGCGCGAAGCGTTCTTCAATGCTGCGTATGAAGAAGGGGCGGTTTCCGAGGTTGGTCAGGTTGTCGGTGTAGGCCAGGCGCTCGATATGCTGCTGCGCCAGTTTGCTATGCGTTATGTCTTCATAAATGCCGATGTAGTGCGTGAGCTCACCACTTTCGCCGAAGACTTTGGAGATCGACAACTGCCCCCAGTAGGGCTCGAGATTCTTGCGGCGGCTGCGGAACTCACCTTGCCAGCTGTTGTTGTTGGCCAGCGCGGATGAGGTGTCGAAGAGCAGCTCGCTGAGGTTCTCCAGGGCGGTCAGGTCTGCCAGCCGCCGGCCGCGTACCTCCTCGGCGGAGAACTGCGTAATGGAGGTGAAGCTGGGGTTGACGTAGTCCACCACACCGTCACGGTCGACCAGGATGAATGCGCTGGCACTCTGTTCCACCGCCCGCTGGAACAAATGCAGCGTGTGAGTGGCGCTTAGTCGCTGTTGATTGGCCAGTACCTGCGCATATTGGTCGGCCAGCTCGCCAGCGAACGCCACCTCGTCGGTGTGCCAGGCTCGGGCGCACCCTGAATGCGCCAGGCAGAGCACACCGATCACTTCACCGCCGACACGGATGGTCGCGTCGAGGATGGAGGTAATGCCGCGGGGCTTGAAGAAGTGCTCCACCAGCTCCTGAGTACGCGGGTCGTCTACGACATTTTGAACGTCGATGGCGCGACTGGCATGGAGCGCCTCCAGATACCGGGGGCACGTCGTGGTATCGAGCGTGCCTGGGTATTCGTGGCTGTTGGTATCGCGCCGATACGCGGCGATCGCTTCGAGCTGGCTGCCATTGACATGCCAGATTGCTGCGCGTGCGATGCCATAGGCTTCGCTCGCTGCTCGGGTGATCAGTTGGGCGGCCTCGAGCTGTGGGTCGGGCGAGCTGTAACGGTGGCGTGCCAGCCGCACGATCAAGCTCTGTTGGGCGCGTGAGCGGATCAAGTGCTCAAGGTGTTCGTCCTGGGCCTGCTGGTAGAACTCCAGGGATGATCTAAGCTTTGCGTTCTCGATCTCGAGCGCAGGCGAGACGGCGCTGTGTTGCTCAACGATCAGGTAGCCACACACGACTTCGCGGCCATATTGCTGGCAGAGCTCACCAATTTCGAGCAAATCCAGCATGCCGTTCGCGGCGTGAATGCAGTAGCGGACCGAGTAATGACCGAGGTCGGCCAGTTGTGTCTGGATGATGTCGTGCAGCTGCAGCCGGGCCTGGGGTTCCATCAGGCTGGCGTAGGGTGAGTCGATCAGAGAGCACAGCTCTTGGGCCGGTTGGCCTAGGTAGCGCTCGCAGGCGGGGTCCAGGTAAAGCAGCGCCCAGCTGGATTCATTTAGGCGCTCGAAGCGCAGCATGCCGAGCCTGGAAGGCACTGGCAACTGCGTCACAACCTCGGTCGCCAGACGGCTGGCGGCATCGGTATGTATTTTCATCGAGCGGTTTGCTTCCAGTATGCTGCGGGAATCGCTCTGCCAGGCCCAATCTAGGCGCGTTTCCTGGCAAAGCGATGGCTAAATAACATTAATTATCACAAGGGTGCATCATGCAGCAGGGACTGACAAGTCGGCTACTGAACTTCCTGATGGTCTCGCTCCTGCTCGTCGCCGGCGAGCAGCTAAAAGCGGCGGAAACCAACACCCTGGGGTCTGACGAACCTGCTCGATACCTCGCTGAGCTGAAGTCGCTTTACCTGACATCCAATGAGCGCCAGGCCTTGCTCGCGCATACCAATGCGTTGCTGAAAACCTATGGCCTGCGGGCGTCTTATCAAGTCGGCCAACCTGATCCGCATGACCTCGATTACCGGCTAGACGTGGGGCAGCCCGGCGAGCTGCGCATTCGCGAAGAGCGTCGTGATGCCTCCGGCAATCTGGCCGTCCGAAACCGTAGCCTGAGCGTCTTTGGTGTCGACCCTTACCTGCAATACCGATGCCCGACCCAGGGGCTGGTCTGCACCTTCGGTAATTCCAGCGACGGAGAGCCTTGGCTGACCATCCTGCGCGACCCTCAGGGCGCCGAGGAGCTGGCCAAAGCCTTGTCGTTCCTGCTGCGCAATATGCAAAAGGGCTGACGACACGCATCGCCCCAGCATGAAAAAACCCGCCGAAGCGGGTTTTTTCATGGTCAACGACTCACAGCAACATCGTGCGGATGTCCGCGAGCAGCTCGGACAGGCGCTTGGTGAAGCGCGCGGCTGCGGCCCCGTTGATGACGCGGTGATCGTAGGACAGCGACAGCGGCAGCATCAGGCGAGGCTGGAACGCCTTGCCATCCCATACCGGTTGCATGGTCGCCTTGGAAACGCCGAGGATCGCCACTTCCGGCGCATTGACGATCGGCGTGAAGCCGGTACCGCCAATGTGGCCGAGGCTGGAGATCGTGAAGCAGGCGCCCTGCATGGC
Source organism: Stutzerimonas chloritidismutans (assembly GCF_051486945.1). Lineage (GTDB taxonomy): Bacteria > Pseudomonadota > Gammaproteobacteria > Pseudomonadales > Pseudomonadaceae > Stutzerimonas > Stutzerimonas chloritidismutans_B. The sequence continues at coordinate 232,791 of NZ_JAHVDX010000004.1, read as the reverse complement.
ATCCGGTGACAGCTTCTTGGTGCGTGCCTTCTCGGCGAGTTCCGCCGCTTCCGCGGCCAGCTGCAGCAGGCTCTTCTGGTCGACGTTCTTGATGACCGGAACCAGCAAGCCGTCCGGTGTATCCACGGCGAAGCCGATGTGGACGTACTTCTTGCGGATCACGGCCTTGCCGCTTGGCGCAAGCGAGGCGTTGAACTCCGGCAGCTCCTTGAGCAGATGCGCGCACGCCTTGAGCAGCAGCGGCAGTACGGTCAGCTTGACGCCGGCTTTCTCCGCGACCGCCTTCTGCGAAACGCGGAAGGCTTCCAGCTCGGTGATGTCCGAGGACTCGAACTGGGTCACGTGCGGCACGTTGAGCCAGCTGCGATGCAGGTTGGCGGCGCCGACCTGCATCAGGCGTGTCATCGGGACTTCTTCGACTTCACCGAATTTGCTGAAGTCCACTTCCGGAACCGCTGGGATACCCGAGCCGCCCGCCGCGCCGGCGGCTGGCGCCTGCTTGGCTTTGTGCATCATGTTCTTGACGTAGGCCTGGACGTCTTCCTTGAGGATGCGCCCCTTCGGGCCAGTGCCTTGAACGTCAGCCAGCTCGACACCGAACTCACGTGCGGTCATACGCACGGCTGGGCCCGCATGCACCTTGGTGCCGGCCTTGCTCGGGCCGCTTACGGCCGGAGCGGGGGTCGCCGTTGCCTTGGCTTCCGGAACGCCCTGCTTGTTGGGCGCGACGGCCTTTTGCTGCGGTGCGGCTTCCTGCGGCTTGGGCTCGGCCTTTTTCGCTGGCGCTGCGCCTTTGACCTTCAGGGTCAGGATCAGATCGCCAGTCTTGGCATCGTCACCCACCTTGATCGACAACGACTCCACGACGCCTGCTTTTGGCGCCGGGATTTCCATGCTGGCCTTGTCGGACTCGAGGGTGATCAGCGACTGATCGGCTTCAACGCTGTCGCCGGCCTTGATCATGACTTCAATGACCTTGGCGCTGCCGCTGGAGCCGATGTCTGGAATACGAACCTCTTCGACGGATTCGCCAGCCGCTTCGGCCGGTGCTTCGGCGGCCTGTTCGGTGAGCTTTTCCTTCGGTTGGCTTTGCGGCGCGCTGCTGGCTGCTGCCGGTTTGCTTGCTGCTTCGCCCTTGAGGATCAGGATCAGATCGCCGGTACCGACTTCATCCCCCACCTTGACCGAGATGCTCTCGACCACGCCTGCGGCGGGCGAGGGGATCTCCATGCTGGCCTTGTCGGACTCGAGGGTGATCAGCGCTTGCTCGGCGGCAATGGTGTCGCCGGGCTTCACTGAAACTTCGATCACGCTGGCTTTGCCGGAGGAGCCGATGTCCGGAACCTTGATCTCCTGCGACTCGCCTTCGTCAGCGGATGCTGATGGATTCTCGTCGCCCGGAGGCGTTGGGACTTCAGCTTCATCAGCTGGCCCACCGGTTGCTGCGCCGGCTGGCTCGGCAGCGGCTTGCGCCGGTGCCTCGCTGCTCTGGCCGTCTTCACTTTCCAGCTCAAGTAGCTCGTCACCTTCCTTCAGGCGGTCGCCGAGCTTGACCTTCAAGGCCTTCACGACGCCCGCCTTGGGCGCCGGAATTTCCATGCTGGCCTTGTCGGATTCAAGCGTCAGGATGCTCTGGTCGGCCTCGATACGGTCGCCGACCTTGACGAACAACTCGATTACTTCACCCTCACCGCTGCCGATGTCGGGTACGCGTATGGTTTCACTCACAATAGGTTCTCCTGTGCGCACGCATCAGCAATCCAGCGGATTGCGCTTCTCGGGGTCGATACCGAACTCGGTGATGGCATTGGCCACGACCTTGCGTTCGATGGCGCCGCGATCGGCGAGAGCCTGCAGCGCGGCGACGGCCACCCAGCGACGGTCGACTTCGAAGAAATCACGCAGCTTGGCGCGCGAGTCGCTGCGGCCGAAGCCGTCGGTGCCCAGCACCTGATATTCGCGCGAAGGCACCCACTGACGGATCTGATCAGCGAACAGTTTCATGTAGTCGGTCGAGGCCACTACCGGACCTTCACGGCCTTCCAGGCACTGCTCGACGTAGCTCTTGCGGGGTTCTTCGGTCGGGTGCAGGCGGTTCCAGCGGTCCACGGCCAGGCCATCACGGCGCAGTTCGTTGAAGCTGGTGACGCTCCAGACATCGGCGCCGACGCCCATCTTGGCGAGGATGTCCACCGCCGCGCGCACTTCACGCAGGATGGTGCCCGAGCCCAGCAGCTGCACGCGGTGCTTGAAGTCGCCCTTGGCTTCCTCGAGCAGGTACATGCCCTTGATGATGCCGTCCTCGACCCCTTGGGGCATGGCCGGCTGCTGGTAGTTCTCGTTCATCACGGTGATGTAGTAGTAGACGCTTTTCTGCTGCTCCATCATCTCGTGCATACCGTGATGCATGATCACCGCCAGCTCGTAGCCGTAGGTGGGGTCATAGCTGCGGCAGTTGGGGATGGTGCTGGCCAGAATGTGGCTGTGGCCGTCTTCGTGCTGCAGGCCTTCGCCGTTGAGCGTGGTGCGCCCTGAGGTACCGCCCAGCAGGAAGCCGCGGGTCTGGGCATCGCCCGCCGCCCAGGCCAGGTCGCCGATGCGCTGGAAGCCGAACATCGAGTAGAAGATGTAGACCGGCAGCATGGGCTGGTTGTAGTTGCTGTAGGCGGTACCTGCCGCGATGAACGAGGAGAACGCGCCGGCTTCGTTGAGGCCTTCCTGCAGGATCTGGCCGTCCTTTTCCTCGCGGTAGTACATCACCTGATCGCGGTCGACCGGCTCGTACAGCTGCCCGACAGGCGAGTAGATGCCCAGCTGGCGGAACATGCCTTCCATGCCGAAGGTACGCGCCTCGTCGGCGAGGATCGGGACAATGCGCTTGCCCAGGTCCTTGTCCTTGACCAGCTGCGAGAGAATCCGGCCGAAGGCCATGGTGGTGGAAATCTCGCGCTCGCCGGAGCCGTCGAGTACCGCCTTGAGGGTTTCCAGCGGCGGCGTCGGGATGCTGAAGCTCTTCGGCCGACGCTGCGGCAACGAGCCGCCGAGCTTTTCACGGCACTTGCGCAGGTACTTCATCTCGGCGCTGTCTTCGGCCGGACGGTAGAACGGCAGCTCTTCCAGCTGAGAATCGTTGACCGGGATATCGAAGCGATCGCGGAATTTCTTCAGGCTGTCGATATCGACTTTCTTGGTGTTGTGGGCGATGTTCTTCGCCTCACCGGCACCGGTGCCGTAGCCCTTGATGGTCTTGGCCAGGATGACCGTCGGCTGGCCCTTGTGGTTGACCGCCTGGTGATAGGCCGCATAAACCTTGTAGGGGTCGTGGCCGCCACGGTTGAGCTTCCAGACTTCTTCGTCGGACATGCTCTCGACGCGCTTGAGCAGCTCCGGATCGGCACCGAAGAAATGCTTGCGCACATAAGCGCCATCTTTGGCCTTGTAGTTCTGGTATTCGCCGTCGATGGCCTGGTCCATGCGACGCTGCATGCGACCGTCTTCGTCGGCAGCGAATAGCGGATCCCACAGGCGGCCCCAAACGACCTTGTTGACGTTCCAGTTCGCGCCTTTGAACACGCCTTCCAGTTCCTGGATGATCTTGCTGTTGCCTCGAACCGGGCCGTCCAGGCGCTGCAAGTTGCAGTTGATGACGAACACCAGGTTGTCGAGGTTCTCGCGGCCGGCCAGGGAGATGGCACCGAGGGTTTCGGGCTCGTCGCACTCGCCGTCACCGATAAAGCACCAGACGCGCTGCTTGCCCTTCGGAATGAAGCCGCGGTTTTCCAGGTACTTCATGAAACGCGCCTGGTAGATCGCGGTGATCGGACCCAGACCCATGGATACGGTCGGGAACTGCCAGAAGTCCGGCATCAGGTGCGGGTGCGGGTAGCTCGACAGGCCTTGGCCATCGACTTCCTGGCGGAAGTTGAGCATCTGGTCTTCGGTCAGGCGACCTTCGAGGAAGGCGCGAGCGTAGATGCCGGGCGAGGCGTGACCCTGGTAATAGATCAGGTCGCCGCCGTGTTCTTCGGTTGGAGCCTGGAAGAAGTAGTTGAAGCCGATGTCATAGAGCGTCGCGCTGGAGGCAAAGGTGGAAATGTGTCCACCCAGGTCCGGGTCCTTCATGTTCGCGCGCATCACCATCGCCAGCGCGTTCCAGCGGACCAGGGAGCGAATGCGTCGCTCCATGAACAGGTCGCCGGGCATCTTGGCTTCGCGCGTGACAGGGATGGTGTTGCGATACGGGGTGGTGATGCCGTAGGGCAGGGGAGTACCACTACGGGTGGCCAGTTCCCCCATCCGGGTCATGAGGTAATGGGCGCGGTCTTCACCTTCTCGGTCGAGGACTGACTCGAGGGCGTCCAGCCATTCCTGGGTTTCGACGGGATCGAGATCTTGCATGGCTTGCTCCAGGGCGGAAAGGCTTCCAGAATCGGTTGCCTGACTTCGCTGCCGGCTTTGTGGGCCGGTGCGTATATGTTCTTGGATATGATGCCGGGGGTAGAGCCGGGCCCTGTAGTTTTACTACAAAACCGCTCTTGATTCAGCCCCCTGTAACAATCATTCGTAGTAAAACTACATGCGCAGCGACCCCGCTGGCTTGGCTGGCTTGGGTTCCAGGGCTCTGGCTCGATACTTTCGCTGTCTTGTAGCCAATCGTTCGCTAAGGAGCCCTATGAGTCTGCCACCGCTGGTTGCGCTGCCCACCTCGCTCCATTCTTTGGTCAGTCGTGCCGAGGAGACGTTCCTCGATGCGCTGCGCGACTCATCGGCGCAGGAGGTGGATGCGTTCATCGCTTGGCCCGAGCCACGGCGCGAGGCGTTCGGGCGGGTCTGCGCCGCCAGTGATTTCGTCAGCGAACAGGTTAGTCGAGATCCTTCGATGCTGCTGGGGCTGGCCTCATCCGGGTTGTTGGAGCGTTCGCTGAAGAGTGGCGAGATGCGGGCGTCGCTCGCTGAAGCGCTGGCCGATTGCAGCGACGAGGACGAGCTGGCGCGACGGCTGCGGCGTTTCCGCAACCGCCAGCAGGTGCGTATCGTCTGGCGTGACCTGACGCGCCAGGCTGACCTGGCCGAAACCTGCGGCGACCTTTCGGATCTGGCCGACGCCTGCATCGACCTGGCCTACGCCTGGCTCTATACGCGTCACTGCGAGCAGTTCGGCGTGCCGACCGGGCGGCGTAGCAGCGAGCCGCAGCACATGGTCATCCTCGGCATGGGCAAGCTCGGCGCCCGCGAGCTCAATCTCTCTTCGGATATCGATCTGATATTCGGCTATCCAGAAGGTGGCGAAACCGTTGGCGCTAAACGCTCACTGGATAACCAGGAATTCTTCATCCGCCTCGGTCAGCGACTGATCAAGGCGCTCGATGCGCCGACACTCGACGGTTTCGTTTTTCGCGTCGACATGCGCCTGCGGCCCTATGGCTCGTCCGGCTCGCTGGTGCTGAGCTTCAATGCGCTGGAGCAGTACTACCAGGATCAAGGGCGCGACTGGGAACGCTACGCCATGATCAAGGCGCGCGTAGTGGGTGGCGATCAGTCGGCAGGCAAGGTGCTGCTCGAAATGCTCCACCCCTTCGTCTACCGGCGCTATCTCGACTTCTCGGCGATCGACGCGCTGCGCACCATGAAACAGCTGATACAGCAAGAAGTCCGGCGCAAGGGCATGGCGGCCAACATCAAGCTGGGCTCCGGTGGTATTCGCGAAGTGGAGTTTATCGCGCAGGCTTTCCAATTGATCCATGGCGGCCGTGACCTGAGCCTTCAGCAGCGGCCGCTGCTAAAGGTGCTGACTACGCTTGCGGGCCAGGGCTATCTGCCTGCGCCGGCGGTCGACGAACTTCGCGAGGCCTATGAATTTCTGCGCTATACCGAGCATGCGCTGCAGGCCATCGATGACCGTCAGACGCAAATGCTGCCGGACAGCGCGATCGACTGCGATCGTGTCGCTTTCATCATGGGCTTCGATCACTGGGAGGCATTCCACGAGAAATTGCTTCATTGGCGTGGGCGCGTGGCGTGGCATTTCCAGCAAGTGATTGCCGATCCGGATGAGGACGAGAAAGCCGAGGGCGAAACGCTCGTCGGTGGCGAGTGGCTGCCGCTTTGGGAGCAGGATTGGGATGAGGAGCACGCCTGCCGCCAGTTGACCGATGCCGGTTTTCGCGACGGCCAGGGCGCCTGTCAGCGCCTTGCCGCGCTGCGCAGCGGAAATCAGGTGCGTACCATGCAGCGGCTTGGCCGCGAACGGCTGGACGCCTTCATCCCACGGCTGCTCGCACAAGCGGTAGAGCAGGACGACCCGGACCTGGTACTCGAGCGCGTCATGCCACTGGTCGAGGCGGTGGCACGGCGTTCGGCTTATCTCGTGCTGCTGACCGAAAATCCTGGCGCCTTGCAGCGGCTGCTCGAGCTTTGCGCGGGCAGCCCGTGGATCGCCGAGCAGATCACTCGCTTCCCGCTGTTGCTGGATGAGTTGCTCAACGCGGGGCGCCTGTTCAGCCCGCCGCAGGCGCCTGAATTGGCGTCCGAACTGCGTGAGCGGTTGGCGCGAATTCCTGAAGACGATCTCGAACAGCAAATGGAAGCCCTGCGCCACTTCAAGTTGGCGCATCGGCTGCGCGTCGCCGCCTCGGAGATCGCCGGCACGCTGCCCTTGATGAAAGTTAGCGACTATCTGACTTGGCTGGCAGAAGCGATTCTCGAAGAAGTGCTGGCGCTGGCCTGGCGGCATACGGTCGCGCGTCACGGCCAGCCGCGGCGTAGCGACGGTTCGCTTTGTGATCCGGCCTTCGTCATCGTCGGCTACGGCAAGGTCGGTGGTCTTGAGTTCGGTCACGGCTCGGATCTGGACTTGGTCTTCATTCACGACGGTGATCCGAATGCCGAAACCGATGGCGGCAAGCCCATCGATGGGGCGCAATTCTTTACTCGCCTGGGGCAACGCATCATTCACCTGCTGACTACCCAGACCACCTCCGGCCAGCTTTACGAGGTTGACATGCGACTGCGGCCGTCCGGTGCCGCCGGGTTGCTGGTCAGCTCGTTGGGCGCTTTTGAGCGTTACCAGAGCGGGGAGGCATGGACCTGGGAGCATCAGGCGTTGGTGCGTGCCAGGGTGCTCGTCGGGTGCCCTCAGTTAGGGGCAGATTTCGAAAAGGTCCGTGCTTCGGTTCTGGGGCAGCCCCGTGATCTGGAACAGCTGCGCAGTGAGGTCAGCGAGATGCGTGCCAAGATGCGCGACAATCTCGGCACCCGTTCCACCCAGGCCGGCACGGCCGACAGCGCCTTCCTGCCCGACGGCGAGTTCAACCTCAAGCAGGATGCCGGTGGTATCGTCGATATCGAATTTATGGTGCAATACGCGGCTTTGGCGTGGTCGCACCAGCATCCGCAACTGCTGCGCTATACCGATAACATCCGCATTCTCGATGGGTTGGAGCAGGCCGGATTGATGACCGGCGATGAGGTGCGGCTGTTGCAAGATGCCTACAAGGCCTACCGTGCAGCGGCCCACCGGCAATCACTGCAAAACCTGCCTGGCGTGGTGAGTGGGGACCAATTTCATGACGAGCGACGTGCCGTGATGCGTATCTGGCGCGAACTGGGGCTTGCCTGACTCGTCTGCAAACAGCATTTATCGAATTCCGAGGTGGCAACAATGTCGATGGCCGATCGTGATGGCGTGATCTGGTATGACGGTGAGCTGGTTCAGTGGCGCGACGCGACCACCCATGTGCTGACTCACACCCTGCATTACGGCATGGGCGTTTTCGAAGGCGTGCGCGCCTACGACACGCCGGCCGGCACCGCAATCTTCCGTCTGCAGGCGCACACCGATCGCCTGTTCGATTCGGCGCACATCATGAACATGAAGATGCCGTATTCGAAGGAAGAAATTAACGAGGCCACCCGCGCCGCCGTTCGCGAAAATAACCTGGAAAGCGCCTACATCCGTCCGATGGTCTTCTACGGATCTGAAGGCATGGGCCTGCGCGCCAGCGGCCTGAAAGTGCACGTGATCGTCGCAGCCTGGCACTGGGGCGCCTACATGGGCGACGAGGCGCTGGAAAAGGGCATCAAGGTTCGCACCAGCTCCTTTACCCGTCACCACGTCAACATCAGCATGACCCGCGCCAAGTCCAACGGTGCCTACATCAACTCGATGCTGGCCCTGCAGGAAGCCATCTCTGGCGGCGCTGACGAAGCCTTGATGCTCGACCCGGAAGGCTACGTGGCCGAGGGCTCGGGCGAAAACATCTTCATCATCAAGGATGGCGTGATCTATACCCCCGAGGTCACTGCGTGCCTCAACGGCATCACCCGCGCCACTGTGCTGACCCTGGCCGACGAGCTGGGTATCAAAGTGGTCGAGAAGCGTATCACCCGCGATGAGGTCTACATCGCCGACGAGGCCTTCTTCACCGGCACGGCTGCCGAAGTCACGCCGATTCGCGAAGTCGATGGCCGCAGCATCGGCATCGGCCGCCGTGGCCCAGTGACCGAGCGCGTCCAGAAGGCGTATTTCGATCTCGTCTCCGGCAAGACCGACGCGCACGCCGCCTGGCGGACGCTGGTAGGTTGAAGGCCCTGGGCTGGGGGCTGGCGAGACGCTTCTCTGTGCAACCTCCAGCCTTTTGCCTCAAGCGGCTTTGATTATGAATATCCTCATCGTGGGTCCCAGTTGGGTCGGCGACATGGTAATGGCGCAGACGTTGTTCGCCTGCCTGAAACAGCGCTACGCCGATTGCCAGATCGACGTGCTGGCGCCGGAGTGGAGCCGGCCGATCCTTGAACGGATGCCCGAGGTTCGTGAGGCGCTGAGCTTTCCTGTCGGGCATGGCGTGCTCGATATGGCGACGCGGCGCAGCATCGCACAAGGCCTGCGTGGCCAATATGATCAGGCCATTCTTTTACCCAACTCGCTCAAATCGGCGCTGGTGCCATTTTTCGCAGGCATCCCGAAGCGGACTGGCTGGCGCGGCGAAATGCGCTTCGGCCTGCTCAACGATATCCGTAAGTTGGACAAGCAGCGCTATCCGCTGATGATCGAGCGGTTCATGGCGCTGGCCTACGAACCCGGCGCCGAACTGCCCAAGCCTTATCCCAAGCCCTCGCTGAAAATCGTCGAGCAGAGTCGTGACGCAGCCTTGGTGCGGTTCGGCCTGGCGCTCGATCGACCGGTGCTGGCCCTCTGCCCTGGTGCCGAGTTCGGTGAGTCCAAGCGCTGGCCGGCCGAGTACTTTGCCAAGGTCGCCGAGGCGAGAATTCGCGAAGGTTGGCAGGTATGGCTGTTCGGTTCGAAGAATGACCACGCCGTGGGCGAGGAAATTCTGACGGGACTGATTCCTGGGTTGCGCGAGGAGGCTCAGAACCTCGCGGGTGAAACGAGTCTGGCCGAAGCCATCGACCTGCTTTCTTGCGCCGATGCGGTGGTTTCCAACGATTCCGGGCTGATGCACGTGGCCGCGGCGCTGGGACGACCTCTGGTTACCGTCTACGGTTCGACTTCCCCTGCGTTTACCCCGCCGCTGTCCGACCACGTCGAAATCGTACGCCTCGGGCTCGATTGCAGCCCCTGTTTCGAACGCACCTGCCGTTTTGGTCACAATAACTGCATGCGCGACCTCAAGCCCCGTGCAGTCATCGAGGCGCTGGAGCGCCTGACGCCGCAGTCGGTCGAGGTGCGCTGAGTGAGGGTGCTGCTGGTCAAGACCTCTTCGCTGGGCGATGTGGTTCACACCCTTCCGGCGCTGACCGATGCCGCGCGCGCATTGCCGGGCATCCAGTTCGATTGGGTGGTGGAGGAGGGGTTCGCCGAGATCCCGGCCTGGCACCCAGCTGTGGCTCAGGTCATTCCGGTTGCCATTCGCCGCTGGCGCCAACACCCGCTGCGCACCTGGCGCTCGGGTGAGTGGAAGCGCTTCAAGGCGCGCTTGGGGGAAGCCCGTTACGACCTGGTGATCGACGCCCAAGGGTTAATCAAGAGCGCGTTTCTGACGCGCCACGTCGCGGCGCCGGTCGCGGGCCTGGATCGGGACTCTGCACGCGAGCCGATGGCCGCACGTTTCTACGATCGTCGCTACGCCGTACCGCGCGACCAGCACGCCCTCGAGCGCGTCCGTCAACTTTTTGCCCAGGCTCTGGGCTATGCATCACCCCAGACGATCGGCGACTACGGTTTGGATCGTAGCCAGCTCGCCTGTCCCGGCGAGCAGCCGTACCTGTTGTTCCTGCATGGCACCACTTGGTCGAGCAAGCATTGGCCTGAGCGTAACTGGCGCGAGCTGGCCGAGCGCATGGTCGAGTTCGGCTGGGCCATCCGGTTGCCCTGGGGCAACGCCGAGGAACAGGCCCGAGCCGAGCAAATTGCCGACGGGCTGCCCGGTGTTTCGGTATTGCCGCGGCTCAACCTGGGGGGCATTGCCAAAGTCATTGCCGGAGCCCGAGCGTGCGTCGCGGTGGACACGGGCCTCGGCCACCTCGCTGCAGCGCTAGACGTACCGAGCCTCTCGCTCTACGGCCCGACCCTGCCGGGCCGCGTCGGCGCCTACGGGCGATCTCAGGTCCACCTTTGCGCACCCGGGCCGAACGCCGGCAAGGGTGACCGCCACAAACCCTGCTTCGACGCGCTGCCAGCTGAGCGCGTCGCCAGCGAACTCAAGGCCCTGTTGCGGTCGTCGGAGACAGCCTGATGCAGCTGGCTTTCATTCTCTACAAGTATTTTCCTTTTGGCGGATTGCAGCGCGACTTCATGCGTATCGCGCTGGAATGCCAGCGTCGCGGCCACCAGATTCGCGTCTATGCAATGATCTGGGAAGGCGATCAGCCGGACGGTTTCGACGTATTGATCGCGCCGGTCAAAGCGCTGTTCAACCACACCCGCAACGAGCGCTTCACCGCATGGGTCGAGGCGGATCTGGCCCAGAGGCCGGTGGATCGGGTGATCGGTTTCAACAAGATGCCCGGGCTTGACGTGTATTACGCCGCCGACCCCTGTTTCGAAGACAAGGCGCAGACGCTGCGTAACCCGATCTATCGGCGGTGGGGCCGCTATAAGCATTTCGCTGAATACGAGCGTGCGGTGTTCGAGCCGCGGTCCAATACCGAGATATTGATGATTTCCGAGGTCCAGCAGCCGCTGTTCATCAAGCACTACGCGACCCCGCTGGAACGCTTTCACCTCTTGCCGCCCGGTATTGCCCAAGACCGGCGCGCGCCAGCGAATGCTTCGGCGATGCGCCAAGCATTTCGCGACGAGTTCGAACTGGGCAGCGACGAGTTGCTGCTGGTGCAGATTGGCTCAGGCTTTAAGACCAAGGGCGTCGACCGCAGCCTCAAGGCCTTGGCGGCATTGCCACGCGAGCTGAAGCGGCGGACCCGTCTGTTCGTCATTGGTCAGGACGACCCCAAGCCGTTCCAGCTACAGGCACGTACGTTGGGGATTGCCAGCCAGGTGGAGTTTTTAAAGGGGCGCAGCGATATACCGCGGTTTCTGCTTGGGGCGGATCTGCTGATCCATCCCGCCTACAACGAAAACACCGGCACCGTGCTGCTGGAGGCGCTCGTCGCTGGCCTTCCTGTACTGGTCACGGATGTCTGCGGATACGCCCACTACATCGCCGATGCTGACGCTGGCCAGGTGGTGCCCAGCCCCTACCAGCAGGCCAGTCTCGACCGGACGCTCGCCGACATGCTCGCCGACGACGTGCAGCGTAGCCGCTGGGCGCGCAACGCTCTGGCCTATGCGGATACGGCCGACCTCTACAGCATGCCCGAGCGCGCGGCTGACGTGATTCTGGCGGAGCGCGCATGAAGCTTGTTCTTGGTGAGCCCTTCCGCTCGCGCTGGGCCGGCCGTGACCCCTTCGAGGCGGTGGAACGGCTGGACGGGCAGGTCTATCGCGAGCTCGAAGCGCGGCGCACCCTGCGCACCGAGGTGGACGGCCGCGGTTACTTCGTCAAAATCCATCGTGGCATAGGCTGGGGCGAGATTTTCAAGAATCTGAGCACCGCCAAGCTGCCGGTACTCGGTGCCGGGCAGGAGTGGCGCGCGCTGGAGCGCCTGCATCAGGTCGGCGTACCGACCATGACCGCCGTAGCCTACGGTGAGCGCGGCAGCAACCCGGCCAGCCAGCATTCGTTCATCATCACCGAGGAATTGGCACCTACGGTCAGCCTTGAAGACTACTCGGCTGGCTGGCTGGAAAATCCTCCGGACCCCGTGCTCAAACGAGCGCTGATCGCAGAAGTTGCTCACATGACCGGCACGATGCATCGCGCCGGTGTCAATCATCGCGACTGCTATATCTGCCACTTTTTGTTGCATACGGACAAGCCCGTCAAGGCGCAGGATTTCAGACTTTCAGTGATTGATCTGCATCGTGCGCAGGTTCGTAGCGAAACACCGCGGCGCTGGCGCGACAAGGATCTGGCGGGGTTGTACTTCTCGTCTTTGGCTATCGGGTTGACTGAGCGGGATAAGCTGCGTTTTATAAGCGCTTACTTTCGTCAACCATTGCGCATCATCCTTAAGGAGGAGGCCGCATTGTTGTCCCGTCTTGAGCGTAAGGCGCAGCGCCTGTACGGCCGCAAACTGCGTTATGGAGGGGCATTGTGAGTCGAGTCCACCCCCAGGGGTCATGCTCAGTCGAGTCATTTGCAGGTCGGCAAGTAGCAATCGTTCCATGCCCGGCCCTGGGCGACGTCACGCTTTATATACGCCTCGCTTGGATTTTTTGTAGTAATGGCGCTCAGGTCACCTTGTTTTCTTCGCTTGCCCAATCCACTCAGCCTCATTTTCCGTGGATGGACATCCGTACAAGCGATGCGGTGGATCTTATAGACCTGGCCTCTGCGTTCGATCTGGTAATCAGCTACGTCGGATGGCTTAACCGTGTTTCGGCTGGTGATAAGGCGATCGCCAGCCGTAATGTTGCGATCGTCTCAGCAAAAAAACTGCCTAAGACTCTAGGGTTGAGCCCCCAAAATACTGAGGTGTGCGGCCAGGTCTATCCCGATGCGTCCCGTCCGTTCTGTCTTGACTCACGGACGGGTAAGAACATGGCCCAGTGGGTTGATGACTACGCCAAAAGTGCGTTCGGGCTTGGCTGTGATAGGCAAGTTGAAGTCAAGGTTGCACGTGAACGGGGTGGGTCCCGGTCCGTCTCGATATTCCCGACAACGCCGGAGCCTCGCAAAAATTATTCATTGCGCGGCTTTGTCTGGTTAGGTCAACGGCTTCGGAGTAGAGGCTGGGAGGTAGACTTTCTGTGCCTGCCCGCAGAAAAAGAGAAAATCGCTACTCATGTAACGTCTTTCCCGGTGCGGTCTTTTCCAACCGTCGGTGAGTTGTTGAATCATCTGGCGAGTCGGCAGGCGGTTATTAGTAATGACTCGGGCGGTGGTCATCTCGCCTCGCTCATCGGGCTTCCAACGGTCACCATAACGCGGCGCAACAAGGCGTTCGTATGGCGGCCGGGTTTCGATCCTCGGAATGAAGTAATCGCCCCGCTGGTCAGCGTAAAGATTGCGGGTCGGTACTGCTGGCGGCCATTTGTGCCTATCTGGCGCATCCCGAAGGTGCTTGATCGATTTGAGCGTCAGTACTGATGGCCGGTTGTTGGGTATTGGAGTCAGCTCAGGACGAAGAGTTGGCCAGGGATTTCGGCAGCCTGGACGCAGTATTCGCGCTCACTGGCGAGCGTATAAGCGGCGACCCGCTATCAGAGGTTATCCGTATCGAGCGCGGCGGCATTCATTACTATGTCAAACGTTATACAGGTGCAGGCAAAGGCTTGCGTCGCTATCTCGGAAGGCCACGCGTCAAAGCTGAATGGCAGAACCTGAAGCTTTTTAAACGCTGGGGTATTCCTACCGCCCCGCTTGTTGCTTATGGCCTGGAGCGAAACGGCGCTTCGTTTGGGCGTGGTGCCTTGATCACCCGGGAGTTACCCGGCACGCAAGATCTGGCGCAGCTGGCGTCATCGAACGACCCGCGTCTCGGCGACAGGCAATGGGTCAACGTTGTCAGCCGGCAGATCGCCGAGGCGACGCGAATGCTTCACCTGCACCGATTCGCGCATAACGACCTCAAATGGCGAAATCTGCTGGTGGATGAGCAGCAGCGGCTGTTTCTCATCGACTGCCCCACGGGCTCGTTCTGGCATGGGCCTTTTCTGACCCGTCGGATTGTCAAGGACCTGGCGTGCCTGGACAAGGTCGCGAAGTACCAGCTGACAAGAACTCAACGTTTGCGCTTCTATCTTCAATATGTTCAGCGCAGTAGGCTGAATAGCAAAGATAAGCAACGAATCCGCCAGATAACGTCTTATTTTCTGGGGCGAGAATGACCATCTTCATCATGATCGAAGACCCAGCGTTCGATCACCCTGGCTCGATATTCGGTTCAGAGCGGGCGATGGTTTGCTGGCACGCGCGCATTGGAAAGACGGCTTTGCGCAACAGCTGTCGGTATCGCGCATGAAGCTCTCTGATCTAGCAAGCGCAGGACGCGAGCCTGGACTGCCGTTAACTGTCGATTTGGGCGAAACATGCGTGCTTGAAGTTGAACGTTGGCTACGTGTGCTTCCTGCGCAGCGGTACGTTTGTCGCGCAAACTTTGACGGCCGGCTGGTGTTGGCAAAGCTGATGGTCGGCGGCAAGGCCGAGAAAAACTTCATCCGAGAGCGTGACGGCGCCGCGCTTTTAGTCAACCAGCAGATGCCGACACCAGCGCTGCTCTCGAGTGGTTGTGTTGCCGGCCAGGGAGGATGGTTGCTATTCGATTTCCTCGAAGGTTCTCAGAGCCTATGGGATAGCTGGCGGGCAGTGGAGGCCGAAGCTCCGCTTTCTGTAGGTCAACACTCAGTTCTCAGTAACGCGCTCACGTTGATCGCAGAGATGCACTTGCGCGGCCTCTGGCAGGACGACCTCCACCTCGAAAACTTTATCGTCTCTCAAGGTATTCTGCATGTGGTCGATGGCGGGGGTGTGAAAGCGCAAGAGCCAGGAAAACCGCTATCGCGAAATCTTGTTCTAAAGAATCTAGGGGTTTTCTTTGCACAGCTGCCTGCTGCGCTTGAGCCGTTTCTGGAAGACATGCTCGTTCCTTATCTAATGGCCAACAACACGCATGCACTGCCCCTTGAAACGCTGCTTCGTGAAACAAGAATACGACGCTCCTGGCGGCTAGATGACTATCTTAAAAAGACAGTGCGCGACTGCAGCCTGTTTCAAGTCAGCATCGGGCCTTTTAGAGCACTGGCGGCACGACGTGAAGAAGCTGACCTGCTGAGTGAGCTCGAACCCGATCCAGATCAACTGATCGAGTCGGGTCAGCTCTACAAAAATGGCGGGAGTGCGACGGTTGCGCGTGTCGAGCTCTGTGAGCGGGCTGTACTGATCAAACGATACAACATCAAAAGCCCGGTGCATTGGCTGAAACGTTTCTGGCGGCCCAGCCGTGCTTGGCATAGTTGGGTAGAGGGTAATCGGCTCAACTTTCTAGGAGTTCCCACACCGCGGCCGCTCGCGATGAAAGAGCAGCGTTGGCTATGGATGCGTGGCCGAGCGTGGTTGGTTACCGAACTACTGACTGGAGACGATATAATTGCCCGCTTCCAGCCCCACTTGGACGGGGCTCCACCAGAATGTGAATTGCTCGCTCTCGATAGATTGTTCGCTGCGTTGATTCGTGAGCGAATCAGTCATGGGGATTTGAAGGGGCACAATATTTTCTGGGAAAAAGGGCGCTGGATGTTGATTGATTTGGACTCCGTTCGGCAGCATCGAGGCGATGCAAGTTTCTCTCGGGCTTACGCCCGCGACCGGGCACGCTTCCTTCGCAATTGGCCTTCTGATAGCGCGCTGCATCGGCTGCTTGACCAACGCTTACCCGCGGTGCCCGGCACCCATATAGAAAATTAAGAGGCACTACCGTGGCATTGACGATACTCGGCCTTTCTGGCGCACTCAGTCATGATCCTTCCGCAGCCCTGTATATCAACGGCAAGCTAATTGCAGCCGTAGAAGAAGAGCGCTTTGTACGAGATAAGCATGCCAAGAATCGCATGCCCTACGAGTCCGCCAAGTTCTGTCTAGAGCAAGCGGGTATCAAGCCGTCCGATGTCGACGTGGTTGCTATTCCCTTCGCTCCGATCAGCATCTTTGAGAAGGCGCGCTGGCATTATGCCAAGCGTTACTGGTACGCGCCGGACCGTGCGCTCGACGCCATCCTGATGGGTAATCGGCGCTATCACCGGTACAAAAAACGCATCGAGTGGTGCCTGCAACAGCTCGGGTTCGACTTGAAGAAAGTTAAGATCCAATCGGTCGAGCACCATCTTGCGCATGCGTCAAGTGCTTATCACTGCTCGGGTTTCCAGGGAAAAACTGCCATCCTTGGTATAGATGGGAAAGGTGAATATGCGACAACCTTTTTCGGCTATGGCGAAAACGGCAAGATTCACAAGATCAAGGAATTCTACGATCCAGACTCCCTAGGTGGGCTTTACGGCGCGATTACGGAATTTCTCGGTTTCGAGATGCTCGATGGCGAGTTCAAAGTCATGGGCATGGCGCCTTATGGTGACGCGGCTAAATACGATTTCTCCCGGTTGGCCAAATTCGAGAATGGTGAGCTGACCATCAATACCGAATACGCCAACGTTATCGGCTTCCGCCGATACAAGGAAAAGGGAAAGGGCTTTTACTTCTCACCCAAGTTGATCGAATGGCTGGGCCCAAAGCGAGAAGGCGATGTGGCCGATGATCCTTACATCCACTATGCCGCTGCCATGCAAGCACTGTTTGAAAAGCTCGCATTGCAGATGATGGATTACTATCTTGGGGACATCATCAAGCAGACCGGAAAAATTGCATTTGCTGGCGGCTGCGCATTGAACGTCAAACTCAACCAGAAAATCATTGCTCGGGATGAGGTCGAGGAGCTTTTCGTGCAACCCGCGTCCGGGGACGCTGGCACAGCAGTTGGTGCCGCCGCGTATGTTTCTCATCAACATGGCGTCCCTGTCGAGAAGATGGAGCACGTCTATCTCGGGCCGTCTTACACGAATGAAGATGTCATCGCCGCGTGCGCTCGGCATCCGAACAAGCCTGCATTTAAACGTATAACCGACACCGCAGAGCGTATTGCAAAGATCATGGTCGACGGCAACCCTGTAGCCTGGTTCCAGGGGCGTATGGAATTTGGCCCACGAGCGCTTGGCGGCCGGTCAATCATCGGGTGTCCAAGTGTCCCAGGCGTAGCCGATCGTATTAACGAGCAGATCAAGTTCCGTGAGCGCTGGCGACCATTCTGTCCATCGATGCTCGACACCGTGGCATCGCAGATGCTGAAGGTCGACCATCCTAGCCCTTTCATGACGTTCACGTTCGAAGTCAACGAAGGCTGGAAAGAGCGTGTAGGGGAAGTGGTGCACGAGGACGGCACGTCGCGTGCGCAGGTTCTGGAGCGCCGACACAATCCACGCTGGTATGATTTGATGCTCGAATTGGAAAAGCTGACGGGCAATGGTGTTTCGCTGAATACCTCCCTGAATCGTCGCGGCGAGCCTATGGTTTGCTCGCCCACTGATGCGTTAGATATGTTCTATGGCTCCGACCTGCAGTACTTGATCATGGAAGATATCCTCGTGGTCAAGGACGAAAAGGGCTGGTATGACAGCTTCTGAAAAATGGGTGCTGCAGCTCTGTCACGGCTACGAGGGCCCGTTTCTGGATTGCGCACGTCAGTACGCCGCACTTTTTGCAGGCACGCCCTATAAAGTGTGTACCGTCTACCTGACCGGAGCTCCGAGCGACGAGGTTACGCGCGGTTCGGCCTCCGATGAGGTGTTGTTTCTAGGGTACGACAGCAAAGCGGTACGTGGCCTGAAGCTGGCTGCGGTCCGAAAGATTAGACGCATCGCTTTAAGCCACCATTTTGTTTTTTGTATAACTCATCGGTCAAAGCCGACCTACGTCGCTCTGCTTGGTACCTCGTTGCCCGTTATCAGCGTGCATCATGCATTTGGCGATTATGATCGGCTTTCTCGACGTCTATTCATCAACCGCTTTCGCAAGCGCCTATTATTGCTGGGCGTTTCCGACGCTGTTCGCGATGACATTAGGGCATGTTTACCCGGCTGGCCAGGCGACCGCATCCAGACGCTCTACAACCGCATCAACCTTCCCGCAGTGCAAGCCGAGCTGGTAGACCGCTCATCAGCTCGGGCTTATTTGGGCCTACCCGCTGATCCCTGGATCGTAGGGAACGTTGGCCGGCTCCATCGCGACAAGGATCAGGCGACGCTTATTCGCGGCTTTGCGCAGGCCTTGCCTGAGCTTCCCTCGGGCTGCCTGCTGGCCGTCATGGGCAGCGGCCCGCTTGAGTCGGCGTTGAAAGCGCTCGCGGCAGAACTTGGCTTAACGGAACGGATTCGCTTCCTTGGCCAAATAGATAATGGCCGCCGATATTTCAGGGCGTTCGACGTTTTTGCACTGACGTCAGACCACGAGCCCTTCGGCATGGTGCTGCTTGAAGCAATGGCCGCAGACTTGCCAGTGGTTTGTACCGATTGCGGTGGCGGGCGAGAAGTAGTAGAGCAAGGAGGTCAGCTTTTTCCTCTAGGCGATTATCGATCTCTGGCCGCTGCTTTAGTTGCACTCAGCTCCGGCGGCGGCGATGGAAAAACAGCCGCCCTGAAGCACGCGCTGACGACGCGTTTTTCTGATTCAAGCGCGCGGCAATGTTTCTGGACATTGCCTTTCGTTCAGGCCTTTCGCTGAGGTTACCCGGTGTCGAATGAGACTGAAGGTTCTTGCTGGCGGGCCAAAGCCAAGGCTTTAGACCGATATCGTTGGTATCTGCTGCGCGAGCGGCACGGGCCTTTGGGCAGCGCGCTTCGTTTCGCGCGTGACGCATTGATCGATTGGCTGTTTGGCGTCCGGGCCCAGCAGTTGCTGAGTCCGACGGTCGTAACCGAGCCATGTCGGTTTCTGCTGCTGCAATCCTCACAAAAGGTAATAAGTTACAGACGAAAGCAGCGCTTCATGGAAGCCCTTCGAGGCCGCGGGCATGACTTGACCGAGACCGCACTGCCTATTGCCGCTGAGATATTGGCTGACCGGAAGCTGGTCAGACCTCCGGAACCTGTACCAATGCGCTACTTCGGCTACGCAGCTTATGCCGAGTGGCTAGTCGAGCGGTATCAGCCGAGCATTTTGTTGAATGACCGCAACGGCAGCTTGTACAGTCCGTTCCTCAGGCTTTCCTTGAATCGTCGAAAACGCCTCCTTGTCCACCTAGCTCACGCCACGACGGTCGAGGCTTCACGGCGCCTCGGGATGAACGACTATGACTACTACTTCGCGTTCGGACGAAGCTCGCTGGACGCCCTCAAGGCGCGGCGGCTTCGATTCGGTGATACACGAGTCGTTTTATCCGGATCACACATGGTTGATCAGGCCTACGACCTGCCTGCGGCAGACCCTACGCTAAAGGCGCTGTTGGTTCTGGGTGTCGGGCCGGATAAAGAGAAGCAGCCTGACTTTCAGAAGACCTATGCGTTGCTGCGCGAATGGTCGCGCGGGAATCCCGATTATCACGTGATGGTTAAATTGCACCCACGTAGTCGGGGCGTCTTCTGGCGTAAGGCTGCGTCAGAGCTAGATCATGTCGAGGTCTTGTCTGCCGAGGTTTCACTGGCGCAGGCGCTGGCGAGATCAAGAGTCGTGGTGAACATCATGTCGAACGCGGTGATCGAGGCGGCGTTGGCCGGGCGCCCGGTTCTTTACGTCGCCGTCGGGGCGCAAAAGGACATCTTCTCTCAGGCTGCCTACTTCGGGCCGCGCATCGAGAACATTGAGCTACTATCGGAACGCGTTCGCGCCCTTGAGCCAAACGCCTCTGCTCTCAAGGCTCGAGCCTTCGCTGAATATCATCTCGCCAATGGAATCGCAGGTCTTACAAGTACAGTCGAGCACCTTGAGCGTCTGCTTGCGGGGCTGGACGTTGAGACTCATTTTTTGCCCCATCGCTTGCCCGCAGCGGGAACTGCTCCGAGATGACTGAACAGCCTTATCTGCCATCCTCACCCAAAATTGGACGTGTCAAGAAAATACTTTGTACCGGGTTGGATCGCTGGGCGATTGCCGGGCTTTTTCTATACCTGGCAGCTTTCTATTTTCTGGATTCAAGCGGCCAAAAAACCCTGTTTTATCTGCTGGTCGGTATACCAGGGTTGCTTCTCGTACCTCGCTTGCTCGAACTTTATCGGCTTAAGTCCGTTGAGTTGATCACCCTAGGCGCCTTCCTTATTTACATGTCTGCCACGTCGCTCTGGTCTGGTACATCGACGATAGATGATGCATTGAAGTACTCGATGTATCTGATGTGCTTGCTTTTGGTGATAGATGCAGCGGCGCGACAGGATATTACTGTAGATCACGTGCTGAACTGGTTGCTGGTCGTAGGCGCTGCTGCAGCGGTGGTTTATGCCATAGCCTTGTTCGGCCGGTTAGACAATTCAGCTAACTTAGCGCTGGGGCGTTTCTCGTTTGAAAAAATGGCGGGATGGGGCGACGATAACCCTATTTCTTCTGCGATCGTTTTAGGTTTGACGGTGCTTATCGCTTGGTGGCGATTCCCGGTATCCGCGCGTGGCAAGCAGGTGTTACTCGTCATTCTGATGCTTCTGTGTTTCGTAATGATCCTGCTGACGAAAAGCCGTGGCCCACTCGTTGCCTTGGGGGGCGTTCTGGCCTTGATGTCTCTTTATCGGCGAGCTCGGGAAGATCTGGTGCTATGGGCCAGCCTTATATTCTTTGCAGCCGTTGGCTTGGTGCTGTTCGATCTTGCCGGCCCGCTCGCCGAGCGTTTCGCGCAACCCAACTACAGGATGGATATCTGGTCCGCCGCCTTCAGCCAGATCGAAAGCGACATTTTAATCGGCCAGGGATTCGGTAGAGATGCCGATATCATGATCCGCCCGGGGGTCGTAGTTACGCATTCCCACTCCAGCTTTATCGAGATTGTTCGTGTTGGCGGTCTTTTAGGTGGGGCGTTAGCAGTGGCGCTGCTCTGGGCGGTGTTCGTACGCAGGGATGCTTTGCCGGCAGCCACGGGCATTTTTATATTCTGGTTTGTATTCGGTATAGGTTGCCTCTCCACCAATGGTCGGCTTCCGCTGATTCGGCCAACTATCGAGTGGTTTGCTTTCTGGTTGCCATTGTTGCTCACCTTGCGTTTCTCTCCCCAGCGTTTCATTTTGAATTCCCGGGAGTGAGGGAAATGCCAGTGAGATCTTCCCACGGAGCGGCATTCGTTCGCGGCCCATTTGGACATCAGATGTGATGGCTTTGCGGAGCGGCTTTCGGAGCGATATCAACGGGCTACGCGCTCTGGCTGTGCTGGCTGTAGTGCTATATCACTTCGGATTTAGTTGGGCCGCAGGTGGGTTCATCGGAGTCGACGTGTTCTTCGTTATCTCCGGGTTCCTGATGACAGGAATCATCGTGCGTGGCGTGAGTGAGTCGAACTTTTCAATACTTTCGTTCTATCTTGCTCGTGCCCGCCGCATCATCCCCGCTTTGCTCGTGGTGGCCATTGGTGTTCTAGTGCTGGGGTGGTTTCTACTCATGCCATCGGAGTACCAGACGCTCGGAAAACATGCACGAGACAGCGTCCTCTTTTCTTCCAATCTCCGGTATCTCGGAGAAGCCGGTTACTTCGACGCAGCTTCAGAGCAGAAGTGGCTGTTGCACACCTGGTCGCTATCGGTCGAATGGCAGTTTTATCTTCTTTACCCGCTCATTCTCCTGGCAGTCTCGCGCATGTTCGGCATCAGATGGTTGATGCTTGCTGTCTTGATGATTTTTTTCGGGTCGTTGTGCTGGTCTGCCTGGCTTAGCTTCAACGAACCGGAGAAGGCCTTTTTCACCCTTTCGAGCCGTGCATGGCAAATGGCTGCCGGGGGGCTGGTCTACGCTTGGAGCACGAGCGCGCGGGCTTCCACTTCACGGCCAGCGCTTTGCTGGCTGGGCCTATTTATGCTTGGCGCCTCCGTGCTGCAGTTCGACTCAAGCCTGTCATGGCCTTTGCCCTGGTCCCTGCTGCCGGTGGGAGCGGCGGTTCTAATTATTGCCGCCAATTCTCATTGTGGAGCACTTACCTTCTACCCAATGCAATGGATCGGCGACAGATCTTATTCGATATACCTTTGGCATTGGCCTGTAGTAGTGATCCTTGCCTATTTCGAGCGAAGTGACTCGGTTGGCTGGGTGCTGGCAGGCATCGCCTGTGCTTGTGTGATGGGCCATCTTTCGTTCCGTTTCATCGAGGAGCCGGGTAGGCATCATCTGGGGGTGTATGGACGGCCCAGGTCGATTGTTACGCTTGTAGCGCTTGTTATGGCGACCTCCGTCGCGGCACAGGTCATCCGTAAACACGACTTCCCTTATCGCCTTCCTGAGGCTGTCGCGCGGATGGAGCAGGAAAAAAGCAGTCATCCAGAACGTCTGACAGCCTGCACAGAAGGTGACGAAACATGTGTGTTCGGCTCCGGTCCGGTTCGGGCCGTTTTGATTGGTGATAGCCATGCCGGTGCTGTGGCAGACGTCGTTCAGGCGGCCGCTAGCGCCAACGGAGAGGGAAGCGTGCTATTCCGTGGTCATGCCGGCTGTTTGGTAGTGTTTGGTGCCCGCAAGGACGGCGATACGGGGAAGGCATGCCAGGCGGTGCAGGACTGGGTGGCCAAGGATTTGCCGGGCATTCACCCTCAAGTCCCAGCAATTCTCGTTTTACGTACCTCTGCTTACGTATTTGGCGACTCGCCAGGGGAGGCAGACCCACTGGGCGGACGACCCGAGTACTACTTCAGCCATCTCTACAATGAGCCTGCCGAGGCGTATCTGCAGGAGTTTCGCCAGCAATATTTGGAAACTGTTTGCAGCATTGCCAAAACCCGTCCGCTTTACGTTGTCAGGCCTGTTCCAGAAATGCCGGTCAACGTACCTAACGCTTTGGCCCGCGACATTCTCATCGGCCGTAAACGTGAAATAGGTATCGAGATGCAGCGATATGACGAACGCCACGGGTTCGTTCGGGGCGTCCAGGACGAGGCACGCGATGCCTGTAAAGTGCAGCTGCTCGACCCGGTCCCGTTGTTGTGTAAGGCTGGATATTGCCCCGGCGCGATTGACGATAAACCGCTCTACTATGATGACGACCACCTAAGCTTGCGCGGTAGCGAGCTGCTGGCGCCAATGTTCCGCTCAGTGTTTCAGGCTCCACGCGTTAGGAAAGACTGAAGTCCTTCATGCCAGCCCGCTGAGCATAGATCTCAAGAAGTTGGTCAAATGGAAACTCGATTTTCCGACGCTGCAGGTAGCTGCGCAAATGTATGAAATTGCGTTCCACGTGCCGCCTGTTCAGCGGCGCGCGCCGGAACTGCAGGTCCAGCACATCAATAAGTCCGAAACGCTCGCTCTCGACCTCGAGAATGTTGCCGAGATGCAGCGACCTGAAGTAGATACCTTTCCGATGCAAATCCAGGATGAAATCGGCCAAGGGCGCTAAGGTGGCCGCCAGAAAGCCCGGCTGCTGAATCAAAGCATCCAGTGAGCGGCCTGGCAGGGGTTCGTACAGGCAACCGCTCAATCCGACCGACCGGTTTAGCCAGAAAGTCTCAGTAACAACCGGGGCTGCCACACCAAGCTCAAGTAAGCGCGCGCAATTCCCTGCGAATACCTGAGCGGGTGGTGAATAACGAGCCAGCAATGGATGTTTGCGAGTGTGGAAAATCTTAAGCAGGTCTCCTTCGGCAAGCGCGATAACCTTGGGCCCGCGTGCGTCTCTTTCAATGACCTGCCCATGGGCCAGCCAGTATTCAAGTTCGTCCGCTGATACAATCCGCATCTTTTCCTCTAGCTGTTCATAGGGCTCGCCGAATGGCCAATTCTACCCAGCAATCTAGTTTTAAGGTTTATCTACGATTGCTGCGCTACGTGGCGCCATATTGGGGCCTCTTCGCCATTAGCCTTCTGGGCTTTTTGCTCTTCGCTTCTACCCAGCCGATGCTGGGCTACATGCTGAAGTTTTTTGTCGACGGATTGAATAACCCGGACGCTAGCCTTTTCGCCGAGGTTCCTCGGCTGCAGGACTACGCTTGGCTGGCCGAGCTGAAGCTGCTTCAGGCGGTGCCGATGCTGATCGTGCTGATCGCTTTGATACAAGGGGCTGGGTCGTTCCTCGGTAATTATTTTCTCGCAAAGGTCTCGCTGGGGCTGGTTCATGATCTGCGGGTGGCGTTGTTCAATAACCTGCTTACACTGCCCAATCGGTATTTCGACAGTAATAATTCAGGGCATCTCATTTCTCGAATCACCTACAACGTGACCATGGTCACCGGGGCCGCTACCGATGCCATTAAGGTAGTTGTTCGGGAAGGAATGACGGTAGTGTTTCTCTTCGCCACGCTGCTTTGGATGAACTGGAAGCTAACGTTGGTGATGGTAGCTATCCTGCCGGTGATTGGAGTTATGGTTGCCAGCGCCAGCAAGAAATTCCGCAAGCAGAGCAAGAAGATCCAGACGGCGATGGGCGATGTGACCCATGTTGCATCCGAAACCATTCAGGGTTATCGCGTGGTGCGCAGTTTTGGCGGCGAGAGCTATGAGCAAGGTAGGTTTCTTGGCGCCAGCCAGGAGAACACTGCCAAGCAGCTTCGCATGGTCAAGACGAATGCTATCTATACACCCAGCCTGCAATTGGTGATCTACAGCGCCATGGCTATGCTGATGTTCCTGGTGCTGTTGCTCCGGGGGGACGCTTCGGCTGGTGATCTCGTTGCCTATATCACGCTGGCGGGGCTACTTCCCAAACCAATTCGGCAGTTGTCAGAAGTCAGCTCCACAATTCAGAAAGGCGTAGCGGGGGCGGAAAGCATCTTCGAGCAGCTGGACGAAGCGCCCGAACGTGACGATGGCACTGCAAGCCGAGAGCGTATTAGCGGCCGGCTCGAAGTGCGCGGTCTGAGCTTTGTGTATCCGGGCTCAGAGAAGCCGGTGCTTTCGGATGTTTCGTTTAAGGTCGAGCCGGGTCAAATGGTTGCGCTGGTTGGCCGTTCAGGAAGCGGCAAATCGACCCTGGCCAACCTCATTCCACGCTTCTATCACCACGAGTACGGCCAGATTCTTTTGGATGGGCTAGAAATCGAGCAGTATCAATTGCGTAACTTGCGTCGCCACATTGCGCTCGTTACGCAGCATGTCACGCTCTTCAACGACACCGTCGCCAACAACATCGCATACGGCGACCTAGCCGGCGCGCCGCTCGACGACATCCAGCGTGCTGCTGCCGATGCCTATGCAAATGAGTTCATCGAGAAAATGCCGGAGGGGTACGACACGCTAGTTGGCGAGAATGGTGTACTGCTGTCAGGTGGACAACGTCAGCGACTAGCGATTGCTCGTGCTTTGCTCAAAGATGCGCCGGTGCTAATTCTCGATGAGGCGACCTCTGCGCTCGATACCGAATCGGAGCGCCACATTCAGGGCGCGCTTGATCATGTCGTGAAAGGCCGGACTACGCTGGTGATTGCTCATCGTTTGAGCACCATCGAAAAGGCAGATCTCATTTTAGTGATGGAAGATGGCCGTATCGTGGAGCGAGGCACCCACAGCGAGTTGCTTGAGGCCAATGGCGCATATGCTCGGTTGCATGCCACCGATTTTCAGGAAACAAGCGTTACACCCTAGTCAAACCAGTGATGGTGAGGTGCGGAACGTTCGCAGCCGCGTCTCCCAGCAAGTCGGCCGCTGCTATATCCTTTAAAATCTGACGCTGATTCTGACCCGGAGCCCCCATGAAACTCTCCATGCCCCGTTTCGACCAAGCCGCTGTTCTGGTGGTTGGCGATGTCATGCTCGATCGATACTGGCATGGCGGTACCTCACGGATATCGCCGGAGGCGCCGGTGCCGGTGGTTCGGGTTGATCAGGTCGAGGATCGGCCGGGTGGCGCGGCCAATGTGGCGCTCAACATTGCGGCGTTGGGAGCGCCGGCGTCGTTGGTGGGCGTAACCGGAGTGGACGAGGCGCGGCAGAGTCTGCATGACAGTCTGGCGGCAGCGGGCGTCCGGGCGCATTTTCAATCGATCGAAGATCAGCCCACCATCATCAAACTTCGTGTCATGAGCCGTCATCAGCAGTTGTTGCGGATGGACTTCGAGGAGCCCTTCGCCACGGATGCCGGCGCGCTACTGGCGGAGGTTGAGCGGCTGCTCGACGGCGTCAAAGTATTGATCCTGTCTGACTACGGCAAGGGTGCGCTGCGTAATCATCAGGCGCTGATCAAGGCAGCGCGAGCGCGTGGCATCCCGGTGCTCGCCGACCCGAAGGGCAAGGATTTCGAGATATACCGGGGGGCGTCGGTCATCACGCCCAACCTCGGCGAGTTCGAGGCGATCGTCGGGCCTTGTGCCGATGAGGCGGAGCTGGTCGCCAAGGGCGCGGAGCTCATGCATGCGCTCGAGCTGGGCGCTCTGCTGGTTACGCGCGGAGAGCACGGCATGACGCTGCTGCGCCCCGATCATTCACCATTGCACCTGCCGGCTCGCGCCCGGGAGGTGTTCGATGTTACCGGCGCGGGCGATACGGTGATTTCCACCTTGGCCGCGGCGCTGGCGGCGGGTGAGGAGTTGCCTCAGGCTGTGGCGCTCGCCAACCTGGCCGCGGGCATTGTGGTTGGCAAGCTGGGCACAGCATGCATCAGTACCCCCGAGCTGCGTCGCGCGGTGCAGCGCGAGGAAGGTTCCGAACGGGGTGTGATGACGCTGGAGCAATTGCTGACCGCTATCGAGGATGCACGCGCCGACGGCGAAAAAATCGTGTTCACCAATGGCTGCTTCGACATTTTGCATGCCGGTCACGTGACCTACCTGGAGCAAGCGCGTGCTCAGGGTGATCGCCTGGTCGTCGCGGTTAACGACGACGGATCGGTCAGCCGCCTGAAGGGGCCCGGGCGCCCGATCAATTCCGTGGATCGACGCATGGCAGTTCTGGCGGGGCTTGGCGCGGTGGACTGGGTGGTTTGCTTTGCCGAAGACACGCCCGAGAACCTGCTTGCTAAAGTGCGCCCTGACGTGTTGGTCAAGGGCGGCGATTACGGCATCGATCAGGTCGTTGGGGCCGATCTGGTCACGGCCTATGGCGGTGAGGTGCGGGTTTTGGGCCTGGTCGAGAACAGTTCCACCACGGCAATCGTCGAGAAGATCCGCACGCGCTGACACTGCTCGGCGCTCACCTTGGCGCGGCGAGCGAGTTGACCCAGTCGCGCCAGCTCGTGCGCTCGGCGCGCACCACCCAGTCATCCTGCCCGGCGAAGCTTTCCGATAGCCAGAGGCCTCGCGTTGCCGCCGGTACCGGCTGGCCCCGTAGCAAGGTAAAGAGCGCTGGCGTCGGCCGCCCATCCTGTAATGGCACCAAATAGAGATCGGGGCGACGGCGCTCTAGGCGCGCCACGAGCTTGCCATCTTCGAGGCGTTCATCGACGTGGAACAGGCTCAGCTCGCGGGTTTCCTTGGGCAGTTCGAGGCGCATGTCGTAAACCAGCTGAAGTGACGCGGTCGGCAGGTGCACGTAGGCGCGCGGGCGCTCCATCAATGTCATCTGGCCGCACTGAACCGGGCGTGCCGAGCCGGACAGTGACGCAAGGTTGAAGTGCACCGCCTCACGATAATGCAGCGCGCCGAGGTACGGGGCCGGCAGCCAGGTGTCGCCGAAGCGCCCGGCCAGCCAACCTTCTGGCGTTTCCAGCAGACATTCCTCCGCAACCTCCTGAATCGCAGTCAGTAGCGGCAGGGCCAGTTCGTGGGCTGGTACGTAGCCAGAAATCAGTTTAAGGACCACATCGCCGCGGTCCGCGCGCTGCTGGCGAACCAATACCCAGTATTCCTTGCCTTGCCAGACGAGCGTCAGGCGTACCGAGACGCCCAGGTTGGCCAGTTCGACGCTGAAACGTGCGGGGTCGTCGACGGCGACGGGGCGCCGCCGTTCCAGCATTTCCCCAAAGTTGAGCGGTCGGCCGAGGCTTTGGTAGCGCAACCCTTCCGGGCTGGCCTCGACGAGCAACGGGAGCGTCTTGAATGCGGTGGGGTTCTTGCGGATCAGTACGCGCGGCATTCGGCTCCTCCTGGCAGTGGCGGCTGTTCAGGCCGGGTGATCGGGTGGGAACAGGGCATCGGGGCCGCCGGCTGATAGCCGGTGGGGATGCCTGTCTTCCGCGTTGCTCACCTGGCTCGTTCGGCCGTGCTTATTGTTGTCTGGCTAGTACGGATGCAGCGGTTTGCACGTTATCGGACAAGTGTTTCGGGTTGATGGTGCCGACGATCGCCGCTGCGACACCGGGATGCGCGAATAACTGCTCGAAGCTCAGCCGCACCGGATCGTCGCCCGACGTCAGGCAGGCGTGGCCGCTGGCAAGGGCCTTTTTTACCAGGATGCCCTTGGCGTGTGCCTGCGCGTAGTCGATGACTGGGCGCTCGGCCTGCTCGTTGAGATTGTAGGTAACCATGGCGCAGTCGCCCTGCTCGAGCGCCAACAGCCCGCCCTCGACCGTCTTGCCGGATAGGCCATAAGCGAGAATCTTGCCTTCGCGCTTGAGGTCAGCGAGGGTCTCGTACACCCCGCTGTGGCGAAGGATGTCTACGTCGTTGCCGTTCGAATGCACCAGCACCAGCTCGATGCGGTCGGTACGTAATCGTGTCAGGCTGCGCTCGACGGACAGCCGTGTATGCGCCGGTGAGAAGTCGAATTGGGACTGGCCATCGATAAACTCCTCGCCGGCCTTGCTCACGATTACCCATTCCTCGCGTTGGCCGGCAAGCAGCGGGCCGAGCCGCTCCTCGCTGACACCATAGGCCGGCGCCGTGTCGATCAGGTTGATGCCAAGGTCACGCGCCAGCGCCAGCAACTGGCGCGCCTGGGCGTCGTCTGGAATGCGAAAGCCGCTGGGGTATTTCACGCCTTGATCGCGGCCGAGCTTGACGGTGCCCAGGCCCAGCGGAGAGACGTTCAGTCCGGTGCTGCCGAGCGGGCGATAGTACGGATGCAGGGTCGCAGTCATCAGAGGAGCCCGTCCCAGAACGGCTTGGTGATTTCAGGGCGCGGCAACGCGGGCAAGGCTGGATGGGGTTGCGGTTCGATACCGTCTCGCGCAAGCGCGGCCTCGACGCGATCGGCGAAATCCGGGGACAGTGCAAGCTTCGTCGGCCAGCCGACCAGCAACCGGCCCGACTCGGCGAGAAAAGCGTTGTCCGGCCGCGCGAGTGAGGACTGAGCCGGCTCGGCGCGGTCGATGCGCAAGGTGGCCCATTTCGCTGCCGACAGATCGATCCAGGGCAGCAGCTCAGCCAGTTCCTTTTGTGCTGCCGCAATCTGCGCGGCTTCGTCTCGGGCAACCCCTGCCGCTTCGGCCAGATCACCGCCCAGGTACCACACCCACTCACCATCCTCGGCCGGGTGGCTGGTCACGGTGATGCGCGGCTTGGTGCCGCCACCGAGGCAATGCGCATAGAGCGGCTTCAGCGCGGCCCCTTTGACAATGACCATGTGCAGCGGCCGCTTTTGCATCGCGGGCTGCTCGAGTTCTAGTGCGGCTAGCAACTCGGCGTTGCCTGCACCGGCGGTCAGCACGATGCGCTGTGCGCGAATAGCGCGACCATCGACCATCAACCCGGTCAGTTCGCCATGCTCCTTCAGCGGTTCAATGTGTTCGGCTTTGAGCAGACCGTCGCCGGCAAGCT
Organism: Stutzerimonas chloritidismutans; assembly: GCF_051486945.1. Classification (GTDB taxonomy): domain Bacteria; phylum Pseudomonadota; class Gammaproteobacteria; order Pseudomonadales; family Pseudomonadaceae; genus Stutzerimonas; species Stutzerimonas chloritidismutans_B. The sequence goes on along the minus strand of NZ_JAHVDX010000004.1, from coordinate 202,988 downwards.
GCGCCAGGCGCTGGATCAGGCTCGGAACATCCAACACCAGTTCGCTGAGCCGGTAAACCTTGCCCTTGAAGCGCGGGTGCTGCAGTGCGGCGGGCAGTTCATCGCCTTTGACCTGGCCGACCCGCGAGCGTACGGCCTTGCTGGCGAAGAAGCTGGTGAGATTGCCTGTCAGGGTACCGGGTGACCACAAATAATGAGCATCGGATAGCAGGCGAACGCCGCTCAGATCCAGCCCGCCCAGGCCTTCAAGCGCTTCGCGCCAGCGTCGCGGCATGTCGGAGATTGCCTCCGAGGCGCCAGTCAGCGCGCCGCTCAACGCGTACTTGGTGCCGCCGTGAATGATGCCCTGAGACTTGACGCTCTGCCCCCCGCCCAGCACACCCCGGTCCACCAGCAGCGTTGAATAGCCCAGCCGGCGCAAGCGAGCGTTCAGCCACAAGCCGGCAACGCCACCGCCGACGATCAGGATATCGGTGCTCAGGGACTCGGACATGGACGCGCCTCGTTCAATGATCGGGCGCGCAGTATAGCGCCTGCTTGCGTGAGGCATTCGAGCCGAGCCGAAGGCCATGCAGCGGAACGCTAGTGTCCGGTGCTGCTGGAGAATAACTGGATAACCACCACGCCGGCGACGATCAGCGCCATGCCGAGCACTGCCGGCAGGTCGAGTGTTTGCTTGTAGATGAAGGCGGCAGCCAGGCTCACCAGCACGATGCCCAGCCCGGCCCAGATCGCATAGGCGATCCCCACCGGAATGGTCTTGACCACCAGGCTGAGCATCCAGAACGACAGGCTGTAGCCGGCTATCACTAGGATCAGTGGCAGCGGGCGGCTGAACCCGGCCAGCGCCTTCATCGAGGTGGTTGCGATCACTTCGGCCGTGATGGCAATGGCGAGGTAGATGTAGCCAGTCATAACGTCTCCGGTTGGCTGCGGGCGCCGTTCATTCGGCTGTTGGCGGCGCGTGAAGTTCTCACCACCCGAGCGATAGGCGCGCTGCGCTCGTACGCGGTGGCCGGCGCCACGACGCCTTGCTAAGCTCCGCGGTCATGAATCGTACCTTCTATACGCTCCTGTTCCACCTTGCTCTGCCCGTCATCCTGGTTCGCCTGCTGTGGCGTGCTCGCCGGGCTCCGGCCTATTCGAAACGGATCGGCGAACGCCTCGCGCTGAATATGCCGGCCTACCAGCCGGGTGGCATCTGGGTTCATGCGGTGTCGGTTGGCGAGAGCATCGCCGCAGCGCCGATGATTCGCGCCCTGCAAGCGCGTCATCCGCATCTCCCTATCACAGTCACCTGCATGACGCCGACCGGTTCGGAGCGGATCCGTGCGCTCTTTGGCGACACGGTGCAGCATTGCTACCTGCCGTACGACCTGCCCTGGGCGGCGGCGCGCTTGCTAGATCGGTTAAAGCCGCGGCTCGCAGTCGTGATGGAAACCGAACTCTGGCCCAACCACCTTCATCAATGCGCACGTCGCGGCATTCCTGTGGTGCTGGCTAATGCCCGCCTGTCGGAGCGTTCGGCGCGCGGCTACGCGCGGCTTGGGCGGTTGACCGCGCCGATGCTGGACGAGCTGAGCCTGATTGCGGTACAGACCGAAGCCGAAGCCGCACGCTTTCGGAAGCTCGGTGCCCCCGACGCTGTGGTCGAGGTGACGGGATCGATCAAGTTCGACCTCAGCATTGACCCGGCGCTGCCCGTGCGCGCCGCGCAGCTTCGCCAGCAATGGGATGCCCAGGTGCGACCGGTTTGGATCGGTGCGAGCACGCACACTGGGGAAGATGAAATCCTACTCGCGGCTCATCGCCAGCTCCTGGCCGAGCATCCGCACGCTTTGCTGATCCTGGTGCCGCGCCATCCGGAGCGTTTCGCCTCGGTGTTCGAGCTTTGCCGCAAACAGGGTTTCAACACGGTTCGCCGCTCGCAGGGCGAGGCCCCTTACGGTGAGACGCAGGTGCTGCTGGGTGACACCATGGGCGAACTGTTGTTTCTCTTTGCCCTGGCGGATGTGGCGTTCGTCGGCGGTAGCCTGGTACCGACCGGTGGGCACAACCTGCTCGAGCCCGCCGCGCTGGGTAAGCCGGTGGTGACGGGCCCGCACCTGTTCAACTTCCTCGACATCGCCGCACAAATGCGTGAGGCCGGTGCGCTGGGCGAGGTCAACAGTGCGCACGAGCTGGCGGCGCTGGTCGACGCCTTCTGGAGGGACGAGGAGCGGACGGAGCAGGCGCGCGCAGCCGGCCTCAAGGTGTTGCGTAACAATCAGGGTGCACTGGATCGCTTGCTGGCGGGCCTGGACTCCCAGCTTGTGCCGGCAGCCAAGCTGGGCAAGGCGGGCAAGCCCGCTATCGTCGATTAGTCGATCCGTACCGGGCGGCCGACGTTTTCGGACAGGTCGGGCGGGAGAAAGTCGCTGTCCGGGTCGTAGTCCGGCTTCAGGTACTGTTGCAAGTCCTCGAGGTCGCCCGGGTTGAGTGTGCCAGCTGCCTGTTTCAAGCGCAGGCTGTCGAGGATGTAGTCGTAGCGGGCATTGTTGTAGTCGCGAACCGCCGCGAACAACCGGCGCTGGGTGTCGAGCACGTCGACGATGTTTCGCGTGCCGACCTGATAGCCGATGTCGGTGGCTTCCAGCGCGCTCTGGTTGGAGATGATCGACTGCCGGCGCGCCTGCACCTGCTCCACATCCGTGTTCACCGCGCGATGCAGGTTGCGCGTCGATTCGACCACCTGGCGGCGTAGGCTCTCGCGCTGTTGCTCGGTTTGCGAGAGCTGATGATAGGCCTCACGGCTCTGGGAACTGGTCAGCCCACCGCTATAAAGCGGAATGTTCAAGCGCAGGCCGATGCTGCGCTGCTCGACGTCACCGGTATAACGTGGGCTGCCGGTATTGGTGAATCCCAGGGTGTCGTTGTCGCCGCGGCTGTACTGCGCGACGGCATCGACCGTCGGCGCGTGGCCGGCGCGGCGCTGACGCAAGGTCTCCTCGGCCGCGACGACGGCCTGGTTGACCGCTTGCAGATCGAGGTTCTGCCGTGCGGCCGTGTCGACCCATGCGCTGGCGTCGTTGGGTACGGGCGGCATCACTGGCAGGCTGTGCTCAATGCCTTCAAGTGCCAGGTATTGGCGATTGGTCAGCGTGGTCAGCGCTTGAAACGCATCGTCCACCTGGCGTTGTGCAAGCAGGCGATTCGCGCGGGCGGTGTCGAAACCAGCCTGTGCCTCAAGCACATCGGTACGGTCGGAAAGCCCCACGTCGAAGCGTTCGTCTGCCTGGTCGAGTTGGCGTTGAAAGGCTGATTCCTCAGCCTTCGCTGCGGCCAAAGTGTCCTGCGCGCGCAGCACGGCGAAGTAGGCCTGCGCGGTCAAACGGATCAAGTCCTGTTCGGCGATGGAATACTCGATGGCGGCCTGCTCGCTGACTGCCTCGGCGGCTTGGAGTTGAAACCAGCGGTCAGCGCGAAAGATCGGTTGGCTTAGCGTAGCCTGGTAGACCGTGCCGCTGCGCTCGAGCGAGCGCGCCCCGGCACTCGTATCGACGTCGGTGCGGGTGCTGCTGGTTTCGGCATTGGCACTGAGGTTCGGCAGCAGCCCGGCGCGTGCCTGGGGCACGATTTCCTGTGCGGCGTTGAATTGTGCACGCGCCGCGGCCAGGTCGGCGTTGTTCTCCACGGCTTGGCGATAGACGCTGAGCAGGTCGGTTCGGGCGGAAACAGGCGGTGCGTTCTGGGCCAGCGCCAGCCCTGACGAGGCGGCGGTCACGGCGAGTGCCAGCGTGAGTCTACGCAGCATGTGCGTCTTTCCCTGAAGCGAAGTGATGGGCAAGGCTATGCGCGGTCTGGTGGCCGGTCAAGCAGCCTGACGGCACATGTTCGGCAAGGGGGCGACAGGGGTTGCCGCATTGAAAATATGACCCGGCGGTCGTGCGGTGTGGCCGCCAACGTGGCTTTCCCCGTCGCTCTTGATTAGACTCGGGCCCGTTCTTGTCGGGGTGCCTTGAAGCGAAGGCTGAGATCGGAAAGTTCCGGATCCCGTTGAACCTGATCAGGTTAAGGCCTGCGTAGGGAACAAGATGTCCTCGTCCGTGATCCGGCGAGTCTCTCACCGCCATGGCGGTGCCCCGATGCCCTTGATCCGCCGTGTGTTCAGGTTCGCTCCGACAATTTTCTAGGAGCTAGCCTGATGCGTGCAGAACAACAAAACCTCAGCGAGTCGGCCCAGGTCGACCAGCAATCGATCCAGCCTTTTCCACGCTCGCAGAAAATTTATGTTCATGGCTCGCGCCCGGACATCCGCGTGCCGATGCGCGAGATCAGCCTGGACGTGACGCCGACCGCCTTTGGTGGCGAAATCAATCCGCCGGTAACCGTCTACGACACCTCTGGCCCCTACACCGATCCCAATGTGCAGATTGACGTGCGCAAAGGCTTGGCTGACGTGCGCAGCGCCTGGATCGAAGCGCGCGGTGACACTGAACGTTTGCCGGGGCTGACCTCCGAATTCGGCCAGCGTCGCCTCAACGATGCCGAGCTTTCAGCCATGCGCTTCGCTCACGTGCGCAACCCGCGCCGCGCCAAGGCCGGGCACAACGTCAGCCAGATGCACTACGCGAAGAAGGGCATCATCACGCCCGAGATGGAATACGTAGCCATTCGCGAGAACATGAAGCTCGCCGAGGCGCGCGAAGCGGGGTTGCTGTCCGAGCAGCATGCCGGGCAGAGCTTTGGTGCAGCCATCCCGAAGGAGATCACCCCCGAGTTCGTCCGCCAGGAAGTGGCCCGCGGCCGCGCCATCATCCCCGCCAACATCAACCATGTGGAGCTGGAGCCGATGATCATCGGCCGCAACTTCCTGGTGAAGATCAACGGAAACATCGGCAACTCGGCGCTTGGCTCGTCCATCGAAGAAGAAGTGGCCAAGCTGACCTGGGGCATCCGCTGGGGCTCGGACACCGTGATGGACCTCTCCACCGGCAAGCACATCCACGAGACCCGCGAATGGATCATCCGTAACTCGCCGGTGCCGATCGGCACGGTGCCGATCTATCAGGCGCTGGAAAAGGTCAATGGCATCGCCGAGGACCTGACCTGGGAGCTGTTCCGCGACACCCTGATCGAGCAGGCCGAGCAGGGCGTGGACTACTTCACCATCCACGCCGGCGTCTTGCTGCGCTACGTCCCGCTGACCGCCAAGCGCGTAACCGGCATCGTCAGCCGCGGCGGATCGATCATGGCCAAGTGGTGCCTGGCGCATCACAAAGAAAACTTCCTCTACACCCACTTCGACGACATCTGCGAAATCATGAAGGCCTACGACGTCAGCTTCTCGCTGGGTGACGGCCTGCGCCCGGGCTCGATCGCCGATGCCAACGATGCCGCGCAATTCGGCGAGCTGGAAACCCTCGGTGAGCTGACTAAGATCGCCTGGAAGCACGACGTGCAGTGCATGATCGAAGGCCCCGGCCACGTGCCGATGCACCTGATCAAGGAGAACATGGACAAGCAGCTGGAGTGCTGCGACGAAGCGCCGTTCTACACCCTCGGCCCGCTCACCACCGACATCGCCCCCGGTTACGATCACATCACCAGCGGCATTGGCGCCGCGATGATCGGCTGGTTCGGCTGCGCCATGCTCTGCTACGTCACGCCGAAGGAGCACCTGGGGCTGCCGAACAAGGATGACGTCAAGACCGGCATCATCACCTACAAGATCGCCGCTCACGCAGCGGATCTTGCCAAGGGGCACCCCGGCGCGCAGATTCGGGACAATGCCCTGTCCAAGGCGCGCTTCGAGTTCCGATGGGAAGACCAGTTCAACCTCGGCCTCGACCCGGACACTGCACGTGCCTTCCACGATGAAACGCTGCCGAAGGAATCGGCGAAGGTCGCGCACTTCTGTTCGATGTGCGGGCCGAAGTTCTGCTCGATGAAGATCACTCAGGAGGTGCGCGAGTATGCCGCCGAAAACGGTCTGACCGACGAGCAGAAGGCCATCGAGGCCGGGTTCGCCGAGCAGGCCGAGCGTTTCAAGGATCAGGGGTCGCTGATCTACAAGCAGGTGTGACCGGCTAGAAAGGCCGCCCCGAAATGGGCGGCCTTTTCGCTTCCGGGTTAGGGCAGATAGGCCGGTTTCAGGATGCCCTCGAGTTCCGCATAGGGAATATCAAGGATCGGGTGGCCGCTCGAATAAGGCGCGATGCTGTAGACATCGTATTTGAGCATTACCCGATCCTTGAGAAGGGCGACATTTGTGGTCTGCTGGAACGGCCATTGCCGGCTGAACGCAGCATCGTGCTCATTGGCGAGCAGCCACTGCTGATGAGCTAGCGCCGCGACACGCCAGTAGGCGCCTTCCTTGCCCGGCAGCAGCACGTCGGCCAATTTCACCTCTCGGTCCCGCTCACGGTCGTAGTTGATGAAACCGCGACCGGGCATGCCGTGCGCGCCACCCGTATAGAGATAGCTCGACAGCTCGACGACCAGTAGCGCGTTGTGCTGGTCGATCAGCTTGGCCTGCAGGTAGCTGCTCCATCCAGCCTCTGCGTGTTGCAAGAACTGCTGTTGGTAGGTCTCCAGCGAGGCGGGCAGGGTGGCGTCCGGCGTGTTGATCGTCATCTGCCGGAGGCGATTATCGATGAGCGTGTTCAGCGCCGGCTCGTCGGCGAAGATTTGGGTATCGATGTTGACCAGCGGGCAACTGTCGTCCGACGGAGGGCATCCCTCGGGGCGCTGCTCGCTGAGCACCTGGCGAACCTCGGCTTGCGGGGGCGTGAAGATATGCTGACAACCGCCCAGCAGCAGGCCGAGCGTGAGAAGGGGCAGGGCGTTACGAAGCGACATGATGTGATCTTATGGCTCAGAGTCGTAAGGTGCGGTTTCGAGTGTGGTCAGGCCTTGAAGTTCGCCAGCGCCCGCTCGGGCATTTTTCAGCATGCGAGTGGTCTGCAGAGGGCTGCGCCTGATGCAAGGGCACGCTAGCATGAAGATCAGAGACCGCTCACAGTGTGACGGTTGCAGCTTTCTCCTGGGCCGGGCGCGCAGGATCAAAACCGAAATGTGAGTCGTACATGAACGATATTTTCAAAGCTGAAGCAGGCGACGTCGAGATCCTCGGACGCGAGCGCTGCTTTAGCGGTTTCTACAATCTGGATCGTTTCAAACTGCGCCATCGCCTGTTCCGCGGCGGCATGGGTGCGGAAATCGAGCGCGAGCTGTTCGTCCGCCACGATGCGGTATGTGTGTTGCCTTACGATCCGCAGCGCGACGAAGTCGTCCTGGTGGAGCAGTTTCGCGTCGGAGCCATGGCCAGGGGAGACAACCCCTGGCTGGTGGAAACCGTGGCCGGGCTGATCGACAAGGACGAGCAGCCCGAAGAAGTGGCCCGCCGTGAAGCCATTGAGGAGGCCGGCCTTGAAATAGGCGAACTCTGGCCAGTTTCCGCCTACTACCCGTCGCCTGGCGGCAGCACCGAGCGTATTCATCTGTACGTAGGGCGTTGCGACAGTACCGATGCCGGCGGCATCTTCGGGCTCGAAGAAGAAGGTGAAGATATCCGGGCGGCGGTCTGGCCGCTAAGCGCCGCGCTCGATGCGTTGCGCGATGGTCGGATCGATAATGCCGCGACCATCATCGCCTTGCAGTGGCTGGCGTTGAACCGGGACGAAATCAGGGGGGCGTGGACATGAGGCGAACCCGCGAGCGATATCGGGTGGATCTGCGCGAATTGCAGTCCGCCTGCGAGGCGAACTACCTGCGACTGATGCGCCTGTTGCCCGACATGCGCAGCCAGGCCGATACGCGGCGTATTGCCATGAGCCAGGGGGATCGGCTGATCGGCGTGCTGGCGCTTCGGGTCCTGGAATGCTGCCCCTACACCACTACCGTGCAGATCAGCCAGCAGGACTGCCTTCCCTGGCTGCCGGTGCCGCAGATGGAAGTCCGCGTTTATCACGACGCGCGCATGGCGGAGGTGGTCAGTGCGCAAAACGCTCGTCGCTTCCGGGGCATCTATAGCTACCCCAACGCGCAGATGCACCAACCTGATGAGAAGAACCAGCTCAACCTGTTTCTCGGTGAGTGGCTCGGCCATTGCCTGGCCTGCGGACACGAGTTGGAGCCTGTTCTCTGACCGACGTTCTGTGATCGGTTAGTTGATGGCCACGTGCCATGATTCTCGTTTGCAAGCTGATCTGTGATGCATGCCCGCATCGCACGGTTTACCCCCGTCACGGCGAGCCACCATAATTCTTCCGCGAATTCGCCAAAGGAGACGGGTCGTGGTTGCTGCGCCCCTTATTGCTGAAAAAGACTCGGTACTGCTGGTGCAGTTGACCGACAGCCACTTGTTCGGCAACCCCGGCGGCAAGCTGCTGGGCATGGATACGGCCGACAGTTTGCAGCGCGTCGTTGACCTGGTGCTCGCCGAGCAGAAGCAAGTCGACCTGATCCTGGCGACCGGCGACCTGTCGCAGGATGGCTCGCTGGCATCTTATGAACGTTTTCGCACCCTGTCCGAGCGCATCCAGGCGCCGGTCCGCTGGTGCCCTGGCAACCATGACGAACTCGACGCGATGTGCGAGGCCAGCCGCGACACGGATCTTATGCGCCCCGTACTGGATATCGGCGCCTGGCGCGTAATCATGCTCGACACCCTGGTGCCCGGCTCGGTTTACGGCATGCTGCGCGCGGAGCAACTGGCCCTGCTGGACCGCGCCCTGAGCGAGGCACCTGATCGCCATCACCTGATCTGCCTGCATCACCATCCGGTCACCATCGGCAGTCAGTGGATGGACAAGATTGGGCTGCGCAATCGCGACGAGCTGTTCGCCGTGGTTGATCGGCACCCCGGTGTGAAGGCCCTGCTGTGGGGGCACATCCATCAGGCCTTCGACGCCACCCGCGAAGACGTGCGCCTGCTGGCGACGCCCTCGACAGGCGTGCAATTCACGCCGGGCAGCCCAGATTTCGACGTGGACACTCTGGCGCCCGGCTATCGCTGGCTGCGGCTGCACGCTGATGGTCGTTTGGAGACGGGCGTGTCGCGGGTGGTTGGCATCGATTTCGAAGTCGATTACAGCGTCAAGGGTTACTAGGCGCTGCAGGCGCACCCGCATCGCGGGTGCGAATGCCAAGCCGATTATCGGGCCGCTTGCAGCCCTCGCGTCTCGCCTTGTAGCCTTTCCCGTCCTTTGGCAATCAGCGAACCAGCATGACTCGCGAGCGACCTACCATCCTCTACATGCACGGCCTCAATAGCTCGCCGCTGTCGCAAAAGGCGCGTCAGCTGGCGCAGGCGCTGCTGCAGCTGGCAGCGAGCGAGCAGCTCAGGGTCCCTGCGCTTCATCACCATCCGCGTGAAGCCATTGCGCAATTGGAGGCGGCCATCGACGAGCTGGGCAGCCCGTTGCTGGTCGGCAGCTCGCTTGGCGGCTACTATGCGACCCACCTTGCCGAGCGCCATGGCCTGAAGGCACTGCTGATCAACCCGGCCGTCAACCCGCATCGGCGCTTCGATGGCTACCTAGGGCCGCAAACCAACCTCTACACCGGCGAGGTCTGGCAGCTGACCCAGGATCACGTTACTGCGCTAGCGGAGCTGGAGGTGCAGCCGCCGGCCGATGCGGAGCGTTACCAGGTCTGGCTTCAGACCGGAGACGAAACCCTCGACTATCGGCACGCCGTGGATTTCTACCGGGGTTGCGCGCTGCGCATCCAGGCCGGCGGAGACCACGGTTTTCAGGGGTTTGCCGATCGTATTCCTGCGTTGCTCGCCTTTGCCGGCTTCGATCCGGCGTGCTTTGCCGACCTCGCCCTTTCCGACTCATAAGGACATCACGAGACGCCCATGTCGTATACCGCAGAAGCCATTGAAGTCCTCTCCGGTCTTGACCCGGTGCGCAAGCGTCCGGGGATGTACACCGATACCTCACGCCCCAATCACCTGGCGCAGGAAGTCATCGACAACAGTGTCGACGAGGCACTGGCGGGCCACGCCAGCTCTGTGCAGGTGATCCTGCACGAGGACAATTCCCTGCAGGTCATCGACGATGGCCGCGGCATGCCGGTCGATATCCATCCCGAGGAGGGTGTGTCGGGCGTCGAACTGATCCTCACCAAGCTGCATGCCGGGGGTAAGTTCTCCAACAAGAACTACCAGTTTTCGGGCGGCCTGCATGGCGTCGGCATTTCGGTGGTCAACGCCCTATCGACGCGCGTCGAAGTCACCGTCAAGCGCGATGGCAACGAGTACCGGATGGCCTTTACCGATGGCTTCAAGGCCAGCGACTTGGACATCATCGGCACCGTTGGCAAGCGCAACACTGGCACCAGCGTGAAGTTCTGGGCCGACCCGAAGTACTTCGATTCTGCCAAGTTTTCCATCAGCCGGCTCAAACATGTCCTCAAGGCCAAGGCCGTGCTCTGCCCGGGGCTTAAGGTCAGCTTCGAGGACAGGAGCACCGGCGAGAAGGTTGAGTGGCACTACGAGGATGGCCTGCGCTCGTATCTGGTCGATGCGGTCAGCGAATTCGCGCGTCTTCCCGACGAGCCCTTCTGCGGCAGCCTGGCGGGCAACAAGGAGGCGGTCGATTGGGCGCTGTTGTGGTTGCCCGAGGGCGGCGACAGCGTACAGGAGAGCTACGTCAACCTAATCCCGACGGCGCAGGGCGGCACCCACGTCAACGGCCTGCGCCAGGGCTTGCTCGATGCCATGCGTGAATTCTGCGAGTTTCGCAATCTGCTGCCACGGGGCGTAAAGCTCGCGCCCGAGGACGTCTGGGAGCGGATCGCCTTCGTGCTATCGGCAAAGATGCAGGAACCGCAGTTCTCCGGCCAGACCAAGGAGCGGCTGTCCTCGCGTGAGGCCGCCGCGTTCGTCTCGGGCGTCGTCAAGGATGCCTTCAGCCTGTGGCTCAACGCCCACCCTGAGCTCGGCCTGCAACTGGCGGAACTGGCCATCAGCAATGCCGGGCGCCGCCTGAAGGCGAGCAAGAAAGTCGAGCGCAAGCGCATCACCCAGGGGCCGGCGCTGCCCGGCAAACTGGCCGATTGCGCCGGGCAGGATCCGATGCGTGCTGAGCTGTTCCTGGTCGAAGGGGACTCGGCCGGAGGCTCGGCCAAGCAGGCGCGCGACAAGGAATTCCAGGCGATCATGCCGCTGCGCGGAAAGATCCTGAACACATGGGAAGTCGACGGCGGCGAGGTGTTGGCCAGCCAAGAAGTCCACGACATTGCGGTGGCGATCGGAGTCGATCCGGGCGCGACCGACCTGGCGCAGTTGCGCTACGGCAAGATCTGCATCCTCGCCGATGCCGACTCCGATGGGTTGCACATCGCCACGCTGCTTTGTGCGCTGTTCGTGCGGCACTTCCGGCCGCTGGTCGACGCCGGGCATGTTTATGTCGCGATGCCGCCGCTGTATCGCATCGACCTGGGCAAGGACATCTTCTACGCCCTGGACGAGGCCGAGCGCGACGGCATCCTCGATCGGCTGGCGGCAGAAAAGCGCCGCGGCAAACCGCAGGTCACGCGTTTCAAGGGCCTGGGCGAGATGAACCCGCCGCAGTTGCGCGAAACCACCATGGACCCCAATACCCGCCGCCTGGTGCAACTGACGCTGGACGACTTCGACGGTACGCGCGAGGTAATGGACATGCTGCTGGCCAAGAAACGCGCAGGCGATCGCAAGACCTGGCTCGAGTCCAAGGGCAATTTGGCGGAGGTCCTGCTGTGACGGCGGGCTGGGTGGCACGCCTCGCGCTCTGCATGGCACTGGTGGCACCGGCCTTGGCGGCTGAGCTGCCGACGGAGCTCACGCTCGTCAGCGAGCACGCTGTCGAGGGAATGGACGCCGGGCACCTGTCCGGTATGGCTTGGTGCGGCGATGCGTTCTGGGCGATTTCGGACCGGGACGATACCGGGCTGTATCGCCTCGACTCCGGTGAAAGCATCTGGCGCGCCGAAGCCGAGCGCTTCGAGTTGCCGCCGCCGCCGGATACAGGCTTATCGTGGGGCACGCGCATGCGGTCGCTGATTACCGGCTTGGTCCGCGGCGGTAAGATGGATTTCGAGGGGCTGAGTTGCGACCGGCTCGGTAACCGCTATCTCGTCAGCGAGGCCTATGCGGCGGTGCTCAGGGTCAACCCAGCCGGCACCGCAGAGTGGCTGAAACTGCCGGACAGCCTGATCCGCCAGGCGCGCGCCAGCGGCATGCTGCTGCGATTCAACGCCATGTTCGAGGGCATCACGGTCGACCCGGAGGCGAGTCGTCTGTGGCTGGCGGCCGAGCACAGCCGGCGCGGCCTCTTGGTGATGCACCACAATCAGAGCAGCTGGCAATGCACGGGCGGTTGCGTCCTGATGTCAGAGGGCGGTCGGGAAGCGCCGCCATCCGCCATGGAAGAAGACGAGCAGCCGCTGAGGTTCTCCGGCCTGGCCTTTCATAATGGCAAGCTGTACACGCTCGAGCCGGTGCCGCACCAGATCTGCCGGCGTCGGCTGGATACCGGGGCTGTCGAGCGCTGTTGGTCCTATGCCCAGACGGCACTTGCCGATACCCGTCGCTACGACACGCCGTTCGGCAATGCCGAGGCGCTGTGGATCGACGAGGAAAGCGCCTGGATCGGCATCGACAACAACCAGCTCACCCGCGCCGATGGCGAGCAGCGCCCGATCGTGTGGCGCCTCGCCGCGCCAAAGGGTGGCTGGGGTGCCAAGCAGTGAGCCAGCCCGCCGGCCGTCGGGCTGGCCGCGTCATGCTGGTGCTGGCCTGGGGCGCGGGGCTGTTCCTGGCGACCCGGTTTTTCGCTGAGTGGGAGCAGGGCCGTTACAACCCCAACCGTGAGCCGGTGTCGGTGGTCAACGGTCAGGAGATCGAGGTCCACCTTGAAGGCAACGTCCAAGGGCATTTCGTCGTCGACGGGCTCATCAATGGCGAGGCGGTGACTTTCCTGCTGGACACCGGAGCCACCGACGTCGCCATCCCGATGAGCACCGCCGAGCGCCTCGGCCTGCCGCGTGGTGCGCCGGTCGCCTTGCAAACCGCCAACGGCCAGACCACTGGTTACCGCACCGAGCTTGCGAGCCTGAGCCTGGGCGAGATTCGCCTACAGCGCGTACGCGCGATCGTCGCGCCGGGCTTCGAGGGTGACCAGGTCCTGCTGGGCATGAGCGCTCTCAAACAACTTGAATTCACACAGCGCGCCGGCACCCTGGTGCTGCGCCAACACGCCACGGATCGACCATGAGCGAAACCCTAGACCTGAGCCTGGACGGCGTGGAGCGCCGCTCGCTTGCCGACTTCACCGAGCAGGCGTACCTGAACTACTCGATGTACGTGATCATGGACCGCGCGCTGCCGCACATTGGCGACGGGCTCAAACCGGTACAACGGCGCATCGTCTATGCGATGAGCGAGCTCGGCCTGAACGCCGACTCCAAGCACAAGAAATCCGCGCGCACCGTGGGTGACGTGCTCGGTAAATACCACCCGCATGGCGACTCGGCTTGTTACGAGGCCATGGTTCTGATGGCGCAGCCGTTCAGCTATCGCTACACGTTGGTCGACGGGCAGGGCAACTGGGGTGCACCGGATGATCCCAAGTCGTTTGCCGCCATGCGTTATACCGAGGCGCGGCTGTCGCGCTATTCCGAGGTGTTGCTGTCCGAGCTGGGGCAGGGGACGGTCGACTGGGGTCCGAACTTCGATGGCACGCTCGATGAGCCGGTTACCTTGCCGGCGCGCCTGCCGAACCTTCTACTCAATGGCACTACGGGCATTGCGGTGGGCATGGCCACCGATGTACCGCCCCACAACCTGCGCGAAGTCGCTGCCGCCTGCGTGCGGTTGCTTGACGAGCCCAAAGCGACGGTCGAGCAGCTCTGCGAACACATCCAGGGCCCGGACTATCCGACCGAGGCGGAAATTGTCACGCCGCGGGCGGACCTGCTCAAACTCTACGAAACCGGACGCGGCTCCGTGCGCATGCGCGCCGTGTACCGCGTCGAGGACGGTGACATTGTCGTCACCGCGCTGCCGCATCAGGTGTCCGGCTCCAAGGTGCTCGAACAGATTGCCGCGCAGATGCAGGCGAAAAAGCTGCCGATGGTCGCGGACCTTCGCGATGAGTCCGACCACGAGAATCCCTGCCGGATTGTCATCATTCCGCGATCCAACCGGGTCGATGCCGACGAGCTGATGCAGCACCTGTTCGCGACGACCGAGCTGGAATCCAGCTACCGAGTCAACACCAACGTCATCGGTCTCGATGGCCGGCCGCAGGTGAAAAGCCTGCAGGTTCTGCTCAGCGAGTGGCTGACCTACCGCATCGGCACGGTCCGCCGTCGCTTGCAGTTCCGCCTGGATAAGGTCGAGAAGCGCCTGCACCTGTTGGAGGGCTTGCTCGTCGCTTTCCTCAACCTCGACGAGGTCATCCATATCATCCGCACCGAGGACCAACCCAAGCCGGTGCTGATGGCGCGCTTCGAACTGTCGGAGCTGCAGGCCGACTACATCCTCGATACCCGTCTGCGTCAGCTGGCGCGGCTGGAGGAAATGAAGATCCGCGGCGAGCAGGACGAGCTGGCCAAGGAGCGTGAGAAATTGCTGGCGCTGCTCGGCAGCGAAACCAAATTGAAGAAGCTGGTGCGCAAGGAGTTGCTGGAAGACGCCGAAACCTATGGCGACGACCGCCGCTCGCCAATCGTCGCCCGTGCCGAAGCGCGCGCCCTGTCGGAGAACGAGCTGCTGCCATCCGAGCCCGTGACGGTGGTCATTTCGGAAAAGGGCTGGGCGCGTTGCGCCAAGGGTCACGACATCGATGCCACGGGCTTGTCCTACAAGGCCGGCGACGGGTTCCGCGCCGCAGCTGTGGGGCGGTCGAACCAGTACGCCGTGTTCATCGATTCGACCGGCCGCAGCTATTCCCTCGCGGCTCATTCGCTGCCTTCCGCGCGGGGGCAAGGCGAGCCCTTGACCGGCCGTCTGACGCCGCCGCCCGGCGCCAGTTTCGAATGCGTGCTGTTGCCGGATGACGAGGCGCTATACGTTATCGCGTCCGATGCCGGCTACGGTTTCGTCGTCAGAGGGGAAGACCTGCAGGCCAAGAACAAGGCCGGCAAGGCGTTGCTGTCGCTGCCTGCTGGTGCCCGGGTCGTTGCGCCCCGGCCGTTGCGCAGCCGTGACCAGGATTGGCTTGCTGCCGTGACCACCGAAGGCCGCCTACTGGTGTTCCCCGTGCGCGATCTACCGCAGCTGGGTAAAGGCAAGGGCAACAAGATCATCGGTATTCCGGGTGATCGAGTGGCGAGCCGTGAGGAATACCTCACCGATCTGGCCATCCTGCCGGAAGGCGCCACTCTGGTTCTCCAGGCGGGCAAGCGCACGTTGTCGCTGCGGGCAGACGACCTGGAGCACTACAAGGGCGAGCGTGGGCGGCGTGGGAATAAGCTGCCGCGCGGTTTCCAGCGTGTCGATGCCCTGCAGGTCGAGTCGGCAGGCTGATCCGGCTTTGGCGGGAGGCTGGCTTCTGGCCGCGGTTTCACGGAAGATACCGTCCTTCGAAATTCACCTGCCCTCGGCTTAGCAGCCGGTGGCAATGTCATGCACCGCGGTTACGCGAGGCGCTCTGAGCGATTACCGCGTTCGAGCGCGTTGCCCTTGCGGTGTGAGGTAGAGAACGAACGTGCTGCGCTCCACAACCTTCATGCTGCTGGCCTGCGCCAGCCTCGCCGGTTGCATCACCCAGCAACCGGTCCCCATGTATCGTCTGGATAACGGTGCCGTGGAAGTGCCGTCCAAGGCCGAGGGCCCGTCGGTACTGCTGGGGCCGGTAACGCTCGCCGACTATTTGCAGCGCGATGCGCTATTGCAGCGTTTGCCTGATGGCAGCCTGGCCGAGGATGCGCAGCGTGCGCGCTGGGCCGGAAGCCTGAAAGGCGACATCGATCAGTTGTTGTTGCGCCAATTGGCGTGGCAGCTCAAGACCCAGAGTCTGGAGCTGAGCCCAGGCAGCAAAGGGTTTGCGCCGGACGTGCAGATCGAGCTGGAAATCACCCGCCTGGATTCAGGCCCGCAGCACCCGGCTGTGCTGGAAGCGCAGTGGCGTCTCTTGGATAAGCAAGGCAAGCGCCTCGGCAGCCGCCTGGTTCGCCTGCAGGAGGAGCATGCCGGCACCACCGCCGATCAGGTTCATGCACAAAGCCTGCTGCTGCAACGTCTGAGCGAGCTGATGGCGGTTGCTGTCGAGCCGATGCTGGTGGCCAAGGTTCCGGCCAAGCGCAGCCCAGCCAAGGCGCCAAGCAAGACCCAATCGAGCCCGCCGACCATTCCGGCGGTGGAGCCGATTCGGACCGATCTGGAAGTGTTCCGCTTCTGATCCACGCGCTGCGGCGAACCCGCAGCGCTTTTCCTTACCATTCAAGGGTGGCCGCTCAGGGCCGGCTGCGCAGCTCATGCATGCGCGCCAGTTGGCGCTCCAGCAGCGAAGGATAGGGTTCCAGTAGACGTTCTACGCAGCAGGCGCCCTCGGGGCTGGCGATCGGGCGGATACGTGCGCGCTGACAGATCAACTCGTCCTCGCCGATGGTGCGCTCGACCAACAGCAGGTTGCGGCTGTGCTGTGACAGGGCCAGCGCGGCCTGCGCTGGCGCGCTGAGCAACAGGTCGCCCTGGCTCAGGTCGTAGAGCTGATCGCCCTGGGTCAGGCCTAATTGGAGATGCAGCGTGATGCCGCTGTCTGCGACCTCGATCTGCAGGGCGTGGCCCAGCGCACGCATCAGCTCGCCACAGCACAGTGCGTGCGTCAGGTAGTTCTGCTCGTCGTCCTGACTGTGGAAAAGCATCAGGCTGCTGCCATCGGCCAGTGTGTGCAGTTCGGCTTGATAGAGCGTGGCGGCTTGTTGCAGGCAAACACTGTAGCGCTGCAGCAAGTCGGTCAGCCGTTCACGCGGCAAGCGGCGCAGCTGCTCCTGGGCGCCTAGCTGAATGGCCAACACGCCGCTCTTGCCAGCAGGCGTTGCGGGGGCGACTGTCGTCGCCGGTTGCGGCGTCGGATGATCCACACCGAGCGGCGGTGAGTCGTCGAACGGGTCGAACACCTCGTCGTCGGAGAGCGCTGGCGTGCGGTCCTCGTGATCGAAGGCAACGGCGATGTCGTCGTGTTCGAGCGTCTCGGAATCGACGCTCGATGCGTTCGACGGGACGTCGAAATGGGCGGAGTAGAGATCCTGCAGGCTTTCGTCCAGCTCGATCTCCGGCTCGGGTGCTTCCGGTACCAGCCGCGCCTGTAGCTGACGCGCCAAGTCGCCGATCTCGTCCTGTCGGCCGGCACCGGGCGCGGGGTCGTCCGGATCCCTCAGCCACAGGCGAAGCTGCATCAGCGGTAGCGAAAGCTGCCGCCCCAGGCGCATGCTCAGGGTCAGCGTCAGGGCAAGAAGTATCAGGCTCAGCAAACCCATGCTCTGCAGGCTGATGGTCATCGGCTGCTGGAACTGGGACATGTCGAGGTTGATGCGCAGATGGCCGGCAATCACCTCCTGGAAGCTGATCGGTGTCGAGTAGAGCCCTTCCTCGTCGCCGAGCAGGTTGCGCTGGGGCCTCGCCCCGGATTCGGCGAGCACCTTGTTGTCGACGCTATAGATCGCCGCGTGCGCTACCAGTGGGTTCTTTACCAGGTTGCTCAGCAGTACGTTGAGGCTGAGGATGTCATTCGCGACGAGCAGGTCGGTCGCCGAGGCAGCCGTTTGCGTCATCAGGCTCTGGCCGAGGGCGTCGGCCTGCTGTTCCATGGCGTGTTTGAACTGCATGCCCATGACCCAGGCATAGATGATCAGCGCCAGGGCAACCAGCAGAAGCGTATGGCTGGCCACACGCAGCACCAGCGGAACACGTCGCTGGCGCAAGGCCCGGTAGATCAGCAGGAAGAAGTTGTCGGGTTTGACGGATGCGGGCCGGTTCACAGAGCGCGGCTCTACTCTTGAGGAAAGTGCCGCGCAGTATACGGAAACCGAGGTGGGGGCTGAAGGTCTCGTGTCCATAGCTGACGAATTGCAACGCCTTGCCGTGCGGGTGGGTCGGCGCGCCGTTGAGCTGTTGTAGAATGCCGGCCTTCTTTGCCATGGGAGCTGCGCCTTGCGCGAAATCGTCCTGATCAACATCACCGGGGAAGACCGCCCGGGCCTGACCGCGGCAATCACCGGCGTGCTCGCCCAGGGCGGCGTTAATATTCTCGACATCGGCCAGGCGGTGATCCATGACACCCTCTCGTTCGGCATCCTGGTCGAGATTCCCGATACCGAGCGAGCCTCATCGGTGCTCAAGGACGTGCTTTTTACCGGCTACAAGCTGGATCAGCAGGTGCGTTTCACCCCGGTTGCAGAGGACGACTATCGGCACTGGGTGGCCGGCCAGGGCAAGCCTCGCCACATCGTTACGCTGTTGACGCGTAAGGTCACTGCCGAGCAGTTGCAGCGGGTGAGCTCGATCACGGCCAAGTACGGCTTGAACATCGATCACATCGACCGGCTCTCCGGTCGCCAGGCGCTGGACGTGCCAGCAGACGCGAGTAAGGGCTGCATCGAGTTTTCCGTGCGCGGCGAGCCTGCCGACACCGCGGCGCTGCGTGCCGAATTCCTGAGCGTGGCCCAGGAGCTCAACGTCGACATCGCCTTCCAGCGGGACTCGGTGTTTCGCCGCAACCGCCGGCTGGCTGTCTTCGACATGGACTCGACGCTCATCGAGGCCGAAGTCATCGACGAGCTGGCCAAAGTGGCTGGGGTTGGCGAGCAGGTATCTGAGATTACCGAGCGTGCGATGCGTGGCGAACTGGATTTTCGCGCGAGCTTCCGGGAGCGTCTCGCCCTGCTTAAGGGCTTGCCGGAAAGCGCGCTGGCTGAGGTCGGCGCCGGGCTGCGCCTGACCGAGGGGGCTGAAGTGTTGTTCGCCGAGCTCAAGCGGTTGGGCTACAAGACGGCGATCCTCTCCGGTGGGTTCACCTACTTTGCTCGCCAGTTGCAAGCTCGGTTGGGTATCGACTATGTCTACGCGAATGAACTGGAGGTCGTCGATGGCAAGCTGACCGGTGTTGCGCAGGAGCCGATTGTCGACGCCCAGCGCAAGGCTGACTTGCTGCGTGATCTGGCCGAGCGTGAGGGCCTGCGGCTCGAGCAGACCATCGCGGTGGGCGACGGGGCCAACGACCTGCCCATGCTTGGCCTGGCTGGCCTGGGGGTCGCTTTCCGGGCCAAGCCGCTGGTCAAACAGTCCGCCAAGCAGGCCATCTCGACTCTTGGTCTGGACGGTATCTTGTATCTGCTGGGTTTCCGAGACCGCGAAGGGCTGGACTGAGTGACGAGAAGGGCGCCTGGTTGGCGCCCTTTTCGTTTGCGCGTTGCGCTTATTCGTCGTCGGACGAGAAGTTGTAGTCCATCGACTGGCTGGGGCCTTGCAGGTACTGCCCCTGGATGTAGCCAACGCCCGCCTGCCAGAGCGTGGCAAGCACGGTGGCGCTGTCGACGAACGGAACCACGGTCTGCTTGCCTTGCTCGTGCAGTTCGGCCAGCAACGCCTTCAGCGCTTCCTGGTTCTCCTGGTGGCTCAGGTCCTGGGTGTAGGAACCATCGATCTTCACGAAGTCGATGTTGAGGTGCTTGAGTGCATTGAACGGGTTGAGCACGCAGCCAAACTGGCTCAAGGCCAAGCGGCAGCCGAGCGCGACCAGCCCCTGCCCGAGTGCCTTGGCCTGCTTGAGATAGGCCACCGCATCGTTTTCGTCGATCTGGAACACCAGCGAGTCCGGCGGCAGGCGTGAAGCTTTAAGGGCCACGCTCAGCCAGGGCAGAAGTGTGGCGTCCTGCAGGCTGGAGCTCGACAGATGAAGGAACAGGCGAGTGCTATGTCCCTTGCTGCGATGCTCGGCGAGCAGCTTGATCGAGTTGAGCAGGACCCAGCGGTCGATGCGGGCGGCCAGGCCGGCCTCTTTCGCAGCGCCGAGAAACTCGCCGGGTGGCACCTCGACGCCCTGTGGGTCGAGTAGGCGCAGCAGCACCTCGTAGTGCTCATGGCTGTCGCCGCGCAGGCTGATGACGGGCTGGAACAGCAAGCGGAAACTGTTCTGTTCCAGCGCCTGCTGGACCATGGCGATCACCTCGCCACGGTTGGCCGCGGCCGCCAGTTCGTCGGCTGGATTGTAGATGTTCAGTGCGTTGCCGTCGGTCAGCTCTTCGGCGCAGCGATGGGCTCGATCGATCACTTCGCGCGCCTTGGCGGTTTGCTCGTCCAGCGCGGCGACACCGATGCTCAGCGTTGCCTGGACGGTGCGGCCATCGATTTCGAACAGGTGGCTTTCGACCTTGCGCAACAAGGCGGCCAAAGGCTGTTCCAACTGGCCCGGCGTGGCGTCCGCAACCAGCACGGCGAAGGCGTCGTCGCCGAAGCGGGCGAGTTGCGCCTTGCCTTCGAACTGGGTACGCAGCATCTGCGCAAGTTCGGCGAGCACGCGATCGGAGTTGCCCAGGCCAATGTCGGCTTGCAGGCTGGCGAAACGATCGACGCGCAGGTAGGCGAGGCTGCCCCGCTGGCCGGCATTGACCGCGCGTTCCACGGCACTGTCGAGCAGCTCGAGAAAATGGTTGCGGTTGTGCAGCCCGGTGACCAAGTCCTGGCTGCTGATCTCGCGCAGTTTCTCCAGTTCGGCATTGTCGCCTTCGGCACGAATCACGACCTGGATGCAGGGTTCGCCATCGTAGCTGGCGGGGGAGAAATGCATGCTGGCCTTGAAGTTACCGCCATCGGCACGCACGCCGCCGCAGTTCAGCTCGGCGCTGCCCTGCATGCTCTGGTAGTTCTTCAGGAAGCTTTTGAAGTCGGCCTGGTCGCAGGAAGCAATGAGGTCGATCATCGGCATGCCTTCCAGCTCCTCGACATCCTCGTAGCCGAACAGCTCGAGGTAGGCGCGGTTGGCGTAGATGTGCATGCCGTCGTGAACATAGGCGATGGCGTCGACCGAGCTTTCCAGTAGCAGCTGGCAGCGCTTCTCCGCCTCGCGCAGGGCCAGTTCGGCGGACCGGCGTGCGCGGCGTTCGTCCAGGTGGCCCAGTTCGCGATTGGCGACCAGTACCAGCCACTCGTCCTCACCCTGGGGGAGTGCGCGCTGGGCACCGAGCATCAAGGCTTCGGTGATAGCTTCGGCATCGTTGCCCTCGATCAGTTGAATGATCGGGATGTCCTTGCCGTGCTTGCGCACCGCGGCGATGGCTTCGCTGGGGTCCAGGTTCTCGCTGGCAGGCGCAGTGATCAACAGGTCCCAGGTCTGCTGGAGCGCATCGACCAGGTCTTCGCTAGACGTGAGTCGATGAACCCGCGTCGCCTGGCCGGCATTGCGGAACAGGCTGACGAGTCGCTCGGCTTCATTCTGCGAATCTTCAAGGATCAGCAGGCGGATGGTCTTTTTTTGCGGGGCCATGGACTGCAGCTTTAGAACGCGCCCCGGGCGGCGCGTAGGGCTAGAAAACGGTGAGCCGCAATCTACAGCGACTTCCAGAGCGAGTCAAAATCTTCAATCCCGCTAGCAGGCTGGCTTCCCCGGGCTGTGACCGGGGTCTCCTGAGCGTCCGTGGAGGCACCGATGAGCTGGTACTCGAACTGGTTGTAGCTGTTCGAACTCGCCTGGCGATGGCCGAGCATGGCGCGATGCTCTTCGCCGTTCTGGTTGACCTGAACCTTCTGGCCCTCCTGAAACGGCAGCCGCGGGACGATCAGCGCCGCGGACCTAGAGATGACTCGAATTTCCGGTAGCAGCAGGGCGCGAAGATACTCGCTGCCCTGGTCGACCTTGCGCAGCAGGCGCACGCCGCACGGCTGGGCGTACGGCGCGATGAGCTCGACGCCCATTTGCGGCCCGCTCCCACGGACCTGGCGGATCCAGCGGACCACCGCGATGCTCCAGGCCTGGCTGTTGCCGTCCTGCAGGCCAAGCAATTCACCGGTCTGAAGCTGCGCGGGCACGTCGTCTGGCCAGGACAGGCAGAAGCCGCCAGGGCTGTGGTTGACGAGCTGGACCCGGTAAGTAGGGTACGGGCACTCGGCGGGTTGGTCTTCCGAATCGGAGCGGGTCTCGGTGGTTGAGACGAACTCGATGTGCTCGGTCGGCAGCAGCTCCATGCCCGAGCTGGACGTCGCGTCGAAAGCGGTAGACCAGACGTCCGGCGCGGCGTTGTTCAGCTTGAAGACGGCCGAACGCGTGGATTCGGGGCGCTTGAGCAGGTCAGCGAACAGGCGCCGGCCAGAGAGGAAGTAGTGCAGGGCCGTCATGCCAATGCAGAGGTCGACGTGCCCCTGCGCGGAGGTCCGCTGGAAGCTGCGCTCCGAGACATCACCCCAGGCCGCGCTGACATGCTGCATGAGGTCGAGGCTGAGCCCATCCGGGATCACCAGGCCGGGCGGCGGGCGGGTGTCCGGGGTGGCATGCAAATGCTTGCGCAGGGATTCGACCAGTTGCTGCGGGTCGATGCCCAGCAAATAGGGCAGCTCGTCGGTGCTGAACATCGAGCGATAGCGCGGTGGTGCGTCGGTGCGGGTGGAGACGGCAAATAGCGTCGGTCCTTGCTGGACCGGCTGTAGCCGCACGAGCCGGCTCCAGGGCTCCATCACCTCGGCGAGGCGAGCGATATTCTGCTGGCGCATCTGGTTGCAGCGCGCGCTGCCCATCATCAGGGCGACGATGTAGCTCTGTTCGGCGCTCAGCCCTTCGGTCTGGTACGCCAGGTCATCGCGTACGACGGTGCGGTGTACGCCTTGCTCTACGGCGATGGCGTACAGCTGATGTAGTTCGAGCCATAGCCCATCGGGCGTCGGGTTGTACAGCTGGGTGGAGCGGACCAGGATCGCGCAGAGCGTATGGATGGCGCGTTGAAGTGCAATGGTCAGCAATGGCAATCGATCGCGACCGGTCTGCGACGCCAGGTCGACGGCAATCAGTTTGTAGCCGATCGCCAGGTGGTTTTGCAGCGCCTGGCAGAGGCTGGCGACCTTGCGCGGCCGTTCGCTGAGCACGATGGGCTGGTTCAGGTAGTAGCGTTCGAGTTGACGGCAAACGTAATGGATTTCCGGGCGGAGGACCTCGAGCAGCTGCAGGCGACCCTGATTCGAGGTGCGTAGCTGGTTGAGTTCCAGCATGGCCTGGTAGAGCAGGCGCGCGGTTTCGCCGAGGTTCGCCTTGGGCAGGCCCCCCAGCCAGCGCTTGAGGTCGCGCACCGTGGGCTCGCAGAACGACAACCCCTGCCGATCAGGCTTCGGCACGCGCAACAGCAGTGGTTGGCTGTGGTTTTCCACGCTACAAACTCCGCGATTTGGCCTGTGGCGTCAGGCCTCTTGAAACTTTAGCAGCACTCCTGTGCTCAAGCCTGTCCTGTAGTGTCATTGTGCAATCATGCGCTGCATCATAGCGGACCTGTCCGGTCGGGTCAGTCGCAACTGACCGTTGGTGCCGATCAGGGTTACGCTGGCTCGTCTGCCATCAGGCCTGCGGCGGTAGTCACCTGGCCCAGGCTCTCTCCCATGCGAACAGGGCTCAGGGCCGTCAGTTCCGTGGCCCAGCTGACTTGCTCGGGGCCGAACAGGAGAATGACCGTCGAGCCCAGTTTAAAGCGACCCATTTCGGCGCCCTTGGCCAATTGGATGGGCGCGCGAGCGGTCTCGTCGTAGCGCACCGTTTTAAGGCTGCGCTTAGGCGGGGTGACCAGCCCAGCCCAGACCGTTTCGATGCTGGCGACGATCATGGCGCCGACGAGCACCATTGCCATCGGGCCATGCTCGGTATCGAAAAGGCAGACCACGCGCTCATTGCGCGCGAACAGTTCTGGCACGCCTTCGGTGGTGACGGTATTGACCGAGAAAATCCGCCCGGGCACGTAGACCATCTCGCGCAGCGTGCCCGCGACCGGCATGTGCACACGGTGATAGTCCTTTGGTGAGAGGTAAACCGTGGCGAAACTGCCGCCCATGAAGGGCGCCGCGCGTTCGTGATCTCCGCCGAGCAGTTCCATCACGCTGTAGCTGTGGCCTTTGGCTTGGAAGATCCGGCCCTGCTCGATCGTGCCGAGCTGGCTGATGGCACCATCGCAAGGGTTGAGGATGGCGCCGGGTGTCGGGTCGAGCGGGCGGGCGCCGTCTTTCAGCGCGCGGGTGAAGAAGGCGTTGAAATGCTCGTACTCCGTGGGTTCCTCGACTTGCGCCTCATGCATGGGCACCCCGAAGTGACGGATGAATGCCTTGATGAAGGTGTTCTTCACCCAGGGCAGGCGGCATTCGGCGAGGCAGCCGGCGACGCGGGAGACCAGGTGATGCGGAAGCAGGTATTGGCTGATGACGAACAAGCGATCTATCATGGGTGACCTTTTCATTGCTGAATCGGGGTGTCGGGCAGGTTGCCCCATTCGCCCCAGGAGCCGGCGTATCCTTTGACTCGTGGGTAGCCGAGCGCCTTCGCCACCAGGTAGGTAAAGCCTGACCGGTGGTGCGTCTGGCAGTGCGTGATGACTTCTTTATCGGGGCTGATGCCGAGCGCCAGCAACTGCTCGGCGATGTCCTCGCGGATGCGCATGGCGCGCGCGGGGTCCATGCCCGCCGTCCATTCGAAATTGACGGCGCCGGGGATATGACCAGCGCGTGCCGCCAGTACCTTCTCGCCCCGGTATTCCTGCGGCGATCGCGCGTCCCAGATCACCACGTCGTCGGCGCCAAGGCGGCTTTCGATGTATTCGCGGCTGGCAGTCGGCGCGTCGTCCAGCGTCAGCTCGACGGGGCTACTGCCCGGCGCGGGAATTTCACGAGAGAGCGGCCGGCCCTCCGCCAGCCAGGCATGCAGGCCGCCGTCGAGATAGTGGTAACGGCGATGCCCGATGACATCGAGCAGCCAGATGAAACGCCCCGCCCAGCCGCCGCCTTCGTCGTCATATAGCACGTAGACCGCATCGGCCCGATGGCCCAGGGTGCTGAACAGCGCCTCGAGCTGAGTCCGAGTCGGTGCACGGCCGGGTGCGGGCGGCTGGCCGAGCTGAGTCTGCTTGGGGTCGACGAAGCGGGCGCCGGGGATGTGGCCCTCGGCATAGCGCCCAGCGCTGGTCAGGTCGACCAGGATGAGTTCGGGCGCATCGAGGCGGTCGGCCAGCTCGGCCGGTTCGATCACCAGGGGCAGATTTGAGAAGGCGGACACGTCGAGCCTCGGCTGATCTGAAAGCACGCAGTCTAGCGAAAAAGCTAGCGGCCGCGCTTGCTGAACGTGGCCAGGGCCCGCTCGATGCATTGCACGGTTTTGCCGAAGGCCTGCACCGAGCTGTCGCTCAAGGGGGCGTTGGCCTGGTCGGCGACGACCAGCATCACCACGCGCCCGTCCAGGCCGACCGAGCGAAGCAGCACGTGCTCACCGGGAAACAGGCTCTTGAGCGTTCCCGGCAGCATGGCGGAGAACTGCGCGACGTTGGCTGGGTTCAGGCGGAGCAGGGCGGGCTTTTCCAGCAAGCGCCGCAGCACCTGGCTCTGCTCGGGATCGAAGGTGGCGTGGACCGCAGCCTGCGGAAGGCCGTTGGCGTGCTGGGCGATGAGTCGGTGTTGGCGACGATCGACCAGCATCACCAACACGCGTGACAACCCTGCCGCCGTGAGCGCCCGCCCGGCCGTCGCGCTCAATTGCAGCACGTTGCTGTAGGGTGACCGATCGGCCAGCAGCTCGCGGCACAGATCGCGCCATTGCTGCGCCTGCGCAGGGGAGGGGGCAGACTCGACCTTGCGTGCTTGTTGGAAGCGGCTTTCCCAGGGCCAGAGTAGCCCCTGCGCTGGGTGCCAGAGATCGGTAGGGCCGATTGCCTGGGCGCTGGTCGTGGCCTGCTGGTGGACCAGTTGCTGCAATTCGCCCAGCGGCACCTGTAGGTAAAGCCCTGCGAGGCGTTGCCAGCGCAGGCTATGGATGCCATTCCAGCTGTGGTGCGACGACAGGGCGAGCCCGTTCGCGAGCACGATGGTGTTGCTGGGCAGTGTCAGCCAGCGCCGAAGCTCGGCGTCGGCGTCGAGCATCTGCTGCTGGTGCAGTGGGTGTTCGTTGTCGCGCGCGATGTGCAGAGCCTTGATCAACAGGCGCCGGTTCTCGCGCAGCAGCCGGTAGCCGAGGGCGATCCAACCCGGCAGCGCCCAGTGTTCGGCCACGGCGACGCACAGATCCAGCAGCGGCACGCCGAGCAGTTCCTGCTCGACCTTAGGTGCTGGTTCGCCACCGACCAACACGCGCTGCTCCCAGGCGTCGAGCAGCGCTGGCTGGGCTGCGACAAGCGCCCAGATCGGCGAGAGAAACAGCAGGCTGTTCCAGTGGATTTCCTGCCACAGTCGGGCGAGGCGAGCGGCGAACAGCCCGTTGGCCTGCTGGCTTGCGTGCTGGCTAATCAGCAACAGCTGCCGCAGCGGCGCGGGGATGTCCTTGGGTTTGGCTGCGGGAACGCGCTGGAACAACGCCTCGGCACGCTTGAGCCCGATGCGGCTCAAGGCGATTTCCAGGCTTTCGGCGGGCTTGTTCGCCGCGGCGGCATCCTGGTTCGCTTCGCGGATAACGTTCAGCGCCAGCACCGGGCTTTCCTGGATCAACTCGGATATCTGCCGCATTGATTTGCTGCTGTCACGCAGGCCGCGTTGAACCTGGGCGTAGGCATTGGCATCGGCAGGCAGCACGACAGCGTCTAGCGCCTTGATCCAGGCCGGCAGCGTGCGGGGTAGCGGGGTCGTGGTCATGAGGTCGCCGAACTAGCATTTCATCGGGATGGCCTTTAGTCTGGCGCAAAAGTTCCGATAACCCGAACAATTCTTTCGATCTGCCCGCCCGGCGCCCTGTGCGGCAATCTGCTGCGCGTTCAGGCACCCCTCCGTGACCAGGTTTTAGACGTACCTATCTATGGCAAAAATTATCGGCATCATCGTGGTATTCGCCAGTGTGCTTGGCGGATTCATCCTGTCCGGCGGCAAGCTAGGGGCACTCATTCACCCCTTCGAGGTCATGATCATCGGCGGCGCGGCCCTTGGCGGCTTTCTGCAGGCCAACCCAGGCAGCACGACCAAGATCGTGTTCAAGAAATCGCTGCAGATGTTCGGGCATCGCTTCACCCATAAGTTCTATCTCGAAGTGCTCGGGATGCTCTACGAGATCCTCAACAAGAGCCGGCGCGAGGGCATGATGGCCATCGAGGCCGACCTCGAGGACCCCAAGGCCAGTCCGATCTTCAGCAAATACCCCTCCGTCATCAAGGACGAGCGCATGACTGCCTTCGTCTGCGATTACTTGCGCATCATGTCGTCCGGCAACATGGCCCCGCACGAACTTGAAGGCCTGTTCGACATGGAGCTTACCGGCCTCAAGGAAGAACTGGAGCACCCCTCGCATGCCGTGGCAAAGATCGCCGACGGCCTTCCGGCGATGGGTATCGTCGCGGCGGTGCTCGGGATCGTGATCACGATGTCGATCCTGGCGTCGGCGACCAACGCTGAGATCGGCGAAAAGGTTGCGACCGCGCTGGTCGGTACCTTCCTCGGGATTCTCGCGTCATACGGCTTTTTCGGCCCGCTTTCCGCCGCCCTCGAACACGACGCCAAGGAAGAGCTGAACCTCTACGAAAGCATCAAGGCAACCCTGGTTGCTTCCGCGTCGGGGATGCCGCCGACACTGGCCGTCGAGTTTGGCCGCAAGGTGCTCCTGCCGGCCCATCGGCCGAGCTTTTCCGAACTCGAACAAGCCATGCGCGGTAGTTAAGAACAGCGATGGACAACAACCAACCAATCATCGTCAAGCGGGTCAAGAAATCCGCTGCCGGTCACCATGGCGGTGCCTGGAAGATCGCCTTCGCCGATTTCGCGACGGCCATGATGGCGTTCTTCCTGGTGATGTGGCTGATGAGTTCGGCCACGCCCGAGCAGAAGCGCGCAATCTCCGGTTACTTCCAGGACCCCATTGGCTTTACCGAGAGTGCTAGCCCCTACGTGATCGACCTGGGCGGTACGCCCACGCCTGCCCCGGACCGTACGCTCAACGAGCAGGTCGACGAGCAGCCGCAGCAGACCGAGGCGAGCATCAATCCAGATCAGGTCGAGAACCTGGCCGAGCAGCTCGACAAGGAACGCCTGGAACTGCTGCTGCAGGAGTTGCAGAACAAAGTTGACGAAAATCCGGAACTGACGCGCTTCAAGGATCAGATCCTGTTCGAGATCACCCAGGACGGGCTGCGCATCCAGATCATGGATGCTGAGAACCGCCCGATGTTCGCGCTCGGCAGCGCCCAACTGCAGCCCTATTTCGAAGACATCCTGCTGGCGATGGCAGACACCATTCGCGCCGTGCCGAACAAGATCAGCGTCAGCGGCCATACCGACGCCAAACCGTATTCCGGGCGGGGCGAGTTCGGCAACTGGGAGCTGTCGGCCGGGCGTGCCAACGCGGCGCGGCGTGCGTTAGTCGCCGGAGGCTATCCGGAAGACCAGATCGCTCGTGTGGTCGGTTACGCGTCGTCGGCGCTGTTCGATCGCGAAGATCCGCTGAATCCGGTCAACCGCCGCATCGACATCCTCGTGTTGACCAAGAAGGCGCAGCGCAACATCGAAGGTGAGCAGTCCGAAGCCACCGACGAGGCTGCACCGCCGGCGGGCGCAGCGCCCAATCCCGCGCCGCCGGCCGTGCCCGGTGCGCTTGCGCCCGCGGCGGGTAGCGACCCGCTGCAACCGGAGCAGTTACGCGAGCGCCTGAATATTTTCGAGGGCGGCGTCTTGAAGTTCGACCAGCCTGGCGAGTGAGGCGGCCGAGGTCGATCAATACTCGGGTGCTTGCAACCCGCTGATGATGTGCCGATAGCTTTGCATGCGCTGCGGCTGTATCCGGCCTTCCTCGAGTGCCTTGAGCAGGGCGCAGCCCGGTTCGCGGTCGTGCTTGCAGTCACGGAAGCGGCAGCGTCCCAGTAGATCCTGAAACTCGATGAACCCGGCTTCGACGTCCGCACGGCTGACATGGCCGAGGCCGAACTCGCGAATGCCCGGTGAGTCGATCAGCTCGCCACCGCCAGGGAAATGAAACAGGCGAGCCGTCGTGGTGGTATGCGTACCTTTGCCGGTCATCTCTGACAGCGCACCGACGCGAGTATCCACGCCGGGTAGCAGGCTGTTGACCAGCGACGACTTGCCCACTCCCGACTGCCCGACAAACACGCTGACCTGCCCGTCGAGCCGCTGCCGGAGCGCGTCCATGCCCGCCCCGTCGTGGGCAGACACTTCCAACAGCGGATAACCGAGTGTGCGGTACACCGAAAGCAGCGCGTCGAGCGCGGGCTGGTTGTGCGCATCGATCAGGTCAGCCTTGTTGAGCAGAAGCAGCGGCGCGATACCGGCATGTTCGGCGGCGACCAAGTAGCGGTCGATGAGGTTGGCGTGGGGTTCGGGTAGCGGCGCGAAGACGATTACGATCAGGTCGACATTCGCCGCGACCGGCTTGAGCTGGCCGCGAGTGTCGGGCCGGCACAGCTCCGAATGGCGCGGCAACTGCGCGACGATCACACCGATGCCTTGATTGCCTGGCCGCCAGACGACCTGATCGCCAGTCACAAGCGCGGGCAGGTTTGCGCGCAGGTGGCAGCGAAACACCTGGCCGCGCTGGTCGCCGTCCTGGGCTTCGACTTCCACCTGGACGCCAAAATGCGCGATGACCAGGCCGGTCTGCTCCGGGCCGAGGTCGCCCCCTTCGAGTTCATCGATGGCGCGGGACTCGCGCCGTGCCGCGCGAGCGGCGCGCTCCTCCTGGATTTTCTCGATGCGCCAGCTTTGTCGGCGGTTGAGTTGGCGTTTGGCCATGTATGTGAAGCCCAGGGTGGAAAGGGATGCGAGTCTAGCATGCTGATCGTGGCGGCCTGCGGGGCGCGTCGCCCGGTGGATGCCGAGGCGGGCTGATATCTGGTGGTTTGCGCAGCGGCAGTCACAGCGGTTTAGACTCAGGCGTCGCGTTCTTGGTTGTTAAGGTCCATGGCGAATCAGGCTCCCGTTCGAATCCCTGCACTCGTGGCGTTGGCCAGTCATCTGGTTGCGGCCGTGGTCTGCTGGTTGCTGCTGTTCACTGCCGCACGCTTGTTCGGCATGCATGTCACCCTGCTGATGGCCGCCTTGGTACAGGGCGTGCTGGCCGCGCTGGTTGGCCGCCGCCTGGGGCTATCGGGATGGTGGTTGCCGATCAACTTCGTCTTCGTCCCTGCGTTGGTTCTGATGCAGGCTCACGCCTTGCCGCCCTGGGTCTTGCTGCTCGGCTTCGCGGTGCTGCTGCTACTCAACTGGAATGCGCTGGTTGAGCGCGTGCCGCTCTACCTCACCGGGCCGGCGACTGAGCAGGTGTTGTCCGAGCGTCTGGCGCGGCTGCCGGAAAGCTTTGCCTTCGTCGACCTCGGCTGCGGTGTCGGCGGCAGCCTGCTGCGGCTGGCCGGGACCTACCCGGCGGCGCGTTTCGTTGGGGTCGAGACCGCGCCGCTTCCCTTCCTGATCTGCTGGCTGCGGTGCCTGGCACGGCGCAACTGCCGGGTACGGTTTCGCAGCCTATGGCAGGAGCCGCTCGGCGAATACGATGCGGTCTATTGCTTTCTCTCGCCGGCGCCAATGCCGCGCCTGTGGGAAAAGGCCTGCGCGGAAATGCACCCGGGCGCGCTGCTGATCAGCAATAGCTTCGAGGTACCGGGCGTGCCGGCCGAGGAGGTGCTGCAGGTCAATGACTTGCGCCATTCGCGTTTGCTGGTCTGGCAGCCCGGGCGGACAGGGGCACCTGACGCTCCGGGTGCGAACGGCTAAACTGCGAGACACAGCCAAGGAGCACACCATGCAGAGCCCGCAGAACCTGATCTGGATCGACCTCGAAATGACCGGCCTCGACCCGGACAACGACGTCATCATCGAAATGGCCACCATCGTCACCGACAGCCAGCTCAACGTGCTGGCCGAAGGCCCGGTCATCGCGATTCACCAGAGTGACGAAGTGCTAGCCGGGATGGATGAATGGAATACTCGCCAGCACGGCGGTTCGGGCCTGACCCAGCGGGTGCGTGAAAGCCGCATTTCTACGGAGGAAGCCGAGGCGCAGACGCTGGCCTTCCTCGAGCAATGGGTGCCCAAGGGCAAGTCCCCCATCTGCGGCAACAGCATCTGCCAGGACCGCCGTTTCCTCTACCGGCGCATGCCGAGGCTGGAAGCGTATTTCCACTACCGCAATCTTGATGTCTCGACCCTGAAGGAGCTCGCCGCGCGCTGGGCGCCGGACGTGCTGGCCAGTTTCAAGAAAGGCGGAACCCACCTGGCGCTGGACGACATCCGTGAGTCGATCGCCGAGCTGCGGCATTATCGCGAGCATTTCATCAAGGGCTGAAGGCCGGGCCCCAGGCTATGCCCGCGCCTTAATGAAGCACAGCCGGCTCGTATGGCGCGTTGGGCGAGCGGCGCTGCCTAACGCAGGGATACGCTCAGCGTTGTACCGCTCCTCCAGCCGCTCGGCTCCGGAACGGGTCTATTTCCCCAACCGCCTCAGCTCATCCGATTCGACCACGCGTGTGCCTTCGCCCTCTTCCAGCGCGAGGCGCCAGAGTGAGCGGGCAAGCGTGCAGGCAGAGATACCGCGGTATTTGCCGGGCAGCAGGTAGGACAGCGGGGCGGTCAGCCGCTCCATCGGGCGGACTTCCATGCGAGGGCCGAGCAGTTGGGCCGGGCGCGCAAGGGTCAGTTGGGGCCAACCTTGCGCGCGCAGCGAGGCTTCCATTTCGCCCTTGACCTTGAGGTAGAAGATTGGGCTGTCCGGATTGGCGCCGAGCGAACTGATCACCAGTAGATGACGGGCGCCGAGTTCGCGGGCACGACGGGCAAAGGCGATCACCAGATCGTGGTCGATGGCCTTGAAGGCTTCTTCGCTGCCGGCTTCTTTTAAGGTGCTGCCCAGGCAGCAAAAGGCTGTATCGAACTGCCCCTCCAGCTGGCCAAGCTGCGACTGCAGCGGACCGATCGGGTTTTGCAGGCGAGGGTGTTCGGCGAGCGGTTTACGCGTGGGCGCCAGAACGCAGTCGACGGTGGGCTCGTTGAGCAGGCGGTCGAGCAGGTGCTCGCCGGTCAGTCCGGTGGCGCCGGCAAGCAAAATGCGCTGGGGCGTCAAATACATGGTGAGGTTTCCTGTGACTGCTTCCTGTGGTGGTCAGTCGGCTACTGCCGGCTGCCTGGGTTGCAACTGGCGCCAGTGCTCGACGACCTTGGGCGGCGCCCAAATCTGCGGTTCCGAAGCTTGATAGTGGTCGGCCTGTTCCCGTTCGGCAACCCTGGCCTTCGCCAGCGTGAACGCTTCGACGATGTCGCGGGTTTGCTGCAGCGCCTCGGCGAACAGTGCGCGGCCGAAGTAGGTGAAGTCCGCTTCTTCGCTGCACCCGAACGACACGCGGTCGGCGCGCGCCGCGGTGAGTATCAATGTATCCGGGCTTTTCAGCGGTTCGATAAATCCGCCCGAATAGCACGCCGAGATGACAAGGATCTTGTGGCGCCCCTGCAGGGGCGCCAGTAGTTCCGCCAGTTCGCTGGCCGGCAGGTCTTCGAGGGCCAAGCGTGGCTGGTCGACGGCGAGCTGGTGGTCGGCCGATCCGTGGCTGGTGAAGTAGATGAACAGCAAGTCCTCCGGGCCGCTGCGCTCGGCCAGGGTCTCGATCGCGCGGGCCAGGTTCTCATGCGTAGCCAGCGGACGATCGGCGAGGTGGTCGCGGTGGTTGGCCAGGCTGATCTGGCCGTGCGCGGCGAAGCGCTCGGCGAGCAATTGGTCGACATAGTCAACCTCACGCAGGAATACGCTCTGCTGGCCATCGCCAGCAAAGGTCAGGCTGTAGAGCTCCGCTGCGGGTGTGGAGGGCGGCACCGCGCTCAATGCCTTCTGCAGCAGTTGGCCCTGGGCAAGCAGGCCGAGCTCCAGCGGGTCGGGTAGGCGGTTGCCCTCGCCGTCGCGTCGCAGGCGGCCGTCTCTCCAAAGCCCTTGCTGTACGCGCCCGTCCGCTTCGGTCAACGTACCCTCGCCGTCGAACTGGCCGTGCCTGAAACCGCCGTCGTAGCGGCTGCCGTCAGCTCGCTCGAGGCGGCCCTTCCCGTGATACTGCCAGACCTGGAAGCCGCCGTCGTAGCGCGTTCCGTTCGCGCTGACATAGCGCCCCTCGCCTGTCAGGGCGCCGCGCTCGAAGACGCCTTCCCAGCTGTTGCCTTCGCCATCCTCATAACGACCTCGGCCGTGGAACAGATCCTTGTCGAAGTGGCCGGCGTAGCGCTCGCCTGTGCTGCCAGTGAACTCGCCCGCGCCAGTTGCTTGGCCGTCGATAAACGTCCCGCTGAGCGTGCCGGAGGCGTCGCTACGGCTGCCTTCGCCATGGGGTTGGCCTTCGATGAAAGCGCCGTGGTAGACCACGCCATCATCGGTGCTCAGGGTGCCGATGCCATGGTAGAGATCATTCTTGAACTCACCTTCGTAGCTCAGCCCCGGTTCGTTGTAGCGACCCTTGCCGTTGAAGGTCCCTGCGCGGAACATGCCTTCGTAGACGCCACCGGAGGCGTAGCTGAAGCGGCCTTGGCCATCGAACAAACCGACCTTGAACTCGCCCTCGTAGCGGTCGCCGTTGGCGGCCTGCCAGATGCCGGGGCCGGACCAGCGGCCCTCTACGAAGTGGCCCTGGTAATAGCTGCCGTTGGGGTAGTCAATTCGGCCTTCGCCCTGTAGCAGGCCGTCGACGATCTCGCCGCGGTAGCGACCACCGTCGGGGAGCACGCCATCGGCCGGCAGCAGTGGTTCGCCGTCACCACAGCCGGCCAGCAGGGAAATCAGGGTCATGGGAAGCAGGCGGCGCATACGACGATCCAGCGAGAAAGATGGGCGCAGTATGCCCCAAAGCTCGCCAGCCCCTGCAAGGCGCGGCTTGTGGGATCAGGTGATGCACAGCGCGAGCGTTTCGGCGATGTAGGCCGGCTTGTCGGCGCCATCGATCTCCATCACGACGCGTGCCTTGAGCAGCCATTGGCCGGGGTTCTTTTCGTAGGCGTCGAGCAGTGTCACCGCCAGGCGCACGCGCGAGCCCACGCGCACTGGCTGGATGAATCGCAGGCTGTCGAGCCCGTAGTTGACCCCCATCCGCGTGCCTTCAGGCGTGACCAGTAGGTCACCCATGAGCATCGGTATCAAGGACAGCGACAGGAAGCCGTGCGCGATTGTGCCACCGAAGGGCGTCTGCGCCGCCTTCTCCGGGTCGATATGGATGAACTGGTGATCGCCCGTGCATTCGGCAAATTGGTCGACGCGAGCCTGGTCGACGGTGAACCATTCGGAGCGCCCGAGCTCCTTGCCAATGTAGTCCTTGAGCGTTGCGGCGGGTACTTGCGGCATGCGGCCTCCGGGGTGGTCGTACAGGTGTTCTGCTAGATCAGCACGCACGTCGCGGCAAGGCAACCAAGCATGGGCATCGCGAATGGCGTGGCATAGGCCGTCGCTGCGTTTGAGCGGGGTGTTCGGCGAGCGGATGCTTATAATCGCGCTTCGTTACCTGGAGGCTTGCATGCTGCTACGCGGTTTAACCTGGCTGGTGCTGTTCCAGCTGCTTGGCACAGCGTTGAATGTGCTGCTGTTGCCCATGTTGCCGGGCCCGATCATCGGGCTGGTTTTGCTGTTTCTCGCGCTCTTGACGCGCGGCGAGGCGGGCGAGTCGCTGCAGCTTGCCGCGAGCAGCCTGCTGCGCTACCTGCCGCTGTTGCTGGTG
Organism: Stutzerimonas chloritidismutans; assembly: GCF_051486945.1. Classification (GTDB taxonomy): domain Bacteria; phylum Pseudomonadota; class Gammaproteobacteria; order Pseudomonadales; family Pseudomonadaceae; genus Stutzerimonas; species Stutzerimonas chloritidismutans_B. Next base: position 168,182 of record NZ_JAHVDX010000004.1, on the reverse strand, counting down.
CCGCCGGCGGTCGGTGTGATGGCGTACACCGAGGCGATCCTCGATGACTTCTGGGCAATCGTCGGGGTGCTCGTCGTGTCGCTGGTCGTGTCGCTGGTTTTCACAGGCTGGTTGATGCAGACGCTGGTCCGCCGCCAGCAACGCAAGGCGGGCCGCGCATGATTCCGTTGCAATGGCAAGCGGCCTGGGAGGCGGTGATCCATCATCCGCTGTTTGGCGTGGCGATCACCTTGGCGGCGTTCCAGCTGGCGTTCGCGGCCTACGAGCGCACGCGCTGGGTGTTCCTGCAACCCGTGCTGGTTTCGATGTTGATGGTGATTGGCATCTTGGTGCTGTGTGGCCTGAGTTACACCGAGTACCGGGCGAGCGCACAAATGTTGACCGTGTTGCTAGGCCCGGCGACGGTCGCGCTGGCCGTGCCGCTGTACCTGAACCTGCGGCGCATCCACGAACTGTTCGCACCGATCATGTTGACACTGCTGATTGCCGGTTCGGTTGCGACGGCGCTGGGGATGGCGCTTGCCTGGGGCTTCGGTGCGGATCGGGTGATCCTGATGACGCTCGCGCCCAAGTCGGTGACGTCGCCAATCGCCATGCTGGTGGCCGACCAGATCGGCGGCATCGTCGCGCTGGCGGCGGTGTTCGTCATGATCACCGGTATCCTCGGGGCGATTTTCGGTCCGACCTTGTTGCGTATGTGCCGGGTGAGCAATCCGGCTGCGCGGGGTATGGCGCTGGGGTTGACCGCGCATGCCGTCGGCACGGCCCAGGCGCTGCAGGAAAGTGACGAGAGTGGGGCGTTCGCCGCCCTGGCGATGAGTCTGATGGGCGTAATGACCGCGGTCCTGTTGCCGCTGGTCGTCACGCTGCTGTTGTAAGGAGAACGCATGAAGCTGCCGCTGTTTCCACTCGATACCGTGCTGTTTCCCGGCTGTACGCTGGATTTGCAGATTTTCGAGGCACGCTACCTGGACATGGTCAGCCGCTGCATGAAGGCCGGGCACGGGTTTGGCGTCGTGCGCATCGTCGATGGGAGTGAAGTAGGCGATGCCGCCCGCGCCTATGCCCAGGTCGGCTGCGAAGCGCTCATTCGCGACTGGCAACAACAGCCCAACGGCCTGCTCGGCATTCGCGTCGAAGGCGGTCGGCGCTTCGACGTGGGCCCGGCCGAGGTGCAGCGCGACCAGCTTATCGTGGCGGATGTCGCCTGGCGCGACGAGCCTGAAGACCCGCCGCTCGAGGCGGAGCATGCCGATCTTGCCGTGTTGCTGGAAGCGCTCGGGCAACACCCCTTGGTGCGGACGCTGGGCATGGGTGGGATGGCGCACGGGCAGCGTTCTCTGGGGCATCAACTGGCTTACCTGCTGCCCTTCCAACCGGACCAGAAGGTCGAGCTGCTTCAGCTCGATACCACCGATGCGTTGTTGGAGCGCATTCAGGGGTGGCTCGAGCAATTGCAGGATGAGGAAGCCTAGCGGCACTCATTGATAGCGGTAGAGCAGCATCGCGCCAGGCAGTGCCCAGAGCGCGAACGCTCCGATCAGGCCGAGCGTCGAAGGCAGGATCAGCCACCAGATCCGCGGCGACAGGGCACTCATCGGCGAGCGCCACTGGGTCAGGGTCAGGCTCAAGGCGCAGAAGGTCGAGGCCAGCACGGCGCCGGCAATGACGTCGGACGGCCAGTGCACGCCCAGGTACACGCGTGACAAGGCAATCGCTGTTGCAGGCAGCGTCGCCAGCAGTACCCAGGCCAGCCGCAGGCGCGGCGGTTGGCCTCGCCCGGCAAGCACCCCAAGGGTGAGAAAGAAGGCGAACGCCGCCGAGCTATGCCCGCTGGGAAAGCTGTACGTGTGCAGCGGCTCGAGCAGGATCTCCGGGCGCACCCGGGCGAAGGTGGCCTTTAGCGCGCCATTTGCCAGCGCCGTGCCGAGCAGCGTGGCGATGCTGAAGACAGCAGCACGCCACTGTCGCGTCGCGAGCAGCAGTAGACCAAGCAGCACCGCGGCCCATAGCTGAGTCTTGAAGTCGCCGGCGCGGGTTACGATCACCATGAAGCGGTCGAAGACCGGGCTGCGCTCGCCCTGCACCACGGCCATCAGCCCCTCGTCAAAGGCTTCCAGGTAGGGCCAGCCGATGAAAAGACCCATCAACAAGGCCGCGCTCAGCAGCGCCGCCAGCGGAGTTACCCAGCGCACCCGGTGCAGGCTGCAGTGCACCACGGCCCCGATCAGTAGGAGCAGCCCGGCCAAGACGATGCCCGCTTCGCCCCAGAAGCCTTCCGGTAGCGGCAAGCGCACAGCGGCACCGGCAGTCCAGCCCGGCAACAGGTAGGCCATGGACCAACCCGCTGCGGCGACCAGGCTGACCAACAGAAAACGGCCGAAGGGCATGTCGAGCATGCCGGCGGTAAGCGGCAGCATGGGCCGCAAAGGGCCAATGAAGCGACCAACCAATAGGCTCGCGATGCCGTAGCGTTGGAAATACACCTCCGCCCGTGTCAGCCACTCCGGGTGGTTGCGTAGCGCCCGTATGCTGCGGATGTTCTGGTGGTAGCGCCTGCCCAGCGCATAGGACAGCAGGTCACCCAGCAGCCCGCCGGCGTACCCAAGCAGCAAGGTTTCCCCCAGCGTCAGCACGCCGCTACCGGCCAGGACCGCAATGGCGAACACCAGCACCGTGCCGGGCATCAGCAGCCCGACGATGGCCAGGCATTCAAGGCACGCGACGAGGAACAGGCTCAGGCCAAGCCATTGCGGATTGTCGGCGAGCCAATTGATCAGTGGCGCAAGCCATTCGGGCATTTGTGGTTTCCTTCGACCGAGAGGGTTTCGACCGGGCTTCCGGCAGCCAGGTTTCAAACGGGCATCATAGCGGCGCCGAGCAGGCGTGGCTGGCAGGGCGGATACTGCCTTTCGCCGGACGCCGCTGGGCGCGGGCCTTGATGGTGGCTATAATCCGCGGCTTTCCCTTGAGCCAGGCCAGCTAGACCATGACCGAGTCCGTACTCGATTACATGAACCGCCTCGGTCGCGCCGCGCGCGAGGCGTCGCGTGTGCTTGCACGTGCCACTACTGCGCAGAAGAATCGTGCTTTGCAAGCAGCGGCCACGGCGCTCGACGCGGCGCGTGAAGCCCTGGTCGATGCCAACCGGCGGGATCTCGAGGCAGGGCGCGCGAACGGTCTGGATGAGGCCATGCTCGATCGCCTCGCGCTGTCCCCGGCTCGCATCGACGATATGATCGAAGGCCTGCGCCAGGTTGCAGCCTTGCCAGACCCGATCGGTGAAATTCGCGACATGCGCTACCTGCCCTCCGGCATCCAGGTTGGCAAGATGCGCGTCCCGCTCGGCGTGGTTGGCATCATCTACGAATCGCGGCCGAACGTGACCATCGATGCCGCCAGCCTGTGCCTCAAGTCAGGCAATGCCACCATCCTGCGTGGCGGCTCCGAGGCCATCCATTCGAATCAGGCGATCGCGCGTTGCATTCAGCAGGGCCTGGCCGAGGCCGGATTGCCGGCTGCCGCGGTGCAGGTCGTCGAGACCACCGATCGTGCCGCGGTCGGAGCCCTCATCACCATGCCTGAATTCGTCGATGTCATCGTGCCTCGGGGCGGCAAGGGGCTGATCGAGCGCATCAGTCGAGACGCCAAAGTGCCAGTGATCAAGCACCTGGACGGCATCTGCCATGTGTTCATCGACCAGGCCGCCGACCTGGACAAGGCGATCCGCGTCGCCGACAACGCCAAGACCCAGCGCTACGCGCCCTGCAATACCATGGAGACGCTGCTGGTACACGCCGCGATCGCGCCTCGTGTGCTGCCGCCGCTGGCGGCGATCTACCGTGACAAGGGCGTCGAACTGCGTGGCTGCCCGAATACCCGGCAATTGCTCGGCGCCGACGTGCTGGAGGCGAGCGAGCAGGACTGGGCCACCGAATACAACGCGCCCATCCTGGCGATCCGCATCGTCTCGTCGTTGGACGAGGCCATCGAACACATCAACCGCTTCGGCTCGCAGCACACCGACGCCATCGTCACCGAGCATTTCAGCGACGCGCGGCGTTTCATTACCGAGGTCGATTCCGCCTCGGTGATGGTCAACGCCTCGACCCGTTTTGCCGATGGTTTCGAATACGGGCTGGGTGCCGAGATAGGCATTTCCACCGACAAGCTGCACGCACGCGGGCCGGTGGGCCTGGAGGGCCTGACGAGCGAGAAGTACGTCGTGTTCGGCGATGGCCACGTACGGACCTGATGACAGCGATTCCTGGAGCACGGCGCGTCGGCGTGCTGGGCGGTACGTTCGATCCGATTCACATCGGCCATTTGCGCGGTGCGCTGGAAGTGGCCGAAATGTTCGGGCTCGACGAGGTGCGGCTGTTGCCGAATTTCCGTCCGCCGCACCGCGAAGCGCCCTGCAGTTCGGCGCAGGATCGCCTGGCGATGGTCCGGCTGGCTGTCGAAGGCGTCCCGCCGCTGAGTGTGGATGCACGTGAACTGGAGCGCGATCGGCCGTCGTACACCATCGAGACGTTGGAGTCGCTTCGCAGTGAGCTGGGCGCCGATGACCAGCTTTTTCTGATCGTCGGCTGGGATGCGTTCTGCGGTTTGCCTGGCTGGTACCGCTGGGACGAGTTGCTCGAACATTGCCACTTGTTGGTCATGCAGCGGCCCGACGCCGATAGCGAGGCGCCCGAAGCGCTGCGTGATCTGCTCGCCGCGCGCAGCGTGAGCGATCCACAGGCGTTGACCGGGCGCCATGGGCAGATCGCTTTCGTCTGGCAGGCGCCGCTGGGTGTGTCGGCTACGCGCATCCGTCAATTTCTGGCCAGCGGTCGGTCGGTCCGATTTCTCGTACCCGATACCGTACTGGCTTATATCAACGCGCACGGACTGTACCGGGCGTCGAACTGAGGTTGTTCAAGCACTATGCAAAATGATTCTTTGGTCCAGCTGGCCGTCAGCGCCCTGGAAGACCTGAAAGGCGCCGACATCACCACCATCGATGTCCGCGGAAAGACCAGTGTTACCGACTTCATGGTGATCGCTAGCGGGACCTCCAGCCGTCACGTCAAGTCGCTGGCCGACAATGTCTTGGAAAAGGTCAAGGAGCAGGGCGTGCGCCCGCTGGGTAGCGAAGGCCTGGAAGGCGGCGAGTGGGCGCTGCTCGACCTGGGTGACGTCGTGGTACATGTCATGCAGGTGCCGACCCGGCAGTTCTATGACCTCGAGCGCCTCTGGCAGGGCGCCGAGCAGAGCCGCGCACACCACGCCGGCGAGCAGGAGTAACGCGCTCCGTGCGGATCAAGCTGGTCGCCGTGGGTTCGAAGATGCCGCGCTGGGTGGAAGACGGCTGGCAGGAGTACGTCAAACGCCTCCCGGCCGAGTTGCCCTTGGAACTGCACGAGATACCGCTTAATACCCGTGGCAAGAATGCCGACGTGGCGCGGTTGATTCGCCAGGAAGGCGAGGCCATGCTGGCGAAGGTGCAGCCCGGCGAGCGGATCGTCACCCTCGAGGTGCAAGGCCGCCCCTGGAGTACTGAGCAGCTGGCGGCCGAGCTCGATCGCTGGCGGCTCGATGCGCGTAACGTCAACCTCATGGTAGGTGGGCCTGAAGGGCTCGCGCCAGAGGTCTGCGCGCGTAGCGAACAGCGTTGGTCGCTGTCGCCCTTGACGCTGCCGCATCCGCTGGTACGCATCCTGGTGGGTGAGCAGATCTACCGCGCCTGGACGCTGCTGTCCGGCCACCCTTATCACAAGTAGTTCAGCCCGAGATGTCCCAGCCCATACCCCTTAAGGACCACGAAAAGGACGCCCGTCTGGTGCGTCAGCGCGTGATCGTGGGCGCGGTGGTGGTGCTCGTGATGATTTGTGTGCTGATCGCCCGGATGTACTACTTGCAAGTGGTGCAGTACCAGTATCACTCCACGCTGTCCGAGAACAACCGGGTTCATGTGCAGCCTATCCCGCCTAACCGCGGGCTCATCTTCGACCGCACCGGCAAGATCATCGCCGACAACCGGCCGAGTTTCAGCCTGACGGTGACCCGCGAGCGCGCCGGCGATTGGCGGCACACGCTGGATACCGTGGTCGAGGTGCTTGGACTGTCGGCCGAAGAACGTGCCTTGTTCGAAAAGCGCGTCTTGCAGGGGCGCAGACCGTTCGAGCCCGTGCCGATCATGTACGAGCTGTCCGAAGAACAGATCGCGCGCATCGCGGTGGACCAGTTCCGCCTGCCGGGCGTCGAGGTGGCCGCGCAGTTGGTGCGGCACTACCCCCAGGGCGAGCACTTCGCCCACTCGGTCGGCTACGTGGGGCGGATCAACGAGGCGGAGCTCAAGCAACTCGATCCGGTCAACTACAGCGGCACCCACCACATCGGTAAGACCGGCATCGAGCGCTTCTACGAGGACTCGCTGCACGGTCAGGTGGGCTACGAGGAAGTTGAAACCAATGCTCGCGGGCGGGTCCTGCGGGTGCTCAAGCGCACCGACCCGATTCCGGGCAAGGACCTGACGCTGACCCTCGACCTCGACCTGCAGGAAGCTGCGGAGGCGGCGCTCGCCGGCCGGCGTGGTGCAGTCGTTGCGTTGCAGCCCGCCACGGGCGAGGTACTGGCCATGGTCAGTCAGCCCAGCTTCGACCCCAACCTATTCGTCACCGGGATCAGCTTCAAGGATTACGGCGCGCTGCGCGATTCGATCGACCGGCCGCTGTTCAACCGCGTCCTGCGTGGCCTTTACCCGCCGGGTTCGACGATCAAGCCGATGATGGCGGTCGCCGGGCTCGATACCGGCGTGGTGACCGAAAACTCGCGCGTCTTTGACCCTGGCTTCTTCCAGCTGCCCAACGTCAAGCACAAGTACCGTAACTGGAACCGCGGCGGTGATGGTTGGGTGGACCTGGAAACGGCGATCATGCGATCCAATGACACCTATTTTTACGACCTTGCCCACAAGATGGGCATCGACCGCATGCACGACTACATGTCCCGATTTGGCATTGGCCAGCGCGTGTCGCTGGACATGTTCGAGGAAACGGCTGGTCTGATGCCCTCGCGGGACTGGAAGCGGGCACGTTATCGTCAGCCGTGGTATCCGGGGGAAACGGTCATTCTCGGTATTGGTCAGGGCTACATGCAGGCCACGCCTCTGCAGTTGGCACAAGCTACCGCGTTGATGGCTAACCGTGGCAAATGGATTCGTCCGCACCTGGCGCGCCGCATCGAAGGCGAGCTACCGGTCGATCCGGAGCCCATGCCGGACATCCAGCTGCGCGATCCACGCTACTGGGAGGCTTCGATCAATGGCATGGTGAAGGTGCTGCACGGCGCGCGCGGCACTGCGAAAAAAGTCGGCGACACCTCGACCTACCGCATCGCCGGCAAGAGCGGTACAGCCCAGGTGGTGGCGATCAAACAAGGCGAGCGCTACGACAGCGGCAAACTCAACGAGCGGCACCGCGATCACGCCTTGTTCGTCGCCTTCGCGCCGGTGGACAACCCGCAGATTGCCGTGGCCGTCATGGTGGAGAACGGGGAGTCGGGCTCGGGCGTGGCGGCCCCGGTCGCCAAGCAGGTGATGGATGCCTGGCTGCTGGACGAGAATGGCCAGCTAAAAGCGGAATACGCCCCGTTATTAAAAGCGGAGGTAGCCGCCCCATGAGCCAGACGTTCGACCGGACCCTCTCTACCACCGACGTGATGCGCCGCCGCGCGACGCTGCTGCAACGCCTGCATATCGACGGCGTGCTCCTGGTGCTGCTGTTGCTGCTGGCATGTGGCAGCCTGTTCATTCTCTATTCGGCAGGCGGCAAGAACCTCGACCTGCTGCTCAAGCAGGCCTCGTCGTTCGGCATTGGCATGGCCGCGATGTTCGTCATCGCTCAGCTGGAACCGCGATTCATGGCGCGCTGGGTGCCGCTCGGTTACCTCATCGTGGTCGGCCTGCTGGTGGCGGTGGACTTCGTCGGCTACACCGCGATGGGCGCGACGCGCTGGATCAGCATTCCGGGCGTAATCCGCTTCCAGCCATCCGAATTCATGAAAATCATCATGCCGATGACGATCGCCTGGTATCTCTCCGCACGGGCGTTGCCGCCGAGTATCAAACACACGCTCATCAGCCTGGCGATGATCGTGGTGCCCTTCGTGCTGATCCTCAAGCAGCCCGACCTCGGGACTTCGCTGCTGGTGTTGGTATCCGGTGCCTTCGTCCTGTTCATTGCCGGCTTGCGTTGGCGCTGGATCGCTGGCGCGGTCGCGGCGCTGGTCCCGATCGCGGTCGGCATGTGGTACTTCGTGCTGCACAACTACCAGAAGCAACGCGTTCATACCTTCCTGGATCCCGAGAGCGACCCGCTGGGCACCGGCTGGAACATCATCCAGTCCAAAGCTGCGATCGGCTCCGGCGGCGTGTTCGGCAAGGGCTGGCTGCTGGGCACCCAGTCGCACCTGGATTTTTTGCCCGAAAGCCACACGGACTTTATCATTGCCGTTCTCGCGGAAGAGTTCGGCCTGGTCGGGGTGTGCCTGCTGTTGCTGGTGTATCTGTTGCTGATCGCGCGCGGGCTGATGATCACTGTTCAGGCGCAAACCCTGTTCGGCAAGTTGCTGGCCGGGTCGCTGACCATGACGTTTTTCGTCTACGTGTTCATTAATATCGGCATGGTCAGCGGGCTGCTTCCCGTGGTGGGCGTGCCGCTGCCCTTCATCAGCTTCGGCGGAACTTCGCTGGTAACGCTATTGTCAGGCTTCGGGATTCTGATGTCGGTCCACACCCATCGAAAATGGATTGCGCAGGTATGACGGCTGCTGGAGAGAGCGAGCGCGTCCTGCTGGGATCGTCGCGTGCAGTACACAACTCAAATAGACCTAGGTGAAATTCTTGATTCCATTACGGCGTGGCAGGTTGGCGAACATCCTTCTCGGTGTAGGGCTGGTCGGTTTCGTCGCCAGCATGCAGGTTGCCCAGGCAGGCGACTACGAAGGTGAAAAGGTCGCCGAGTTCGTCGACGAGATGACCCGTGACTACGGATTCGCCAGCGAACAGCTGGCCGACCTGCTTGCCCAGGCCGAGCGCAAGCAGGGCATTCTCGACGCCATCTCGCGTCCGGCGGAGCGGGTCAAGCCGTGGAAAGAGTATCGGCCGATCTTCCTGACCGAAGCACGCGTTGCCCAGGGTGTCGACTTCTGGCGCGAGAACGAGGCGGCACTGACGCGGGCCGAGGCCGAATACGGCGTGCCGGCAGAGATCGTCGTCGCCATCATCGGCGTCGAGACCTTTTACGGGCGTAATACCGGTGGGCATCGCGTGATCGATGCGCTCGCCACCCTGGGTTTCGACTACCCGCCGCGCCAGCCATTCTTCCGCCAGCAGCTCAAGGAATTCCTGCTGTTGGCCCGTGAGGAACAGGTCGACCCGCTCACCCTCACCGGTTCCTACGCCGGAGCCATGGGGCTGCCTCAATTCATGCCCAGCAGCTTTCGCGCCTATGCCGTGGATTTCGATGCCGACGGCCACATCGACATCTGGAAAAACCCTGTCGACGCCATCGGCAGCGCGGCGAATTACTTCAAGCAGCACGGCTGGTTGCCCGACGCGCCTGTCGTGGCGCGTGCCCGCCCTGAGGGCGATCGGCATGCGGAGGGTCTGACTGAAGGTCTCGAGCCGGTGCTGACCGCCGCCCAGCTGCGCGAACTAGGATGGCAGACTGACGTGCAGATCCCCGACGAAACCCTGGTCACGGCGTTTCGCCTCGATGGTGCCGAGGGCGACGAATATTGGATCGGCCTGCCCAATTTCTACGTGATCACCCGATACAACCGCAGCATCATGTACGCCATGGCCGTGCACCAACTGGCCGGGCAGCTCGCTGCGGCGCGAGGGGAGCAGTGATGAATACGCTCCGCCTTCTCCTGGCAGGCAGCGTCGCGCTGGTGATCGCCGGTTGCTCGTCGTCGCCATCGCCGTCGCGACATGGCTCGACTTCCCAACCGAGCGACACCAGCGGTCCGGGTGACTATGTGCGGCCGCACAAGGACGGCGCACCCTGGTGGGACGTCGACGTGTCGCGCATTCCAGACGCTACCCCAACGCCCCATAACGGCCCGTTCAAGGCCAACCCCTACACGGTGCTCGGCAAGACTTACTACCCGATCAACGACAGCCGCAACTACAAGGCCACCGGCACCGCCTCCTGGTATGGCACCAAGTTCCACGGCCAGCCGACCGCCAATGGTGAGAAATACGACCTGTACGGCATGAGCGCAGCGCACAAGACGTTGCCGCTGCCGTCGTACGTACGTGTCACCAACCTCGACAACAATCGCTCAGTCATCTTGCGTGTGAATGATCGGGGGCCGTTCTACTCGGATCGGATCATCGACCTGTCGTTTGCCGCAGCGAAAAAGCTCGGCTACGCCGAAACCGGAACCGCACGCGTCAAGGTCGAGGGTATCGACCCGCAACAATGGTGGGCTGAGCGCGGCGGCTCTGCGCCGGCGGTGCTGGCCCAGCCGAAGCGTAGCGAGACCTTGCGTACCGCCAGCCTCGCTCAGCCGGTCGAGCAATACACACCGCCGCCCGCCCAGCACGCGGGGGCGACGCTTCCGGTCGAGGTCGATCGCAGCGATACGCCGAGCAGCAATGACGGGTTGTTCCTGCAGGTCGGCGCGTTCGCCAACCCGGATGCTGCGCAACTGCTACGTGACAAGCTCAGCAACATCACGCAGGCGCCCGTTTTCGTCAGTTCCGTGGTGCATCAGGAGCAAATTCTGCATCGGGTCCGGTTGGGGCCCATCAGTTCGCCGGACGAGGCGGCTCAGCTCGAGCAGAGCGTGCGCCTCGCTAATCTAGGACAGCCACGGCGGGTGCGGGGCGACTAGCCCCTCGGCAGGACGCTGATTCAGCCAGCCACGTATCCGTAACGCCCATTCATTCACCGAGAGCACAATGACTATCACCACCTTCGTGCACCGCCTGTTTCTCGTTACCCTGCTGGCCGTCGTGCCGGCTGCCTGGGCCGAGACGATCATTCCGTCCGCACCGCAGCTGGCGGCCAAGTCCTATGTTTTGATGGATGCCGCCAGCGGCAAGGTCCTGGTCGAGAGCGGCGGTGACGAGCGCCTGCCGCCCGCCAGCCTGACCAAACTCATGACGGCGTATATCGCCACCCTGGAGATTCGCAAGGGGCAGATCTCCGAGAGCGACATGGTCACTGTCAGCGAGAGGGCCTGGCGCACCGGTGGGTCCAGGATGTTCATCCAGGTCAACACGCAGGTGTCGGTGGACGATCTGCTGCACGGCATCATCATCCAGTCGGGTAACGATGCCAGCGTGGCGATCGCCGAGCACATCGCGGGCAGCGAAGACGCCTTTGCCGACCTGATGAACAGCACGGCCCAGCGCCTGGGCATGACCAATACCCATTTCATGAACGCCACCGGCCTGCCGCACCCGGAGCACTATTCCTCGGCCAGCGACATGGCCAAGCTGGCTCGCGCGATCATCTATGAAGACCCTGCGCACTATGGCATCTACGCGCAGAAGGAGTTCTTCTGGAACAACATCAAGCAGCCCAACCGCAATCTGCTGCTGTGGCGCGACAAGACCGTCGATGGCCTCAAGACCGGTCACACCGAGGAAGCCGGCTATTGCCTGGTCGCCTCTGCCGTTCGCGATGGCATGCGCTTGATTTCCGTCGTATTCGGTACCAATAGCGAACAGGCTCGCGCGGCCGAGACTCAGAAGCTCCTGACCTACGGCTTCCGCTTCTTCGAGACACGCACCTTCTACAAGCAAGGCACCGAGCTGGCCCAGGCGCGCGTCTGGAAGGGCGAACAGGATCAGCTCAGCGCTGGCCTGGCCAATGACCTGACCATGACGCTGCCACGCGGCCAGTTGGACAAGCTGCAGGCAACCATGACCTTCACCCCCGAACTCACCGCGCCGATTCAGCAGGGCGATGTGGTCGGCAAGGTCGAGGTGAACCTGGATGGGCAGGTCGTGCAGAGCAGCGACTTGATCGCGCTGCAGACTATCGAGGAAGGTGGGCTGTTCAGCCGCATCTGGGATAGCATCCGGCTGTTTTTCTTCAACCTCTTCAATTGATAGCTCGCTGCGCGCGCCTGATATGCCGGGCGCGCCCGCGGATCATGAGTCCGCTACTGCCATGACCGATAGCAACGACGATGTACAAGCCTCAAAGATCGAATTTCCCTGCGAGCGTTACCCGATCAAGGTGATCGGCGATGCTGGCGAGGGCTTCCGCGAGGCCGTGATCGAGGTGATCCGGCGCCATGCGCCTGGTTTCGATGAAACTACGCTGGTCACCCGTGACAGCCGCAACGGACGGTTCCTCTCCCTGCAGGTGTTGATTACGGCGACAGGTGTCGAGCAGCTCCAGGCGATTCATGTCGACTTGCGTGCAACCGGCCGTGTGCACATGGTGCTTTGATGCTCCCTGAGTCGTTGTGTCGCCTGGATTGCAGGCCATGCTGAACGGCAGTCTGCTCGGTGTGCGGGCGCTGGGGCTGGTCGATTATGAGCCCGCTTGGCATGCCATGCAGCGCTTCACCAACGAGCGCGGCCCGGACACCCAGGACGAGGCGTGGCTGCTTCAGCACCCGCCGGTGTTCACCCAGGGCCAGGCCGGAAAGGCCGAGCACTTGCTGGTGCCGGGCGATATCCCCGTGGTGCAGGCGGACCGGGGTGGGCAGGTGACCTACCATGGGCCTGGTCAACTGGTGTGCTATCTGCTACTGGACGTCAGGCGTCTTGGCATCGGTGTCCGTGAGCTGGTCAGCCGGATCGAGTACAGCCTTATCGATCTGCTCGCCGGCTATGGTGTCGAGGCATCCGCTAGACCTGATGCGCCGGGCGTCTATGTGAACGGCGCCAAGATTGCCTCGCTTGGCCTGCGCATCCGTAATGGGCGTTCATTCCACGGCTTGGCCCTTAACGTCGATATGGATCTCGGGCCGTTCAAGCGGATCAATCCATGCGGGTATGCCGGCTTGCCCATGACCCAAATGGCTGATCTGGTCACTGGGCCCGTAGCGCTCTCCGAGGTCAACGCTCGTTTGAGTGATCAGTTGGTTAAGCAGCTCGGCTACGCGGGGCAGGAGACACTGGCGGGCGCGTTAGCTGGCTGAGTGGAGGCTATCGCGTGTGGCCTGCGGCGGGTGTGTGAAGCACCTGCCCTTATGCGAAGCCCGGGCAGGTGATTTTTCAGCGCGATCAGTTCAGATTGACGGCCGGAATCAGGCTGCTGTCGAACGCCTGGCCCGGAACCGGCACGGGTGCGGCCAGGCCCAGGTTGTTCTTTTCGAACACCCGGTCGGCGCGGTAGCTGGAGCGCACCAGTGGACCGGCGGCGACTTCCATGAAGCCCTTCTCCAAGCCGATGTCACGGAAACGGTTGAACTCTTCTGGGCTGACCCAGCGCTTGACCGGCAGGTGGTTGCGCGTCGGCTGCAGGTACTGACCAAGGGTGAGGATGTCCACACCGATCGCGCGCAAATCGTCCATGGTTTCCAGAATTTCCTCATCGGTTTCGCCGAGGCCGAGCATCAAGCTGGTCTTGGTGAGAACCGCCGGGCGGTGTTGCTTGGCGTGCGCGAGCACCTTGAGCGTCTTCTCGTAGCCGGCACGTGGGTCACGCACCACGTGGGTCAGGCGCTTGACCGTCTCGACATTCTGCGCGAACACCTCGAGGCCAGAATCCACCACCCGTTCGATCGCCAGGTGATCCCCGTCGAAATCCGGTGTAAGCGCCTCGACCACCACCTGCGGGGTGTTTTCCTTAATGGCGCGTACGCAGGCTGCGTAGTGGCTCGCGCCGCCGTCGTCGAGATCGTCACGATCCACTGAGGTCAGCACGATGTAGCGCAGTGCCATCAGTTCCACAGATTTGGCGGTGTTCTGCGGCTCCTCCAGATCCAGCCAGCCATTGGGATTGCCCGTATCCACTGCACAGAAGCGGCATGCGCGGGTGCACACCGAGCCCATCAACATGATGGTGGCTGTGCCGTTGGACCAGCATTCGCCCATGTTCGGGCAATGCGACTCCTGGCAAACGGTGCTCAGGCGGTGCTCACCGACGTTGCGCTTGACGGCTTCGAAGCGGCTGCCGCTGGGTGCCTTGACCCGTAGCCACTTGGGCTTGGGTTCGAATACCTGGGGTTCGCTCGAGGCACGGCGCTTCTGCCCATCCTTGATCGCGGTGATGCCTTGGGTGGTGCGGAATTTTTCGCCGCTGGCAACGGGCTTGGGCTGGGATATATCGGACATCGGCTTCATGGGCTCCGCTAGAGGCTCCGTGGACGAGGCGGCGTTTGACCGCCGCGCAGTTTATCACAGGCGCTGACCGTTCAGTCCTAACAGCGAGGTGTGCTGCGGGTTGGCGAACTGCGCGCCGGCGATCACGCGGGCTAATGCGTGCTACGGCAGCTTGCTTTCCCGCGACCAAGCGGCGGGTTGGCCCGGGGCGTGGCTGGATCGTTTGAGCCCTGCGCGCTAGTGCGCTGCGCGCAGGCGACCAAGGAGCTCCTGGGTAGGGTGGCCATCTGCAGGCCAGCCAAGCTGCTGCTGGAAGCCTCGAATCGCGTTGCGGGTGTTGGCACCGATGATGCCGTCGGCGACGCCGGGATCGAACCCTCGTTCCTGCAAGCGCTCCTGTAGTTCCACGCGTTCCGAGCGGCTGAGTGGCAGCTCCGACCGAGGCCAGTCGCCCCTGACCATGCCGCCGCCTTCGAATCGTTCCGAGAGCAGGCCGATCGCCAAGGCATAGGACGACGAGTTGTTGTAACGCAGGATGGCGCGGAAGTTGTCGAGTAACAGGAAGGCGGGGCCACGATAGCCGGCAGGCAGCAGGAGGCTCGCCATGGCGTCATCGCGGCCCTGGGGTAGGTTTTCTAGGCCGAGGCGGCGCCACTCGGCCAGCGGTTTACGGATCAGCGGGTCGGCCAAGGCGTAGTCGAAATCCGTAGGCAGCCGCACCTCGAAACCCCATGGTTCGCCTGCGCGCCAGCCAGAGGCCTGGAGGTAGTGTGCAGCGGAAGCCAGGGCGTCGGCCGGGCTGTTCCAAATGTCGCGGTGGCCATCACCATCGAAGTCCACCGCGTGGGTGTTGTAGGTCGTGGGGATGAACTGGGTCTGCCCCATTGCGCCAGCCCAGGAGCCACGCAATTGCTCGGGTGGCACATCACCGTGGGCGAGGATATCGAGTGCTGCGAGCAACTGGCTCTTGGCAAAGCCGGGACGGCGTCCTTCGTGGGCCAGCGTCGCCAGGGAGCGGATTACCGATTTGTCACCCTGAATTTGGCCGAAGCTGCTCTCCAGCCCCCAGATGGCGACAAGCGCGGTGCGGTCAACGCCATAACGCGCCTCGATGCCATCAAGCGTGTCGGCATGCTCGCGTAACAGCCGCTTGCCGCCGCGCACGCGCTGGTCCGATAGGGCGCCGTCGAGGTATTGCCAGACGGGGCGATTGAACTCCGGCTGGCTGCGGTCGGCTGCGATGATGCTTGGGTCGGGTGTGACGCCCGCGAATGCTCTGTCGAACAGAGTGGGAGTGATGCCGGCTTGCAACGCTTCGGCGCGGAACGCCTCGCGCCATTGTTCGAAGGTCTGCGGCGGTTGAGGCTGCGGTTGTGCTTCGGCCTGCGGGGCAGGCGCGTTCTGCGGGGACGGGCTCGTTACCGGTTCGCGAGGTGCGAGGGTATCAGTCGCGGGGGGCTCGGCTGCACAAGCGACGACGATGCTCAGCGCGGAGCCAACCACCAGTGTGCGCAGAAGCAGGACGGGAACGAAGGTGTAAAGCATGCACCACACTCGGCAGGACGTCGGCAGGTGACCTTATCACGCTTTGCGCCAGTTGGCTTTTCAGGCTGCCAGAAGGACCGAAGCCTCCCAGTTGTCAGACTGGGAGGCTTCGCGGCGGTAGCTACCTTTGCCTTTGGCGGGCCGTTCCGGGCGATTGCGGAACAGCGGTTGCGCGATCAGCGCCTTGGCTTTGTTGGGCCGTTTGCGATTTTTGTTCATGGATATCTCCGGCGTATGCCCGGCGATGGGCGAGCGCATCATAGGCGTTGTGCAGAAAATGTCCAATCGTAGTGAGCTGGCAGGCTAGAGCGCGATCCGCTTGCCGCTCAATTGCAGACAGACCTGAGCCAGGCCGACCCAGGCGTCGCCCTCTGCCTGCCCTTTGATTTGGGCATCGATCTGCTGGGCCTCGCCCAGAAGACACTGCCAGCCGGCAGTGTCGTGGCGCTGCAGGGCCTTGCCCACGATCGGCTTGCGCTTGTCCCACACGGGTGGGCGTGCCTGGCTGAACGCCCGGTCCAGTGGCACGCCCTGGCCATACTGCTGTGCGATGTTGGCGAGCTGGCGTATTTCCCGAGCCACAGCCCAGAGGATGACAGGCGCCTCGACACCTTCCGCCCGAAGCCCCGTAAGCATGCGCAGAACATGCTCGGGTTGACCCAGCAGGGCGGCATCGATCAGGCCGAACACGTCATATCGTGCGCTGTCCGCAACCGCTGCCTGAACGGTATCGAGCGTGACCTGTCCGCCCTCGGCGAGCAGCTTGAGCTTTTCGATTTCCTGCGCGGCTGCTAGCAGGTTGCCCTCGACGCGTGCGGCGATCAGCTCGACGGCCTCTTGGTCCGCCGCGAGGCCGGCCTGTGCCAGGCGCTGACGAATCCACTGTGGCAGTTGCACCGCATCGACCGGCCAGATCTGGATGAACTGGCTGTCCTTTCCATCGATCAGCGCTTTAGCCCATTTGGTTTTCTGAGTGCTGCCGTCGAGCTTGGGCAGGCTGACCAGCAACACCGTGTCCTCGGCAGGCCGCCCGAGGTATTCGATCAACGCCGCTGCACCTTTGTCGCCGGGTTTGCCGTTGGGGATGCGCAGCTCGATCAGGCGCTTGTCAGCGAACAGGGACAGGCTGGCGCCTGCCTCGATGAGCTGGCCCCAGTCGAAACCGGTCTCGACGTTCAGCACCTGGCGTTCGCTAAAGCCCAGCGCCCGGCAGGCCTGGCGAATGGCGTCGCTGGCTTCCTGGCACAGGAGGTGCTCGTCGCCACTGACGACGTAGACCGGTGAGAGCGGGCCTTGCAGATGCTTGGTGAGCTGGGCGGGGGATAATTTCATGGGGCTGGGGGAGCCGCCTGTAGGCGGCTCCCTGATGTCACTGGATCGGCAATTCGATGGGCGATTGCTGAGGCTGCGCCGCCTGTTCGCGAATCTGCGCTTCGATCGCCTCGGCTTCTGCGCGGCGCTTGGCCTCAGCGGTTTCCTGTAGCTGGTCGAGCTGCGCCGGGGTAATACGGCCAAGGCGCATGGCAAGCTGTTGAAGTACCTCGCGGCGCATCTCCTGACGTAGCTGAGCGGCTTCCTGGTCGGAGCTGATCAGGTTGCTGCTGTCGTGTACGTAGACACGCTGGACTTCGACGCGGTCTTCGAGCAGGACGGTGTTCTGCGGCCCTTCAAGTGCATAGTCCAGAATGGTGCTGAGCTCGTATTCGGCGGTGCGTGCGGCGGTGGTGTAACTCGCGGTGCGCTGCAGGTTCTGCTCGCGGGTCAGGTCCAGGGTGTAGCGGGCGCCGGGATGGACGCGAACACCACTCTGTTCCAGCAAACCTTCGAGCTGTCCGGCTGTTTCGCCGTAACTGTCGCGGGCCTGCAGATTCAACTCCTGTAGGGCGAAGCTGGTTTCACCGGTGCCGCGCAGCTGGAAACCGCAGGCACTGAGCAACATGGCCAGGCCGGCCACCAGCAGATTACGTTTGATCATCTTGTTATCCCCCTTGCCAGCCCGGCGCACCGCGCCGTGGCGAATCAGTTTGCGACGATGTTGACCAGCTTGCCCGGCACCACGATGACCTTGCGAATGGTCAGGCCCTCGGTAAAGCGCAGCACGTTTTCATTGCCACGCGCCGTCGCCTCGACTTCTTCGCGGCTGGCGCTGGCCGGCACTTCGATCTGGCCGCGCAGCTTGCCGTTGACCTGCACGACGAGCGTCAGGCTGTCCTGCACAAGGGCGGACTCGTCGACTGCGGGCCAAGCGGCGTCGATGATCGCGCCCGGCTTGCCCAGCTGTTCCCAGAGGGCATGGCAGATATGCGGCGTGATGGGGGCGAGCAGCAGCGCCACGGCTTCCAGACCTTCCTGCAGCAGGGCGCGGTCCTGTGCGGTCTCGGTGGGGGCCTTTTCCAACACGTTCATCAAGGTCATCACCTGAGCGATGGCGGTATTGAACTTGTGATGCTGGCCTACGTCGGTGCTGGCCTGCTTGATCGCCAGGTGAATGGCGCGGCGCACGGCCTTCTGTTCGTCATTCAGCGAAGCGATGTCCAGCGTACCCGGCAGGCCGGCGCCGACATGTGCATGAGCCAGGCGCCAGACGCGGCGCAGGAAGCGGCTGGCTCCCTCAACGCCGGAGTCGGACCACTCCAGGCTCATGTCTGGCGGCGAGGCGAACATCATGAACAGGCGGCAGGTGTCGGCGCCGTAGGCATCGATCATTGCCTGAGGGTCGACGCCGTTGTTCTTCGACTTGGACATCTTCTCGGTGCCGCCAATCTCCACCGGCAAGCCGTCGGTTTTGAGCCTGGCGCCGATGACTTTAGCCTTGGCGTCACGCTCGACCTCGACATCGGCCGGGTTGAACCAGTCCTTGCCACCGTTCTCGAGGGTGCGGTAGTAGGTTTCGGCAACCACCATGCCCTGGGTCAAGAGGTTCTTGAACGGCTCGTTGGAGTTGACCAGCCCTTCGTCGCGCATCAGCTTGTGGAAGAAGCGGGCGTAGAGCAGGTGCAGGATGGCGTGTTCGATACCGCCGATGTACTGGTCCACCGGCAGCCAGTGATTGGCGGCCTGCGGGTCGACCATGCCGCCTTCGTAATGCGGGCTGGCATAGCGGGCGAAGTACCAGGACGACTCGACGAAGGTGTCCATGGTGTCGGTTTCGCGCTTGGCCGGCGCGCCGCACTTCGGGCAGCTGCATTCGTAGAACTCGGGCATCTTCGCCAGCGGACTTCCAGCGCCGTCCGGCACCACGTCTTCCGGCAGCACGACCGGCAGTTGGTCTTCCGGGACCGGCACGTCGCCACAACTGTCGCAATGAATGATCGGGATCGGGCAGCCCCAGTAACGCTGGCGGCTGATGCCCCAGTCGCGCAGACGGAACTGGGTGCGCGACTGGCCCAGGCCCTTCTTCTGGAGCGCCACTTCAATAGCGTCGAAAGCGCCTTCGAAGTCCAGGCCATCGAAGTCGCCCGAGTTGATCAGCTGTCCGTGCTCGCCGTAGGCGTCCTGCCAGGGTGCGGGCGTCTCATCGCCTGCGCTGGTGCGTACCACCGGCTTGATCGGCAGGTCGTACTTGGTGGCGAAGGCGAAGTCGCGCTCGTCATGCGCCGGCACGGCCATGACCGCACCTTCGCCGTAATTCATCAGCACATAGTTGGCGACCCACACCGGCAGCAGCTCGCCAGTCAGCGGGTGTTGCACGCGCAGGGGAGTGGCCAGGCCTTTCTTCTCCTGGGTGGCGATGTCGGCTTCGGCCACGCCGCCGCGCTTGCACTCGTCGATGAAGGCCTGCAGTTCGGCTGTCTGATCGGCATCCATGCGTTCAAGCGCGATGGAGGCCAGCGGGTGCTCGGCAGCCACCGCCACGTAGGTGGCGCCCATCAGGGTGTCAGGGCGCGTGGTGAAGACCTTCATCACGCCGTCGCTGCCGACGCTAGCCGCGTCGTAGGGGAAAGCGATCTCCATACCGCGCGACTTGCCGATCCAGTTGCGCTGCATGGTCTTGACTTGTTCCGGCCAGCCATCGAGCTCGTCCAGGCTCGACAGCAGTTCGTCGGCGTAGGCCGTGATCTTGAAGTAGTACATCGGGATTTCGCGCTTCTCGATCAGCGCGCCCGAGCGCCAGCCACGGCCGTCGATAACCTGCTCGTTGGCCAGCACGGTCTGGTCGACCGGATCCCAGTTCACGGTACCGTTTTTGCGGTAGATCACGCCCTTTTCGTACAGGCGGGTGAACAGCCACTGCTCCCAACGGTAGTAGTCGGGCTTGCAGGTTGTGACCTCGCGCGTCCAGTCGACCGCCAGGCCCAGCGACTTGAGCTGGGCCTTCATATAGGCAATGTTCTCGTAGGTCCACTTGGCTGGCGCGACTTTGTTCTTCATCGCGGCGTTCTCTGCCGGCATGCCGAACGCGTCCCAGCCCATCGGTTGCAGGACGTTCTTGCCCTGCATGCGCTGGTAGCGCGCAATCACGTCGCCGATGGTGTAGTTGCGCACGTGCCCCATGTGCAGCTTGCCGCTGGGGTAGGGGAACATCGACAGGCAGTAGAAGGTGTCCTTGCCTGCTTGCTCGCTTACTTCAAAGGATTTCTGCGCGTCCCAGTGGGACTGCGCGGCGGCTTCGATTTCGCGGGGCTGATACTGTTCGTGCATGGCTACTGGCATAGAGAAGGGGATGGCGGTTCGCTCGGCAGTCGGCTGCAGCGTGCCGGCACTTGGCGGCAGGGCGCGGCGCGACGGGGCGGATACGAACGCATGGAAGCGCCGTAGCATACATGACCCCCTGCAATCGAGGGAAACCCGTTTTGCCGCTCCCGTTTGTCGCGGGCGCCGTGGAGCACGGAGTCTGGACTACGCTTGTAGTGGGGCGAGGCAGATGAGAGGTGAAATCATGGGCAAAGAGCGCCAGGCGGACGAAGGCAATCTGTACGGCCGCGTATTGCAGCGGCTGAGCCTCGCCCTTGAAGAGGCGGAGCGAAGCGAGGGCGCATCGACGGAACTCGAAGTGGCCGGATTGACGCCCGCCGAGTTCGAGCTGATCCGTGCGTACCTGCAGCAGGATGCCCAATGGCTGTCCGGATGGCATGCGGCGGCCGAAGAGCAGGCACAGATAGTCAGGCAGGCGGCGCGCCCCGCGCTACGCAACGTCTTGCGCCAGCACTCGGCGAAGCGCTGCAGACAGACACCGCCGGCGCTTCAGCAGGCAATGACCTGCGCGCTCTGCGGCACCCACGTGCATTGGCCAGACGGACCGGGTGCGGTCGCTTGCGGCGCGTGCGGCTCGCAATTGCTGCGGGCTCGCCAGCGGCTGCATACCTACCCACGGCACTAGGCTCTCGTCCAAAGCCGACAACGGCGCGCCGAGCTAGGTAAAGTGTGGCGACCCGTCCGTTGGAGCCACGCATGCCGATTCGCTACTTGTTCAAGCAGCTGCTATTACCGCCGGGAGGCCTGCTCCTGTTGCTGCTGGCCGGCTGGTGGTTGCGCCGTAGTGCGCCTCGCCTCGCGGCTTGCTGTTTCGTGCTGGGGTTCGGCGGCCTGTGGCTAATGAGCCTGCCTGTCACGGTGGAGTGGGCGGCGCGTCAATTGGAGACCGAGCCGGCGCTGGCGAGCAACGACTGGGAGCGCGCGGGGCAAGTGGCGCAGGCCATCGTGGTGCTGGGGGCCGGGCGGGAGCAGGCTGACCCGGGTTGGGGCTCGGACCAGCCCAGCCATATCGCGCTCGAGCGGCTGCGCTACGCTTCGCGGCTGGCCAAGGCTACCGGTTTACCGATCCTCGCCAGCGGTGGGCTGCATTATGGCGAACCGCCCAGCGAGGCCCTGCTCGCCGCGGAAGCGCTGCAGCGAGACTTTTCCACCGAGACACGCTGGCTCGAGGAGCGCAGCCGCACCACCTGGGAAAACGCGGTACAGAGTGCCGAGATGCTGAAGGCCGCTGGCGTGGAGCGGGTGCTGCTGGTGACCTCGGCGCCGCATATGCCACGTGCGCGCTGGTGCTTCGAACAGGTCGGGCTGCAAGTCATTCCTGCGCCCATGGGCTTCCTCGGCGTGCCCAACGGCAGGCCTTTCGGCGGCTGGCTACCGGAGAGCAAGGCGATCTGGCAGAACGGCATGCTGCTCAACGAGGCGGCTGGCTTGCTTCTGTATCCGCTGTTCTACCCGTAAGCGGCGCGGTCAGGCCGCGCTGCGCCGACGCAGTACTCCCCAGGCGAGCAGCAGGCCGCACGTCAGGGTCAATGGCCAGGAGCGCCACCGCAGATAGGGCGTCAGGCCCTGCATGGGCGTGACTTCCCCATAGAGCACGGCCTCCTTGAATGTGGGGATCTGCTCGGTGATCTGCCCCTGCGGGTCGATCAGCACCGTGACACCGTTGTTAGTCGCGCGGACCATCCAGCGACCGGCTTCCAGCGCGCGCATCTGCGCCATCTGCAGATGCTGCAGTGGGCCAATCGAATGGCCGAACCAGGCGTCGTTGCTGACTGTCAGCAGCAAGTCGCTCTGTGCCGCGAGGCTGGCGGCGAATTCCGGGTAGACCACCTCGTAACAAATGAACGGGGCGATTTGGTAACCCTTGGCCTGCAGCAGCGCCTGTCCGGGCTCGCCGCGGGCGAAGTCGGACATCGGCAGGTCGAAGAAGGCGATCAGCCCGCGCAGCATTTCTTGCAGCGGGACATATTCACCGAACGGCACCAGCTTCTGTTTGAGATAGGTGCCGTGCGCGTCACCGGCAGTGGTGAGGCCGTTGTAATAGCGCAGCTCGCCATCGCCATTGGGCTGGCGCACCGGCACGCCGGTGATCATCGCTGCCTGCCGGTCCAGGGCGAAACGGCCCATCATCGTCAGGTAGCCTTCGGCATGCTCCTTGAGAATCGGGATGGCGGTCTCGGGCCAGACGATCAGGTCCACCGGGCGACTACGGAAGGTCATGTCGCGGTAGAGCAGTAGCTGCATCTCCAACTGCTTCGGGTCCCATTTGAGGCTCTGCGCCACGTTGCCCTGCATTGCCGCGACGCTGATTGGCGCGCCTTTCGGGGAGGTCCAGGCGTGGCCGCCCAGCCCAAGCCCGCTGGCCCAGAGCAGCACCAGAACAAGCGCGGCAACGGCTAACAGCGCCTTGCTCGCGAACAAGCGCGGCGCCTCGCTCACCAGCGTCGCGGTCAAGGCCAGGCCGAAGCTGAGCAGCCATACGCCTCCCAGCGGAGCGAGCCCGGCCAGGGGACCGTTCAGCTGGCTATAACCGGTGTACAGCCAGGGAAAGCCAGTCAGTAGCCAGCCGCGCAAGGCATCGATGGCAAGCCATAGGGCAGCGAACACCAAGGCGTTGCGCAGCGGTGCGCCAGGTGTGCGCAGCGTGTACGCCCAGAACCAGCCGAGCAAGGAGAAGAACAACGCCAGGCCGGCAACGAAGCCTAATGTCAGCAGCCCCGCCAGCGGCGGCGGCGCGGCGCCAAAATCATGAATGCTGACGTAGACCCAGCTCACCCCGGACGCGAAGAGGCCAAAGCCGTAGCACCAACCGCGGGCGGCGGCCTGCCGCGGCGTGACCTCGCGCAGGCCGATGTAGAGCAGTGCGATCGAGACCAGCGCCAGCGGCCAATAATCGAACGGTGCCAGCGACAGGGTCGTCAGCGCGCCGGCGGCAATTGCCAGCAGGTTGCCCGGCCAGCCGGGGCGAGTGATCCAATGCATAGGCTTCCTTCAACGAGAAAAGCGCAGGAGGCGTTTGGCGGGGAGAAGGGAGGTACGGCGGGCCTTCGTGACATCAGCAGGTCCGCCCAGCCTCCCGCCTCGATCAGCTGTCCGCGGCAGTACGAGTCAGGCGCAGCATGTGTACGCGCCGGCTGTCGGCGTTCAGCACGCGGAAGCGGAACCCGTCGATCTCGGTAGTCTCGTTGCGCTTGGGCAAATGCCCGAAGGCGTTCATCACCAAACCGGCAACGGTATCGAACTCTTCGTCCGGGAATTCGCTGGCGAAGTAGTCGTTGAAACTATCGATCGGGGTGAGCGCCTTGACCAGAAAATCGCCACTCGGCAGCGGGCGGATGTAGCTGTCTTCCTCGATATCGTGCTCATCCTCGATATCGCCGACGATTTGCTCCAGCACGTCCTCGATGGTGACTAAACCGGCAACGCCGCCGTACTCGTCGATAACGATGGCCATGTGGCTGTGGTTGGCGCGGAACTCGCGTAGCAGCACGTTCAAACGCTTGGATTCGGGCACGAAGGTGGCCGGGCGGAGCAGGTCCTTGATGTCGAAGTTGTGCTGGTCGTCCTGCAGGATCAGAGGCAGCAAGTCCTTGGCCAGCAGCACGCCGATCACTTCGTCGAGGCTGTCGCCGACGACTGGGTAGCGGGAGTGCGCGGCGGATATGACCGCGGGCAGGAACTCCTTTGGCGATTGGTCGGCGCGGATGCTCATCACCTGCGAGCGTGGCACCATGATGTCGCGCACCTGCAGGTCGGCGACCTGGATGGCGCCCTCGACAATCGCCAGGGCTTCGTTGTCGAGCAGCTTGTTCTGGTGCGCGCCGCGCAGGACGTCCAGCAGCTCTTCTCGGGTTTTCGGCTCATGGGCAAAAGCCTGTGTGATCTTTCCAAACCACGACTTCTGCCCGTTGCTCGATCGGTCTTCGCTCATGTCTTTTGACTCAAAGGTCCTTGCAGTGCCCCGGGGGCTATTCGCCAGCGTAGGGGTCGGGATGACCCAGTTCAGCCAGCAGTTGACGTTCCAGGCTTTCCATTTCTTCGGCTTCCACGTCTTCCTGATGGTCGTAGCCCAGCAAGTGCAGGCAGCCGTGAATCACCAGATGCGCCCAGTGGGCTTCGAGTGCCTTGCCTTGTTCGGCCGCCTCGCGTTCGACCACCGCGGCGCAGATCACCAGATCGCCGAGTAGCGGGATGTCGAGAAGCGGTTCGCCATCCGGGCCATCGGGCACGTCCGCTGGAAAGGACAGCACATTGGTGGCGTAGTCCTTGCCGCGGTAATCGCGGTTCAGCTTGCGGCCTTCCGCTTCGTCGACCAAGCGTATGGTCAGTTCGGAGTCGGCGCTGCGTTGACGCAGGGCCAGCTCGCACCAGCGGCGAAACGCCTGCTCGTCCGGTGCGTCGGACGCGGTCGCGCGTTGTAGATCGAGCTCAATCATTGCGCTGCGCGTCCCGCCGTTTCTGGTCACCGCCGTGCTCATCGAAGCGCTCGTACGCCTCGACGATCCGTTGGACCAGCGGATGGCGCACCACGTCCTTGGGTTTGAAATGCGTGAAGCTGATGCCGTCGACATCACGCAGCACTTCAATGACATGGGACAGGCCGCTCTTGGTGCCGCGAGGCAGATCGACCTGAGTGATGTCGCCGGTGATCACGGCGGTCGAGCCAAAGCCGATCCGGGTGAGGAACATCTTCATCTGCTCGAGCGTCGTGTTCTGGCTTTCGTCGAGGATGATGAAGCTGTTGTTCAGCGTGCGCCCACGCATATAGGCCAGCGGGGCGATTTCGATCACCTGCTTCTCGATCAGGCGCGCCACATGCTCGAAGCCGAGCATCTCGTAGAGCGCGTCATAGAGCGGGCGCAGGTAGGGATCGATCTTCTGTGCGAGGTCACCGGGCAGGAAACCGAGCTTTTCGCCCGCCTCGACCGCCGGGCGGACCAGCAGGATGCGCCGCACCTGCTCGCGCTCCAGGGCGTCGACAGCGCAAGCGACGGCAAGATAGGTCTTGCCCGTGCCGGCCGGACCGATGCCGAAGTTGATGTCGTTATCGAGGATCGACTTCACGTAGCGCTGTTGGTTGGCCCCACGTGGGCGGATGTTGCCCTTGCGCGTGCGCAGCGAGATATTCGGCGTTGCGGAGGGGTTGGCCAGCTCTTCCATGCCCGATTCCTGCAAGAACAGGTGAACGAGATCAGGCGATAGCTCGGTGCTCTTGGTTTCGCGGTAGAGGCGACGCAGGAGGTTTTCGGCGGCCTTGGCGACTTCGCTCGGGCCAACCAGTTCGAACTGGTTGCCGCGGTTGCGGATTTCCAGTTCCAGGCGTTGTTCGATCAGGCGCAAATGCTCGTCGAACTGGCCGCAGAGATTGGCGAAGCGATCGGCTTCGAAGGGTTCAAGGATGAAACGATGGGGTTCTATAGGGGTGTTCAAGGGCTTTTGATTGACCTGCTGTGCATGAAGATGTGCTGAGAATAGCGCCGCATGAAGAAAAAAGCAGCGGCGGGAGCGGGCGGTACGCGGCACTTCTTCGTGGGCCGAATCGCTACCGCAGCGGCCAACGCAGCGTGCCCTGGGCGCGGCGCCCAGGAGTCGGGAAGTGCCGATAGAGATCGTCTAGTCGCCTCGCGTGGCGCTCCGATGAGCGGCAACCGCGAGGCGAACCCGCCGGCTTGCCGCCCGTCAGTCGATCAGCGTGCCGCGCAGCGAGTGCGGCAAGGCGTCGTCGATATGAACTTCGACGAACTGGCCGATCAGCAGTGGATTGCTGCTGCGGAAGTTGACGATCCGGTTGTGCTCGGTGCGGCCCTGAAGCATGCCCGGATCTTTCTTCGAGTAGTCGGTAACGAGAATGCGCTGGCGCGTTCCCACCATCCGTCGGCTGTTTTCGAAGCCTTGTTGATTGATGCGCTGCTGGAGAATGGCCAGGCGCTGCTTCTTGACCTCTTCGGGCGTGTCGTCGGTGAGGTCGGCCGCGGGCGTGCCGGGGCGCGCGCTGTAGACGAAGGAATAGGAGAAGTCGAAACCGACGTCCTCGATTAGCTTCATGGTCTGCTCGAAGTCCTTCTCCGTTTCGCCGGGGAAGCCGACGATGAAGTCTGAGCTGATCAGCATTTCCGGCACGGCGGCCTTCAGTTTGCGGATGCGCGACTTATATTCCAGCGCCGTATGGTTGCGTTTCATCGCCGCCAGGACGCGGTCGGAGCCGGACTGCACAGGCAGATGAAGGTATTTGACCAGCTGCGGGATATCCGCATGGGCCTGAATGATGGCGTCGGAAAATTCCAGCGGGTGGCTGGTGGTGTAACGGATGCGCTCGATGCCGTCGATCTCCGCCACGGCATGCAGCAGGTCCGCGAAGTCATGGTCGTCGTAGCGGTAGCCGTTGACGTTCTGCCCCAGCAGCGTCACTTCCTTCACGCCGTGCTCGGCGAGGTGGATGATCTCAGCCAGTACGTCGGTCAGCGGGCGGCTGACCTCCTCGCCGCGGGTATAGGGCACCACGCAGAACGTGCAGTATTTGCTGCAGCCTTCCATGACCGAAACGAAGGCGGTTGGGCCATCGACACGTGGCTCTGGGAGGCGGTCGAATTTCTCGATCTCGGGAAAGGAAATGTCGACCTGCGGCTCTTTGGTGGTGCGGGCGGCGTCGATCATTTCCGGCAGGCGATGCAGCGTTTGCGGGCCAAAGACTACATCGACGTAGGGCGCCCGGTCGCGAATCGCCGCACCTTCCTGGCTGGCCACACAGCCGCCGACCCCAATGACAAGCTGCGGGTTTTCCTGCTTCAGTTCGCGCCAGCGGCCAAGCTGGGAGAACACCTTCTCCTGGGCCTTTTCGCGAATCGAGCAGGTGTTGAGCAGAATTACATCGGCTTCCGCCGGGTTGGCGGTGATCTCAAGGGGTTGCTGCTCGCCCAGCAGATCCACCATGCGCGAGCTGTCGTACTCGTTCATTTGGCAGCCGTGGGTTTCGATGTAGAGCTTGCGGGTCATGTTACGGGCCGGCGTTGTGCAAAAAATGACCGGCGATTATATGCGCACGCCGGACCCGTTGAAAGCGCCGCGCAGAGTCCGGGCGGCGGCTCAGGGGGAGAAGGGCTTGCTCTCGCCGGCCGTTTGCAGGTCCATCAGGTAGTCGCGAAAGATCTGGCCGAGCACCTGGGTGGCAATCTCCAGTTCGTCGCGGCGCATCTGCGAGGACACCCGGTCGGCGGTATCCAGCGCTTCCTCTTCACCGTTGACCGCCGACATCTTCAGAACCACATAGGCCTGGACGTTATTGGCCGGGACGCCTTCGCCGCGAAAGAACATGATGCCGAGGCGATGCTGCGCCATGGCGTGGCCCTGCAGCGAGGCCTGTTCGAACCAGTGCAAGGCCTTGGGCAGATCGCGCGGTGCGCGGCGGCCATCATAGTGATATTCGCCGAGCTCATAGGCGGCCTGGACATCACCGGCGCGCGCGGCCTGCTCACAAGCGCGCAGGGCATCGGCCATGTCTTCGGGGGCCATGTTCAGTGCGCAGCGGGAGGTCGCCGGGATCAACAGCGAGTTGCCGCCTGCGAAGCTCGACAGCGGCGTCAGTAGCAGCAGGCAGCCGAGAGCGAGGCTGCGACCGGTGCGAATCATGAATCGAGGCGCCTCGAAGATCAGGGCGGTGGTTGGAAGTGGCTGAAAACGAGCCGACGGTCACATTATGGATAAGGCGCCGCCGCCTTACAAAGCCTTAATCATGCGTAGGCCGCATTTCGTCGCCCTGATGGTGCCGGGAGGCCAGCGTTGGCACGAACCAAGCCAGCAACGGGCAGAGCAGGGCTAGGCAAAAGCGTTGGTAATCGGCCAAGGGATTGTTGAACACCAAGCCGTTCCAGGAGGCGGAGAACAGCATCAATGCGCCGGCAACCAGTCCAGCCAGCGTCTTCTGATGATGTGGCCATTGCACCAGTCCGGCATAGGCGACCAGGAGTGCGCTGGCCAGTGCCAGAAGTGCGGCGTACTCATCGCTTCGGTCGAGCCGGCGAGCCAGTTCGAAGAATACGCACAGGCCGATCACCACTCGGCCCCAGGTCGGACGGCTCCAGACCCAGCCGCGGCTGAGCGCAACTGCGGCCGCGGCTGCCATGGGCAGCCCCAGCAGCAGGGTTGCCTGAAACAACCAGCGTTCGGCATGCAAGGTATCCAGCCCGAACGCCAGCCTCGCTACGGCACAGCCCCCGCTTGTGGCCGCCAGGGTGAGGGCGAGCAGGGCGCCGAACAGCGCCGGCTGGTTGGGTTCGGCATGACCGCGGCGGGCAAGGCCCAGCGCGACGGCACTGGCCGCCGCCGATACCGTCAACAGCAGTGCCTGGAACAGGTCAGGCATTAGACCCTCTTCAACTCGGCGAACGCGCGTTCGGCCGCGTTCAAGGTCAGCTCGAGCTCGGTGTCGCCGTGGGCGATTGAGGTAAAGCCAGCCTCGAAGGCGCTCGGCGCCAGGTACACGCCACCGTCCAGCATCAGGTGGAAGAAACGCTTGAAGCGCTCGGCATCGCTGGCCATCACATCCTCGAAGGTGACGATATCGTCGGCTTCGCTGAAGTAGAGGCCGAACATGCCGCCGACCTGTGTCGTGACAAAGGGAATGCCTGCCGCCGAAGCACGTGCTTTCAGCCCGTCGAGCATACGTGTGGTGTAGTCGGTCAGCTCGGCGTGGAAGCCCGGGCGGTTGATCAACTTGAGGGTGGTCAGGCCTGCCGCCATGGCCAGTGGATTGCCCGACAGCGTGCCGGCCTGGTAGACCGGGCCGAGCGGAGCGATGCGCTCCATGATGGCGCGCTTGCCGCCAAAGCAGCCGACAGGCATGCCGCCGCCGATGATCTTGCCAAAGGTGGTCAGGTCCGGTGTCACGCCGTAGTACGCCTGGGCGCCGCCCAGCGCGACGCGAAAGCCTGTCATCACCTCGTCGAAGATGAGCACCACACCGTGCTTGTCGCAGAGTGTGCGCAGCCCTTGCAGGTAGCCGGGGGCAGGCGGTACGCAGTTCATGTTGCCGGCCACGGGCTCGACAATGATGCAGGCGACGTCCTCGCCGACTTCGCTGAGCATCTGCTCGACGGCGGCCAGGTCGTTGAATGGCAGTGTCAGGGTGTGCTTGGCAAAGGCGGCCGGTACGCCGGCGGAGCTTGGCACACCCTGCGTCAGCGCGCCGGAGCCTGCCTTGACCAGCAGGCTGTCGGAGTGGCCGTGGTAGCAACCCTCGAACTTGATGATGCTGTCGCGCCCCGTATAGCCGCGGGCCAGGCGGATGGCGCTCATGGTGGCCTCGGTGCCGGAGCTCACCATGCGCATCATTTGCATCGACGGCACAAGGCTGCAGACCAGCTCGGCCATTTCGGTTTCCATCGCCGTCGGCGCGCCGTAAGACAGGCCATGCTGCAACTGGCGGCGTACTGCGTCGAGCACGTCTGGATGGCTGTGGCCCAGGATCATAGGGCCCCAGGAGCCGACGTAATCGACGTAGCGCTTGTCATCCTCGTCGGTGACGTAGGCGCCTTCGGCGTGCTTGAGGAACAGTGGGGTACCGCCGACGCTGCGGAAGGCGCGGACCGGGGAATTCACGCCACCGGGAATGTGTTGCTGGGCGCTGGCGAAGAGGATTTCGGAACGGGACATGCGGGGCCTCTCGTACAAAAAGAATTAGGAATGGGCGGGCGTGGGCTTCGCCCCCGATCAGCCGGCGGCGAACAGGTCGGTGAAAGCGCGGGCGCGGCGCTCGACGTCCTGCGCCGAGTCAGCACTGAACAGGGCATGAATCACCGCGATTAAGCTGGCGCCACGGGCGATCAGCTCGGGCGCGGTCGCCAGCGTCACACCGCCGATCGCGGCAATCGGCACGGCGAACCGTTGGCGGGCCTGTTCGAGCAGATCGACCGTGGCGGCCGGTGCGCCGGGTTTGGTATTAGAGTCGAAGAACCGGCCGAAAGCGATGTAGCTGGCGCCGTCGGCCACGGCCTGTTCTGCCAGGTCTAGCCGGGCGTGGCAGGTGGCACCGATGATTGCCTTACGACCAAGCAGGGCACGTGCGGCTGACAGCGAACCGTCTTGCTGGCCTAGATGAAGGCCCGCGCCCAGGCGTGCGGCGAGCTCGGCGTCGTCATTGATGATCAGGCCGGCACCGTAGCGCTCGCACAATTTCAGCAGCGCCTCGGCTTCTCGTAGCCGGCGCGCGTCGTTGTCGGATTTGTCGCGGTATTGCAGCAGCCGGGCGCCCCCGTTCAGCGCGGCTTCGGCATAGGGCAGCAGGCGACCGTCAGCGAGCAATGTGCTGTCGGTAATGGCGTAGAGGCCGCGCAGTCGGGTGAGCTCTTTCATCGGCGGCTCCTTAAGACAGGTCCAGCGGAAGGCGGCGGGGAATGTACTGGCCGCGGCCCGGCGCTTCGGCGTCACGCAGCGTGCGCCAGGTGTAGTCAAGGGCTGTCTTCACAGCGCTGACCAGCTCTTCTCCGAGCGCCAGGCGCCCGGCCAGCGCGCTGGCCAGGGTGCAGCCGGAGCCGTGATAGCTGCCCGGCAGGCGTTGGCAGCTGAAGTCGTGGCGGCTGCCGTCACGGCAGTAGAGGCGGTTGTGTACTTCGGTTTCGTCACCGTGCCCGCCAGTGATCAGCAAGTGACGGATATGCGGCAACAGGCGTTCGGCACATTCATCGGCCGAGCCTTCGGGTAATTCGGCAAGAATGCGTGCCTCGGGGAGGTTAGGCGTCGCGATCGTCGAAACCGGAAACAGCCGTTCGCGCATGGCGTAGCCGACCTCGTCCTTGCCGAGGGCGCCACCACCACCAGCGCGCAGGACCGGGTCGCATACCAGGGGCACGCCGGGCAGCTTCTGCATGATCTGCAGCACCGTGCCGACCATCTCGACCGAACCCAGCATGCCCAGTTTCACTGCCGCCACGGGAAGATCGTCAATCACCGCATTGGCTTGGGCCAGCACCCACTCGCGGTCCAGCACGCGAAAATCCGAAACGTCAACCGTGTCCTGTACGGTCAATGCCGTGACCGCTGGTGCTGCGTGGCAGGCCTGGGCGATCAGGGCTTCGATGTCGGCTTGCAGGCCGGCGCCGCCGCTCGGGTCATGGCCAGACAGGCAGAGGACGACAGGACGGGAGCAAGGGCCGGGCATTCGAATTCCCCAGTTTGGCGTGGCACAGGCAGCCAGCGCAGCGTTGCGCTGGCATTTAGAGGCGTGCGAGCTTATCACCAAACACCTGGCCCGGCTTGCTTGAGGTCAGTCGGGGCAGGGCGAGACAGTAGACCGTCCGGCGGGTTCCCGCGGTTCGTCGGAAACTTGTCCCCGGCCCATGCTAAAGTGCCACCACTTCTGAGCGGTCACGTGTCTTCAGGGATGGGCTCCCTGACGTGCTGATGGATTCCCCGATACATGCGCCATTTCCTTTTGCTCATCCTTAGCATGCTGCCGATGCTGGCCAACGCCGTCGTGTTCGATGAAGACGATCGCCGCATTCCCCTTGGGCGCGTAATGGCCGTGCTGGAAGATCCGACCCGCGAAGCGAGGATCGAGGATGTGCTCGCGATGGACGCCGCTGGCCAGTTCGTGCCGCAGCACCAGGAGGTGCTCAACGCCGGGTATTCGCGTTCGGCCTTCTGGCTGCGGCTCGACCTGGACTATCGCGCCAGTGAGCGCAGCCGTTGGTGGCTCGAACTGGCCTATCCGCCGCTGGACCTGCTCGAGCTTTACCTCCCGGACGGCCAGGGTGGCTACCGCCTGGCCGGACGCAGCGGCGACAGGCTGCCCTTCAGCGAACGAGAAATCCACCAGCGCAACCACTTGTTCGAATTGCAGATGGCGCCGGGCCAGGCGAAACGGGTGTACCTGCGCCTGGAAAGCGAGGGCTCGATCCAGGTGCCGCTGACGCTCTGGGCGCCCGTCGCCTATCTTGAGGAGCAATCGGCGCACATCTATATCCTGGCGGTGATCTACGGCGTACTGCTGGTGATGCTGGTCTACAACCTCTTCATCTATCTCAGCGTCCGCGACCGCAGCTACCTCTATTACATCCTCTACATCGGCTCGTTCGGCCTCTACCAGATCTCGGTGAACGGCCTTGGCGTGCAGTATTTCTGGCCAGAGTCGCCGTGGTGGGCCAACGCCTCGACGCCCTTTCTGATCGGCGCGGCGGGGCTGTTCGGTTGTCAGTTCGCACGCAGTTTCCTGCACACCGCCGAGCACAGTCCCTGGATCGACCGCGCGCTGCTGGGGCTGATGGCGCTCGGGCTGGTCACCATGGTGCTGTCGTTCACCTCCAGCTACGCACTGGCGCTGCGGCTGGCGACCTTCCTGGCGCTGTGGTTCATCCTTGTCATTTTCGTTGCCGGCATCCTCGCCTGGCACCGTGGCATGCGTGTGGCGCGCTACTTCATGATCGCCTGGACGACCTTTCTCATCGGCGGGCAGATCAACACGCTCATGGTGCTCGGCTACCTGCCGCACATGTTCCTCACCATGTACGCGGGGCAGATCGGCTCGGCGGTGGAGGTCGCGCTGCTGTCGCTGGCGCTGGCCGACCGCATCAACATGATGAAGGAAGAGCGCGCCCAGATGCTCGAGGAGACCGGACGCAAGCTCGAAGAACTGAACCGCGAGCTGGCCGAGAGCAACCGCCTGAAGGACCAATTTCTCGCCAACGTCACCCACGAGCTGCGTACCCCTATGCATGGCGTGATCGGCAGCCTGGACCTGATGCGAACATTGGAGTTGGATGGCGAGCTGGAACAGTACCAGCGCATCGCTACCAGCTCGGCACGTGACATGATGCGGCTGGTCAACGACATCCTTGCGCTGACCGAACTCCAGGCCGGCAAGCTGCGGGTGCGCCGGGAGGCGTTCGGGCTGCGTGCCGTATTCGACGAGCTCTACATGCTCTATGGCGCCCGCGCCGCGGTGCGCGGCCTGTCCTTCGAGCTGGATTTCGTCAGCGGCTTGCCCGAAGCGATGGTCGGTGATGCTGCCAAGCTCAAGCAAAGCCTCGGCTATCTGCTCGACAACGCGATCAAGTTTACCTTGCACGGCGGCGTCACCCTGGCGGTCAGTGGGCGGCAGAGCGGATCGGACTATGAGCTGCAGGTCGAAGTGATCGATACCGGCATCGGTTTCGAGGCGCCGTCGGACGACTCGCTCTACCAGTATTTCCGGCAGCTCGATGGCAGCATGACGCGTCAGTACGGTGGCCTTGGCATTGGTTTGTCGCTCTGCCGGCAATTGGTCGAGCTCCAAGGCGGGCGGCTGTCCTACCATTCTGAACCCGGCCAGGGCAGCCGTTTTCAATTGCTGATGCCGTTCCAGGCGACCTGACCTCCGCGCGATGCCGCGCAACTTTGGCCGAAACCTCGCTTTTGCACCCTCCTGGTGCGTGCTTCACTTCATTGATGGAGCCCGCGCGGCCTGCCTGCCCAGGTCGGATCGCTGCCGGCGCGCCACGTCGCCACCGAGGAGAGCTGCCATGAGCCTGCATCAATACGCCGAAACGCACGAGGTGCTGAACCAGGTGCCGCCGCTCGACGGCGCAAACCTTTATCGCCTCGACCTACCCTTGCAGGACTGGGTGCGGCGTTACCGGGGCGGCTGGGCCGAAACGCGACTTGAGACCTACGGTGCGCTGGCTGGCGGCCCGTTGATGGCGGCGGGGTTCCTCGCCAACGAGAGCCGGCCGGTGTTCAAAAGCCACGACCGCTACGGCCATCGCATCGATGTGGTCGAGTTTCATCCCGCGTATCACCAGCTCATTGGCACCGCCATCGCGCATGGCATTCCATCGCTGCCCTGGACCGACCCGCAGCCTGGCGCCCAGGTTGCGCGGGCCGCGCTGATGTACCTGCACAATCAGGCAGAAGCCGGCAGCAGCTGCCCGTTGACTATGACCTATGCCAGCGTGCCTGCGTTGCTGCAGCAGCCCGGTATAGCGGACGTCTGGTTGCCAAAAGTTCTCAGCCGCGAATATGACCCGCGCAACGTGCCTATGGAGCAAAAAGCCGGTGTCACCATCGGCATGGCGATGACGGAGAAACAGGGTGGCACCGATGTTCGCGCCAACACCACGCGCGCCCACCCCATCGGCGCGACCGGGCCAGGCCAGGCCTACGAGCTGGTCGGTCACAAATGGTTCTGCTCGGCGCCCATGTGCGACGCCTTTCTGACCTTGGCGCAAACCGAGCGAGGGCTGAGCTGTTTCCTGCTGCCGCGCCACCGCCTGGACGGTAGCCGCAACCAGTTCTACATCCAGCGGCTGAAGAACAAGCTTGGCAACTGGTCTAACGCGTCCAGTGAGGTCGAATACCGTGGCGCGCTCGCCTGGATGATCGGTGAGGAGGGGCGCGGCGTGCCGACCATCATTGAGATGGTCTCCTCCACCCGTTTCGACTGCATGGTCGGCTCCAGCTCGCTGATGCGTCAGGCGCTCACCCAGGCGATGCACCATTGCACGCATCGTCTGGTCGGCGGCAAGGCGCTGATCGAGCAACCCTTGATGCAGAACGTGCTCGCAGATCTCGCCCTTGAGAGCGAGGCCGCACTGGCACTGACCCTGCGCATGGCCCGCGCGCTGGACCACCCGTTCGATGAGGGTGAGACGACCTTCGCGCGCATCGTTACGGCGATCGGTAAATATTGGATCTGCAAACGCGCGCCCGAAATGATCGCCGAGGCCAGCGAATGCCTGGGCGGAGCCGGCTATGTCGAGGACACCCTCATGCCGCGCCTTTACCGCGAGGCGCCGGTCAATTCGATCTGGGAAGGTTCCGGCAACGTCCAGTGCCTGGACCTATTGCGAGCCCTGTCCAGGGAATCCGGCGCGCTTGATGTCTTGCACAACGAGCTTGGCGACGGCCATGGCGACCCGCGGCTACGCGTGCATGTCCGCCAGCTCCAGGCGGCGCTCGCCGACACCGACGCCATCCATTACCGGGCCCGTCAGTTGACCGAAGACCTCGCCGTCGCCCTGCAGGCCAAGCTGCTCCTCGAGGCGGGCAACGAAGCCGTATCGGACGCCTTCATCGCCAGCCGCCTGGACGGCCGCGGCCGCGTCTTCGGCACCCTTCCGACAGGGCTGGACATCAGTGCGGTGTTGGCGCGGAGTGCGCCGTTTCTGGATTAGCCGTTTCTCCGTCTGGGTAACTCCGGGGGATTCAATAGGCGCGCTGGGCGGCGGTGCTTGATCGGCTTGAGGGTATGTACAGATATGTGTACATTTCGCGCATGCTTGAGGAATCCACTATGCAAACCATCAACTACACCACAGCGCGCCAGCATCTCGCTGAAACCATGGACCGGGTCAATGGCGACCGCACACCGATTATGGTCACCCGGCAGAAAGGTGAGCCGGTAGTCATGATTTCCCTCGCCGACTTTAATGCGCTGGAGGAAACGGCGCATTTATTGCGCTCGCCTGCTAATGCCGAGCGTCTGATCAGATCCGTCAACAATTTGCGCGCCGGTAAGCTAGCGTCTCGACAGTTGCTGGAAGACGAATAAGCACGGCATGAATATCCTGTTCACGCCCGAAGGATGGGATGACTACCTCTGGTTCCAGCAAAACGACAAGGCAAGTCTTAAACGAATCAACCTGCTTATCCGCGATGCCGTGCGCACACCCTTTACGGGACTCGGTAAACCGGAACCGCTCAAGCACAACCTGAGCGGTTTATGGTCAAGACGAATCAGCAGCGAGCACAGGCTGGTTTATGCGGTGGATGATGGTCAGTTGCAGATTGTCATGTGTCGTTATCACTATTAAACAGACCCTGTCTCAATCAGCGCGATTACAAGCGTGGCTTGAACCTGAGCAAATGGTGGTGGCCAGAAGACCGAGCCAGCCACGGCGAAGGATGTTTCAACCCAAGCGCCCGGGTAGGGCGCGACCACTAAGACCCTAGCCAAGCTGGCTAACTGGGCGGCGTTTCAATCCACGCGCCCGCGTGGGGCGCGACGGCGGGTTTATAACCCGTTGTGCTAGGTGAAGAAAAGCTGGGCATTTTGCGAAGCGGCGTGGAAGAGGCACATCTGTTGGCCCGGGCAGCGTGACCAAGTCACGCGCCGCTGGCGCCTGGCGCAAAAACTGCTTGGCGCTTCGAGCACGCCGTCGCCGCATTTATGGCTGCCCCTGGCTCCGGGTGTCGATGCGATGCGGATATGCCGTGATGCGGGCATCGAGGCAGCCGCCGCACAGGCGTTCGCCGTCGGCCATGATGCGCCTCACGCGCTGCGCCTGAGCCTGACCGCTGCGCCCAGCCTGGCACTGCTCAAGGCGCGGCTGGAGCAGTTAGTACTGCAGCTCGCGGCGCATCGGTGCGATGAATGAGCTCGGGCAGGTGCTACCGCTGTCATCGAACAGCAGGCAAGATGTTTTCAATGACCAGACAAGGAAACCCACCATGAATCCAGCAGGCGAGACTTTTCGCATTGCCACCAGCGCTGAAGCGGCCGTGGACCACCTTGCCGAGTTGCACCAGCACGCCACTCGCGCCCTGAACCAGGCACTCAAACGCTATGTCGCCACGCGCGAGGAGCCCGATGCCGCCGAGCGCGCGCTGTTTCGCTACCCCGAGCTACGCCTGACCTACGCCTGCCACGGCCAGGTCCCGGCTTCGACCCGCGCCTACGCGAAAGTACAGGCGCCGGGCATATACAGCGTCACCGTGACTCATCCGGGGGCGTTTCGCGGCTATCTGCTCGATCAGTTGCGGCCGCTAATCGCCGATTTCGGCGTCAAGGTCGAGGTCGGCATCAGTGATCGCAACATTCCCTACCCCTACGTGATCGAACAGGGCGACGAGCTAGCTGGCACGGGCGTGACGGCTGCCGAGCTGGCGCGGGTGTTCCCCAGCACGGACTTGTCCGCGGCGACCGATGATATCGCCGATGGGCTCTACGACTGGGAACATGCCGATCCCTATCCGCTTGCGCTGTTCGACGGCGCGCGCGTGGACTTCTCCCTGCGCCGGTTGGTGCATTACACCGGCAGCGATTGGCGCCACGTACAGCCATGGATTCTGTTGACGAACTATCACCGCTACGTCGACCAATTCATCCGCCACGGTTTGGACATGCTGCGTGATGACACCCGTTTCACGCGCATGGTGCTGCCAGGCAACATCGTCATCGAGCGAGGCATGGAGGAGGGGGAAGCCCAGGCGATCATTGGCGGCGTGCTCTGGCACCGCTACCAGATGCCGGCTTATCACCTGGTTGCGAAAGACGGCCACGGCATCACCCTTGTCAATATCGGCGTAGGGCCATCGAACGCGAAAAACATTACCGACCATCTCGCGGTGCTGCGTCCGCACTGTTGGTTGATGATCGGCCACTGTGGCGGTCTGCGGCAGTCGCAGTCCATCGGCGACTATGTGCTGGCTCACGCCTACATGCGGCGCGACGGCATTCTCGATCGCGTACTGCCACCGCATATTCCGCTGCCGGCGCTGGCTGAGGTGCAGCAGGCGCTGCAAGAGGCTGCTGCGCAAGTTACCGGTGATCAGGGTGAGGCACTGAAGAAGCGCCTACGCACCGGCACTGTCCTGACCTACGACGACCGTAACTGGGAGCTGCGCTGGGCGCAGGAGCGGCCGTTGATCAATCTTTCGCGCGCTGTAGCGGTAGACATGGAGAGCGGCACCATCGCCGCCCAGGGTTATCGCTTGCGGGTGCCATACGGGACGCTGCTCTGTGTGTCGGACAAGCCGCTGCACAGCGAGATCAAGCTGCCGGGGTCTGCCAACGCCTTCTACGAGCGGGCCGTGACCCAGCACTTGAAGATAGGCATCGCTGCCCTCGACCTGCTGCGCAGCCAGCTCAACTCGCTGCATTCACGCAAGCTGCGCAGCTTCGACGAACCGCCGTTCCGCTGAGCCAGGCGCAACGAAAAAAGCCCGAGTCAGGTCACTGGCTCGGGCTTTTCATTTCAAGAACGGCATGGCGGCGTGAAGCCGCAGGGGTACACGGTCGCTTCGGCCCAGGCGCGCGCAGTTGAGGCTCTGCACCTCGACCATTCACGCGTCGTCTGTCAGGCCGCGAGCAACCAGGCGCCAGCCAGGGCCGACGCCGCACCGGCGATGCGTACCAGAGGCGCGGCAACCTGCGGCAAGCTGCGGGCAACGACGTAGCCGGCGCCGTGCAGCGCCGCGGTCGCGGCCACGAAACCGGCGGCATAACCCCAGGGGCTCGACAGGGCCGGCAACTCCAAGCCGTGTGCGACCCCGTGACTGGCGGCGAACAGGGCGGTCAGACCGGCTGCGACGGCCAGCGGCGGGCGTACCGCCAGTGCGACCAACAGGCCCAGCGCCAGCACCGAGCCGGCGATGCCGGTTTCCAACATTGGCATCTCGGTGCCGGCAAAGCCGAGCAGGCCGCCGAGCAGCATGGTTGCAACGAAGGTCAGCGGCAGCGCCCAGCGTGCCGTGCCGGTCTGCTGCGCCGCCCAGAGCCCGACGGCAAGCATCGCCAGCAGATGATCGAGGCCGAAGACCGGATGGGCGAGACCGGACATGATGCCGGCGTGGTCGTGCCCGGGGTGGGCTACAGCCAGCGCCGGACTGAGCAGCAGGGCGGTGGCGAAGAGAAGTTTTCTGTTCATTCGGTGTTCCCTCTGGTTTGCATGATGCGTTCGAATCGTCGCGATGCTTCGCGTCGGCGCGGTCGGCGGTTTCCCGGTAGCAGCCCGCTGGCTGGCGAAGCGCTTGGCGATGAGCGAGCACGGACGGGCACGCCTACAGGCGGTGCTGGCTCAGGCGGCGCTGAGCATTCCCTGTTTTTCGATGAAGGCGATGATCTCGTCGAGTCCCTGGCCGACTTTCTGGTTGCTGAACACGAACGGCTTGTCGCCGCGCATCTTGCGGGCGTCGCGGTCCATGACCTCCAGCGAGGCGCCGACCATGGGGGCGAGGTCGACCTTGTTGATCACCAGGAGGTCGGACTTGCAGATCCCCGGCCCGCCCTTGCGCGGCAGCTTGTCGCCGGCCGAGACGTCAATCACGTAGAGCGTCAGGTCCGACAGCTCGGGGCTGAAGGTCGCCGAGAGGTTGTCGCCACCGGATTCGACGATGATCAGGTCCAGCCCCGGGAAGCGCCGGTTGAGCTGCTCGACCGCTTCGAGGTTGATCGAGGCGTCTTCACGAATGGCCGTGTGCGGGCAGCCGCCGGTTTCCACGCCGATGATGCGCTCGGGTGCCAGGGCTTCGTTGCGCACCAGGAACTGGGCGTCCTCCTGGGTGTAGATGTCGTTGGTGACGACGGCGATGTTGTAGCGCTCGCGCAGGGCGCGGCACAGGGCGAGGGTCAGGGCGGTCTTGCCCGACCCGACCGGGCCGCCGATGCCGACGCGCAGGGGTTGGCTGTTCATGATGGTCTCCTCTGGAAGGCGGTGTGGCTGCCTTGGGGTTGCGAAAGGGGTGCCGCTGCCGATTGGGGCAGGGATGGGATTCGTTGGGTGAGCGTGTTTGCCGCTTGCGGATGCAGTGCGTGTCGGCAGTGGCTTGGGTGCTTCCAAGGGACGTTCCGACACTCGGGCAAAAAGCCAACGGCTTCGCGGCCGAGGTCCCTTTGCATGGGCTCCGTGAATACAGTAGGTCGCATGGGAGCGCGGGCTCGCGGGCAGTGCTCGTTCCGCCTGATGCGAATGGCGGAGGCGGCGTTGGTCTGATCATGACCTGAACAACCGACTGTACTGCCGCTCGTGCCCCATGCTGGCCAGCACCAGTCCAAACGGCAGGCTCCCCCAATCCTCGGGCGTCCGGTCGGTGGCGATGCGAGCGGCCTGGTCGAGGCTTGGCAGCAAGGCTGACGTCAGCCGCTGGGCCGCCTGCTGCCCCAGGGGCAGCGTTTTCATCAGCACCGCCAGCTGGTTCTC
Organism: Stutzerimonas chloritidismutans; assembly: GCF_051486945.1. GTDB lineage: Bacteria > Pseudomonadota > Gammaproteobacteria > Pseudomonadales > Pseudomonadaceae > Stutzerimonas > Stutzerimonas chloritidismutans_B. The sequence continues at coordinate 127,775 of NZ_JAHVDX010000004.1, read as the reverse complement.
CAGCCAGCCCCACAACCAGGCGCTCAACGCTTCCCGCGGCGATATCTGCCAGGCGCGGGCGGCGAGCGCCCAGGTCAGCGCCAGACCGGGTTCGGGGGTGCGGGCAAGCAGCGCGCGGGCAGGGGCGTCCAGTTCCGGCAGGCCGTCTAGCAGTTGGCCGAGCGAGTAACCCATCTGCCGGCTTTCCAGCTGCAGTTCGCGAGTTTCACGACTGGCGCGGTGGCGCTCGGCGAGTTCAGCAAGGGCGGGCCAATCCTCGCGGGCGGCCGCTTCGCAGTGCGCCAGCAGAAGCGGCGCCTCGAAGCGCGCCAGGTTCAAGAGCAGTTGATCCTCGAGCCAGGCAGCAGCCTGTTCGGCGGTGGCGACCAGACCCTGCTCGACCGCCATTTCCAGACCCTGCGAGTAGCTGTAGCCGCCGATCGGCAGCTGCGGGCTGGCCAGGCGCAGCAGGCCCCAGGCCGCACCGTTGATCACGGGCGCACTCCGAACTGGTGCAGACGAGGGGCGTAGCTGAACTCGGCCTCGCCCGCGTGGGAGTGATGGTGGCCGCCGCCATAGGCGCCATGTTCGGGCTGGAAGGGCGCCTCGATGGCTTCGACCGTGGCGCCAAGCTGCAGCAGCATGTCCTTGAGCACGTAGTCGTCGAGCAGGCGCAGCCAACCGTCGCCGATCTGCAACGCCACGTGGCGGTTGCCGAGGTGATAGGCCGCGCGCGTCAGCTCGAAGGCGCTGGCGCAGGTGACATGCAGCAGGCGCTCCGGGCGCGCGCGCACGCGGACGATGCGGCCGTCTTCGGCCTCGAGAGACTCGCCATCGCGTAGCGGCGGCTGGCCGCGCTCGAGGAACAGGCCGACGTCCTCGCCCGTCGTGGTGAAGCAGCGCAGGCGCGACTTGCTGCGTGCCTCATAGGTAAGCAGGAGTTCGGCGTCAGCCTTGGCATGCGTCTGTGTACGGCGATGAATGACCAGCATGGGCGCGGCAGTTCCGGTTGTGCGTTCGGCACAAGCAGAGCAAGGCGCTTGCCAACCTGCGTTGGCAAAGGCGTCGCGCCGGCTGCGGGGCTGGCCGTGCCTGAAAATGGGGCTCAGGCCGCATCATGATGGTGCGTCAGCTATGTGGTCGCACCATCAGGGTGCGTCAATGCAGGGCGCGCACCATGTAAACCGCGGGGAGGCGATAGCTGGCGAGGTTATCAACCTGGCGCGGTTCGAGTTCGGTATGGGCGCTGTAGCCCAGGCGCGACCAGAAGGCTTCGGATTCCTGCACCGAGACCAGTGCCGAATAGCGGATCTGCTGGCGGCTGGCCTGCTCCAGGTTGCGGCTCACCAACGCCGGGCCGATGCCACGGCCGGCGGCGCGGCGCGAGACGGCCAGGTCGTGCAGGTAGAGGCAATCGGCTTCGGGGTACTGTTTGAAATCGCCGTCCAGCGGGGTGACCTTGCCGACGCGCGAGTGATAGGCGAACAGATAGGCGCAGACGCCTTGTTCGTCTTCGGCCACCCAGGCGAGTCGCGGAAAGGCAGCGAGACGGTCGCGGATGACCGCTTCATCCTCGAGGATTTCGGCGGCGTAGGATTCTTCCTGAATCGACATCACGGCAGGGATATCGCGCACCTGCATCGCGCGTAACTTGAACATCAGACAAGACTCGGATTGACGCGGCCGTTGCTATGGCGGCGCGCGCGGGGCGGCGATCATACGCGATAGTCGAGCGGCTGGAGCGGTACCCGACGGAATGATCGCGATTACACCCGAATGGCATGACCGTTTCGCGACACGACGGCCACGGTGAAGGGCGATCGTCTGGTCGGCTCGGCTCATGTGACGACTGACGAAACACGGATTTAGGCGCATAATTCTTAGGTAGCTACCTATCGTCGCGGTTTACCAATTGAACAATTCCCACCAGCCCCTGCTCGGCGTGCTGCTCATTCTGGTGTCCTGTCTGACTCTGGCTTCGCACGATGGCCTGTCCAAACACCTGACGCAGCTCTATCCGGTATTCCTGGTTATCTGGGCGCGCTACATGGCGCAGACGACCCTGATGCTTGCCCTGTTCACGCCGCGCATGGGACGGCGCGTCTTCCAGACGCTGCGTCCGACTCTGCAGATCTGCCGCGGCCTGAGCCTGGTCAGCGTCAGCATGCTGTTCATCAGCGGGTTGAGCTACATCCCGCTGGCCGAGGCCACCGCCGTCATCTTCCTCACGCCATTGCTGGTCACCATCGCCTCGGCGCTGTTGGGCGAGCAGGTCAGCCGCGCTCAGTGGCTGGCGGTAGGCTGCGGGCTGATCGGCGTGATGATCATCGTGCGCCCGGGCGGCGCGCTGTTCACTCCGGCGATCCTGCTGCCCTTCGGCGCCGCGGTCAGTTTCACGATCTACCAATTGATCACCCGCCGGCTCAGCGCGACAGACCATCCGGTGACCAGCAATTTCATCACCAGCCTGGTGGGCAGTCTGGTCATGAGCGTGCTGGTGATCTTCAACTGGCAGACGCCGTCTCTGCATGACGCCGTGATGATGGCGGCGCTCGGCGCCATGGCCATGAGCGGGCATCTGCTGCTGACCAACGCGTTCCGCTTCGCCAGTGCAGCCGCGCTGGCACCCTTCACCTATGCGCAGATCATCTTCGCCGGTGTGGTGGGCCTGATCGCGTTCGGCCACACGCCGGATGCTGGTGCCATCACCGGGATGGCTGTGATCATTGCCAGTGGGCTGGTCATGGCGTACGTACAGGGGCGGCAGCCACGCGCGCCGCTTTGATTCACCGTGGTGTGCCGCAGGCCCGCCGCAGAGCTTTCAACACTAGACCAGACAAGGGCGAAGACCCTTGCGTGCGACTCAACAGGACGGACACATGCAACGACGCTCTCATCACACCCTGCGCCAGGACTTCCGCAAGTTGCTGGCCTCGGACCGCTGTTATCACACCGCCTCGGTATTCGATCCGATGTCGGCCCGCATCGCTGCCGATCTCCAGTTCGAGGTCGGGATTCTCGGTGGCTCGGTCGCCTCGCTGCAGGTACTGGCTGCGCCCGACTTCGCGCTGATCACCCTCAGTGAGTTCGTCGAGCAGGCCGCGCGCATCGGCCGCGTTTCGCGACTGCCGATCATCGCCGATGCCGACCATGGCTACGGTAATGCGCTGAACGTGATGCGTACCGTGGTCGAGCTCGAGCGCGCCGGGATTGCCGCGCTGACCATCGAGGACACCCTGTTGCCGGCCAAATTCGGCCGCAAGTCCACCGATCTCATCGGTATGTTCGAGGCGGTCGGCAAGATTCGCGCGGCGCTGGAGGCGCGCATCGACCCCGAGCTGTGCATCATCGCCCGGACCAACGCCGGCGTGATCGGCCTGGAAGAGGTGATCGCGCGCGTGCAGGCCTACGAGGCGGCCGGGGCGGACGCGATCTGTCTGGTCGGCATCGAGAATTTCGAGCAGCTCGAGCAGGTCGCCGAAAAGCTCAAGGTGCCGCTGATGCTCGTCACCTACGGCAATCCACAATTGCGCGACAACGAACGCCTCGCCCGGCTGGGTGTGCGCATCGTGGTGAACGGCCATGCCGCCTATTTCGCCGCGATCAAGGCGACCTACGACTGCCTGCGCGAGCAGCGCCAGATCGACGCCTCCGACCTCAACGCCTCGCAGCTGTCGGTCAAGTACTCGACAGCGGAGGAGTACATGGTCTGGGCCGAGGAATACATGCAGGTCAAGGAGTGACCGCTGCGGCGGCGGCTCGCCCCGGCCGCCGCGACCATTGCCGTGCTTGGGAGACCTGATGAGCCCACGTCTACTGACCTTCATGGTCGCCTTCGCCGCCTTTCTCGGCCCCTTCACCCAGACGGTCTACACGCCGATCCTGCCGGAGCTCGGCACCGCGCTGCGGACCACGCCGTTCCTGATCAACCTGAGCATTTCGATCTTTACCTTCGTGCTCGCCTTCATGCAGATCATCTATGGGCCGCTGGTCGACCGCACCGGTCGCAAGCGCACCCTGCTGGCGGGTCTGGCGGTCTACGTCGTCGCCTCGATGGGCTGCTTTCTGGCCAACAACATCGAAGTGCTGCTGGCCTTCCGGGCGTTGCAGGCGGTGGGCATCGCCGCCGGTGCGGTGGTGGCGGTCACGGTGATCGGCGACCGCTTCGAAGGCGCCGCGCGGGGCCGTGCAATGGGCTCGTTCCAGATGATGGTGGCGCTCGGTCCGGTCGCCGGGCCTGTGGTGGGTGGCTTCGTTGGCGAGCACGTGGATTTCCACTACGTGTTTCTGCTGCTGGCGATCGTCGGTATTGGGGCGCTGACGAGCAATGCGCTCTGGCTGCAGGAAACCCGCCCCGCCGGCGGGCCGCCGCGCGCGTTTCACCCGGTGCAGTACCTCGAGGTGCTCGGCAATCGCCAGGGTCTGGCGATCATGCTGCTGAGCTTCGTGCAGTACTACGCGTTCTATAACTACTTGGTGTTCATGCCGCGGATCCTGGACGCCCGCTACGGGTTGAGCGCCAGCGAGAAGGGGCTGGTATTCCTGCCGCTGTCGATCGCGGTGGTGATAGGCAGTTTCGTCGGCGGGCGGCTGCTCGGCCATTGGCGGCCACGACCCATGCTGCTGATCACGGCGCTGCTCAATGCGCTCAGCCTGATGCTGTTCCTGGCGGTCGCTCAGTCATCGCTCGCCGCGCTGGTCGTGGCGGTCACTGCGTTCGGGCTGTTTCTCGGGTTGTCGCTGCCGGTGCAGACCAGCCTCTTGATGGACCTGTACCACGAGAACCGAGCCACGGCCGTCGGCAGCTACAACTTCTTCCGCTTCATGGGCATGGCGACCGGGCCGGTGCTGGGCTCGTGGCTGTTCCAGGACGGCAACCTGGGCCTGCTCTACGGGTTCGCCGCAGCAGCATTCCTGCTCGCTGTCGGCCATGCGCAGCTGCGTTTTCGCCAGGGCTGATGACCGGCCGGGCGCTTAGAAAAAGGCGCGCTCGGCCTTGAACATCATGAACCCTTCGCAATAGGCGTTCTGTCCCGAATAGACGCCGCATTGCGCGCCCTGCAGGTTCGAGTCGGAATAGGACAGGTCCAGCTTCACCCCGAGCAGCTGCCGGGACAGGCTCAGCGACCAGTCATTGAACGTTCGCAGGCTGCCGCCGTTGTAATACAGCGGGTTGTCCACTGAGTGGGTGGCGTACTTCAGACGGACCCCGACGTCGAAAGGGCGGACCGAACCCAGTTCGATAAACAGGGTGCTGTCGGTGCGCCCCAGTGCGCTGCTCAGTGCGCCGCCCAGCCGGCTGCTGCCCAGGTTGAAGCCCGCGTAGTATTCCTCGCGGTCCCAGGTGTCGATTTCCGGGAAGCTGTAGCGGATCACCCCCAGCTCATAGCCGGGCGAGTCGTCCATCCGAGGCTGCGCGTAGCCGACGTAGCTGTTGAGCTCCAGCTGGCTGCCGTCCAGAAGCCCGACGCTGGGCGACCACTGGCCGACATACACTCCGCTCTCATGGGTGAGGTCCAGCCCACCCCGGAACGTGCTGGCCGTGGCTGGCTGAACCAGCCCTTGGGCCATGCTGCGTGTCGGCGCCGTACCGAGTTTGAGGTCGAATTGCCCGACCTCCCGTTCCATGACTTCTGGCTGGCTGGCGCAACCGCCCAGGGCGATGACCAGCGCGATCAGGTATCTCTTGTCCATAATTCCGCTTCACGGGTCAGGTGTGTCTGGTAGGCCGACCAGCGACGACCATGAGCGGGCGAGGCCGTGCCAGAGCGCTCCAAGCGCCCGCCGAGACACGGCCTTCCCTTCACTTCGGCTCGAAGGATAGCCAAAGCCCTTTTCCGGCGAGCCCCACTCGTCGATTTGGCGCCAGCAAACCGACAAGCGGTGCCGGTGTGCTGGCGGTACGTATTTGCGGCACTTGATTTCAGCGGCTGGTGAACCTGTCCGGCCCAGGGTCGATCAGAGAAAGGTAGAGACCTGTGAGAAGGCCCTGTCGGGCCGAGGAGGGTGCGATGGCTACCGGTTGGGCTAACGAGGGGGCTGTGCAGGACCAGATCGACAGCACGCTCGAGGACGCCGTGCAGCGCGCGCGCAGTCGGCTCGGGCATGGCGAGAGCCTGCAGCGTTGCGAAGCCTGTGACGAACCCATTCCAGAGGCACGACGCGCGGCCGTTCCCGGCGTTCGGCTGTGCATCCGCTGTCAGGCGGAGCAGGACAAGCAGGACGCCAGATTCAGCGGGTACAACCGGCGCGGCAGCAAGGACAGCCAGTTACGTTGACTGCCCCGCGCCAGCGCATCAGGGCCCGCTTAGAGGCATCCTGAACATGAAGGTGGTGCCCGCTTCGGCCGTCGAGGCGACCTGCATCTCCCCGCCGTGGGACTGCGCGATTTCGCTGGCAATGTACAGACCCAGCCCGAGCCCGGATTGCGGGCTGGTTTCCTCACGCCAGTAAGGCTGGAACAGCTTGGCCAGGCGATCCGGCGCAATGGGTTGCCCGGCGTTGCTCACGCAGAGCAGCAGTTGATCGTCTTCGATCTTTGCGGTCACCTCGATCGTCCCCTCGGGCGCGCCGTGCACCAGGGCGTTCGCCAGCAGGTTCGAGAGCAGCTGGCCGAGGCGATCGGCGTCACAGCGAACGCCCTCCAGCGGCCCGATGTTCGCCTGGATCCTGCGGTGCGGGTTGGCGCTTTGGAGTTCTTCGACGATATGGCCCAAGGCGCCGCGCAGGTCGTCACAGGGGCTCAGGTTCAGCGGTATGCCCTTGCCGAGCCGGCCCCTGGCGAAGTCGAGCACATCGTCCACCAGCCGAGCGGCGCGATGGCTGGCGGTCAGCATGTGGCCAGCAATGCCGAGCACGGTGGGGTCGCTGGAGCGGCGCTGCAGCAACTGGGCGCCGGACATGATTGAGGAGAGCGGGTTACGCAGGTCGTGCCCGAGCAGGGCGATGAATTGCTCGCGCAATTCGGCCGTCTGCCGCGCATCGAACAAGGCGGCCTCGGTCGCCTCGAAACGCGCCTCCGACTCCAGCTGCATGGCGAGCAGTCTGGCGAAGGATTCCATCATCGGCAGCACAACCGCTTCCGACAGCTTTGCCGGAAGCGGGTCCAGCGCGCATACCGTGCCGAAGAAGCTGCCGTCCGAGCGGAAGATTGGTGTGGAAATGTAGCTCTCGAAGCCGTACAGCCTGGGCGTGTGATGATTGCAGTAGCGATCGTCTTCGCTCGCCTTGCTGATGATGATGGTCTCGTGTGAGGAGTGGATCTCGTGGCAGAGCGTGGTCGTGACGTCCAGCTCGCCGCCGACCTCGAGGCCGAAATTTATCTTGTCGAGTACCGCGCAGGCCGTCCATGAGTCCTCGGTGACACGGGCCACCGCGGCGAAGCGCAAGCCGGTCGTGTCGCAGATGACCTGGAGAATCGCCGGTACGGCGCTGATACGGCCGATGGCCGAGATATCGTCGATGACCGATCGGTTCATGGAGCGGGTCGTTGTGCCATACGGATGGCTGGGCACTCTAGCATGCGTCACCCGACAAACGCACCGAGCCCACGCGCGGTTGGCCCGGTGCGATCGGTTACAGCTGGGACGTCGCGGTGGGCGTGGCGCTGACCGGCAGGATCTGCTTGCGCATCAACAGGTAGTGCAGCACGGCCCCGAACAGCGCGCCCAGCAGCCAGGCGAAGCCCGACAGGCTTTCCAGGCCCGGCGTCCAGACCGAGGCGACGGAGAAGATCGAGGCGATGCCGAAGGCGATGATCGCCTTGCGGTTCCAGCCAGCATTGAAATAGTAGGTCGAACCGGGTTCGGCGCTGAACAGCTGTTGCACATCCAGTCGCTGACGGCGAACCAGGTAGTAGTCGGCCACGATGATGCCGTACAGCGGCGCCAGCACCGCACCCAGGGTGTCCACGAACGCGGCGATGCCCACCGCGCTGATGAACGAAACCCACAACGCACCGATGAAGAAGGCAATCGCGGCAGTGATGAAGCCTCCCGTGCGTGCGCTGATGCGGGCGGGTGACAGGTTGGCGATGTCGTAGGCCGGCGGGATGAAGTTGGCGACCAGATTGATGCCGACTGTCGCGGCGAAGAAGGTGATGGCGGCGATGAGCGTCAGGCCCACATGATCGATCCGCGCCACGATATCGGTCGGGTTGGTCAGCGTCTCGCCGAACACCACCACGGTGCCGGCGGTGATCACCAGCGCGATCAGCGAGAAGAACGCCAGGCTCACCGGCAAGCCCAGGAAGTTTCCGATTCGCATCTGACGCTCGGTTTTGACGAAGCGGGCGAAATCGCCGTAGTTGATCACTACTGCCGCGAAGTAGGCGACCATGGTGCCGACAACCGCGGCGAACGCTGCAACCGGCCCGCCTGCGTAGCTGCCGGTGCCGCTGAAAATTCCGCCCAGCGCGCCAGCGAGGCTCGGGCCGGCCTTGTAGCAGATGGCGATCATCATCGCGATCATCACCAGATATACCAGCGGCCCGGCCCAGTTCAGAAACCGCGTCACCCAGTCCACGCCACGTACGAACAGCGCGACCTGAAAGGCACAGACCAGCACGTAGGCGACCCAGTCGACGGTCGTCAGGCCCAGCAGCGTCGCCTCGGAGCCTGGACCCGTGAGGGTGCGGATCAGCAGGGCCACGGCGGTCGAGGCGAAATAGGTCTGCACGCCGTACCAGAAGATCGCCACGATGCCGCGCACCATGGCCGGGAAGTTCGCACCGCGCACGCCCATGCTGGCGCGGGCCATGACCGGGAAGGGGATGCCGTACTTCACGCTGGGCTTGCCGGTCAGCTGCACCAGGCCCATCACGATGAAGCCGGCCAGCACGATCCCGGCAAGCACGGCCCAGCCGTTCAGGCCGTAACTGATGAACAGGGTCGCGGCCAGCGTGTAGCCGAACAGGCTTTGAATGTCGTTGGACCAGACGTTGAAGATTTCGAACCATCCCCATTTGCGTTTGCCAGGCGCGAGGGGCTCGAGGTCGGCGTTGTGCAGGGTCGGATCGGGGTGTGGCAGGGTCAAATCCTGATCGTTCATGGCGAGCGCTCGTGTGCAAGGCTGGTTCTGTCAGCTGTATGCAGTTTGTGTACCGCACCAGCGTTCCCTTGAAGCGTTCCGCGTACTGCACACGTCGCGAAAGGCTGCGTGCCGCCCCGTCTGTCCGCCGGAAGGCAACGGTTTCAGCCTAGATCACGCTTGGGCAAGGTGCCGGATTTATGTATACAACTCGCGTGGCGGCAGGCACAGCACTTGCCGGCGCGCGCGGCCAGAATGCCCCGTTGTGCTGCATCTGCCGTCGGAGCGTGCAGTCATGGTGCGCCGATGGCCGCCGGAGCGGCTGGGCGAATAAATTCGCCCCTACAGGACGTACGGCCGAGCCATGCCCCGCCACACCAACCCGATGTCGCGAATTCATTCACCCGCGTTCAACGCGCGTCAGGCCCGAAAAGGCCCAACCAACCGAATGGAACCTTTGTAGGGGCGAATTCATTCGCCCGCATTCAACGCGCGTCACGCTCCGAAACGGCTCAACCAGCCGAATGGAATCCCGTGTAGGGGCGAATTTATTCGCCCGCGTTCAACGCACGTCACGGTCCGAAAAAGGCCCAACCAACCGAATGGAACCCTTGTAGGGGCGAATTCATTCGCCCGCGTTCAACGCACGTCACGCTCCCGCAACGGCTCAACCAACCGAATGGAATCCCCGTGTAGGGGCGAATTTATTCGCCCGCGTTCCAGCGCACGACAGGGCGCATCTGGTCCGCAAGTTGAGCGCGCCCTACCCGCGTTACCGCGCTAGCCGATCAGAACAGGAAATACCGCTGCGCCATCGGCAGCACGTCGGCCGGCTCGCACCAGAGCAGCTGGCCATCGGCGCGCACCTGATAGTTCTGCGGGTCGACCTGGATGTCCGGCGTGTAGTCGTTGTGGATCAGGTCCTTCTTCTGCACCTGGCGGCAACCCCGGACCACACCGATCTTCTTCTTCAGGCCTAGCTGCTCCGGCACGCCGGCTTCGAAGGCGGCCTGGCTGATGAAGGTGAAGCTTGACGCATGCAGTGAACCGCCGTAACTGGCGAACATCGGCCGGTAGTGCACCGGCTGCGGCGTCGGGATCGACGCGTTGGCGTCGCCCATCAGGCTCGCGGCAATGGCGCCGCCCTTCAGAATCAGGCTCGGCTTCACGCCGAAGAACGCCGGGCGCCAGAGCACCAGGTCGGCCCACTTGCCCACTTCGATCGAGCCCACCTCGTGGCTGACGCCGTGGGTGATCGCCGGGTTGATGGTGTACTTGGCGATGTAGCGTTTGGCGCGGAAGTTGTCGTTGCCCGCGCCGTCGCCCGGCAGGGCGCCGCGCTGCTTCTTCATCTTGTCGGCGGTCTGCCAGGTGCGGGTGATCACCTCGCCGACGCGGCCCATGGCCTGGCTGTCGGAGCTGATCATCGAGAACGCGCCGAGGTCGTGGAGGATGTCCTCGGCGGCAATCGTTTCGCGGCGGATACGGCTCTCGGCGAAGGCCACGTCCTCGGCGATGCTCGGGTCCAGGTGGTGGCAGACCATGAGCATGTCTAGGTGCTCGTCGATGGTGTTGCGGGTGAACGGCCGGGTCGGGTTGGTCGAGCTGGGCAGCACGTTGGCAAAGCCGCAGGCCTTGATGATGTCCGGCGCGTGACCACCGCCGGCACCTTCGGTGTGGTAGGTGTGGATGGTGCGGCCCTTGAACGCGCCGAGGGTGGTCTCGACGAAGCCGGATTCGTTCAAGGTGTCGGTATGGATCGCCACCTGCACGTCGTACTGGTCCGCCACGGAGAGGCAGTTATCGATGGCCGCCGGCGTGGTGCCCCAGTCCTCGTGCAGCTTGAGGCCGATGGCACCGGACTTGACCTGCTCGATCAGCGGTTCAGGCAGCGAGGCGTTGCCCTTGCCGGTGAAGCCGATGTTCATCGGGAAGGCGTCGGCGGCCTTGAGCATCATCGCCATATGCCAGGGGCCGGGCGTCACCGTGGTGGCGTTGGTGCCGGTGGCAGGTCCTGTGCCGCCGCCAATCATGGTGGTGACGCCGCTCATCAGCGCCTCTTCGATCTGCTGCGGGCAGATGAAGTGGATGTGCGAATCGATGCCGCCGGCGGTGAGGATCATCCCTTCGCCGGCGATGACTTCCGTGGCCGCGCCGATGGCGATGGTCACGTCGGGCTGGATATCCGGGTTGCCGGCCTTGCCGATGGTGGCGATGCGGCCGTCCTTCAAGCCGACGTCCGCCTTGACGATGCCCCAGTGGTCGAGGATCAGCGCGTTGGTGATCAGCGTGTCGACCACGTCTGCGGCGCACAGCTGGCCCTGGCCCATGCCGTCGCGGATCACCTTGCCGCCGCCGAACTTCACTTCCTCGCCGTAGGTGGTGAAGTCTTTTTCGACTTCGATCCACAGGTCGGTGTCGGCCAGGCGCACCTTGTCGCCGACGGTGGGGCCGAACATGTCGGCGTAGGCTTGGCGGGATATCTTCATGGCTGTTCCTTGATGCCTCGGCGCGAACGGTGGCTGCCGGTGGTTCGTTCATGGGCGAATGAATTCGCCCCTACGTATTGCGTCGACGCTGCGGGATGTTCGGCACCGAACCTGTAGGGGCGAATTTATTCGCCCGCTCGTCGAACCCCTGGACCGACTCGCTCACAGCGCGCCCATCACCCGCCCGGCGAAGCCGAATACTCGGCGCTCGCCGGCCAGCTCGACCAGTTCCACCTCGCGGCTCTGTCCCGGTTCGAAGCGCACCGCGGTGCCGGCCGGGATGTTCAGGCGCATGCCGCGCGTGGCGGCGCGGTCGAAGGTGAGGGCGTCGTTAGTTTCGAAAAAGTGGTAGTGCGAACCGACCTGGATCGGTCGGTCGCCGCTGTTGGCCACGGAGAGGGTCAGGGTGCGGCGGCCGGCGTTGAGCTCGATGTCGCCGTCCTGGATCTGGTATTCGCCGGGAATCATGGTTTCGATGTCCTGTTCAGGGTCAGTTGCATCATGGTCAGGTCCAGCCAGCGGCCGAACTTGCAGCCGACCTGGCGCATCTGGCCGACATGGATGAAGCCCAGTTGCTGGTGCATGTGCACCGAGGCGCGGTTCTCGCTTTCGATGAAGGCGACCATCACGTGCTTGTCGAGCATGCGGGCGCGCTCGATCAGTGCCTGCATCAGGCTACGGCCGATACCGCTGCCGCGATGGTCGGGGCTGACGTAGACCGAGTTCTCCACGGTATGGCGATAGCCGTCGTGAGGGCGCCAGGGGCCGAAGGAGGCATAGCCGGCCACCTGTCCCGCTTCGTCGATAGCCACCAGCACCGGGTAGCCCTGCGCGTGACGCTCGGCCAGCCAGGCCTGGCGGTTGGCGAGGTCGACGGTGCGGTCGTTCCAGATCGCCGTGCTGTTCTCTACCGCGTCGTTGTAGATCTGCAGGATGCCTTCGAGGTCGGTGTCCAGGGCGTCGCGTATCTGCACGTTGGTTTCCTTCAAGAACGGTTCAAGGTCGTGGGCAGTAGACATTGACCGATATTTCAGGCGATTGGTTGATGCACCGTGACCAGCTTGGTGCCGTCCGGGAAGGTCGCCTCGACCTGGATCTCCGGGATCATCTCCGGCACGCCCTCCATCACCTGTTCGCGGCTGAGCAGGGTGGTGCCGTAGTGCATCAGCTCGGCGACCGTCTGGCCGTCGCGCGCGCCTTCGAGCAGCGCGGCGGAGATGTAGGCCATGGCCTCCGGGTAGTTGAGCTTCACACCGCGGGCCAGCCGGCGCTCGGCCACCAGGCCGGCGGTGAAGATCAGCAGCTTGTCTTTTTCTCTGGGTGACAGGTCCATAGCGATTCCACGTAGTGTTCATTGGCACGGGCGAGGGTAACGGCAAGGCCGGCTCGCCGGTGAGGCTGTCAGGTGCTCCATATCCGCGGCGCCAGCGCTTCGCGGCCGAGCAGCGCCGGGCGCAGTCGCTGCCAGAGCGCGATCATCCAGGCGCGTGCTTCCAGCGTTTCGCCGGCCAGGCAGCGTGCAACGACCAGGCCGGGCAACTGGGTCAGGTCGCCGCGCACAGGTGTCTTCAGGTCGCGGCAGACGTCGAGCACATCGGTGTCGAGCGTGCCAGTGACGATCAGGGTGCCGAAAACCGGTTGGCCGGCGAGGCCGATGGGCGAATCGAGCAGGCGGTCGCCGCCTTCGATCGCCTGGCGTTCATGCCAGAGCAGCTGGTCGTCGCGGCGAATGTCCAGCGCGGCGCGCAGCCGGCCACAGTCGAACCGCTCCGCACAGGCGGGGCGGCCAAGGGCGACGATGTCCCAATAGAACAATCGCGCGTCGCCTTCCAGATCGATGCGGGTGCGCAGTTCCGGCTGCGCGCCGGCGTAGACGATGGTCTCCTGCGGCAGCCACTCCAGCGTCGCGCCGGCCTGCACACGCAGGTCGAGGGTCTGATGGGCCGGGCTGGCAGCGCGATACCACTTGGCGGCGCCGGGGCTGGTGAGCTGCGCCCAGGCACCGTGGCCAACTTCCGCATGAATCGCCAGGCGATCGCCCCCGGCGATGCCGCCAGGAGGGTGCACGACAATGTGCTGACAGACCTCGGGGCCCTCGGGGTAGAGGTGCTTCTGCACCCGCAATGGGCCGTTGTGACGACGGCGGACCGGGCGCGTCGCCTGGCCGAGCCGTGCGTAGCCGAGGTCGAGCTCGGCCAGCCAGTGCGGGGTGAAGATCGGGGTCAGTGAAGTCATACGCGGTCGCGTGTCTGGCGTTCGGTCTAATGCGGTCAGCAATAGTCGTGCCTGTGCGCCGTGGCGGTGCACAAATGGCGCGGAGCAGCCTGACCGCCGTCAATGGGCGTCGAGGGGAATCGGCATAACTGCACCACTAGCGCGCATTTCGCGTAAGTGTGCTCGTTTGTGGGGCGCAAGTGCCTTCTGTCGGATGCTCCAGGCAAGCCGACGAATCGATTCAAGTCGCTGCGCTTGGTGCCGTTAACCGGCCAACTTTTCGTGGAGTTGCAGTATGTCGATCATTCCTACCCGGATCGCCTCCCGTATGACGCTGGGCGTCCTTGTCCTGCTGATGCTGACGGCACTGGCGATCTATACGGTCATGGCGCTCGGCGGCAAGCCGCGCCTGCTCGCCGCCGGTAGCGCCGCCGCGCAGCAATCGACCGCGGCGCTGGCGCGTCAGCTGGCCTTGCAGTTGTCGCGTATCGAAGGAACCACCGCGGCCATCGCACATCTGGCCGAGGTGATGCCCAACGATGAAGCCCTGGCCCGGGTGACCCTGCCCCGGGTTGTCGACGGCCAGGGCGATGCCGCCATCGCCGGTGGCGGTTTGTGGCCGGAGCCAGGCGCCTTCACTGCGGGCGTGGAGCGGCGCAGCTTCTTCTGGGCGCGCAATGCCACCGGCGGGCTCGACTATTCCGACGACTACAATGCGGCGCAGACCGCGCCCTACCACGGCGAGTCCTGGTACAGCGGTGCGCGCTCGGCACCGGCCGGGCGCTGCCTGTGGTCCGACGGTTACGAGGACTCGGTCAGCGGCGTGGTAATGACCACCTGCAGCGTGCCCTACCAGCGTGACGGTATATTCGCGGGGGTCGCCACCATCGACCTCAAACTCGACGGGCTGGCCCAGTTTCTCCAGGCCAACGGCAATGTCACCGGCGGCTACGCCTTTGCAGTGGATCGGGCTGGCAACCTGCTGTTTTTCCCACAGGCCGGCGCAGCCAAGCGACTGCCGAGCCTGGCCGACCTGGCCAAGCAGCAGCCCTCCCTGGTGCCGGTCGTCGAGGCACTGGGCAACCGCAACGCCGCGCACGGCGCGCTGTTCCTGCCAAACGACGAGCGTTTGGGTGGCGCCGGTTACGTCACGCTCGAGCCGATCCAAGGCACGGGCTGGTGGGTCGGCCTGGTCACGCCTGAAAGCCAGGTCACTGGCCTTGCCGACGAGCTCACCCTGGAAATGTTGTTGCTCCTCCTGCCGCTGCTCGGCCTGCTGCTCGGCCTGGCCTGGTTCGCTGGCAAGCGTCTGCTGGCGCAACTGGACGAAACCACACTGCAGATCGAACGCCTCGGCGAGCAGGGCAGTGCGGCTAACGAACTGGAGATCCACCGTGCCGATGAGCTCGGCGCGCTGCGTGGCGCCGTGAACCGCTACGCCGGCTCGTTGCGGCAGATGCTGCGGCGCATCGCCGAGGAATCCAACCATCTCGAGCGGCAGGCTGCGGAGCTGGCGCAACTGTCCGTTGGCCTGGCCGAACGTGCCGAGGCGCAGCGTCTGGACAATACCCAGCTGGCCACCGCCATCACCGAAATGTCCGCCAGCGCGGCGGAAGTGGCGCGCAATACCACGGACTGCTCCGATACCGCGCGCCATTCGCTGGATGCCGCTGAGCGGGGGCGCGAACAGGTCCAGCGCAACAGCCAGGCGATCGCCGGTCTTGCCGATGACATCACCGGCGCGGCGACGGCGATCACCCAGTTGGGCGTGGACATCGAACAAGTCGGCAGCGTGCTCGAGGTGATCAAGTCGATCTCCGAACAGACCAACCTGCTTGCACTGAATGCGGCCATCGAGGCGGCGCGCGCCGGGGAGCAGGGCCGGGGCTTCGCCGTGGTCGCCGACGAGGTCCGCACCCTCGCGGCACGCACCCAGGGCTCGGCGAACGAAATTCAGCAGATGATCGTGCAACTGCGGCAGGCGTCCGGCCAGGCCGTGGCGACCATGCAGACCGGCGCCAACCGCACTACTGACGCCGTCGAACAAGCCGCTGGCGTCGCCGGCACCCTGGGCGACACCGTCGCCAGCTTCGATGACATCGCCCAGCGCGCCCAGCAGATCGCCGTGGCGGCGCAGGAGCAGAGCCATGTGACACAGGAAATCAACGAACTGGCCGTTCGCATCCATGCCGCGAGCGAGGAGGGCGCGCGGGATGCGGCCAGCCTGCGCGAACTCGGCCAAGGCATGCAGGCAATCTCCCACCGCCTGGCCGGCATGAGCCGCGGCGCGTGACATCGAGGGCGGGCGCTGGTGCGTCCGCCTTGTGCCGGCTCAGGCGTCGCGGTCGATATTGAAAGGCGACCAGGCTTGGCGGGTCGGCATCACTTCGAGGCGGTTGATGTTGATGTGATCGGGCAAGGTCGCGACGTAGAAGATCTGCTCGGCAATATCTTCGGCAGTCAACGGGGTGGTGCCGCGGTAGAGCTTGTCCGACGCGTCCTGGTTGCCCTTGGTGCGGACCAGGGTGAATTCGGTCTCGGCCATGCCCGGGGCAATGTCGGTCACCCGAACACCGGTGCCCAGCAGGTCGCAGCGCAGGTTGTAGCTGAACTGCTCGACGAAGGCTTTGGTCGCGCCATAGACGTGGCCGCCCGGGTAGGGCCAGTGGCCGGCGACCGAGCCGATGCTGACGATGCTCGCGCCTTTGCCGGTTTCGATCAGGCGCGGCAGCAACGCGTGGGTGACGTTGACCAGCCCTGTCACGTTGGTGTCGATCATAGTGTGCCAGTCTTCCAGCGCGACCTTTTGCGCGGGCTCCGGCGCCAGGGCCAGGCCTGCGTTGTTGACCAGCGTTTTCACCTCCCTAAAGCCTTCGGGCAGTTCGGCGACCACCTGCTTCACTGCCTCGGCATCGCGCACATCCAGCGCGGCGATGTGCACCGGGACCTTACTCGACAATTCTTCCTTCAGCGCCTCCAGGCGATCCACGCGGCGCCCGGTGAGTACCAAGGCCCAGCCAGCTTCGGCGAAACGGCGGGCGGTGGCGCGGCCGAAGCCGGATGTCGCACCCGTGATGAAAACCACGTTGTTCATGCAAGGACCTCATATCTGTACGGATAAGCGGGCCGCTAAGGCCGGTCTGCCGAAGCTTACTGCGCTGCGGCGATCGCGGCAGCATACAGTTGACCGCAAGAAGTGCTCAGGTCGCCCTCAACGACGCTTGTCACCGCCCCGCGCTGCGTGGCTCAGATCGCCACTAACCGTTGCACCCCCTCGGCTTCCATGTCCGCGCCACGGCCTTGCTGAATAATCTCGCCGCGGCTCATCACCAAGTACTGGTCGGCCAGTTCGGCCGCGAAGTCATAGAACTGCTCGACCAGGAGAATCGCCATGTCACCGCGGGCGGCGAGCTTCTGGATGACGACGCCAATCTCCTTAATCACCGATGGCTGAATGCCCTCGGTAGGCTCGTCGAGGATCAGTAGGCGCGGGCGACTGGCCAAGGCTCGGCCGATAGCAAGCTGCTGTTGCTGGCCGCCGGAAAGGTCGCCGCCACGGCGATGCTTCATTTCCTTGAGTACCGGAAACAGCTCGTAGATGAACGCCGGCACTTCCTTGGCTTCCTTGGCGCTAAAGCGGGACAGGCCCATCAGCAGGTTTTCTTCGACGGTCAGTCGGCCAAATATTTCCCGCCCTTGCGGAACGTAGGCGATACCGGCCTGCACCCTTTGGTGCGGCTTGAAGCCCGTGATGGGTTTGCCTTCCCATTCGACCTGGCCTTCCTTGGCCGGAATCAGGCCCATCAGGCACTTGAGCAGGGTGGTTTTTCCCACCCCGTTGCGTCCGAGCAGGCAGGTGATTTCGCCGATCGGCACTTCGAACGAGAGGCCGCGCAGGATGTGGCTACCGCCGTAGTACTGGTGCAGTTGCTGGACTTGCAGCATGTGCGACTCCTTCACTTGGTGGATAAGCCTCTGGCGTTATCCACCCTACGATTAGGTTTGCGTTGATGCGGGCATGGGCGTTTGGCGGGCGTAGGGTGGATGACGCTTTACCCATCCACCGTGATGCCCTCGGTGAATGGCGCCAGTCATCTCCCTGTGAACGGCTTACCGCCCCAGATACACCTCAATCACCCGCTCATCCGCTTGCACCTGCTGCAGCGAACCCTCGGCCAGCACCTGGCCTTGATGCAGCACGGTGACGTGGTCGGCAATGGTGTCGACGAAGCCCATGTCGTGCTCGACGACCATCAGCGAATGTTTGCGTGCAAGCGACCTGAACAGCTCAGCGGTGAATTCGGTTTCGGCATCCGTCATGCCGGCCACCGGCTCGTCGAGCAGCAAGAGCTGCGGCGACTGCATCAGCAGCATGCCGATCTCGAGGAACTGCTTCTGCCCGTGGGACAGCAGCCCGGCCGGACGATGACGCGACTGGCCGAGGCGGATGGTCTCCAGCACGTCGTCGATACGGTCTTTCTGTTCGCCGTTGAGTTTGGCCTTGAGGCTGGCCCACACCGATTTGTCGGTCTTCTGCGCCAGTTCCAGGTTCTCGAATACGGACAGCGCTTCGAATACCGTGGGTTTCTGAAACTTGCGACCGATGCCTGCCTGGGCGATCTCGACCTCGCTCATGCGAGTGAGGTCGAGGGTATCGCCGAAATAGGCGCTGCCGCTGTCTGGTCGGGTCTTGCCGGTGATGACGTCCATCATGGTGGTCTTGCCGGCGCCGTTGGGGCCGATGATGCAGCGCAGCTCCCCCATGCCGATGTACAGGCTGAGGTTGGTCAGTGCCTTGAAGCCATCGAAGCTGACGCAGATATCTTCAAGACTGAGGATCGTGCCGTGGCGAGCATCCAGGCCTTGGGTTTTCATACGGCCAAGGCCAATGGCATCTCGGCCACTTCCTAGTGCATCGGCCGTTTCGATCAGTTCGGGTACGGGTGCGGTCTTCATCCTTCGCCCCTCCGGCGCAGTAGTCCGATGACGCCTTTTGGCAGGTACAGCGTGACGATGATGAACAGCGCACCGAGCGCGAACAGCCAGTACTCGGGGAACGCCACGGTGAACCAGCTCTTCATGCCATTGACGATACCGGCGCCGAGCAGCGGGCCGATAAGCGTGCCTCGGCCGCCGAGGGCGACCCAGACGGCGGCTTCGATGGATTGGGTCGGTGCCATTTCGCTGGGATTGATGATCCCCACCTGCGGCACGTAGAGCGCACCGGCCAGCCCGCAAAGCACCGCGGATAGCGTCCAGATGAACAGCTTGTAGCCGCGCGGATCGTAGCCGCAGAACATCAGCCGGTTTTCGGCATCGCGGACCGCAGTCAGTACCCGGCCGAACTTGCTCCACGCAAGCGTCCAACCCAGTAACAAACTGCCGGCAAGCAGCGCCACCGTGGCGAGAAAGAGCGCTGCGCGGGTGGCAGGGGCGGTTATGTCGAACCCAAGGATGCGACTGAAACCAGTAAAGCCGTTATTGCCCCCAAAACCCGTCTCGTTGCGAAAGAACAGCAGCATGCCGGCGAAGGTCAGCGCCTGGGTCATGATCGAGAAGTACACCCCCTTGATCCGTGAGCGGAAGGCGAAAAACCCGAACACAAAAGCGAGCAGGCCCGGCACCAGCACGACCAGGCACATCGCCCAGAGGAAGCTGGACGTGCCATACCAGTACCAGGGCAGCTCGTTCCAGGCGAGGAAGCTCATGAATGCCGGCAGGCCGTCACCGGCGCTCTGGCGCATCAGGTACATGCCCATGGCGTAGCCACCGAGGGCGAAGAACAGGCCGTGGCCGAGGGACAACAGGCCGGCGTAACCCCACACCAGGTCCAGCGCCAGGGCGACGATGGCGTAACAGAGAATCTTGCCCACCAGCGTCAAGGTGTAGGCCGAGACATGGAAGGCGTTGTCGGCCGGCAACAGGTGCAGCAGCGGCATGGCCAGCAGGATGGCGAGTGCCAAACCGAGGGCAACGACGGTCAGTGTCGGGCCAGCTTTTTGTGCGGCGGTAACGGTGAGTGGCTGGTTCATGAGTGACGCTCCTGCCGCAGGTTGATGACAGGGATGCCGATTCGTGGGCTGCCCCGTAGGAGCCAGCTTGCTGGCGACCCTGCGAGGTCGCTGGATTGCAGCCTGACCGCGAGCGAGCACCGGGCGTCTCTAATCGTTCCTACACGGGAGGCGAAATAGGTCTTCAATCGATCACCCTCCCTTTCAGCGCAAACAGCCCCTGCGGACGCTTCTGGATGAACAGGATGATCAGCGCAAGGATGAGGATCTTGCCCAGCACGGCGCCGATCTGCGGTTCGAGAATCTTGTTGGCGATGCCGAGGCCGAAGGCGGCGAAGATGCTGCCAGCCAGCTGACCGACACCGCCGAGCACGACAACCAGGAAGGAGTCGATGATGTAGCTCTGGCCTAGGTCCGGGCCGACGTTGCCGATCTGGCTCAGGGCGACGCCGCCGAGGCCGGCGATGCCGGAACCCAGGCCGAAGGCCATCATGTCGACACGGCCGGTTGCGACGCCGCAGCAAGCTGCCATGTTGCGGTTCTGCGTAACCGCGCGGACGTTCAAACCCAGGCGCGTCTTGTTCAGCAGGAGCCAGGTCAGCAGCACCACGAAAAGCGCGAAGCCGATGATGATCATGCGGTTGTAGGGCAGTACCAGGTTCGGCAACACCTGCAGGCCGCCGGACAGCCAGCCGGGGTTGGCGACTTCGACGTTCTGCGCGCCGAACAAGACGCGCACGAGCTGTATCAGGATCAGGCTGATGCCCCAGGTCGCCAGCAGGGTTTCCAGCGGGCGGCCGTAAAGGTGGCGGATCACCGTGCGCTCCAGCGCCATGCCGATCGCCGCCGTCACGACAAAGGCTACCGGCAGCGCCACGAGCGGATACAGGGCGAGGGCGTCGGGCGCGAGGCGCGCCATTAGCACCTGCACCATGTAGGTGGTGTAGGCGCCGAGCATCAGCATTTCGCCGTGCGCCATGTTGATCACGCCGAGCAGGCCGAAGGTGATCGCCAGACCGAGGGCGGCCAGCAACAGGATCGAACCCAGCGACAAGCCACTGAAGGCCTGGCCGAGCAGTTCGCCGATCAGCAGCTTGCGCTTGACCTGGGCGAGGCTGGTTTCCGCCGCCTTGCGTACGGTGGCGTCGGTTTCCGCCTCGTCGGCCAGCAGGTTTTCCAGCCTTACTCGAGCCATGGGCGCGCCGGTTTCACCGAGCAGGCGCACCGCGG
This sequence comes from Stutzerimonas chloritidismutans, assembly GCF_051486945.1. Taxonomy (GTDB): domain Bacteria; phylum Pseudomonadota; class Gammaproteobacteria; order Pseudomonadales; family Pseudomonadaceae; genus Stutzerimonas; species Stutzerimonas chloritidismutans_B. The sequence goes on along the minus strand of NZ_JAHVDX010000004.1, from coordinate 106,825 downwards.
CGAGGCGTACTGCCGGATCGTTCGCGGTCAGCTGCAAGTTGGCCAGCGCCAGGGTCAGCGCTTCGCTGACGGCGGCATCGTCCTCGGCGTCCAGGCGCTGCTGAAGCAGCTCGAGCTGTTCCGGTTGGCCGCTGCGCTGCAGGCGCTTGGCCGCAGCGAGGCGTTGTGCCGGGTCTTCGGCGAACAGCTGATGGCTCGCCAGTGCGGTGTTAAGCAGGCCGCGCAGGCGATTGTTCAGGCGCAGCTTCTTGGGTGTGCCAACGGGGTCGGCGGTGCCCTCCAGGGCACGGAAACTGCCGTTTTCCTCGATAAAAGGCGTCTTGTTCTGGTCGATCACCACGCGGTTTGCGCGAAGTGCTTCGATCAGGGGCAGTCGATCCGGATCTGGCGCGGCGGCCCATTGTTCGAGCAGCTTGGCCTGTTTGGCTGGGCTGGCCTTGGCGTAATCGGCTGCGTCTCCGGCGTGCGCGGCCCAGGGCAGGGCAAGCAAGAGCAGCAGCAGTAATCGATGCAGGGCAGTGTTCATTCATGCAATTCCCAGGGGTCGCCGTGTGCTCTCTTGGCGGAGCTGGCGGCGGGGGCAGGTGAATGAGAACGCCTCGACTCCGCGTCCCGATCCACCCGACGAAAGCCGGGCGGTGGTGGGTGGATGCGCTTCGTTCATCCACCGCACGACCGCAGCGGTTAGTTCGACTTCACCGCGTAATCCGGTTTCTTGTCGTTGCCGGGGATGTAGGGGCTCCACGGCTGAGCGCGGACCGGGCTTTCGGTTTCCCAGACCACGGAGAACTGGCCGTCCTCCTGGACCTCGCCGATCATCACCGGCTTGTGCAGGTGGTGATTCTTCTCGTCCATGGTGAGGGTGTAACCGCTCGGTGCCTCGAAACTCTGACCGGCCAGCGCCTCACGCACCTTGGCGACGTCGGTAGTGCCTGCCTTCTCGACGGCCTGCGCCCACATGTGGATGCCGACGTAGGTGGCTTCCATCGGATCGTTGGTCACGGCCTTGTCGGCGCCCGGCAGGCCTTTTTCCTTGGCATAGGTTTTCCATTTGCTAACAAAGGCTTCGTTGACCGGATTGTCCACCGACTGGAAGTAGTTCCACGCAGCCAGATGGCCTACCAGCGGTTTGGTGTCGATGCCGCGCAGTTCTTCTTCACCAACCGAGAACGCCACGACCGGGACGTCGGTGGCTTCCAGGCCCTGGTTGGCCAGTTCCTTGTAGAAGGGCACGTTGGAGTCGCCATTGATGGTCGACACCACAGCGGTCTTGCCGCCGGCGGAGAACTTCTTGATGTTGGCGACGATGGTCTGGTAATCGCTGTGACCGAAGGGGGTGTAGACCTCTTCGATGCTGGACTCCGGCACGCCCTTGCTGAGCAGGAAGGCGCGCAGGATCTTGTTGGTGGTGCGCGGGTAGACGTAGTCGGTGCCGAGCAGGAAGAAGCGCTCGGCGCCGCCGCCGTCTTCGCTCATCAGGTATTCAACCGCTGGGATGGCCTGCTGGTTTGGCGCCGCGCCGGTGTAGAACACGTTCGGCGACAGCTCTTCGCCTTCGTATTGCACGGGGTAGAACAGCAGACCGTCGAGTTCTTCGTAGACGGGCAGTACGGACTTGCGCGACACGCTGGTCCAGCATCCAAAGGTCACGGCGACCTTGTCCTGTGTCAGCAGCTGCCGGCCCTTTTCGGCAAACAGCGGCCAGTTCGACGCCGGGTCAACCACGACCGGCTCGAGCTGCTTGCCGAGCACGCCGCCCTTGGCGTTGATCTCGTCGATGGTCATCAGCGCCATGTCCTTGAGCGAGGTCTCGGAGATGGCCATGGTGCCGGACAGCGAATGCAGGATGCCGACCTTGATGGTTTCGGCAGCCTGCAGGGTGAACGGGAACAGGCCGCTGAGCATCAGGGCGCTGGCGGCGAGGGTGGACTTGATCAGAGGACGGCGTTTCATTGTGGGCGGCTCCTTGGCTGTCCGTGCGCAACTGTTGGGTGGGTCCTTTAGGACTGAACCCTGCATCGCAGCATCCGTGCCAATTTCATGGCGAGCCCTCTGCGCCGCCGCTTAGCGGGATTTTTTGGAATGCGCGGCGAGAGGGCGCGAGGTAGGGTGCCGTTCGATAAAAGGGCGCTCGGCTTGATGATGGCGCAGGCCCTGCACCGTTGTGGTGCCCAGGCTTGGGCCGAACAGGCGGTGCTACCTCGCCCTACCGCTTGCCGGCCACCCTACCGGGCCCTAGCATGGCGGCCTGCTCGTTTAGGCCCTGCCATGCCCCGCACCGATCGCCCTCGTCCGCCGCGCTCCGGCGTTCGCCCTCAGCCCCGCCGCGTCGCCAAGGCGCCGCCCGCCGAGCCGCGCCTTCTCCTCTTGAACAAGCCGTTCGACGTGCTTACCCAATTCGCCGACGCCGACGGGCGCGCCACGCTCAAAGATTTCGTACCGGTGCCGGGCGTTTACCCGGCCGGGCGGCTGGATCGTGATAGCGAGGGGCTGTTGCTGCTCACTAACGACGGTCGGTTGCAGGCGCGTATCGCCGATCCCAAGCACAAGCTGCCGAAAACTTACTGGGTGCAAGTAGAAGGCGAGGCCAGCGAGGCGCAACTGCAACAACTGCGTGATGGCGTCATGCTCAACGATGGGCCGACGTTGCCGGCCGAAGCGCGTCAGCTTGAGGAACCCGCCTTGTGGGAGCGCACCCCACCGGTGCGTTTTCGCAAGTCGGTGCCGACCTGCTGGCTGGAACTGATCATTCGTGAAGGCCGAAACCGGCAGGTCCGGCGCATGACCGCAGCCGTAGGGCTACCAACGTTGCGGCTGGTGCGCGTGCGGATCGGCCCCTGGAGCCTGGATGGCCTTCAGCCGGGCGAGTGGCGGGACGCGCCGGCGAGACTGTAGCCGACCAGCAGGGCGTCAGTGCGGGATGCCCTGGGTGACTTCGATGATGTAGCCGATGATCGGCTTGGCGAGAAAGGCGAACAGACACAGCCCCAGACCCAAGAAGAGGATCGCGGTGCCGAGCCGGCCAGCTCTCGACTTCTTGGCCAGATCCCAAATGATGAAGGCCATAAACGCCATCAGGCCGCCAACCAGGGCAATCATCATCCACTTTTCGAATACTTCGGGTTCCACGTAGGTCTCCAGCTGACGTCGATTTGGAGGGCACCGGCCAACCGGTGCGAGCGGCGCAGTATACGCGCGCGCCGGGCGTGCAAGTGCTCGCCAGATTGGACGGCGCCGGAACTGAAGCGTTCTGTGGCCCGCGCTGCGGGCGGCAGGTGGGGCGGGTTGTCGCAGGCCCCTCAATAGTGCGAGCGGATCACCTCGATGCCCTTGCCGAGCACGCTGCGCCAGGCCTGCCGGTCCGGCTGTGTCAGCTTGGTATCGTGCTGGTCTATGGTCTGGAGTAGCGCAGCCAGCCACAGGTCGTAGAGTTCGGGGCCGATGTCGAGCTGCGCACGGGAATGGCTCATGCCGAGTGCCTTGAGCTTGGTGTCCGGCATGCCGCGGGCGAACAGCACCAGGTTCATGATGCCGGCCCGCAACAGGCGTTTCTGCGCGGACATGTCTGTGTCCGCGAACTTGGCACGTACAGCGGCTGAGCTGGCGAGGAAGGTTGCGTAGAAGTCGTCGAAGAAGCCGTCGCTGGCACAGCAACGACCGTAGCTTTGCATGACGCGGTCGGTCTCTTTCATACGCATTCCTTTGCAAACGGGCTGAGCGGCGCGGGCCCGCAGCATAGGCGGGCCGGCGTGAGGGCGGGAATTATAGGCAGTAACCACATCAGCTGTAAGGGTTACGGCGAGAAACCCGTCTCAGCTGCGTAAGTGCCCGAGCGGCAACTCGGTGCTCGATGCCACCTGCCGCAGCACGAAGCTGGAGCGCACGCTCGATACCCCATCGATACGCGTCAGTGTGCCGAGTAGGAACGCCTGATAATGCTCCATGTCCGGCACCACGACCTTGAGCTGATAGTCGGCATCCATGCCCGTCACGAGGCTGCATTCGAGCACTTCTGGGCAATTGCCGATTACACCCTCGAAGTGCTCGAAACGGTCTGGGGTATGACGATCCATGCCAATCAGCACGTAGGCGGTGAGTGTCAGGCCGAGCTTCTTGCGATCGAGCAGCGCGACCTGGCGGGCGATGTAGCCGTCGTCTTCGAGCTGCTTGACGCGTCGGGAGCAGGGGGAGGGCGACAGGCCGATGCGCTCGGCCAAGTCTTGGTTGGAGATACGCGCGTCGCGTTGCAATTCGGCCAGAATGCGCAGGTCGTAGCGGTCAAGTTTGCTCATTTCTCTTCGCTTGCGTGAGGTTGTTGCGCAGAACTATGCACTTGCGTGAGCAGATTGCGCAACGACGTGGTATTCGAGCAATGTTCGCAATCCTCTGCCAATGTGGGGCGCGTAAGCTTTATCCAACTTCAGCCCCCGGCAGAACAGGCATGGCAAGGATCCCCGCCGTGCTTACCGAGAACCTTACCGAGGTCGACGGTCCGGGCCCCCGGCGCTCACGAGGCGCTGCGAGAAGACGCCGTCACCATCGGCCAGACGAATCGAAGAGACCACGCCCAGGCGTGGTCTTTTTCGTTTTGGGGTTTTGTTTGGTGGCTAAAAGGTGGGGCGATTTCAATTGCCGAGCTGGCTGAGGCATTGGTTTCGCCCTGCTGGGCGAAACCAGCACTGTCAGAACGCCTGCGTGCTTTCCGCCGGGTCACCCCTTCGGCCTAACCACCTCAAGCGGATCGGCATGAACCAGCACTTCGGCCCGCGGATACCTGGCATGAATCGCCGCCTCAACCTGATCACACAGTGCATGCGCTTCGATCAGCGGCAGCTCGCCAGGCAGCTCCAGGTGCATCTGCACGAACCAGCGGGTACCTGACACGCGGGTCCGCAGGTCGTGACAGCCGACCACGCCGGGCACGTCGCAGGCTAGCCGGCCCATGTCTTCGCTGATCTCCGGTGGCAGCTCGGTATCCATCAGCACCGCGCCGGCTTCGCGCACGATGCTCAGCGCGCTCCAGACGATGTACAGCGCGATGGCGATACCGAACACGGCGTCGAGGCGCTCCCAGCCGTAGCCGGCAAGCACCAGCGCCACCAGGATGCTGCTGTTGAGCAGCAGATCGGAACGGTAATGCAGCGAGTCGGCGCGGATGGCGGTCGAGCCGGTTTCACGCACCACGTGACGCTGGTAGATGAGCAGCGCCACGGTCAGCGCCAGTGACAGCAGCATCACCGCAATGCCCAGCGCAGGCGCGCCGAGCGGTTCGGGGTTCAGCATACGGTCGATGCCCTGGACGCTGACCAAGATGGCGCTGACCGAAATGAAGGCGCCCTGGCCCAGCCCGGCCAACGCTTCGGCCTTGCCGTGGCCGTAGCGATGGTCGTCATCGGCCGGGCGCAGCGAATAGTGCACCGCCAGCAGATTGAGCAGCGAGGCGGCGCCGTCGAGCAGTGAGTCGGTGAGGCCGGCAAGCAAGCTCACCGAGCCGCTCAGCCACCAGGCCAGCGCCTTGCAGCCGGCCAGGGTCAGGGCCACGCCGAGCGCCAGGCGCGTGGCCCGGCGCATCAGCCGCGCATGCTCGGCGCTGACCCCTTTGCGCCGTTCGCCTGCTGGTTGTGGCATCAGGCGGCCGGACGCGGTCCGAAGGCGGCCAGTTGCTCGACGCTGCCGTTGTGCTGAATCAGGCGCGGATCATCCAGCGGCAGGCTGCGCCCGGTTTCCGCCTCGATGATGGCCTTGAGCTTGGCCTGGTCGATGACGCCATCGGCGCCGATGGCTTCCTGAAGTTTTTCCGGAGCCATGGAGTAGCTGTCATCGGGGAGGTAGATCGCGCCGGTGGCGAAGTCGATGCCGAAGGCGATCAGGCCGGGGATCACGTAGAACAACAGGCCGATGGCGTTGGCTACGGCAATGGCTGGGTCGATCTTGCCTTCGATCTGCCCACGGCGGTCGGGGTAGAACAGCGTGCCGCAGGCGGTCAGCTGGGTGAACAGGGAGACGGCCAGCACGCCGCCGATGACACGGGAACGAGTACGCATAGGGACCTCCTGAAAAAGTGGCGCAACTATACAAGGGCTGCGTGATGTTTTCGCGATATCAGACCGCTCCGCGCGCCCCGGTGTTCACGGCTGGGGTAGGCCTGCGTTTTTACCAACACCTTACCTTTGGTTGACGGTCGGCTCGTGCCCGCCCGCGGATAATCGGCAACGCAACAATCCCGTCGTTTTCTGGAGGCGCATCATGCCCTGGTCCCTTTCGCGCGCTTGCATCGCCGCATCACTTGCTTTCGTTCTCAGTGTTCCCGCTTTCGCCGCGCCCGGACACGGCCCGGATGGCCATGACCGCCCGGGTGGTCCCGATTTTCGTCATGCTCAGCCAGGCCCGCGGCATGGCCATGGGCTGCCCTCGGGCGCCCGGGAATTATGGATCGGCAGCATGCTTTACTTCGTCGCCGCCGGGACGTACTACCTGTGGAACGCCGACCGCAACCAGTACGAGCCCGCCAGCCCGCCCCCGGTGGTGCCGGCCAGCGAGCCCGGGCGATACGATGTCATCGCTTACCCGGCCAAGGCGCAGAGCGCCGAGCAGCAGAGCCGCGACCGCTACGAGTGCCATACATGGGCCGTCAGCCAGAGTGGCTTCGATCCGGCGACTGCACAGGCCGCGCCTCCGGCGGCCACGGCCGACACCTACCGGCGCGCGCTCAGCGCCTGCCTCACCGGGCGGGGCTATAGCGTGAACTGAGCCGAGACCGTTGCGTGCAGCGGGTGCTGCGGCGCTCGGTCAGGCGGCAAAAAACAGGCTGAAGCGGCGGGTTTGCTGGCCGTACACTGCGCTTCCTTGTTTGCGGGCGTTGCGGTCATCGTCCCGACGCCGTACCTATCCCGAGTGTCCATGATTTCGCTGCCCATTGATCAAGCATTGCCGGCCTTGCGCCAAGCCCTCAACGACCGTGACGAAGCGGTGCTCGAGGCACCGCCCGGCGCGGGCAAGACGACCCGTGTTCCGTTGGCATTGCTCGACGAGCGCTGGCTGGCCGGGCAAACGATCCTGATGCTCGAACCGCGGCGCCTGGCGGCTCGCGCCGCGGCCGAACGGCTGGCCAGCGAGCTGGGCGAGGCGGTTGGCGAGACTGTCGGTTACCGCATCCGCCTGGACAGCAAGGTCGGCCCGGCTATGCGCATCGAAGTGGTCACCGAGGGCATTCTCGCTCGGCGGTTGCAGGACGACCCTGCCCTCGATGGCGTAGGGCTGGTGATCTTCGACGAGTTCCATGTTTTGCCATTTGCGCATGACTAGGGCTTCTTTTGTCAAATTGAGATATCTATCGCATTTTGCGGTTCTGCCCTCCACGTAAGAGAAGCAGTCCTCGAACAGGCTGATGGATGCTCGCATTGATAGCGGATTCGAATCCTACCCTGCCCAAGGACTACCTCAACGTCGTGCGAGCTTGGTCATCGAAGCAGCAGTATTCTTTGATGCGGGGCCCCTGGTGCCTCTGGAAAACCGATGTACTGCCTCTATCTGTGCTGGGCCTAGGGATCATCGATTATTTAGTCAAACTATGCCGTCCCAAAGCCCTCACGTTCACTCGTTCGGTGCCAGCGATATTTTCTGCTCCTTCAGCAGTAACGTTCAAACTCCTAACAGTAACCCCTAGCCGGCTGGCTATTTCTGATTCGCATAGCCCCTCTTTCTGCAATCACTCTGTTGTCTTACGAGTTGCATCGGCTCTCTGGCCTCGTAGCCCGGGCGGCTGCATTCTGTGTGGGGGAATCGTAAATCCTTCGGCAATGAGCGAAAGGCATAGCTTGGTGTTTGCCGCAAGGAGCCCTTCGACCAGTAGGCCCGCTTGGCGCGCCTCAGCGACTAAGAGTAACTGCCCACAGGAACGCTTATAGCACTACCGGGTGCAACAAGCGTGTCGATATTGATAGCAGCTTCACCATTCTCAATTTGGCATAGGTGAGAAGCGCGGATTAGCTTTAGAACGCATGGCGCGCAAGTCCTGAGCGGATCCGCGCATCTCTCAATACTCCATTGAGCGCTTTCCCAAAGCTCCTGTTCGATGCAGCCGCAAGCGGAAGTATGGAACCAACTTTTGTATGAAACAATCGACTAGGTGCACCATCATCTGCTGTGGTTAATTCGCTTCCTGAATAGCTTACGTAAAACTACACGAAAGGAAGCTATATCTCTAACTCATGTCGGTCATGCGCCGATTTACTGGGCGGATGCTGTAGACGATGTTTTCGCGCACTTTTTTGAGGCGTCCGATTCCTAGCAGCACATAAATAGTGCTTCTAGTTTCGAAAAAGCCATCGTTTTCATACTTTTGCTCTAGCGAGCTTCTCACCCAACAGCCCGGTTGAAAACGGCCAGCTGAGTCTTCGACCACCTCATTAGCATGGATAAGCCGAGCCTTGAAACCATCAGTCTCAACCTGCCGACACGCTTCATCTGAGATGTCTAGCTCGACTAGAGTCCAATTTTTTACCAGGCAGTACTGCTTACAGGGATTGCGCCGGTGTAGCTCTTGAAGAATTTCGCCTCGACTCAAGTCGGTGCCGTTTATGGCAGGGGCCTTTCCATATAGAAAATCTGTAATTTCGCGTGCTTTTTGATTTTTGAGAATGTCTAACAATTGAGATTTCATGAGCGTTCTCGGCGTGATCTACTCTGTTATAAGCCTTGAGATCAACATCTGATCTTGGTCGCCCAGCTTATGGCTGCGCGACATCTAATGAAGCTTTCTGGACGCCAAGAAAATCCTCGTCTTCATGAGGCGTTGAAGCGTCATTAGCGATGGCCTTCCGACGTGCCGCTTGAAGGTAGCCACAACGTAAAGGGAGTTAACGGTCTTTATGAGCCAGCGGCCATCAATCTGGCGGAGTTCTACGATGTCTGATGTTCGTATGAGATGGCCGTCATTAAAGCGACCCGTAGCATCGCTACGGACGTCCCGATAAACAATCCCGACGGCAGCGTTTGCAATGACGTACGCGTTTACGAGAAACCCCGTTACGGGAACTGAATAGGTGACCTTTAGTGCTTGAGCAAGCTGTTGCTTTGCATAAGGCGAAATTGATCGGCTGGTCTCTGGAATCAGAATGGAGTTCAACATAAGGCACTGTGTCAGTTTAGTTTTATGTAATACACAGAGTGCTGTTTCTCCAACTCAAGATTTCAGCGCATCCGTGAAAGGGCGTGGTAGTTCTTTGTTTCCTGCGTTACGTAGATATATAACAACTCATCATGGGCTGACTTTGGTGTGTCATTAGGTGAATGGTTCCAAGCGCACTCCGCACTGTGCCGTTCATCTTGGCCGCAGAAAATCTCTGGGCTTCTGTAAGCACCGTCAGCGCTTGGCCTACTGAAGTGCCGCTGGAATATCCACAACACAAAAACCTATGCGCTGTTCGAACCGCGTTAGGTCTGGCTTTATTAGTGAATCATTAAAGTTTAGTTTGTAAACTATCCCGCAAAATTGACGGTGGAGCTGAATAGCCGCTGACTGCGCGCCGTAATTAGCCGCAGGGATTCACAATCCAGCGCATCGCATTGTAAGAGCTCTTCGAGGCGACCTATCGCAAGAATCTGAGATGCCGACGGGTAGTGCCTGAGAATGTGATGTGCATAGCTACGGATGTCTCGAGGTAATGCAATATCAAAGGCGAGCTGTCGGAGGAACGCCTCACATTCGATTACAGCGCGGGTTCTCTCGTGAGGAAGGGTCATAAATTGCTTCTCCTGCTCCCTGGGTTGAATTTGAATGTCTGAAGGCCTAGTCAGCATTCAGCCCTAACTCGTCGCCGCTTCCCCGCTAAGCGGCTCGACTAGCGCCCTACACCCCAGTGGATGCGAGCCCAAGACGCCGTATACGCTAAGGTGGAATCGACTAACTTAAGCGACCGCCAACGCAGTTACAGACGGTTAGGCGCTAGTTGATGCTTGTAAGGTTTAGCAAGCTAGATGCACGCATCTCGTTTACGCTCCATCGCTAAATTTCGAGCACTAGTGCGGGATCGAACCCAGTTTTCTCGCCCGGATAGCCTCTCGGGTTGCACACTACCCGCGTACCCGCTATTTCATAGTCAATCGCCGTGTGTGAATGCCCGTGCACCCAAAGCATCACCTGGTTAATCCCCATAAGGTCTTCCCAACTGTTTGCATATGCGGCGTCCAGATGGCTACCTGCATGAGGGCTGTCCACTAGGGATCTCATGGTCGGAGCATGATGGGTGATAACCACCGTAGGCCCATCATGATGTTCATCTAGCTTAATGCGCAGCCAATCGCGAGTTTTGGTCGCTTGATTTACCAAGTCAGCCGGCCTAATCCGCCGATAGTTTCCTGTGCGAATTTTTCGGTAATCGTTCATGTTGTTTTGAGCGGTCAGTGACGCCAATACCGGGTTTCCGGTAGCTGAGAAGTCCGTCCACATGGTCGCACCGAGGAACCGGACGCCATCGATGATTACTTCGTCCCGATCCATTACCCATACACGATCATCCCGCCGCAAGCGCATCTTTTCGAGGGTGTAAGCTAGATGGCCGCCGTAGAACTCATGATTACCGGGAACATACAAGATAGGCGCTGAAAATGCCTGCCGAGCCCATTCGACACCTCGCAACCTGACGTCGATATCGCCCGCCAGGATGACTACATCGACATCGCTCACCTGCGGTACGAACTGTTCGAACTCATTGTGCAAATCGGACAGCAGATGGATTCGCATCGTCACGATCCTAACGTTGGCGGTGGGCTACGACTTACCGAATTTCCATCTCGGGTGACGCGGCCAAAGTTTTGGTCATCACTCGGTTGGTCTTCATCGAACATTGTGTTGATACGCCGCTGATGGCGTAAATATAACAGTGCTGCGGTAAAACAGGCCTTACATAGGTATAATTCGTAATGCACTTCGCTATCAGATGAACCGCAGCCCAAAGGGGCGTGCAAAACCCCGAACTGTGGCCGGTAGCCCGCAGTATCGTTAGCGTCGCCACACACCGCACATATAACCCCAGCGTTTCGATCAAGTGGCTTGTTCATCGCTCTTTTCTTGTCCTACGGAATGAAAAAGTTTCGGTAGTGGGCTTATGCGATGCGCGGAGTCCACGCTAGCGCTCTTTCGTTAATAGATGCTAGCGACAGTGCTGGGCTCAGCGCGCTCGCGCTTACCGTGACCAAGCAATACGTAAACAGTATTCTGCGTCTGAAAAAATCCCCCCTCGGTAAAGCGTAGAAGCGGTGTGCTGCGCACCCAATCGCCTTTGTTAAATCTGCCCAGACTGTCAAACACGACCTCATGGGCGTAAAGCATAACGGGCTGTCGCTGCGCCTTTTTGAGCTCTTCGCGAGCAGCGTCAGATATATCCAGATCGATCCAGATCCAGTGCCGTACAAGACAGTAAGACAGACCGGGAAAGAGTTCGCGAACCCTCGCGATAATTTCCACTTCGGTTGCTTCGTGACCGAGCATAGGTGCGCCCGGCCCGTACAATAGGGCGTGTACCGTGTTTAGTTGATCCATATAGATGCTCTTCGGTGCCATACAAGTTCAGCGTGCGGCTACTTTTTTGATTTGGCTCAGCCGCGACTTAGCTAAAGGCTTCAGAGGTCGTTGCGCGCCTAAGTCTCTGGAAACTGCGCAGGTTGGATTATTGCGTTAGCATTCTGGATGCTCTACTTTTTCTTCCGTCCGTTTATAAAGCAACCTCCGAGAGCGCAGACCTTTGACAGCCGACGTTTTCAGCGTAGGGCAGAAATATACGCTGCCAGATATTGTTGTATATATTTCTACTGTCTCGCCGTACGCCGTCTTTGCCAACTCCAGCTTGGCAAGTGACTCCATTAGCCATCTGCCCTGTTTATTAATCATTCCTGGAGTCATTGCTTGCAGGTCGACAACTCTCACTCCTTCCTTTTGTTGGCTAAGGATCTGCTCCACTAGTAAGAAGTCGTCAGGCATGAACGACCTCTCACGAACGTCGCCCTCTGCGCAGTATTGAATCGTAACGTGGAACCAGGGCGTGCCTGCATCGCGTTCAACCATTTTCCAATAATAATCGCTGCTGCTGAAAACACGCATCAGCCCTATTTCCATGGTTTCGTTTGTCTTGAACATTGTTAAGCCTAGTCTTCATCGCTAGGGCACGTTAAGGCGGCAAGCAGGCCACAGCGCCCACCCGTAGCCCGGGTACTTGAACGCACAAGAGGGCAAGCCTGGTGAAGAGATGCCAACTTCGAGTGCGACGATTGGTTCAGCGCGTAGGGCCCTTTAGTACTTGTTGGGCAAGCAAGACCCTAAGCGCTAAGCGCATCGGGCGTTTTCGGAAGTTACGCTTCGCTGGGCAATGCGCCGTGCCCGAATTATCTCTATATTGACAAGCGCTCAGATTAGCGAAGCGTGAGTATCGTAAGCGATAAAGACGTGGCGGGTCAAATGTGGCCTTATCCTTGCTTTTGCGGCGAATTCAGTGACTGGAAGCCAAAAAATTGGGCTTGATACGTTTAGCGTGACGTTGGGAGAGGTGGTTCGGGACTTGCGCTTGAGGGCTGGGCTATCCGGCGACGCGTTTTCTAGCGCTTTGAGTAGAGCTAACCTTCACCGGTTGGAAAGCGGGCAAGCGCAGGTTCGTCTCTACACGCTGGTACAGTTGTGCGAGGTTCTCGGCTTGTCGCCAAGTAATGTTTTGCTGATAGTGGAAGCACGGATCGCCGGCCGATCCGTCGCAGAGCATTCCACTACAAGCGCGGCAGCACTCAGCTCAGCGATCCAGGACGGGCGACTAGAGCCGATGAATGCCGGTGATGTTGGTCGGGGCATCAAAGGTATGCAGGCTGATCAGACGAGGCGGGCCGTACAAGACGCTCAGGCGAGAGGGGACAGAAAGGCGGATGTATCCCGTAAGCTCGGATTATCCAGTCGAACTGTTGATCGATATTGGAAAAAAACATGAGTTCCCCGCATAGCCGGAAGCATGACCCTCAAGACCCGCTACAACACGGATAACCTCTGCCCCAAAATCCTAGCACCATAGCGCAGAATCGGGCGGGCCCTATCCCGGCAAACTCCACGGCTTTAATCCCTAAAGATCGCCCATAGTATCTCCGATTCCGCAGATGATCACCCTAAAACAGATCGAGCTATTATCTCCTTCATTATTTCCGAGCTGCCAGCGAATATCCTCGATACACGTGCATCTAAGAAGCGCTGGCAAATTTCGTATTCTTGCATGTAACCTGCGCCGCCATGAAGTTGTACTCCAACGTCCATGACCCGCGACTCCAATTCGCTAGTAAAGAGCTTTGCCTTAGCAGCAGAAGCAGGGCTGAGCTCACCATCATTGAGGCGAGTTACGCAATCATCTACGTAAACCCGAGCAATCTCGAGTTCTGCCGCTAGGTCGGCTAGGGTAAACCGGGTGTTCTGAAAATCGGCAATCTTCCTGCCAAAAGCCTGCCGCTCGGAAACGTAATCTCTGGTTATATCGAAACCACACTGAGCATTTGCTAGCGAACCGACGGCAGATATTAGGCGTTCTTCAACCAGCGATATTTTCAAATAAGCCAAACCAAGCGATGCGTCGCCGAGAACGTTCGCATTAGGCACTCGAACATCGTGAAAGAATAGCTCGGCGGTATCCTGAGCGTGCAAACCCATTTTTTTTAGCTTGGTTCCACGTTCGAAACCAAGCATGCCACGTTCGACCAAAAATAGACCAATCTCGCGTGAATTAGATGGATTTGTTTTTGCGGCAACAATTACTAGGTCAGCGTTGATCCCATTAGATATATATGTTTTAGCGCCGTTTAGTACCCAATGATCGCTTTGCTCCACTGCGCGAGTTTTCATACCAGCAAGGTCGCTGCCGGCATCTGGTTCTGTCATTGCAATTGCTAAGATGGTTTCACCTGCAGCGCATTTCGGTAGGAACCGCTCTTGCTGGTCTTGACTGCCGAAATAAATAATATAGGGGGCAGCTAATCGACTGTGCAGAGTATGGTAGAAGCCCACTTCCCCAAATCGATAATCTTCTTCAATCATAATTTGCTGATAGCGGAAGTCTTTAAGACCAAGACCTCCGTATATCTCTGGTGCCCAAATTAGAAGAAGACCAAGATCGCCCATTTTTTTGAACATCTCACGAGGCACGATTCCGCTCTGGCGCCACGCAGCCCGGTTTGGTAGTACTTCCTTCTGTAGAAAGGATCGATAATTTTCTCGGAAGAGTTGATGTTCAAATAGTCGGTCTGCGGGGCGCATCAGTGACTCCAGGTCGGTTTGGTGACTACCAAAGCTTCAATGTGTAAAAAATATTCACCCGCAGATCGTTGTTGTCGCGGAAAGTCGCTGCTTGGGTAAAGTTATTTCTATACCAGGCATGACGCACCTTGACGCCCAGTCCTTTAAGTGGGCCGGATTGAACGGCATAGGCAACTTGTACCTGACTCTCACGTTCGTACAAATCGCTACCGCCCATGCGCTGGGGAAGCTCAATGTTATTGCCACGCAAATGCCAGACCATTGCTGTCAAACCAGGGATTCCTTGCGCTGCGAAGTCGTAGTCCCAACGTACCTGCCAGGTTTGTTCTTTCGCGTTTAAGAAATCGGTGGCAATTGCACCTTCAACCGTTGGGGAAGGCTCGCTACCGCTTATGTATGGTTGAGCGGTGTCTCCGTAGAGCCCCATGTAGCCAGTGCTAAACATATGGCCACCTAAGCTGTACCTAAAAACCACTCCGTAATTATCATTGTCGACCTTTCCGCCCCGTGCCGCTCCATCCTCACTTGACCTTACCCAGCGGAAGTCAGTCTTCAAATTTCCAGGGCCAACGGGAGTTTGGTGTACAAGCCAAACATAGTCTTGCTGATAGATGTCATTTAATGTTGCGTGGTAATAGCTCGCGGTAAACTCAGGCGTTACCTTGTATTTAGCACCGGCATAGGACAATGCGCTTGAAGACGCAGTGTTAAATCGGCCGTTTACGCTTGTGACTAATAGCTCATCATAATTTGTTGAGTTGCGGTATCTGATTTTATCCAGATACCCACCCATTAATGATAGATTTTGGATGTCGTCAGATTGAATCGTTGCGCCTTGAAATGTTTGAGGAAGAAGTCGGCCTGGACTCGAATATGCGATAGGCGTATTCAGTACCATACGACCAGCGTTAATCTTGGTTTCTTTATATCGCACTTTGGCGCTGCCGCCTAAGATGCTGAATGCGTCTTCAGAGCGTCCTTCTGAGTTGACTGGTATTAACTGTGTGCCGGCTCGATCGGGAGAAGAGTCCAGCTTTATCCCGTTCATACTGTGTAGGTCGATCCCAAATCCTATAGGCCCTTCTGTATAGCCAGACTTAAAATCAAGCGTAATGCCCTGCGCCCACTCCCTTAATTCGCTTTTGAGCGCGGCGTTCTCGCTGTCTTTGTAGTCTCGATCCATGTAGTAGTTGTGAAGCAGCACAGTGGCCGAGCTGTCAGTAATAAAGTCGCTAGCGGCCTCTGCTCCCATTGATAGAGGTAAGGATAAAAGGGTAATTTTTGTAATGAGTTTCATTATTTGCGCTCTAATGTTATTTTTATTGGATTAGATTTAACTATTCAGACGATAAACGTTTAGTCTTTTTGACTATTCATCATCACGCCAAACGTGTTACGAGCTAGAGCGAAGCCAATAATCGCTAAGGGGCCGATAACGACCGCCATTGTGGCAAGGGCATCAGCAATTGCCGTCTGGCCTTCGAACACGTTGTCAGCTAAGTAGCCGCTCAAGAAAGGGCCCACGGTATAGCCAAACAAGTTGATAACAAGGAGGTTCGTCGCGACGGTTCTTGCTCGTAGTTTTGATGGGCTGATCATCTGCATACTTAGGCATGTAAGTACTGAGATGCTAGGTAGGAACATCATGCAGACAGCGAAAGCAGCTACTAACATCCAGTAGGAGTCAGACAGAAGTCCGGCAACAATACAAACTACGGGCAGCGCAACCGAAACAAGAAGTATGAGAATGATTGCGTCAGCTCTTCCATTTTTTTGTAGTTTGTTTGCAATCCAAGGAAGGCTCAATGTCCCGATGATTGAGGCTGGTAGTCCTATCGTCCCAAATATGTAGCTCGCATGTGAGGCGCTCAGCTCGTGAAGCCTAATAAGAAGAGTTGGGCCCCAGGAGATTATTCCGAGAGTGAGAGAAGAGATTAGGCCTGTACTGATATAAAATGGTATAAAAGTGGCTTGATTCTTTTTAAGGAAAGAGTATAGCGAAGCCGATGACGGCTCGTTTTGATCTGCTAGGTTCGCAGTGACTCGCGGAGGCTCTTTTACCGTAAGCACAAACAGGAGGGCCATAACGAATCCCGGGAGGCTTACTGCTAAGAGTGTAAAACGCCAAGGCTCCATGCCTGGTAACAGCTGCTGACCCCCTGCATATTGATAAACGGCTCCTCCAATAAGGAAGGCTCCGGTTGCCATCAAGTTTCCGCTAGCCATATAAACGCTTGTAGGAGTAGCCCGTTCCTTTCGTGCGAACATATCCCCTATAAGCGACATTGCCGCAGGAGTGAGAACAGCCTCACCGATTGCAACTCCCGCTCGACATATTA
This sequence comes from Stutzerimonas chloritidismutans, assembly GCF_051486945.1. GTDB lineage: Bacteria > Pseudomonadota > Gammaproteobacteria > Pseudomonadales > Pseudomonadaceae > Stutzerimonas > Stutzerimonas chloritidismutans_B. The sequence continues at coordinate 90,208 of NZ_JAHVDX010000004.1, read as the reverse complement.
ACAATGTCGTGAAATCAATCGTGAATGCAGATGCGGCTGTCATTAGCGACCAAACAAAAACTCCAAGGAATACTATTTTGGTGCGGTTTCCCCTATCAATAAGATACGCAATGGGCACGCCTGCTACTGAATATAAGATTGCGAAACCTGCTCCCAAGAGCAAACCCATTTCGGTATTGCTCAATCCTAAAGACTGAGTTACAGGCTGTGCAACTGCGGAAAGAATGAAACGATCCACCATTGAGATGGCATAGAAGATAATCATGCAACCCACGGCGTACCAACGCCAAGAATGCGCTTTGCTAACTGGGTACTCGAGTGATGCGCTGTGTTCGTTCATAATGCACCTCTTGTTATTTTTTTAGGCTCAAAGCATCTGTCTGTTTGAAACAGTGGTCAGTGAGTGAACGGCTCGAGAAACTTAAACGCTCCGGTTACGGGTCAATCAGGTACGCGAGCTTCAGTGAAGGCTACGAGCTGAAACGGAGGAGAGAAATCGTCTTTAAAGACGATTTTTGGTGCTGGTTCAGTGGAGGAGACAAAGCCGGCGCGCAGCGGCTATCGCTTGGGTACGGCTGTTTGTTCCAAGCTTTGTATTGATGTTGCGGAGGTGGGTTCGCACTGTGCTATTTGAGACATGGAGCCTGGCGGCCAAGTCGAGGTTGGAGCAGCCTTCGGTGAGTAGCCTTATCACTTCGATCTCCTTGCGGGTAAGAGCGATACCTGAAAGCGCCGGCGTGACTGTCTCGCCTTTATCATGGCGAAGAGGCCCGTAAAGCTGCAGCAGTTTATTTAGATAGTCAGCGAGATGCGGATCCTGATCATCTCGCGTGTCGTACTCTTGTTTTAGGTGCCACACTGCTTTACCAAGACTCGGGCCTTCGTCCAAGACGGTGCGAACATAGCCCTCTTGGGCGGCAAATTTGAGGCAATCTTCAAGCTCTAGTTTCGCAGCCATAGCATTGTTAGTTCTATGTAGCGCAAGTACTCGGAGAAGCTGCAGCACAAGTGCGCGGTGCAGCCGTGCCGATGAGCGCGCTACCTGTAGATCACGGTTGAGTTCGTGAAGTGCTGCTACGGGGTCGCCAAAATGGATCTCCCACCGGAGCTTGGCAAGGCGAAGGTAGTGGATGTCATGTGCAAGGAGCCTTTGACGGCACTCTCTAGCCCAAATTTCTGGATCTTCAGCACGGAACAGCTCATCTTGAGAGGCAAGTGCATTGCCCTGAATTAAATATATCTTTGCTCGCTCAAGCTGCGCAGCCGCAACCGCCCTAGGGATTTTTCGGCTATGTCCCAGATATTCTAGATCGGTTACTGCTCGCAGTGCGGTTACTAAATCTCGTTCGATAAAGGCTAATCTACATTTCAAAAGGTAGATTAGAATTAGATGGTCTGGGATACCGACTTCGCGAGCTAACGGAAGATAAACATTCAGAAGCCGACGGGTCTGGTGTAGGTCATTAGATTCATAGGTCGTCGCGGTGTAGAGTACGCCCGCCCAAGCGTTGCCATATATGTGCTTCTTACCAATGGAATCGGTAACGTCCAAGGCTAGACGAAAACGCGCGGACGCATGGCGAAGCCGTCCGTGTAGCATATCAATTAAGCCCTCGGTGGTTTCCGAGTACATTTTGTTGAAACTGCTCTCGCCACCATGCAGCCTTCTCGCTGCATCAATCATTCGCTGGGCGTCCCGGGGATTTCCGATTATCAGGATTTGATGTGCAATGGCGTTTAACAAAGTAGCGCTGGCAAAATCATTACCTGTATCCATTTTCTCCAAGGCAGCCATGCCCACATTAAGAGCTTCTTCGCAGCGGTCTTGCATGCCTAGAAGGGTGGGATGCAGTGCAGAACCATGGTTACGCACTTGAACGTCTGAACTGTTTTCCCAGTCGATTGCTTCGAGCTTGAAGGCAGCCTGATGAGCCCCTTGCGTAAAAGCTGTTGCCCAGATCGACAACATATACAAAAGCGGATGTGCTGCTACCAAGAACTGTGGGATGGCAGAAAACCACCGGCTAAGAAGACGTATTCGACCTTGCTGTAACAGTGCTTCTGCATGCTTATTTAGGAGCAGCACGACGCGCTCAAAGTACTGGCCTTCAAGAGCATGTTCGATCGCCAGAACGTATTGTGATTGTTGCTCATGCCATTGTGATGCCGCTGCATGCGCGTCGAAATATTTATCTGGAAATCTGGTTCTTAGTTGGTGGCGTAAATATTCTGCAAACAGGCTATGGAAGCGCCAGATTGCTTCCCTAGGCTCAACCGGAATGATTAAATTTTGGGCGAGAAGATATTGAATCATCTGCTCCGTATCTGTTTCCGAGGTTAGCGCGTTGCAAGCCGGGATATCGAATTTGGTTAAGATGCTGATGTTGAGCAAGAAACTTTGTACCGCTTCAGGCTGATCATCAAAAACAGCATCTGCCAAATATTGGGCGATAGTGTCTGTGGTGCCGGAGAAACGTGCTATGAAATCTTGTGGTTTTCCTTGTTTCATCGCGAGCGAGGCAAGTGATAGCACTGCAGGCCACCCTTCGCTTTTGAAGTGTAGCTGCTGAACGTCATCAGTATTGAGCAGCCCGGCAGCTAAAGTCGGAGCGAACATCTCCTCGGCCTCGCACGGTTCAAAGCGGAGCTCAGATGTACCGATCTCGAGTAGTCGACCTCGTGCTCTTAACGAAGGTAAGCCAAGTGCAGGGATCCTGCGGGTCGCTATAAAGATGTAACAACAGCTCGGTAAATAGCTCGAGACCTCTTGGATTAGTGCTAAAACTGACCGTTCTTTAATGTTCTCGAGCTCATCGAAGAAAAGCGCATAAGGTTGGTCGGTTTGCGTGAGAGCTGTGATCGAGTCTATACCTGTCCGACCCAGTCCTAGCTGTTGCACTATGCCATCTAGGCGATTGAGAAATCGTGAGAGGTCATTATCTGTGGTGCTCGCATCGAGCCAAGCGACTCGAAGACCTTTATCTTCTAATTGACGGAACGCTTGCGTCAGGACAGTTGTTTTGCCAAATCCTGCGGGTGCGCTAAGGATCGTAAGCAACCCGTTAGCTTCGGTGAGTTTAGCGACCAGGTTAGCGCGCTTGAGTTGTACTTTCGCGGCTACATGTCCTTGCGCCTTCGATGCTGACTGGCTGAGCTTCAACATTCAGATAGTTCCTCACCTCGTCACACTGTCATCCCGACGCAATCGATCTACCGAGGGGCAAAGCCGGCCGTTAAAAGGTCGACCATTTGCGCTGCAACTTCCTCCTTGGACTGCCTGCCGCTGGGCGAAAACCATCTTGCTGGCCAGTTGAGCGCACCAGCTAGCGTGAACGCGAGAAGTTTTGAGTCGCAAGGAGCGATTGACCCGTCCGCAATCCCTTCGTCGATGAGTGCCCTCATCGATAAGTCAATCTGCCTTTTTAGGGCTCGGAATTTCTCGCGACCTTCGTCAGAAAGCGCTTCGTCGCCGGTGCGTATAACGCACCGACCAAAGTCGTCCATATTTATTTCGGCGTAACGCTGGAGATAGTTCCTAAGCCGATCAATACCGAGGCCTGGCTGCTGTTTAGCTGAGTCGGCTGCTTCTAGCAGCTGCTCCAGTCCGTGGATTACGCACTGAAGCAAAACCTGCTCTTTGTTTCCCAGGTAGTGATAAATCGTAGGTTTGGAGATGCCAAGGCTAATCGCTACGTCTTCTAGCAAAGTTGCGTGAAACCCACGCTCGTTAAAGATCTGCACTGCCGCACGTAGTACCGCTTGGCGCTTGGCCTCGCGGTCTTTCTGTTTCTGATTCGCTGTCTGGAATGGTGAGATTTCGGTCACGTTAGCCGTCCTATCGGTTTCAGCCTGGCTTCGACGCCTAGCTCACATTTTACGGTATGTCGACGCCCCGTTTTGTTAGTGCCAAAAATCCAGAGCTCGCTCTTGACAACCTATAGATCGGAATCCTAGCCTACTGACGAGTAGGGTGTCTACCCGCCAGTAGGTTTCCTTATTGGGCGGAGCGAGCTCGGTCATTACAGCAACGAAAAAGAGGATTACACGCGATGAGAATCCGCGACGTAGCAGCAGTTGTAACCGGCGGCGCTTCAGGTCTAGGAGGTGCAACGGCCGCCCGTTTAGCCAGTGCGGGTGCAAAGGTCACCATCATTGACCTCAACGAAGAGCTAGGTCGGCAGTACGCTGAAGAAATCGGGGCCTTTTTTGTTAAGGCCGATGTAGCCGACGGGGAGTCGATTGAGCACGCCTTAGAGACTGCGGAAGGGGTTCACGGTAAGGCTCGCATCCTAGTGAATTGCGCAGGTATCGGCCCGCCCGCCAAAGCCATCGATCGTGAAGGTCAAGCGCTGCCGTTGTCTGACTTCGCTCGAATTATCAGTATCAATCTCAATGGCACATTCAACGTTTTGTCCAAGTTCGCAGCCCGCTTGCATGCGATGCCGCAGGAAGCCGAAGAACGGGGCGTGATTGTCAACACTGCAAGTGTCGCTGCTTTCGATGGCCAGATTGGCCAGCCTGCATATGCCGCTTCGAAGGCTGGCATTGTAGGTATGACACTTCCGTTGGCCCGTGAATTTTCACGATACGGAATTCGAGTCATGACGGTCGCGCCGGGCCTCTTTTTGACGCCGTTGCTAGCAACTTTGCCAGAAGAAGCGCAGCGGTCGCTTGGGCAGCAGGTACCGTTCCCCAGCCGCCTGGGACAGCCAGATGAGTTCGCCCAGCTGGTTCAGTCAATTGTCGAAAACCCGATGCTGAACGGCGAAGTGATCCGGTTGGATGGGGCGATCAGGATGGCCGCCCGATGACATATGACGATTTTGAGCTAGCGTCCACGATTGCCGATCGAGTCGAGCGTTTCGTGCGAGACGAAATCATCGCGCATGAGCGAGATGAGCGTCGCGACCATCATGGATGCCCGACAGATGAGCTTGTCCGGGAGCTCCGCCATAAGGCACGGCTTGCCGGGGTTCTCACTCCACATATCCTTCCTGACGGGTCGCATTTGAGCCAGCGTGGAACAGCTTTGGTGCTGGCACGCACTGGGCTTTCTCCGCTCGGCCCTCTCGCCTGCAATACGTGTGCGCCCGACGAGGGCAATATGTACCTGTTGGGCAAAGTCGGAAGTGAACTACAGAGGGAGCGGTTCCTTGCACCTCTGCTAGCAGGAGAGGCTAGATCTGCTTTTTTTATGACTGAACCCGCCGAGGAAGGCGGCGCTGGGTCAGACCCGTCAATGATGCAAACCCGGTGTCGTCGAGAAGGCGATAGCTGGGTTATTAACGGGCGTAAAGCATTTATTACCGGTGCAGACGGCGCTCAAATTGGCATCGTCATGGCGAAAGCGGAAGAGGGAGCATGCATGTTCCTCGTGACGCTTCCCGACCCGGCTATACAAATCGAGCGCATCCCTAGAACGATCGATACGTCGATGCCAGGCGGGCATGCGATCGTCAGCCTGAACGACCTCAAAGTGCCCGCCGAGCAGATGCTTGGCGGGGCCGGTGAGGGCTTCACACTGGCGCAAGTGCGTTTGGCACCCGCTCGTTTATCTCATTGTATGCGCTGGTACGGGGCATGCCTCCGAGCGCACGAAATCGCAACCGACTATGCGAATCGTCGCAGCGCGTTCGGAAAGTTACTTATTGATCATGAGGGTGTTGGATTCAGCCTAGCCGAGAACCTAATCGATCTTAAGCAGGTTGAGTTGATGATCGACTGGTGCGCTGGTGTGCTCGATAGCGGCGGTCAAGGCGGTAGCGAGAGTTCGATGACTAAAGTCGCTGTCAGCGAACTGCTCATGAAGGTTGCTGACAGGTGTGTACAAGTCATGGGCGGCAGCGGACTCACTGAAGATACGATTGTTGAGCAAGTATTCAGAGAGATTCGTGCCTTCCGAATTTATGATGGCCCTACTGAAGTGCACAAGTGGGCGTTGGCTAAGAAGATCAAACGAGACTGGAAGAGGGCGCAAGGATGAGCGTACTCGAACAGACGGCTAACACAGGGACGGGCGACGTCCGGCCAGACATGGGGCTAGATGAGCAAGCGCTGTGCAGATGGATGGAGGCACATATTGAGGGCTTTCATGGCCCCATGAAGGTTCAGCGATTCAAGGGTGGTCAGTCGATACCAACCTACCTGGTCACGACTCGTGGTAGAGAGTACGTACTAAGGAAAAAACCCGCAGGCAAAATACTAAAGGGCGCTCATTCCGTTGAGCGTGAGGCGCGCGTCCAGCGGGCTCTTGGAGGCGCGGGGTTTAGCGTACCTCGCGTCTACGGCCTGTGCATTGATGAGAGTGTTCTTGGCACTCCCTTCTATGTCATGGAGAAGGTAGAGGGGCGTATTTTCTGGGACGCCAAATTTCCCGGGGTTCCGGACGAGACCCGGCCTTTATATTTTGATGCGATGAACGCAACCATAGCTAAGTTGCACCGTATCGATCCAGCAGCGGTGGGATTAGCTGACTATGGGCGTACTGGTAACTACTTCGCTAGGCAGATAAGCCGCTGGAGTCGCCAGTATCTGGACGATGAGGCTGCAGGCCGCGATCCAAATATGGACATGCTGGTCGAGTGGTTGCCCAAACACATACCGCCGGGCGACGAAACTAGCATCGTGCACGGTGACTTCCGTTGCGACAACATGATTTTCCACCCTTCCGAGCCGAAGGTGATAGCGGTCTTAGATTGGGAGTTATCGACCTTAGGACATCCTCTCGCAGACTTCGCAAACCACGCAATGATGTACCAAATGCCGCCAGAGATAGTTGCTGGTGTGGCGGGAGCGGATCTCAAATCCTTGAACATTCCCTCCCAAGCAGAATATGTAAACGCTTATTGCGCGAGAACCGAGCGGGACTCAATCCCATCTTGGGAGTTTTACATAGCTTTTAATTTCTTCCGTATGGCAGCAATTTTCCATGGAATTAAGGGCCGTGTGATCAGAGGCACTGCAGCTTCCGCGCATGCACACGAGCGCGCACAAAGTTTTCCTGTACTCGCCAAGCTCGCACATAGCGCATTGGAGGATTGCTGATGGAAACCTCAGATCCGCCAGTATTACTTAGTGTTCGTGACGGAGTTGCCAGCATCGTTATGAATCGCCCGGAACAGGGCAACGCGATCGACCTGTTGATGGCCAGGGCTTTGTTACATGCCGCAATAGCGTGCGACCAAGACGAGAACGTACGTGCAGTCGTGCTTACGGCCAACGGAAAGCTTTTCTGCGCCGGGGGCGATCTCGGATCTTTTGTTTCTGCTGGAGATGACATCGCCAAGTTTCTAAGCGAGTTAGCCGGAACTTTTCACCTAGCTATTTCCCGGCTCATGAGAATGAAAAAGCCACTAGTTGTATTGGTTAACGGATCTGCTGCGGGTGCTGGCATGAGCCTTTCGCTGATTGGCGACATCGTTTTGGCAGAGCGAGGTGCTTTCTTTACTGCTGCTTATGGAGCAATCGGGATCAGCCCTGATGGTGGGCTGACTTGGATTCTTCCTCGTCTCGTCGGCTTGCGCCGCGCCCAGGAAATACTTCTCCTTAATAAGCGTCTTTCCGCACTGCAAGCGTTTGAGTTCGGGTTGATTACCCGCGTCGTGGAAGAAGGAGCGCTTCAGGCCGAAGGGGAGATGCTTGCCCGTTCACTCACGAGCATGAACGTTTCCGCCCTTGGCAATGTTAGGGAGCTTCTCTTGGCGAGTCAGAGCTCCCAGCTGGAGACACAGCTGGAGCTAGAGGCCCGGAGCATCGCCTCCATAGCAGTACAACCGTATGTTCGGAGCAAAGTCGCTGCCTTCGTTGAGCAGCGCTCCGCTAACAACAATAAGGAGCAACGTAATGGGTGATGCATATATTGTTGCAGCAGTTCGTACGGCCGGAGGACGCCGTAATGGCAAGTTATCCGGCTGGCACCCTGCCGACATGGGGGCAGAGGTATTGAATGCTCTGGTGGATCGATCTGGAATTGATCCTGCAGTAGTAGACGATGTCATCTTTGGTTGTGTTACTCAGGCCGGCGAGCAAGCGTTTGCTTTTGCTCGAAACGTAGTTCTCGCTTCAAAACTACCTGAGTCAGTTCCGGCAGTAACCATCGATCGTCAGTGCGGAAGCTCACAGCAGGCTGTTCAATTTGCAGCCCAAGCCGTGATGTCCGGCGTTCAAGACGTAGTTATTGCGGGAGGTGCGGAAAGCATGAGTCGTGTACCTATGTTTTCCAACACGTCTTTTCATGAAAAAGAAGGCATAGGCATTGGCCCGTTCAGTAAGCGCATCCAAGACAGATTCAAGGTCAGCACGTTTAGCCAGTTCGCCGGCGCGGAAATGCTTGCCGCAAAGTACGGGTACGATCGGCTTACGCTCGATGAGTTTGCGCTGAATAGCCATCAACGTGCCTCGTATGCGACTAACACTGGCGCCTTCTCTAACGAAATCATCGGGCTAGAAACCAACGAAGGCCTACATGTTATTGACGAAGGGATTCGATTCGACGCAACCCTGGAGGCTATTGGCTCCGTAAAGACTCTGCAGGATGGCGGAATCGTAACCGCAGCCAACGCTAGTCAAGTCTGCGACGGTGCGTCGGGCGTACTGGTCGTGAGCGAGCGTGCGCTTAAGCAGTACGGACTTACGCCAATCGCGAGAATTGTAGACATGACTGTCACGGCCGGCGACCCGGTAATCATGTTGGAAGAGCCAATTTTCGCTACGCGTAAGGCCCTAAACAAAGCAGGGATGAATATCGCCGACATCGACTTGTACGAGGTCAATGAAGCGTTCGCACCTGTGCCTTTGGCTTGGCTCGACGCGATCGAAGCCGACCCGGAGCGCTTGAATGTTAATGGTGGGGCCATTGCACTAGGCCATCCCTTGGGTTCGTCAGGTACGAAGCTTATGACGACTCTCATCTACGCCCTAAAAGCTAGAGGGCTGCGATACGGCCTCCAGACGATGTGTGAAGGCGGTGGCGTAAGCAACGTTACGATTTTGGAGGTGCTTTAATGGCCTTCGAGAATCGGGTGACAAGGCTTCTGGGTATCCGCCATCCCATCGTTCAAGGCGGGATGATGTGGGTAGGGCGGGCAGAGTTAGCGAGTGCGGTTTCTAACGCTGGAGGACTTGGGACACTAACAGCTTTGACTCAGCCAACGCCGGATGATCTCAGGCGCGAAATCGATCGTTGCCGCAGCATGACTGACAAACCCTTTGCAGTGAATCTCACGATTCTACCGTCGGTTAGCCCGCCGCCATATGCAGAATACCGAAAGGCAATAATTGAGTCTGGTGTCCGTATCGTAGAGACCGCCGGCAACAAGCCCCACGAGCATGTTGACGACTTTAAAGCACACGGCCTTACGGTTATCCACAAGTGTACTGCCGTGCGCCATGCTGTCTCGGCTGAACGAATGGGCGTCGATGTTATTTCAATCGATGGTTTCGAATGCGCTGGTCATCCTGGGGAAGATGATGTCCCTGGTTTGGTACTCATTCCTGCTACTTACGATCAGGTAAGTATTCCGATCATAGCTAGCGGAGGCATTGGCGATGGTCGCGGATTGGCCGCTGCCTTGGCTCTCGGAGCAGAGGGCGTGAATATGGGTACACGTTTCTGCGCCACGCAGGAAGCGCCCATTCATGACCAAATTAAAAGGTTCATCGTCAATAACGATGAGCGAGCCACTAATCTGATTTTCAGAAAGTTCAAGAATACTGGCCGAGTGGCGAAAAATAGCGTGTCTGAAAAGGTGCTCGCTGTTTCTAACGAGCCAGACTCGGTGTTTGAAGACATACGAAGCTATGTCTCAGGCGCGAAGGGGAAGGAAGCGTTGGAAACTGGGAACATAGATGCAGGATTGATTTGGGCTGGCCAAGTCCAGGGGCTGGTTAGAGATATCCCCTCCTGCGAACAGCTCCTGAATCGTATGGTGTCAGAAGCCGTCGAGATTATTAATCATAGGCTAGTGGGAATGCTAGCAGCCAAAGGGAAATTTGAGCTATGAACTACCAATATATTTCCGTAGAGAAAGAGGCGCGGCTGACAGTAATCACTATTCAGCGTCCTGAAGCACATAACGCTTTGAACTACGATGCGCACATGGAACTCCAAAGTGCATTCAACGAGTTCTCCGAAGATTCAGATCAATGGGTTGCGATTCTTACCGGGAGCGGTGCGAAAGCCTTCTGTGCCGGTCATGATCTGAAACAGCAAGCTACCGATGCTAGCCTAATCACCCCTCCCAGTGGTTTCGGTGGTATCGCGGCACGCTTTGACCTCAATAAACCTGTCATTGCCGCAGTCAACGGTGTTGCTATGGGTGGCGGTTTCGAAATAGCTATGGCCTGTGACATCGTTGTTGCATCAGCAAACGCATCCTTCGCGTTACCTGAAGTAAAAGTTGGTTTGGCTGCGCTGGCTGGTGGGATGCAACGGTTGCCACGCTTAATCGGTTTGAAACGCAGTATGGGAATGCTCCTTACCGGTAGGCGAGTCAGTGCTGAAGAGGGACGCGATCTGGGTTTTGTCAATGACGTGACTGAAGGTGACGTTATGGAGCTAGCGCGTAGTTGGGCTACTGAAATACTTAATTGCAGTCCGCTTTCGGTTAGGGCAACTAAAGAGGCGGTGCTTAAAGGTATGGATATCCCTGTCGAGCAGGCTTTGGTAGATCAATGGGAGTATCCGGGGATGAAGGCAATGTTGAGCTCTAAAGACGCGATAGAAGGCCCGAAGGCTTTTGCTGAAAAACGTTCCCCGAACTGGGTCGGACATTAAGCAAGCCTGCTCCTGAAAACAAAGATAAGAAGGGATCCCCCATGCACCCGATGTCCCACGCGCGCAATTTCCCAGACAAGCCAGCTTGCATCAGAGCTTCGACCAAGCAGGTGCTAACATACGGCGAGTTAGATGCACGAGCAAACCAAGCCGCACATCTATTTCGGAGTATCGGCATTCGTCGAGGGGATACCATTGCAGTAGTCCTTGGCAATGATTTCGATATATTTATCGCCGGATGGGCCGCTCAAAGAGCTGGCATTTATTTTACCGCTGTGTCTACACGAACCTCTGTGAACGATCTTGCTTATGTCCTAGATAACTCTGGAGCAAGGCTTGTTATTGTCGGTGATGAATACGCAGAGGTTGCAGAAGACGCTATTGCCAAACTGCCTACATCCGATATTTACGTCTTAAGCTGTTCGGTCGGACGGAGAACGTTTGCTCAAGCCTGCGCCGGATATCCTTGCACCGTTATTGACGATCCTAGCCCTGGTGCCGATATGCTTTATTCTTCGGGGATGACGGGTAGGCCGAAAGGAGTAAAACCGAATCTGCCGGAGGGGCCGATAGATGCTCCTACCCCTTTAATGAATATGGGGATATCGCTCTATGGGATGAGCGAGTCCAGTGTGTACCTTTCTACTTCACCTTTATACCACGCTGCGCCGTTGCGCTGGGCGATGACCATCCATCGGGTTGGTGGTGTGGTGGTTATAATGGAGAAGTTTGATGCTGAAAATTGCCTGAAGCTAATCGAAGAATATAAGGTTACTCATTCAACTTTCGTCCCGACACACTTCGTTCGCATGCTAAAGCTTCCGGAGGCACAGCGCCTAAGCTATGACTCCAGTTCGTTGAAAGCAGTAATTCATGCTGCTGCGCCATGCCCCGTGCCGGTAAAACGTGCCATGATTGAATGGTGGGGCCCTATAATCTATGAGTTTTATTCTGGCACAGAGTGTTGCGGCATTACCGCGCTCGACTCTGATCAGTGGCTACAGAAGCCCGGCTCCGTCGGCCGTGCCGTGCTAGGTACTATAAAAATAGTAGGTGCTGATGGCGAGGAAGTCCCAGTCGGCATGCAAGGTGATGTTTATTTCGCTGATGGCCCAGCCTTCGAATATCACAACGATCCGGAGAAAACACGACAGGCTTACAATGCTAAAGGTTGGGCTACGTTAGGAGATGTGGGTTGGGTTGACGGGGATGGTTACCTTTATTTAACTGACCGTAAAAGTTTCATGATCATTTCAGGAGGCGTGAATATTTACCCTCAGGAAATCGAAAATGTATTGATCGCCCATCCCGATGTGGAGGATGTGGCGGTAATAGGCGCACCAGACGAAGAAATGGGCGAGCGGGTCGTTGCCATAGTCCAGCCTAAACCGGATGTTTCAGGCGATGACTGTCTCGAAGAAACGCTTCGTCTATATGTAAGGGAAGCGCTTGGTGGAGTCAAATGCCCCCAACAATTCGATTTTAGAGCTGAGTTGCCTCGTGAGCCGACTGGAAAGTTAATGAAAAGGCTACTAAGGGATGAATACCAAAGCTGCAGTAATGCTCGCTCAGCCGCTGAATATAAAGCGCTCGGTTAGAGCGCTTCATAACATCCCTCGTCGCTGCGCTCGTCGCTACTCAGTTTAGAGTGCGGCGAGTGCGTGGTTGCGATCTGGCGATGTCGGGTGGAAAAGGGTATTTCAGCGACTCCCGTGAAATGATCTACCGTGACGTACCCGCGCCATATGATGTTCTTTCACCATGGCCAGTTAGTGCTCCAGGATCCGGCGCCTTCGTAAGAGCCTGGTAGGATGGGCTTGGTTTTTGTCGGCGTGTCAGTCGCACCTTCGCACTGCAATAAGATCTCATTATGTCGAAACTTGAGAGCATAAAATTAAACGCGGTGCGCATGATTGCGAATGCTGGATTCGAGGGCATGTCCCTAAGAGATCTTGCAGCTGAGTGCAATTTGAAACCCGGTTCAATATATTGCCACTACAAATCAAAGCAATCAATTTTGGCAGAGATCGTTGAGGAGTATCTAGAGACATTATTGACTTCTTGGCGAGACTATAAACGTAAGCCAGTGTCGCCATCTAAACGGCTGTTGCTATTCGTTGAGAATTACGTGGCGTTTCAATCGATGCGATCCGATGAGCAGCGAGTTCTGTTATGGGACATGCGGTCGCTACACCCGGGAGAGTACAGGCGTTCTGCGGCGCTCTTGGAAGAATATAGATCTGAGCTTTCAAAGCTATTGGATGCAGGGCAGCGGCAGGGTTCGTTTGCTATTCAAGATGCCTATGTCACATCTCGATTAATTGTCATGGTCATGATGTCTATGTGTGTCTATGCAAAGCAAGAAGCTGTGCCGGATGACACCCTTGTTAAGCTGATTTGGCAGGCTGTTTTGGGCTTGTCTGGCGCAAGGTTAGTGCAAAACAACTAAGCCAAACGCAGCTGCAACGCATGCGGTGCAACCTCTAATGACGTGAGGCGGTCTGCCTACCGCCATCTTGCGTTAAGTGAGCTCCCGTTGTCGGCATTGCTCGAATCGTAGCGTCGCGCTGACACGTGTGCGGGGTCGCCACAGTTCGGTCGAAGCGTTGAATGCTCACTTCGAGGTAGGTAGACTGGGCTACCTACACCGAGAGTGTCAATCGCTATGGCTAAACCAGAAGCTCAGCAAAGCGCCCGCCAGCGCTTGCTTAACGCAGCGTCTGTTCTCTTCTACAACGATGGAATCGCAGGTACAGGCATTGACGCTATCGTAAAAAGGGCGGATGTCGCCAAGAAGAGTCTCTACAACAATTTCGCGTCAAAAGCCGAGCTTGTAGCCGCTTATCTCGAAGCCAGACACAAAGAATGGCTTGGGCTATATGCCGAACGTGTAAGTGAGGCGAAGACTCCTAAGCAGAGAGTCTTAGCAATTTTTCTAGCCTATGAAGATCACGCGGAGCATGCCTATGAGCGTGGATTTCGTGGTTGTGGCCTGTTGAATGCGGCTGCGGAACTCGGGGCTGATGACCCCGGGCGCGAAGTTGTAAGGCAACACAAGGAAGAGGTCGAAGCGCTTCTGGCCAAACACGTCGCTGAATGCAGGGGAGATGATGAGGTGCGCGCTGCCGAAGTGGCAAAGCACTTAGCCTTTCTGCTTGAGGGTGCGATGGTCAGGGCCGGGCTCGAGCGTAGTAGCGAGTGTCTACGCCAAGCTAGATCAATTGCTGCTGCAATGTTGGAGGGCCTGTGAACGTTAGCGTTAGAGAGCGTTTGATCGGAAGTGTGGCGGTGCTAATCGCCGCGATTCTGTGGGGCACCACAGGTACCGCAGCAACCTTTGCTCCCGAAGTGAGTGCGATAGCGATAGGAGCAGTCGCTATGGGGGGAGGTGGGTTGCTGCAAGCATTACTGGCTGCGAAGGGCATTCGCCAATCCCAGGCGCAATTGTTTAGACAATGGCCGTTGCTCTTGTTGGGTGCTGTCGCAGTGGCGATCTATCCGCTTGCATTTTATGCCTCTATGCGACTCGCCGGAGTTGCAATCGGGACAGTCGTATCGATCGGCTCGGCCCCGTTGTTATCTGCACTCATTGAGTATCGTTTGGAGGGACTGAAGCTCACCGCGCGTTGGGTTGCGGGGGCAGCGCTTGGGTTGGCAGGAATGATATTGCTGTGTTTGACCGAGAACGCTGGCCACGTCGCGGGTGGTGGGGATGGGCAGGTGTTTCAGGGTGTTCTGTTGGGGCTTGTAGCTGGGCTGACCTATGCCTTGTACTCTTGGACGGCGCGGCGGCTGATGCAGCACGGCATCGCCTCTCGTGTTTCTATGGGCGCTACCTTTGGCATCGGCGGGCTGTTACTCATGCCTGTACTTTTTGTCACTGGCGCTCCGCTGTTGGCATCTTGGGGCAACGCGGCCGTGGGCTTGTATATGGCTGTCGTTCCAATGCTTTTAGGTTATCTCTGCTTTGGCCATGGCCTGGCTCGAGTGCCAGCCAGCACCGCCACTACCATTACGCTTTTCGAACCTATCGTTGCGGCCGGGTTGGCTATGGTTGTAGTGGGTGAAAAGCTCACGTCTCTAGGGTGGGTTGGGATGGGGCTCGTCGTGGCATGTCTTGTCATCATTACGGCTCCGGTTGACTGGTCTGGATTAAAAAAAGCCGTACCAGCGAGCGATTAGCCACAACCCTAGAGGAGCGCCTTGCCTCATAGAATCCGCGCAGCTTCGACTGAATCGACTTCGCTGCTTTTGCTTCAAAGCACGCATGTCGAAGCTGTGTCGGATAAAGGTTTTTACCCATCGGTCGGGCGTGAAGGTGGTTAGGGTTTCAGCGCTTCTGCTAGCAGAGTGGTAACAACGCTGTCGGCGCTACCCCGGTCGTGGTCGGTAGCGCTATCGGCTTATATACGGTGCGCAGCAAGAATCTGAGCTTCCATCTCAACTCGGCAGTCATCGAACACGTCAAACCAGGACTCGCATGACATCTGCAGGCGCGCAGCAGGCGCATGTCGCCTTAGCCATGGAGTGAGTAGACGCTTCAATTGCCCTGCGACGTAGATCGCTGCGGAGTCTTCGTTTCACGAAACAATCGCCTCGTAGATTAGTCGGTGCTCTGCCACACAGAGCTGGATGCGCTCGGAAACGTAAATGCCGTCTCGGTCATCAGGGCGAGCTGATGGTGGATTTTCTGTCGCTCTCACACGCTCGCCATCTGAGCTAGGCAGTACTCCGCCAGCCCGCTGCGCTTTGCTTGTCGATCAGTCAGGCGCCCAACCGCAGGCTTTATGAGCATTCCCGAGCATCCCCACTTTGATCGTACTGACCAGGCTTTTTAGGGCGCGCCATTGGCCTTGCGCGCTGCCGGCCTGCTGACCCTCAGTCGCACGGCAAGCTCCCTTTTTGGCAGGCAGCCTGCTCCCGGTCTGGAAGACCCCATCGGTGATTCCTGCCGTATCTGATCCGGATCATAAATACGTTTTTGACGCATGAGCTGCCGCCACTTTGGTCTCCTTCCTTTACCAGTTCGAAAAGGTGCGCCTTTGCTCGATCAGAGCAGCTGCGTGGGAAGATAAAATGACCAATTATGGTGCGCTCGCGATAAAAATGAGCTATTCGAGCGCTCAAAAAATCTAAAAGGCTCAAATTGGTCGTTGCGCAACCCATTGGCTGGGCATAGTATCGACCACTAACTGGATCGCTTACCAACCACTCGTGGGGTTCTGGCACGGTTGTGGCTAAGGAGGGCAGAGCGATGAGCCGTGAGTGGTTCAGGCGATAGACCAGTTAAGCCCTTAGGGCAGGCAGGAGAGTAAAGATGAATAAGAAGAAGAAGCTGTACCTCGCGTGGCTCAACCTGATGACGAGCGTTGTTCACGATCCAAGAGAGCGGGGGCGTTATTTGAGCGCTCATTCACCGTCGTCCATTGAGATTCCCACTAACAGCGTCCAGCTTGGGGCGAGCTGCATGGGGGGTCTCGCATGCAGTTCCTAGCTGAGTATGGGCCAGTGCTCTTGGACGGTTTGCTAATCACTGTGGCGCTTTCTATCGCCAGTTGGGTTTTGGCCTTTTCCGTCGGGTTGCTCTTAACCCTGGTTCGAATGACCAAGATTAAAGCGGTCGAGATCGTTGTCCTCGCCTTCGTTGAGTATCAACGCAACGTTCCCCCGCTTGTACACATCTTCCTTTGGTACTTCGGCGTCAGCAGTCTGCTGCCGGTAAACCTCCAGGATTTTGTTAACGAGTACCACGGGGAATTCGTTTTCGCGGTCATTGCTGTCGGCCTTTACTACGGAGCTTATTTCGCGGAGGACATACGAAGCGGGCTGCGCAGTATTCCATCGGGTCAGCAGGAGGCTGCGCGCGCCATCGGCCTCGGCTACGCCGCCACTATGCGTCGGGTGATCTTGCCGCAAGCACTGCGAGTGTCCATTCCACCGCTGCTGAGCAACACGGTGATGCTAGTGAAGACCACGAGCCTCGCGATGGTCATCGGTGTCATGGAACTGACTTATGCGACCAAAGAGATAGCCAGCAAAACATTCCGCATTTTCGAAACCTACAGCATCAGCACCGCGCTGTACGTCTTATTGGCGCTCAGCTTGCTGCTCATTGGCGCTTGGTTTGGTAAGCGTTTTCGCATAAAGGGGCGCTAATCATGTTAGACATCATTCATGACTACTGGCTGCTTTTCTTGGTCGGAACCTACCCGAACGGGCATCTAGGGGGCGTCGCCGCAACGGTGCTGCTGTCGATCATCGGAATCGGTTTCGCGTTCCCTTTATCCATCCTGTTGGCTCTGGCCCAACTGAGCCCGTTCAAGTGGGTGCGGTACCCGGCTACTGCGATTCGATACCTGTTGCGCAGCATTCCGTTAGTGATGTTGATCTTCGGTACCTACTTCATCGTCCCCATCATCCTGGGTCGCCCGGTTGCAGGTTTCACGACGATGGCAGTCACACTCGTGGTGTTCCAGTCCGTGTACCTGGCGGAAATTGTCAGGGCGGGTATCGAATCGCTGCCCAAAGGTCAGGCTGAAGCGGCGGCTGCACTCGGTATGGGTTACTGGACACGCACTTGGAAAATCATTCTTCCCCAGGCGCTCACGAACATGCTGCCAAGCATGGTGGGGCAGTTCGTCACGACGATCAAAGACACCTCGCTTGGGTATGTCATCGGCGTGAACGAACTTACCTACGCCGCCAATCAGGTCAATAGCTCAGTTATCACTCAGCCCTTCAACGTATTCCTAGTGCTCTCGCTGGCCTACTTCATCATTTGCTTCGCTCTGACCCAAGCGGCGCGTCTGCTGGAAGTTCGCCTTGAACGCCGCAACAAACGACCCACCACCCAAGTCTCCTTAAGCGCGCTAAGCGCTCCGGCTGCAGGAAATTAATCATGGCCCAAATAAGAAACAGCGCTGCAGCGCCAGAACCTCACTCGATTATTTCGCTAAACGGCGTTAACAAATGGTACGGCGACCACCATGTGCTAACCGACGTCAACGCTGAGGTCAAGAAGGGTGAGGTGGTCGTTCTGTGTGGCCCGTCTGGCTCAGGCAAATCGACACTTATCCGCACGATGAATCGCTTGGAAGAGATTGGTTCGGGACGGATTTTGGTCAACGGCCAAGACGTCCATGGGACTCAGGTCGACGTCAACAGAATGCGCAGTCACATCGGTTTCGTGTTCCAGCAGTTCAACTTATTCCCACACTTGTCCGTGCTGGAAAACGTTACTTGCGGCCCTCTATGGGTCACCAAGGCGAAGAAAGTAGAAACGCTCGAACTAGCCAAAAGCCTGCTCGAAAAGGTAGGCCTAAGCCACAAGGCAGACTCCTATCCCAATCAGCTATCGGGTGGGCAGCAGCAGCGCGTGGCAATCGCGCGCGCACTCGCGATGCGTCCCCCGGTGATGCTTTTTGACGAGCCGACCAGTGCTCTCGACCCGGAAATGGTCGGCGAGGTGCTTTCAGTAATGAAGGGTCTTGCAGCTGAAGGCATGACCATGGTGTGCGTGACGCATGAGATGAACTTCGCGCGAGAAGTATCGGACGTGGTCTGGTTCATGGATCAGGGGCGCCTGCTTGATATCGCTACGCCCGAGGAATTCTTCACCTCCCCCAAGCATCCACGTGCCCAAAAATTCCTTTCCGATATCTGCGGCCATTGAACTGAGGAGCAAGCAAATGAGTAAAGCACCCACCGCCGACAATAAGATCATCGTCTGCGATCAGGCTAGGACAGCCGAGCTACTGGATTTCAGCAAGATCGTGGACGCAATCGAGAGCGCGGCCATGGAACTGGACGAGGAACGAATCCTGAGCCCTGAGCGAATGGTAGTCCCGCTCGGTGAGGGTGGCGTTCTGCTTAGCATGCCGGCCGCTTCGAAGGACATCGGTATTCACAAACTGGTTAACGTCCAGCCTGGTAATTTGAAGCGTCAACTGCCCACTATCAACGGCACTGTGACGGTGTGTGATGCCGTCACCGGGAAGATCATCTGTCTGCTCGATGGGCCCGAAGTCACTGGCCGTCGCACCGCCGCTGTCACGATGTTGGCGATTCGCACTTTCCTGAAAGCTGCGCCACAGCAGATCTTGCTGTTCGGCACGGGAGCACAGTCGCGGTATCACGTCCAGGCCGTGAACGCGCTCTATCCCAATGCGAAGATCTTCGTACGTGGCCTTGGTCTGCAGATGGCCACCGAATTTTGCGAGCGCAACAGCGCGATTCACCCGCACCTCGAACCGCTGGGCGACGGGGTGCCCGACGTCGATGTCGTCATCACAGTGACAACCAGTACCGAGCCGGTTTACGACGAGCTCGCCAAGCCTGGTCGTCTCGTAATAGGGGTCGGCGCGTTCAAGCCGGAAATGGCGGAGCTAGGGAAAGTAACGCTGGATTCCAGTGTTATCTACGCCGACGAGCCCCACGGTGCGCAGCATGAGGCCGGCGATTTGCTGCGTGCTGGCGTGAATTGGGCAGAGGTTAAGTCGCTGGCTCACGCGCTTAAGAATGGCATTGATACTTCAAAACCTGCTGTTTTTAAGAGCGTCGGTACCGCTGCATGGGATCTGGCGGCATCGCGCGTAGCGCTTGCCGCGTTAAACGCAATGTGACTACAACCGAACGCTAAAGGCACCCTCATGCAAATCTCTCGCTCCATCAACACCGTAGAAGTTCACGCTGGCGGAGAGCCGTTCCGTATTGTGACTTCAGGCCTTCCGCGCATGCCTGGCAAGACCATCGTTGAACGTCGCGCTTGGCTCTTGGATAACGCGGATGACATCAGGCAAGCGCTTATGTTCGAGCCTCGTGGGCATGCCGACATGTATGGTGGTTATCTCACCGAGCCGGTGTCGCCAACCGCAGATTTCGGCATCATCTTCCTGCACAACGAAGGCTACAGCGACCACTGTGGCCACGGCACCATCGCGCTGGCTACGGCAGCGGTGGAGCTCGGATGGGTCAAGCGCACCGAGCCTGAAACCCGCGTAGGCATCGATGCGCCATGTGGATTCATTGAGGCGTTTGTGAAGTGGGATGGCAAACATGCCAACGGTGTCCGCTTCATCAACGTACCGTCCTTCCTCTACAAGCGAGACGTCACTGTCATTACGCCAACATTCGGCGAAGTGACCGGCGACATCGCCTATGGCGGCGCTTTCTACTTTTACACAAGCGGCAAGCCGTACGGCTTTGAAATCCGAGAATCCTCAGTTGAGCAACTTAAGAAATTCGGTGCTGAGGTAAAGCAGGCGGCCAATAAGGCATTCCCAGTGGTACATCCGGACATTCCGGAGATCAATCACATCTACGGCACCATTATCGACGGCGAGCCGCGTTTCGCCGACTCTACCCAGGCCAATTGCTGCGTCTTCGCTGACCGCGAAGTAGACCGATCTCCGACCGGCTCCGGTACTAGCGGACGCGCGGCGCAGCTCTACCTCCGTGGACAGCTCGGCAAGGGTGAAGTGTTGGTCAATGAATCCGTGATCGGCTCAATTTTCACCGCCAAAGTTATCGAAGAAACTCTGGTCGGCGATATTCCGGCTGTCATCCCAGAAGTCTCCGGCACCGCCTATATCGTGGGGTTCTCTAATTGGATCATCGATGAGCGCGACCCACATAAAAATGGGTTCTTGGTTCGCTAACACTGTTTTTAGCTGCGTCTTAAATCAAAAAAACACTACGTAAACTTGGGGTTACAAAAATGAAAACACGTCTCTTGTTTTTGGTTTCCGCTGTGGCGAGTTGCATCGTGTTGGGTGCAGGTTCGGCTCAGGCAGATCAACTCGCCGATGTAAAAGCGAGCGGAAAGCTCGTCTGTGGAGTTTTGGATATATTTGAGCCGTTCGGCTACACCGATATTGCAACTCGTTCGGTGGTCGGCTACGACGTAGATGTCTGTAAAGCTGTGAGTAAAAAACTAGGCGTCGAGGCTGAGATCAAACCTGTGTCCATTGAGGCACGTATCCCAGAGCTGCAGCAGAAGCATATGGATATGCTTAGTGCCGGTCTGGCTTATACGCCGCAGCGAGCACAACAAGTGGCGTTCTCTGATGCCTACTACGTGAGCAATAACGTGTTGGCGGTCAAAACCAGTCGTGGCTTCAAGCAGAGCAGTGATCTGGATGGCAAGCGCATCAGCTTCGTTAAGGGTAGCATCAGTGAAGCCTACATCCGCGAGATGCTGCCCAGCGCAACGCCGGTAGGTTTTGAGGACGTTTCGACCGGGTTTACCGCACTCCTGCAGAACAAGGTCGTGGGATACAGCACCTCTGAAGAGGTGGTGCAAAAGCTGGTAAACCGGCTCGGCGACAATGCATCTAACTACACTGTACTTCAGCCAGCGATTGGTCGCGAAGTATGGGGGCTGGGTATTCGCAAGGATGAGCCGGCAATGCTGGAGGCTGTAAACACTGCGCTGCGTGAGCTTGAATCCTCAGGTGAGATGCAAGCCATCTTCGACAAGTGGCTCGGCAGTGACACGCTCTACAAAATGAATCGCTCATTCAAAGTTGAGGCGATGAACTAACGAGTTACTGTTAATTGTCTGGCACGCGCCTTTCGCATAGTTCTTGTGTAACAGGCGCGATAGCCAGGCCATTTTAACTGGAAAGCTCGATACGTTTCTTGGCCAGATTCGCGCCAGAACGATTAGTTTGCGTGTGTTAAGTCTAAGGTTTCATGTAAGGTGCGAGCGGATCGCTGCAGTTATATAACTAACCTGGAGCATGCTATGTATAGTAGGTTTAAATCTTTAGGTGCGCTCTTAGTATCGTTGAGCGTAGTGGCGTGTCCTGCTTGGGCAGATCAGCTTTCCGATATCAAATCTAAGGGCACGCTCGTATGCGGTGTCCTTGGAACATTCGAGCCTTTCGGTTATACCGATATCGCAAGCCGCGCCACAGTTGGCTACGACGTCGACGTCTGCCACGCGGTGGCCAGGCAGCTCGGAGTTAAAGCCGAAATTAAACCCGTATCGATCGAGGCGCGCATCCCTGAACTTCAGCAAGGGCGTATGGATCTGCTGGCTGCAGGCCTTGGCTATTCACCTCAGCGAGCTAAACAGGTCGATTTCTCGGATCAGTATTTCATCAGCCCCCATAGGCTGATTGTAAAAGCATCGCGCGGCTACTCGCAGCCCAGCGATCTGGAAGGCAAGCGCGTGAGCTTCACCAAAGGAGGCATTACTGAAGGCTTCGTACGCAGCGCAGTGCAGGGTGCCAAGTTGACTGGATTTGAAGACACCACGACCGCCTTCACGGCCCTAGCTCAAAACAAAGTTGTTGGATTCAGCGTGGCGGAAATCGTCGCTCGCCGCCTGATTAGCAAGACTGGTGCTTCTGCTTCTGAGTACACGATTCTCGAACCTGCGGTTGGCAGCGAGAAGTGGGGTCTCGGGGTGCGCAAAGGCGAGGGTGCTTTGCTCGCTGCAGTCAACGACGCGCTGCGGAAGATGGAGGCCTCGGGCGAGGCTCAGCAGATCTTCGATAAGTGGCTGGGTGCCGAAACAATGTACGACATGACACGAGAGTTCAAGATCGCTCCGATCCAGAACTGAACACCTCCTGACGGCGCCAATCCGAATTGGCGCTTGCGGCGTGTAATCGCGATCGCCCGCCAGCGAAAAGCGGACAACCGGAGTCGTACCACTGCATGAAAATTCAACGAGCGTCCGTTTTGTCTTTTTCTCGCAGGTTGGACGGCAAGGCATGGAATCCTGCCTTTCGCTGGACGGAGCGCCGTGCCCCGTTACTTGTGATCGAGTTTGATAATGGTGTACGTGGAATCGGTGAGGCGTGGTCAGGGTATCGAGGCGTGGAGGATGTCCTGCGCGAGCTTTGCCAAACCGTCGCGCCGGCCTTGATCGGCATTTCGATCAATGATCAGGAGGACATCGCGGGCGCTGTTCCATCTCTGGCTAATGACCTCGGCTCCAGAGAGCGCGCAGCGGCATGGAGCGCCGCTGACATCGCTTTGTGGGATGCCTGTGGGCATCACCTCGCAAAGCCCGTGTGGCAGCTTCTGGGGGGTTCAGTATCGAAAGCGCCCGTATACGCGAGCGCTGGCCTTTACCGAGACGACTACTCCCTGGATGACCTGCGAGATGAAGCTCGCTCGTATCGCCGTGAAGGTTTTAAGGCGATGAAGATGAAGGTCTGCGGCGTCAGCTTGGAGGAAGATCTCAAGCGCATTGGCTCAGTTCGAGCTGGGCTTGGCCCGGATGCCACGATTTGGGTCGACGCCGTAAATCAGCTGTCCGTGGAGTCTGCGAAGAGCTTCTGGCAGGCGATCAAAGGCTTTGACGTCAAAGCCGTCCAGTCACCTTTACCGCCGTCAGACATGGAGGGTATGTGCCAGCTGAATCAAGGCAGCTTTCCCGTCATCGCGTCGGAGGCGGAGCACAGCTTCGACGTATTCAATCGGCTGATCCGCCGCAAGGCTGTCTCCCATCTACAATTCTGTATTCCGCTGGTAAGAGGCTTCACCGGCGCCTTGCGGCTGGATGAGTGGGCGCTTTCGGGCGGAATTCAAACTACTCCTCAGTGCTTCTCGACTGTCGTGGCCCAAGCCGCAACGCTTCACTTTTCTGCGGCTAGATCAAACGTTGTGTCTGCTGAGTTTCATTGCTTCCATGATTACCTGAAGGCGTTGTACGTGGGCGATGCTGGTTCAATAAAAGATGGGTATGCCGAAGCTGGCTCTGGCGGCGGTTTGAACATCACGATTCCTGAGCTGGGCGAGCAACCCGATGGCAGCGTGATCAGCAGTGTAGTGGACGTATGGAAGTGAAGGGCGGGCCCCGGGAGAACTGGCAGCAGGATGGTGCTGAGCCGGACTACCGCTTCTCATTGGCTAACGAGCGCACGTTCTTAGCCTGGATTCGGACGGCGCTCGCGATGTTGGCGGGGGCCATGCTTTTGCACCAGTTCTCGACCGAGTTGCAGCCTCCTCGGGCATTGCTAACGCTGAGCATCTCACTAGTCGCGATATCGGCAATTCTTTCTTGGGGCGCCTATCGAAAGTGGCGAGCGAACGAGATCGCCATGCGTCATGCAAGAGCGTTGCCTCGCTCGATCTTGCTTCCCTTCATGGCGGGATCAGCGACCGCGCTGGCGATGATCGTCGCGGTGATTCTCGGGGTTCAGTGATGTCACTGGCAAGAGACCCCGGACTGCAACCTGAGCGTACGAGCCTGGCCTGGAACAGGACTGCCTTGGCCATGGGGGCGTGCGCACTGTTTCAGATCAGGGAGGCTTTCCTTAGCGAAAGGCCGCTGTCGATCATTGCAGCTGCTGCATTGACGTCGGCCGCTGTTGGGGTGCTGCTGATTGGTCGAAGGCGCATGCTCGAGCTTCAACATACTGACCGTCGCGCACCTTCGGCCTGGATGATCAAGGTGATCTGCGCCTGCAGCGTGCTGGCGACTAGTGCGGTTGGTTGGGTGATGTGCAGCGGTTAGCTCGGGAGGGATATTATTCGGAAGCTGTAATATCGCGATGCACGCGCTTGAGGTGGCCTTCGACATAGAACGCCGCAGCGTCTTCATCACCGGTAATGATTGCCTCGTAAATCAACCGATGCTCCGCTGCATAGAGCTGTATGCGTTCAGGATCGTAGATCCCGTCATCTCTCAGACGATTCCATAGCGGTTGGGTCATGGTCTTGTTCACCTCTTCGGCGATCTTTGAAATGAGGATGTCGCCAGACATGGCAGCGAGTTGGCGATGGAATAAGCGATCACACTCGCTCCACAACGCTTGCTGCGCAGGGTCTGTGATGTCCTTGATGCTCGCCATGCTTTCCAGATATCGCTCAGCCAGTTCATCTCGTTGCGCACGGCGTGCTGCTAGCCGAGCGATGGCAGGCTCGATTAGCTTTCGCACTTCCAGGGTGCTGACGGGGCTGAAATCCGCCTCGGCCAGCAACTCGTTCGTAGCAAGTTCGGAGCCCCGCTGCGCTCGAATTACGGTATCGGCGACGTAGGTGCCCGAGCCGTGGCGTGTGACCACCATCCCCTCGTTCTGCAAAGCGCCGATCGCCTCGCGCACAGCGGGTCTGCTAACCCTTAGTCGCTGCGCCAAATCCCTTTCAGAAGGTAGGCGTGAGCCCTCGGCGTACAGGCCGCCTTCGATTCCCGCCCTGATCTGGTCAGCCACCTGCTCATATATCTGTTTTGGGCGAAATTCAGAATTCATACGAAGCTTCTCGCGCTAGGAGAGTGAGAGAGGAGGCAGCCAGATCGCCGCTTATCCATTAATGGTCATGATCTTACCACTTGAACAAGATAGAGGCTGAACTATCCGGGTGCCTCGTTGAAAAAAGCGCTGTTGCGGTTAATGGAGAAAATGGTCATTTGAGATTACCAAAAACGAAATGTCAGCGGAAAATGGTTTACGAATCTGCGAAAGTGGGCATAGAATAACCAGTAGCTGGTTTAAAAAAGACCAGAATGGCTTTGCTTTCAGCTCATAAAGACGGCCGTTTATGGTCGATTTGGTTTTAAAGCGAACCAATGGCTAACCTTTTGGTGTCTGCACGTCACTGAGCATTACGCGTGCAGATATCAGCCTGCTGATTGGTTGTCGTTCAGCGCGCTCTAGTCAACGCAGTTGGAGCGTATCACTCGGGGTAAAAGAACATGCCGATCGTACGTGTAGAGCTGCTGCCAGGCCGCTCGCCTGAGCAAAAGGCCCAATATGCGAAGAGAGTAACCGAGCTGGCAGTAGACATCCTTGGCTGCCCTCTGGAGGCGGTCGATGTCCTGTTTATCGAGGTTCAGGGTCACGATTGGGCGCGGGCTGGGGTGCCATGCGCATCATCAGCTGCGAAGTCTCCGCCCGAAATCACCCGGCAGTAACCGTAACTTTCAGTGTCCGCTAGGGCTTAGGTGATCAGCTATGAAAACAACAACAACCGTCGCGGTTAACTTAGATTCTGATTTTTGCGATCGGCTCAGAACGGCTGCACAGGCCATTGAGCGCACGCCTCAGTGGGTCATCAAGCAGCTCGTGGTGGGTTTCATCGAACGAACTGAGCAAGGTGCCGCTGTTGGCCATTTGGTCAATCTTTCCGAAGAGCGGACATTAAACGAGCAGGAGATCCTCGAAGCAATTCCTCATGGCGCCGAGCACGTCTTCCTGGAGTTCGCCGAGAGTATTCTTCCTCAGACTGTCATGCGTGCTGCCATTACTGCCGCCTACCGCCGCCCTGAAAGTGAAGCTGTTCCGATGCTTCTGGAGATGGCCCGTCTCGACGATGAGCAGGCAAGCGCGGCCAATAAGATGGCGCTGGGTATTGCTGAGAAGCTTCGTAATCAGAAAAGCGCTGGCGGTCGCCAGGGTCTTGTACAGGGGCTGCTCCAAGAATTCTCCCTCTCGTCCTTGGAAGGCGTTGCGCTGATGTGCCTCGCCGAAGCTCTGCTGCGCATTCCCGACAAAGCCACCCGGGACGCCTTGATTCGCGACAAAATCAGTCACGGGAAATGGGGCCAGCACTTGGGCCAAAGTCCCTCGATGTTCGTCAATGCCGCGTCGTGGGGCCTACTCATCACGGGCAAGCTAGTAAGCACTCACAATGAGGCCGGAATGTCTTCCGCCCTCAACCGGGTGATCGGCAAGAGTGGCGAGCCGCTCATCCGAAAAGCAGTCGACATGGCGATGCGCCTGATGGGCGAGCAATTCGTGACCGGCGAAACGATCGGCAAGGCTCTGGCCAACTCGGTGAAGATGCAGAACCAGGGGTTCCGCTATTCATACGACATGCTCGGCGAGGCGGCGTTGACCGACGAGGATGCCCGCCGCTACCTGGCCTCCTACGAACAAGCAATCCACTCCATTGGCAAGGCATCGCAAGGACAGGGTATCTACGAAGGCCCTGGGATATCGATCAAGCTCTCCGCGCTGCACCCACGTTACAGCAGGGCGCAGTACGATCGCGTGATGGATGAGCTGTTCCCTACGCTTTTGGGGCTGACCCAGCTCGCAAAAAAATATGACATCGGCATCAACATTGACGCCGAAGAAGCTGATCGTTTGGAGATCTCGCTCGACCTGCTTGAGCGCCTCTGCTTCGATCCGTCGCTGACCGGCTGGAACGGGATCGGTTTCGTGATCCAGGCTTATCAGAAGCGCTGCCCGTATGTGATCGACTACGTGATCGATCTGGCCAAGCGCAGCCGGCATCGTCTTATGATCCGTCTGGTGAAAGGCGCCTACTGGGACAGCGAGATCAAGGTTGCTCAGATCAACGGGCTGGAAGGCTATCCGGTCTACACCCGCAAGCCGTATACGGATCTCTCATACATCGCCTGCGCACGCAAACTGCTTGCAGCGCCTCAGCATATTTATCCTCAGTTCGCGACTCACAACGCCCATTCGCTGTCGGCGATCTACCAGATCGCTGGGCAGAATTATTACCCGGGTCAGTATGAATTCCAGTGCCTGCATGGTATGGGTGAGCCACTGTACGAGCAGGTAGTTGGCAAGATTGCTGACGGCAAGTTCAACCGGCCATGCCGCATTTATGCGCCGGTAGGCAGCCACGAGACGCTGCTGGCTTATCTAGTACGCCGCCTGCTGGAAAACGGTGCCAACACCTCGTTTGTTAATCGTATCGCTGACCAGACCATCTCGCTGAATGATCTCGTCGAAGATCCGGTGCGCCAGGTTGAGAAGCTTGCTGCGCAGGAAGGGGCGCTTGGAAATCCGCACCCCCGCATCCCTCTACCTCGCGATTTGTACGGTGCCGCACGTGTCAATTCCAGCGGCCTGGATTTGTCGAACGAGCAACGCCTGGCGTCACTGTCCTCGGCACTATTGACCAGCGCCCACCGGGACTACGTAGCCAAGCCTGTCATCGGAGGTCATGAGCCGGAGGGGTCGACAGTTATATCTGTCACCAATCCTGCTAATCATCGCGATGTGGTTGGACAGGTAATCGAGGCCAGCATCCCAGACGTTAGCCGGGCGCTAGATGTTGCCCAGTCAAACGTATCGGGTTGGCAGGCCACACCTGCGGTTGAGCGCGCACTAATTCTGGAGCGTGCCGCCGATATCATGGAAGGCGAGCTGCAGCCATTGATGGGGCTGTTGGCCCGTGAGTCCGGCAAAACCTTCGCCAATGCAATTGCCGAGGTGCGTGAGGCGGTGGATTTCCTACGCTATTACGCTAACCAGGCCCGTACGTTCAAAAACGATAGCCATAACCCTTTGGGCACAGTGGTATGCATCAGCCCATGGAACTTTCCTCTAGCCATTTTCACCGGCCAGATCGCTGCCGCGTTGGCCGCAGGGAACACCGTACTCGCCAAGCCTGCCGAGCAGACGCCGCTAATCGCTGCGCAGGGAGTTCGAATTCTCGTGGAAGCGGGAGTCCCGCAAGGGGTTCTGCAGTTGCTCCCTGGCAGGGGTGAAACTGTCGGTGCGGCCCTGGTAGGCGATTCTCGCGTGAGCGGTGTTATGTTCACCGGATCCACTGAGGTGGCAGGCATCCTCCAGCGAACTATCGCCGGGCGCCTCGATTCCCGTGGAGGTATCGTTCCGCTCATCGCTGAGACAGGCGGTATGAATGCGATGATTGTCGATTCCTCCGCTCTGGTTGAGCAGGTGGTATTGGACGTCATTAGCTCAGCGTTCGATAGTGCGGGCCAGCGATGCTCCGCATTGCGCGTGCTCTGTGTTCAGGAAGATGCAGCTGACCGCCTGATTCAGATGCTCAAGGGGGCGATGGCGGAGTACCGTCTCGGCTCGCCAGAGCACCTAGCGACTGACATCGGCCCGGTCATCGACAGCGAAGCCAAGGGGATCATCGAACAGCACATCAATGAGATGCGTCAACGAGGTCGTAACGTCTTCCAGGCTGCACGTTTCCAAGCGAGCGATATCGACAAAGGTACGTTCGTTGTACCGACGATTATCGAACTCGATAGCTTCGATGAGCTGAAGAAAGAGGTTTTTGGGCCGGTTCTGCACTTGGTTCGCTTCAAGCGCTCAAACTTGAGCGGCCTGTTGGATCAGATAAACGCGTCCGGCTATGGCCTCACGCTTGGCGTTCACACGCGTATCGATGAGACGGTCGACCAGGTCGTCGATTCTGCAAATGTCGGCAACATGTACGTCAACCGCAACATTGTAGGCGCGGTTGTTGGCGTACAGCCATTCGGGGGTGAGGGGCTGTCAGGTACTGGCCCCAAAGCAGGCGGCCCGCTGTACATGTACAGGCTGCTATCTAGCCGACCACAGGATGCAGTGGTTGATCGCTTGGCGGGAGGCGAGTGTGTGGCAGTCGAGCGTCCTGCCGAGGAGATCTTGGCGATTGACGCTCTGCGTCAGTGGGCGAATACAAATGATCAAGCTGTCGCCCAAGCGCTTGAAGGATTCGTAAGCCGGTCACCTAGCTACCGCACTCATTGCCTGGTTGGGCCGACAGGAGAGCGAAACACCTATACGCTCAAGCCCCGCGAGTTTGTCCTATGCCTAGCGAAGGGAAAATCCGATTTGCTCGTAGAGCTCGCAGCAACGCTTGCGGTGGGTAGCAAGGCCGTTGTGCCAAAGCAGCAGGCGTCACTCATTGCTGATCTGCCAGATGCGGTCATGCGTCGGGTGATTGAAGTGGCTGACTGGACGAAGGCCGACGTTCCGATTGATGCAATTCTGCATCATGGCGATTGTGAACAGCGGGCGAACATTGCGCGCCTCGCCGCCGCGCGTAAGGGGCCAATTGTTGGCGTTCAGGGGGTGGGGATCGGTGACACTGACATTCCGCTGGAACGACTGTTGATTGAGCATGCCTTGAGCGTCAACACCGCTGCTGCAGGTGGCAATGCGAACCTGATGACTATCGGCTGATCCGCTGAGCTCCGCCCATGCAATGTGGGCGGAGCGCTGTCTCTTCGCGATCGCACATCGAGAGCTTGAGTCGTTGTAAGGGGGTAGTTGCTGGAATGGACGAACCCCCTGAAGCCCTGCCGACCGCTACATGCCATCTATGACTGGAACTGGACGGACTACATCGGCGAGACGACGCTGGCTGGATTTTCCAGAGAGCGACCGGTATTCACTCGGTGTACCACCTTTTCGATACCAACGAGATGCTGGACGCCAAGTTGCTGATTGGAGCTCCGGGTATGACGTGGTTGGGCCGAGTAATTACTACCTTGCGCGCCTGATCACAGCAGGAGCGTTCGCCCCGCTGGATCGCTCGCTGCTGCCGAACTATCCGAACATCGATCCTGCCGTCCTCAGGCATCGTGAGCGCAACGATCCTGGCAGCGTCTAGGCGGTGCCCTATTTGTGGGGAACCGGCGGTACTGCTTACAACCAGGACATGGTGAAGAAGGTGCTTAGCCTACAGCTAGGAGTGGTCTGCTCAGGGCCCGCTTTGAGCGGCTGAGGCATGGGATCCTCAGGGCACGGAGCTACCAACCGGCAGGGCGAAATGGGGTAGACTAAATTCTGGGCAACAAAAAACCGCCATGTAGGCGGTTCCTTGAGTTTTCTTCTGCAGTAAGTGCCCTAAGGCCGTCGTGAG
The DNA here is from genome assembly GCF_051486945.1 of Stutzerimonas chloritidismutans. Taxonomy (GTDB): domain Bacteria; phylum Pseudomonadota; class Gammaproteobacteria; order Pseudomonadales; family Pseudomonadaceae; genus Stutzerimonas; species Stutzerimonas chloritidismutans_B. The sequence goes on along the minus strand of NZ_JAHVDX010000004.1, from coordinate 59,895 downwards.
GCTCCGGTACTGCTCCAGCATTCCCCACCAGTGATACAGATGCTACTGCAAAAATGGTGGGTTTGTCAATAGCGGACGCTACGCTGGGCGCAGTGCGTCCGCTATGCGTGGGCACTAAGCTTGCGCGTCATTTGCTGCTGCAGGGAGTGAATCCATTTCCTGGTACAGGTCGCGTAACGCTGATACCTCTGTTTCCAAGACGCCATCTCCTAAGCCTTTTCCCCAGCCTACTGCTACTTCCTTCACCAGCTCTAGCTCCCTATTGTCCGCCTTGGCAGCGGCTAGGCTTGCTTCAGTAGTCGCTAGGACTGCCCCCAGCCTAGCTAGCTCGGCTACGAGCTCGTTATTAGCAGCAGCTGCGGCAGCAAGCTCTTTTGTTAGATCTGCTGCACGATCTTTCGTCTGTTGGTAGTCGCTAAGCCCAACGCTATGGGCCAGGCACGTCTTCATTTCTCCGATTTCTGCATTAGTCAGCCAGGTTTGATACTTGGGATCACGCCCTCGGCGAGGGCGCTCATTGCCACGCTGGAAGAAGGTGATTGGCGGAAGTATCCTGCAGGGAGAAATGGATTCAATCATGCCAGTCAGAACCCAGCTCTCCTTGCCGCTGGTTCCCCAAGCCGCCAGCTTTTCCAGCGTTTGCCGAGAAAGCTGAAAGCACGTTCGATCGCCGTTAGGTGCCTGCGACGTCACTGGCACAACCTGTACCTTTCCACGCTTTGCGCTGATCACCACCGCGAGCCGGCGCTTGTGCATCTCGCCTTTTTGGAGAGTATCGCAGTAGCGTTTGTTAGTCCTCATCTCACCATCCTCACGTGCTACGTTTTGGATGAAGCCGTAATCAACGTCGACTAGGGTGCCCATGCGGATGACTCGCTCCAGGCTCTGGCCTGTTTTTGCCAAGGTATGGCGAAGGTACTCTTCGCGTATGCCGGAGCTGAAAGGCTTGCTGAGTACGACGGTATAGATCGCCGGGGTAGCGTCCCTCTCTGACGCTAACGCAACGTCTTCCACGAACCATCGGTAGTGAGAGTCGTTGGAAAACTTCTTAATAAGGTAAACGCTATGTTCGCCTTTGCTGGGCAGCAGCGCCTCGGAAATAGAGTTGAACGTCTCTGTTCCGATGAGAGCTTGCGTAACTGAGCCAGACTCAAGGTCTTTGGTTCGCTCAAAATACCGAATGACGATGGTGTCCATAGCGTCGCTACACTGCAGGCTCCTTAGGGTGCTGGCAGCATGATACGCGATACCATCCGCTGAGTTGTGCTATCTCGCTAGCTATCGTTTGCGCTGTATTGTCAGATGGAAATGCTGGGATCTTAGCCATGTCTGAACTGATCAAGCAGGCCTGCGAGCACTGGCGCTACGTGGCTCCATAGCTAAGCCAGCCAACGAGCGAAGACGAATATGATGCTCTGATCCAGGGCTTGGATAAGTTGCTGGGATTGGAGGCGACGATGAAGATCAGCTCTTGGCTGACCTTGCATCACGCGTCGGGGACATGATTGAGGCCTACGACCAGGATCCATCGGCCATTGCCGGAAATGAGCGGGGCAGAAGTGCTGCGTTACCTGATGAGGGAGCATGGCCTGGGTCAGGGAGATCTACCAGAGGTCGCTACCCAGTCAGTCATGTCCGGGGTGCTTGCTGGCAAACGCCAATATGATGCGCGCCGCGTCCGCGCAGTATTTGATCGTTTCAGTGTTTGTGCGAATGTCTTTTTTCAACACGTAGAAAGAAAAGGGCCGCTAAGGCGACCCTCCCACGTAACCTGGGCAGTTATTGCAGCCAGCTTTCGACTTTCTCGGAACCGTATTGCTCTTTCCAAGCCTTCAGCACCTTGTGGTTGCCTCCCTTAGTCTCGACAACCTCGCCAGTATCCGGGTTTTTGTAGCGTTTCAGCATGCGCTCACGACGTGGGCCTTTCACGGGTGCCGCAGCACCTTTGCTGGCATTAGGATCGAGTAGGGCGATTACGTTACGTAGAGAGTAGCCGTAGTCAGCAAGAAGATTTCGAAGCTTGGTTTCAAACTCAATTTCCCGCTTCAGTTTTTCGTCGCCCTTGAGCGCTTCGAGGCGTTTTTGCTGCTCAGCGATTTGAGCTTGAAGGGCCTTGTATTCTGCAATTATTGACATGGCGTTCCTGCGTCCTCGGTCTAAGTAGTATGGAGATCGATGCAAGTAGGGAATGCCGCAGGTTCGCGATTTATATTGATTGTGTTTTTGCTTGCCAAAGGATCGGCCGCTCCTCAGCCTAGATTGACTACTTGCCAGATCGATTGCGCCGCCATTTCGCAAGGCTTCAGATGGAAAGGGAACCTTTAACGTGCCGACCTCAACCACGCACAGTCGTGGCGGCGGGAGCTAAAATTCATCAAAGACCGCCCCGAAATAGAAGTTTCCGGCCAGAAGAGGTCGCCCGCCGGTTGATAGTAGCTTCACCATTCTCAATTGGCATAAGCGCAACGCGCTGAGCTTTTGAACGCATAGCGCGCAAATCCCGAGCGGATCCGCGCATCGTTAAATACTTTATCGAGCGCTTTCCCAAAATTGCCCTTACGGTAGCGTATGGCTCGCCGTTCCGGCTAAACCAATGTGAAGTGGTGCATAGGCGATGGTCGAGAATCAGGAAGTGGAGGCAACGCTAGCGACAGTACATGCGCTGCAGCGGTGCAACCTGACGGCAATATCAACACCTGGACTAGAACGCTGAACGCGTCGTTGCTGCCGAATATGCATCAATCGCAAATGCTGACACTAAGCAATTTGGTTTTAATCACCATGGCTAAATCTAGCAGGTAGTATTAGGAGGAAGCCTTTACAGTCTGGATTGAGTATCCTTGGATTGGGCAATGTGCCAGGTCTATCTGGACGCAGAGAGGCGTTTGCCATAAATTCCGTGGCCAAAGCTGCCATGGATGTCGAGATGGAACCTAATGACTCTGGCGGAGTCGCTGCCAAGCACGGCTTCATTTACCAGGATTGTGTCGCCGCCTATTACGTCACTCAGATGCTGCGTGACAAAAAAATCCAACGTGTTCGATGTGAAGTCACAGACGACATTGATGTCGTTTGTGATGACTACGTCGAATTCGTCCAGGTTAAAACCACCACGAAGGCTCACTGGGCAAGAAGCGATCTTTTAGTCCTCAGCAGAGGCGCCGACAAAAAGAAAATTCCAGGCAGCTCGATCATGCATAAGTCCATGCAGAGCGAACCCTTACTTACCGTGCCTAGGCGATTCAGGATCGTCACGGAACATCCGGTCAACGTCACACTTGAGTACCTGCACATCAACCTTGATGAGCGTGCCGGAAAGACAGGGCGTGAAGATCTTATCGACTATTTGAACGAAAAGACCAATAACTATGTTGCACCCAGTGGCGTCAGTGTAGCGAGTTGGGTAGACGCTGCGTTCTGGGAAGTATTCCGAACCATGCGCGAGATCGAATTGCTAGGCATTAGCAATATTCGAAGAGCGGCGGATGACCTTCATGGGGTGATATTGAGCAGCGAGGCCTCGGCAGAGGATATCTGGCGAGACATTCTGGACACGGTTACCCGCAAAGGAGCTTTGTCGCGCAGAATCCACTCCGTCGACAGCAAATCGTACCTTCGCTCAGATTTGAATAAGTGGTTCCGAGGGCTGGTCGAAGAGGATCAGAAGCGGGCGGGTCGTAAGGTCTACATCAAACGCCAGCTACCTCACATCCTGGTTCCTTTTCGCAATCCGCTGGCCACTTCGTGCGCCAAGCGCAATGGTCTTGTCCTGCACCAGCAGTACAGCCTTACGCGCTACCGCTACAAACACATCGTCGACAACGTGTGCAAATGGCTGGATGAGGTGTTCCTTCGTCCTAATGAGCTCGCAGACATCAATAAGTTGTCGCTTGTCGAGCAGAGCCAACGTTTGAGGAGCACTGTGTTCGCCTCCCTGGCAGACGTTCGTTCATTCCTGGGGCGAGTGCTTCTTCATGCCACGATACGGCAGATGCATGCGAGTCAGCCCATTCCGTGCTTGCTCTATCTCGAAGGGCAAGACGAAGCAAAGATCCTTGAAAACGTCCATATTGTTCGGCGAGACCCGGAGGGCGATCAGCTGTGGGTTGGCTTCAGTGAGCTCGTGACTGCCGCCAATATAACCACCCGCCTGACTGAGATCCGCGAGGAACTCTATGAGGAGATTAGCGGTTGTTTCAGTAACGCTCGGGGCAAGATTCTCGATATCAAGGATGATAGCTACCTGCTGCGGCATGACATCGACGTCATCCTCGACGAGAGCCACTCGTTCGATGCACACCTGGATCGATTCAGATTTGTGGTGTTCGTCGGATACGACTCTTCGCTGCTGACCGAACCCGAAACTCCTGGGCACGAAGATCATTTGGAGCAAGAAACGGCAGCTCTGTTTGAAGCGTTTGCTGACGATCTTAAACACAACCCGGCGTTCGCAAAACTCACTATCGATGTGTTCATCTACCCCGCGCCAAGTTTGGATACGTTGACCAATTTGCTGGACGAGCAGGTCAGGAAGGCCGTATGAAAGACGTTTACGATGTAGCCAAACAGAGCTTGGATGGGGATGGCTTCTCAGCGTTCCGGTACCTGTCTACGGTTAACTCCCTATTGTCTAACCCAGTCTCCACCTCGCTCGGCAGAGACTTGGCGATAAGAGCGCTCGATGCCCGTGAAAAATTCACCGACCATGCTGCAATTTTGCGCAACATGGTCAGGAAAGCTGGTCTGTTTCCTTACCTGAAAAAAGAGTTTTCTGACCTTTCTCATGGAGATCGGATCGCTCTGGATGTGTACCGAACGCCGTTCTCTGAAGACTACGTCTTCCACTCGATGCAGTTTCGAATTTTCGACTTACTCAAGGATGGCCGCAACGTCGTGCTCAGTGCTCCAACGAGCATGGGTAAGAGCGCTATCGTCGACTCGCTGCTTGGGCTCGGGCGCCTCAAACGTGTCGTTCTAGTGGTACCTACCGTTGCGTTAGCTGACGAGACGCGCAGGCGTCTTCAAGAACGCTTTGGTGAGGTCTATCAGATTATCCACCACAGCTCGCAACAGTGCCGTAGTGAGTGGGTCGTGTACGTCTTGACCCAAGAGCGTGTCAACGAGCGAGAGGACATCAAGGCCATCGATCTTTTTGTCATCGACGAGTTTTACAAACTGGCTTTTCAACAGCTCAAAAGTGGCCGCACGGACTTCACGGACGAGCGGGTCATTGAATTGAATATCGCTCTTAGCAAGCTGCTGAAGGTGTCTAAACAGTTCTACCTCACCGGGCCCTTCGTAAACAGTATTCGGGGCTTGACAGAGCTAGGCCACGACCACACGTTCATCTCCGCAGATTTCAACACCGTGGCCGTCGATGTACAGACGTTCGGTGTAAGTCCCGATGACGATGAGGGCAAGCTGAAAATGCTGGCGACTATTGCGCCCCGGTGCAAAGGAGCCACGATCATCTACTGCAGGTCATCCAAAACAGCTGGGAAGGTTGCCCGCGAGCTCGTTCGGCTTGGGTATGGCCAGCCATTTCAGAGTGAGCATATTGACTGGGTTGCCGAGGAATTTGACCCCGAATGGGACTATACCTATGCCCTCAGAAACGGGATTGGCCTGCATTTCGGTGGCCTGCCTCGTGCTCTCCAGCAGTACACTGCTGACCGCTTCAATGCCGGCGACCTGCGCTTTTTACTGTGCACATCCACCATCATTGAGGGAGTGAACACGATTGCCAGAAATGTCGTTATCTACGACAACCGAAATGGAACACGTGCAATCGACAAGTTCACTCATGGCAATATCAAAGGCCGTGCGGGCCGAATGGGAGTCCATTTCGTAGGCAAGGTGTTTTGTCTGGAAGACGTGCCTCAAGACAGCCTGAATCAGGAGGTCGATGTGCCCCTGGGAATACAGGATGCAGATACCCCCCTGAACTTGCTCGCGAGTGCCCAGCCTGATCACTTGACTGAGTATTCACAGGGCAGGTTCGAAACTGCGTTTTCCCGAGATCGGTTTACTCTAGACTTGGTCAAGAAGCACTCATACTTTCGGATGGAGCAGTTCGAGCAGTTGTACAGCATGGTCGAGATGCTCACTGAGAACGAGTTTGAGTCGCTTGTTTTCCACTGGTCACCAGCACCTGGTTTTTTGAAAACGCTGGCCAGTATCAGCAGCAAGCTAGTGCCCAAGGCATTCACTGCTAATGGACTGCAGACCAAATACCCAGATAAAATTCTGGCCAAGCTGACAAGCTATCAGAAAGCAGAGAGTTACTCGGCTTATTTGAAAGATCAGATTGATTACACCAAGCAGCGGATTAAGGACGGTGAAGAGGTGAACTTTTCCGCGACGCTCAACAATGATCTGAAGCTTGTGAGCAACACCTTCGGCTATACCATCCCTAAGGTATTGGGGCTGTTGGAAGACGTAGTTCGCTTGCACGCTATCAAGAAGGGCGTTCGCACCAAAATTGACTATAGTCATGTCAGAATGACCTTTGAAAACCTCCATCTCCCTTCAGGAGTGAATGCGCTGGAGGAAATAGGCATCCCCATTCAGACGCTGCACCGTATGTCTGAGCTTCTAGACTTCCCAGAGGGAGCTGGGGTGGATGAGATGGCAGATTATCTTCGGCAGAGCGAGCGGGCCTGGGAAATTATGGGAGCTGTCGACCTGAGCTTCATCAGGCGCGCGCTGGGAACGGTGTAACGCCAGCGGCATTCCTTCCTTGAGCGACCGCTACAGTAGCCATCCGCCTTTGACTGGTTGCTGTCGCCAAGGGCAGCAACCGGCCCAGAGTGTGCAAAAACGCCTCCCAATTTGAAGTTTGCGCGTTACGTGAAAATGTGAAAATTAACGGCACGTTAGCGTATGTAGATTTCGCCTGGATGCGCGAATTTTAAAATGGTTTTGAGTGCCTGCCGCAACAGCTTCGTTCAGCACCTAGGCTGGCTAAGTGAGATCAATTCATACATGACGTCGATGCCAGCGGAGACGTCGCCGTTATGGCCGGGCTGACTGCTGGTCATCTTTCAATGCTTTGCCCTACTTGCAATTCCCAGCCTTTCTGAACCCAGCATCAACTGCCTCTGCTTCCGTTTCAAATTGAATGCGGTTCAGTTCGGAAACCTGGTTGTAGCTTGGGCAGCCGACTGGAATGTGGTAGACGAGACTGTTCTTGTTGCCGATCACGCTGCCTTGAGAAATAGCGACATTGGGTCGTGCTGCGCTCTGTGCTTGGCGATCCTTCCGATCAGGCTTCATGACTCCTTCGCCGCGTGGCCTGTAGCTATTGACCAGGTGCTTTGCCCCGTAACGAATGGGTTGGAATGCCCGACAAGTTTGGCAATCCGATTATTACGCTCACGCTCCCATGTAGTTACCGGGTGTTGCTTGCTCCAAGCCATCAACACCTGCTGCCGACGCGACATGTTTCAGGTTGTACCTATCGAACATGTAGAAGGTTGCCCGTGCACCAAGCCCCTTCACTTCATCTCGGGGCTCAGCCGTCCTGCTGGTGAAGTCGATCTTCGTAGCACACTGACCGTACTGGTGCGCCACGCCGCTCGCCACGCCGTAGTTGAAATTGGCCCTGTCGCCGTTCACTTCTCCCACGGACGGATAGAGTTTAAACAGATCAGCTTCCATCGCGCGGAATATGCATTAAATCAGCCTAAACGTGGAGCCAGGCTGACTATGTTGCCGTAAGGTTACTGTGCTATTAAGAGGAATAAGCCGGCCACACTAAACTTTGCACCTAATGCAGCCAGATTTGCAAGCGAGTCTAATCAAAAAGTTCAAACTGTGGTTTAACTGTCAACTTTACAGCTACAAGCGAACAATCATCCGTAGGCACCAGCCGTGCGATACGTCTACGTAGGTTTGCAGCGAACCGGTTCGGATCTTCAAGAGTGCTTTCCAGAAAGCGCGGCCTCAACTCCCACGAATGGTAGGCGCCATCGGACATAATGAACAAGCTTACACTACCATCATTGGCACAAATTTGGTCATACCTCAAGAAAATCTCTTGGAAGCGTAGATTAATTTTCTTTGATATTGCTGAAAACAGCGTATTTTTCCCGCCTGCTTCTTTTAGCTCAGAAGGTCTGTATAAACCTTCGTCTATAAGCATCTGATGCTGGGTATGGTCTTTGGTAATTTGAATAAGCTTTCGATCACTTTTCAAATAAACCCGACAATCTCCAACATGACCTATTCTTATACCCTTTTCTCCCGCATAGCAGAAGGTTAAAGTAGTCGCGGCCTCATAGTAACTAGGGTCTTCCTGAGTAAGATTTGAGACGCGAATTTTAATCTGGTCAAATATCTTCTCAACCGCATCAGCGCTTTCTAATGCTGCCGGTTGCAAGCCTATTAAATATTCGATGGCCGACTCGGATGCGTTGCTTGCCCCAGCATAAGAACCAACACCATCTGCAATCGCCATCAGGAACCCGGTTCCTACCTTGCGTGGCGGCAGAACAGAATCTTCATTTTTTCGCGCTAGTTCTTTTGGAAATGAGAAAACACTTGAGCTTAATAACTTAATCATTTGAGCTCTCCTGAGATGGCGGCAACAAGCTCATTTCGCATTTCTTGAACTTCTGCGTAACGATCAGGGGGGGCGCCGGGCAGTGCTTTTCATATAGACTTTATGAACGCCTGGATTTTCCAACATTTCCAGATCCTCCAATAGCACACCGAGCGCAAAGATATCAGTCCTTTTACTGTAATCGCCCGCAATAGATATTTCAGGAGCCATATATTTAGCGGTGCCCATTGCTGTTGCAATCTTTGTAATAACTTCAGACTCGGTGCTTTTGTCTAGATTTTTGACCAGCCCAAAATCTGACAACTTGTAAATGCCATTCTTAAATCGGAGAATATTGGAAGGCTTTATATCGCGATGGAGGTAATCCAAAGAGTGCAAATATATAAGGCCATCCGCAACCATCAGTAGTACATCGATTTTCTGAGCTGGCGTTAGAATCCCTTTCTCGATATCCTTTTGCAGATCGCCATCCGCGAGATCCATAATAAACCATGGCTGGTCTGATTTTAGATCGCAAAGGTAGATGTTAGCTACATGAGTGTGCACACAGGAGGCTTGATATGACACCTCACGGGCGAAACGTCTTCGAAACTCATCGCGAAGTTCTGGGTCAAGAACACTCAAGGATTTGCGGGCATATTCACCGCATCGATAATCAGCAGTATTGAATAGCTCAATTTTGTCTACAAATCCAAAGCCACCTTCGCCGATTCTCTCAATTATTTTATACTTGTAGTTGCCGTGATAGCCATCCATTCCCTGATCCACGCTGTAACGATTAGAACCGACTTGATTGAAATCCGATGCTGGTAATGTACGCGTCAGTGATGCCCTCGCGGATGACATCATAATGCCATAGATCAGTACGTTGCGTGCATACATACCCCCGCACGTGCACCAACCGGTGCAAAGCCGATGCCGGGGAATGGGAAAGAATGGGATTGCCTGACCTTTTCCAAAATTGCTCACGCATTCGTGAATTTATAGCTTGAATCGACGTGACCTCCTATATAACGGAGTGACGGCTATTGGCCGTTTCGAGCCTGTCGCAACAGGCAGAAGTCCGACAGAAGCGGACACCACCTAGGAACGACGGTTGCGGGGAGGACGGTCAAGAGGGGAAAGCGTCAGTCCGCTATAGAGATGCCTCAGCACACAAAAAAATTTTGCTGATAAAGGGAAGGGGGCGTAGCCCACCCAATAATGGTGGTCTACCGCTTTCGATGCTGCGGAGCAGGATCCCGCCCAACTGCGCCAAGCCTTCGGCACTTTCATGGCTGGGCAACTCCTTCGCTAGATCGCTGGATGCAAATCTCTCTAGGTAGCCGCGCACATTGCTACCAAGAGCATCAGCAGCGTATTCCTCCAGCTCAATCGCCCAGAGTCCGCGCTCTTCATTAAGCGTCATGCCGATTCTGCAAACGAAATAGGCCGCTTTTCGCGGCCCTCGCTGATAGAGCAAAAACGGCTTATTGCAGCCAGCCCTCAACTTCTTGAGAACCGTGCTCCTGCTTCCACGCCTTGAGTGTCTTATGGTTGCCGCCTTTGGTTTCGACGACCTCCCCAGTATTCGGGTTTTTGTAGCGTTTAAGGGTGCGCTCTCGGCGGGTGCCTTTAACAGGCGCTTCCGCAGTTTTCCCAGCTTTTGGGTCGAGGACTGCGATTACGTTGCGCAGCGAGTAGCCGTACTCAGCGAGCAAGGCACGGAGTTTGGTTTCAAACTCGATTTCTTTTTTCAGTTTTTCGTCGTTTTTGAGCGCTTCGAGACGAGCTGTTTGCTCGGCGATTTGGGCTTCGAGGGCTTTGTATTCGGCAATGATAGACATAGTCAGTCCTAGTTCTACAGATCAGTTTTTTACCGCTTTAGCAGGCGCCAAGCAATGCCCGCAGGTTTCTCTAGCGCGGTTCCCTTTTGGCTTGAGAGCAGTTCTTCCCATCAACAGGTGAGAAGAAACCAAATCTTCCCATATTCCTATTTTTCGAGGAATGGTAATAGGTCACGCTAGGGATCAGGGATACGTCAGGCTCTTGGTTGTCGAAGATGATGATCTGCCGATCTTTGTAGTTCTCGGCAACATCGCTATAGAATGAATACACCATGTCTCCCGCAATCTTGTCAGCTTCGCTTTGCTCTTCGCCACGGTCTTGGTCGGCCTGTTTGTACATCGTAAGAGGCGAGTCAAGAACTACAAGGCCAGGGTGTCGGCCCAATGGCGCAAGGTGCTGCATGAGCCCAATGACAAACGACGAAAAGCCGATAGCGCGATAACCCTTTTCGAAGTGAGGTCTTCTCTTGCCAGCGATCAACGCCGCCACATTTGGTGACTTTCAGGTACTGCTTCTTGAGGTAGTGCACCAGTTCAAGCGTGAAGTCCTCCCAGTCGTCAGAGGACGTTATTAACAGTCTTTCCAGGACGGCAACGGGCGCCCCCATTTGGAAATCCAGGGACGTTGCTGAAAAATCAGCTGGCTTTGGCGGAGGGATTTCGCTCTCAATCATGTCGAGCCCCTTCGGGACAGGGCATTAGTATCTCTTGGATACATAAAATAGCCCGTTCCTTTCCACAAGCTGATTTCCGGTGGAGATCAATATTGAATCCAGCGCCAAGTCCCAAGGGATATCCTCCAGCGCTAGACTTATTGTTCCTTCAACTTCATTTGAAACGACGAAGTTCTTGCCTGCGAAGTCGGCGATCAACTGGACGGCAGATCGCACGTCAATATCCAGCAATCTGATTGATATCGCCTCGCCAGTGAATTTTCTATCAGCAACGATATTTTCCCTGTCCAAGTGGACAATGATCTTGGGCTTCAGGGAGAACAGAGAGATCTGATCTGATGCCCCAAGCTGAACAACGCGGTGTTCTGGTTGATATCGATCGGCCTTGACTATGACGCCGTAGCGGCCTTGGTTGAGGCACATTCCATTATAGAAGGGCTTGTCGAGCTCACTGATGTCGACCTTGGCGTCAAATGGATAGGCCTCAACCCGCAGCGCGACCTGGCCATTGGGGCACGAGGAGTGGAGGGGGCCAACCTCTAGACCGGCTATGGAAAGAATGCTTTGAAAGGCCGCGATGCCCGCCGTAAAGCCAGTGACTATTAGTCCAAGGGATTTCAGGGATTCGGGGAATTGCATGGCGATATCCGTATCGGCGAGGTGAAGCCTTATAACCTGCGTGGTCAATTAGAGGCAATGGCAACTTGCCGGCACTAGTGGCAAGGATGTGTAGGGACGCTCTGGTGTTGAATCCAACGCCTGCCTCCTTTGGCTGATCCCTTGGCGCAAGAGGGCTTAGATCTTCAAGGGGCGCGGGGTGGATGTCAGTGGTGATCCGGTGCTTGGGGCCGCAATTAGCCCATCACCTTGACGGTATAAGTTTTACGACAGCGTTAATCGGTAAAGGGGGCGTCTGTCTCAGCGATATACTGTGCAGCTTGACATGGAGCCAACATGATCCAGCTGCCCATCGATGCCGCCATCCCCTCTCTGCGCCAGGCCCTGACTGGCCACGACTCTGTCGTATTACAGGCGCTGCCTGGTGCCGGTAAGACGACACGCGTTCCCTTGGCGCTGCTCAACGAAGCCTGGTTGAACGGGCAAAGCATTCTGATGCTCCAGCCCCGTCGAGTGGCTGCTCGCGCAGCTGCCGAGCGCATGGCCATTGAGCTGGGCGAGAAGGTGGGTGAGACCGTTGGTTACCGTATTCGCCTGGAAAGTAGGGTCGGCCCGCGCACGCGGATTGAGGTGGTCACCGAAGGCATCCTATCGCGCAGGCTCCAGGATGACCCTTCGCTGGAAGGTGTCGGTCTCGTCATATTCGATGAATTTCATCTTCGGAGTTTGGACTCTGACTTGGCTCTCGCGCTATGCCTGAATGGCCGTGAGTTATTCCGTGCTGAACAGCCACTGAAGCTTCTTGTGATGTCGGCCACTCTGGAAGGTGCTCGCCTTTCGAGCCTCCTGGGGGAGGCCCCGATTGTGATTGGTGAGGGGCGGATGTTCCCCGTGAGCACGTTATGGGGTCAGCCCTATCAGGCTGGCGAATACATTGAGCCCAAGGTAGTCCGGGCATGCCTCGATGCTGTCCGGGATCAGCAAGGAAGCATCCTGGTCTTCCTGCCCGGCCAGGCCGAAATCCGACGCGTGCATCAGGAGCTCAGCGATAAGCTTGTTGGGCGTGGTGATTTTCTGTTGTGTGCCCTGCATGGCGAACTGGATCTTGGTGCGCAGCGCGCGGCTATCGAGCCTGCTCCACTGGGCAAGCGCAAGATCGTGCTGGCGACCAACATCGCCGAAACGAGCCTGACCATTGAGGGCGTGCGCGTGGTGATCGACTCCGGTCTGGAGCGGGTGCCACGGTTTGACCCGGCAAGCGGAATGACCCGCCTCGCGACACAACGCATATCCCAGGCCAGTGCTGTTCAGCGCGCGGGTCGAGCTGGGCGCCTGGAGCCGGGTGTGTGCTATCGCCTTTTTTCTCAATCTCAGCACGAGCAGTCTGCGGCTTTCAGTGCGCCGGAGATTGATCAGGCCGACCTGGCTAGCTTGGCGCTGCAACTTGCGCGCTGGGGCGTTACGCCGGATCAGCTCAGGTGGCTCGACGTGCCTCCAGCCGCCGCCTTCGCTCAAGCGCGAGACCTTCTGGATCGCCTGGGGGCTTTGGAAGCCGACGGCCGCCTGACTGTCCATGGCCAAGCGATGGCTGAGGTGCCGGCACATCCCCGAATTTCTCACTTGCTATTGCGTGGTCACGCACTGGGCTTGGGCTCACTCGCCTGTGATCTGGCGGCGCTGCTGGGCGAGCGTGATGTGCTACCTGGTGGAGGGGCTGATCTGCACAGCAGGCTTGCGATGCTAGAGGGCAGTCAGCGCAGGCCGCGACACGCCCACGGTGCTGCTCAGCGAATCAAGCAGCTTTCTCGTCAGTACCGCAGCTACCAACGTGGGAGCGTCACAGAGGCCGTGGCTGATCCAGAGCATTCTCGTTGGCTCGGTTGCCTATTGGCGTTGGCCTATCCAGACCGCGTGGCTCAGCAGCGCCGTGCAGGCGGCGGCGAGTATCGGCTCGCCAATGGTCGCGCTGCGATGTTCACCGAACCTGACGCGCTCATGAAGCACTCCTGGTTGGTAGTTGCTGAGCTGGGTAGCCGACAAGGACAGCGTGAAGAGCGCATTTACCTCGCGGCTGACCTTGATCCTGCATTGTTCGAAAGCGTGCTTGCGCAGCACGTGGTGCTCGTCGACGAGCTCGATTGGGATGAGCGTGCTGGGGCCCTGGTTGCCGAGCGTCAGCGCAAGGTGGGAGAGTTGGTGTTGAGCTGCCAGCCACTGAAGGCGCTCGATGCGGATGCGCGTAGCCGGGCGCTTCTGGGGGTTGTTTGGAAGAAGGGGTTGGAGCTTTTGCCTTGGACGCCAGAGCTGCGCCAGTGGCAAGCGCGTGTGACGCTCCTGCGTGAGTTGGATCTTGCGCAGCAGGGACAAAGTAAGTGGCCGTGTGTTCGTGATGCCACGTTGCTCGCGACTTTGGACGAGTGGCTGCTTCCGTACCTGAGTAACGTCAGCCGGCTGAGTCACTTCAGCCTGTTAGACCTCAGTTCCATTCTGCGCGGTGCGCTTCCCTGGCCGCTTCCGCAGGAGCTGGATGAGTTGGCTCCAACCCACATAAAGGTGCCGTCAGGATCCTCTATTAAGCTGGACTACAGCGAGTCTCCGCCAGTGCTGGCTGTGCGGCTCCAGGAGATGTTCGGGCTGGGGGATACACCTCGCATTGCGGGCGGCAAGCTGCCGATCAAGCTGCACCTCCTTTCGCCGGCTCGGCGACCCGTCCAGGTGACCCAGGATCTGGCTAACTTCTGGCGCAGCACCTACATAGAGGTGAAGAAAGATCTGAAGGGCCGATACCCGAAACACTGGTGGCCGGATGATCCGATTGAAGCAGAGCCTACAGCTCGGACGAAACCGAGAGGAGGCTGAACGATAGGGGTTTTAGGGCACCTTGTGTGAGCAAGCCTTACTGTCTAAGCAATACCGATTCACGCTGTTTGGCAATGTCGAAGTCCTTTTGTGCCATCTGCCTAAGAGCTATGAGCTCCTTTTTGTAAGCGTCTACCGGCATCCCTTCTTCCAACATGGCTAGGAGCTCATTTTCCTCGGCAAAGTACTTGTCCATTGCCATAACCAGATGCACTGAATTCACTGTCTCGGTGTAGTCTGACAGCTCGCGGAAGGCAAGGTGGATGTAGCGGTCGACCGAGTCTGGATTGAGGTGGCCTGTCCAGCTGATAACCTCCGCTTTAAATGTCGTGCTATCAAGCAAAGCCCTGCAAAATTCATCGTCATTCGTGAGCTTGTGGCGTTGAATGAATCGTACGAAAAGGTTAGTGATAAACGCGTGGCGGAATGTATGAGGCGTAACCTGTGCTTTGATGCCTGCTAACTTGCGAAGCTCTCTAATCTCGTTAGAGAGTACGGGCCCAGTAAGCGGCATACCGGTGGTGGAGGAAACGAAGAAGAAACCATGATCCCTTTTGCCCTTGTACACATGCCTCATGATCCGTCGGCGTTCAACCTCCATGTACTGGCGAAGCTTTCTTAATGTCGTGACGAAAATAGGAACGAAGCGTACTGCTCCTTCTTCGCGCTTCAAAGTCTCGAACTCGAGGAGAGGATGCTCCATTGCAAGAGCCGCAAGGACAGCGTCAACCTTTAGACTAGCGATTTCATCGCGTCTAGCCCCCGTGTCGATCAGGAGATCAATGAGGCAACCCCGCCTCACCTTAACGGAAGTGGGCGCGTCGAGCCTTCGTAAGGCACACTTCAAAAGCTCAATTTGCTCAGAGGTCACTGGGCTGCGCCGGCGCTCTCGGTGTTTAGAACCAAAGGAGTGATGGGTTAGATAGCTGCGAGCGATTTTCCGCCCATTGCTGGTAATAGCTCTAAGAGTCTCCTCCCTAGCTCTAATGGTGCCATCCGGGGAAACGAATCTATCTTCCCCATAGATCCTTCCAACGAACGAAAGGAAATCGAGCCACACGCGTCCTGTGGCTATTACAGTTGTGTCAGATTTCCTACGCTGTGCAGGGTTGTAGCTCGCTGATTCACAGCGTATCTCTTCGATGTATGCCGTAAATTGCGCATCGCTCAAAGCTATAGGGTCAGTCCCATCTCGATAGCAACGGCGCAATATTTGGCTGACTTTGGCAGCATATTCGCCCATTGACCCACCTTTATGCCCTCTACGCGACAATCCTCGCCGCCCACGGCCTTTGCGGTTTAGAAGGGATTGCATATAGAGATTGCCGATCAGGCATGGTGACCCATTTGGCCAAACCATAAATGGCATATTGGTGGCGTCATGAGTGCTGATTTTGTCTACTGAGAAGTGACTAAAGATTTGAAATTCGCTTAGAAGCGAGTATAGCTTCCCTCCGGGCTCTGATAGCATCTAGCTAGATCCTTCTGTAGTCGCCAAGATTAATAACATCAAGCGAAGGCGGCGTTACCTCACCTGACGGTCGGCTCAGACTGAAGGGAGGAGGGGTTAAGCTTAAAATAGCCCGAAGCGTTTGAAGTGCATCTTGAGTCCGTTTATCACGTACTTTTTTGTCGGTAGCATCTCCGATGCTCGTAAACTGAAACATGGCCTCAGATACTGCGCGCAATAGCAGTACATTAGTCTGGCGATGCATTTCCAGTTCATGCTGGACTTGCTCTAGCTTTGCCGAAAGACCCGACTTGGTTCTTTTGGTGGCTTTTATCTGAGTCTGGTCGCATAAATTAAGAGCTTCAATGGCCTTAAGCCTCAAGGAGTTAATTGATTTAAAACCTCCAGCTAAATTATGGTTGGCGTGTGTCTTCAGGGTGTTTAGGCTCATCGGGGATGTACTTCTGGAGCCCAGGCCGTCCACGGAAAAAGTTTTTTTCAAGTGTGATATGCCAGCCTGGGTTTTTAATGCCATCCGCAGTTCACTATCCAACTTATACAGCTGTGGCTTCTGTATGATGCTAATCAAGAGCGACTGCAATGTTTCGACCCCTTCGATGGCTAAGTTGGTTCGGGTAGTAACTTTGCTCATACAAGCTCCGATTTGCGCACTAAGCGCACAACTATCTTAAATCTGTGTTCTTGATGATCGACAAAAAAATCGGGCTCAATTTCGATCCAGCCTTCTTGCACTAGCTCTGCAACTTGATCTTCCAATACATCTGTATCTATAAGCTCAAAATCTTTAGTTCCATATTTTTCATAAAGTAGCTTAGTAAGGTCGCCATAGTTTTCATTCTTGCCTTGGTGTAGCTGCTCCGCGATGTATTGGGATTTCGCGCCAACAAGCACGGCGCCATCGGTTGATTCCGTAATGTATCGATAAACGTGTTTAGGATCGGTATGGCCTAACATCCATTGCAACGTGTCAAGCTTGGAAAAGCTGCCGCAGTAGAAAAATAGCATGGCAAAAAAACGGCGGAGTTGATGCTGTCTGAAATAATAGCGTTCGCCGTTCATATTTATTGGAGTTTGAATATAGTCACAAAAAAAATCTAGGTTACGATTGTATGAATATATGCTGCATTGGGTGAGAGTGGCTGAGCCGCGCATGCAGGGAGTTGAAAAAAGGGTTTGCGTTTGTTTTATGAAGCCAACCCTCTTTAAGATTTTCTGCATTCTTATTAGATTTTTGACCATGTCTGCGGCGATTGGCTCGATTGGGCGAGCTTCTTTACGGCGAAATCCAAATAGGTGACGAGTACTTTTTGCGTTGTCGAAAACTAGCCATTGCGCAGCCTCGTCCAGGCAGCTATCTGCTTTTAGTTTGTACAGCTCACTTGAGCGCCTTGCCATGAGAACCCCTACAGTGAACTGGATTGCCCCTACATAAACAACCATCGAGTCGTATAGGTAGCAGCTCTCACGTAGACTAGCGAAATAGGTTTGCTTGTTACCTTTTCGCCCTGTCATCTGCAGCGAAGTGCTCTTTTCTTTTAACGATCGGAATAGCCGTTTAACTCCCAATTCGCGAAGCCGACATCCCAATAGATTAGCGAATTCATCTTGCGGCAGTTGGCATGGGCTAATTCCGAGCTTCCGGCACTTTAAAGCTATTCGGCAGAAGTCCCGTATTAGCGCTTCGCCATAATCGAGATGAAATTCTATCGCGCATCGAAGTGATTCAAAAACCGCTGCTGATGGTAAGGATTTGAATCTCCCTGTTTTGGCTAAGGCTGGGGCTGGGGTGAATTCTAATAACTGGGTAAGCGCGTCAACTGAGGGGCAGGGAACGTTTAGCTCATGCAGAACGCCCAAGTTATAGAGTGATGAGCTGTACCGGGAGAAGGAGGTGTCGCGCATTAGCTCCTTCGTGCCGCTTGTAACAGGCGCTCCTGGGTACTCCCTAGAAAATAAGCTGCTGCCACTGTTGTAGCATAGGATGGGGTGAGTTGGCTTATTTTGAGATCGTCCCCATATCGTCTCCGGATAGAGTAAATTGGACATCGCGATAGTGTTGGGCTGGTTTCCATTTCGCATCTGCTTATGATATAGGCCCTTGAGGTAAAGTGCGGCCCGTATCGAAGGGATAAGCGCATGATCAATGCCTAGCTCATCATCACGTCGTTGTTCGTGAGTTATCTCGGCAACCTGTGGGTTCGCTTTGAGAAATGTTTGGACGCGTTCATCGCCATCTGCAGATACAAGGCTAAGACAGTAAGCTTTCAGGCGCCCTGTCCAATTGTATACCGAGTCATGGATTGTGGTTTTGCTGGCGATAGCATCTAGTATTTCCGCTAAATTACCACCCGTAAGACCCGCTAAACCGTATGTGGCTAATTGATATCTTTCGCCGTTGATCAAAAGGTAGTCGATAAGGTGGCACGCTCGCTGAAAGCAAGCAGCTTGGCTGCCCTGAATATCATTGGTCTCGCCTAGATACCCGTGAAGGTCTCTGGTACAAGAAGTGAGAAAGTATTTAAGCCCCTCCAGTAGCTCACTGTTTTCTAAATCGGTCAGCCTAGTACCATTATCAAGAAAAACACTCCATTTCAATTGTTTCGTCTGTTTGTAACCAAAGCTTATAAGCCATACGGGTTCGTCGAAACCGCTAAGTAGCCAAGAGGCCGAGCGGTATGCCTCGCGCGGGCTATGCAAAAACGGCGATAGAAATTCTAATTCATTCGGTAACTTCATAGATCAGATTCTCCATGCTCGCTGCGTCAATGCTTTGCCGGGCTATGTTAAGGTACTGATGGAGCTCGTTGTTGTAGCCGCTTTCAATTTCGTTGATAACTAACTCTGTGAACTTCGACCAATATATTGATTTCGCATTGATTCTTGATTTTTCTTTCGCCAAAGAAACTGCTTCTTTTAGAGAAACTAAAGCGATAAGAACACCTTGTTCAATCGGGACTATTAGCCTATCGGCCGTTTGAGTATACCGATGCACGGTGTTCCGCCCTTTGCCGGGCTGGATGAGCTGGTCTGGGTTCTGAAGGTGCTCCGGAATGGAGCGCAACGCGTGATTTTCCATAAATAAATGGAATTCCGCCATGCTCTCGAATTTTGTCGCGTCAAGCAGGCGAGGGCTACCTTTCATAGCCTCACATATGAGTCCTCGCTGAAAGACACGGATCCACCTGGTCTGAATAAAATCAAGGATTGGCTCGGGTAAGTAACTGCGAAGAAGTCCTGCATTGTATGCGGTATGGCCCAAGGCTTTAGCCATCTCCTCGGCACTGTGTGTGTCTAGATATACCTCGACGGCACTAGATGCGCGAAATGCTGTAACAGAAAGGCGACACAGAAAGTCTTCTGTGCTTTCGCTATCTTTACCGCTGAGAGCAGAAAATTCGTTCACTGTTTCTTGTAAGTATCGGATGGTTGTTCTGTTTATTTTCATG
Source organism: Stutzerimonas chloritidismutans (assembly GCF_051486945.1). Lineage (GTDB taxonomy): Bacteria > Pseudomonadota > Gammaproteobacteria > Pseudomonadales > Pseudomonadaceae > Stutzerimonas > Stutzerimonas chloritidismutans_B. Next base: position 40,438 of record NZ_JAHVDX010000004.1, on the reverse strand, counting down.
GGCTCAGCTTGCTTGGGAAGGCCGATGTAACCCGTGCAGTGCAGAAAAAGTTTTCTCCAGTTGTCATCTCCAGCCTTGCGCAACTCTTCCCGTAGAGCTTGGGTCAGCGAGATGACCCTGCGAACATAAGCTGCCAGCCTCGGGCTAAGTATCACGGTAATCTCGCTAAGCCTTCCCCCCTTACGATCCTTATATGCAGTTAGCTGGTAGCCTGCGTCTGTGCTTTTAAATCCAGTTTCATTTCCTCGCTTATCATACAGTTCGAGGTATTTAAGCGATGATTCGTTAAAGCAGGGGTGCTCGTGGACTAAGAGTAGTTGAAGTGCTAGGAAGTGCTCTGTGGTAGGTAGGGCTAGGAGGTTAGAAACACTGGCTCTAGATGCCGTTCCGATTACTCGTTCAGGGTTCTTTCTGATATAGGATAGCCCGCTCTCGGCAAAGGTCGCGCATACGTTGTGCTCTCCAATCTCGCTGAGGCTGTTTTTACAAGAGTTACCTGAGGTGATCGGTCGGCCTTCGCGGGCAAGACGATTTCTTTTAAGCTCCAATATTCTGATTGTATGAAGCTTTTCCTTTGCCCATGACAAGACTAGACGGATATCACTTTTGATGTTTTTGAAGAGTATCTCAATTGCTTCTGTCTCCGTTAGGCTTAGCGGTACTGTAGTGACAAGTTTCACTTTTTCCAACGAGCCGTCCGATTTTTTCCTTATATGCGTGTGCGTGCCGGGTGGCGCTTTCGAAACTGGGCGGGGAATGCTTCCGGAAAAAGGAGTGACCCATAATCCTGACTGAATGAAAGCTTCATCCATCGTGTATGCGAATTTAGAATAGCTTCTTGTTTTGATATTGATATCTGAGCCTGAGTCATGAGTCTTTTTGAAGCTGTAAAGCATAAATTCAATGAATAGTTGCTTGAGTTTTACTGGATTACGAAACGTGCTGCAGGGCCAGAGTTTGGCGTTCTGACTTAAATAGGTCAGAAAAAGGTAAAATTCGCTGTGATTGGGTGCGAGCTTTGTTTTCGAATATTGCTGGTAAGCTTGGTAAGTCTCTTCGGCAAAGGTGGCTCCGTGAGAGTTCCATATCAACGGGATTGGCGCATAGCTGGTTTTGCCAAGTCGCCCATTAACAATCCATCCACTCCAGTAAAGAATTGCGCCTGGGGACAGTGTTGATCTTTCATCTTCCCATATCTGCATATTCTCAATGCTTAGTCTTTCTTCGCTGCTGAAGGTGGGAGTGTTAGGAGCTACTTTCCTCAGTTCATCGAGGATCAATAAAAACCCTGCAATGTATGCGTATCTGGCCGATCCAGACGCTGCCACGAAGGAACGGTCAGATAAAGCGCCTAGAAACCCTTTTGCAATGCGCAGGAAGCGTGGTGACGATGGCGATTTGTACGTAATTTTGTGGCCTGCTATGTCGCAGTAGGCCTCGAAGAGTTTTAGGACAGTTGGAGTGCATAGGGCATTGCGTCCAGGTACACCGGCCAACCCCCTAGAAATCTGGTCGACCAAGGCGTGTGGCAGCACCTTGTAGGGATAGATGCCTAGGCTTCTGGGGTATTTGATAATTGTCAGATTATTGTCCATTGTTCCTAAGCTGCCTATGGCGCGGTTTTACTGAGTATAGGCGGGGTTTGACAAAAGCAAGCGGAAGGCAAAATTCATGAGCGCAGCCTGGATGCCGACCTGGCCCTGGCGCTGACGCTCAATGCCCGCACCCTGCTGCGTGACGAGCCGCTCAAGTTGCTGTTGATGTCCGCCACGCTGGAGGGGGACCGGCTCTCGGCGCTGCTTGGCGATGCGCCCGTGGTTCGCAGCGAGGGGCGCATGCATCCGGTGGCCGAACGCTGGGGCCGGCCGTTCCAGGCGGGCGAACGCATCGAGCCGCGGGTGGTGCAGACCGTGCTACAGGCGCTCGATGAACAACCGGGCAGTGTGCTGGTCTTCCTGCCGGGGCAGGCCGAGATCCGGCGCGTCAACGACGAGCTGTCGGAGCCCCTGGCTGCGCGGGGCGTAATGCTTTGTCCGCTGCACGGGGAGTTGGCGCTCGATGCACAGCGCGCCGCGATCGAGCCGCCGCCGGCCGGCCAACGCAAGGTCGTGCTGGCGACTAACATCGCCGAGACCAGCCTGACCATCGAGGGCGTTCGCGTGGTGGTCGACGCCGGGCTGGCGCGTGTGCCGCGCTTCGACCCGGGCAGCGGTATGACGCGTCTGGACACGCGGCGCATCTCACGTGCTTCGGCGACTCAGCGCGCCGGGCGGGCGGGGCGCCTGGAGCCTGGGGTCTGCTATCGGCTGTGGTCGGAGGATCAGCATGCGCAATTGGCTGCATACAGCGAGGCGGAGATTCTCCAGGCCGATCTGGCCGGCGTCGCGCTGCAGCTGGCGCGCTGGGGAGCCGAGCCGGATGAACTGGCCTGGCTGGACGCACCGCCCACGGCCGCCTATGCCCAGGCGCAGGACCTGCTTCAACGCCTTGGCGCGCTGAGCCGGACAACCCATGGCGGCTGGCAACTGACGCCCCACGGCCAGGCGATGGCCGAGTTGCCGGCCCATCCGCGCATTGCGCATCTGCTGTTGCGTGGGCAGGCACTTGGGCTTGCGGCCTTGGCGGCGGATCTCGCCGCGCTGCTGGTCGAACGCGACATACAGCCGGGCGGCCAGCGCAGCGCCGGCGCCGATATTGCGACTCGGCTGGGCCTGCTCGATGGTCGCGCAGGCCGGCATGCCGGGGCCGGGCGTGTGCGGCAACTGTCACGGCAGTTTCGCCACCTGTTGCGCGCGCCGTCACCCGCCGCGCCGGTGGATGCCGAGGACCACCGCTGGCATGGCGCCTTGCTCGCATTCGCCTACCCGGACCGCATCGCCCGCCAGCGTCGCGAGGGCGGTGGCGAGTACCGGCTGGCCAATGGGCGTGCGGCAGTGTTTGCCGAGCCGGATGCGCTGATGAAGTCGCCATGGCTGGTGATTGCCGAACTTGGCAGCCGCCAGGGCCAGCGTGAGGAGCGGATCTACCGGGCGGCGGCGCTCGACCCGGCGCTGTTCGATAACGTGCTGGCCGAGCAGGTCAGCATGCGCGACGAGCTGGAGTGGGACGAGCGTGAAGGTGTGCTAAGGGCCGAGCGGCAGCGATGCGTCGGCGAGCTGGTGCTCAGCCGCGAGCCGTTGCCCGGGCTGGGTGACGAGGCACGCGGCCGCGCCCTGCTTGGGCTGGTCCGCCGCAAAGGGCTGGAGCTGCTGCCCTGGACGCCGGAGCTGCGTCAGTGGCAGGCGCGTATCGGCCTGTTGCGGCAGCTCGATCTGAACGCAAGCGGCAGCAGCGAATGGCCGGACGTCAGCGACAGGGCGCTGCTCGATCGGCTCGAAGATTGGTTGTTGCCTTACCTCGGGAAGGTGTCCCGCCTGGCGCATTTCGCCGCACTGGACTTGCGCGGCATGCTCGCCACACTGCTGACTTGGCCGCTGCCCCAGCGTCTCGACGAGCTCGCGCCGGTGGCCATCGAGGTGCCTTCTGGCTCACGCATCCGCCTCGATTACGACGAATCACCGCCGGTGCTGGCGGTGAGGTTGCAAGAACTCTTCGGCCTGGCTGATACACCGCGCATCGCTGGCGGACGGCAAGTGGTCAAGCTGCACCTGTTGTCACCGGCGCGCCGGCCTGTGCAGGTGACCCAGGATCTGGCGAGCTTTTGGGCTAACACCTATGCCGACGTGAAAAAGGATCTAAAAGGCCGCTACCCCAAGCATTACTGGCCGGACGACCCACTGGTCGCCGAGCCCACCGCACGGGCCAAGCCGCGCGGCACCTGAGCCGTCACTCGCCTGGCAGGCTCGTGTCCACGCCCGCCGCGACGAGTTCGGCATAGGCGCGGTCGAGCGCTTGGAGCACGGCCTCGGTATCTGGCGCACGGCGTGAGGCAATGAAGCGGATCGGTACGCGGTGCAACGTTTGGTAGGGCAGCGGTGCCATGCCCAGTTGCTGCTGTGCCTGCTTGACCGGAACCTGATAGTCGAGGAGGAAGTCGGCACGCCGGTGCACCAACATCTGCAGTGCCGAGGTATGCGTGCTGGTGCGATGCAAGCGGATATCCAGGTTCGGGTCGTTCAGCATCTGGTTGACGCCCGGCCAGTAGTTGTACCCATTGATGACGATGACGCCGCGCCCGGCCAGGCTCTGTGGCAACACGGGTGGCGGGGTGTCGGCGCGGTGGTAGAGGTTGAGGCTGATGGCGGTCAGCGTTTCCTTGCCTTCGAGCGTGTCGGCAGCCAGCTCGGGTTTGCCCGGTGCGCCCGGCCATAGGTCAATGCTGCCGTCTCGCAGGCCGGCATACAGGCGTGCGCTCGGCAGCGCGCGAAAGGTCGCTGTGTAGCCGGCCCTCTCGATCACCGCACGGGTCAGGTCAACCAGCGGGCCCTGGGCCTGGCCAGCGGTATCGCTGTAGATGGCGGGCGGAAAATCGTAGTAGCCCACGGTCAGCGAGCGTTTCGGCTCGGGCGCGGCCATCACGAGGCCTGGGCCAACCAGCAGCAGGCTGGCCATGACCAGCAGAATCCGGAACGAGGCGTTCAAGGGAAATCACGGCTCCTTGTGGCGTGCTCTGGGCAAGGATGGTCGGCGTCCGTCACGCTGTCTAGCTGCCGACGGGCAGAAGCAGGCGTGCAATCAACGGTGCAGAGGGGGAGGCCGCCGTCCTGAGCGGCGGCTGCATGGCATCGAGGCGTTTGATATTGCCGCTGTGAATGATTCGGGTACGCGGTGGCGCACCCCCGGGTGACGGTATCGGCGAACGGTCTTCGGGCATGGGCGCGTATGGGGCAGGGATCTCCGCCAATCGCATGTCGGCCAGCGCCTGCGGCCGCTCCCAATGGCTGAAGTCACCACCCAGCAGCAGCGTTCGGCCCTCGGCCAGCCATCCGTCAGCCCAGCGCTGCACCTGTTCGCCCTGGCGTTGGGCTTGCTCGGCGGAATGCTCATCGAGCAGCAGCGTGCCCAGGGTGATCTCACCGCCGCGGCGGATCGGCAGCCGTACCCATAGCAGTGCCTGCTTGTCTTCGAAGGCCGAACGCCAGCCGCTCGGTTCAGCGAGTGGCAGTTGCAGGCGCTCGCCGTCCGCCAGGCGATAGCGGCTGAGAATCCCCAGCCGGGCCCCGGCACTGTCGAACAGCGTGGGGAGCGGCAACCAGCGGGCTTGGCGATAGAACGCACTGCTGCTGCACGGGTAGCGATCGCTCAGGCCGGCTTGCAGTGCGGCGAGCTGATCCATCCGGTCGGTTCGTGTATCCCCAACGTCTACGGCTTGCAGCAGCACGATGTCGGGTTCCTGCTCACGAATCGCCTCGATCACGGCCTGCAGGTTGCGTTCGAGATGCTCAGGCTCGACCTGCTCGTTGCTGGGCGTCTGCCCGGCGAGGTGACCGACGTTCCAGCTCATGATCTTCAGCGCCTGGCCGGCGAGCAGTGCCGGCGCGCGGCCGATGCAGGCGGTGGGCGCGGCTTCGCGCGCAGCGGGACGCCAGGCCAACAGCCAGGGCGCTGCGAGCACTAGCAACAGGAGCAGGCTGCTGGCGAGGCTAAGGGCGATCACACGGCGGCGCGTCATGGAGGCTGACTATGCTGTAGCGAGAGAGGCTTCAGCCTAGCAGGCATGGACGAAGCGGGTGCGAACCGACGATGGGGAGTGGTGCATGCGGCGCAAGGTATTCACCAGCAAGGTATTCGACCGCAAGGTCGTGCTGATCACCGGCGGCTGCGCTGGCATCGGCCGCGCATTGGTCGAACGGATGGCCCAGGCCGGCGCGCGGCTGGCCGTCTTCGACCTCGACCAGAACGCGCTCGACGGCCTGGCTCAGCATGTGCTCGACCACCACAACGCCGAGATGCTGGGGGTGCGCTGCGATGTGTCGAACCGCGATGCCGTGATGCATGCAGTGGCGCTGGTGATCGAGCGCTTCGGTGGCATCGATGTGCTGGTGAACAACGCAGGCATCACTCATCGCAGCCGAGTCGTCGACACCCAGCCCGGGGTGTTCGAACGGGTGATGGCGGTCAATTTCTACGGCGCGCTGCACTGTACGCAGGCGGCGCTGTCCAGCCTGCAGGCGCGCTGCGGGCAGATCATCGTGCTCAGCTCCCTGTCGCAGTATGCGCCGGTGCCAGAGCGCGCGGCCTACAACGCCAGCAAGCATGCGCTGCACGGGTTGTTCGACACGCTGCGCTGCGAGCTGGACGACCGCGATGTGCATGTCATGCTGGTGTGCCCGGGTTACACCGCCACCGATCTGCGCAAGAACGTGCTCGTCGGGGACGGCTCCACCTCGCCGCAGCCCGCGCTGACGGCCGGGCGTGTGGCGTCGGCGAAGGATGTCGCTGAGGCCATCTACCTGGGCGCCTCGAAGCGACGGCGTTTGCTGGTACTGTCCAACATCGGCTGGCAGGCACGGCTGGTGGCGCGGCTGTTTCCGGGACTGTTCGAACGGCTCTTGCTGCCCCGGCTGGCTGGCGCCAGGGCTTCGCAGGGCGCGAGCTAGGCGGGTTGGTCGCCGCCGTGGGGCGATTGTGCCAAGGCCATGTCCCAGTACGCGGCTTCGATCTTGTGGCCGTCCAGGTCGCGCACGAAGCAGCCGTAGTAAGGCTCGCCGTATTCGGCGCGGGGTCCGGGTGCGCCGTCATCCACCGCGCCGGCTGCGAGTGCCGCGCGGTAGAAGGCGTCGACCGAAGCCTTGTCTGCGGCAAAAAAACCGATATGCGTACCGTTGCCAGCGCTTGCGGGCTGGCCGTCGATAGGCGTCTGCAGCCAGAACTCCGGGTATTCGCGGCCCCAGGCTACAGCGCCGGGGTGCGCCATGATGCGTGTGCACCCCAAGGCGGCGAGGGTCTCGTCGTAGAAGCGGCAGGCCTGGTCGAAGTGGTTGGTGCCGAGAGAGATGTGCGACAGGATGCTGGGGTTTTCAGTGGCCATGATGATCGTCCTCCGTGCGGTGGCGGCAAGCCTAGACCACCGCGCGGCGATGCACCTGCGCGCGATCAGGCATCGTCGGTGACGGCCATGGGCGCGCTACACAGCATGTAGCAGCGGAACAGCACCACGGTGGCCAGCAGCTGTAACACGCCCAATGCGCTGTCGACCAGCACCGCCAGGGCGCCGGGCGGGGTGTCGCCGTGCCAGAGGCTGGCCGCCAGCCCGGCCTCGAGCAGCCACACCGGCACCAGCACGATCAGGGTGCAGCCAAGCACCAGCAGGAAGCGGCCACGGGTCAGTGCGAAACTGCCCTTCAGCGCCGCCAGGGGCGTCAGCCCACGCAGCACCAGCAGGTATTCGGCGAATGCCAGGCGCACCAGAATCCAGATGCCCGGCAGCACGAACAGCGAGGCGCCGAGCATGATCAACAGCGTCGTCAGGCCCGCCAGCACGGCCAGCGCCGGCCACAAAGGCAATGCCCTGACCCATACGTCGCGAATCGCCGGGTCGAAGCCTCGGCTGCGGGCGTCGAGATAGAGGATCAACGCACCGACGTAGAACGGGTAGAAGACCAGCCCGACCAGCAGTTCTTGTGCTGGCATCGCGCCCTGGCCGAGCAGATGGTCGACGGCCAGCCGCGTTCCGCTCTCCAGCGCGATCCAGGGCAGACAGAGGCGAAGGATCGCCGGCAGGTTGCGGCTGTAGAAAAAGCAGGCGTCACGGAAGATCGACAGGACGTTCATGGGCGGTCGGATGGCGGCGAAAACAGGCGCGCACTGTAGCCCAACCGACAATCGTCGGCGACAGGTAGGCCGTCGCCCTCCATACTGGGCAGCCCCTCATCCCGGACCGGCTCGTGAAGAAGATCGCCTTGTTTGCCGATGTGCAGAATCTCTACTACACGGTGCGCCAGGTGCATGGCTGCCACTTCAACTATGCCGCACTCTGGGCCGAGCTGAGCGCGCGCGGGGACATCGTCATCGCCCAGGCCTACGCCATCGACCGCGGCGACGCCCGGCAGCAGCAGTTCCAGCAAATCCTGCGTAACCTCGGTTTCACGGTAAAGCTCAAACCTTATATCCAGCGCAGCGACGGATCGGCCAAGGGCGACTGGGACGTTGGCATCACCATCGATGTGCTGGACGCCATCGGCCACGCCGACGAGATTGTTCTGGCATCTGGTGACGGCGATTTCGACCGGCTGCTCGAGCGGGTGCGTGCCGGTGGTGCCGAAGCGACCGCCTATGGCGCGCCCGGCCTGACCGCCCAATCGCTGATCCGGGCGGCGACGCGCTATGTGCCGATCGAGGGGCGGCTGTTGCTCAAGTCCTGACGCGTCGCATCGGCCGTCGGTGCCCCGCAGCGGGTGCGCCGAGGATGGGGCGCTCCAGCGTCGCGCCGCGTTTACGCGTAAACTGCGCGCCTCGTTTTCATCCTCTGGTTGCTGCTCATGACCTTCGCCTCCCTGGGCCTGATCGACCCCTTGTTGCGCACGCTCGAGGCGCTCGACTACCGCAAACCGACCCCCGTCCAGGCCAAGGCCATTCCCGCCGTGCTCAAAGGGCGCGACCTGCTGGCCGCAGCGCAGACCGGCACGGGTAAGACCGCCGGCTTTGCCTTGCCGCTGTTGCAGCGCCTATTGCAGGAAGGGCCGGCGGTAGCCAGCAATTCGACACGCGCGCTGGTGCTGGTGCCGACGCGCGAGCTCGCCGAGCAGGTGCATGAGAGCTTCAGGACCTACGGCCAGCATCTACCGTTACGCACCTACGCGGTGTATGGCGGCGTCAGCCTCAACCCGCAGATGATGGCACTGCGCAAGGGTGTCGATGTGCTCGTCGCCACGCCTGGCCGCTTGCTCGATCTTTACCGGCAGAACGCCGTCAAGTTCGGTCAACTTCAAGCGTTGGTGCTGGACGAAGCCGACCGCATGCTCGATCTCGGCTTCGCCGAGGAGCTTGATGAGGTGTTCGCCGCGCTGCCATCCAGACGCCAGACGCTGCTTTTCTCCGCTACGTTCTCCGATGCGATCCGGCAGATGGCGCGCGAGCTGTTGCGTGATCCGCTGTCGATCGAGGTCAGTCCGCGCAACACCGCTGCGAAGACGGTCAAACAGTGGCTGGTACCTGTGGACAAGAAGCGCAAATCCGAGCTGTTCCTGCACCTGCTGGCAGCGCGGCGCTGGAACCAGGTGCTGGTCTTCGTCAAGACGCGCAAGGGCGTCGACCAGCTGGTGGAGGAGTTGCTGGCACAGGGCATTTCCAGCGATGCGATTCACGGCGACAAGCCGCAGGCGTCGCGTTTACGTGCGCTGGAACGCTTCAAGGCCGGCGAGGTACAGATCCTCGTGGCGACCGACGTGGCGGCGCGCGGTCTGGACATCCATGATCTGCCGCACGTCGTCAACTTCGACCTGCCAACCGTTGCCGAGGATTATGTGCACCGCATCGGTCGCACCGGGCGAGCCGGGGCGACCGGTGAAGCGGTCTCGCTGGTGGCCGCCGACGAGGTGGACCAGCTGGCCGCCATTGAGACGCTGATCGGCCAGGTGCTGCCGCGCCATGACGAGCCGGACTTCATCCCCGACCACCGTGTGCCCGTCACTCAGCCCGGTGGGCAAATCGTCAAGAAGCCGAAGAAGCCCAAGCAGAAGCAGGTGCCCGGCAAGGGGCGCATCCACTTGGGCAACTGGTTCGACGACAACGAGAAGCCCAACGCCAAGCCGATCCGCCAGGTGCCCAGCCTCGGCGGCAACAAACCCAAGAAGCGCTGAGCGGTGCGCGGCCGATCAACGGTCGTTCAACGCGCGGTAACACTGATCTGGGTCTAGGTGCGCCCGGTTCTGCCTGCAGCAGACTGGGCTTCCCACGGACTTCTTGGAGTGATGCCCATGACCCAGACCATGAAAGCGGCAGTCGTCCACGCCTTCGGCGAGCCACTGCGCCTCGAGGAAGTAAAGGTGCCGATGCCCGGCCCCGGTCAGATCCTGGTGAAGATCGCCGCCTCAGGCGTCTGCCATACCGACCTGCACGCCGCCGAGGGCGATTGGCCGGTCAAGCCCGCGCTGCCCTTCATCCCCGGCCATGAAGGCGTCGGCCATGTCGCCGCGGTCGGCGCTGGCGTAACGCGGGTGAAGGAGGGCGATCGCGTCGGCGTGCCCTGGTTGTATACCGCCTGCGGCTGCTGCGAGCACTGCCTGACCGGCTGGGAAACGCTTTGCGAAAGCCAGCAGAACACCGGTTATTCGGTAAACGGTGGTTACGCCGAGTATGTGCTGGCCGATCCGAACTACGTTGGCCTCCTTCCCGACAATGTCGGCTTCGAGGAAATCGCGCCCATTCTCTGTGCCGGCGTCACGGTCTACAAAGGACTGAAGGAGACTCGTGCACGGCCCGGCCAGTGGGTCGTGATTTCCGGAATCGGCGGGCTGGGCCATGTGGCGGTGCAGTACGCCAAGGCGATGGGACTGCACGTGGTGGCCGTCGATGTGGACGATGCCAAGCTCGAGCTGGTCAAGCGCCTCGGCGCCAACCTGACCATCAATGCGCGCACCGAGGATCCGGTCGCGGTGGTTCAGCGCGACATTGGCGGCGCTCACGGGGTGCTGGTCACGGCGGTATCGAACAGCGCATTCGGCCAGGCGATTGGCATGGCACGGCGCCATGGGACTGTCGCGTTGGTTGGCCTGCCGCCAGGAGACTTCCCGACGCCAATCTTCGACGTGGTGCTCAAGGCCATCAGCATCACCGGCTCGATCGTCGGAACGCGTGCGGACCTGCAGGAAGCGCTGGACTTCGCCGCTGAAGGCCAGGTTCGCGCCACCATTCACAAGGGCAGCCTAGACAACATCAACCAGATATTTGACGACATGCGCAACGGCCGCATTGAAGGCCGCATCGTCATGACGATGTAGTGCCGAGTCAGCGGCCGAGCCAGCGCAGCATGCCCTGCGCCGCCGCTCGGCCGCTGGCGAAGCAGCCAGTCAGCAGGTACCCGCCAGTAGGCGCTTCCCAGTCAAGCATTTCGCCGGCACAGAACACGCCGGGGAGTTGGCGCAGCATCAGGTTGTCATCCAGCGATTCGAAGGGCACGCCGCCCGCACTGCTGATGGCCTCATCCAGCGGGCGCGGGTGCAGCAGGATGATGGGCAGCGCTTTGATGGCCTGCGCCAGGCACGGCGGATCGTCGAAGGCCGAGGGCGCTGTCAATTCCCGCAAAAGGGCGGCCTTTACGCCATCCAGGCCGAGCTGACGCTTGAGGTGCTTGGCCATGCTCTGCGAGCCGCGTGGCTTGGTCAGGGCGCGAACGATCTTCTCCAACGAATGATCCGGTAGTAGGTCGAGCGTGACCTGCGCATGGCCGTCGCGCTCGATCCGCTCACGAATCCCCGCAGACAGCGCATACACCAGGCTGCCCTCAATGCCAGTAGCCGTAATGACGAACTCGCCCTTGCGCGGTTCGCCGCCCGCCAGCGAAAGGCTGACCGTCTTCAGCGGCGCGCCGGCGAAGCGCTCCCGCAGATGCGCGCTCCATCCGGTGACATCGAAGCCGCAATTGGCCGGGCGCAAGGCGCGCACCGGGATGCCGCGCGCCTCCAGCAACGGCACCCAGGCGCCATCCGATCCCAGGCGAGCCCAGCTGCCGCCACCGAGAGCGAGCAGCACGGCGTCGGCGGCGACTGTACGCTCGCCTTCCGGTCCACGCACGCGAAGGGTGCCGTCGTCGCCCCACCTCAGCCAGCGGTGCCGCGTATGGATGTGCACGCCGGCCTCGCGCAGGCGCCGCAGCCAGGCACGCAGCAGCGGCGCGGCCTTCATGTCGGTGGGAAACACCCGGCCCGAGGTGCCGACGAAGGTGTCGATGCCCAGCGCGTGGATCCACTCACGCAATTGCGTTGCATCAAAGGCCTCCAGCAGCGGGCGGAGCGCGGCAGCGCGTTCCCGGTAGCGCGAGACAAAACGTTCGAAGGGCTCAGAGTGGGTGATGTTCATGCCTCCGACACCGGCCAGCAGAAACTTGCGGCCCACCGAGGGCATGGCGTCGTAGACATCGACCGCAACGCCAGCCTGGCTGAGTACATCGGCGGCCATCAGGCCGGCAGGGCCGCCACCGATGATGGCGATGCGGGAAGGGGCAGCAGTCATGAACAGGGTCGTCAGTGGCGGGGCGGGCATTGTAGCGGATGCGGTTCCGATCGCAGCGTTGCGTCGAATCAGCCTAGCCCGTGGCGCGTCCAGGCCTCGGCTGCACTGAAATGCAGCTGTGCGTGGCGGCGGGCGAGCAGCGCGCGATCTTTGTCATAGCCACCGCCGATCACGCCAACGACCGGGATGTCGCGGCCCAGGCAGTGCTCGATCACCGCGGTGTCACGCCGGGCAAGGCCCTCGTCGCTGAGGTTGAGCAGGCCCAAGGCGTCGTCGCGGTGCACGTCGACCCCGGCGTCGTAGATCACCAGATCGGGCTGGTACAGGGGCAACAGGTAGGCGAGGGTGTCGTCGACCACCTTCAGATAATCGTCATCACCCAGCCCGGGCGCGAGGCCGATATCCCAGTCGCTGCGTGCCTTGCGCACCGGAAAGTTCGTTTCGCAGTGCAGCGAGACGGTGATGGCATCGGTTACGTCCTCGAGTATCCGCGCCGTACCGTCGCCCTGGTGCACATCGCAATCGAAGATCAGCACACGGCCGACACGCCCGCGTTCGAGCAGCGACAGCGCGATGATTGCCAGGTCGTTGAAGATGCAGAAGCCCGACGCGTGATCGTGGTGGGCATGGTGCGTGCCGCCGGCCAGGTGGCAGGCCAGGCCGTGCTGCAGGGCGAGATCGGCCGCCAAGAGGGAGCCGCCCACTGCCCGCACCGTACGCTGCGCCAGCGCCGGGCTCCAAGGCAGGCCGAGCCGGCGCAGTTCCTGGTGGCTCATGTCCCCGCTGCAATACCGTTCGACATATTGGCGGTCATGTGCGAGTGAGAGGCTGGCAAGATCGCACAGCTCGGGGCGCAACAATGCCTCGTCCGTGGTCAAACCGCTGGCGACCAGGTGATCGCGCAGCAACCGGAACTTCTCCATCGGAAAGCGATGCCCGGGTGGTAGCGGCGGGCTGTAGTCGTCATGGAACACCAAGGGAAGCGGCATCGGTCGACCGGCAATTGAGACCAGCCGGCAGTATGCCGCCCGCGCCACCGGAGCCTCAACAGACAAGGACACCCATGCAGCCGATAGAGCTGGAAACACCGCGCCTGCGCTTGCGCGGCTGGCACGACGCCGATCTGGACCCCCTGGCCGAGATGTGCGCCGATCCCCGCGTGATGCGCTATTTCCCCGCCACCTTGACCCGCGACGAGTGCGCGGCGGCGTTGGCGCGCTGCCGCGTTCATTTCATTCGCCACGGTTTCGGCTATTGGGTGGTCGAGCGCAGGGACGAGGCACGCTTCATCGGCGTAGCCGGTTTGGCGTGGAGCCGGCTGAAACTGCCGTTCTGCCCCGCCGTGGAAATCGGTTGGCGGCTGGCGGCCGACCAGTGGGGGCAGGGGCTGGCCAAGGAAGCGGCAGAAGCGGCACTGGCCTTCGCCTTCGAACAGCGCAAGTTGGAACAGGTCGTGAGCTACACCTCACCGCTCAACGAGCGTTCCCGACGGTTGATGGAGGCCGTTGGGATGCAGCCCGACGAGTTGGCCAGCTTTGACCATCCGTGCTGGCCGGAAGGCCATCCTCTGCGCCGTCACCTGCTCTATCGCATCACCCGTGCGCACTGGAACGATCGGCGAGGATGAATGCAATCGGTGGAGCGAATCCGGGCCAATGCGTAACATTGCCCGCTTGCCCCGTGCCCGCCTGAAGGATGCTGAAAACATGACCGACACGCTCGATACCCTGGTCAATCTGCTCTCGCTCGAACGCATCGAGGAAAACCTTTTCCGTGGCGCCAGCCAAGACTTAGGCTTCCCGCAATTGTTCGGTGGCCAGGTGGTCGGTCAGGCGCTTTCCGCGGCCAGCCAGACCGTGGTGCCTGAACGTCATGTGCATTCCATGCACGGTTACTTCTTGCGTCCCGGCGACTCGCACCAGCCGGTGGTCTACGATGTCGATCGCGTGCGCGACGGGGGCAGCTTCACCACTCGCCGCGTCAGTGCCATTCAGAAAGGGCAGACCATCTTCACCTGCATCGCCTCCTTCCAGGCGGATGAGACCGGTTATGAACACCAGGTCCAGATGCCGGAAGTCGAGGGCCCGGAAAACCTGCTCAGCGAGTGGGAATTGCTGCACAAGTTGACCCCGCTTGTACCGCCACGCGTGGCCGAAAAGCTACGGCGACCCAAGCCCATCGAGATCCGCCCGGTCACGCTGCAGGACCCGATCAATCCCCAGCCGATCGAGCCGATCCGCCACCTGTGGTTCCGTGCCGATGGCACCCTGCCGAATAACCCGGCGCTGCACAAATACCTCATGGCCTACGCCTCGGACTTCAGCTTCATTGGCACGGCGTTGCAGCCGCACGGCGTCAGTTCCTGGAGCAAGTTCATCCAATTGGCGAGCCTCGACCACTCGCTGTGGTTCCATCGCGAGGTGCGCGCCGACGAGTGGCTGCTGTACAGCATCGACAGCCCCTGGGCCGGCAATGCCCGCGGCTTCGCCCGCGGGAATATCTTCAATCGCGCCGGGGAATTGGTGGCTTCGGTCGCGCAGGAAGGCCTGATCCGCGTACGTGAGGACTGGAAGTGAAACTGGCGGACGCCCGGCATTGGGTCTTCGACATGGACGGCACCCTGACCATCGCCGTGCATGATTTCCTGGCGATCAAGCGGGCGCTCGACATTCCCCCGGAAGACGACATCCTGCATCACCTCGCGGCGTTACCCGACGAGGAAGCGGCACGCAAGCGGGCCTGGCTGCTGGAGCATGAACGTGAACTGGCCTATGCCGCCCGCCCGGCCACCGGCGCGCGGGAGTTGCTTCATCACCTGCGCGACCGCGGCTGCCGGCTCGGGGTGCTTACGCGCAATGCGCATGAGCTGGCGCTGGTTACGCTTGAGGCCGTCGGCATGGGCGATTGCTTCGCCTCGGCGGATATCCTCGGGCGCGACGAAGCACCACCCAAGCCCCATCCGGGCGGCCTGCTGCACCTGGCCGAACGCTGGGGCGTGGCGCCGAAGGACATGGTGATGGTCGGCGATTTCCGCTTCGATCTTGAATGCGCGAAGGCGGCTGGCGCGCGAGGTGTGCTGGTCAACCTGCTGGATAATCCCTGGCCCGAACTGACCGATCTGCATGCCCGCGATTGCCTGCAATTGCGCGACATGCTGGGTTAACGCCAAACGGTGGGCCTCGCTCTGCATGGCTGCGTCAGAGAGCCCCGACCCAGGGCGAAACCGACGCTTCTGAACGGGTCGGAACACCCTTTCGCCGTGGATCGCGGCTTCCACAAAACAATGCGGGTCGGTGCGGACCTGATGCGCGCGGCTTTTGTAGGAACCCCGGCCCGGGGCGAAGCGTCGCGCGCTTTCCGCGGCCTCAGTACAGCGCCTGGTACAGCTTGCGGCGGTAGGTTGTGACCAGCGGATGGTCGCTGCCCAGCAGGTCGAATACTTGCAGCAGGGTCTTGTGGGGCAGGCCGTCGGCGTAGCTACGGTTGCGCATGAACAGCTTGAGCAGGCCGTCCAGCGCGGCTTCATGCTGCTGGCGCGCCAGCTGCTGAACGGCCAACTGATAGGCCGCCTCGTCATCCTCGACGTTCTGCGCCAGGCGGCTCTTGAGGTCGGCAACCTCTGGAAGGGCGTTCGCCTGGCGCAGGAAGGTCAGCTGAGCGCGGGCGCCTGCGAGCGCCTGCTTGTGCTCGTCACCCTTGACCGCGTCGAGTACGGTTTCGGCCTCGCCCAGCTCGCCGCGCTCAGCCAGGCAACGCGCATAGAGAATGAGGGCTGCTGCGTTTTCGTTATCGTCTGCCAAGGCCTGCTTGAGCAGGGATTCGGCATCGCCGATGCGGCCCTCGGCGAATAGTGCTTGGGCCGTTTCCAGCAGGTCGGCTTCTGGCGCAGCGGGCGCTTGAACATGCGGTTGCAGCATCGCGCGGATGGCCGACTCCGGTTGCGCACCGGCGAAGCCGTCCAGCGGCTGGCCATCCTTGAACAGGACAACCGTAGGCAGGCTGCGCACACCGAATCGGGCAACGACGTCCTGCTCGATGTCACAGTTGACCTTCGCCAGCAGCAGCTCGCCGCCGTATTCCTCGGTGATTTTCGCGAGCAACGGCATCAGCGCCTTGCACGGTGCGCACCATTCGGCCCAGAAGTCGACCAGTACCGGTTTGTGGAAGGAGTTCTCCAGCACCAGTTGTTCGAAATTGGCGCTGGTGACGTCGAAGATGTAGGGAGTCTGGCTCATCGGCACTCTCGAATAGCGCTGCGAATTAAGGCGTGCATGTTAAGGCGCGACGTGACGAAGCGGAAGCAAGGTGCTCAACCCGCCGGAGCGGCCAATGTCCAGCTCGACAGCTGGCGGTATTGCACGCCGCGCCCGGTGGTTTCGGACAGGTAAAGCCCGAACCGCTCAACGTGCCACTCGAAGGTCGGTGGCCTCGGTAGAGACCCGGGTTGCGTCTCGCGCGACAAGGTCACGTGCGGAAGAAAGGGGCGCGAATCGAGCGCAACGCCATGTGCGCAGAGGCTGGCATGCAACTGTTCGACCAGCTGGCTCAGCGGTGGCGGAATCTGGCTCGGCACAAGGCAGGCGAAGCCACGCCCGAGGATGCGTAGATGATCCAGACGCAAGGGGAACGCATCGGCTCGCAGGCGGGCGGCCAGTTGTTCGAGTGCTGGGATCGAGCGTTCCGGCTGGTTGCCAAGAAAGGCCAGGGTCAGGTGGAGGTTCGCTTCGGTCACGGGGCGACCGCCCAGCGGCTGCTCGTCACGCCACTGGCAGATCGACCTGGCGAGTGTCGCCGGACAGGGTAGTGCGAAGAACAAGCGCAAGGGCGCATCTGTGGTCATGATCGGCTCCATCGTTGCCGTGGGGCTTTGCTCTCGCTGCGGCCTACCGTGCCGCGTGGTAAAGGCTGACGCGGCGAAATTCCGCAGGCTCGGCCAGATCGGGCCAGGTGCAGCCGTCGAGCACCTCGAGCCGTTGATAGCGCGGATGCTGGAAGTCGCGAATGCGCGAATCGGCGACCAGCACGTCGCGGCCGCGATCGAGGAAGTGGTCCAGCAGCGGCAGGTTGGCCCGGTCATAGAGCACGTCGGCAACGATGATCAGGTCGTAGCGGTCGGCCTCGGAAAAGAAGTCCTCACTGAAGCCTAGCTCGACCCCATTGAGTTCGGCATTGGCCCGACAGGAGGCCAATGCGACCGGGTCGAGGTCGCACGCAACCACCTCCGCAGCGCCGGCCTGCGCCGCGGCGATGGCGGCAACCCCCGAACCGGCGCCGAAATCCAATACACGCTTGCCGAGCACCCATTCCGGGCGTGCGGCAAGCCATTGCGCAAGCACCAGCCCGCTGGCCCAGCAGAAGGACCAGTAGGGCGGCTCCTCCAGTATTCGCTGTGTTTCTTCCGGGCTGAAGGCGCGGGTCATGTTGTCCGGGTCGATAAGCCAGAGGCGGACATCGGTGCCGGGGAGCCGCGTGGCGGTGAGCCTCGCGTCGCCTAACAGTTCGGACAGTGCGCCCTGCAGCCCGGGCGGTGGCGTCACGGCGCCGGAACCAGTCGCAGCGGGCCAAGCGACTGGTTGGCCGCGCTGGTGACCGGCACGGCTGGCAGCCGCATGATCAACTGGCCGGAGCGGGTCACCCGGCCCCGTAGCTCGACCGGCTGGTCCTTGGGGAATTCGTCGGCATTGAATTTCAGGATGAACGGCAGCTCGGTGCCGCGACCCTTGAGCCGCACGTTGCTGAGCAAGCGGTCGGGTTGGTCGCGACGGTTGACTTCGAGCAAGGCCAGCTCGACTTCGCTGTCGGCAGGCACGCCGAGCAGGCTGCCGTGCAGCTCGTGCATCAAGGTTGCCGCCTGCGGTGGTTCCTCGAAGGTGACGGGTGCTGATGGACGCTGGGTTTCCTGGCTGGAACAGGCGGCCAGCATCATCAGCAGGGCGGGCAGCGCAAAGGGGCGTAACGGCACGGACGGCCTCCTCGAACGAGTTGAATGCGCGCCTGTATAGCAGCAAGCCCGTCGATTTGTCTTGCCGGGGGGATGCGCTACCATGGCTGTCCCCCTGTCTGACAGCTCTAGACCATGCATTGTCCCTTCTGTGGTGCACATGACACCAAAGTCATCGATTCGCGCCTCGTGGCCGAGGGCGACCAGGTGCGTCGCCGCCGCGAATGCCTCGCCTGTGGCGAGCGCTTCACCACCTTCGAAACCGCTGAACTCGTAATGCCCCGGCTGATCAAGCAGGACGGCAGTCGCCAGCCTTTCGATGAGGAGAAGCTTCGCGCCGGTATGCAGCGTGCGCTGGAGAAGCGTCCGGTGAGCGTCGAGCGGCTGGAAGAGGCGATTGCCCACATCAAGCACAAGCTGCGTGCCACTGGCGAGCGAGAAATCAAGTCACGCGTGCTGGGCGAACTGGTGATGGTCGAGCTGCAGAAGCTCGACGAGGTCGCCTATATCCGTTTCGCCTCTGTCTACCGTCGTTTCCAGGACTTGAACGAATTCCGCGAGGAAATCGAGCGCCTATCCCGCGAGCCTGTCAAAAGCGAATGAGCGAGCTTGATCACGCCTGGATGGCCCGCGCGCTGCAACTGGCACGCAAAGGCCTCTACAGCACTCATCCCAATCCGCGCGTCGGTTGCGTCATCGTCAAGGATGGCGTGCCTGTCGGCGAAGGCTGGCACGTCCGCGCGGGCGAGCCGCATGCTGAAGTCCATGCGCTGCGGCAGGCCGGCGAGGCGGCGCGTGGCGCCACCGCCTACGTCACCCTCGAACCCTGTAGTCATCACGGACGAACGCCACCGTGCGCCGCGGCGCTGGTCAACGCGGGAGTAGGGCGTGTCGTCGCTGCCATGCAGGACCCTAATCCACAAGTTGCCGGGCGTGGGCTCGAACGCCTGCGCGCGGTGGGCATCGAGGTCAGCTGCGGGGTGCTGGAAAGTGAGGCGCGGGCGTTGAACGCTGGCTTCATCAAGCGCATGGAGCACGGGGTGCCCTATGTGCGGGCCAAGTTGGCGATGAGTTTGGATGGCCGCACGGCGATGGCAAGCGGCGAAAGCCAGTGGATTACCGGGCCGGCAGCGCGCGCCGAGGTGCAGCGGTTACGGGCGCAGGCGAGTGTAGTGCTCACGGGGGCCGATACGGTGTTGATGGATAACGCACGGCTGACCGTGCGGGCTGCGGAGCTCGGCTTGGGCGCGTCGACGACCGCACTGGCGATGCAGCGGCCGCCGTTGCGCGTCCTGGTCGACGGCCGCCTGCGCGTGCCGCTCACGGCGCCATTCTTCCAGGTTGGCCCGGCGCTGGTCGCGAGCACCAGCGACGAACAGGCTGCCCGCTACCAGGCTGAGGGGCACGAGCTGCTGCCACTGCCTGCGGCAGACGGCCGGGTCGACCTCGCCCAGCTATTGCGCGAACTGGCCCGTCGCGGCGCTAACGACGTGCTGCTCGAAGCTGGGCCGCGGTTGGTCGGTGCCTTTGCCGCCCACGGCCTGGTCGATGAATACCTGCTGTTCGTCGCGGCGAAATTTCTCGGTTCCTCGGCGCGTCCCTTGCTAGACCTGCCGCTCGAGCGCATGCGCGAGGCCCGCGAGTTGCGGATCGTCGATATCCGCGCCGTGGGCGATGACTGGAAGATCACCGCCGTCCCGCAAGGCTGACCCGGTCGCCTCTGGAGCGGGCTGCGGTCCAGTGGGGCGCAGCCCGTTGTGATCCAGTTTGGCCTTGCGCTTGTTGGCGCCTAGCAGCATTCGCGCCAGCAGACTATCGTGGTGCGGGTTGCCGAAGTGGAACAGGGCTGTGGCGCGCAAGAGCGACGGATCGCATTCGTCGTTGGCGTGCAGGCTCCGGTACCCGGAAAACAGATAGAGGTTGCCCGGTACCAGCTTGAGACGGATAGGTTTCAGCCAGCCGCGACGGACCGCGAAGGCGACCAGCTTCTGGCTGAGCGTGTTGTGCAGCACGGCCTTCTCGATCACGTTGCGCAACGCGTTGAACCGAACCCCGCGCACGTTGGGGAACAGGATCAGGTCCCCGCAGTGCTTGCCCTCGGTCGGAATGTACAGGGGCAGCAAAGCCGTCACTGCCGTGGCATCGAAATGGTAGAAGTGCGACTGCTTCAGCCCTGTCCGGCCCTGCAAGCAGCGGATGACCGGGAAGATCTGTTCGGTTGCCGCCGGTTCTCGTCCGGCCTGGAGCCGATACAGCTCGCGCATCATCTCCTTGAACGGCGCCGACAACGCCAAAGCTGCGACGATGCTGCCGCCCAGCGCCTCGATGCCATGAATGGCGAAGTATTCGCCAGCATGCGCGACGACCTGCTGTTCGATGAAGCTGCGCCCCTGCTGCAAGATTTCGGGAGCGATGTAGCGCTCGAGAACCGCGTAGCCGTTCTGGTCGATCTCGGCTGCGTAGCGGGCAGCCTCCGTTTGCATAACCGTAACCCCTGACATACCCATCCCTCGTGGCGTCTCGTTAGGGCCGGAGCGTTTCTTCCTTTTTTTCGTGCGGTCTGCGCCGGGAGGATCGCCAGAACGAGCTCGATCCTGCTCGCGTACGGTACGAAGTGCTGCGGGGAATGACGTTCCATCCTGATCGTCTTGCAAGCACCGAGGACCGATGCGATGCGTATGGACAGACAAGCGTAGCGGTAGTTTCGGTCCCGTAAAAAAATGTTTCGGGCAGCAGCCGGCGGGCTCGAACCGGCGTTTGCCGGCTGCAGTACCGGTTGATCTGTGATAAAAACGGCGCCGGGCCAACCAGGCCCACGTTCTCAGGGCGGGGTGAAATTCCCCACCGGCGGTAATGACGCAGTTATTAGGATGAAAGCGTAGCGATCGCTGAGCAGGCAAGGCGTGATTCGACGAGAAGGCGGGCTCTACTAAGGTCAACAAGACTCTGGTAAATGAGCACTTCGAGGAGGACCACAAGCAGCATGCTCTGCGCGCAGTAGCTTTCGATCGCGTCTAGCCCGCGAGCGCTTGCCAAGGCAAGGTCAGCAGACCCGGTGCGATTCCGGGGCCGACGGTTACAGTCCGGATGAGAGAGAGCGGGATGCCTCGACGGGCGCCGTTCGTGCGCGCGTCTACTCCCTATCGATCCGTAGCGCCCTGTTTTTCCAAAAACAGGAGTTGTCATATGCATCCATGTACCAGCCTTCTTCGGGAGGTGGCATGTTCACAGGAATAATCGAAGCCATCGGCACCATTGGTGCGATGACGCCCAAGGGCGGCGACGTGCGCGTGCTGGTCGCCACCGGCAAGCTGGACCTGACCGACGTCAAGCTCGGCGACAGCATTGCCGTCAATGGCGTTTGCCTGACGGCCGTCGAGCTGCCCGGCAATGGTTTCTGGGCTGACGTTAGCCGTGAAACCCTGGCCCGCACTGCCTTCGTCGGCCTCAAGCCCGGCAGCCGGGTCAATCTTGAGAAGGCGCTGATGCCCACCAGCCGGCTCGGTGGCCATCTGGTCAGCGGCCATGTCGATGGCGTGGGTGAAGTGGTGTCTCGCGAGGAGAACGCGCGGGCCGTGCAGTTCCGTATCCGTGCGCCGCGCGAGTTGGCCAAGTACATCGCGCTGAAGGGATCGATCACGGTCGACGGCACCAGCCTGACGGTCAACGCAGTGAACGGCGCCGAATTCGAACTGACCATCGTGCCCCACACCCTCGCCGAAACCATCATGGTCGACTACCGCCCCGGGCGGCAGGTGAACCTGGAGGTCGACCTGCTGGCGCGTTACCTGGAGCGCTTGCTGCTCGGCGAGAAAGCCGCCGAGCCAAATGCCTCGGGTCTTACGGAAAGTTTTCTTGCCGAGCACGGCTACCTGAAGAATTGAGGAGACGCCCGATGGCGCTCAACACCGCTGAAGAACTGATTGAAGACATCCGCGCCGGCAAGATGGTCATCCTCATGGATGACGAGGACCGCGAGAACGAGGGCGACATCATCGTCGCCTCCGAATGCGTGACCGCCGAGCACATCAATTTCATGGCCCGTTTCGCCCGCGGCCTGATCTGCATGCCGATGACCCGCGAGCGCTGCGAAACCCTGCAGCTGCCGCTGATGGCGCCACGCAACGGCTCCGGTTTCGGTACCAAATTTACCGTTTCCATCGAGGCTGCTGTCGGCGTAACCACCGGCATCTCCGCCGCCGATCGCGCCCGTACCGTTCAGGCCGCGGTGGCGAAGCAAGCGGTTGCAGAGGACATCGTCAGCCCTGGCCACATCTTTCCGCTGATGGCCCAGCCCGGCGGCGTGCTGGCGCGTGCCGGCCACACCGAAGCCGCGTGCGATCTCGCCCGCATGGCAGGGTTCGAGCCATCCGGCGTCATCTGCGAAATCATGAACGACGACGGCACCATGGCGCGCCGCCCGGAGCTCGAGTTATTCGCCGAGCAGCATGGGCTCAAGATCGGCACCATCGCCGACCTGATCCACTACCGGATGATCCACGAGCGCACCGTTGAGCGTGTCTCCGAGCAGCCGCTGGAAACCGAGTTGGGCCAGTTCTCGCTGGTGACCTACCGCGACAGCGTCGAGGACACCGTGCACATGGCCCTGACCCGCGGCGACATCTCGCCGGAAACGCCGACCTTGGTCCGCGTGCACAACATGGAGCCGCTGCGTGACCTGCTGATGGTCACCGTGCCCGGGCGCTGGAGCCTGCGCGCAGCGATGAGCGAGGTGGCCAAGGCCGGCAGCGGTGTGGTGCTGCTGCTCGGCAACCCGCTGACCGGCCCGCAATTGCTGGCCCAGCTCAATCGCCAGCAATCACCGACACCCGCGACCTACAGCACCGTCGGTGCGGGGTCGCAGATCCTGCGCGACCTGGGCGTACGCAAGATGCGACTGATGAGCTCGCCTATGAAGTTCAACGCGATATCCGGCTTTGACCTGGAAGTTGTAGAATACTTGCCCGCCGAATAATCAGAGGCGCCGCACAGCTCGCGGCGCCTTCGTTCTTTAAAGAGATGAGAAAGCACCCATGCCCCTGAAGACCATCGAAGGAACCTTCATCGCCCCGCAGGGCAAATACGCCCTGGTCGTAGGCCGCTTCAATAGCTTCGTCGTCGAAAGCCTGGTCAGTGGCGCCGTCGACGCGCTGGTTCGCCACGGCGTCAGCGAAGACGACATCACCATCATCCGCGCACCGGGTGCCTTCGAGATTCCGCTGGTCACTCAGAAAGTCGCCCAGCAGGGCGTATACGACGCCATCGTCGCGCTGGGCGCAGTGATTCGTGGCGGCACGCCGCACTTCGAATACGTAGCCGGTGAATGCACCAAGGGCCTGGCCCAGGTTTCCATGGAATTCGGCGTGCCGGTTGCCTTTGGCGTACTGACGGTCGACTCCATCGAACAGGCCATCGAGCGCTCCGGCACCAAAGCCGGTAACAAAGGCGCCGAAGCCGCATTGTCCGCCCTGGAAATGGTGAGTCTGCTGGCGCAGCTGGAGGCCAAGTGAGCCTGAATCACGACGACAGCCAGGATGCCCCGCAGCCCAAGGCCAAGGGTAAGATCGCGACGCGTCGCGTGGCACGCAGCCTGGCGATGCAGGCGTTGTATCAGTGGCACATGGCGGGCCAGAGCCTCAACGAAATCGAGGCGCAGTTCCGCGTCGATAACGATTTCTCCGGCGTTGACGGTACCTACTTCCATGAGCTGCTAACCGGTGTCGCTCGCGCCAAAACCGAGATCGACGGCGCCATCCTGCCGCATCTCGACCGTCCGCTCGACGAGCTCGATCCGGTCGAACTGGCGGTCCTGCGCCTTTCCACCTTCGAGCTGATGCATCGCATTGATGTGCCGTATCGGGTGGTGATCAACGAAGGCATCGAGCTGGCCAAGGTGTTCGGCGCCACTGACGGGCACAAGTTCGTCAACGGCGTGCTGGACAAGCTGGCACCTAGCCTGCGCAGTGCCGAGGTCAGCGCACACAAGCGCTGAGCCTGACCGGCCTGATGGGTGAGTTCGAGCTGATCCGCCACTACTTCGCCGCCGCCGCTTGCGCCAGGGCTGGCGGCGAAGTCGCGTTGGGCATCGGCGATGATTGCGCGTTGCTGACCGTTCCGCTCGGTGAGCAGCTAGCGGTATCCACCGACACGCTGGTCGCTGGGGTGCACTTCCCTGACCCCTGCGACCCCTATCTGCTGGGTCAACGTGCGTTGGCCGTATCGACCAGTGACCTTGCCGGCATGGGCGCGACGCCCATCGGTTTCACGCTGGCGCTGACGATTCCTACCGCTGATCCCGACTGGTTAAGTGAATTTGCCCGTGGCCTCGACGCGATGGCGGCGGGTTGCGATATGCGCCTGATCGGCGGCGACACCACGCGTGGCCCGCTGAGCATGACGCTCACGGTCTTCGGTCACGTTCCGGCCGGCGCAGCGTTGCTTCGCAGCGGTGCCAGGGCTGGAGATCTGCTTTGTGTCGGTGGTGCGCTGGGCGATGCGGCCGGTGCGTTGCCCATCGTGCTCGGCCAACAGCCGGGCTATTCGCCTGAGGCGGCGGCTCTGCTGCGGCGCTACTGGTCGCCGCAGCCTCAGCTCTCGCTGGGTCAGGCACTGCGTGGCAGGGCGACAGCGGCGCTGGATATCTCCGATGGCTTGCTGGCTGATTGCGCGCATATTGCCGACGCTTCAAACGTTTCGCTGCAGATCGAGCGGTCCCGGCTGCCTTTGTCCGACGCGCTTCGGGCTGTCGCCGGCGAAGGCGCGCTGCAATGCGCCCTGGCAGGTGGCGACGATTACCTGCTGGCTTTCACGCTGCCTGCCGAACATTTGCCGTCGCTGCGCGAAGAAGGCTGGCCTGTCCATGTGATCGGCCGTGCCGTTGCCGGCGTGGGTGTTCAGCTGCTCGATGCGGATGGTAACGCCATGAGCACCGGTGACCCGGGTTATAACCATTTCCGCGATTGAGCGACGCGTTCGCTCGAGAAGAACAAGAGGAACCTCGTTTGACCGATCCCCTGCAGCCTGCCGCAGAAGCCATGCCCATGTCGGTGTGGCGCAATCCCTGGCACAACCTGGCCTTTGGCTTTGGTTCCGGCACGCTGCCGAAGGCGCCGGGCACCTGGGGTTCGCTGGTGGCGCTGGCGTTCGTGCCGCTGTGGCAGATGCTGCCGGGCTGGGGGTACGGGCTGGTCGTGCTGGCAAGCATGCTGTTCGGAATATGGCTCTGCGGCCGGGTCGCGCAGGATCTCGGCGTGCACGATCATGAAGGCATCGTTTGGGATGAGTTCGCGGGCATCTGGATCACCTTTTGGCTGGTCCCGGCCGGTTGGCCTTGGCTGGTGCTCGGGTTCGTCGTGTTCAGGGTGCTGGACATTGCCAAACCCTGGCCCATCGGTTGGGCCGACCGACAGGTCCACGGCGGGCTGGGCATCATGCTCGACGATATCCTTGCCGGCTTTGCCGCCTGCGGCCTGATGCACCTGGCCGTGTGGCTGCTGGGCTGAGAGGCTGGGCTGTGCGTCGGGTCGCTGCGTAGTGGTCGCCGTCCATGGAAAAATATCGGCCTGCCGTTTAAGGAACCTACCCATGCGCCCGCTCTCCCTCGTTTGCGCTGTCGTGCTTATGCTGCTGTCCGGCGCCCCCCACGCCGCGCCGCGTGTCCAAGTGGTGGGGCTCTTTCCTGGCGCGGTAGTACTCAACGTCGATGGGCAACGCAAATTGGTGCGGGTTGGCCAGGTCGGCCCTGGCGGAGTCATGGTTGTCAGCGCCGACGCGACGGGCGCGGTGCTGCGGCTCGACGGTGACGAGCGGCGCTATGGCCTGTCGCGCGAACTGAGCACGGGCTTCGCTGAACCGAGCCGTGCGCAGATGAGCGTGGCCAAGGGGCAGGGCGGCCACTATTGGGTGGCGGGCTCGATCAACGGGCAATCGGTGCAGTTCCTCGTGGACACGGGCGCGACGTCGGTCGCGATCAACGAGATCCAGGCACGCCGCTTGGGCATCGACTACCGCGTCAACGGCCGGCCCATCGTGGTCGGCACGGCGAGCGGCACGGCCAAGGCCTGGCGGGTGAACCTCAACAGCGTGAAGCTCGGCGCGATCGACGTCCTGGGTGTCGAAGCCGTTGTCATCGAAGGCGCTGCTCCGACCGATGCCCTGCTTGGCATGAGCTTTCTGAATCGCGTCAGTTGGCGGGAAGAGCAGGGCGTGTTGAAGATCGAGTCGAAAATCTAGCCGAGGCGTCAAGGTCACTCGGAGGTTACGGGCGCACGGCAGCCGGGCTTCTCACCAGCGTCCATTCGTGCGCTCAACGTGGGCTCACCGGTCGGGGGACGCTGCTGTTACAATATCCGCTTTTCCGCTTCTGGAGTCTCTCCGGTGTCTGTCGTGTTCGTCGCTGCTTCCAAACTGCCGACACCGTTCGGTGTGTTTACCATGCATGGCTTTCTTGACCAGGACACTGGCAAGGAGCATGTCGTTCTGACGATGGGCGATGTGGCCGATGGCAAGCCAGTGCTTGGGCGGTTGCATTCGGAGTGCCTGACCGGCGATGCGCTGTTCAGCCTGCGCTGCGATTGCGGCTTCCAGCTGGAAGCGGCGTTGCGCGCGATTGCCGATGAAGGCCGCGGTGCCTTGCTCTACCTGCGCCAGGAGGGTCGCGGGATCGGGTTGCTGAACAAGATCCGCGCCTACGAATTGCAGGATGCTGGCGCTGATACTGTCGAGGCCAATGAGCGTCTGGGGTTCGCGCCAGACATGCGTGACTACGGCATCTGCCTGCCAATGCTCGAACATCTGGGCATCGCCGAAATCAAGCTGATGACCAACAACCCGCGCAAGGTCAAGGCGTTGCAAGGCTTTGGTATTCGCGTCGCCGAGCGCCGGCCGCTCGAGATCGCACACAACCCCTACAACCGCAAATATCTGGCAACCAAGGCCGGCAAGCTGGGCCACATGCTTGGCGAGATCCACCAGGGCGAAGCCGAACAGTCGTGACCCGCGAAGCGCGGCGCCGGCAGCTGGCGCGTGATGGCTGGCTGCAGGCGATGGCGATGATCGTGCCGGCGTTGGTCCTGGGGCGGCTCGAACCACTGGACGAGCGTTTCGGCCTGCCATTGTTCTTTGTCGGGCTTTTTACTCTCTTTCCCAGTCTGGCGCGCTTTCGCGCTTACAAGCATGGTCTGATCCATCTCGAATCGGTCATGGGCAGCGATGCCGAGCCCGGTGGCTGGGACGCGCTGCGTCGGGTTCGCCGGCGCGCGCTCATGGTCGCCTCGTTGCCCGCCTGGGTTGCGGCGATCGGGGCGCTGTTCGGCCTCGACGAAGTCCCACGCACCTTGTTGGTGGCGGGCAGCCTGGCTCTGCTGGTGCTCTATCGGGTGCCGAGGCAACTGGCGTGATTCGCCTCTGGCTCGGATTGCTGTTCTGTCTTGCCGGGCCTGCGCTCGCCGTCGAGCGGGTGGTGAGCCTGGCGCCGTCGCTCAGCGAAATCATGCTGGAGCTTGGCGCCGCGGACTTGCTCGTTGGCGTGCTGGATGGCGGCGAGCGGCCTGCAGCGTTAGCGAAAGTGCCTTCGGTTGGCCGCATCGGCCAGCTGGAAATGGAAAGGCTGTTGGCCCTGCAACCGACGCTGGTGCTGTTATGGCCGGACAGCATCAGCCGGGCGCAGCGCGAGCAGTTGGCACAATTCCGCATTCCTGTACTCGTCGCCGACCCCGCCTCGCTGGACGAATTGGCTCGGCAGTTCGCACGGATCGGCCAGCGTATCGGGCGCGTCGAAAAAGGGCGCGAGCTCAAGCAGCGATTCAATGCCGGCTTGGCTGACCTGCGCGAGCGCTACGG
This sequence comes from Stutzerimonas chloritidismutans, assembly GCF_051486945.1. Lineage (GTDB taxonomy): Bacteria > Pseudomonadota > Gammaproteobacteria > Pseudomonadales > Pseudomonadaceae > Stutzerimonas > Stutzerimonas chloritidismutans_B. The sequence continues at coordinate 12,546 of NZ_JAHVDX010000004.1, read as the reverse complement.
GCGGGCGCGGCCGGTTTCGGTGTTTTACCAGGTGTGGAATCGCCCGCTGTACACGCTCGGCGGTACGCAGATCGTCAGTGATGCGATCGGCGTGTGCGGCGGCCGGAACGTATTCGATGACCTGAGTCTGCCAGCCCCACAGGTGAGTGTGGAGTCGGTCCTGTCGCGCGATCCTGAGGTGATCCTCGCGGGCAGTGGTGCCCAGCTGGCCGAGTGGCACGCCTGGCCCCAGCTGGCTGCAGTACGCAAGGGGCAGCTCTGGGAGGTGCCTGACAAGGGGCTGGAGCGTCCGAGCTTCCAGATGCTGGGGGCAATCGAGAAGCTCTGCCAGGTGATGGCCGGCGCCGAAGCTTAGGCGATTCGGGCCGGATCGAGGATGGCGAGGCGCGTGCGGACGGCCGCTTCGATACCGCCGGCGTCCAGGCCGCATTCGCGTAGCATTTCGCTGGGCTTGGCGTGCTCGACGTAATAGTCCGGCAGGCCTAGGTGCAAGGTCGGTGTGAGCAGGCCATCGGCCGCAAGCTGTTCGCTCACTGCGCTGCCGGCGCCTCCCATGATGCTGTTTTCCTCGACGGTAACCAGCAGCCGATGGCGGGTGGCCAGGTCGCGCACCAGCGCCTCGTCCAGCGGTTTAACGAAGCGCATGTCGACAACGGTGGCGTCCAGCGCATCCCCCACCTTGAGTGCTTCGGCCAGTTGCACGCCGAAGACCAGCAGCGCGACCTCCTGGCCTTCGCGACGCACTACGCCCTTGCCAATTTCCAGCGGTTCGAGACCGGGCTCAATCGCTGCGTTCGGGCCGTTGCCGCGCGGATAGCGCACCGCGGCGGGGCCTTCGTAGTGGTAGCCCGTGGTAAGCATCCGGCGCATCTCGTTCTCATCGCTCGGCGTCATCACCAGCATGCCTGGGATGCAACGCAGGTAGGAGAGGTCGAAGCTGCCAGCGTGGGTCGGGCCGTCTTCGCCGACCAGCCCGGCGCGGTCGATGGCGAACAACACGTCGAGATTCTGCACCGCGACGTCATGGATCAGTTGGTCGTAGGCGCGCTGCAGGAAGGTCGAGTAGATCGCCACGACGGGCTTGGCGCCTTCACAAGCCATGCCGGCCGCAAGCGTCACGGCGTGCTGCTCGGCTATCGCGACATCGAAGTAGCGGTCGGGGTAGCGTTCGCTGAAGGCGACCAGGTCCGAGCCTTCCTTCATCGCCGGCGTGATGCCGGTGAGACGCGGGTCCGCCTCGGCCATGTCGCACAGCCATTGGCCAAAAACGTTGGAGTATTTCGGGCCGCTGGGCTTCTTTGGCGCGACCGGGGCGCCCGCCGGTTCGAGTTTGCTGATCGCGTGCCAGGTGATGGGATCGATCTCTGCCGGGGCGAAGCCCTTGCCCTTCTTTGTCACCACATGCAAGAACTGCGGGCCGGATAGGTCGCGCATGTTGCGCAGCGTCGCGATCAAAGTCGGCAGGTCGTGGCCGTCGATCGGGCCGATGTAGTTCCAGCCAAGCTCCTCGAACAGCGTGCCGGGGACCAGCATGCCCTTGGCATACTCCTCGGTTCGCCGTGCGATCTCCCAGGCGCCGGGTAGGCGCGACAGCACCTTCTTGCTGCCCTCGCGCATGCTCGAATAGGTGCGGCTGGAAAGGATCTTCGCCAAGTAGTTCGACAGCCCGCCCACATTGCGCGAGATCGACATGTCGTTGTCGTTCAGCACCACGAGCATGTCCGCCCCGACTTCCGGGGCATGGTTCAGCGCCTCGAAGGCCATGCCGGCGGTGAGCGCGCCGTCACCGATCACAGCGATCGACTTGCGCTTCTTACCCTGCAGGCGCGCCGCGATCGCCATGCCCAGTGCGGCGCTGATGGAGGTGCTGGAATGCCCAACGCCAAAGGTGTCGTACTCGCTTTCGCTGCGTCGCGGGAAGGCGGCGAGGCCGTCCTTCTGACGCAGACTTTCCATGCGCTCACGGCGCCCGGTGAGAATTTTGTGCGGGTACGCCTGGTGGCCCACGTCCCAGACCAGACGGTCCTTCGGCGTGTCGTAAACGTAGTGCAGCGCGATGGTCAGCTCGATCACGCCAAGCCCGGCACCGAAGTGGCCACCCGTACGCCCCACGCTGTAGAGCAGGTCCTGGCGCAATTCATCGGCGAGTGCTTCAAGTTCCGCCTCGCCCAGCCGGCGCAACCGCTCTGGTGTGGCTGCACGGTCTAGAACGGGCGTCGCAGGGCGCACCCGAGGAATCTCATGGAACGTCTTGGGCATCAGGCGAATCGTTTTAATTGGAAAAAGAGCCGCAGTTTAACTGATGGTTACAGCGAGAAGAACGACCCATATGCCAACGGTGACGCCCGGCCGCTCAGCTACGCCGTTCGACAATGAACTGGGCGAGGGCACGCAACGGCTCGGCGCTGGCCTGAAACGGCTCAACGGCGTCAATGGCCAGGTTGCGCAACTCGAGTGCGTAGCGTTTGGCATCGCCCATGCCCAACAGCGAGGGATAGGTGGGTTTGTCGCGGGCGATATCGGCACCCTGGTGCTTGCCGAGCGTCGCGGTATCACTTTCCACGTCGAGGATATCGTCCTGCACCTGGAAGGCCAGGCCGACGGCTTGCGCGTACTGTTGCAGCGCGGCGAGCGTTTTGGAGTCGGCGCGGCCGCTGGCGAGTGCGCCAAGTCGGACGCTCGCTTCGATGAGCGCGCCGGTCTTGTGACGGTGCATCCGTTCAAGTGCGGCGCGGTCGAGTTTCAGGCCGACCGAGCCCAGGTCGATGGCCTGGCCGCCGACCATGCCGGCCGGGCCTGCAGCGCGGGCGAGGCTGGTGAACATGTCCAGGCGCAGGGCTGAATCCTGGGGGTTGTGCGCAGCGGCGGCGAGCGCTTCGAAAGCCAGACTTTGCAAACCATCGCCGGCCAGAATCGCGCAGGCTTCGTCGAATGCCTTATGGGTAGTGGGCTGGCCGCGGCGCAGGTCGTCGTCATCCATCGCTGGCAAGTCATCGTGAACCAGCGAGTAGGCGTGGATGAGCTCGACCGCACAGGCGGCGCCATCCGCCTCGTCCAGATTGCCTTCCAGCGCTTCGCAGGCGGCATACACCAGCAGCGGGCGCACGCGCTTGCCGCCGTTCATGACGCTGTAGCGCATGGCCTGGTACAGGCGTTCGAGTTGGGGATGCGGCGGGACGAAAAGCGTATCGAGGCAGCGGTCGACGCGTTGCTGGCAGCGTTTTTGGTAGTCGGCAATCATGCGTCTGGGTCCGCCTCGAAGGGGACTTCCTGCAGCTTGCCGTCACGCTCGAGCAGCATCTGGACCTTTTGCTCGGCCTGGCTGAGCGCCGCCTGGCATTCGCGGGTCAGGCCGATGCCCTGTTCGAAGCAGGTCAGCGAGTCCTCCAGCGAGAGTTCGCCGCTTTCTAGACGCTCGACAAGCTGTTGCAGCTCGGCGAGGGATTGTTCGAAATCGAGGGCGACTTTCTTGCGGGCCATGGCGGAAGCGGGTCTCTGGGCTGCTCTGGAACGGTCGCGACACTAGCAGAGCTCAGCCGCATACGCCATAAGCCACACGGGCAGCTTGGGCGTTCACTGCCCAAGCGGTAGCGGCCAATAGAGCGCCTGAAAGTAATAGAGCGTCATGCCTGAACCGACCAGGATCACGAATCGGCGAAGCCAGACCGCTGGCAGCCTTTTGCTCAGCGCACCGCCGGCATAGCCGCCCAGGGTGGTCCCGATCAGAAGGATGGCCAGTTCATGGCCGCTCACCCGGCCGGCAATGACGAAAGTGGCCGTAGCCACGCTGTAGATCACCGCTGAGATCAGGTTTTTCAGCGCGTTGGCGCGAACGAGCTGGTGACCCTCGATGGAAAAGGCGGCCAGCTGGAGGATGCCCATCCCTGCGCCAAAGTAGCCACCGTAGATCGAGACCAGCCCATGCGCAGCCAGTGACGCCGGGGCATGCGGCGGCACACTGTTGCCTTCCTTGCGCCGCGCCGCGAGCCAGCGGCTCAGCCAGGGGCTCGCGGCGAACAGTGCGGTGGCAAGCAGCAAGAGCCAGGGAATCAGCATGCTGAAGACCGCATCACCACCAGCGAGAAGCAGGAGGCCGCCCAGCAGCCCGCCTGCGAGGCCGGCCAGCAGTAAGGGAATCAGATAGCGCCCAAGCGGGCGCAGCGCCGAGCGAGCTGCCCAGGCGGCTGCCAGGCTCGCCGGCCAGAGCGCGACGGCGTTGGTGGCATTGGCCGTGACTGGCGGCAAGCCCGTGGCGAGTAGTGCAGGAAACGAAAAGAAGGTGCCGCCGCCGGCGAGGGCATTCATGCCACCGGCGGCAAACCCGGCGAGGATAAGCAACAACATGTCGAACAGAGGCATTGGGGCGGCTCGCGCAGAAGCGGGAGGCGCAGGGTAGCCAAGCGATGCGCTGCCAGCCAAGCACACCCTGCGCGGCACGCCTGAACTCTGGCCGGTTTGTCGCCTGTCTAGCCGGGTGGTTGGCCGGCGCTCAGTTCGTTGAGGATGCCGCAGCCTTGTATCGCGTGCTCTCCGCTGCAGGCGTTGCGCAGCGTCTGCAACTGACGCTCCAGGGCGTGTAGGCTTTCGAGCCGGGCGCGAACGCGTTCGAGTTGTTCGTCGATCAGCAGGTTGATGTCGCCGCAACTGGCGCCGGGGTGCGTGGAGAATTCCAGCAAGCGGCGGATGTCGGCCAGGCCGATGTCCAATGCCCTGCAGTGGCGGATGAACGTCAGCTGCGCCAGCTGCCTATCGTCGTAGGCGCGGTAGCCATTGGCGCCACGTTGCGGTGGCGGCATCAGGCCGATCTTTTCGTAGTAGCGGATGGTTTCGACGTCCACGTCCGCTGCGGTACTCAGCTCGCCGATGCGCATCACGATTTCTCCGATCCGGGGCTTGACCCTGGAGCGACTCCAGGGTGTGCAATCTGGCGGACTATAGTCGAGGAGGGTGCTTCATGTCGTCCAAATGCTGTGATTCGGGGTGCGCCACGCCAGCTGTCGGGCCTGCGTTCCGCAAGGCGCTGTGGGTGGCACTGGTGATCAACTTGGCGATGTTCGGCGTCGAAATCGTTAGCGGCCTGCGCTCGGGGTCGGTCTCGCTGCTGGCCGATGCCATCGATTTCGCTGGCGACGCAGCCAACTACGCCATCTCCCTCGTAGTGCTGTCGATGGGGCTGGTCTGGCGTGCGCGCGCGGCGTTGCTCAAGGGCGTGACCATGCTCGGATTCGGCGTGTTCGTGCTGGCGCGCGCGGGATGGTCGCTGCACGCCGGCGTGCTGCCCGAACCCCTGACCATGGGCGTGATCGGCACGCTGGCGTTGCTGGCCAACGTGGCCGTAGCGCTGATGCTGTATGCCTTTCGCGAGGGTGATGCGAATATGCGCTCCGTCTGGCTGTGCAGCCGAAACGACGCGCTGGGTAACCTCGCGGTGATGGGCGCGGCGGCCGGCGTGTTCGGTACGGGCTCCAGCTGGCCGGACCTTGCCGTGGCGCTGGTGATGGCTGGGCTCGCGTTGTCCGCAGGCTATGCGGTGATCCGTCAAGCGCGTCAGGAGTTGCGCACGGCCTAGTACCGATCGCGCCGTGCGATCGAGGCGACAAGCGCCACCGCCCCGGCCGTCACCGCAGCCAGGCCGGCAACGGCCAGCTTGCCCACTGTCTCGCTGCTGAGCGCCGTGGCGTGGTGCTTGACCCCGTCATCGAAACGTCCGTCGACGCGATGCAGACCCTCGACCGGCTCGAAGAGGTTGTCTGGCTGATCGCGATGAGCCGGCTCGTCCGTCATCTGCCCGTCCCAGGCCTGCTTGGCCATCATCCGGTCGAGCAGGCCAGGCATGAACAGATTGCCGATGATCGCCTTGAACGAGGCGCCCCCCAGCCAAAGTTCTCGGGGCGCCTCCCTAGCGGCACGCAGGATGGCGCGCGCGGCGACTTCCGGCGTATGGATCGGCGGGACCGGCTGCGGGCGCCGGCTCATCTTGTTGCGTGACCAGTCGAATTGCGGCGTGTTGTGCGCCGGCAGCTGCACCATGGTCAGGCGCACCTGGCTCCGGTCATGGAGCAGCTCGCAGCGCAGCGAATCGGTGAAGCCGCGGATGGCGAATTTTGCCGCGCAATAGGCCGATTGCAGCGGGATGGCCCGGTAGGACAGGGCCGAGCCGACTTGCACGATGGTGCCGCGATCGCGAGGGCGCATGTGCCGTAATGCGGCCAGGGTGCCGTGGACGAAGCCCAGGTAGGTGACCTCGGTGACCCGTTTGTATTCCGCGGCGCTTATCTTCTGCACGGGGCCGAATACGGTGGCCATCGCGGCGTTCACCCATACCTCGATCGGCCCCAGTTCGGTCTCGATCCGATCAGCGGCGTGGTCGATTGCCTCGGCGTCGGCCACGTCCGCAGCAATCGCCAGGGTCGTTGCGCCCAGGGCGTGCAGTTCGGCTTCCGTATCGGCCAAGCCCGCCGTGCCGCGCGCGATCAGGGCAACGCGATAACCGTTGCGGGCGAAGAGGAGGGCGGTCGCTCGGCCTACGCCCGCGGTGGCTCCACAGATGACGGCGGTCGGTTGGCGGTCGTGCATGGCAAGCTCCTGGCGAAGGGTATGTTTCGCATCAGAGCTGCCTCACCGCCGTTCTGGTTCCCGATGGGGTGCAATCCGACGATGGATGACCCGGGCTCAGCCCGCCTTGCAGCTTGGCTCGCGGGTAAAGGTCCGCGCGGCGTCGACGGGCCCGACGTTTTCAAGCAGGCGGCGGCCGATGAGCACCGGGTAGTTCATCTTGTCGCGGTCGTTCAGCGAGAACTGCGCTTCATGGATGCGGTTGCCCAAGCACACCTTCATCATCACGACGGGCCGTTCTTCAGCGCCGCCCGCACCGCGGACTTTGATTGTCCGCACGACCTTGCGCTCCAGCCGTGTCTCGACTTCCTTGTCGCGCTCGATGTCCTCGAGCTCCAGGGTGAAGCGCACCCAGTCGTCGCCGTCCCGTTCGAAGCGCTCGATGTTCTCGGCGTGCATGGACGAGGTGAGCGCCCCGGTGTCGAGCTTGAATTTGACGCGAGTTTTTTCCGGCATGACTAGGCCTTCTTCAATCCAGCCCAGCGTCTCACGGGTGTCGGCCAGCGCAGACATGGCGCCAATGGAGGCAAGCAACAAGGCGGCGAGACAGGGCAGGCGGGGCGAGATCAAACGGGGCATGGTGGCACCTGAACGGTCGGAATTGACAGTAGATGCCCACAACTGGCAGACGTTCCGCTCGCTCACCTTTGCTAAGCCTAACCGCGTACTCGTGGAGTGGACGGGCGGTGCAGACCCAGGCTCGGAGCAAACATTCCATTGCCATGCACGATGCCGTGCATAGGCAAATTCAATCGGACAGCCATCCAGTTCGACGATCCACCTTACAGGGCGGGCGGCTTGCCGAGAGGCAGGCAGCAGCCCGCGCAGAAGTTCAAGGAGGCATTCACTTAGGGAAGTCCACACGTTAAGAGGTGAACTATGTTCGTCCATAACAAACGGCTTCAATACACCGTGCGAGTGGCTGGGCCCAACCCGGGCCTGGCCAACCTGATGCTGGAGCAATTCGGCGGCCCGCAAGGCGAGCTCGCCGCAGCCATGCGCTATTTTACCCAGGGCGTCGCCGAGGATGACCCAGGTCGTAAGGACATGTTGATGGACATCGCCACCGAGGAGCTCAGCCACCTCGAAGTGATCGGCTCCATCGTCGGCATGCTCAACAAGGGCGCCAAGGGCCAGATGGCAGAGGGGGTCGAAGAGGAGGCCGAGCTTTATCGCTCGCTGACCGGCAACGGCAATGACTCGCATATCACCTCCCTGCTGTACGGTGGCGGCGTGCCGTTGATCAACTCAGGTGGGGTGCCTTGGACTGCGGCCTACGTCGACACCATCGGCGAGCCCACCGCGGACCTGCGCTCGAACATCGCTGCCGAGGCGCGCGCCAAGATCGTCTACGAACGGCTGATCAACGTGACCGACGATCCAGGCATCAAGGATGCGCTGAAGTTCTTGATGACCCGGGAGATCGCTCACCAGAAGTCCTTCGAGAAGGCGCTGCACTCCATTCAGCCCAACTTTCCGCAAGGCAAGCTGCCGGGCGAGCCGCAATACGCCAACGTCTACTACAACCTTTCCCAGGGTGAAGGCGACCTGCGCGGGCCGTGGAACCAGGGCCCGGAATGGGAGTTCGTCGAGACACCACAGCCGGCAGTGGACGGTGGCGACGGCAAGCCAACCGTGAAGCTGCCCAAGGAACAGGAAAAGATCGTGCAGCAAATGGCGGTGCGGACCCAGTCCGACATTTCCGCCGACCCCATGACCGGTGCCGATCTCGGCTCTGGCGAGGCGCTAAAGAAGGGCTAAGCCTTACGTAAGGTCACACGGAGCCGATGCGACTGAGGTCGTATCGGCTCCGTGCCTTGCCGGCGTATTCACCTGGCCCATCCCTGGTTCATCCCCCCGTTCAATTACGTCAGCGGCGTGTGTGCAGCGGCACCACGACGTTCGCATTCGAGCGGCCAAGCGTTTCATACAGCGCGGCAGTGAGTGACTGTTGAGTGAAGGGCTTTGCCAGCGTATGCAGCCGGCGACCTTCCTCCGTCAGCTCGGCGAAGCCGCTGACCAGCAAGATTGGCAGGTTCGGCCGCTCGGCCTGGACGATTCTTGCGAGCTGCGTGCCGGTCATGCCGGGCATCATTTGATCGGTGATCAGCAGGTCGAATGCTCGCGGTTGGCGAAGCCGTTCCAGTGCCGCCTCGCCGCTGTCCACTGCCATGACGCGATGCCCAAGATCCTCGAGCAGTGCGGTGGTGTTGGCGAGCACCAGCGGGTCATCGTCCACCACGAGCACGGCGAGGGCCGGGATGGGCGCCGGTGAGACCTCGGCCGGTTCGGGGGCGGCAGTAGCCGGGGCCTGAGCGACACCCATCGGTAGCCACAGCTCGATCGTCGTGCCCTCACCCAGCGTGCTGTCGATTACCAGGCGACCACCGGATTGTTCAGCCAACCCGTGCGCCATCGACAGGCCGAGGCCTGTCCCCGCGCCGGGGCCTTTGGTCGTGTAAAACGGCTCGGTCGCCCGGCTCGCTGTTTCAGGGCTCATGCCCGTACCGGTGTCATGCACGATCAGGGCGACGAATTCCTGGGTCGGCCGCTCACCGGTACGCATCTGCCCTTCGATGCAGATGCTGCCGCCATTCGGCATCGCATCGCGGGCATTGACCACCAGGTTGATCAGCACCATCTCCAGCTGATTCGCGTCGACATAGGCTGGCGGCAAACCGAGCGGGAATCGCGTATCGATGCTGATATTGGCCGTGACCGAGCGCTGCAGCAATTCACGCATGTTCAGCACCACGTCATGCAGCAGGACGGAGCTGGGGTTGAGGTCCTGCTTGCGGGCGAACGCCAGCATCCGTTGCACCAGGCCAGCGCCTCGCTGCGTGGCGAGCAGGGCGTTTTCGATCAGGCTACCGGCACGCGGACCCGTGTCGCTCGGCAAGCGTTTGCGCAGCAGTTCGAGGTTGCCGCCAATTACGGCGAGCAGATTGTTGAAATCATGCGCGATGCCCCCGGTGAGCTTGCCGATCGCCTCGAGCTTTTGGGCTTGGCGAAGGGCCGCTTCGGCGTGCCGGCGCTCGGTGATGTTCACTAGCCCGCCGATGATGATCGGGCCACCGGTAGTGTGCTCGAGCCGGGTGGAGGCGAGTACGTCGATGAACGCGCCGGCGCGGGCCACGAGACGGTACTCGGCATCGAGGCACTCGCCGCGTTCGAGCAATTGAGGCCAATCCTGAGTGAGCAATTGGCGAGCGGAACGCTCGGTCATGAAGTTGATCAGCGGGCGGCCAAGGACGTCCTCTCGTCGATACCCCAAGAGGGCGAGCCAGGCATCGCTGACCGACTCCAGACGCCCTTCCTGGTCCAGCGCATGCAGGGGTAGGGGCGTCTTGCTGTAGAGCTCGCGAAAACGCGCCTCGCTCTGACGCAAGGCTGCGGCCTCTCGCTCGCTAATCGCGGCCATGCGCCTGTCATGCATCGAAGCGGCCAGTCCGAAGAACAGCACGATGAAGGTCAACCCCGCAACCGACAGGGCCAGCGTCAATAGGTCGAGGCCGCTACCGGGCGGTGCGGGCATGGCGTCGTGCAGCGGTGTAAAGCGTGCGCCGGCCATCGCCGTGTAGTGCATGCCGGACACGGCGAACCCCATCGCCACAGCCGATACCGCTTGCAGCATCAGCCGCCGGCCCTGGGCGGACAGCCAGAGTGCAACGGTGGCTGCACCGATGGCGATCAGAAAGGAAATGGCCACCCACAGCCGGTCGTAGGACAGTTCGGCATGCATCGTCATGGCGGCCATGCCCATGTAATGCATCGAACCGATCCCCAGCCCCATGAACAGCCCTCCCACGCTTAGCGTCCGGCGATTCACGCCCTGATGGCTCACGGCGAAGAAGCTGATGGCCGTTACGGCGATTGGCACCACTAGCGACCATAGTGTCAGCGCCAGGTCGTATCGGATTTCCATGCCAGGCATGCCGAACGCGAGCATCCCGACGAAGTGCATCGACCAGATGCTGCCGCCCATCGAGACGGCCGCCGAGCACAGCCAGGCATTGTGAATCCAGCCGGTCGAGGCGCGTGCGCGGCTGGCCAGGTCGAGCGCCGTGAAGGAGCCAGCGATGGCGATGAGAATGGACAGGCTCACCAAGGCCATGTTGTAGGTGGTAGGCATCATCAGCTCCGTACTGGCTTGCGAGGCTGTCGCGTTATTACTTAGACGATTCGCGCAGAGGCGCCAGGTTCCCTCATCTGCCGGCGGTGCTCGGACTTTGTGATGGGCGTGACATTAGATGACCGCGCCACCGAATGTTTACGGCGACGGCCTTGCAGTTGGGCTTTAGCGCGCAGGCATAAATAAAAAAAGGCCCGTCATCGACGGGCCAAACGAGCATCACGCGCAGGAGAGGGCGCGTATGAAGGGAGCAGCGGTGACGCGGTTTTACAGGATCGACAACGGGTACTGGATGATGAGGCGGTTCTCGTCCAGGTCTCGGGTGTTGACCTCGGAGCGGTAGCTCGAGTTACGCCACTTGAGGTTGAGGTTCTTTGCCGGGCCGCTCTGGATGGTGTACGCCAGTTCGGTTTCGCGGCCCCACTCTTCGGCGTCGTCTGTGGTGGCAGTGCGGATGTTGTCGCCGCTGATGTAACGGTTCATCAGGGTCAGGCCGGGGATGCCGACGGCGGCGAAGTTGTAGTCGTGGCGCAGCTGCCAGGAGCGCTCTTCGGCATACTCGTAACTGTTGTTGAAGCTGTCGTTGGCGAGGGTGCCGCCGCTGGTGCCATTGACGCGCATCCAGGTGTCGCCGCTGATCTTCTGCAGGCCGACGTAGAAGGTGTTGCCGCCGGTCCTGAGGCCGAACAGGCCGGAGTAGGTCTTGTTGTCCAGGTTGCCGGCACGCGCGCTGCCGTCGTCCTCGCCCTGGAAATAGCCAATGTTGGCGGTCAGGGCCAGGTCGTCGCCCAGCGGCTGCACGTGCAGCAACTGTACGTATTGCTGCTCGTAGACGTCCTTCAGCTCCGCGGTCCAGAGGCCGACGGTGGTGCGCTTGTCGTTGAAGGCGTACTCGCCGCCGACGAAATTGAAGCGATCGGAGGTGCCACCGGCGAAGCTCATGTCTTCCATGCTGGCGTCGTCGCGCGGGCTGTTCTGGCGGAACTGGCCGCCGTAGAGCGTCAGGCCGTCGATTTCCTTGGAGGTGACCATGCCGCCCCGGAAGGTCTGCGGCAGCGAGCGGCCGTCGTCCGAGCGCAGGATCGGCAGCACCGGCATCATCTCGCCGACCTTCAGCTCGGTGTTGGAGAACTTGGCCTTGGCGGCGACACCGAAGCGGCCGTAGTCATCGGCCGGGCGGCCGTCAGTATGGCGCGGCAGCAGGGCGGTGCCGTAGGTGCCGCGGCCGCCGTCGAGCTTGACGGAAAGCCCCGCCAGCACGTCGACACCGAAGCCGACCGGGCCCGGGGTGTAGCCGGACTGAACGTTGAGGATGAAACTCTGGGTCCATTCTTCGGCCTTGGAGCGGTCGTCGATCGCGTCGTCGCGGAACTCGCGGCCGATGTAGAAGTTGCGCGCGGTGACGCTTGCCTTGGTGTCGTTGATAAAGCCTTCGGCGTGGGCCAGCGGCGCGCTGCTGGCGGCGACGGCAAGGGCGAGCAGGCTCGGGGCGGTCAGTTGCTGGAGGGTTGGACGCTTCATTGTTGTTGTTTCCCTTTTTGTTGGTGAAGGTGTCGAAGGTGCCCGGCCGCGGTTCGGTGCCATGGCCGGGCGTGTTGCAGCCGCGGGTGCGGTAATCAATTCAGCCAGCGCACCAGGCACAGCGTGATAGACGGGAAGAGCACCAGGATCACCACGCGCACCACGTCGGAGATCAGGAAGGGCACCACGCCGCGGAAGGCGTCGCGCAGGCTCACGTCGCGGGCCATGCTGCTGATCACGTAGACGTTCATGCCCACCGGCGGAGTGATCATGCCGAT
>NZ_JAHVDX010000003.1:0-761961 GCF_051486945.1 Stutzerimonas chloritidismutans | reverse complement strand
TTCAGCTTTAAGCCTCTCGTCAGCGGGAGGCGAATCATACAGCGTCTACACCCGCTGTCAACCACCTCTTTCAACCCTCTCCGATCAACCTGACCAGAGCCACCAACAGTGCCAAACCACCACCCTGTCAGCGCGGCGCATTCTACTCGAATTCGCCCTCCGTGCAAGCGCTTGTTTTCGTTAACCCTTTGATTATAAAGGGGTTTACCGAAAGGCCTGCGCCGGAGAAGGTGCGCATTATAGGGGCTTAGATTCTCCCGTCAACGACTGTTTTTAGCTTCTACCGGTACGGGTGTACGAGCAAACACCTTCGTCTATATGTAGGAACACAAGATCGCTTACTGACTGCCGACAAGAGATCGCGCACGCGACATCCATGAGCCGGCCTTGGTTCCACCCAGCATGACCTCAAAAAGCTAACCAGCGCACACCCTGGCAGGTGATAGAACCTCCTGGAGCAGTAGATGGAAACTGCTTCACAGTTGCCTCCGCCCGTCCTGCCTAGGATGCGCCGACCAACAGGCGTGCCATCGGCCCGCAGCGATTTTTGCGCATGAAGCGCCCTGCAGCAGCAATCTAGATGCAGGACTGACTGAGTCATGGAATGACGTTTTCAACTAAGCTGGCCGCTCACTGTCTAGCGGTAGCCCAAACTCCCATCTCTCCGACCTCCTTTGCTGGAGAGGATGCCCGCTACGCTCCGGAATACGAAGCGCTAGAGCATGAGCTCGGTAAAGCTTCGTCCCTCCACGCTGCGGGCTCGGTTGATTGGGACGTCATACAGCTAGGCAGCGAAACACTGCTGAAGTCTCAAACCAAAGACCTGCGAATCGCTGCATGGCTGGCATGGAGCCTTTACCAACGCGATTCATTCACCGGCCTGCATGCCGGCATCGCAGTGATCAACTATCTCTGCCGTAATCATTGGGCCGAGATTCACCCCCGCAAAGACCGAACTCGCGCAGCGGCGGTCACATGGCTTGTGCCACGCATGGAGCAAGTTCTTGCTGACCATGTACCGATGGGCGAGCAGCTCCAGCTGTTTGAACAGATCACGGCTGAGCTGCGTGCTCTCGAAAGCTGTCTGGCGGAACACCTGGGCCCACAAGCGCCTCTGCTTCTTCCCTTATGTCGTCGACTGGAGGAAATGGTCAAGCGAGCTGGCGCTGCCCACCCACAGCCTGGCGCAGTCGGTGCAGCCATCGCTCAGGTCAAACAGGCCGCCGCACAGGTGTTCACCGCGACGGCTCCCGTCGAGCATGAAAAGGACGCACACAAAGGCCTACGCAGTCTTCAGGACCAGGCCCGCCCACTGTGCGGATGGTGGCTGAAGCAGAAAGCCACCGACCTCAAACCGCTTCGCCTCGCACGGACCCTTCTATGGTTACCGATCGACAGCCTGCCGGAGCGCAACGCCGAGCAGATCACTGGCCTTCGCGGTGTCCCTGCAGACAAGCTAGCTAGCTACCGAGAGCGCTTTTCTCAAGGACTGTATGCCGATCTACTGGTGGACCTGGAAGCCAGCATAGCCCGGGCTCCGTTCTGGCTCGACGGCCAGCGCTTGGCCTGGGAATGCTTGAGTCAACTCGACGCTGAACAGGCGATGCGCGAGGTTGAAATCCAGCTCGCGCTATTTCTGCAACGCATGCCTGGCCTCGACGAACTGCGCTTCCATGATGGCGCCCCTTTCGCCGATGCCGAAACCCGCGCCTGGATCAGCGCCCGGGTGATGCCGCACGTACAGCCAGCACAGCCACCGATCGAAGCACTCAACAACCAGAGCGGTGCGACCCCCGCTTGGGACGAAGCGCTACAGGACGTGCTGCCACACCTGCGCAAGGACGGCCTCAAGAGCGCCGTGCAAAAACTCAAGCATGGACTTAACCAGGCACAAGGCGGGCGTGAGCGCTTCTTCTGGCAACTGACTCTGGCCCGCCTGTGCTTTCAGGCGAAGAAGTACGACCTGGCCAAGACCCAACTCGAATCCCTTGATCAGACGCTGCAGGCCACAGGCCTCAGCGACTGGGAACCCGATCTCGCCCTCGAGGTGCTGCGCCTGTTGCATAGCTGCTGTGAGCTGCTGCCGCAGAACCACGCCGTGCGTGAAAGCAAGGATGAGATTTACCGCAGGCTGTGCCACCTCGATCTCGAAGTGGTACTCGACTAGGCCCCCGGGCCGTAAACGCAAAGGAGAAACCCATGGCCAAAGAAGGCTCCGTAGCCCCAAAAGAACGCATCAACGTCACTTTCAAGCCCTCCACCGGCGGTGCCCAGGAAGAGCTGGAACTGCCACTGAAGCTGATGGTGCTCGGCGATTTCACCCAGCGCGCCGACGATCGCAAGATCGAAGATCGCAAGCCGATCGCCATCGACAAGAACAGCTTCGACGAAGTCCTGGCCAAGCAGGAGCTTAACCTCACCTTTTCGGTGCCGAACCGCCTGCAAGACGAGGCCACCGACGAAGAGCTCGCCGTGCAGCTGAACATCAACTCGATGAGGGACTTCAACCCGGCCAACCTGGTCGAGCAGGTTCCCGAACTGAAAAAGCTGATGGAACTGCGCGACGCCCTGGTTGCCCTGAAAGGCCCGCTGGGTAACGCCCCGGCCTTCCGCAAGGCGATCGAAAGCGTACTGGCCGATGACGTCTCGCGCGATCGCGTACTCGGTGAGCTGGGCCTCGCCGCGAAAGAACACCTGGACGCCTGAATCTCCCGACAAGGAAAGCCAACACCATGAGTACCAATGCAGCAGCCGTCGAAAGCGGCAAAAACCTCGCCGAGGTCGGCATCCTCGACCGCATCATCGCCGAAACCAAACTGACTCCCGATGACGAAGCTTATGACATCGCCAAGCGCGGTGTGTCGGCTTTCATCGAAGAACTGCTCAAGCCACAGAACGAGCACGAGCCCGTCAAAAAGGCCATGGTCGACCGCATGATCGCGGAAATCGACGCCAAGCTCAGCCGTCAAATGGACGAGATTCTCCACCACCAGCAATTCCAGGCGCTGGAATCCTCCTGGCGCGGCCTCAAGCTGCTGGTCGATCGCACCAACTTCCGAGAGAACATCAAGCTCGAGGTTCTCAACGCGTCCAAGCAGGACTTGCTCGACGACTTCGAGGACAGCCCGGAAGTGGTTCAGTCCGGTCTGTACAAGCACATCTACACCGCTGAATACGGCCAGTTCGGCGGCCAGCCGGTCGGCGCCCTGATCGCCAACTACTTCTTCGACCCGAGCGCACCGGACATCAAGACCATGCAGTACGTGGCCTCGGTCGCCAGTATGTCCCACGCCCCCTTCATCGCCGCGGCCGGCCCGAAATTCTTCGGTCTGGAAAGCTTCACCGGTCTGCCAGACCTGAAGGATCTGAAAGATCACTTCGAAGGCCCGCAGTTCGCCAAGTGGCAGAGCTTCCGCGAGCAGGAAGATGCCCGTTACGTCGGACTGACCGTCCCACGCTTCCTGCTGCGCAACCCCTACGACCCGGAAGACAACCCGGTCAAATCCTTCGTGTACAAGGAAAACGTCGCCAACAGCCACGAGCATTACCTCTGGGGCAACACCGCGTACACCTTCGCCAGCCGTCTGGCCGACAGCTTCGCCAAGTTCCGCTGGTGCCCGAACATCATCGGCCCGCAGAGCGGTGGCGCAGTCGAAGACCTGCCGCTGCATCACTTCGAGAGCATGGGCGAGATCGAAACCAAGATCCCGACCGAAGTTCTGGTCTCCGACCGTCGTGAATACGAGCTGGCCGAAGAAGGCTTCATCGCCCTGACCATGCGCAAGGGCAGCGACAACGCCGCCTTCTTCTCGGCCAACTCGGCGCAGAAGCCGAAGTTCTTCGGCAACAGCGAAGAAGGCAAGAACGCTGAGCTCAACTACAAACTCGGCACCCAGCTGCCTTATCTGTTCATCGTCAACCGCCTGGCGCACTACCTCAAAGTGCTGCAGCGCGAGCAGATCGGCGCCTGGAAAGAGCGCACCGACCTGGAGCTGGAACTGAACAAGTGGATTCGCCAGTACGTGGCCGACCAGGAGAACCCAAGCTCCGAAGTCCGTAGCCGTCGCCCGCTGCGCGCAGCGCAAGTGGTCGTCAGCGATGTCGACGGTGAGCCGGGCTGGTACCGCGTCAGCCTGAACGTGCGCCCGCACTTCAAGTACATGGGTGCCGATTTCACCCTGTCGCTGGTTGGCAAGCTGGACAAGGAATAAGCATCCATGGCCTACGGCAGCCTGTTCGAACGCCTCGGTGGTGACGCCGACAAGCGCGCCGGCTGGAGCCGCGAAGTCGCGGCAATGGCTTCGGTGGCTGCCCATCTGGCCAAAATGCTCAGCACCCGGGCGGGCAGCGTGCAAACGTTGCCCGACTACGGGTTGCCAGATTTGAACGATATGCGCCTGTCGCTGCACGACTCGCTGCAGCAGGCGCGTATCGCCATCGAACGCTTTATCGAGGCATACGAACCGCGTTTGAGCCAAGTCCGGGTGCTATCCCTACCCCGCGACCACGATCCACTGAGCTTGTCGTTCGCCATCGAAGGCCTGCTGGAAATCGACGGCTTCAAGCGCCACGTGAGTTTCTCCGCGAGCCTGGATGGCAGCGGACAAGTAAAAGTCCACTAAGGAGAGCCTGATGTCCGGTAAACCCGCAGCCCGCCTGGGCGACCCCACCGACTGCCCGAAAAAGGGTCACGGCACTAACCCGATCGCAGCCGGCTCTCCTGATGTGCTATTCGACGGCATGCCCGCCGCGCGCATGGGCGACGCCTCCGCCTGCGGCGGTGCGCTGTCGGGCAGCGTAATCCCTACCGTACTGATCAATGGCAAGCCGGCGGCGGTGGCGGGCTCGGTGGGTAGTCATGGCAATGTCGTGATGGGGGGTTCGGGGACGGTGTTGATTGGGACGAGTGTGGTGGTGGCTAAGTTTGTCGAGCCAAGCCCGGTCTCTTTGACGGCCGGCTTCGACCGCTTGTTCTCTCTTGAGACAGAGGACGGCCAGCCCCTGAAGAACCTTGCATATCGCATCGTCTCAGAAAGCGGCATCGTCAAGCAGGGCGCCACTTCGGGCAGCGGCATGACCGGCAATATTTCCACCGGAGGCCAACAAGAGGCCCTTACGCTGTACATCTCCGGAGAAGACTGATGGAAACCCTCATCACCATCGACGGAGCCTCCTATAGCTTCGAAACCAAAGACGGCAAGACCGAACTCAAGGTGCAGTCCGAAAGCACGCCGAGCGAGGACAAGAAGGCGCCGAAGATCAAAGTACCCAACGCCTGGCTGATTATCCGCAAGAACGGTTCCCCTTTGTTCGCCGTCCGGCCGAAGCAGGGCGAAAAGCCTTTCCGCATCATTACCGCGGACAAACTTTACTCGGAAAAGATCCAGTGGTTCGAACCTCTAGCTATAACTATAGGGAGCGAATCTGGCTTCATCCGGATTCGTCCAAGCCGGGCTCCGAAGCCTACTCCGCATATAAGCACTTCTCATGGAAGCAGATTATCGACTTCGCCATCGCGGATCGGTGGTCTCTAAGTTTCTACAGTGGACAACCAGGTGATTGGAAGCAATCGAAGGAAGGAGGAGACGGCTTCCTCATGGTTATGGTTGGTTCCGCTCCCTATTGGACTGACGGTATTGGTAAGATTCCATTTGCCGTAGATACATTCAAATTGCACTGCGGGGAACTTGGAGACGAGAACCAAGCCATCACGAGTACGATACAGACTGGCATGGACTGGGGAGACGGCACATTTTTAGGCGAAAAGGACAACAGCAATTCCTATGATAATTTCATGGTGCTTAGAGGTGCACTCTGGGCCGCAGACAACCATCAACCAACAAAAACAACCAAGACATTTTATCAGCGCGGAGGAGCGATCAAAAGAAACATCATAACCGTCCAATATGTCCCGGCCAGTACTGCCAGGCTTGAAAATTCCATAACTGCAGAATCACTCAGCAAGTATGGTATCTGGAAAAAATGATGAGCAAATACTTGAAAACCTGCGCAGCAAGCGGGCTTATTCACAGTTTAGGTTTCGTCACTTTGGTAGTACTCAACGACTTTACCCTTCGCATGTATTTGGCCTTGGGGGGTGAATTCGACTCCAGAGGGATTGCGCCAGGTGCCGTGATACGGCTAGTACTTCTTACATTTTCTATAGCCAATTTGGCGATAGCATTCATTCCCGCTAAAAGAATTAAATTTCTGATCTGCATCGCTTTCGTTTTGGTCACCGCTTGGTTTCTTCTGCCAAGCCATCCTCTTCGAGCAATGTTCTATTGCTCTTCAGGATGTGCAATAACTGTACTTTGCATTTATTGCTCATCATGGACAAATAAGAAGCTTTTAAAAACAACCAACCTACCCAGCTAAGGAAAACCAAACAACAGGAACAACCAAATGTCACACTCCAAGAGAATTTTACTGGTTAGCATTCGCCGCACTATTCGCCCTAGGTGCGGCAACCAACCTTTACTCGAACATTGTCATGCTAGCCATGGATTCGGTTAATTTCACGTTTTTATCTCGAATATTAATAATTGCAAGGAATTCGAGAAAAATTTCGCAACTTGGCGTGAGAGTTATAAAGGCTCGGTTCAATAATGCAGGGTTTCTCTTATGTAAGTGCTCCTCCGGACCACCACACCAGCGCCGACTGATCAGGGATAGATAGATGTCTTTCAACCACTACTACCAGAGCGAACTCACCGCCCTGCGCCAGCTTGGCAAACGCTTCTCTGAGCGCAGCCCGGCGCTGGCGCCGTTTCTGGGACAAGCGGGGCGCGACCCGGATGTCGAGCGGCTGCTAGAAGGCTTTGCCTTCCTCACCGGCCGGCTGCGGCAGAAGCTCGACGACGAGCTGCCGGAGCTGACCCACTCGCTGATGCACCTGCTCTGGCCAAACTACATGCGCCCGCTGCCGGCGTTCGGCATGTTGCAGTTCGACCCAGTCAAACGCCCAGGGCCGGCACTCATAGTGCCGCGCAATACGCCGGTCGAGTCCAAGCCGATCCAAGGCGTGACCTGCCGTTTTCGCACCGCCTACGCCACTGAAGTCTTGCCGCTAGCACTCGACGGGCTGGATTACTCAGTGAAGGGGGGTGGAGCGCTGCTCAGCTTGCGTCTGCAGATGACGGCGGACGGTCATCTCGGCGAGTTGAATCTCAAGCAGCTGCGCCTTCATCTTGCCGGCGAACGCTATATCAGCCAGATGCTTTACCTGAGCCTGCTACGCAACGTCGCCGGCGTGCAGCTGGTCGCGTTGGATGCTAACGGCAAACCTTTCACCGACGGGTTCGGCATGCCGCTGCCCGCCCTCAATATCGATCCGTCAAAGCTGCAACCGGTAGGCTTTGCTGAAGACCAGGCGTTGATTCCCTACCCACTCAATACCTTCCGCGGTTATCGCTACTTGCAGGAATATTTCGCCTTTCAGGAGAAATTCCTGTTCGTCGACCTGCAAGGTCTTGATGCAGTCAAGCGCCTGCCGCAAGAAGTGCTGGAGCAGGCTCGCGGCTTCGAATTGCGATTCGACATACACAAGGCCGGCGTGCAGCGCATCCGCCCGACCCTGGAAAACGTACGGCTGTATTGCACGCCGGTGGTCAATCTGTTCGAGCACGATGCGATCCCAATTCGCCTGGATGGCAAGCAGGATCAGTATTTGTTGATGCCGTCGGAGCTGGACAGCAATCAGTGCGGCGTCTTTTCGGTCGACCGCGTCACCGGCTGGAAGCCCGGCGGCATGGGCTATGAAGAGTACGTGCCCTTCGAATCGTTCGAGCAT
The DNA here is from genome assembly GCF_051486945.1 of Stutzerimonas chloritidismutans. Taxonomy (GTDB): domain Bacteria; phylum Pseudomonadota; class Gammaproteobacteria; order Pseudomonadales; family Pseudomonadaceae; genus Stutzerimonas; species Stutzerimonas chloritidismutans_B. The sequence continues at coordinate 754,169 of NZ_JAHVDX010000003.1, read as the reverse complement.
GATCCAAGCTTCGATGTACCCGTGGCGCGCCCGCATTACAGCGTGCGCCAGCAGCCTTCGATGCTTGGCGATGGGCTCGAGACATACCTGAGCTTTGGCCTGCGTAACCTCGATCAGCACGAGACGCTGTCCATCGAGCTGACGTGCACCAACCAGAACCTGCCGCGCCAGCTTCGTCTGGGCGACATCTGCCTGCCCAGCGAAGACACGCCGGAGTTTTTGACCTTTCGCAACATCAGCGCGGTGACACCGAGCTACGCGCCACCGTTGCACCGCGACTTCCTCTGGAAGTTGATCAGCAACATGTCGTTGAACTACCTGTCGCTGGCCAACGTCGAGGCGCTCAAGGTCATCCTCGAAACCTATGACCTACCGCGCTACTACGACCAGCACGCTGAAAAGGTCAGCAAACGCCTGCTCGGTGGGCTCAGGCAGATCGGGCACCAGCATGTCGATCGGCTGCACCGCGGCCTGCCGGTGCGCGGTGTGCGTACCGAGCTGGTGATCGACCCCGAGGGTTATCTGGGCGAAGGAGACCTGTTCCTCTTCGCCTCGATACTCAATGAATTCTTTGCGCTGTACGCCAGCCTCAACTCGTACCACGAGCTGCGCGTCAGAAGCACACAGGGAGAGGTGTACCAATGGACGCCGCGCATGGGGCAGCAGCCCCTGCTCTGAGACCGGGTGCAAAGGCATGCGAGCTAGAGCCAGGCAAGGCGAAGACGAGCGAAGAAGCGCAGTTTACGAGGTGTAAATGAGCATTCTGAGTTCGACTTCAACGCCGCCTGGCCGACGCGCAGCTGGCTTTGAGCCTGGTCTTAACCGGATCAGCCAGGGCATTCGTGAATACAGCCTGTTCCAGGGTGTGCTGCTGGTGATGGACCGCCTGAAAGCCGCACATCCCGATCTGGACGACGAAGCGCTCTACGAGTACCTCGAATTCCAGGCCAACCCGAGCCTGGGGTTTCCCGGCAGTGATGTCGATCGCGTCGAGTTTTTTCAGGAGGACGGCGAGCTGCGTGCACGCCTGCGCATCAACCTGGTCAGCTTGTTCGGCGCCGGATCGCCACTGCCAGCCTTCTATGGCGAGCAGGCCCTTGGCGACAGCACCGAAGGAAACCCGACACGCGAGTTTCTCGATCTGTTCAACAACCGCTTGCAGCGATTGATGCTGCCCATTTGGCAGAAGTACCGCTACCGCGCGCGCTTCACCAGCGGCGCGCGCGACCCGCTGTCCGAGCAACTGTTCGCCCTGATTGGCTTAGGTGGCGAGCAAATTCGCGCCGCCTCGGAACTCAATTGGAAGCGCCTGCTGCCTTATCTAGGTCTTCTCAGCCTGCGGGCGCATTCCGCCGCATTGATCGAGTCGGTGCTGCGCTACTACTTCAAGCATGCCGACCTGCGCATCGAGCAGTGTCTGGAGCGTCAGGTCGAAATACTTGCCGAGCAACAGAACCGCCTCGGCCGAGCCAATAGCCAGCTGGGCGAAAGCCTGGTGCTTGGCGAACGCGTTCGCGATCGCGGCGGAAAATTCCGCATCCACATACGCCAACTGAGCTGGGACCGCTTCCACGAGTTTTTGCCCGTGGGCAGCGGCTACCAGCCGCTCTGCGCGCTGGTTCGCTTCACCCTGCGCGACCCCCTCGACTACGACATACGCCTGGAGCTGCGTCGCGACGAAATCCGCGAAATGCGCATCGGCGCCGAAAACCCCTGCCGCCTCGGCTGGACCAGCTGGCTTGGCAGCGAACGCGCCGACGGCATGGTCACCTTGGGCAGCCAGACTCATTAAGGATGATGAAATGATCAACGTAGACCTTCAACAACTGGTCCAAGCACTGGACGCCGAGACCAAGCGCGACTTGGAAGCCGCAGCCGAGCGCTGCGTAGTGCGTGGCGGCAGCAAGATTCTCGTTGAAGACCTGCTGCTGGGCCTGCTAGAGCGGTCCGAAGGCCTACTGATGCGCGCGTTGCAGGACGCTGACGTCGATGCCGGAACCCTAGCTCAAGCACTGCAGCCGCGCAGCGAGCACAGTGAATCGCGCAACCCGGTCTTTTCTGCCGAACTGGTGCAGTGGCTACAGGATGCCCTGTTGGTAGGCAACCTAGAGCTCGGCCAGAGTCAGATCGATCAGGCCGCACTGATCCTGGCGCTGCTGCGCAATCCGATGCGCTATGCCGGCAGCCACTACCAGCCGCTGTTGTCGCGCCTGAACACCGAACGATTGCGCGAGTTCGCCTTGGCTCAGCAACCACAGGCGGTCCCTGGCAAGGCGGCGCCAGCGGGCGAGTCCAACCTGTCGCGTTTCACCCACAATTTCACCCAGCAAGCCCGGGACGGCAAACTCGACCCGGTGCTGTGCCGCGACGCCGCGATCCGCCAGATGATCGACATCCTCGCGCGCCGTCGCAAAAGCAACCCGATCGTGGTGGGCGAAGCCGGCGTCGGCAAAACGGCAATCGTCGAAGGCCTGGCGCTGCGCATCGCCAATGGTGAAGTGCCGGACGCGCTCAAGGGCGTCGAGCTGCTGTGCCTGGACCTTGGTTTGCTGCAGGCTGGCGCGAGCGTGAAAGGTGAGTTCGAGCGGCGGCTGCAAGGTGTGATCGACGAGGTGAAGGCCTCGCCCAAACCGATCATCCTGTTCATCGATGAAGCCCACACTCTTATCGGCGCTGGCGGCCAAGCTGGCAGTGGCGATGCCGCCAACTTGCTCAAGCCAGCATTGGCCCGAGGCGAGTTGCGCACCATCGCGGCTACCACCTGGAGTGAATACAAGAAGTATTTCGAGAAGGATCCGGCCCTCGCACGTCGTTTCCAGCCCGTCCAGCTTCACGAGCCCACTGTCGACGAAGCAGTGACCATCCTGCGCGGCCTCGCCCCTGTTTATGAAAAGAGCCACGGCATCTACCTGCGCGACGACGCCGTCGTGGCCGCCGCCGAGCTATCGGCACGCTATCTTGCTGGCCGCCAGCTGCCCGATAAGGCCGTGGATGTGCTCGACACCGCCTGCGCCCGGGTACGCATCAGCCTGGCCGCCGCACCTGAAGCGCTGGAGCGCTTGCGAGGCGAGATCGCCGAAGGCGAACGCCAGGGGCTCGCGCTGCGCCGTGACCTCGATGCAGGCCTGCACATCGACACTGTCATTTTGGACAGCCTGGAAACGCGCCTGGCGGCAGCTCGTGCTGAACTCGAGCAATTGGAAACCCGCTGGGCCACTCAGCGCACGCTGGCCGAGCAGCTATTGGAGCTGCGCAAGCAATGCGCCACGGCGCGAATGATGCCCGACAACGCACCCATTGACGAAACCCGTCCCGACCTCGAACAACTCGAAGCCCAGCTGAAGGACCTTCAGGCTGAGCTCGCCAATGCCCAGGCCATTGAGCGGCTGGTGAGTTTCGAGGTCTGCCCTCGTTTGGTGGCTGAAGTCATCAGCCATTGGACCGGCGTACCGCTCTCCCAACTGGCCCGCGAGCACAACAGCAAGGTGCTCAGCTTTGCCGCTGATCTGCGCCAGCGAGTGCGTGGCCAGGAACAAGCCATCGAAGCGCTGGACCGCTCCATGCGTGCCACCGCTGCTGGACTGAACAAGCCCGATGCGCCGGTCGGTGTCTTTCTGCTGGTCGGCCCAAGCGGCGTCGGTAAGACCGAAACCGCACTTGCCTTGGCTGACCTGCTCTACGGCGGCGAACGTTTCCTCACCACTATCAACATGTCCGAGTTCCAGGAAAAGCACACCGTATCTCGCCTGATCGGTGCGCCACCGGGTTATGTAGGTTACGGCGAAGGCGGCATGCTCACCGAGGCCGTTCGCCAGAAGCCCTACTCGGTCGTACTGCTCGATGAAGTCGAAAAAGCCGACCCGGACGTAATGAACGTCTTCTACCAGATCTTCGACAAGGGCGTGGCCAACGACGGTGAGGGGCGGGAGATCAACTTCCGCAACACGCTGATCCTGATGACCAGCAACCTGGCCAGCGATCGTATCGCCGATCTTTGCCAAGGCGGCCAGCGACCCGAGACCGAAGACCTGGAGCTGGCGATTCGACCTGCACTGACCCAGCACTTCAAACCGGCCCTGCTAGCCCGCATGCGGGTGGTCCCCTATTACCCAATTCAGGGTGACGTGCTCAACGAGCTGGTGGCGCTCAAACTGTCGCGCTTCGGTGATCGCCTAACGCGGCGCCAGTTGCAGTTCAGTCACTGCGAAGGGCTGGTTGGGCACCTGGCTGAGCGTTGCACTCACAGCGACAGCGGTGCGCGCCTGATCGATCATTTGATCGATCAGCATTTGCAGCCACTGGTCGTCGATCGGCTGCTCGACAGCATGGCCCGTGGCCAAGCATTGCAACGTGTGCATGCAACCCTTGACGAAAACGGGGCGGTGGTTTGTGAGTTCGCTTAAGGTCCCGCCTATGCTGACTGAACATTCCGCGCCTGCCAGTGCGCTACTGGATCGCTTAGCCGAGCTGGCCTGGACGACGGATACAAGCGGCTGGCTGGACGGGCTGGTACAAACGGCGGCGCAGCTGGCGAGCTGCCCGCTCGCCCAGCTCTACCTGCTCGATGCGACCCACACACGTCTGACCCTGTCGGCCGAGTGGTTCGATGGTGCCCGGCGGCAAGAAACCGCGAGCCTGCCCAGCGACTACCGAGACGAACAATTGCTGCAGTACTGTCTCAGCCAGAATCGCCAGCTGAGCATCGTCCCGCTGGACGCCAACTTGCACGAAACCGGTTTTCTTCCTGAATCGTCGCGCCCGTGGCGCAGCCTGCTCTGCTTGCCGCTGGAGAATGCAGAAGGTCATGTCGTCGGGCTGATGGTGGCTGCCAGTACCGCCACTCAGGACCTCACCGCTGCGACCGCAACCTTGACCAACCTCGGCCGTTTTGCCCTCGGCCAGGCCCATCTGCTCAATAGACTGCTCGGTGCGGCCCAACCTGCACCTCGCGAGATCACCCCGACGCGCCCATGCACCAGCGGGTACGGGCTGATTGGTGAGAGCCCGCGCATGCGTACGGTTTACGGGCTGATCGGCAAAGTCCTGCACAACCCCGTCAGTGTTCTGCTGACAGGTGAAACAGGTACCGGTAAGGAACTGGTGGCCCGCGCTATCCATGATTGCGGCTCGCGGCGCAGCCAAGCCTTCATTGTGCAGAACTGCGCAGCCCTGCCCGAACACCTGCTCGAGAGCGAGCTGTTCGGTTATCGAAAAGGCGCCTTTACCGGTGCCGAACGCGACCACGAAGGCCTGTTCGATGCGGCCGACGGTGGCACGTTGTTCCTCGATGAAATCGGCGACATGCCGCTGACCCTACAAGCCAAGCTGCTGCGCGTTCTGCAGGAGGGCGAGGTCCGGCCGCTTGGCAGCACGCGCACGCATCAAGTCGACGTTCGAATCGTCGCCGCAACCCATCAGGATCTGCACAAGCGTGTCGAGGAGGGTCGCTTTCGTGAAGACCTCTACTATCGCCTGTCCATCTTCCCGATCGAATTGCCACCGCTTCGGGACCGCGATCAGGACGTCCTTCGTCTAGCCCGCCACTTTGCCGACAAAGCCTGCGGTTTTCTGCAGCGCGATACCGTGCGCTGGTCGGACGCGGCGCTTGAGCAACTGGCTGACTATGCCTTTCCCGGCAACGTGCGCGAGCTCAAGGGGCTGGTCGAACGTGCCGTACTCCTGAGCGACGGCGGCGAACTATTACCGGAACATTTCAGCCTGCGCACCGTGGACAACGATCTGGACAGCACGTTGGATTTGCGCGCGCGGCTCGAACGGGTCGAACGCAACCTGCTGATTGATTGCTTGCGTAAGAACGGCGGCAACCAGAGTCAAGCCGCGCGAGAACTAGGGCTACCGCGCCGGACTCTGCTCTACCGGATGGATCGTTTGGGCGTGAGCGCCAGCACTCTCTGAGCTCAAGGAGATGAGCATGAGTTTTTATAGATTGCTGACTGTTGCTGCCTTGGCTGGGTTTGTAACAGCGCTAGCCGGCTGCGGCACTTTAATCGGCGTCGATACGGTGCTGCTACCGATTGACCTGACAGACATCGCAAACGCTACGACTGATAACCGGTAGCCTCGCCCCTCGACCTGAACGGCTTCATGGAAGCGCTCCGAACAAGGATTTCACATGTTCAACCCGGCCAACGACACCCATTTCAGCCTCGCAATCGAAGGCATCGTGCACGATCTACAGGTTCTGGAATTCAAGGGCCGGGAAGCGCTTTCGCAGCCCTTCGCCTTCGAGCTCGAGCTGGTCAGCGAACGCCCCGATCTGGAGCTGGAAAGCATGCTGCATCAGCCGGCCTTCCTCGCCCTCTCACCGGCCGGCACCGGCATCCATGGCGTGATCTACCGCGTCGCTCAGGGCGATTCCGGTAAGCGCCTGACGCGCTACCACGTCACCCTGCGCCCGCACCTGGCTTACCTGGGTCACCGCACCAACCAGCGAATCTTCCAGCACCTGACGGTTGAGAAGATCATCAGCCAAGTGCTTGAAGAGCATGGTATCCAGGCCAACGCTTTTCGCTTCGCCCTCGGCTCGGTCTACCCCGAGCGCGACTACTGCGTGCAGTACGACGAGACCGACCTGCACTTCATCCAGCGCCTGTGCGAAGAAGAAGGTATTCACTACCACTTCCAGCACAGCACCGCCGGCCATGTACTGGTCTTTGGCGACGACCAGACGGGCTTTCCCAAACTCGCGCCGGTTGCCTATCAACAGGACTCCGGGTTGGTTGCCGATCAACCGGTGATCAAACGTTTCGCCCTGCGTATCGAGACCCGCACCAGCCGCGTCACCCGGCGCGACTACGATTTCGAGAAACCGCGCCTGATTATGGAAGGGGCCTTCCAGAGCGAATTCCAACCGGACCTGGAAGACTACGACTACCCCGGCCGCTTCACCGAGCGCCCCCACGGCAAGCACCTGTCGCAACGCGCTCTGGAACGCCACCGGAGCGACTACGAGTTGGCTGAGGGTGAGAGTGACCAACCACAGATGATCACCGGCCACTTCCTGGCCATGAACGAGCACCCGCGCAGCGACTGGAACCAGCTCTGGCTGCTCAATGAAATTCACCACGAAGGTAAACAACCGCAGGTACTGGAGGAATCGGTGACGAGCGATAGCCTCGCCCGTGACGGTTTCACCCAGGGTTACCGCAACCATTTTATCGCCACGCCCTGGGACATCCCCTTTCGCCCGGCCCTGAAGCATCCCAAGCCCAAGGTGCTTGGCAGCCAGACCGCCGTGGTCACCGGCCCAGCAGGCGAAGAAATTCACTGCGACGAATACGGTCGCGTAAAAGTCCAGTTCCATTGGGATCGCGAAGGCCAGGCCGACGACAAAACCAGTTGCTGGCTGCGCGTCAGCTCAAGCTGGGCTGGCGACCGCTATGGCGGCATCGCCATTCCGCGGGTCGGCATGGAAGTGCTGGTGACATTCCTAGAAGGCGATCCCGACCAGCCTCTGGTTACAGGCTGCCTGTACCACAAGGGACATGTCGTCCCCTACGACCTGCCGGCGAACAAGACCCGCAGCGTCTTCAAGACGCTATCGAGCCCCGGCGGAGACGGCTACAACGAACTGCGCATCGAAGACCGCAAAGGTCAGGAGCAGATTTACCTCCATGCCCAGCGCGACTGGGACGAGAACATCGAGCACGACCAGAAGATCCGCGTCGGCCACGAGCGCCACGACACCGTCGTGGCCAACAGCTACACGGAGTTCAAAGCCGAAGAACACCGCACCACCCACGCCGACCGCAAGACCGAAACCCGCGCCAACGACCACCTCACCGTAGGCAACAGCCAGCACGTGAAGATCGGCACGGGGCAGTTCGTCGAGGCGGGAGACGAAATCCACTACTTCGCCGGCAGCAAAGTCGTCATCGACGCGGGCATGGAGCTCACCGCGTCAGGCGGCGGCAGCTTCCTTAAACTCGATCCCAGCGGCGTTACGTTGAGTGGCGCGACAATCAAGATGAATTCCGGTGGCACGCCCGGCAAAGGCTCCGGCATAAGCATCCTCATTCCCCGAATTCCGCGGGCCGCCGACAAGGACAGGGCTGGAGCGAAACCCAGGCTCGCGCTGGCCAACACCCAGCTGCAATTGGCACGAAAAGCTCGTCAAATCGGCGCCAGCCGCTGCCCGATTTGCGAAGCATGCAGGGAAGGGATGTGTGAGATTGGAGCGGGACAATGAACAAAACGGTTGAAGACTGGCTCAGCGCGCAACAGGCCGAACAGAGGCAGCTGCTGCTCGTTATCGATAGCCTCGCAGAGCCCGCTCCGCTGCCTCGTCTGTTCTCAGCGGACCTGGTGCACAGCTACGCCAATCTCTACCAGGGCACCGAGGTCGCCGAGATGGCCAGCGTGGGCCCTTGGCTGATAGTGCTGAACGAGCTGAACCTCACGCAGCTAGCACCGCTCACCGACGCACCGGAACAGAATTGGGGCTGGCTCGCCAGCGTCGAATACGCAGACCTCGCGGCGCTCACGCAACACTGGCAAGCCCGCATCTTCGCCGACGAACAGGGGCAACGGTCGCTCTATCGGTTCCAGGACAACCGCATCGTCGCGCGTCACCTCGGCGAACTGGACGCGTCCCAACGTCCTCTGCTGCTTGGTCCACTGGCCAGCGCGCTCTGCTGGGATGGTCAGGACTGGCAATGGTTCGATAACGAGCAGCCAGGGGAGTACCGCGAGCCCTTCGAAAAACCTTGGCTGTCCATCCCAGAGTCCGAGCAGGTACAACGTGCTGTGGCGCACCACAACCTCGAGCTGTGGCTATGGCAGAACCATACGCAGGCGACCACTCGGCTCGCCGAAACCCGGGTGGTGAGCGACTGGCTGGACCATCAACTCGACAAAGCGAAGAAATGGCAATGGCACAGCGAGCCGCAACTGCACTTTCTGCTCCGCTACGGGCTCGACCCCGAACTGGCCGAGCATCCTGCCTGGCTGCCAGCCGACCGGGAAACGCCAGAAGCGCATTTTTCGCGAGTCAGCTCAGTGCTGACTTCAAGCCAGTCTGCACGAGATTGATCAAATGACTTCTTCTCTTTCCCGAAGCTGCTTCATGCTTGCTCACGCATGGCCTGCACTGTTCGGCCTCCTGCTCAGCGGTTGCAGCACGCTCGGCTCGGTCGGCGCCGATACTTTTACTTTGGAGGGCGAACTACCGGCCGATTTCGCGTTAGAGGCTCAGGCGCACTATGGTGTCGCCAACGGATGCAACGGCCGCGCCCGCACGCGTTCGTTTAAGAGTGACTTCGAAGACAGCCCTCACGCGTATCGATTCAGAATACCGGTCAACTACCGCGACGGTCTTTGCGAGATGCGCCTGGCGCGCGTAGGCCTGTTTATTAACGGCCGCTACGGCGACAAGGATTGGCAACGCACCTACGACAATGGAGGGCTGGAGCTGGTCGACACGCTGCCGGAAGGTGCGCCGCGATTCGATGGCAACGGAAGATTGAGCAAGACGGCTGAATGTATATGGCTGTTTCAGCTTAGCAAAGCATATTCCCGTAAAGGTGAGGTCAGTAGGCTGCTGAGCTGTAACGGGGCTGGAGCCCATCTTGCAATTAGCGAACTAACAAATAAAACCGTAGAGCTTGATATCAGTATCAGTACCACATACAAACCATACCTACGAGGGTATTGGTTAAAAACACAACATGGTTGGAAACCTTGCACAGGGCGGTGGGGCACTGATTACGAAGAACGCTGCACAGAACCACCTCAATTTCGCACATTTAAGATGAACGGCCGCGTGTGCTCCGTTTTCCCAAATTGCACGGAGCAATAACGGATGGACTTTTCGCCAAGCACCGTCAGTCTAGAGTGCCCTAACCGCCAAAAAGGAATTAGTTTTCGGCTGGTAAACGAGCACGGAATTGGAAAACCATATGCTGGGCTTGCTTATCAGCTGCACGATAGCCAAGGGCAAACATACGCAGGCCACCTAGATGAGGATGGGTACGCTGAAGTATCACAGCTCTATCCTGGGGTGGCGGTACTCCAGCTATCGGAGGGCTACTCAGGAAACGATGCATGGTACACGGCAATATCAAGCCGCGAAGACTTCAGGCTCCCTTTAACGGCACTGCAAATAGCGGCAGAACAGTCGCCTTCCGGCCCCCGTCGCTCCGATGGGAAAACTTTCTTAGCGGAAGCTCGGGCTAAAAGGGAATGCGCTAGATTCCTCAGGGTGGAAGTCAGCGATTTCGCCGAAGCCACGGGCCACCTGCCGGAGCGCGATCTCGCTTGGGAACCTCGTCCAACGGCCCAGCTCAAGTGCAACGCGGGCATTGCACAATGTCACCCGGGGATCGCTCTGGCACCGGATACCTACCACTTGCTGGAAGTCAAAGCGCTTCGCGCATACAGCCCGCTGCTCTCGAGGGACAAAAAGTTTTGTGCCTTGAACGCCTATCATCTGGCGGTGATGGGTGCCTTCGCTTACGCCCCGTTCAGTACGCGTCGGGAACCAGGAAGACCTTACGCTTCAAACCCACCTCCTTACCCCAATCCGGGCTCGATAGGGCACGTCTTGCGCGAACAGCTGGCTCGCCTAGAAAAGTCCCAGCTCTTTGGTGAAGCGAGCTATCACCTTCTGTATGAGGAAGTACCTTATTCCAAGCGTTTGGAAATTATGCCGTACGATCCGGAGCGTTATCAAAAAGAAGCCTCGAAGGGGTGGCGCAATCCGGAAGATGTGCACTTTCTGCATCACGAGCAATCCGACACTCAGGCTTTCATCACCCATAACGATAAGGTGATGCTGATTTCCGTGCGTGGCACCCTTGGGATAAAGGATTTCCTGCTTGACGCCGACGCACGACAGGTGCCGTTCAAAGAAGGTACTGGACAAGCGCATCGAGGCTTCTATAACGCGTTCAGCGCAGCCAAGAAATTCGTCGAGCGCTATATGGAAGCCTTTTACATGGGGCAGACCATTATCGTCTGTGGACATAGTCTAGGCGGTGCGGTCGCGCTGCTTCTGTCTGCATGGATAAACTCGAACTGGTCTAGAGATACGCAGCTCTATACGTACGGCGCCCCACGCGCTGCCGATCAAGCGTTTGTCCAAAGCGCCAACGAACTTACACATCATCGTCTGGTAAACCACAACGATCCAATTCCCGGGGTTCCGTTCATATGGATGGACGCAGAATGGAAGCTCGCCGCGGCTGGAGTCGTCGCGCTATTTAGCTCCCCAGCGATGGGCATTTCTTTACTTCTAGGGGGCTTGCTCAACCTGCAAGGCGACCCTTATCAACATCATGGCGAACAACGCCATTTCGCGACACGAAAACCGGGCAGTGGCAGTGCAAGTGCCGTTATGTGGCAGCCCAACTGCGCGCTTATCGACGAGCAAGCCTGCGCCCGTTACGCCGGTGCTCTGAACCTGAAAGACGATATGCCTGAGCGCGCCGCGCTCATTAGTCAGCTAGCCTCGTTTTCCGAGCACTCAAGCGACAGCGGCTATAGTCGGGCCATGCTTACCACCATGTTGCGCTGGTATAGCAGCGTTACGGAGCGCGGTGGTGCACTGTTCACGCGTACGGAAATTACGGACATCGATAGGCTTATACGAAACGCCGAAAAGGAGCTGGCAAGCTGGCGGCCACGCAATTTTGTCGAATTCCGACACGAGATCAGATTGCGCCACGATAGCCGCTTCTACAACAAAACAGACGCGGAGCTGATGCAACTCTACAGCGATGGAATTACTGCAGTTCGCCAGCTAAGTGCCCAGCAACGCGATGCGCTGAACCGTGCCCGACAACGGCTGTTGAACGAAGCAGATCGTAAGCTGATCGCTCAAGATGTTTTTGGCGATCTCTGGCGGCGGGACGATATCTCAAGTCTGATTGAGCAGTGGCTTGCCTTGGCTTCAAATCGCAAGGCAGCAGAGCTAGCTCAAATCCAGAGCACATCAAAGCCTGCGCTCGCTTAGACATTAGATATATACGGGCGATTCGTCGCTTTGGAAACAGACATTCGGGAAGCGTTCCGCTGCTTTAGCGGTGCACACTAGCTGATCGCGAAAGCTAGCTCTAATTCCTGCGGTCAGCCTGATGTCCGTCTTACTAGCCTGTAAAGCAATAGCGTTGCACCTGGCTCGCGCCGGTATTTATAGCCCCACCTCTCGTTTCCAAGCCAGCCCCGCCCGGTTTCGTGACCTCGTTCACCCACCGTGACAGCCGGGTGAACTTCAATGCTCAGCCTGAGTCTCGCGCCGCGCTTCGGCGCCGCGCGGCTGTCTGCCCACACGCTTTCAAGGAGGAAATCGCGTGCTAGCCCGCTATTGCGCCCTCGTTTTATTCGCCGCATCCCTCGCGCTTGCCGGTTGCTCCGGTAACTACACATTCAACGACGACGAGTATCGCCCCTTGGGTGATCCGCAGGCGCCTACCCGCAGTAACTGATCCACCAGGAGAAAGAGGCCATGGAACTGGTTTTCGATATGGTCAGTGCTCAGCAATTCGCGCCAGGCCTGATCAGCAGCAAGACGTTCAAGCAGGCCGGCGGCATCATCGGCCGTGCGGAGGATTGCGACTGGGTCATCCCAGACCGCAAACGTGTGTTGTCTAGCCGTCACGCTGAGGTGAGCTACCGGGACGGCGCGTTTTTTCTCACCGACACCAGCAGCAACGGCATTCAGCTCAAGGACACCGGCGCCAGCCTGGACAAAGGCCGGGCGCAGCGGATCGAGCATGGCAGCGTCTACTGCCTGGGTGACTTCGAGATACGTGCTCGACTGATCCAGAATCCCGCTTCTTTCGAAGGCGACATTGGGCGCCCACAGCCGGCCGGCAGCATCATTCCCGACGACGCCTTCCTCGACCTCGACCCGCTGACCGCCATGGAGCAGCAGGAGCGCGTCTATGCCGAGGTCGACGACCTGACCGCCGTACTGGCTCCGCCACGCGCCCAGGCCCAGCAGCGCGACTACGCGCAGATCGATGAGGAGAGCCTTCAGGTTCCCGAACTGGTAATGCCCAAAGCGGTTGTGCAACCCAAAGCCGCCCCTGGACCCGAGCGGCTGCCGCCGGACTTCTGGGCACGCTTCGGCGAGGCGCTCGGCGTCAGCCTGGACGACCTCGACGAAGAAGCTCGCCAGGCGCTGGCGCTCAGAGCGGCGAGCCTGCTCAAGCAGAGCGTCGGCGGTTTGCAGCAGGCGCTGCGTACCCGCGGCGAGTTGAAAAACGAGATGCGCCTGTCGTTGACCACCGTGCAGAGTGCCGGCAACAACCCACTTAAACACAGCATCGACAGCGGGGAAGCGCTGACTCTTCTGCTGCGCGGTGGAAAGCCGGGACAGCTGCCGGCCGAACAGGCCATGGGGCGCGCCTACCGTGATCTTCAGGCGCACCAGGTTGCGATGCTGGCCGCCAGTCGCGCCGCGGTCAAAGGCATCCTTGAACAGCTTTCACCCGATCAGCTAGCCCTGCGCTTCGAGCGTGATAACAAGCCGCTTGTGTCCACTTCCGGTAGCCGCTGGCGTGCTTTCAAGCGGCTGCATTCTGCGATGCAACGCGACGACGATTGGAGCGAACGGTTGTTCGCTCGTGACTTCGCCCAGGCCTACGAGGAGCAGGCCCGGCTGATCGCCACGCTCAATACAGACCTTCAAGGATGATATTCATGTCTCGCTTTCTTCCCGCCGCGGCGCTCGCGGCGCTTGCCGTTCTGAGTGGCTGCTCTGCCCTCTCGCCCAACTCTGACTTGACCAAGCTGGACCTGTCCCTGCAGGGCAGCGACCAGCTCAACCCCGACCTTAACGGCCGCCCTTCGCCTGTCGTGATTCGCCTCTTGGAACTCAAGCATCCGGTGGCCTTCGAGAACGCTGACTTTTTTTCGCTCTACCAACGTCCCAAGGAAGCACTGACCCCGGACCTTGTCATTCAGGAAGAGCTGGAACTGCGACCGGGCGAGCAGCGCGACCTCAAGCTGTTTGTTCAGGACGGTAGCCGCTACGTTGGCGTGCTGGCCGCCTATCGCGATCTACCCGAATCAAGCTGGCGCTTCGTCATTCCTCTTCAACACAAAGCGCAGAACCGAATCGAGCTAAAGCTCGATGAACACGGCATCAAGGTCATCGATCCGCTCGTGAAGGGAGACTGATCGATGAGCATGAACAAAGTCATATGGCAGGAAGGCATGCTGCTGCGTCCGCAGCACTTCCAGCAAAGCGACCGCTATTACGACGCGCAGCTCAAGCAGCGGACCCAGAAGTTGGGTCACTACGCCTGGGGTTTTTTTGAGCTGGAGATCGACCGTCAGTTCCTTAACATGGGCAAGCTCGTGCTCAGCCAGGCGAGTGGGCTGCTTCCAGATGGCAGCCTTTTCGAGATCGGTGCTGAGCGTGAGCCGCTGGCCCTGGACGTGCCGCCCAACACTGGCAACACGCCGGTTTATCTGGCTTTACCGCTTGTCACTGGTAACCACATCGAGAGTCGCCGCCCTGAGCAGAAGGACGTGTTGGCGCGCTACACCGCGCTCGACGAAGAAGTCACCGACTCCAACGCCGGCGATAACAGCAGCAGCCAAGTCAGCACCGGCCGTCCGGACTTTCGGTTGCTGCTGGGCGAGCAGCAGAGCGATCAGGCTTACGTGAAGCTCAAGCTTTGCGACATCCTCGACACCACGCCGGACGGTGTGATCAGCCTCGACCCTGAGTACATCCCTACCTTTATCGACTTTCAGGCGTCCAGCTACCTGCTGTCGTGCCTGAAAGAAGTGATCAGCATGCTCGGCCATCGCGGCGACATCCTGGCAGAGCGTATTCGCGCCACCGGTAAAGTCGGCGGAGCGGAAGTCGGTGACTTCATGATGCTGCAGCTGATCAACCGCTACGAGCCCGTGCTACGCCATTACATGGGCATCGACCGGATCCATCCCGAACACATTTACCGTGAGCTGCTGGGGTTGCTGGGCGAGCTGGCGACGTTCTCCAGCGAGACCAAACGACCTCGCCTGGATGGCCGCTACCTGCACAACGACCAGGGACTGTCGTTCCGCAAGCTGATGGATGCGATTCGCCAAGTGCTGTCGATGGTGCTCGAGCAGCACGCCATCGAGCTGCTTCTGCAACAGCGTCAATACGGCATTCAGGTCTCGCCACTGCACGACCACAAGCTGCTCGGCAGCGCCTCGTTCGTGCTCGCAGCCAGCGCCCAATGCGACTCCGAAGAGCTGCGCACCCGCCTGCCGGCCCACCTCAAGGTTGGTCCGGTTGAGCGTATTCGCCAGCTGGTCAACCTTCATCTGCCGGGAATCAAGGTCAAGCCACTGCCCGTCGCGCCACGGCAGATCCCGTTTCATTCCGGCAAGACCTACTTTGCGTTGGAGCTCAGCTCCGAGGAGCTGGCGCAACTGGAACGCTCTGGCGGCTTCGCCTTCCATGTGTCCGGTGAATTTACCGGGCTTGAGCTGAAACTCTGGGCGATCAGGAACTGACCGACATGATCAGAGAAATGGACTACGCACAGGACGACAAGACGGTCATCCTCAATCGCCACGGCGACGCCCCGGCACAGAGCCCGCTGACTGACTTCAGCACACCGCCGAAATTCGAGCAGCTTGAAGAGCGGATGATCTATGCCGCGCGGCTGCGTCCGGCCGAGACGTTCAATATCAGCCTCAACCCGCTTGTCGCAGCAGCATCGTCGTTGCTCTCGGAAGTCGTGCGGCTCAAGCACAGCTATGAAGGCGAAGACCTGCACGCCCTCAACCAGCGCCTGTCTGGTGAGCTCAAGCTGTTCGAGCACCGCGCCCTGCACGACGGAGCCGAGAGCAGTCAGGTGATGGCCGCTCGCTACGTGCTATGCACCGCTATCGACGAAGCGGTGGTCACCACACCCTGGGGTAACGAGAGCGAATGGTCGCAGATGAGTCTGCTATCGAGCTTCCACAACGAAACCTTCGGCGGTGAGAAGTTCTTTCAGTTGCTCGAGCGTCTCTCACGCAACCCGGTCAAGCACCTGCCGATGCTGGAACTGATGTATCTGTGCTTGTCGCTGGGTTTCGAAGGCAAATACCGAGTGATGCCACGCGGCATGCTCGAGCTCGAAGCGGTACGCGACAGCCTTTACCGGCAGATCCGCCAGCTGCGCGGCGACGTGCCGCGTGAGGTATCGCCGCACTGGCAGGGACTACGTGATACGCGTCGGCGTCTAGTGCGCATCGTGCCCTGGTGGCTGGTCGCGCTGTTCACATTGATCTGCCTGGTAACGCTGTATGCGGGCTTCGCCTGGGTGCTGGGTGAACAACGCGATGCCGTACTGCAACCGTATCAACCTGTCGATCCGACCGTTCGGGTCGAGCCCAAGCCGTAACAAGGACGTACTGCCATGAAGGTTTTTTTCGGCAAGCTTGCCGCGTTTTTCCGCAAGACCTGGGTATGGAGCCTGTGCGTCCTGCTGGTGTTGGCCCTGCTCGTGTGGCTCGTTGGGCCACTGCTGGCGATAAACGACTATAAGTTTTGGGAGTCATCCAGCAGTCGTCTGCTGACCATTGCCGGCCTCTGCCTGGTCTGGGGCCTGTTCATCGTGTTCGCCAGCTGGCATAGCACTCGTCGCAAGCAGGCCGAAGCCAGCGACGAAGAGGTTCAGGAGCGGCTTCGCCGTGAAGGCTTGGTCAGCGAAGAGCAAGGCATCCTGAGCCAGCGCTACCGCGACGCCGTTCGTACCCTCAAGAGTTCGAGCCTGTACCGCGGCCGCAGCGAGAAATGGCGCAACGACCTGCCCTGGTATTTGCTGCTCGGTCCTCAAGGCAGCGGCAAAACCTCATTGCTGGATTTTTCCGGCTTGGACTTTCCGCTCAACCGCGGTGAAAACCAGCGACTGACCAAGGATGTCTCAGGCACCCGCTATGCAGACTGGTACTTCGCCGACCATGCCGTGCTGATCGATACCGCCGGCCGCTACCTGACGCAGCCCGACTCGGGTGTCGATGGCAAGGCGTGGGAAACGCTACTCGGCCTGCTGCGCCGCCGCCGTGCACGCCCGCTCAATGGCGTGCTGATCAACATTCCGGTCGAGCAACTGTTGCATTCGAGCGAACTGGAGCTCGAAACGCTGGCGCGCCAGAGCCGTCAGCGCCTGCACGAGATCCACCAGCGCCTTGGCGCCGACGTGCCGGTCTATCTGGTGCTGAGCAAAGCGGATAAGGTGCTTGGCTTCGACGAGTTCTTTGATCAGCTCTCGCGCGAGGAAAGCGATCAGGTGCTCGGCGCGAGCTTCCGCAAGGAGCAGGACGGTACCGACGTCAACGTCGTTCGGAGCGAATTCGAGGAACTGCTGCGCCGACTCAACAGCCAGGTCATCCTGCGCATGCACCAAGAGCGCGACACCCAGCGCAGGGGTCGCATCCTTGATTTCCCGCACCAGCTTGGCCAGATTGGCGAGCGTTTATGCCTGTTCGTCGAGCTAGCATTCTCAGGCAACCGCTACCAGCGGGCCAGCCAACTGCGCGGTTTCTACCTCACCAGTGCGCCGCAACTCCAAGGTGGACTCGATCCGCTCACCAGCGGCATTGGCCGCAACCTCGGCCTGTCGAGCAGCGCGTTGCCAACATTCCGCAGCGGACGTGCTCGCTTTATCAATCACTTGCTCAGCCGCGTGATCTTCCCCGAAGCCGACCTCGCCGGTCTCGATCAAAAGGAAGTACGCCGCATCGATTGGGGCCAGCGCGCCCTGTATGCCGCGAGCTTCGCCTGCCTGGCACTGTTCGGCGCCCTTTGGGCCAATGGCTTCTCCAACAACCATGAACGGCTTGAGCAGTTACGCGGCCTCGCTGACCAGCTGGGCCGCGAGCATCAGGGCATCACGGCTGAAGATGACGCACTGCGTACGCTCAAGGCGCTGGATATGAGCTATGCGGCTACTCAGGTGTTTCCGGATAAGGCTGACGTGTCCTACTTGCAGCGCGGCGGGCTTTACCAAGGTGAGGTAGTTGATCCCACCGTCCACCGGGCCTACCGCCGTGAGCTGGAAACCCTGCTACTGCCTCGCGTTGCGCGTCAGCTCGAAGCTCAGATACGCGCCAACTTGACTGATCGAGAGCGCCTGCTTGGTAGCCTGCGCGCCTACCTGATGCTCAGCCTGGAAGAGCGTCGCGACGACGGTTTCCTCAAGGATTGGGTAGCCGCCGATTGGTCGTTGCGTTACGCCGGCAATGCCGTTGCGCAGAACGGCCTAAACACCCATTTTGAGCGGTTACTCGGTGACGGCTTCGCGCCTTACGCGCTCAACGACCAACTCGTCGCCGAGGCACGTCAGGTGTTGCGCAGCGAATCGTTGGCCAATGTCGTCTACCGCATGTTGCGCGATCAGGCTCGTAGCCTGCCTGACTACCGGTTCAGTCAGCATCTCGGACCGCAAGGTGCGCTATTCAGCGGCAGCGACTACACCATTCCTGGTTTCTATACCCAGAACGGCTATCAGAAATTCTACGTCGCCCAGGGCAGCGAGCTGGTGCGCGAGATCCTGCGCGATAACTGGGTGCTCGGCGAAGGCGACAGCTTGAGTCTGAAAGATCTTGGCCGCTTGATGGTCGAGATGGAGCAGCTCTATTTCCGGGATTACGCCAACTATTGGAGCGAAGCGGTCGCCCAGCTGACGCTGGAGCCTATCGCGGGTGCCGGCCAGGGCTCGGTGCTGCTTAGTGGGTTGTCCGCGGCTAATTCGCCGCTGTTGCAACTGCTTGTCGAGGTCCGTGACAACACCCGCTTTGCCGGCGCAGTCGAGACCGCCGGCGAAGCGGTGGACGCAGCCGATGCTCTCAAAAACGCCAACGGCAAGCTGGGCAAAGCCGCCAAGCTCGCATCAGCCGCTGCCGAGCAGGCCCAGGCCGCACTGGCCAAGAACGTACCCGACACGGCGCGCAAAACACTCGAGCGCCGCTTCGAGCCGCTGCATCGCCTGCTCGACGACAATGCAGGCGCCAGCGCCGAGCTTGTTCCCACCCTACAGGCCCTCGATGCGCTTCAATTGCAACTGGCGAGTCTGGCCCACGCCAGTGCGCCTGATCAGGCGGCCTTTGAACTCGCCAAAGCGCGCATGGCGGGTCAGCGTGATGCCATCAACCAGTTGAGAGCCAGCGCAGCCCGGTTACCGCAACCGATCGGCAACTGGCTCGGCCTGCTCGCCGAAGACAGCTGGACGCTGGTCCTGAACGACGCCTACCACTACCTCAACCAGCGCTACCAGAGCGAACTGTACGCGTTCTACAAAGGTTCCCTACGCCAGCGCTATCCATTCAGCGCACACAGCGAGAGCGACGTCGCTATTGCTGACTTCCGGGAGTTCTTCAAGGCGCAAGGCGTGGCTGACGGGTTCTTTGATCGCTACCTGAAGGCGTTCGTCAGCGGGAGCGCTGGCCAATATCAGCTTCGTCGAGTCGACGGCCGTGGCTTGCCCCTGTCACGCGAGTTCCTGTCGCAGATGAGCAACGCGCAAACCATCCGCCGCAGTTTCTTCGCAGAGAATCCGAACGAGCCGCAGATCCGCTTCAAGCTCGAGCCTTACTCGCTGGATTCGAGCCTGGGTCGCGCTGACTTCCGCTTTGGCAATCAGCAGATGGAATACCGCCACGGCCCGATCGTGCAGACAGCCTTCAGCTGGCCAGCCGACGCAGAGGAAGGCCGCACCAGCCTGGTGGTCGAAGAACTGGGCGGGCGCCGTGTCGGTATCGAGAAGAACACCGGCCCCTGGTCGCTATTCCGCCTGCTGGACCTGATGCAGGTCGATTACCACAGCGGTCGCGACGTGCTGATGCTCAAGGCCAATCTGGGCGGCCGCAACGCCAACTATCTGTTACACAGCCAGCGTTCGCCGAACCCGTTCGATATCGCCGTGCTGCGCGACTTCAAACTTCCGGCGACCCTGTAATGTCAGCCACTGCGAGCCTGGCGTACCGCTGGCGCAGCGCCGCGCGGACCGATACGGGCAAAGTCCGCGCACGCAATGAAGACGCCTTTCTCGACCTCCCCGAGCAAGGCCTTTGGGTCGTGGCGGATGGAATGGGCGGCCACCACAACGGCGCGCTCGCCAGCCGCCTGATCGTCGAGCAGCTCGCCGCGTTGCCCGAAGGCAGCATGGCGGAGCGCTTGGTCGCTCTGCGCCGCTGTTTGCATGACCTCAACCGCAGACTCGGGCAAGAACTGACGGTCACGGCAGATCGACCCGATCCGGTGATTGGCAGCACCGTGGTCGCGCTGCTGATGGAGGCCGACCGTGCCGCCTGCGTGTGGGCTGGCGATAGCCGCTGCTACCTCTGGCGCCGCGGACGGCTTTATCAGCTCTCGCGCGACCATTCGCTGCTACAACAGCTGATCGACGAGCAGAGCCTGAGTCCGCAAGAGGCCGCGCGTCACCCAGCCGCAAACGCCCTAACCCGCGCCATCGGCGCCAGCGAACAACTGACACTGGATATCCTCGAGTTCGATGTTTATCCAGGCGACACCCTATTGCTATGCAGCGACGGGCTCTACCAAAGCCTGTCACCGGACAGCTTGGGAGCAGCGCTCAATGCGCCATCCACAGGCCTCGCCCTGCAAAGGCTGTTTGAAGAGGCCATGGACGGTCCGTGTCGAGACAACCTGAGCGCAGTGGTAATCCGGCTATGAGCGAGCCCCTGCGCGCCGAGCCGGCGTCGGACCTCACCTACTTCGCCTTTGCGGCCACAGCCAGCGCTCCCGCTATGCCGAGCCCGCAGACCAACCCCGTTGCGTCGGGGGTGCTACCGGAGGTGCTGGCTGGGCGCTATCTGATCGAACGACTGCTAGGCGTCGGTGGCATGGGAGCGGTATATCGGGCGCGGGATTTGCTGCGCGAGCAGTTTGGAGATCCGGAGCCGTACGTCGCGCTCAAGACGTTGAGCGATGATTTTGCGCAATATCCGGACGCCCACGCGCTGCTATACAGCGAGTTCGCGCTGACCGCCCGGTTGAGCCATCGCCATGTCGTGCGCCTGTTCGGGTTCGATGTGGACACCCTGAGTCAACGGGCCTTCATCACGCTGGAATTGCTCAAAGGGCCGACGCTCGACCAGCTCCTTAGCGAGCGTCCCGAGGGGCTGGTCACGGAAGCACTCAACGAAATCGCCGTACCGTTGCTCGAGGCGCTCGACTACTCCCATAGCCGGGGCGTGATCCACGGCGACCTCAAACCAAGCAACGTGATACTCGCTGAGGACGGGCTACGCCTCTTCGACTACGGGCTCGGTCAGCCCATCGAGGGGTCTCTCAAAACGTTGCCACGCCTGTCCCGCAACCGTTTCAAGGCATGGACCACACGCTACGCCGCGCCGGAGCTACTGGACGGCGCCGAGCCCAGCGCCGCCAGCGATATCTACGCGCTTGCCTGCCTGCTGTTCGAGCTTGCGAGCGGCAAGCACCCGTTCCGCCGACTGAGCTCCAAGCAAGCCAAGGCCATGAGCCTGGACAACGAGCTGCAATGCCCGGCGAGCTTTCCCGCCCACGGCTGGCCAGCCCTGCGCACTGCCCTGGCGTTCGATAGTGACAAGCGCACATGCAGCGTCGGCGATCTGCTGGAAATTTTTCGCCGCCCCGCACCCAGCCGCCTACAGCGCTGGTTCGGGCGCACCCACGGATGACATGAGAACAAGGAAGCGCCATGTTCAACACGGCCAATGACACCCATTTCAGCCTCACGATCGAAGGTATCGAGCATGACCTGCAGGTGCTTGCCTTTACCGGTCGCGAGGCCATCAGCCAGCCTTACCGCTTCGACCTGGAGTTGGTCAGCGAGCGCCCCGATCTGGATCTGCAGAGCCTGCTGTATCAGCCAGCCTTCCTTGAGCTCTCGCCTGCAGGCAACGGCATTCATGGATTGATTCACCGCGTTGCGCAAGGCGATTCAGGGAAGCGCCTGACGCGCTACCGGGTGACCCTCGTTCCGCAGCTTGCCTACCTCACGCACCGTACCGATCAGCGCATCTTTCAGCACCTGACCGTGCCGCAGATCATCGCCCAGGTGCTAGAACGCCACGGCATCCAGGCGAACGCCTATCGCTTCCAGCTCGGCCCGGTGGTCTATCCCGAGCGCGACTACTGCACCCAGTACGACGAAACCGACCTGCACTTCGTCCAGCGCTTATGCGAAGAAGAAGGCATCCACTATCACTTCGAGCACAGCCCGCAGGGTCATGTACTGGTGTTCGGTGATGACCAGACGAGCTTCCCCAAACTTGGCCAGCCCACCGCGTATGTGCAGGACAGCGGGCTAGTCGCCGACGAGCCGGTGATCAAGCGCTTCGCAGTTCGCTTGGAGACTCGTACCAACCGAGTGAGCCGACGCGATTACGACTTCGAGCAGCCGCGTCTGGTGATGGAGGCCGGCCACAAGGGCACAGATCAAACGGCCACGCCACGACCGGACCTGGAAGACTACGACTATCCCGGCCGTTTCACGGATCGCGCCCGTGGTAAGCATCTTTCCCAGCGCGCCCTGGAGCGTCATCGTGCCGACTATCGACTGGCCGAAGGCCGAAGCGACCAGCCCACGCTCGTCAGCGGTCACCTTCTGGAAATCTCCGACCACCCTCGGCAGGAATGGAACGACCTTTGGTTGCTGAACGAGGTGATACACGAAGGCAAACAGCCGCAGGTGCTGGAAGAGTCGGTAACAAGCGACGTCACGTCACATGACGGTTTTACCCAAGGCTACCGTAACCAGTTCACCGCCACGCCCTGGGATGTCGCCTATCGGCCCGCCCTGAACCACCCGAAGCCTCGCGCGCTTGGCGCTCAAACTGCCGTCGTCACCGGCCCTGCGGGGGAAGATATCCACTGCGACGAGTACGGCCGCGTAAAGGTCCAGTTCTTCTGGGACCGTGAAGGCCAGGCCGACGACAAGACAAGCTGCTGGCTGCGCGTCAGCTCAAGCTGGGCCGGCGACCGCTACGGCGGTATCGCCATCCCGCGCGTCGGTATGGAAGTACTGGTTACGTTTCTCGAAGCTGACCCCGACCAGCCCTTGGTGACTGGCTGCCTCTACCATGCCGAACATCAGGTCCCCTACGACCTGCCGGCAAACAAGACCCGTAGCGTTTTCAAGACACTGTCGAGCCCCGGCGGGGGCGGCTACAACGAACTGCGCATCGAGGATCGCAAGGGCGCTGAGCAGATATACATCCACGCCCAGCGGGACTGGGACGAAACCATCGAGCACGACCAGAAGATCCGCGTCGGCCATGAGCGCCACGACACCGTGGAAGCTAACAGCTACAGCGAGCTCAAGGCCGAGGAACACCTGAGCGTAAGCGGCGATCGCAAGGTAGAAATCAAACCCGACGACCACCTCACCGTCGGCCAAAACCAGCACATCAAGCTTGGGGCCGCGCAGCTGACCAAGGCCGGCCGCGAGATTCACCTCAAGGCCGGCCAGAAGATGGTCATCGAAGCCGGCATCGAACTGACCCTCAAGGCCGGCGGCAGCTTCATCAAGCTTGATCCGGGCGGCATCACAGTCTCTGGCCCGCTGGTGAAAATCAACGCCGGCGGCGCGCCGGGTAAGGGATCGGGGATCAAGATCAAACCGCCAGTGTTGCCGGGCGAGGCGGATAGCGACAAGGCGGGGAGTTTGTTGGAGCAGGCGTTGGCGAATGAGTCCTCAGAACCCAAGCAGCCCAAACGAATGTTCAACTTCTCGGGCTGATGGCTTAGGAAGTAAACAATCAAGGATCGGTAGACATGAGCGACACGACCAAAGTTAACAACTGGAGCTTTCCCTTCAAGCCCAAGGAGGAAAATCTCAATCCCATTCAACATCTGACCGCGATGGCCAAGGCGGGCGGTGGCTACTACCCCATCGGCAAGAATGGCCAGTGGCATGGCGGCATTCATTTCGACGACAAGACAGCGGTGGTATTCGATCAATCCCAAGTGTGCTGCATTGCCGATGGCGAGGTGATCGCCTATCGAATTGACAAAAGCTATCCCAAAAGCCTCTACCTCAACTCAGCGAAAACCACCTTCTCGGCCCCATTCTCGCGCTGTTTTGTCTTGGTCAAACATCGCCTGGAGGCGCCAGCGTTGCCGCCGAAGGAAGGCGTGACGCCTGTACCGTCCCCCTCCTTGACCTTTTTCAGCCTCTACATGCACCTGCTGGACTGGGACAGCTACAGCAAGACAGGAGCACCTACAGCCCCTGGCTTCATGGGGGACACGCTATACAGCGTGAAGCCCGATAAGGCTGTCGATAGCGTGCGCGGCTTGCGAGTACGTGCAGCCCCCAAGAATGGCGCAGTCACTGCCTTGCTACCCAAAGGTACCAAGGTGAAGGTCGCTCCAGGCACCGACTCTTCCAACTGGCGCAAGTTACTGAGCATCGTGGAAGGCTGCGCCATACCCGCGCTCACAGGCGCAGAGTCGTGGGTCTTCATCAAGGAAATGCAAGCCGTAGCGGGTGAACCAGATACCTTTCGGGTCGCAGACGATGCCGATGATGAGGAGCCGAGCCTTGCCCCACAAAAAGGCCTGAATGTAAGAAAAACGGGTAACGGCAAAAGTAGCGATCCGAAAACCGGCTTGCTCCCTGTTGGAGCAAAGTTTTCGCTCAAGGCTGGAACAGCAGCCTATCGGGAACTACAGCAAATCATCGAAGGGCATGACGTAGTGCCGCTGTCGGCCGATAGCACGCACAACATAAAAGGCTTCGTGCATTTTGGCTCGCTCGAAGCCACTCGCTCGGAACCCGTATTGGATCAAGTGCATGTATTGCCCAAGCCCTATCCGATCAAGGCTGGCGAGCTGATTGGGCACCTTGGCCAGTACCAGAATCACGATGAAGGGGGTGCCAAACCACTCCTGCATCTGGAGGTTCTCAGTTGTGAAGACGTACCCGCTTTCATCGCCCAAAGCCGGGCATGGGCTGCAGGCTTGCCCAATCAACAAAAAACCCTCCTGAAGGTCTACAAGGGGGCTAGCAAACTCATCTCACACCGCGAGGACATCAACGCCAACAACCCGCCGAAGGCCAGCGATGCGGGAGCAACCGTTGGCGTCGACCTGATCATTCCACAAAGCTTGTTGGACGCACTACCAGCCGACCACAAACTGCAAGTTAGTACGACTGTGCCAGGCAGTACCAAGCCCGCGGTGACCCGCTGGTGGAGACTGAACAACCTGCTCGCTGATAGCAGCGGTAATCCTATCAGTGGCTGGCTGGCAGAACGGGAGCCCATCACCACTCGCCATAGCCCCTGGGAATGGGTGGGCTACGACTTCATCAAGGAAACCGGCCGCCCGATTGGCAAAGCCGCCTACCTTTACGATGCCTTGCGTCGACTTACCGATGAGGAGCGCGCGAATTACCGCGCCATGGTCAGCCAGGAAGATCAGGGGCCAGTTAAGAAAAGGCTCTGCGACATAATCGACACCAATCGCGACAACAAGCTTACTGCTACCGAGATCCGTAGCGCCTTGGCAAAACCCTGGCATGCACAATCCATCGCGCAACTGGTTACTCATTATGAGAGCGAGTGGTTCTGGAAGGCCGATAAGTGGGATGAACTGGATCCGTTGATGGGGCATATCCCGTATGTTGATCCGAACCAGAATTGGGAAAGCGAAAAGGCGCGTATTGAGCAGTTGAGTTGGTGGGAGAGTTTGAAGGGTAAGGGTGGAATCAGTGCGGACGGGAGCGCTTGGCATTTTCAGCCTATGTGGCTATCGGCTGCATTTACTCACCCTACAAAGATTTCTCTTAAAGAGCTAAGAGTCCGTGCATTTATGAGAATGATTAGGGTCGGAGAGGGAACTGTTGGCCCTCGCGGCTATGAAAGATTATTCGGTGGTTCATCTTTCATTAAGGATCATGGGAAAGATTTTTCTGACCACCCACAAATTAAAATAAAAACTGGAGGATATGTTTCTTCGGCAGCAGGGGCATATCAAGTAATGGGGTATACATGGAGTGACGCCAACTATATAAAGACAAGGAGCAGACTGAGGATACAAGATTTTTCCCCAGAATCCCAAGATAGGTTCGGGGTCGTATTGCTTAGATATGCCACTAAGGGAAATGCTCTGAAAATGATCGTGGACGACAAAATAAAAGAAGCCATAGAGAGCTGTAGTTGGATATGGGCTAGCTTACCTCCCAGCAGATATGGGCAGCCTATAGAAACCATGGAGGAGGCTCTTGGGAATTATGAAAAATTCCTCAAGGAAGAAAAGCTAGGTGAAACAGACTTACATATAAAATCAGGGTTTCTAGAGGAGTTTGGATATTGACCATTATGTCTATATTTACGCCCAGTTGCTTATTGGCTGTGGGTGTTCTCTGCCTATCATCCTTAGGACATGGCAGCGAGAACGAACCATTAAAAGAAAGTGACCTTTCAGGGAAATGGGCACTAAACTGTGACGAAAGTGGCTGGATCTCAATTGCTAGCAAGGAAGACATAACAATGGAGGTTAATGCGAACCAAATCTACATACATGCCACTGGAAAATTTAGCAAAAAAAAATTGGTTATAAAGTTAATCGAGCCTACTGATTTAGGATTTGGTGGGATGTCGCTAGACTGGGATAGCTTTTCTAGGGCAATACCAATTGCTGAGATGCAAATGATTTCAGATAGGTCTGCAAAAATTAAGTGGCTTGGTTTTTACAACAAAATATCGAATTCACAAGAATGGATAAATGAGCCGGATTTTGTTGATCAAGAAAATAACGTGCTGAAAAAATGCAGCGTGAATAATGTCTAAACAAACTCCATTTACAAAATTATGTTGGCCTTGACTTTAGCTTTCTCGTCCACCCTAGCGGCAAAGACTATCGAAGAGCCTAAGCTTCTCTTCAGCTGCACAATGGAATCTAACAAGCTCATCGAACTACATAAGCAAGACAATACGATTACTTATACTTTCGGACGACCTAACCATCCGCCAGAGCTAGAATTAAAAAACCATTAGACGAGGTAGTAATCTCAATAGGCAACGTGTCTGACAGCGAACTGACCAACTCTATTAGTTTTGCTAATGTCGACTATACGTACGCCGTAGTATCCAGCGTTAATAGAGTTGCTGGTATTCAAGAGCCCAAGCACGGCATATTAGTTAAGAAAAACTCTAACTACCTAACTTATCTCCCATGCATTTCAACTTCTGTGAAAGGAAGTTTGCTTGATCTTGAATAGCTGTCCGAGACAGCACTCACGGTAACGTGTCACCGAAACCAACAATGTCTCATTGCCATCGCTGCTCAACCCTGCCATAAACGCGCATTCGCCATGACGCTACAAGGACGTACAGATGCGATTGCTGCGACGCGCCCTACTCGGGCTGCTGATGATGGCCGTAGTGGCCATAGGGGTCGGGTTGTATTTCGTGGCCTTTCCGAACCTTCCGGAATACGAGGCACCCAAAGGGCTTCGCTACCTTGATCAATGGAGCGAGGCGGACCGGCAGACCTATTACTACACGCCCCAAGGCACGCAAGTTAAAGGGTTGGAGTACGACTGGTTTACCGCTCTGGAGTTGCCCTTCAATGAGGACAGGTTCGCGACACCCGCCTACCTCGCCCGCTTCGGCTTTCTGGTCGACCCTGCGCAACGCGCCACGGCGCTGAACCCTGGCAACCTGCCGGTTGGCTTCGCTCGGCACGAAGACGACGAAAGCGGACGGGCCTACCTGGACGTCAGTTGCGCGGCTTGCCACACCGGTGAGCTTCGTTACCAAGGCCAGGCAATCCGCATCGACGGCGGTGCGGCGATGCACTCGCTGGCCTCGACGGTGCCGACCTTACGTGGAGGTTCGTTCGGTCAGGCGCTCGGCATGAGCATGGCCTTCACCTATTACAACCCCTTCAAGTTCAGCCGTTTCGCCCACGCGGTACTGGGTGAGCACGACGAGCCGGCGCGCGCGCAGCTGCGCCGCGACTTCAAGCAGGTACTGGACCGACTGCTGGGGACGGCCTACAACGACTGGCACCGGGGCCTGTACCCGACCGAGGAAGGCTTTGGTCGAACCGATGCGTTTGGCCGTATCGCTAACACGGCCTTCGGCGATGCGCTGGACACGGCCAACTACCGCATCGCCAACGCCCCGGTCAGCTATCCGCAGGTCTGGGACATTTGGAAATTCGACTGGGTGCAATGGAACGGCTCGGCCATGCAGCCGATGGCGCGGAATATTGGCGAGGCGCTGGGCGTTGGTGCGCGTCTGCAGCTGCTCCGTGAAAACGGGCAGCCAGTGCCGGAACATGAGCGCTACGCATCAGGCGTGCGCGTACGCGACCTGCATACCCTGGAAACAACGCTGATGCGGCTCGCACCCCCGCGTTGGCCCGAAGAGCTGCTGGGCTCGATCGACTTGGAACAGGCGAGCCGCGGCCGTGCGTTGTACCGCGAGAACTGCGCCCACTGTCATGCGGCCAAACCCAAGCCGGTCGACAAACGCTTCGCTCCCGGCCGGGACCCGGAATGGAAGATGCCCGTCATCCCGACCACGGTTGTCGGTACCGACCCGACCACGGCTGACAACATCGCTGACCATCGCTTTGACCTGTCCCGCCTCGGCTGGACGCCCGACGAGCTGGCACGGCTCGACGTCAAGCTGTACGGACGGTCAGCCGGCCCGCTGGATCTGACGCAAGTATCCAGCGCCAAAGGCCTCGCCTACCTCACCGCGTACGTTCAGAACCGCGCCTACCAGAATGCCGGTATCACCCCGGAAGAACGGGCCGAGTTCGATGGCTTTGGACTACCGATCGGTGTGCAGGAGATTCGTGGCTACAAGGCGCGTCCGCTCGAGGGCATCTGGGCGACGCCTCCTTTCCTGCATAACGGCTCGGTGCCGACGCTGTTCCAGCTGCTGTCGCCCGTGGCCGAGCGACAGGTCACGTTCTGGGCTGGCAACCGCGAATACGACCCGCAGCACGTCGGCATACGAACCGAGCCGTTCAAAGGCGGCTTCCTGCTCGATACGACGATCACCGGCAACAGCAACCGCGGGCACGAATTCCGCGCCGGCTGCCGCGGACACGGCGTCATCGGCCGAGCACTCGCACCCGAGGAGCGCTGGGCGCTGGTCGAGTACCTCAAGGTGCTGGGCGACGCCCGCTTTGAACCGCGGTTAGCCGATATTCCACCGCGACCTCACAACCCAGGGCCTAGCTGCCCGTAGCCAACGCAAAGGATATGCACATGCTTAAAAGGTTCTGGCTCTGGCTTGGCCGCGTTCTGGCCAAGCTGATAATCATGGTGGTTGTCATTGGGCTAGCTGGCTGGGCGATCGGCGCAGTGGTGTTCCACGTGAAGCACAGCGGTCCGGTTTCGAGCGAAGAGGTCATCGCGCCCACCGAGGCCGCCGACACCCAGGCGATCATCGAAAACGCGGTCGCCGTGGTCGAGCAGCACAGCGAGAACACCCGCGTACTGCGTGACGCCCATGCCAAGGCGCACGGCTGCGTGCGCGCCGAGGTTAGCGTGCGTCAGCGCCTCGAACCCGAGCTTAGGCAAGGCGTGTTCAGTGATCCAGGCAAGGCATGGAGCGCCTGGGTCAGGCTTTCCAACGGCAACGCCTACCCGCAATTCGATCGCATCAAGGATGCTCGAGGCATGGCGATCAAGCTGCTCGACGTACCTGGCGAAAAACTCACACGCGACCCGCGGCATGCCGGCGAACAGGACTTTGTCATGTTCAATCACCCGGTTTTCTTCGTGAGTGACGTCGCCGAGTACCGCAGCAACTTTGCCGCGCAGGCCGAGGGCAAGAAGGCCATGGCGTTCTTTCCCAGCGCCGATCCAAGGACGTGGCAACTGCGCCACTTGTTCATCGCCCTGCAGACCCTCGCCCCAGCACCAGAGAGCCCGGTCGCGACTACCTACAGCTCGGTCGCGCCCTACAAGCTGGGCGACCTGAACATCAAGTACCGCGTGATTCCGGCACCCGAGCGCTGCCCGACCTACGCACTGCCGGAGCAGAACCGCGACCTACCGAACTTTCTACGCAGCGCGCTTTATCGACAACTCTCGCTAGACCGCGTACCGGCCTGCTTCGAACTGCAAGTACAACGGCAGAAACCCGAACACTACATGCCGATCGAAGACACCAGCATCGAATGGGACGAGGCGATTTCGCCATTTGAAACAGTTGCCGACATCCGCCTGCCGGCTCAGGACTTCGACAGCCCCGAACAGAACCTCGCCTGTGACAACCTCTCGTTCAACCCCTGGCATGCGTTGCCAGCCCATCGCCCCATCGGCGGGATCAATCGATTGCGCAAGGCGGTGTACGAGGCGATCAGCACCTATCGCTTGGAGCGCAACGGCGCGCTGCGGTAACTCGCGGGCGCTTCCTAAAGCAGAACCATGCGCAAAAAAAAAGCGTGCCCTGAGGCACGCTAAAGGATGAAGCGCACGCGGTGTCACTTCACTTGGCTGATTAGATCCCGCCGCAGCAAGGTCTTGATCTTGACCAGATGGTCGTCCTCCTGCTCTTTGGCCTTGTGAAAGCCCTTTGCAATCCGGGGGTGACCGCCTGCTTCGGCCAGTTCGATCAACAATTCCCAGGCGGCATTGTCTTCAAGCTCAAGGGTGAGCAGCGCATTGATGCCCTGGGAAATGTTCGTACGTGGGTCGGTGAGCACCTGCATGACGCCCATCGATTTGACCGCAACGATATCCGCGCAGGGCGTCTGCGCGGTTGGGTCAGCCCCGAGCGTCTCGATCGCTTCGGCCACCATGTGCATGTGCTCGAACTCTTCGTCGCGGATGTGCTGCAGTACCTGAACCAGATCGGAGCCGGCGGTCTCGAGCGCCTTCGCCTTGGCGATCATGGCGTCATACAGCCGAACACCGCTGCGCTCGAAGGCCAGGCGCTCGCCTAGCTTGTCGACAAGTAGCTCAGGGCTTTTGCCCAGCGCCATATCGAACGTCGACTTGATCATGCCCTTGGCCGACCCAGGTACAGGAACCGAGCCAATGCGATCAGCTTCCTCGGCACGCGTCGAGCGCTCGAGCATCATGCCCTTGGAATCGCCAGGAACGTCTGGATGGATCTCGTTGACGGCATCGAGCAGGCGCTTGGTGTCCTTCGGAGACATTTGCACGCCAGTGAAGTTGGTACCGAGTTTTGCGGAAGTTGCCATGTCCTGTTCTCCTCAAGAAGCCTTGCGCATCTTCATCAGTTCGCCACCTGGCGCCCATTGGTAGCCCGCCGAGACGATGTTCGACGCGACACCTTCGGAGTTGAGTTGGGCGCGGTAGTCCAGGGAGTTCTGCGGCTCTTGGCTCTTGTCGACGTACTGAGTGCCGCTAGTGCGAAGGTTGACTTCTGCAGCCAAGACCTGGCGAACGAAGTCGCGCTGGCTCTTGAACTCGATCATCTTTGGCAGCGGGCCTCCCAAGATCTC
Organism: Stutzerimonas chloritidismutans; assembly: GCF_051486945.1. GTDB lineage: Bacteria > Pseudomonadota > Gammaproteobacteria > Pseudomonadales > Pseudomonadaceae > Stutzerimonas > Stutzerimonas chloritidismutans_B. The sequence goes on along the minus strand of NZ_JAHVDX010000003.1, from coordinate 722,767 downwards.
CGCCGGGTCGCGGCGTTCGATCTTCTTGAAGTACTCGCAGGCCATGTTCAGATGGCCCAATTCGTAATCGAGGAAGCGCTCCCACATCGCCTTGATGCGCGGGTTCGTCTCCTGCTCGGCGCAGCTGGCATAGGCATAGACCTCCATCGCCTCGTGAACCAGCCACTTTTCTATGAAGGACTCGAGCGGGTCGGCCAGTGAACCGTACTGGGTCACGTGCTGCTCTTCGACAGAGGCAATCTCGGCGTAGAGCTGCCGCGCCAGCGGATCGGCGAACAACGGGCCGATGTTCATGTAGTAATCGTGGGTCTGGAACTCGGCCGCCGTGATCATTGCTGCATGAATCTTGGTAATCAGCGCCGCCTGTTCTTTTTCATAGCTTTCACGCAGGTCGTTTTCAGGATGGCGATGGTGCTCAGACGTCTGCCGGCCCGGGACGATATCGGTGTAGCCCTGCAGGATGTTGTTGGCATCCTTGCCTTCGAGGCGGTCGAGCATGGCCGAGTAGCGATACAGGTGGTCGAAGTCTTCCAGCAGGCCGAAGCGATACGTCTGCGCCTGGTAGGGATCGGGTTCAGTCTGGGCGACCGCAGCAGTGACCTCGATGGCCACCTGCTCATAGGCGACCGTGGTTTCGAGCGGCGAGTGATCGGCAGAGATCAGCCAATTGATCATCGTTGCCTGGTGTTGCTCGACCCGACGAATCTCGGCGAGCGGCCCGCGTAGCTGGCCGGTAATGCGCGCGATGCCATGCTTCAGCCGCAGCGCATCGGTCTCGATACCGTTCATAAGGATGATGCGTACCCGGGTGAAGGCGTCATCGTCGAGCTTGCTGATGGGCTTGCCCGCCATCTCCTTCCAGGTGAATTTCTGCTTGTCGAGGGGCGTGCCCTTGTTATCGAGAATGCCCGATAGGTTATCCATGTAGCCTCCGTTGGAACGGCTTTTTCTAGGTTCGGCGTACGGCAGCCTGAGGGGCCACGTAGGCGCTAATCACGGGTCAGCAAGGCTGACTGCCTAGAAAATGGACGGAACCAGGGGCGAAACAATTCCGTGTTAAACGGCGCGAAAAGCCGATATCACGACGAGCGGCCGCCTCCAACCCCGCCGAACATGGCGTTATCGAGCGGAACGGAAAACGCCGCGATGCCTTGCCGGACATAGCGCCAAGCGAAGCGGCGACGACGCCTTACATCAGCGCGTCCAACCGCCGGCTCCGCTCGTCGGCACGCAGGCGGCCGAGCGCTTCGACCGCCTCGTAGAAGCGCGGCCAATCGCCACCGGCCTGCTCGAACAGCGCAGCGAACGCTGGCACCCACCGGTCATACAAACCGAAGGGCACCAGACTGGCGTTATTCAGTGGTTGGGCCATCCAACGATCAAAGCGCGTGTCGCCTTGCCACTGCGCGTCGCGCAGCTGTCGATAGGCCTGGCGCAGGCGGGTGAATTCGGCTGCCTTGGCGGTGCGCATCCGGTCAGCGCCAAGGCCCGAGGCGTACAGCACGGCCAGTCGTTCACGCGTCTCCAGCATCAGCTGGCTGAAGTCGGCGTAGTGGTGGGGCTGCCCAGGTCGTGCCGGCGCCACGCCGCGCCGGGCCTGCCACTGGCGCAGCCCCTCGTGCTCGACGAAAGACGCGAAGGACTCGTTGAACGCGGTGTCGTCGGCCACATACAGGCGCTGATGGGCCAGTTCGTGGAAGATCAGCCCGGCGAGACGATCATCGCTCCAGCGCAACATGGAGCTAAGCAGCGGGTCGTCGAACCAGCCCAACGTGGAGTAGGCCTGCACGCCGGCAACGTGGGTGTCATACCCCTCCAACCCGAGCCGCGCCGCCTCGCCCCGGGCGCGACCCTGCTGGTAATAACCGCGATACGCCACACAACCGGCAATCGGAAAACAGTGCGTCAGTGGCGCCACGGCAAACTCCGGCGTGGCGAATACGTTCCACACCACATAGGGCCGCCCGATATCGGCATAGACGCGGTAACTGCCGTTGTCCGGCAGGCCCAGCGCTTGGCTGGCGAAGCGTCTGGCTTGCTGTGCCTGGGCCAGGCGCTGGCGCAGGGCCGGCTCGGTCCGCGGGCTCTCGATAATCGCCTCGACGGATTCACGCTGGCTCAGCAACGTCAGCTGGCCGGCAACGAGCTGCCCGTAATAGGTGCTGCAACCACTCAGCGCCACCGCCAACACCAGGGGAACCCAACGTAGGCTACGGTTGTCGACTGGGGCGCTTTTGAGCTTGTAACGAGTCGGCTTCGACATGAAACGCCTGGCATACGGGCCCTTCGCGGGCAGTGTGCCGAGCCTACAACGACAACGAAGCCCACCCAACCACGACATCGCCTCATCGCCAGCCAGACCCCGCTGCCGATCGGAGAGACAGCCATGCGAATCCTGCTTGTTGCGCTTGCGCTCACCAGCCTAAGCGGTTGCGCCCTGTGGATGCCCAAGCACGACCCCAGTCAGGCCTGGGTTGAACTGGCCCCCAACGGCGAGACCGAACTGAAGGCCGTGGCGGTCGACCAGAAGCCGCTCGATGACCACCGCTATTTTCAAGTCACACCCGGCAGCCACCAGCTCGGCATGCGCTACCGTTTCGAAGTCGCTCCAGCCGACGTCGGCCGCGACAGCGACGCGCTGGAGCGTGACTGCCGCCTGACGCTCGATTACGACCGTTTCAACGCCGGCATGCGCTACCGGCTGGTTGCCGGCGGCTACGGCTTCCGCCCCTGGGCACGGCTCTATGATCAGCACGACCAGTTGCTGGCCAAAGCAACCGAACGCGGCTGCGGTGGCGTCGCGACCCGCTGAACGGCGCGCTCACTGCGGAATAACGGGCAGGCGTTGAAAATCCGCGCTGTCTGGCTCAGGCTCGACGGCTCATGGCCTGGCGCTCAGCCCGGCTCGGAGGATTGAACATGCGACTGCCCTTGCCGTTATGCCTGGCGCTCGGCCTGTCCGGCTGCGCCAGCCCCCTACCCGCGCCCGACCCCGGCATGGCCTGGGTTGACCTGCGTGCGCAACCAAGCGACATCTTCATGTCCGATCGCCTGGACGACAAACGCACGCCCGACGGGCGCTACTTCCAGGTCGATCCCGGTGCGCATGAACTCGAGGCCCGCTACGAATTCGAAATCAGCAGTGGCGGACTTGGGCAGTTCGGCGAGACCCAGTACCTGCGCTGTACCTTGGTCATTCGTTACGACGACTTCCAGCCCGGGCGGCGTTATGTGTTCGAAGCCCGGTCCCTGGGCTTCACACCGCAGGGCTGGTTGCGCGACGAAGACCGCAACGTTGTGGCCGACGCAGAGGCCGAGCACTGTTACTAAGTGACGCGCCGCGCGGCGCGTCAGCAGAGAGGTAGAAGATGTCCCCTATCGAACAGGTGCGGTTCTCCGCACTGGACCTTGCGCCCATCCGAGACGACGGCGACGCCGGGCTTGCCCTGCGCAACTCGCTGGCGCTGGCACAACATGTCGAACAGCTCGGCTTCGAGCGTTTTTGGGTCGCCGAGCATCACAACATGGACGGCATTGCCAGCGCGGCGACCTCCGTGCTCATAGGCTACCTGGCCTCCGGCACGTCGCGGATTCGCCTGGGCGCGGGCGGCGTGATGCTGCCCAACCACGCGCCCTTGGTGATCGCCGAACAATTCGGCACGCTCGAAGCGCTCTATCCGGGCCGTATCGAACTGGGCCTCGGCCGCGCGCCGGGCGCCGACCAGTTCACGGCGCATGCGTTGCGCCGCGACCGCATGGGCAGCGCCGATGATTTCCCCGCGGACGTCGAGGAGCTGCAACTGCTACTTGGCCCGCGCCAGCCTAACCAGCGCGTGATTGCCATGCCGGGTGTCGGCAGCAATGTGCCGCTCTGGCTGCTTGGCTCCAGCCTGTTCAGCGCCCAGCTAGCCGCTGCGAAGGGCTTACCCTACGCCTTCGCCTCGCATTTCGCGCCGCGCTATGTGCACGAAGCGATTCGCCTATACCGCGACAACTTCCGGCCGTCCGAGGTGCTCGACAAACCCTATGTGTTGCTTGGCGTGCCGTTGATGGCGGCCGATACCGACGAGCAGGCTGAGTACCTGGCCACCACGGCGTACCAGCGCATTCTGGCGCTGATACGCGGGCAAAGCCTGGTGCTGGTGCCGCCGGTCAGAAGCATGCAAGGCAAATGGCTGCCGCACGAACAGGATGCGGTTGGAAGTTTTCTAGGTATGGCCTTGATCGGCGGTCCTGCGAAGATCCGCGCGCGACTGGACGTCCTGCTCGAGCAGACCGGCGCCGACGAGCTGATCTTTACCTGCGACTTCTACGAAACCGCCGACCGCCATCACGCGTTCGACATCGTCGCCGGGCTGCGCTGAGCCCGTCAGTCAGCGATCCGCAGGATGACCTTGCCGCGTACGTGCCCGGTCTGGTTCAGGCGCATGGCCTCGGCGGCGCGCTCGAGCGGGAAGCGTTCGGCGACGGGCACATCCAGCCGCCCTTCTGCTGCCATGTCAGCCAGCACCTGCAAATCGCTACCGCTGGGGCGCACCCAGATGTAGTGACCACCGGCCTGCTGCACTGAGTCATCGACGATCGAGGCGTGCCGGCCACCTTCACGCAACACCGCCTGGGTGACCGGCAGCACGCCGCCGATAAAGTCGGCGACCACATCGACGCCTTCGGGCACCAACTCACGCACGCGCTCGGCCAGCCCATCGCCATACTCGACCGGCTCGATACCAAGCGCGCCGAGAAAGTCGTGGTTCTTCTTCGACGCCGTGCCGATCACGCGGCCGCCCAGGTTACGAGCGATCTGCGCACCCATCACGCCGACACCGCCCGAGGCCGCATGAATCAGCACGGTGTCGCCGCGGCCGATGCCCAGACGCGTCAGCAACTGATAGGCCGTCAGGCCGGCCAGCGGCAAGCCGCCGGCTTCGTCCCAGCCCAGCGCCTCGGGCTTGCGCGCGACCGAACGGGCCGGGACGCTGACGAATTCGGCGTAGGTGCCACCTTGGACATAATCCTTGCGAGCGTAGGCGAGCACCGGGTCGCCGACGGCGAATTCGGGCACGTCGAAGCCGACCGCTTCGACCGTCCCTGCCACATCCCAGCCGGGGATCACCGGGAAGAAGGTGGGCATCACCGCATCCAGCTTGCCGGCCATCAATTTCCAGTCCACCGGATTCACAGCGGCGCGGCGCACGCGGATCAGCACCTCACCGGGCGCCACTTTGGGCATCGGCTCATCGCTGAGCTGCATGACGTCAGGTTCGCCGTAGCACGCATAAGTCATCGCTTTCATCGAGTACTCCCTCTGGCTGGGCGAGGCGAAGGGCTGGCAGCACCGCGCCTCGCAACGGTGCCTTTCTAGTGACCGGGCATCGCGCAGGCAATTCCGCCCGGCGGACGGGACGTGTCATCCGCCGGGCATGCTGAACCTCATCCCGCGTGCCCGGTTCGAAAGGAACATGGCGCCGCAGCTGTCCGCGCGACGCACCCGAATCGGAACACTGAATGAATTTTCTCGAATGGATGGCCGTGCTCGGCGTCCTGCTCTTGATCCTGGCGCTGGCGTCGGCCTACCTGCGTTGGCTCCCCGTGACCACTTCCTTGATCTATCTCGGCTTCGGCCTGCTCATTGGCCAACTGGGTATCGGCCTGTGGGAAATGGAGTTTCTGCACATCGCAGGGTGGATGGAACACCTCACGGAAATCGCCGTATTGGTGTCATTGTTCGTCAGCGGCCTCAAGTTACGCATGCCGTTAAGTCACCCGGCCTGGAAAAGCGCCTACGTGCTCGCCGGCCCGGTGATGCTGGCCTGCATCGCCGGGGTTGCCGCGTTCTGTCATTACGCCTTCGGGCTGAGCTGGGGAGTCGCCGTGCTGATCGGCGCCATCCTCGCCCCCACCGACCCGGTGCTTGCGAGCCTGGTGCAGGTGAGCAACTCACGGGACAGTGACCCCGTGCGCTATGGCCTGTCCGGCGAGGCTGGATTCAACGACGGCACGGCGTTTCCCTTCGTCGTCTTTGGCCTGCTGCTGATCGAGGAAGGCACGCTCGGCTCCGGCTGGGTCAGCGGCTGGGCGCTACACCGGCTGCTCTGGGCGGTGCCCGCCGGCCTGGCGTTCGGCTACTTGCTCGGGCGCGTCATCGGCCGGCTGGCCATCTACCTTCGCGCGCGGCACGCCGATACCTCCATGTCGCCCAACGACTCTCTGGCCCTTGCACTGATTGCCTTGGCCTACGTTGGTGCTGAGCTGATCGGCGCCTGGGGATTTCTCGCGGTGTTTGCCGCCGGCCTCGGCCTGCGGCACGCCGAGAAAGATGCCGCGGACGAGTCCGAAACCCCTTCCGAAGAGTTGATTGCGCACGCCGTGCCGCACCTTGCCGAAGGCGGCCTGGTACCGCGTGAGTTACCGCTGGAGGAAGGCAAAATCGACGAGCCCAAGGTCGCCGCCGGCGTGATGGTGGGCGACATCCTGACCTTCGGCGGGCAGTTGGAGCGCAGCCTGGAAGTCTTGCTGGTGACCATGCTGGGCGTGCTGGTCTCCGTCCACTGGGACTGGCGCGCAGTACCGCTGGCGCTGGCGCTGTTCATGTTGATCCGCCCACTCAGCGTCTGGCTGTTGATGCCGCGGCGTTACCTGGACCGCACTCAGCGCCTGACCGTCGGCTGGTTCGGCATCCGCGGGATCGGCAGCCTTTACTACCTGAGCTATGCCATCACCCACGGCCTGTTGCCGGATGAAGCAGACGACATCATCCAGTTGGTCATTTCAGTGGTGGTGTTGAGCATCTTGATCCACGGGCTGAGCACTCAGCCGCTGCTGCGTCGTTATGAACGCAGCCGCGGCCAACCCCCGACCGATCACGCCTGAAGGGCGCCCGGCGAAGGGCGCCGGCGAGAGGGCGTTGCCATCAGCTGTTGGCGAGACGGAAACCGACCTTCATGGTGACCTGGAAATGGCCGACCTTGCCGTTCTCGACATGGCCTCGAATCTCGCCGACCTCGAACCATTCGACGTTTTGCAGTGACTTGGACGCCTCGGCGATGCCGTTCTGGATCGCCTCGTCGACGCTGTTGCGCGAGGAACCGACGATTTCTACCTTCTTGTACGTGTGATGGTCCGACATGAACTGTCCCCTTCTGGTCTGAGGAGCCTCCGCTCGATGATGACGCGTCCTGTCTCATTGAGGCCCGTAGAGCGGGCAGGAAGTTCAGCGCAGCGGCGCGATCGGCCCGCTCAAGAGGCCAGAGTCGAGCTGACGCGGGGTGCGTCGCGCCCAACGAGCCCTACGTCAGCCGCCGATAAGCGTAGTGCTGCGGCTTGAAGACCTGATTGAAATGCTGCCCGAGCGAGTCGGCTTCCAGCAGCGCCTGCACCGCCTCCGGCGGCACCCCTTCGTAGCGATACTGCGAGCCGTTGTGAAATTCGACTTCCAGTACTCTCCCGTCCGGGTCGTAACCCAGCGCCCGCAAGCTACTGGAGTTCACCGCGACGCGTTTCATGGCGCCTTGTCGGGCTGCTTCGTGAACCCTTCGGCCTGCATGCGCCAGAGCGCATGAAATTCGCCCTCTCGGCTACGAAGTTCATGCGGGGACCCATCTTCGACAATGCGCCCGTCACGCAGCACGAGGATGCGGTCGAAACTCGCCAAGGTGGATAGCCGATGCGCGACTGCCACGACCGTTCGGTTATGAACCAGGTTGTTCAGCGCGGCCTGAATTTCCGCCTCGGACTGGGTATCGAGCGCCGAGGTGGCCTCGTCGAGAATCAGGATGGGGGCATCCTTGAGGAACGCGCGCGCAATGCCCAGGCGCTGGCGCTGCCCGCCGGACAGCATCACCCCGCGCTCGCCGACGAGGGTGTCGTAGCCCTGCGGCAGCTCGCGGATAAAGCCGTCGCAGAAGGCACTGCGCGCGGCGGCTTCGACTTCCTCGTCGCTGGCGCCGGGCCGGCCGTAGCGGATGTTGTCACGAATGCTGCGGTTGAACAGCGCCGTCTCCTGCGGGACCACCGCAATCTTCTCGCGCAGGCTGTCCTGGCTGACGCTGCGGATGTCCTGGCCGTCGATGAGAACGCGCCCGCCCTTCACATCGTCCAGCCGTTGGATGAGGTTGATGAGCGTCGACTTGCCGGCGCCGGACGAGCCCACCACGCCGACCTTCTGCCCCGCCGGGATGTGCAGATCGAGGCCCTGGAACACAGCGCCGCGGTCCGGGTAGCTGAAATCGATCGCCTCGAAGGTGATGTCGCCTTCGGCCAGCATCAGCTGGGTGTCGCTGTCTTCCAGGCCGTGCGGCTGGACGATGATGCGCAGGGTGTCGTCGATGGCGCCGAGTTGCTGGGTGGTGTCCACCAGCGCCAGCGCCAAGTCGCGCGAGCCGTGCAGGATGCGGAAGGTCAGCGCGCTGACCAGCACCACGTCGCCGGCGGTCACCGAGCCGTCGACCCACAGGCTGATGGCCCAGACGAGCATGCCGCCGGCCATCACCGACAGGCAAATGTCGTGCATCACCCGCGCCTTTTCCAGGTACATCCAGCTGCGCCGCTGGGCACGGGCTTCGTACCCGATCTCATGGGCCAGGCGTTCGGCCTCGCGATCGCGCGCGGAGAAGGCCTTGATCGTCCAGACATTGGAGACGGCATCGACCAGCTCGCCGCCAACCCGCGCCGACTGCGCCGCGAAGCGCTGGTGCTTGCTGCGCCCGCGGATGCCGAAGCCGGTGATCAGCGCCGCGACGATGGCGACGAACAGGATCAGCGCCACCGCCATGCGCCAGTCCACGGTGAACAGCACCACCACGGCGCCGAGGAAGTCGACGATCGGGGGGACGATCTTCCACGCCAAGCCGCCGTAGATTGAGCCCGCCGCACCGCCGAGGGCCGAAATGCGATTGCCCAGCGAGCCGGCGAAGTGCTCGGTGAAGTAGCGCATCGGGTGGCCGGTCAGGTGCTTGAACAGGTCGACGCGGATGTCCACGACGCTGGCCACCACCGTACGGCAACCGAGCCAGCCGCCCAGGCGCCAGAACACGTTTTCAATGACGATCAGGCTGATGAACAGCCCCAGTGGCCACCAGACGTTGGCCGATGCACGGTCCGCGCTGCCCTGCGCCATGGAGTCGACCAGCAGCTTCATGCCGTACTGCACCGCCACCGCGCAGCTCGCCGCACCGACGATCAGCGCCAGCAGACCCCCAAAATGCCACGGCCGCGCGCAGATGTAGTGCCAGAGGAAGGCCACCGGCCGGCTGGGCAACGGCACGTCGCGGGGACGGGCCTTGGGCGCGGCAGCCGGGGCGTTCATGACAGCGCTTCGGCGATGTGCTGGGCGGGGCTGGTCTGGTGAAAACGCATCTGCTGCAGGCGCAGCTCGTCGGCCAGCCCCTGATGGACGCAGCGGTTGCCATTGTCATCGGCGAACCCAAGCAGGCCGACCGGGCAATGGCGGTCATCGGTCCAGCCGGGGTAGTCGAGCACCGGGTACAGGCAGATGCCTTCCACTTGAACACCGGCCTGCATGGCGAGGCCGGCCTGTTCGCTGACGTAGCGCAGCCAGTCGCCACGCACATCGCCCTCGGCGCCGGTCTCGGCGATCAGAATTGGCCGCTTGTAACGGTGCGCGATCTCGCGAAGGATGCCCTTGAATGGCCGGTAGTCGGTGCTATCGCGCGGGATGGTCTGACCGTCCTCGTGATACCACTGGTTATCGGAGTAGTAGTTCACGCCAATGATGTCGAGATACTGCGGCGCACCGCCGAGGCCCGGCCAGAGTTCGCCGGTGAGCATGTCCCATCCCTGGAACTGCGACAGGCGGAAGTCTTCCGCAGCGCGTCGCGGGCCGGGGCGGTCATTTCGCGAGGTGACGTGAATCGCCGGGTCGACCTGGACGAAACGCGCACGCGGTTCCACGTCGCGGATCGCCTCGATGGCCGCGATGCTGGCCCGCACCAGCTGGTGCTTGAGCTCGAAGCCGCGGCCACGGGCCATCGGATTGAAGTAGGCCTCGTCACCGCCTGCCCATGACCAGAATGAAATCTCGTTGACCGGTGCGTAGAAGGGCACACCGTCGGTCTCGTCCTTGACCAGCTGCGCGGCCGCCGCGGCGAAACGGGCGAAACGCTCGACGAACTGCGGCCGCCAGATGTCGAGGTCGTCCGGCCAGCCGTAATGACACAGATCCCAGATGACCTGCGTACCTTGGCGATGCGCGGCTTGCAGCATGGGCAGGAAGCTCGACCAATCGTAGTGGCCGGACGTCTGCTCGATCAGGTGCCAGCGCAGCCCATCGCGCACGCTGCGGATGCCGTGGCGCTGGAGTACACCGTAGTCGTGCGCGGCCCAGCGGTCATGCCCCGTGGCAACCAACAGGTCGAGCCGCCTGCCGTCACTACGCCGGTGCGTCGAACACTCGAAGCCGCCCAGAAAGAAGCTGTCGAACAGCGAGGGCTGGTGCATCAATACGACTCCCTCACGGCGCCTGGTCGGCCAGGCTGCGGGCATGCTCGTCGCTTTCCCCGGCCTCGGGCCCGCGCTCGGCCTCTTCAATACGCTTGTACAGCGCCAGCGCCTGCCCGACCACCTGATCCATGTTGTAGTACTTGTAGGTGCCGAGCCGGCCGACGAAGGTCACGCCGGGCGTCTCGTCCGCCAGCTTCTGGTAGCGCTTGTAGAGCTCGGCGTTCTCCGGCCGCGGGATCGGGTAGTAGGGGTCGCCCTCGGCCGACGGGTATTCGTACGTAATGCTGGTACGTGGATGGACCTGCCCGGTGAGATGCTTGTACTCACTGATCCGCGTGTAGGGCACGTCTTCGCTTGGGTAGTTGACCGTACCCACCGCCTGGAACTGCTCCTGCTCGAGCTGCTTGTGCTCGAACTTCAGGGAGCGGTACGGCAGCTTGCCGAAGCGGTAGTCGAAGTACTCATCGATCGGGCCACAGAAGATCAGATGGTCGTACTGCACCTCGTCGCGGATCTCGCGGTAGTCGGTGTTAATCATCACCTTGATGTTCGGGTGCGCGAGCATCTTCTCGAACATCTTGGTGTAGCCATGCTTGGGCATCTGCTGGAAGCTGTCGGTGAAGTAGCGGTCGTCGGTGTTGGTGCGCGTGGGGATGCGCGAGGTCACCGACTTGTCCAGCTGCGACGGGTCAAGGCCCCACTGCTTGCGGGTGTAGCCGCGGAAGAATTTCTGGTACAGCTCGCGGCCGATGCCGTTGATGACCACGTCTTCACTGGTCTGGATGTCCTCGACCGGCTCGGCGCGGCTGGCGAGGAAATCCGCCGCCTCCTGCTCGGTCGTTATGTTCAGGCCATAAAGCTTGTTCAGCGTGGTCATGTTGATCGGGATCGGCACCTGCTGCCCGTCCACCTGCGCCAGTACGCGATGCTCATACGGCCGCCACTCGGTGAACCGCGAGAGGTAATCGACGATGCGCTGGGCGTTGGTGTGGAAGATGTGCGGGCCATAGCGGTGGATCAGCACACCGGCTTCGTCGTAATGATCGTAGGCATTGCCGCCGATGTGCGGGCGCCGGTCCACCACCAGCACGCGCTTGTTCAAGCCGGCCGCCAGCCGCTCGGCCAGCACGCTACCAGCGAAACCGGCACCGACGATGAGATAGTCGAAGCCGCGACGGCGGCCGGACGAACCCTCGCTGGCGCCTCCGCCTGCGTGCTCGGGGTTGCTGTCTCGCAGGCTCATATCGCGCATAGCATCTTCTCCTTCATCAGCGCCCAGGTATGGTCCCAGGACATGTCGCCGAGAATCTCGTCAGCGGTTTTCAACAGGCGATCGCGGTCTTCACCATCGGCCAGGGCCTGCTCGACCGCGGCGACGAACGCCTCGGGCGTATCGGCGATATGGACGATCTCGGTATCGCCGTAGGTGCGCACCACGTCCTTGATCGGCGTGGACACCACAGGGCAACCACCGGCCAGGTATTCGGGCGTCTTGGTCGGGCTGATGAAACGGGTCGATTCGTTCATCGCGAACGGCATGATCGCCACGTCCCAGCCGGACAGGTAGCGCGGCAGCTCGTCATACGTCTTCCCGCCCAGGTAGTGGATGTTGTCGCGCTGCGGCAGGTCGGCCGGGTCGATCTTCACCACCGGGCCGACGAGCACGAACTGCCAGTCAGGCCGCTGCTTCGCCACGTCGGCGACCAGCTCGATGTCGAAGCGCTCGTCGATCACGCCGTAGAAGCCCAGGCGGGGATGGGGGATTTCGGCCTGGTCCTCGGGATCGGCCTGGGTCCGCCGAGCCTCGGCGAAATGCGCCACATCGACGCTGCTCGGGAAGGGATGGGCGTCATCATGCAGCTCGCGCTTGGCTTCCCAGATGCTATAGCCGCCGGTAAACACCAGGTCGGCGCGCTTGAGCAGTTCGCGCTCGCGTTCGACCAGCTCGGGTGGCGCGCCGCGGAAGGCCGACAGCTCATCCATGCAGTCGTACACCGTCAGCTTGGGCTTCAGGTGGCCGGCATAGCCCAGCGCCATCGGGGTGTAGAACCAGAGCATCAGATCACCGACGCCGAGCTTGGCCAGGTAGCCATCGAGCAGGTCACGCTGCACGCGCAGCGCCGTCTCGCCTTCGCAACCGTGTGGCAGGCGCGGCACCAGCACTTGCACGCCGTTCTCCTCGGGACGCACTTCCAGCCAGGGCTGCTGATCCTCGGTGGGGATCGGCTCTTCGAAGAACAGCACGTTGAAATCACGGGCAAAGCGCGACATCAGGTGCTGCGGGCGCTGGTAGACGAAGCTCCAGCGCAGGTGGGACAGGCACAGCAGGGTCGGGATCTGCTCGTCGAAGATCACTTCGGGCGGCGTCTCCTGCTTGTCGGGGGATTTGCCGATTTCGTATTGGTAGGGTCCGGCCCAGCTCATGGAAACCTCGTAAAGGGTAGCAATGCCCTCCAGATTCCCTTCTGCCGCATCACATAGGCCCGCGCAGCCCGCGCAAAGCAAAACCTGATGGCGCGCTACAGCCGATAAACCCAACTCGCAAGCGCTGTCCGCCGGCTATGGACGGTGGCGGACGATCCAAGGTTCCGTAGGCCCCGTTCAGAGGTCGGTCATCGGGTGACTGCCGCTTCGCTGGAACTTGCTCACACCTTCTCCCGTCCCTATCCCAGGACGCCTGTTTTACCCGGCATCGGCCATGTGTGCTTCCTGCAGTCAGCACCGACCGACTCGCCGACCCTAACCCTGGAGATGCTTGCAGCGGCCGCGCTCATACGGTCAGCCGTGCAGCCTCGTGCGCGTCGAAATTTGGTAAGCGAGGTAGATACATGATTCTGGTCACGGGTGGAGCTGGATACATCGGGTCCCATGCAGTGCTGGAGCTCCTGCAGGCTGGCCACGAAGTGCTGGTGCTGGACAATCTTTGCAACAGTTCAAAAGTCGCGCTGGATCGGGTAGAGCGCCTGGCCGGCCGTAACGTCCAGTTCGTTAAAGGCGACGTGCGCAACCGCTCGCTACTCAACGCCCTGTTCGCCTCGTACCCCATCAAAGCTGTGCTGCATTTCGCTGGGCTCAAGGCCGTTGGCGAAAGCGTGCGTGAGCCGCTGCGCTATTACGAAACCAACGTCAGCGGCAGCATCGCGCTGTGCCAGGCGATGGCCGAGGCCGGCATCTTCCGGCTGGTGTTCAGCTCCTCGGCGACGGTCTACGGCGAGGCGCCGAAGATGCCGATCACTGAGCAGAACCCGACCGGCCTGCCGACAAATCCCTATGGGCAATCCAAGCTCATGGCGGAGAACGTGCTCAAGGGCCTGGCGGAATCCGACCCGCGCTGGTCGATCGCACTGCTGCGCTATTTCAACCCCATTGGCGCGCATGAGTCCGGCCTGATCGGCGAAGACCCCAACGGCATTCCAAACAACCTGCTGCCTTACATGCTTCAGGTCGCGGTTGGCCGGCGCAAGCAGCTAAGCGTCTACGGCGCCGACTACCCGACCCCGGACGGCACCGGCGTACGCGACTACATCCATGTGGTCGACCTGGCCAAGGGGCACCTCAAGGCACTCGAGCGGCTGGAGCAGGTACGCGGCGTGCAGGTTTGGAACCTGGGCACCGGGCGCGGCTACTCGGTACGTCAGATGATCACCGCGTTCGAAGAAGTCATCGGCCGCCCGCTGCCGCACATCTACAAGGCCCGCCGCCCCGGCGACATCGCGCAGTGCTGGTCGGATCCGACCAAGGCCCGCGAGGAATTGGGCTGGGAAGCGGAGAAAGACCTGCTGACCATGCTCGCCGACGCCTGGCGCTGGCAGAGCCGCAACCCCAAGGGCTACGCCGCCAGCAAGGTCGCGGCCGACCAGGCCGCCAACGCCGAAACCGCGCTGGCCAGCTAGGCCAACGCGGCGGGTGCGTCAGGGTGCGCCGCAGCTCAGCTCGCTGCGAATCTTGGAGACATCGAGCCGGCGATTCTGCTGCACCACGCCGGTGAGCTGCGGATCACGTACTGCGAGTCGCAACAGGGCTTCGCGAATCTGCGCGGCGGTCGCGCAGGGATTGAGCGAGGCATAGAGCGCAGCAGCGCCAGTGACGTGCGGCGCGGCCATCGATGTGCCGCTCATGTAGGCGTAGCCGGCGGCGCCGGTCGAGGTGGGCACCGTCGAGACGATGTTCAGGCCGGGCGCGGCGATGTGCACCGTGTTTACGCCATAGTTCGAGAAGCTGGCGCGGCGGCCATTCTGATCCAGCGCGCCAACGGAAATCACGTTGGGCAGCTGGTAGCTCGCCGGGTAGCTCGGTGCTGCGTCGATGTCGAGCCCGCTATTGCCCGCCGCGGCGATGAACAGGATGTTGGCGTTGCCGGCCGCCTTGATTGCGTCATACAGCGCCTGCGAATAGCCGCCGCCGCCCCAGGAATTGTTGGTGGCAACCAGGTTGATCTTCTTCGCCAATTTCAACTGGGTCAGGTAGTTGATCGCCTTGACCGCGCTCGCCGTAGTACCGCCGTTTGCACCGAGGAACTTGGCGGATATCAGCCGTGCGCTCGGGCA
Organism: Stutzerimonas chloritidismutans; assembly: GCF_051486945.1. Taxonomy (GTDB): domain Bacteria; phylum Pseudomonadota; class Gammaproteobacteria; order Pseudomonadales; family Pseudomonadaceae; genus Stutzerimonas; species Stutzerimonas chloritidismutans_B. The sequence goes on along the minus strand of NZ_JAHVDX010000003.1, from coordinate 707,762 downwards.
CACACCGAACACACCGGCACCGTTATTCGCCGCAGCGGCCACCGTGCCGGCGACATGAGTGCCGTGGTCGTCAGCGGGGCCGTCGTAAACGCTGGCGTTGTTCGCGGCGAAGTCCCAGCCGCGAAGATCATCGACGAAGCCGTTGCGGTCGTTGTCCTTACGGTCAGCGCGGCTGCCCTCGCCCGGGTTGAGCCAGACGTTGGCGCGCAGATCACCGTGGTTGATCATCACGCCCTCATCGATGATGCCGACGTGCACGCTGCTCGAGCACAATGCCCCAGCGTTCCAGGCCGCCAGCGCGCCGCTGCCGTAGGTGGAGGTTGGCGAAGTGGTGGCGCCCTGCATACCCCACAGCAGATTGAGGCCCGGATCGTTGGGGTTGGCCACCTGGGTGCGGTAGACCCAGTTCGGTTCCACGTATTCCACCGCCGGGTCAGCCGCCAGCTGCGCGATCAGCGCGGCGTCGACCTTGCGGCCCTTGCCAAGCTGCGCCTGGACCAGATCACCCTTGGCATCGCGGCGCGCGGCCTTGTCGATCAGCTTGCGCCCGACCTTGGCGCCCCGCCGGCTCAACGCGGTGGCCTTGGCTGTTTCCGACGCGCTGGCCTTGAACTGCACCAGCAGCTCACCGGCAACGAACGGCCGGCCCGCCTTGAGGGAGGCGTCAACCGAGGGGCTGGGTTTGGCAGCCACTTGCTCGGCCCCCGTGGCGAGCAACGCGAACATGACCAGACCGATAGGTTTCTTGTAGACCATCACTGTTCTCCGAACGACTGCAGACAGCCACGCCCAAGCGGAGCGGCCTATGTGCGGACTGTATCGGCACGAACGATGTCGTTTTAGTGGCGCCAGACGAATGGCGAAGCCGTTAGTCGGCGTTTTGCCATCACGCTAGCGGGCATCCTTGGCCCATTCGTGCCGCAACCAGTCCGCCAGGCGTTCAGCACGGCGATCCAGACGCCGCGCCGGCACCCAGAGCGCGAGCCGCGCGCGGGCCTCGACGAATCCCCAGGGCGCCAGCAGCCGGCCCTGGCGTAGATCGTCGGCTACCAGCTGTTGCGGCGCGATAGCCACGCCCAGCCCGGCCAGCGCCGCCTCCAGCAGGTAATAGAGATGTTCGAAGCCCTGCCCCGTCTGCAATCGGCCGGGCTCGATGCCATGCGCTTGCGCCCACGCCGGCCAGGCCTGCGGACGGGACGCGGTATGCAGCAATGCCTCCTCGAGCAGCGCCGTAGCCGGCGCGCGGCGCAGCGCCTCCGCGCGTGGATGATGCGGGCTAAGCACCGGGCCGATGCGTTCGGCTGCCAGCTCGAACACCCGCATATCTGCCGGCCAGGGGGGCTCGGCGTACCAGAGCGTGGCATCGAGCCCGGGCCGTCGAGGGTCCAGCTCGCCTTCGCTGGCAGAAAGCTGGAGGTGCAGATCCGGCAGGTCCCGGTTGAGGCGATCCAGCCGTGGGATGAACCACCGCGCCAACAGGCTGCCCGGGCAGCCCAGTACGAAGGGTGCATCGGCCGTCTGCTGCCGCAGCTCGGTGCAGGTTTCACGTAAACGCGCAAAGGCCTCGCCCGCTGACTCACGAAGGCGCAGCCCGGCATCGGTGAGTTTTACGCCGCGCCCATCCTTGGCGAAGAGGACCAGGCCGAGGTCGTCTTCGAGCAGTCGGATCTGCCGGCTGATGGCGCCGTGCGTCACGTTGAGCTCGGCCGCCGCCTGGCTGATACTCAGCAGTCGGGCTGCGGCTTCGAAGGCACGCAAGGCGTTGAGGGGTGGAAGACCGTGACTCATAGGTGAGATTTCCTGACAGGTTGCAGCGATCTTATCGCTTTTCCTCTCGGTCACGTAGGGTTAGGGTGCATTCATCCCGTACGCCCCAGCAGCTTGGTGCCGAACGCCAGCAAGCTGGCTTCTACATCGTTCTCCGGAGATAGCCATGACTTCATTCCGCAGCGGCCCTGACGCCAGGGGCCTGTTCGGCCGCTTCGGCGGCCAGTTCGTCGCCGAAACCCTGATGCCGCTGATCAACCAGCTGGCCGCCGAATACGAGAAGGCCAAGAGCGATCCGGCCTTCCAGGAAGAACTCGCCTACTTCCAGCGCGACTACATCGGCCGTGCCAGCCCGCTGTATTACGCCGAGCGCCTTTCCGAGCACTTCGGCGGAGCGAAGATCTACCTCAAGCGCGAAGACCTGAATCACACCGGCGCGCACAAGATCAACAACTGCATCGGCCAGATCCTCCTGGCCAAGCGCATGGGCAAGCAGCGCATCATCGCCGAGACCGGCGCCGGCATGCACGGCGTGGCCACCGCCACCGTTGCGGCGCGTTTCGGCATGCAGTGCGTGGTCTACATGGGCACCACCGACATCGAGCGCCAGCAGGCCAACGTCTTCCGCATGCGGCTGTTGGGCGCCGAGGTGATTCCGGTCACCGCCGGCACCGGCACCCTGAAGGACGCGATGAACGAGGCCCTGCGCGACTGGGTGACCAACGTTCACAACACCTTCTACCTGATCGGCACGGCCGCAGGCCCGCACCCCTACCCGGCCATGGTTCGCGACTTCCAGTCGGTAATCGGCAACGAAGTGCGCGAGCAGATCATGGAGAAGGAAGGCCGCCTGCCCGACTCGCTGGTCGCCTGCATCGGCGGTGGCTCCAACGCCATCGGCCTGTTCCATCCGTTCCTCGATGACGAGTCGGTGCAGATCGTTGGTGTCGAAGCGGCCGGTCACGGTATCGAAACCGGCAAGCACGCCGCGAGCATGGCTGGTGGCGCGCCGGGCGTGCTGCACGGCAACCGCACCTTCCTCCTGCAGGACAAGGACGGCCAGATCACCGATGCCCACTCGATTTCCGCCGGCCTCGACTACCCAGGCGTCGGCCCGGAGCACGCCTGGTTGCACGAGATCAAGCGCGTCGAATACGTGCCTTGCACCGATGACGAAGCCCTGGCCGCGTTCCACCAGTGCTGCCGCCTGGAAGGCATCATTCCCGCGCTGGAATCCGCCCATGCCCTGGCCGAAGCCTTCAAGCGCGCGGCAAGGCTGCCAAAAGAGCACCTGATGGTGGTCAACCTCTCCGGCCGCGGCGACAAGGACATGCAAACCGTCATGCACCACTACGACGAACAGGAAGAACACATATGAGCTCGGTGAACACTCGCCTGCAGACGCGCTTCGCACAACTGAAGCAGGAAAACCGCGCCGCGCTGGTGACCTTCGTGACCGCCGGCGACCCGGACTACGCCACCTCGCTCGCCATCCTCAAGGGCCTGCCGGAGGCCGGCGCCGATGTCATCGAGCTGGGCATGCCCTTCACCGATCCGATGGCCGACGGCCCGGCGATCCAGCTGGCGAACATCCGCGCCCTGGCCGCCAAGCAGAACCTGCCGAAGACGCTGCAGATGGTCCGCGAATTTCGCGAAAGCAACAGCACTACCCCGCTGGTACTGATGGGTTACTACAACCCGATCTTCGCCTATGGCGTCGAGCGTTTTGTCAGCGATGCGAAAGAAGCGGGTGTCGACGGTTTGATCGTCGTCGACCTGCCGCCGGAGCATAACGACGAGCTCTGCGACCCGGCCCAGAACGCCGGTATCGACTTCATCCGCCTGACCACCCCGACCACCGACGACGCACGCCTGCCCACCGTACTCAACGGCAGCTCGGGCTTCGTCTACTACGTCTCGGTGGCCGGCGTGACCGGGGCCGGTTCCGCCACTCTGGAACACGTCGAGGAAGCGGTCGCGCGCCTGAAGCGCCATACCGATCTGCCCGTGTGCGTCGGCTTCGGCATCCGCACATCGGAGCAGGCCGCGGCCATCGCCCGCCTGACCGAGGGCGTAGTGGTGGGTTCGGCGCTGATCGACCAGATCGCCAGCGCCGAAACGTCCGAACAGGCCGTCGAGGGTGTGCTGGGACTCTGTCGCGAATTGAGCGAAGGCGTGCGGGCCGCACGGCAGTAACTATCTTCGGCGAAGAAAGAGCTGCTGCCCGGCCATGCCGGCCAGCAGCTTTTTATTGTTCGCTTTCCGGCAGGCTCAAGACGGCAAAAGAAAGGATCTGAAATGGACATCACCCACCTTCCCTTCGGCACTACAGACTGGGCGAGCGTCGAGCCCACCGAGCATGCCGGCGAAACCGGCATGGCCTACTGGCGAACCTGCCAGTTCGGCCCGATCCGCGTACGCATGGTCGAGTACACCCCCGGCTACCTGGCCGATCACTGGTGCACCAAGGGCCACATCCTGCTGTGCCTGTCCGGTGAGCTGCATACCGAACTGGCGGACGGCCGCCGCTTCACCCTGACGCCCGGCACGAGCTACCAAGTCGGGGACGGCGCAGAGCCGCACCGGTCCTCTACCGAGGCCGGTGCAACGTTATTCGTCGTGGATTGAGGCGCCGTCTTTCAAGGCGCCAGCAAGAGAACCGGCCCGCTAGGCGGTGCAGAAATTCAGCGGGAGACCATGGCGCGCCGCCAGGGCAGTCGCAGCGCGCTGACCCGGATTACCAGCTGCCGACAGGCTCGGTATGCGCGTCGTCGTAGTCCGCCGCGATCGCTGTGTCGTGAGGTTCGGATTCGGCCTTCGGTATGGTCGCATCGCCCTTGCGAAGCCCCAGGGCGGTGATCAGCGTCTCGCTGACTTCCATAAACGAGTATCCATCGGCCCATACCTGGGTGCCGTTCAGCTTGTTGTCCATTTTGCAGACCTCTCGAAGCCGGAGCGCATTCCAGCGATGTCATTTCGTTTGTTGTTGTAACAGGGCTAATCGGGAACATATGGAGCATCGACCATGCCAGCCGAGCCACTTAATAAACTCTTTTATAATCATAAACTTACGTGATAATTAAGCCGTTTTGATCCTTGCACATTGCATTGTCACCGTTGGGTTACGTTGCAATCTGCACGCATCCTGCGGCTTGAGCGAGACCATCCAGGCGCGCATATCCGTCGCCGTTCGCGCAGAATCAAGGGCACCGGCAAAGCAAGGCCAGGCATTAGCAAAACGCAGGCAAGCTCAGATGCAGATTGATGAAGAATTCACCCTGAAAAAGCTCGAGGTTTTCCTCGCCTTCATGCGTAGCGGAAACCTGAGCAAGGCGGCAGCGGAGCTGAACACGAGCAACGTCAGCGTGCATCGCGCCATCCATTCGCTGGAAAGCGCACTGCGCTGCCCGCTGTTCAAGCACGAGGGGCGCAACCTGATACCCCTGGAAAGCGCTTACGTACTGGAAGAAAACGCCCAGAAGCTGGTACAGGATGTCTTGGAAACAGTGCGCCAAACGCGCCAGGCCGCGGGCTTTTCGGCGGAGCGGTTCAAGCTTGGCGCACTGTACTCGCTGACGGTGAAAACTGTGCCGCAGCTGATCATGGGTCTGAAGCTGCGGCGCAGCGAGCTCAACATCGACTTGATCCTCGGCTCCAACGTCGACCTGTTCTACAAACTGAAGAACATGGAGCTCGATGCGATTCTGGTCTCACTGAACGACAGCGTCAGCCACGACCCGGATTGCGCACAGTTGCCGCTGTTCGCCGATGACATCTTTCTCGCCGCGCCGGCCGATTCGCCTTTTGCGCAACAGCCGGAAGTCGACCTGAGCGAGCTTCGCGACGCCACTTTCATCACCCTGACGCAGGGCTTCGCGACGCACCAGGACGGCAATCGGGTGTTCCAGCAGGCGGGCTTCGAGCCCAAGGTGGCGATGCAGGTGAATGACATCTTCACCTTGCTGAGCATGGTCAATTCAGGCGTCGGGTATGCATTGCTGCCCGGGCGGGTGGGGATGGTCTACGAGTCGCGGGTGAAGCTGGTGCCGCTGCAGGCCCGCTATCACCTGCAGCAGCATATCGGTGTGGTGTTTCTGAAGGCCAAGGAACGCGATCCCAACCTGCTCGCGTTCCTGGCCGAATGCCGGATGTACAGCCTCAAGCATCCAAGCTGATCGTGCGATCGGCGAGGTTGTTCGGGCGAATAAATTCGCCCCACAAGCCGGGCTAAAGCAACCTGTAGGGGCGAACTTGTTCGCCCATCAAGCCTCGCCGCACCGCCCGGGCGAATGTCACCCCACCAACCGGGCGCGGCTCACCTAGTGCGACCCCCTGTCGCGCCAGGCGCGCCCTTGCGCATTGGGACGATCAGCCCAGCATGCCGCGCATGATGAAGAACAGCAGTGACGGACCGAGCAGGCATCCCAGCGCAGTGTAGAACGCAGCGGTCAGGCAACCGTAAGGCACCAGCTTCGCATCCGTTGCAGCCAGTCCACCCGCTACCCCACTGGAAGTGCCGATCAAGCCGCCGAAGATCACGGCCGCACGCGGGTTGTTCAGGCCGATCATCGGGGCGAAGAAGGGGGTGGCGATCATCACCAGGATCGCCTTGACCAGGCCGGCCGCGATGGACAGCGCCATGACTTCGGAACTGGCACCAATCGCCGCGCCGGTGACCGGGCCGACGATGTAGGTCACGGCGCCCGTGCCGATGGTGGTCAGGCTGACCGCATCGGTGTAACCGAAGGCCATGGCCACCCCAACTCCCGCGATAAAGGACGAAAACACGCCGACAAACAGCGCCAGCACACCGACCATGCCGGCGCGCTTGAGCTCCTCGACACTGACCCCAAAGCCAGTCGCAACGATGGCGAAGTCCCGCAGCATGGCGCCGCCGAGCAGCCCGATACCTGAGAACAGCGCGATATCCACCAGGCCTTTCTGCCCGCCGGTGACCACGCCGCCGATGTACGACAGCAGGAGGCCGATAAGGATGGCTACCGCCGAGCCATGCAGGCGGCCTTTGGTGAGCTTGTCCGACAGCCAATAGGAGATCCACATGGTCGCGCCGATGATGGCGAAGCCGCTGATCATTCCGTAGCCGGTGATCACTTTCATCAGGGATTCGTACATGGCCGTTACCCCCGGGCGCCGTTGGTGGCTGGCTTGGCCGAGGCGACCGGCTCGGCCTCAAACTTTTTTCGGCCGATCCGATCCAGCACGGGTACCAGGACGAAGGCCAGGGCAACCGCCGCTACACCGGCAAGGATCGCCATCGGACCGCCTGCCAGCGCGCCGTAGACATTCTGCTGCGCGGCCATGGCCACCACGATCGGGATGTACACGGCGCTCCAGAACTTGATGCCCTGCTCGGACTCCGGATTGAACAGGCCGCGCTTCTTCAGATAGCTGCCGATCAGGATCAGCAGCACCATGGCGATACCAACACCGCCGACGTTGGCCGGCACGCCGATGGCCTTGCCGAGCAGCTCGCCAACAAAGATACCGGTGAGGGTACACAAGGCCAGAAAGGCCACACCAAAGATGATCATTGTTCTTGTCCTTTTGGTTGCGCTCCAGCCTGCATGGGCCCTGGCGCGTGTTTGTCGAGGTAGTTGTTTTTATTCATCGATCAGCTGGCGAGTAAGGCTTGCTCGCGCTGAGTGTGCACGCGGTCTATCGGCTCTGGCTGCCCTCCTGACGCAGCAAGGCGTCCAGTGTGTCCTGCCGGGCCCCATCGAAGGCGGCCAGCGTGCCCTGTTCGAAAACCCGCCGCGCCAGCCCGGTCAGCACCTGGCCCGGAGGCAATTCGATATGCAGTAGCACGCCGCGCTCGTAGGCCGTGCGCAAGGTGCCGTGCCAGTCGACGACGCGGCACATGTTGAAGGCCAGGTCGTCGCGCAGGCGCTCGGCGTCGAACAACGGGCGCGCCGAGGAGCCGCTGAGGTAGCGAATCCGCGGTGCGCGCACCTCCACCTCGGCGAAAGCGTCCGCCAGCCGCTGTGCCGGCTGCTCGAGCAGCGCGCAATGCGAGGGCACGCTCATCGCCAGGCGCCGCGCACAGGAGGCGCCCAGCGCTTTGGCCCGGCCGGCGACCGCGGCCATGGCGGCGTCGCTGCCGGCGATGACGATCTGGTTGTCGGCGTTGATGTTACCGAGATGGACCGGGCCCTCGGCTTCGGCCAGCAGCGACTCCACCGCACCCAGCGACAAGCCGAGGATGGCGGTCATGCCATAGCCCTCGGGATAGGCCTGCTGCATCAGCTCGCCGCGCAGTGCGACCAGGCGCAGGGCGTCGGCGAACGTCAGCGACTCGGCGACAACCGCCGCGGCATAGGCACCGATGGACAGCCCGGCGACGTAGTCCGGCCGCTGGCCATCGCGCATCAGCAGGCGCGCTCCGGCGACACCGGCGATCAGCAGGCAGAGCTGCACCGCGCGGGTCGATTGCAGCGCTTCGGCCGAATCGAGCAGCAACGCATCCTCGCCGAGCACGGCACTGGCCTCGGCCAGGGTCGCAGCGATTTCTGGCGCATCCGGCAGGCGATGCAACATGCCCGGCTTCTGCGCGCCCTGGCCGGGAAAGGCGAACAGACTGCTCATGCCGCCCGCCCCTCTACCCAGGGGTTGGCGACCAGGCGCGGTCCTTCGGCGGTCTTGGCCAGCACCCGGGCGGCGCCACCGGCCCAATCGCTGAGCGCGACGCCACCGAGCGGCGTTTCGAGTTGCAGGTCGACGCGACAGGCGCGACCTTCAAGCATTTGCAGCAACGAGCGCGCTTCGCTGCGCGGCAGTGGCCATTCGGCTCTTAGCAGCAGATCGAGATCGCTGTCCGGATGCGCGGTCTGCAGTCCGGTGGCGAGCTGGAAGCCGGCCGAGCCGGTGACACCCCAGGCATGGCCGAGGGCATCGAGCAGCGGACGCAGGCCAGCCAGCACGCGGAACACCGGCAGGTCTTCGCTGGCGCGACGATCGAGCAGCTGCTCCGGCGTCAGCCGATGGCTGATCGCGGCGATCGGCATCAGCGCGGCCAGACGCTGGTCTCGCGTGGCCCCGCGCAGGCCGACCGCCACCTGCCCTGGCGCGACGACGGCACGACGCACCACCACCGGCTGGCCGGCGGCGAGCACGGCCACCGCCCAGGCCGGGGCATCGGCCGGCAACTGCTCGGGACGCATACCCCAGAGCAGGTCGTGGGGGCGAGGTGTGTCGTGCATCTACAGCCTCCTCGTGATTGTTGTTGTCGAGTCGCTGATACGGGTTCGGCGAATACGCCGCTCAGGTGTTCGTTACCACTGCGCGCGCAACAGCTCGCGCACCCGCGACGACGCCTCGCGATTCGGCGCGCCGAGACGGCCGCGCAGATCGCTGCTGCCACCGATGTCCACGACGGCCTTGGCGAGACAGTCGCGCACACGCGCCAGATCATCCGCCGAGGGCTGCTCGATGCTGTCCACGGCGAGGGTTTCCCAGAGCAGGCCGAGGGTCGCGTAGTTGTCGATGTCGTAGGCCATTGGCGGCACCGATTCGGCCAGGGCTTCCAGCTCCTCGACGCTGCGCAGGGTGATGCGCGCCGCGGCGGCCTTGCCCATGGCATGCACCATCACGCCCGGATCGCGCAGGGCGATGATCCGCTGGGCCTGATAGCCATGAGCGAGAAAGGCGCCGGACATGGCCTTGCCCACCAGCAGCGCGATCACCGGGTGCCCAGCCAGCCGTGCGCGGGCATAGCCATCCACCGCGCCGGCGAGGGCCTGGTGAATGCCCAGCGCCTCCTCGCGGCGGCCATAGGCCTGGCTCGGCACGTCGACCACGGCGACCACCACACGCTTGTCCGCCTTGTCGCGATCGGCGGCGATCACCTCGTCCAGCGCCTGGCCCAGGGCCCAGCCTTCGAGCAGACCGACCTCGCCGTTGCGCGCGCGCGGAAAGGGATTCTCGGCGTCCGGCACCACGGCGATATAGCGGGCGGTACGATCACCAAGGCTGCCATCGACCACCTTCACCGAGGCCGGGTAGCCCGCCAGTGCCTGACCGCCGGCCAGGGCTTGCAACCAGTTCAGTCCACGGCTCATTGGGCATCTCCTTCGTAGAGGGCACGCACGGCGGCGGCATCGAGCTGCGTGCGGGTGTCGACGTCGGCCAGGCGCTGGAGGTACCAGGCGTGGCGGCGGCTTCGCGGCTGCAGCGGCTTGCCGAGGGCGAACAGTTCGTGCAGTTGCGCGCGGATGGCGTCGGTGTCGTCGGCCACGTAGGCATCCACCAGACCCGAGGCGTAGCGTTGCTCACCGCCGGTCAGGCTCCAGATAAAGGGGCGGTCGCGCGAGTCGTACTCGTCGAGCCCGGCTTCCTGCTCGATCACCTGCGGGCCGTTGAGGCCGACGCGGGCTTCGCGGGTGACGACCAGGTAGCTGCACAGCCCGGCCGCGATGGACATGCCACCGAAGCAGCCGACGGAACCGGCGACCACGCCGATCACCGGCTGGTAGTCGCGCAGCTCGACGATGGCCGCCTGGATCTCGGCGATGGCGGCCAGGCCCAGGTTGGCTTCCTGCAGACGCACGCCTCCGGTTTCCAGCAGGAGCACGGCGCGGGTCGGGATGCCGTTGCGGTTGTCTTCGGCAGCCAGTTCCAGCGCGCCGGCGATCTTCGCGCCGCCGACTTCGCCCATGCTGCCGCCCTGGAAGGCGCCTTCGATGGCGGCGATCACCGCCGGCTGGCCGTCAATGGTGCCCTTGGCGACCACCACGCCGTCGTCGGCCTGGGTGACGATGCCCTGCTTCGGCAGCCAGGGCGAGGTGACGCGATCGAACGGATCGAGCAGTTCGCGGAAGCTACCCTCGTCTAGCAGTGCGCGGGCACGCTGGCGGGCACCGAGTTCGACGAAGCTGCGCGACTCGAGTAAACGGGCCACGGTGTTAGCGGACACATCAGTCATGGCCGACCTCCTCCAGTCCCTGCTCCAGGCGCAGACGCACTACGCCGGGTGTGGCCCCAAAATCGTGAATATCGATGTTCAATGCCGGTGGCGTCTGCCCGCGGAACATCCGCTCGAACAGACTCTTCCAGCGTTGCTCGGCACCATTGACCGAGGTGACTACCTGGATCGCCAGCTTGCCGGCCTGGCCGGGTTCCAGCAGGACTTCCAGATCGCCCGAGCCGACCACGCCGACCAGGGCCTTGCCGCGGGCGGGTTGCCCGGCGGCGAATTCGAAAGACAGGGTTTCCATGTTCAGTTGCTCCCAGTCGGCGCCAGCGCATGCGGCGCCAGACGGTCGAGGAAAAGGGTGGCGGCCAGGAGGTCGGCGGCGCCCCCCGGCGAGGCGTTGAGGGCGAGCATGTCGCGATCGAGCAGGCGCAGCTGGCGACGACCGGCGAGGCTGGCGGCACCACCGGCTTCGAGCACGGCGCGGGCACCGTCCTGCATGCGGGTCAGCCCTTCAAGACCGGCGCGGTGCAGCACGCAGGTGTCGGTCAGGCTGCTCATGATCGCCAGCAATGCATCGAGCCTGGCGTTCTGCTCGCCGGCGCCGGCATGGCGACTGGCCAGCAGCTGCGGCAAGCCGTGCTCGATGACCGCGGGGAAGCCCTGCTGCGCCTGCTCGCGGGCGCCGAGCACGCCGTAGCGACGGCAGACCCGCGCGCCGTGGCTGTCCGGGTTGTGCGGCGCGGCCGGGTCGTCCAGCCGCGCCAGGGCGGCCGCGCTGGCGGCGATCCCGCCGGCCGAAGCGCCGCTTTCCAGCATGGCTGCCGCGCTGAGCAGCCCCAGCGCCCAGATCGCGCCGCGATGGGTGTTGACCCCGGCGGTGACGCGCAGCATTTCCGCTTCGCCGTCGCGGCCCAGCTGGCCGAGGGTTTCACGCAGCGCCTGGCTGACCCGACCTTCGAGCCGCGCCGCATCGGCCATGGCGGCGAAGGCCGGCCACAGCGACTGCGCCGAGGCGTGCATCAGCCCCAGGTGCAGGTCCTGATGGGCGCCGCTGCCGCGTCGGTCGACCAGCCCCGGCTTGGGCGACAGCTCGGCCTCGTCGATCAACGCCTGCACCGCCAGATCGGCCAGGCGCTCGGCCGCGGACGGCGCCCGTCGTGCAATGAGTGCGCTCATCACCAGCTCCTGAACTTGGCAGGCGGGTTGTAGAGGCCGCCGGACCACTCCACCAGCTCGGCGATGCTCTTGGCGGCGAGCAGCTCGCGGCTGGCGTCGTTGCGGCGGATGCCGAGGTCTTCCGGCAGGGCGACCAGGCCTTCGCGGCGCATGCGCTCGGTGTCCTTCGGGTTGTGCCGCAGGCCGATGCTGGTGACGCCGGCCACCGCAGCGATCATCGCCTGGCGTTCCTCCAGCGAGCGCGCCTTATACAGGTAGGCGATGCCTTCCTCGGTGAGCAGATGGGTGACGTCGTCGCCGTAGATCATGATCGGCGCCAGCGGCATGCCGCTCTTCTTCGCCACCTCTACCGCGTCGAGCTGCTCGACGATGGTGGGTTTGCCGCCTTCCTGGAAGGTCTCGACCATCTGCACCACGAGCTTCTTGCCGCGCTCGAGCATGGTCACCGGGGCTTCGCCGCCGGGCATGGCCATGTCCAGCCAGGCCGGAGTCGGGTGGCGGCGACCGCGCGGGTCGTGGCCCATGTTCGGCGCACCGCCGAAACCGGCCAGGCGGCCGCGGGTCACGGTGGAGGAATGGCCGTCGCCATCGACCTGCAGGGTGGCGCCGATGAACAGGTCCACCGCGTACTGCCCGGCCAGCTGGCACATCATGCGATTGGAGCGCATCGAGCCGTCGCGGCCGGTGAAGAACACGTCCGGGCGCTGGGCGATGTAGTTCTCCATGCCCAGCTCGGTGCCGAAGCAGTGCACGCTTTCCACCCAGCCGGTCTCGATCGCCGGGATCAGCGTCGGGTGCGGGTTGAGCGTCCAGTTGCGGCAGATCTTGCCCTTCAGGCCGAGGGATTCGCCGTAGGTCGGCAGGATCAGCTCGATGGCGGCGGTGTTGAAACCGATGCCGTGGTTGAGCGACTGCACGTTGTGTTTTTCGTAGATGCCGCGGATCGCCATCATCGCCATCAGCACGTGCACCGGCTTGATGTGGCGTGGGTCGCGGGTGAACAGCGGCTCGATGTAGAACGGCTTGTCCGCCACCACGACGAAATCGACCCAGCTCGCCGGGATGTCCACGCGCGGCAGCTCGTCGACGATCTCGTTGACCTGGACGATGACGATGCCGTCGCTGAAGGCGGTCGGCTCGACCAGCGCTGGGGTGTCTTCGGTGCTGGGGCCGGTGTAGATGTTGCCGTGACGATCCGCCTGGAAGCCGGCCACCAGCGCGACGTTGGGGATCAGGTCCACCAATAGCCGCGAATAGAGTTCGATGTAGGTGTGGATGGCGCCGACTTCCAGCAGCCCGTCTTCGAGCAGCTGGCTGATGCGCAGGCTCTGCGGTCCGGCAAAGGAGAAGTCGAGCTTGCGCGCGATCTGCCGTTCGAACAGGTCCAGGTGCTCGGCGCGGCTGACACTCGGCATGATCATGTGCAGGTCATGCAGCTTGCCGGGGTCGGCCTTGGCCAGCGAGCGGGAGAGGAAGTCCGCCTGCTTCTGGTTGTTGCCCTCGAGCACCACGCGATCACCGGGGGCGATCAGCAGTTCCAGGGCCTCGACGATCCGCTCGCTGGGCAGCACCACGCCATCGGCGAGGCGCTGCACCTGATCGAGACGACGGGCTTTCTCAGCGCGACGACGCGACCACTGCGGCGGTGGGGAGATTGTTGTTGTCATGCTGACTCCACAGTATTTCCGCTTGTGGAACGCACAGTAGGGAGGTGGCCTAGAGGTCATCAATCAAGCTGGACAGCGGACCGTTACGCTGGTCGTAACGTTTCACGCATTAGAGCGGTCGCCTATAGCAGGTATGCACGGGAGGAAGATGCAGGGCGATCCGCCAAGTACAGAGACCTACAGCCAACCCAGCGTGACACCAGCCAGCAGCAGGTATCGCCCGCCCTTGGCCAGAGTCACCAGGAATAAGAAGCTCCAGAGCGGTTCGCGCAAGGTGCCAGCGACCACGGTCAGCGGGTCGCCAATGATCGGCACCCAGCTCAGCAATAACGACCAACGCCCGTAGCGATGGTAACGTCGCTGCGCGCGTTCGAGCTGTTGATCGCTCACCGGAAACCAGCGCTTGTGGCGCAACCGCTCGACCGACCGCCCCAGGAGCCAGTTGACCAGCGAGCCCAGGACGTTGCCCACCGTTGCGACCAGCAGCAGCGCCGCGGCCGGCTGTGATCCATGAAGCAGCAGCCCGACCAGTACGGCTTCGGATTGCGCGGGCACAAGTGTCGCCGCGGCGAAGGCGGCACCGAACAGGCCGAGATAGGCGGAAAGGTCGAGCATGCTGATATACGGAACGTCGGACTCAGGTAGCGCCAGCGGCGATAGAAGCAGAAGCCGTAAGAGAAATCTGGCAGGCTGCACGGCATTGGCGACGCGCATCGCACGGTAACAGAGGATTGGATGGAAGGCAGATTGATCTACCTCATCGGCCCCTCCGGCTCGGGCAAGGACAGTGTCCTCGACGCCGCGCGCGAGGCCTTGGCCGAACGCGGCGTGCGGGTTGCCCGGCGCGTTATCACGCGCTCGGCCGAAGCCGTGGGTGAATCAGCCGAGGCCGTGACTCATGATGAGTTCGATCGCCTGGAGCGCAGCGGGGCTTTTGCCATGAGCTGGCGCGCGAACGAGTTGGCCTATGGCATCCCAATCCAGATCGCGCAATGGCTGGCCGCCGGTGAGGATGTGCTGGTCAACGGCTCGCGTGGCTATCTGGAACAGGCGCGCCAGCGCTATCCGGGCCTGCTCGCCGTGCTGCTGCGCGTACAGCCGGATGTGTTGCGCCAGCGCCTGCTCAAGCGCAACCGGGAAACGCCCGAGCAGATCGAGGCCCGGCTGGCACGCAACGCGCGTTTCGAAGACTCGCTGGAAGGTGTCGTCACGCTCGACAACTCAGGCGACATCCAAGCGACCGTAGATCGCCTGCTCAAGCTTATCGACCGTTAACGCCCTGGCTGCGACCGAAATCCCGGCACGCCGGTAGGCCTGTCCACCCGGGCGGCCGGCTGAGTGCAATTGAGGTCGCGGAAGGGTTGGTCATTGAGCCGCTCCCAGCCATGCCCCGGCGAGGTCTGCCGGCAGATCACGGTGCCGTCGGCCTTGCTCTGCCACTGGTAGTAAGGCGCCGGGCCAGCCGCGGCTAACAGGGGAACGGTGAGGCTGATCGCGAGGAGTGCGGCGCGCATGGTTCGGGCTTCGAAGACGAGTTGGGCCACTCTAGCCGTATCGGCTCATAGCGCAAGAGCGGCTGGTCGGGGATTAATCACTGTGCTTGTGCGCATATACGGGATTCGGAACATGGATGATTACCAGCGGGACCCGACACACCGCGACGCGCTGATCGCCAGCAAGCTGGCTCCTACAGGAAAGGACTGTGCTGTTTCTTTTCGCGATCGCGAGTTGTCCAGCTCCGTACTGCACGCCGCGTTGCATCAACCGAAGGCAATCATGCCGAGGATACATACCAGACCGTTTCGGCCTCACGCATGAAGATTTCCACGGTTTTCGGCCCGATGCCTTCAAACTCGGCCAGCCGCTTTTCCAGCTCCTTGCGGTCCCGGCTCTGCTCGCGGATGTTGCCGAGCTTGCCGTCATAGTCGTCGTTGAGCTTGTTGCACAGCTTGAGCAACCGGTCGGCCGTGGACTCGTCGTAGCGCACATAGCGACCCTCGCCGAGCATGCTCACCAACGCGCGCCGGCTGCAGTGACCGAGTTTCCCAGGTGTGTCGCGCTTGTGCTTGACGACGATGACGCGATAGGCCTCGGCGGCAATGCTCTGCTGGATGCGCTTGCCGAACAGGAAGCTGGCGATAAACCACTTGAACAGCTCACCTTCGCCCTGGTTGATGTCGATCCCCAGTGATTTCGCGCTGATTTCATGAGCCATCTGGGTGTACCTCGCGGTCGGCGGGCTGCTCCCATTGCGACGCCAGCCAAGCGGGCGGGTTCGCCGGGCTTGGCTGCAATAGGCAAAAAACCGCTCATCGAAACAGCGTCCATGAGCGGTTTTATGCCGCTCACGTCGCCGCGCTACCTCAAATCAATCGAGACAGAGCCATTGCAAGTGATGGCACGGCTCGTGCTATACCCCAACTGCCCGATGCGAAGACTACGACAAGAAAAGCCGCACAGCGCTCTTTGCTTCCCACGTTTGGAAGCGTTCACGCCGCCGTCTCCCTTTTCTTGTCCACCTGCCGCCTGGCTGCAGGGGTCGTGTATCGTCAGTTCTGCGAAACCAATAACAACGAAACGGAGAGACACCATGAGATTGAGCAAACGCTTCAGCCTGTTCGCTGCCGCAGCGGCCTTTACCGCCAGCACTGCAGCGGTCGCGGCACCGACCTTCATCAACATCCTCACGGGCGGCACCAGCGGTGTGTACTACCCGATCGGGGTGGCCATCTCCCAGCTGTACAGCAAGGGCATCGAGGGCTCGAAGACTTCCGTGCAGGCGACCAAGGCGTCCGTCGAGAACCTCAACCTCCTGCAGGCCGGCCGTGGCGAGCTGGGCTTCGCCCTCGGTGACTCGGTTGCCGATGGCTGGAATGGCGTGGAAGACGCTGGCTTCAAGGCGCCGCTGAAGAAGCTGCGCGCCATTGGCGGGGCCTACCCGAACTACATCCAGATCGTCGCCAGCCAGGAATCGGGCATCAAGACGCTCGCCGATCTGAAGGGCAAATCCATTTCCGTCGGCGCGCCGAAGTCCGGCACCGAGCTCAACGCTCGCGCCATCCTCAAAGCGGCTGGCCTGAGCTACGAGGACATGGGCAAGGTCGAGTACCTGCCGTTCGCCGAGTCCGTCGAGCTGATCAAGAACCGCCAGCTGGACGCCACCCTGCAGTCGGCCGGTCTGGGCATGGCTGCCATCCGCGACCTGGCCTCGACCATGCCGCTGAACTACGTGGAAATCCCCGAAGACGTGGTCGCCAAGATCAATAACCCGGCCTACCAGGCCGCGAAGATCCCGGCAGGCACCTATGACGGCCAGGAAGCTGACGTACCGACCGTAGCGATCACCAACATCCTGGTGACCCACGAGGGTGTGTCCGATGACGTGGCTTATCAGATGACCAAGCTGCTGTTCGACAACCTCGAGCAGCTGGGCAAGGCTCATTCGGCCGCCAAGGACATCAAACTGGAAGGCGCCGCCAAGGATCTGCCGATCCCGCTGCACCCGGGCGCTGAGCGCTTCTACAAGGAAGCCGGGGCACTCTGACCCCGAGCCGGGCTGCGCTATCGCAGCCCACCCGGCGGGTGCCAGACCTGGCACCCGCTACTTGATCCGACCGACCTGAAGAGGCGCTAGTAAAACCAGCGTGCGTGCACGGCAGGTTTTGTTAGCGGCTCTCCGCGACCACGCTTATTGCTCGAGGCATTCCATGAGCGAGTTACAACAAGAACAAGGTTTGACAGGCAGCACGGCCGAGTGGCCAAAGGCACTGTTCTACGTCGCGCTGCTGTTTTCCGTCTACCAGATCATCATGGCCGCGTTTCATCCGGTGTCCAGCCAGGTGCTGCGTGCGGGCCACGTCGGCTTCCTGTTGATGCTGGTGTTCCTCAGCTTTCCGGCCCGCGGCAACGGCAAGCCATGGCAGCCCCTGGCCTGGGTTCTGGCCCTGGCAGGCATGGGCACGGCGTTTTATCAATGGTATTTCGAGGGCGACCTTATCCAGCGCTCCGGTGATCTGACGACGCTGGACTTCTATGTGGGCATCGCGCTGATCGTGCTGGTGTTCGAGGCCGCCCGCCGCGTCATGGGCATCGCGCTGCCGATCATTTGCGCGCTATTCCTCGCCTACGGGCTGCTCGGCCAGTATCTGCCGGGCGATCTGGCGCACCGCGGTTATGACATCGACCAACTCGTCAACCAGCTGGCCTATGGCACCGAGGGTCTCTACGGTACGCCGACCTATGTTTCGGCCACCTACATCTTCCTGTTCATCCTGTTCGGCGCCTTTCTCGAACAGGCTGGCATGATCAAGCTGTTCACTGACTTCGCCATGGGCCTGTTCGGGCACAAGTTGGGCGGCCCGGCCAAGGTATCCGTAGTGTCTTCTGCGCTGATGGGCACCATCACCGGGTCAGGCGTAGCCAACGTGGTCACCACTGGCCAGTTCACCATTCCGCTCATGAAGCGCTTCGGCTACCGTCCGGCCTTCGCCGGCGGCGTGGAGGCAACCTCCTCGATGGGCAGCCAGATGATGCCGCCGGTGATGGGCGCCGTGGCGTTCATCATGGCGGAAACCATCAATGTGCCCTTCTTCGAGGTCGCCAAAGCGGCGCTGATTCCCGCCCTCCTGTACTTCGGCTCAGTGTTCTGGATGGTGCACCTGGAAGCCAAGCGCGCCGACCTCAAGGGTCTGCCCAAGAACGAATGCCCGAGTGCCTGGGCCGCGGTGAAAGAGCGCTGGTTCCTGTTGATCCCTCTGGCGGTGCTGGTTTACCTGCTGTTCTCCGGCCGTACGCCGCTGTTCTCCGGGATGATTGGCCTGGCGTTGACGGCCATCGTCATCCTTGGCTCGGCAATCATCCTGCGAGTGTCATCGTTCGCTCTGCGCATGGCGTTCTGGATTGCACTGGGTGTGCTTTGCGCCGGGTTCTTCCAGCTCGGCATCGGCGTGATCTTCGGCGTTATCGCCGCATTGGTGGTGGCTTGCTGGTTCGTCAAAGGCGGCCGCGACACCCTGGTGATCTGCCTGCACGCACTGGTCGAAGGCGCGCGTCACGCCGTTCCGGTGGGCATCGCATGTACGCTGGTCGGTGTCATCATCGGCGTGGTATCGCTGACAGGCGTGGCCTCTACGTTTGCCGGCTACATCCTGGCGGTTGGCGAGAACAATCTGTTCCTCTCGCTGATCCTGACCATGCTGACCTGTTTGGTGCTGGGCATGGGTATCCCGACCATCCCCAACTACATCATCACCAGTTCGATCGCTGCACCCGCGCTGCTGGACCTGGGCGTGCCGCTGATCGTCTCGCACATGTTCGTCTTCTACTTCGGGATCCTCGCCGACCTGACGCCACCGGTCGCATTGGCCTGCTTCGCCGCCGCGCCGATTGCCAAGGAGCGTGGGCTGAAGATCAGCTTCTGGGCGGTGCGCATCGCCGTTGCCGGCTTCGTGGTGCCCTTCATGGCGGTGTACAACCCCTCGCTGATGCTGCAGGGAGATAGCCTTTGGATGACGCTCTACATGATCGTCAAGGCAACCTTCGCCATTGGCCTCTGGGGCATCGCCTCGATCGGCTACCTGCAGCGCCCGCTCGCCTGGTGGGAGCGGCTGCTCGGCTTCGCCGCCGGCACTACGCTGATCATGGCGCTGCCGATCACCGACGAGATCGGCTTCGGCATCGGCATCCTGCTGCTGGCGCAACACATCGTGCGGGCCCGCCGGGCCGGCCCGGTACTGGCGTGATCGGTCTTTGCTTGGGACTGGCTGGGGCGGTGTGGGCGCAAGTGCCCACACAGGACTTCACCCTGGCCTGGAACCACACCATCGAGAAGATCCGCTGGGAAGAAGATTACCGCGTGACGCCGGACGGGCTGCTGCTCGGCGAAGCGCGGGTCAAGGGTTCAGGTGCCGGGATGGAAATTCCGGATGACGCCGAACTGCGTGACGGGGCCTGGCACTACCAGCGCCAGATGCCGCCGTTGCAACCGCTGCGTGTGGGGCGAACCCCCGAAGCAGGGGATTACCAACTGTGTTTTGACCAGCGTTGCCACGCCTTGAGCGAATGGCTGGGCCCGCCACAAGCGGCCCAGCCCGCGCTGGAACTCTGGAGCTGCGCCGCCTCGGCGGCCGGTTCTTCCTGATTCGCCGACGCATGGCCGCGCAACACAGCGGAGCGCATGCGCCAGACGCACCAATCAGAAGTCGTAGGTCAGCGTCGCCATCACGTTTCGCGCTTCGCCGTAGTAGCACTGGTTGAGGCTGTTGCAGGCGGCGACGTATTTCTCATCGGTCAGGTTATTCAGGTTCAGGCGTACGCCCAGACCCTCCATGCCGACCCGCGACAAGTCGTAGCCGAGCATGGCGTCATACAGCGTGTATGCCGGGATGCGTAGCGTGTTTTCCGCATCTACCCAGCTCTTGCCGAAGTAGCGCGCGCCGCCGCCAATCTGCAGCCCAGCCAATGGCCCGGTGTGCAAGGTGTAGTCAGCCCACAGCGACGCCATGTTGCGCGCGACAGCATTGGGTGTATTGCCGCGGTTGTTGACCCCTGCGGTGCCGACGTAGTCCTTGCTGTACTCAACGTCCATGTAGGTGTAGCTGGCCAGGACATTGACGTTGTCGGCCGGCGCAAAGCGGGCTTCCAGTTCGACACCGCGCGATGTGATCTCACCGACCGAGCGGAAAAAGCTCTCGTTGGAATCCTTGCTCGACAGGTTGGATTGCTTCAGGTCGAACAGCGAGATCGTATAGAGATCATCCGTGCCGAGCGGCTGGTATTTCAGGCCGACCTCGAACTGTTCACCCTCGGTGGGATCGAGCAGGGTGATGTCGTAAGCGCCTGTGCCCGAGTCGTAGTTGTAGGCACCAGTCGCGTTCGGGTTGAAGGACTCGGAGTAGCTGGCATAGGGCGACAGGCCATTGTCGAACGCATAGAGCACGCCAACGCGACCGGTGAACTGTTCAAGCTTGGACTGATCCGCCTGGTCGCCATACATCGACTCGGTCTGCTCGAAGGAAACGTCTACCCAGTCCTGCCGCGCACCCAAAGAGAAGCGCCAGTTGCCGAGGCTGATCAGATCCTGCAGGTACAGGCCGGTCTGCTCCAGTTCGCGCAATTCGTCGTACTGGTGGTAGACCGCCAGGCTGCTCGGGTTGGCGACGCCGGTGTAGGGGTTGATCGTGCCGATGCCGGTGGCCCCGTTGTAGTCCACCTTTGCCTTGCGCCGCTGGTAGTCCAGCCCGGTAACCAAGGTGTGGCTCAGGGCGCCGGTGTCAAAAAGAAACTGCAGCTGGTTGTCCAAGGTCCAGGCGTGCAACACCTCATCGGCACCGGTGTAATAGCGCACCAGTTCGTCCTGCGTGGCGTAGCCGTACTGGTAGACCTGGCCGGATTCGACCGTCGAATCGAGGTACTGGAAGTTCTGTCGCGCCGACACCACGTCATTGAACCGGTGCTCGAGCTGGTAGCCGATCATCTGCTGGTCGCGCTCGAACTTCTCATAATGCTCGTCACCTTCGAAGAAGCTGCGCGAAATGCGCTGGCCATTGTGCGAGGTTACGGTGCCGTCCGCCGGCAGGCCGCCGTGATAGCCGCTTTCCGGGTCGTGCTGGAGCATGGCCTGAAGCGTGAGACGGGTATCCTGGGTCACGTCGATGCTTAGCGATGGCATCAGGGCGTAGCGCTTTTCCTCGACGCCATCGACCTGGTTATCAGCATCCTTGACCACACCGACGAGGCGGTACGCGATGCGCTCATCTAGCGGGCCGGTCAGGTCGAAGCCGATCTGCTTGTAATCCTCGCTGCCGTAGGACAACTGAATCTGCCGGCTCGCCTCGTGCTGGGGCTTCTTGGTCGTCATAGCCACCAGACCACCCGGTAGGCTGCGGCCGTAGAGCACCGACGACGGGCCTTTGAGAATGTCGATGCGCTCGACGAAATAGGGGTCGACCTGCAGGCTGCTATAGGTGCCGCTGTCGCCGAGCAGCTTCTGACCGTCGAGGTAGAGGTTGTCGACCGAGCCGTCAGTGATGCCGCGCATAGCCACGTAGTCATAGCGAGTCGTGGCACCGTACGGCGTGCTCATCAATCCCGGTGTGTAGCGCACGGCCTGGGCGATGGAGCGCGAGCCCTGGTCTTCGATCTGCTGCCGGGTAACGACGGAGACGGTTTGCGACGTTTCAGCCAGCGGCATGCTGGTCTTGGTCGCCACACTGCTGTGCGTCGCGGCGTAGCCTTCCATCTCGCCGAGTGCATTACCTAGGGCGAAGCCTTCGACCACCATCGGCTTGAGTTCAACGGCGCCACTTTGTCCGGCGGCTGGCGCCGGTTCCAGAGAATAGGTGCCACGCGCATCGCGTACCGCCTGCAGGCCGCTGCCCTGGAGCAGCGCCTCGAAGCCTTCCTGCACGCCGTACTGGCCTTGCACGCCGGACGTTTCACGCCCTTCGACAAGGCGGCCCTCGACCGACAACAGGACTCCCGCCTCGCCGGCGAAGCGGCTCAAAGCGGTCGACAGTGCGCCGGCAGGAACGTCGTAGTGGCGCAGGCCTTGCTCGCTGGCGACCTGGGCGAGCGCCACCGGCACGGCGCTAAGGGTTGCCAGCGGCAGGCAGAGCAGCGCGGCGCGAATCGAGCGGGACAGGGTGTTGCGGCGAAGCGGCAAGGCATGGGGACGCATGAAGACTCCTTTTGCTGAAGCAAAACGGTGATCGATGCGTCTATGCCCCGCGAGTGCAGCAAAAGGGGAACTGCCGATGCGATTTTTTTTCATCGCATCGCCTCAAGCCGACAATGGCTCCAGGGTGACCCACCAGGGCAGCAGCCGGTTGACGCGCAACCGCAGGGTACCGGCCAGGGCTTCGAGAACGCGGTCGGTGTCCGCCAGCGGATATGCCCCTACTACGCGCAAGCCGGCGATGCGCGGGTCGCAGCCCAGATAGCCCTGGCGGTATCGACCTAACTCCAGCAGGAAGTCGTCGAGCCGCCGGTTGTCGGCCAGCAGGACGCCACGCGCCCAGGCCTGGCGACCGGTCTGCACCGGCTCGGACAGGCCGAGCGCATCGGCGCTGAACGAGACCTGCCGACCCTCGACGATGCGGTGCGCTATACCCTGCCCGCCCGGCCAGACCGTCAGCTGACCCGCGAACACGCTGAGCTGGGTTTGGCCCGCCTGCTGCTGCACCGAGAACTGCGTGGCCACGACCGCCTCGAGATGCCCTTCGGCCGTGTGCAAGCGCAACGGCGCCGTCAGGGCAGGTGCCTCGACGAGCAGCTCGCCGCGATACAGCCGCACCTCGGTACCCACGCCGCCCGAGCTGAGATCTGCCGCGCTATCGGTGTTCAACCAGATCCGGGTGCCGTCGCTCAGCGGCCATTCGCGCACCTCACCGACCAGGGTGCGCTGGTCGGCCGTCCAGCGGCGCCAGGGCAACGCCCCGCCCGTCAACGCGAGCAACGCGCCGCCACCCAGGACTGAAAGCGCCTTGAGCGCCTGCCTTCGGCTCGGCGCGCGGCGTTGCAACAGTGCAGTCGCATCAGGTGCGAAGGGGTCCCGCGCCAACGGCACGAAGCCAGCACTGATGCGTTCGACGCATTGCCACGCCCGTTCATGCTCCGCCACGTTCATCCATGCACGCCAAGCGCGGCGATCGGCCTCGCTGACATGGTCGGCCTGGAGCACCGAAAACCAATGCGCGGCAGCCTGCAGTGTGGCGTAGTCCCGGCTCATGCCTCGTCTTCCAGCAGCAGGCATTGCAGCATGGCCTGGGCCATGTATTTCTTCACCATCCGGTCGGACACGCCCAGCTCTGCCGCGATCGCCGCGTAGGTCAGGCCGTACAACTGCGAAAGCAAGAAGGCCTGGCGTACCCGCGGCGGCATTGCCTGGAGCATGGCGTCTACTCGCAGCAACGTCTCGATGACCTGGGCCTGGGATTCAGCCGACGGCGCGACCGCTTCCGGCTGGAGCGCCATCGCGTCCAGGTAGGCCTGTTCGATGTCCCGGCGCCGCCAGTGGTTGATCAGCAGCCCTCGGGCGATGGTGTGCAAGTACGCCCGCGGTTCACGGACGGCGTCTAGGCTTCCGTCCTTGGTCAGCACGCGGACGAAAGTATCCTGCGCCAGGTCCGCGGCCCGCTGGCTGCAGCCCAACTGCCGACGCAACCAGCCGTTGAGCCAGCCTTGGTGGTCGACATAGAGCTGATGCAGGAATTGTTGCCGAAGCGTGCCTGAGCTCGCCATGATGGTTCCGTCTGCGTTGAGATGCTAATGCTAACGCTTCTCATCAACGAAACGCTATGGTCCGCTGACCTCGACGCGCCCAGATTTCGTCTAGGCTGAGATTATTTCGCCGAGGAACGTACCGATGAAAAATGCACTGCCCTTCGTCTGCTTGGCCACGTTGGCCCTGCCCGTCCAAGCGGCGGAGATGCTGCCGGGGCTCTGGGAATTTTCCAGTGAAGAGATGGAGGTCGATGGCATGCAGATGCCCGGCATGGCCGAAATGCTCGAGCAAATGAAGGGACTGCCGCCGGAACAGCAGGAAATGATGAAGAAGATGCTTGCCGAGCAAGGTCTTGCGGTCAGCGAGACGGGGGTGCGGATGTGCCTCAGTGAGGCTCAAATCGAAGCACGTGAACTCCCTTTTCAGGATGAACCGGGATGCACCCAGACGATTTCGGACGCCTCAGGCGATCGGTGGCGCTTCAGCTT
Source organism: Stutzerimonas chloritidismutans (assembly GCF_051486945.1). Lineage (GTDB taxonomy): Bacteria > Pseudomonadota > Gammaproteobacteria > Pseudomonadales > Pseudomonadaceae > Stutzerimonas > Stutzerimonas chloritidismutans_B. Next base: position 683,513 of record NZ_JAHVDX010000003.1, on the reverse strand, counting down.
CGAATGTCCCGACGCCAAGGGCAGCGGCGAGACCCACCTGATCAGCGAACGAGAAGTGCGCAGCACCATCGAAAGTGAATATCAGGTTGGAGATCAACGCGGCACCAGCCGCATGGCGTCCCACGGCCGTTGGCTTAGCGAGGACTGCGGCACGCTGAAGCCGCGCTCCTGAGGTTCCACGTGGAACCGCTCAAGGCACTTCGCCTTCCCATGTGCCGCCATTGGTTTGGGTGCAGGCAGGCGCGAGAAAACGAGCATCGGTCGCCACGCCGTAATAGTGGATGTCCTGTCGATAAGGCATGTTCGACACTTGCGCGTCGCGGCACACACCGAAGGCACCGTCGGGACATTGCTCGACGAACCGGACCTCGACCTCCTGCCCCTTGAGGGCTGGCTGGCAGAAACCGGACCGGAACAGCTCGGAAGGAATGCTGCGGTTCTCCTGGCACACTTCGACTTCGACCCGGTCGTCCTGACTGTGCACGACGCACCCTTCAGCCAGCGCCTGGCCCGTAACCGCCAACAACACGACACATAGGAAACGCAACACCTTCATCCTCCTCTGCTGACGTGCGACTCTAGCATGCAGCCCGACCCTGACCTATCGACCACGCACATGCTTCAGCAGATTCCGACCCACCTGATTACCGGCCCCCTCGGCGCCGGCAAGACTAGCCTGATCCGCGCATTGTTGCGCCAGAAGCCGGCCGATGAGCACTGGGCCGTCCTGGTCAATGAATTCGGGCAGATAGGCCTGGATGCGGCGCTGTTAACCACCGATGACGCCTCGGTCAGCCTTGCCGAAATCGCCGGTGGCTGCCTCTGCTGCGTCAATGGCGTGCCCTTCCAGGTGGGGCTGAACCGCCTGCTGCGCAAGGCACACCCAGACCGCTTGCTGATCGAACCGTCCGGCCTGGGCCATCCTGTGGACCTGTTGGCACAGCTGGCGGCGGCACCCTGGCAGACCGTACTGAACCTGCAACCCGCCGTCGCTGTGCTCGATGCTGCGGCACTGGCGGCCGGCGAGCCTTTGCCGGACAGCCAGGCACAGGCCCTGCCACACTGTGGGCTGCTGGTCATGAACAAGAGCGAGGCGCTTGATGTTGCCCGACGGGAACAATTGGCGGCGCAACTGCCGGCGCGCCCGCTCCACTGGACTCATCACGGACAGCTCGACCTGGCTGCGTTGCCCGGGATAGCCCACCGCGCTCGATACCACGAGGCCGCCGCGCCCTTACCCGACGCGCCTTCACCACCCCATAGCCTTTGGCTGGACCCAACCCGCCCCATTTGCCAGGCCCAGGGCAACGCAGACGGTTGGAGCATTGGTTGGCGCTGGCACCCGAGCCAGCGCTTCGACCCACAACTCGTTGCGGACTGGCTCGCCAGCATGCCCTGGCGCCGCGCGAAGCTGATCCTGCAAACACCCGAGGGAGGGCGTTCGGCCAATGCGGTTGGCGGCCAGGCATTGGCTTTCATGCCCAGCGAGTGGCGCAAGGATTCACGGATGGAATTGATCTTCGACGAGGCTCAGGACGAGACGAGACTGAGCGCGGCTCTGGTGGCCTGCCGGTGCTAGCGTGCTATTCGCCGCGACGTCGCCATTCGTCAAGCTGAATGACCCGACCCTGATCTTCGCGCGGGTGGAAGGGATGGGCTTCCATTTCGATGGGCCCTGGGCGCCCGCCGAACATGACGATACTCCCTTGATGCCGCTGCTCGCCGGTCACGGTGAATTCGAAACCATAGACGCGCGCCAGGCGGCGTTGTTGGCGGGCATCACGGAGCAAGCGGATGCGTCGGAACGCGACGTTACCGTCCAGCAGTTCAACATCCTGCGCTTTGCAGTGCCGGCGGACCGCTACCAAGGCGCGCTCGCGGATGCCGTGCGAATGCCACAACCACGCCACGGCCGTCATCAGCAACAGAAAGAGGAACAGGTTGCCCAGGGTAATCAACGGTGGCCTCCATGACGCGAAGTGACCGGCATCGTCAGCTCTCCAGCCAGACGTCGCGCACCCAATGCCAGACCGTTTCCCAGCTTTCGTCAGTGAGTTCGTGTTCGGTGCCATCAAAGAGCGTTACTTCACCTTCCAGGTCGACCACGTAATAATCCGGCCCGTCCTGGCAGATCGGCAGCAGGTCGCGCGGGACCCCGGCGTCCCAGGCATTGGCGGCGACTTCGGGCAGGTAGGTGTGAGACTGTGGGTCGGTCGCAGTCACCGGCTCGAGGCGGCCGTACACCACGTCGCTGACCAGCAGCAGAAACTCGCGCAAGCCGTACGGCAAGTTGATCAGCAACTCTTCCTCGACCTCGACCAACCGGTCGTCGTCAGGCAATTCCAGTGGCACCGGCACCGACTCGTTGAGCTCACGCAGTTGCTCGATCACCTCTTCCATGCAGCCCCCTTCGCCAGTCGCCAGAAAATGCGCCGTTTATACAAGCCATCGCATTGGCGAGCCAGTCTTAGTCGCGCTAAAGTGACCGGCACCCGCAAAACGGCAACACTGCCGCGTTATCCGTAAGCCACCCACCTCGACCTGTGGCCCACGATAGCGATCGCAATCGGTGCCCGCTCGCCATATCCGGCCCGTTCGGGCTCCACAGGAGTTCCATTGGCATCCACCGAAGAACGCAAGCTCGCCGACGCCATCGCACAGTGTGGCGATGAACCCATCCACATCCCCGGTAGCATCCAGCCTCACGGTTTCCTGTTGGCGCTCAGTGAGCCCGAACTGGCGATCGTTCAGGCCAGCGAGAACGTGGAACAGTGGCTCGGCGTGACCGCTGAAAGTTTGCTGGGCCGCCGGCTGCCGGACCTGATCTGCGACTGCGGCTTTTCGGAGCGCCTGGCGGCGCTGGCCGAGGATGACCACAACCCCTTCCACCTGAGCGACATCAGCTTTCGCCTGGACAACGGAGCCAATCACCTCCCGCTGGCGCTGATGGCACATCGCTTCAAAGGCAAGCTGATAGTCGAGTTCGAGGCGGCTGGCAGTTCCGGCGCCGCCTACGACAACCTCTACCCGCTGATGCGGACCTTCGTGGTGCAGCTGCAAGAAGCACAGGAGCTGGACTACATCTGTGCGTTGGCGGTTCGCGAGGTCAAGCGAATCACCGGTTTTGGACGGGTCAAGGCCTACCGCTTCGACGAGCAGGGCAACGGTCTGGTGCTCGCCGAAGAAGCCGATGAAGGTTACCCGCAGTATCTGGGGCTCTGTTTTCCCGCCTCGGACATCCCACCGCAGGCCCGACAGCTGTACTGCAGCAACCTCGTTCGTGTCATCCAGGACGCCAATTACCAGCCATCTCCTATCGTTCCGGCAGTCAATCCTGACGGCCAACCGTTGGACTTGAGCTTTGCCTCCCTGCGCAGCGTGTCGCCCGTGCACCTGCAATACATGCGCAACATGGGCACCCTGGCCTCGATGTCCGTCTCCATCGTCATCCAGGGCAAGCTCTGGGGCCTGATTTCATGCCATGACGCAGCGCCGCGCGCCGTGTCCTATCAAACCCGCACCGCCTGCGAGTTGCTCGCGCGAATCCTCTCGCTGCAAATCGAAGCCAAGGAAACCGCTGCGCTCGCCCAGCGCAAGCTCGAACTGCGCCGGCAAATCGTCGAGTTGCTGTCGAGCATGGCCGACCGCGACAGCGTGGTCGAAGGGTTCCTCGGCCAGCCGCAGGTGGTGCTGGACTTCGCCAACGCCAGCGGCGGCGCGATCATTTCGGGTGAGCGCTACGAAACCGTTGGCGAAACCCCACCTTCCGCGCTGCTGACACGCCTGACCCAATGGCTCGCGCATCAGGATGAGATGCAGGTATTCAGCAGCAACAACGTTGGCCGTGACGTACCGGCCATCCCAGAGCTGGCCAAGCACTGTGCCGGCGTGCTGGCGATCCCGATATCGCGTTTGCATCCGCACTACCTGATCTGGTTCCGCCGCGAGCAGGTCAAGACGGTCAACTGGGCGGGCCAGCCGGAAAAACGCATCGATCAGGTGCGCGGCAGCCTGTCACCACGCAACAGCTTCGAAAGCTGGCAGGAAACCCTGCGGGGCTTCGCCGAACCCTGGCAATCCATCGAGATCGAGGGCGCACTGGAACTGCGCACCGCGGTGCTTGGCATCGTGTTGCGCAAAGCCGAAGAAATGGCCCAGCTGGCTGGCGAGCTCCGCGAGAGTAACAAGGAGCTCGAGTCGTTCTCTTACAGCGTGTCCCATGATCTACGCGCACCCTTGCGGCACATCGCCGGGTACGCGGAGCTGCTCGGCGAACTCGAGGGCAGCAAGCTCAGCGACCGCGGCCTGCGATTTCTCGACAACATTGGAGACGCCGCCCGCTTCGCCGGCACGCTGGTCGATAATCTGCTGAGCTTCTCCCAGATGGGGCGTGCGGCGCTGCGGCTGTCAGATGTCAATCTGGCTGCGCTGGTCGAGTCCATCCGTCAGGAAATGGCACCCGATTGCGAGGGCCGACAGATAGAATGGCGCATCCACCCAATGCCTGTGGTGATCGCCGATGCCGCGTTCATCCACATGGCGCTGCGCAATCTCATATCCAACGCCATCAAATACAGCCGTAAACGCGAGCAGGCGATCATCGAGATCGGCGCCGAAGAGCGCGCCGAAGAAGTCATCGTCTACGTGCGCGACAACGGCGTCGGTTTCAACATGCAATACGCCAACAAGCTCTTCGGGGTCTTCCAGCGGCTGCATCGCATGGAGGAATTCGAGGGCACCGGTATCGGGTTGGCAAGCGTACGCCGGATCATCGAGCGACACGATGGTCAGGTCTGGGCGGACGGCCAGGTCGGCCACGGCGCGACCTTCTTCTTCTCACTGCCCACGCTCAGTTACGCATCCTCTCTTTAGTACCGGATTCGCTCATGCTCAAACCCATCCTGCTGGTAGAAGACAACCCTCATGACCTCGAGCTGACCCTTGTCGCGCTCGAGCGCAGCCAGCTGGCCAACGATGTGATCATCATGCGTGATGGCGCCGAGGCCCTCGATTACCTGCTACGCCGCAACGATTACAGCAAACGGGCCGATGGAAATCCGGCCGTTTTGCTGCTCGACCTGAAACTGCCCAAGGTCGATGGCCTTGAAGTCCTGAAGACGATTCGCGAGACGCCCGATCTGCGTGCGATCCCTGTGGTGATGCTGACCTCATCGCGCGAAGAACCGGACCTGGCGAAAGCGTATGAGCTCGGGGTGAACGCTTACGTTGTAAAACCGGTCGAATTCCGGGATTTCGTTGCCGCCATCTCTGACCTGGGCGTCTTCTGGGCGGTGCTCAACGAGCCGCCACCCGGGTCGTTACGCCTGCAACGCCATCGTCGTGAACGCAAGTCGGATGAAGAGCCGAGCTGATAGCCAGGCGCGTCTCACGACTCCTCTCTAGCTGTACTCCAGACAGGATGGTTATGCCGGCGACAACTCAGATCAGCGTCCTGTTCATCGAAGACAGCCCGCACGATGCCGAACTCGCACTCGTCACGCTCGAGCGTAGCGGCTATCAGATCGATGCCGAAGTGGTGTTCGACCACGCTGGCGTTAGCGAGGCTTTGCAGCGCCGCCGCTTCGACCTGATTCTCTCCGATTACATCCTGCCCGGCTATTCCGGCAGCCAGGCCCTGCAGGAAGCACGGCAGCTCGCGCCGGAGACGCCCTTCATCTTCCTCTCCGGCGTGTTTGGTGAAGAGCACGCCGTCAACATGATGCGCTCGGGTGCGATCGACTACGTGCTCAAGCAGAACCTCAAGTTCCTGCCCAAAGCGGTCGAACGCGCGTTGAGCGAAGTTCAGGAGCGTCTCGGCCGTCTGCGTGCCGAGGAAACGCTGCGCGAGGTAGAGGTGCGAGCACGCCTGGCCATCGATGCAGCGGGCATGGGCATGTGGGACTACGAGCCCCAGGCCGGCCGCCTGCTGCTCGACCGGCGCTGCCGCGCCATGCTCGGGATCGGTGCCGACGCGCCGGTAGACCTGCGCACGCTCGAATTGCTTTGCCACCCCGATGACATTGGCTATCTGCGCCAGCGCGTACGCGAGGCGGCTGGCACCGAAAGCGACCGCGAATTCACCGTGGACTACCGCATTCGTCTCGACGACGGCCAGGTTCGCTGGATCGAAACCCGCGGCCAAGGCTTCTTCGAGAACGGCCAATGCCGACGCTTCATTGGCGTTGTGATGGACATTACCGAGCAGAAGCTGGCTACCGAAGCGCTCAAACGTCTCAACGAAACGCTTGGCGAGCGCGTCGAGGAGCGGACCCGTGAGCGCGACAGGACCTGGGAACTCTCACGCGACCTCCTGGCGGTTACGCGCTTCGACACCACGGTGGTGGCGTTGAACCCGGTCTGGGAAGATACGCTCGGCTGGCCCCGCGAGGACTTGCTGGGCACCACGCTCTGGACACTGGTCCATCCCGATGACCAGCGCGCCACCGTCGAGGAAACCGCGCGTATCCGCCAGGGCAACTTTACCGATCGCTTCGTCAACCGCATGCAGCACCGCGACGGCACCTATCGCTGGCTGTCATGGACGGCCGTGCCCGACGCCGGGATGATCTACGCCGCCGGCCGCGACATCACCAGCGAGATCGCCGCCGTGGACCGCCTGGCCGCGGCCAACCGCGAGCTGGTCGAGCAGATCAAGGAACGCGAGCGAATCGAGGCCACCCTGCAGCAGATGCAGCGCCTGGAAGCCGTCGGCCAGCTCACCGCCGGTGTCGCCCATGACTTCAACAATCTGCTCACCGTGATCCTTACCAGTGCCAGCTTTCTGCGCAACGACCTGCAGACCGGCGCACCGCTTGCCAAGGCGCTGAACCGCCTGCAGTACATCCAGGAATCGGGCGAGCGCGGCGCCACGCTGACCGGCCAGCTGCTGGCCTTTGCCCGCCGCCAACAATTGGCACCCAAGGCGGTGGATCTCAACGACACGCTGGTCGGGCTGCTCAGCCTGTTGCACAGCACACTGGGCGGCTCGGTGACCATCGAAACCGACACCCGCGCCGGCCTCTGGCACGCCCTCGTCGACCCAACGCAGATCGAGATGATCATCCTCAACCTGGCGATCAATGCACGCGACGCAATGGGCTCCGGCGGCTGCCTGACGTTGAGCACGAACAACGCGGTCATTACCGCCCCGCCGCTACGCGCTGAAGAGCCCGGCCCGGGGGAGTACGTCGAGCTGGCGGTGCGGGATACGGGTACCGGGATGAGCGACGAGGTGTTGCAAAAGGCATTCGAGCCCTTCTTCACCACCAAGGAAGTCGGCAAGGGCTCCGGCCTTGGCCTGGCGCAGGTCTTCGGGTTCGCCAAACAGTCTGGAGGCGGTGCGCGCATCGAAACTGAACTGGGTGTCGGCACGACCGTGAAGGTCTATCTCCCGCGGGTTACCGAACCGGTCCAGGCCAGCGGAGCGCCAGAGGATGACCAGCGACCGCTGCTGGCCGATGCGTCCAACACCGTCCTGCTGGTGGATGACGACCATAACGTGCGCGAAGTGACTGCCCAGATGCTGCGCAACCTCGGCTATGCCGTCATCGAGGCTGACAGTGGCCGCAAGGTGCTCGAATTATTGGAGCAAGGCACCAACCCGGACCTTCTGCTTGCCGACTTTGCGATGCCGGGCATGAATGGCGGCGAGCTTGCCCGCGCCGTGTTGTCGCGCTACCCGAAGCTGCCTGTGGTGTTCATCACTGGCTATGCCGAGCTCGGCGAACTGGGGATGGGCAGCACGACCATCATCCAGAAACCGTTCCGCGAAGAGCAGCTTGCCCGCAAGCTCAGCATGGTCCTCAAAGAACACGTGCTGGCCTGATGCACGACTCGATCCGCCAGCGCCTGCGCGAGGCCACCGCCGCCCAGCACGAGCGCGTCGACGCTGCCTTCTCAGACTTCGATCTGGAGAGCCTGGAGGGCTATCGCGCTTTCCTGCAGGCGCACCTGCGCGTGGTCCGACCGTTGGAAACCGGGCTTGAAGAGGCTGGCATCACAGAGTGGATCGACGACTGGCCGAACCGCCAACGGCGCCATGCGCTGCTTGCTGATCTGGCCGATCTCGGCGGGTTGGGGCAGCTTCCAGATACGTCACTCAACATCCAGCCCTCCGCGGGCTGGTGCCTGGGCGCTTGTTACGTACTCGAAGGCTCGCGCCTGGGCGGCCGCCTGCTCGCACGGCGTGTGGCCAACGCCAACCCAACCGCGCCGCTGCGCTACCTGGCGCACACCGATACCAGCCCCTCGTGGCCCCGCTTCCTCGGGCAACTCGAACAACAGGCACGCCTGCAACCCTGGCAAGACGTACTGGCTGGCGCGAGCGCCTGCTTCGCGCTCTTCATCCGCCACGCCGCACCGAGCTCAGCGACTAGTACCGCCGCGTGCTGAGCAGTTCGCCAAGCACCCGATTCGTCACCCGGAAGGGTACCGACATGTGGTCTTCGCCAGCTTCGATCTGAAAATCGCTGCGCAGGCCGTATTGCGAGAGGTCCTGCAGGCGCAGCTGCAATGCGCGGACGTCCTGAATCTCCTGCGGCATTTCGCGATCACCCACCCACATCGTCAGGCTGCGGTGGATCAAGTCCAGCTCACCGGCGTGCGCCCGGCGGGTGAAGTCCCGTTCGTGCGCCAGCAGGTAGCGATCACGCCACCATAGACTCGGGCTGATCGCAACGACATGCTGGAAAAGCGCTGGCCGGGTGAACAAGGCGTAGATGCCGAACATGCCGCCAAAGCTGTGCCCGACCAGGCTGCGCTGGTCCTGATCGACCTTGAAGCGCGCGTCGACAGCTGGCATCAGGCGCTGCTCGATGAAGTCGAGAAACAGATCCTGGCCACCCTGGGGCGGCACGTTGCGCTCTGGCTCCTGGGGCGGCGACAGGTCGAAGGCACGGCGCTCGAAATCCAGCGGCGTGTCACTGGGATAGCCGATGCCAACCAGGATCGCACCGCGCAACGAATCCTGCGCCCGCTTTGCGGCATGGAATGCTGGAAAGTAGGCATTGGCATCGAGCAGGTAGATCACCGGAAAGCCGCCGGTGTAGGGCACTTCGCCCTCCGGCAGGCTGACCATGATGCGATATTCACGCCCTTCTGCGCTTTTCAGCGTCCATTGCTCGGTACCGTCGAGCGACACGGATTGGGGGGTTGCAGCCCCCGCGGCGCCCGCCAGTAGCAGGCACAGCAGCAACGTCATGGAACGGATCATATTCACGCCTCTCACCAGCGGTAGCTCAGGCTAGTGATGACGCTGCGCGCTTCACCGCGATAGCAGTAGCCGTCCTGGCAATTGATGTATTGCCTGTCGGTTAGGTTGCGCGCATTGAGCGCCACCCGGATGCCGTCCAGCTCGCCGCCAAAATCGTAGTGCACGCCAGCATCGAACAGCGTGTATGCGTCGCTTTTGGTGGAGTTCATGTTGTCGCCGTAAACGCTGCCGGTGTAGCGCGCGCCGGCGCCAACCCCAAGACCTGTCGGCAGCTTGTAGTCCAGCCAGATTGAAGCGAGGTGGCGCGGCACATCCTTCGGGTCGTTGCCTTCGTCGCCATCGTTGCTCTTGGTGATCTCTGGATCGTTGTAGCTGTAGCTCGCGGTCAGGTGCATCCGATCGTTGAGGTCGGCTACGGCTTCGAGCTCCAGCCCGCGTGAGACCTGTTCGCCGGTCTGCACGCTATCGAGCGGGTCCACCGGATCGCGAGTGACCACATTCTGCTGCGTCAAATGATAGAGCGAGGCAGTGAACAGGGCTCGCGTGCCAGGCGGCTGGTATTTGAGGCCGAACTCATATTGCCGACCCTCGGTAGGCTTGAAGGCCGCGCCGCTGGCGTTCGTGCCGCTCTGCGGAAGGAACGACTCGGCATAGCTGGCGTAGGGCGCCACGCCATTGTCGAACAGATACAGGGCGCCGAGCTGAAAGGTAGTAGCCGAATCGCTGCTCTTGGTATTGGTGTCGCTGAGGTTGTCGCTGTTTCGCACGTGTACCCAGTCGCGACGCGCCCCGACGGACAGCCGCCAGCGGTTGAGTTCCATTTGATCCTGAAGGTACACGCCACTGCGCTGGGTCAGGCTGTCCTGATCGGCCAGCTCATCGGTTGGCCTGGCGACCGGCTGGTGATAATCCGGCGCATTCATATCAATGGACGGTGCGAGACCCGAAGCATAGAGCACCGAGCCGTCGAACCACGTGTAGTCCCAACCACTGAGCAGGGTGTGCTGTAGCGCATTCGTGGCGAAGCGGCTTATCAGCCGGGTATCACTGCTCAGCGACGCCATGTCTTCGTACACACCCACCGCATAACGATCCATGACGCCATCAGTGATGATGCCATTGGGCTGCAGGTACTGGTTGATCGTGTCGATCTGACCGTAGCGCATGTTTTGCTGCAGGCTGAAGGTGTCGTTGAAGACGTGCTCGAACTCGTATCCGAGCGCCCATTGGCGTTGATCGAGCTTGTCGAAGTATTCGTCGCCCTGCCAGAAATCGGTAAGCCGGTCGCCCTCCTGATAGAGCATCGGCGAGGCTGCGGTTTCACGTTCCTGATAGTGGGCCAGCAGCGTCAGACGGGTGTCCGGGTCGATCTGCCAGCTCAGAGAGGGCGCGATCAACCGCACGTCGTTGTTCAGCTGCTCGATAGAATGTTCAGCGTCGCGGTAGACGCCGACGGCGCGAAACAGCACGTCGCCGTCTGTGTCCAGCTGGCCACCAAGGTCGAACTGACCTTGGCGGTGTTCATTATTCCCGCCCTGCAGTTCGAGCTCGTTGCGCGCCTCCAGGGTCGGCCGCTTGCTGACGCGGTTGACCATGCCGCCGGGGCTGATCTGTCCATAGAGCACCGAGGCCGGTCCCTTGAGTACTTCGATGCGCTCCAGCGTGTAAGCCTCAACACCATAAATTGACAGCCAACCGTTATAGGGCTGCCGCAGACCATCGAGGAAGTCAGCAGTCATGGTGGTGTCGAAGCCACGCACGCTGATGCTGTCAAAACGGGGATCGAGGCCCGAACTGCCGACACGCACACCCGCGGCATAGGCGACAGCGTCCTCGACTCGATCGACGTTGCGATCGGCGATTTGCTCAGCGGTCACCACGCTAATGCTCTGCGCGGTTTCGAGAATAGGGGTGTCGGTCTTGGTTGCGGTACTCGCGCTGGTCGCTACGTAGCCGTCGGCGGGTACGAAGGCACCGCGGGTCGCCGTCCCTTCGATAATCGCTGGCGTCAACTCCAGTGCCGCCCCAGCCGGGCGCTGGACGATCACGTAACCGGCGGACGTTTCCTGAGCAACGAGGCCGGTACCCTCGAGCAGCGCGGCCAGACCATCGGCGACCGATCTGCCGCCGACTGCGCCGGGGCTGTCCAATCCACGAACCTGTTCCGGCGAAAACGACAGTGTGATGCCTGCTCGCTCGGCGAAGAGATTCAGCGCCTGAGCCAAAGGCCCAGCGGGGATGGCCGGCGCGTCGGCCGCTATGCTCGGTGCAGCATATAGCGGCTGGCTGGCAACGCCGCCTATTAAAGAGAGTGCCAGGCAGATTGCGGCAGGCACGGTGCGGGGCTGGAAAGGTAGCGAGCGGGCGGGCATGACGTATTCCATTGAGAGTCGATACCGCCTTAACCGGATGGCACGCAAAAGTCCGCCAGTTTTTCGGTGCCCTCATGGGAGATAGTCAGGCCAGCGGTACAATGCGCACCCACCAGCGGGTGCGCTCGACGACGCGAACCGGCAAGAGGTGAGTGAGGTTTTCGAGCATTCGCTCGGGCGCATCCAGCCGGAACACGCCAGACAACCGAAGGTTGGCGACCGCCGGGTCGCAACCCAGCCAGCCTTGCCGATACCGACCAGCCTCGGCGAGAACGTCTGCCAAGCGCGCATCGTCGACCACTATCAGGCCCCGCGCCCACGCGAACGGGTCGATCGGGCCGCGCGCGATAACCGCAAGGCCGCTCTTAGTCGCCGCCGCGCTTTCGCCGGCACGCAGCGCCTTGGTACCAGCCGCTGTCGTGATCAGCACCTCACCCCGGCGGATATGGATCTCGCTGCGAGCGCCGCGCTCACGGAGTACTACGCTGGAGTCGGCACCGGTACAGGTGGCAAAACGGCAGCGAGCGCGCCAGCCCCGACCATCGATCAGCACCTCGCCAGCACGCAATTGCAGCGTGTTTCCTACCAAGTCAGCTGCACTGCCGGTGTTGAGCATGACGTGAGCGTCCGCTATGGCAAGTTGCTTGCGCTCGCCCGTGCCGGTGGCGTAATCGGCGCGCCAGTCCGACGAGCCCTGCGCGGCGAGCAGCGATGTGCCGCCAACCGTAACGCACCAACCCAAAACCTTGAGTGCTCGGCGTCGGCCGAGGTCAGCTTCTGCTCGCCTCAACAGCGGTATCGTGCGGTCCGGGTCGGGTAGACGATCAACCTGGAACAGCTCGCCCATCTGCTGCATCCGCTGCCAGGCAAGCTGATGCTGGTCATCTTTGAGGAGCCACGCTTGCAGTTCGCGTTGCAGCAGGTCGTCTGCACAGGCAGTCCGCATGCGCGATTGCCATTCGATGGCCTCACGCACGATCGGCTCCGGCAGGCGTTGCAGCGGCCTCAATTCTGATTCTCGTAGCACAGGCGATAGCAATGCAGCAGCGCATTTGCCACGTGGCGTTCGACGGTGCGGCTGGAAACACCTAACTGCCGCCCGACCTGCACATGTGTCAGACCGCCAAGTTGGTATAGCAGGAAGGCCTCACGTACGACCGGCTTGAGACCATCAAGTAGCCGGGCGATGCGCTCCAGCGACTGCAACGCCTCGTGTCGGACCTCTGGAGATGGGTGGCTGGCCTCAGGCAATGAGGCCAGCGCCTCGATGTAGGCGCGCTCCAGCGCATCACGCCGCCACTGATCGATGACCAAGCCGCGGGCGATACGGGTGAGTAATGCGCGGGGTGCTTGATCGTTGACTGGTTTTCCGCGCACCAGTAAGCGGACAAACGTGTCTTGCGCAAGATCCGCAGCCTGCTGCGAGCAACCGACCGTTCGCCGCAGCCAGCTTTGAAGCCAGCCATGATGCGCGCCGTAAAGCACATCGAGGGAAACGCTGGCGTTTGGATCGGATAGCGACAATGCAGGCAGGCCTCAGGCAGCAACTCGGAAAACGCCACGAGACATGGCGACCGGCCTGAACATTAATCGCGAATCATTACCATTACAACAAGATCATCATTACCCGATGATGTGCCCGGGCTCGATCATTCCACCGTCACCGACTTGGCCAGGTTGCGCGGCTGGTCGACGTCCGTGCCGCGGAGCACCGCAACGTAGTAAGACAGCAATTGCAGCGGCAAGGTGTAGAGGATTGGCGCGAGGACGTCGTGGATGTGCGGCATGCTCAGGCTGATGATGCCCTCGGCGTCTTCGATGCCGGCTTCCCGGTCGGCGAAAACGATCAGCTCGCCACCCCGTGCGCGGACTTCCTGAAGGTTGGACTTGAGTTTCTCCAGCAGCTCATTGTTCGGCGCAACCGTGACCACCGGCATGTCGGCATCGACCAGCGCCAGCGGGCCATGCTTGAGCTCGCCAGCCGGGTAGGCCTCGGCGTGGATATAGGAAATCTCCTTGAGCTTGAGGGCGCCCTCCATCGCCACCGGGTATTGCGCTCCACGCCCGAGGAACAGGGTGTGATGCTTCTCGGCGAAGTGCTCGGAGATTTTCTCGACCTGGGTATCCAGTGCCAGGGCTTCGCCGAGGCGGGTCGGCAAGCGACGCAGCTCGGAGACCAGCTCAGCTTCGTCGGCGGCAGCTAGCGTGCCACGCACCTGGCCAAGCGAGAGCGTCAGCAGCAAGAGGCCGACCAATTGAGTGGTGAAGGCCTTGGTCGAGGCGACACCGATCTCGGGCCCGGCTTGGGTGAGCAGCGTCAGGTCGGATTCGCGTACCAGCGAGCTGGTGCCGACGTTACAGATTGCCAGGCTGGCGAGGTAGCGGCCTTCCTTGTCGGTACGCGACTTGGCATTGCGAAGCGCCGCCAGGGAATCTGCGGTTTCGCCGGATTGAGAGATGGTGACGAACAGGGTGTCCGGCTGTACCACCACTTTGCGGTAACGGAACTCGCTGGCGACCTCGACCTGGCAGGGGATGCCGGCCAGTTCTTCCAGCCAGTAACGGGCCACCATCCCGGCGTGATAGCTGGTGCCGCAAGCGACGATCTGGACGTTGCGCACCTTGGCGAACAACTCGGCTGCTTGCGGGCCGAACGCCTGCACCAGCACCTGCTGGTCGCCAAGCCGACCCTCAAGGGTGCGCTGCACAACCTTCGGTTGCTCATGGATCTCCTTGAGCATGAAGTGGCGGTACTCGCCTTTGTCTGCCGCCTCGGCGCCCTCGTGGTATTGCACCGACTCGCGCTCGACCGGCTGCCCGTCGACAGTCCAGATCTGGATGCTGTCGCGGCGGATCTCGGCGATGTCTCCTTCTTCGAGATACATGAAACGATCGGTCACTTGGCGCAGGGCCAACTGGTCGGAAGCGAGGAAGTTCTCGCCCATGCCCAGGCCGATCACCAGCGGGCTGCCGCTGCGGGCAGCGAGCAGGCGATCCGGTTGCCGCGCGCTGACGACTGCCAGACCGTAGGCGCCATGGAGCTCCTTGACCGCCGATTTCAGCGCGGCGGCGAGGTCACCGGACTCGCCCAGCTTGTGGTGCAGCAGGTGGACGATGACTTCGGTATCTGTGTCGGACAGAAACACGTAGCCCATGCCCTTGAGCTGCTGACGCAGCGCCTCATGGTTTTCGATGATGCCGTTGTGCACCACCGCCAGGTCGGCACCGGAGAAGTGTGGGTGCGCGTTGCGCTCGCAGGGTGCGCCATGAGTGGCCCAGCGCGTATGCGCAATGCCCAGGCGGCCGTTCACTTGCTCTTGCTGCTGTGCGGTTTCGAGTTCGGACACCTTGCCCGAGCGGCGCAGACGGTGCAGCGTGCCGGCGTCATCGAGCACGGCGATACCGGCGCTGTCGTAGCCTCGGTATTCGAGGCGCTTCAGGCCCTCGAGCAGGATTGCAGTGATGTTGCGTTCGGCGACGGCGCCAACGATGCCACACATGGTCAGGTCTCCTGATGGATGTCGATGACCGCGCAGATCAGCTTGACGCCGCGGGCCAGAATGCTCGAACGCGCCTCGTCGGTGAGGCGTTCGTCCGTGATGAGGGTATGAATGCGATCCCAGGGCAGCTCCAGGTTCGGGATGCGTCGGCCGATCTTGTCCGATTCGGCCAGCACGATCACCTCACGCGCGACCTCGGCCATCACGCGCGACAGCCCGAGCAGCTCGTTGAAGGTCGTAGTGCCGCGTTGCAGGTCGATGCCATCGGCGCCGATGAAGAGTTGGTCGAAATCATAGGAACGCAGCACCTGTTCGGCCACTTGTCCTTGAAAGGATTCCGAGTGGGGGTCCCAGGTTCCGCCGGTCATCAGCAGGGTCGGCTCGTGCTCCAGCTCGCGCAAGGCGTTGGCCACGTTCAGCGAATTGGTCATGACCAGCAGGCCGGGCGTGCGACCGAGCTGCGGAATCATCGCCGCGGTGGTGGTCCCGCTGTCGATGATGATGCGTGCATGCTCGCGGATACAGCCGACGGCGGCACGCGCAATGGCCTGCTTCCACGGCGACACCGGTTGCGCCGTATCGCCGATCAGCTCTTGAGGCAGGGGCACCGCGCCGCCGTAGCGGCGCAGCAGTAGGCCGTTCTTCTCCAGCGCCGCGAGGTCTTTGCGAATGGTGACCTCGGAAGTCTCGAAACGCCCGGACAGCTCGTCGACGCTCACCTCGCCTTGCGCATTGAGCAGCGCAAGGATGGCGTGACGACGTTGCGGTGTGTTGCGTTTCGACATAATAAAGTTTCGATTCGAAAGAAAACGCGCGAATCAAAACCCAATGTGGGGCGGGACGTCAACTGGTGCTGCCGCTCAAACCCGGAAATACCCCATCAGTTGTTGTTGATGGTTGGCTAGCTGGTTCAGCGACTGGCTGACGCGGGCCGCCTCGTCGGCTTGACCTGAAAGCGACTCGGTGACGTCACGAATGCCTGCGACGTTGCGGTTCACCTCTTCGGCCACGGCGCTTTGCTCCTCGGCTGCACTGGCGATCTGCAGGTTCATGTCGGTGATCACGGCCACCGCCTCGCCAATGCGCCGCAACGCCGCAACGGCACTTCCCACTTGCTCGACGCTGCCCTGCGCCTGGCCTTGGCTGCCTTGCATGGCGTTAACCACTTCACGCGTCCCGCCCTGTAACCGCTCGATGACCTGACGGATCTCCTCGATCGACTCCTGGGTGCGGCGAGCCAGGTTGCGCACCTCGTCGGCGACGACGGCGAAGCCACGACCCGCCTCGCCCGCGCGTGCCGCCTCGATCGCCGCGTTCAATGCCAGGAGATTGGTTTGTTCGGCGATCCCCCGTATGACCTCGAGCACCGAACCGATCTGCTCGCTGCTATCAGCCAGCTGCCTGACTTCAGTCATCGCGTGGTCGAGCTCGCCGGCCAGACGCTCGATGCCGCGGGTGGTGGCGTCGATGATCGCCAGCCCTTCCTGTGTCGCCTGATCGGCACCGCGCGCCGCTTCGGCAGCCTGCGCGGCGTTACGGGCGACGTCCTGCGCCGTCGCGCTCATTTCCTGTGAAGCGGTGGCCACCTGGTCGACCTCACGGAATTGTTGCTGCATTCCGGCACTGGTCTGTGCAGCGATGGCAGCCGACTGGTCGGCACCGCTTCGTGCATCCTGGACCGAGCGTTTGACCTCGGAGATGGTCGGCTGCAGCTTGTCGAGAAAGCGATTGAACCAACCGGCCAGGGCGCCCAGTTCATCCTGGCGGGCGTATTCGAGCCGCCGTGTCAGGTCACCTTCCCCGCTCGCGATGTCCTTGAGCATCGCAGCCACGCCTTTGATGGGGCGGGTCACGCCGCGTGCGGTGATCCACATCAGGGCCAGGCCCAGTAGCACCGCCGCCAGCCCGATGAGCAGGCCGCTGACACTGTCTTCTCGCCCCCGCTCATGCAATTGCTGCTCGAGGCGCAGCGAAGGCGCCAGCAGCACCGCACGAGGAACCTCCAGCAGTACCGCCCAGGCCGGCAGGCCGGGAATCGCTGCTATCGGCTGCAAAACACGAAGCATGTCGCCGTTCTCGAGCAATGCGGCCTGGCCGGCGGCAACGGCGCGCGCAATCGCCGTTGCGTCATTGCCAAACGCTTGGCTGACGGGCTTGCCCAGCAAGGTGGTATCAGAACTATGCGCAGCAAGAAGCTGAGCAGGGCTAATCACACTGAGATGTCCCTGCCCATCATAAAGTTGCTGTTGCGCCTGCAGGCTGTAGGTCTGCAGCGAGGCGAGGCTGATGTCGACCCCCACGACTCCGATAGTTTTGCCATCCAGCGTCAAAGGCAGTGCGATGCTGGTCATTAGCAACGGCTTTCCTTCGACCTCATCGAAGTAAGGTTCCAGCAGGCAGACCTTGCCGGTCTCGCGCGGGCAGCTGAACCAGGTGTTATAAGGCGCTCCGCTGATGCCAGGAGTGGTATCGGCGAGCTCCTGTTCGTCGATGGTTTCGTAACTGAGATCTCCGGGCTTTCGCTGCGACCAATACAACGAGAATCTACCGCTGTCATTGCCCCCCATCTCCGCATTGCCTATGAACATCCCGTCTTTATCGTCCAGCGCATCGGTGTCGAAGACGACATAGAGACCGAGCAGCTCGGGGTTGGCCTGCAGCGCCGTCTTGATCTGATGATGCAGATCCTCACGGATCTCGAAGGCATTGGCCATGCGCTCGATAGATTGCTCGCGCAGGGACAGCACCTGGCGGACGAATCCCTGGCCGTACTGGTAGGCGGCGTTGAATTGCCGCTCGATGCGCAAGGCTTGTGCCTGACCACGCGCCTGCAGGTTATTGCGCGCCGACTCTTCCAGCATGGCGCCACTGGCGCTGCTCACTAGCGCGGCGGTTTGCCGAGCCTGAAACTGAGAGGCGCCTACCAGCAACCCGACGATCAATAGCAGGCACAGCCCTGCAAGCAGGGTGATTTTCCATTGAATGGAAAGGCGGTCGAACAGGCGCATGGGGCATCCTTTTTATGGCTATGCCCCATTGAATCGGCCGGATATGCGATCTCTTGAACGGGTGATCCTCAGACGTACGGAGAATCCCGCCGCCTCGCTTATTTTCGGGCTTTTTCTGGTCGCTTCCAGCCCTGGATCACGGCCTGGCGTGCGCGTCCGAGGGCCAGCGTACGCGCCGGAACATCTGCAGTGATCACCGAGCCAGCGCCCGTCGTAGCGCCCTCGCCCAAGGTAACCGGTGCAACGAGCGAGCTGTTGGAGCCGATGAAGGCGTCCTCGCCAATCACCGTACGAAACTTGTTGGCACCATCGTAGTTGCAGGTGATGGTCCCGGCACCGATGTTGGCCCGCGCGCCGATCTCGGCATCGCCCAAATAGGCCAGATGCCCGGCCTTGGCCCCTTCGCCCAGACGCGCGTTCTTCACTTCCACGAAATTGCCCACGTGGGCACCCTCGGCGAGGAACGCACCGGGGCGCAGCCGGGCGAACGGACCGCAGTCAGCCCCCTCACCAAGCTCAGCGCCTTCGAGATGGCTGTTGGCCTTGACCACCGCACCGTTGCGCAAAACGCTGTCACGGATCACACAGTTCGGCCCGATCTGAACGCCATCTTCGATGACGACCCGCCCCTCGAGCACCACGTTCACATCGATCATCACATCGCGCCCAACCGTCACCTCGCCGCGCAGATCGAACCGCGCAGGATCACGAAGAGTCACGCCCTGCGCCATCAGCCGACGGGCTGCGCGCTGCTGGTAGTGGCGTTCCAGTTCGGCGAGCTGGATGCGATCGTTGGCGCCCTGAACTTCCATCGGGTCGATCGGCTGCTCAGTGGCGATTGTTAGGCCATCGGAAACCGCCATGGCGATAACGTCAGTGAGGTAGTACTCGCCCTGTGCGTTGCGGTTGGACAAACGCCCCAACCAATCACCCAGGCGGTCGCCCGGTACCGCGAGGATCCCGGTGTTACCTTCGCGGATCAGGCGCTGCTGCGTAGTCGCATCCTTGTGCTCGACGATCGCCTGCACCCGGCCGGCCTCGTCACGCACGATTCGGCCATAGCCAGTCGGATCGGCCAGTTCAACCGTTAGCAACGCCAGCTGGGAGGGGCCGACCTGGTCAAGCAAGCGCTCCAGCGTCTGCGCTTCGATCAGCGGCACGTCGCCATAGAGAATCAGCACCCGTTCGGCCGACAACCCAGGCAACGACTGAGCCACGGCATGCCCGGTACCAAGTTGCTCGGCCTGCATAACGAACTGCACATCATCCGCCGCAAGCGATTTCCGGACCCGCTCCGCACCATGGCCAATCACCACGTGGATAGCGGTCGGCGACAATGCACGGGCGGTATCGATGACGTGACCGAGCATGGACTTCCCGGCGACGGGATGCAGCACCTTGGGCAGCGCCGATCGCATGCGCGTGCCTTGGCCGGCGGCGAGAATGACGATATCGAGAGACATGGGGAATCCTGAGCAGTCATGACCCAAAGGGCCGAACGGGTTGGCTGGAAAAAGAAAAAGGGTAGCCAAGGCTACCCTTTTACTCATGCGCGATGAAGCGACCGGAGAATCAGCCGCGACCGTACTTCTTGCGCAGCTGCTCGATGGTACGCAGCTGGGCTGCCGCCTCGGCGAGACGGGCGGACGCCGAACCGTAGTCGAAGTCCGCGCCTTTCTCGTGCAGCGCCTTCTCGGCCGCCTTGACTGCTGCCTGAGCAGCAGCCTGGTCTAGGTCCTTCGCGCGCGTAGCGGTATCGGCCAGAACCTTAACCATGTTCGGCTGCACTTCGATGAAGCCGCCGGAGATGTAGAAGATCTCTTCTTCACCGCCCTGCTTGATCACGCGCACCGGACCGGGCTTGAGATCGGTCAGCAAGGGCGCATGGCCCGGCAGGATGCCCAGATCACCCAGGTGACCGTGAGCGACAACCATCTCCACCAGCCCCGAGAACAGCTCTTCTTCCGCGCTGACGATGTCACAGTGGACTGTCATAGCCATACTTATGCCTCGGTAATCAGCCCAACCCTTGGCGCGAACCGCAGGCCAGGCTTATTGGCGCCCGCAAGCGGGCGCGCCAGTTACAGTTTCTTGGCTTTCTCGATGGCTTCGTCGATACCGCCAACCATGTAGAACGCCTGCTCTGGCAGGTGATCGTAGTCGCCAGCGAGGATGCCGGCAAAGCCACGGATGGTTTCCTTCAGCGGCACATACTTGCCCGGCGAACCGGTGAAGACTTCGGCCACGAAGAACGGCTGGGACAGGAAGCGCTGGATCTTACGCGCACGGGACACCAGCTGCTTGTCGGATTCGGACAGTTCGTCCATACCCAGAATCGCGATGATGTCCTTCAGCTCCTTGTAACGCTGCAGTACATACTGAACGCCACGCGCAGTGTCGTAGTGCTCTTGACCGATCACGTTGGCATCCAGCTGACGCGAAGTCGAATCGAGCGGGTCAACTGCCGGGTAGATACCCAGCGAAGCGATGTCGCGCGACAGAACCACGGTGGCGTCCAAGTGGGCGAAGGTGGTCGCCGGGGACGGGTCAGTCAAGTCGTCCGCAGGAACGTAAACAGCCTGAACGGAAGTGATCGAGCCGCTCTTGGTGGAAGTGATGCGTTCCTGCAGAACGCCCATCTCCTCGGCCAGGGTCGGCTGATAGCCCACCGCGGACGGCATACGACCCAGCAGCGCGGACACTTCGGTACCGGCCAGGGTGTAGCGGTAGATGTTGTCGACGAACAGCAGAACATCCTTGCCCTCGTCGCGGAACTTCTCGGCCATGGTCAGGCCGGTCAGTGCGACGCGCAGGCGGTTTCCTGGTGGCTCGTTCATCTGGCCGTAGACCAGGGCGACCTTGTCCAGGACGTTGGAGTCCTTCATCTCGTGATAGAAGTCGTTCCCTTCACGAGTACGCTCACCCACACCGGCGAACACGGAGTAGCCACTGTGCTCCATCGCGATGTTACGGATCAGCTCCATCATGTTTACGGTCTTGCCGACACCGGCACCACCGAACAGACCGACCTTACCGCCCTTGGCGAACGGGCAGACCAGGTCGATAACCTTGATGCCGGTTTCCAGCAGCTCGTTGCCACCAGCCTGCTCGGCATAGCTCGGCGCCGCGCGGTGGATGCCCCAGCGCTCTTCTTCACCGATCGGGCCGGCTTCGTCGATGGGGTTACCCAGGACGTCCATGATGCGGCCCAGAGTGGCAGTGCCCACCGGTACCGAAATGGCCGCGCCAGTGTTGCTGACATCCAGGCCACGCTTGAGGCCTTCGGTCGAACCCATGGCAATGGTACGGACGATGCCGTCGCCCAGCTGCTGCTGGACTTCCAGGGTGGTTTCGGCGCCAGTGACCTTCAGCGCGTCATAGATGTTCGGTACCAGATCGCGCGGAAATTCCACGTCGATAACGGCGCCGATGATTTGAACGATACGTCCGCTACTCATGTTTGGTTCCTCTGAATATTTGAACCGTTCTTAAACCGCGGCAGCGCCGCCGACGATTTCCGAAATTTCCTGCGTGATCGCAGCCTGACGGGCCTTGTTGTAGACCAGTTGCAGGTCGCTGATCAGCTCACCGGCATTGTCGGTTGCGTTCTTCATGGCGATCATACGGGCGGCCTGTTCGGCAGCGCCGTTCTCGACCACGGCCTGGTAGACCTGGGACTCGACGTAACGCACCAGCAGCGCATCGAGCAGCAGCCGTGCGTCCGGTTCGTACAGGTAATCCCACTGCCCCTTCGGCGCGGTCTGATCGTCACTGGCAGCCAACGGCAGCAATTGGGCTACGGTCGGCTTCTGCGTCATGGTGTTGATGAATTTGTTCGACACCAGGTAGAGACGGTCCAGACGGCCCTGGTCGAAAGCATCCAGCATGACCTTGACGCTGCCGATCAGATCGTTGATCGACGGCTCTTCGCCAAGCCCATTGACTGCTGCGACCACGTTGCCGCCAAAGCTGCGGAAGAAGCTCGCGCCCTTGTTACCGATCACGCACAGGTCGGCTTCGACATTGCTGTCGTGCCACTCTTTCATGTTCTTGATCAGCGCCTTGAACAGGTTGGTGTTCAAGCCACCGCACAGACCACGATCGGACGACACGACGATATAACCGACGCGCTTGACCGGACGCTCGACCATGAACGGGTGACGGTATTCCGGGTTGGTATTGGCCAGATGGCCGATAACCTGCTGAATCCGCTCCGCATAGGGACGGCTGGCTGCCATGCGCATCTGTGCCTTGCGCATCTTGCTGACCGCCACCTTTTCCATGGCGCTGGTGATCTTCTGCGTGCTTTTGATGCTCGCAATCTTGCTGCGAATCTCTTTTGCGCCTGCCATTTGACACCTATCGGGTTAGCAGGCGGGAGCCTCGCGGGCTCCCGCTGCGGCTTACCAGGATTGGGTGGCCTTGAACGACTCGATGCCAGACTTGATGCCCGCGTCGATTTCGTCGTTGAAGTCGCCCTTCACGTTGATCTTGTCCAGCAGAGCGGCATGCTCGTGGTGGAAATAGGCAATCAACGCCTGCTCGAAGGCGCCAACCTTGGCTACTTCGATGTCCTGCAGGTAGCCACGCTCGGCGGCATACAGGGACACCGCCATGTCGGCAATGGACATCGGCGCGTACTGCTTCTGCTTCATCAGCTCGGTCACACGTTGACCATGCTCGAGCTGCTTGCGGGTTGCTTCGTCCAGGTCAGAAGCGAACTGAGCGAAGGCCGCCAGTTCACGGTACTGAGCCAGAGCGGTACGGATGCCACCCGACAGCTTCTTGATGATCTTGGTCTGCGCGGCGCCACCGACGCGGGATACCGAGATACCGGCGTTGACGGCCGGACGGATGCCTGCGTTGAACATCGACGATTCGAGGAAGATCTGACCGTCGGTGATGGAAATCACGTTGGTCGGAACGAACGCGGAAACGTCGCCCGCCTGGGTCTCGATGATGGGCAGTGCAGTCAGCGAGCCGGTCTTGCCAGTAACGGCACCGTTGGTGAACTTCTCGACATACTCTTCGGAGACGCGCGACGCACGCTCCAGCAGACGGCTGTGGAGATAGAACACATCGCCCGGGTAGGCTTCGCGTCCCGGCGGACGGCGCAGCAGCAGAGAAATCTGACGATAGGCAACAGCTTGCTTGGACAGGTCGTCGTAAACGATCAGCGCGTCTTCGCCGCGGTCACGGAAGTACTCGCCCATGGTGCAGCCAGCGTAAGGCGCCAGGAACTGCAGAGCAGCCGACTCGGACGCCGATGCGGCGACGATGATGGTGTTGGCCAGAGCACCGTGCTGTTCCAGCTTGCGGACTACGTTAGCAATGGTCGACTGCTTCTGACCAATCGCAACGTAGACGCATTTGATGCCGCTGTTGCGCTGGTTGATGATCGCGTCGATCGCCAGAGCGGTCTTACCGATCTGACGGTCACCGATGATCAGCTCACGCTGGCCACGCCCGACCGGGATCATGGCGTCGACCGACTTATAGCCGGTCTGAACTGGCTGGTCGACCGACTTACGCCAGATCACGCCCGGAGCGACTTTCTCGACCGCATCGGTAGCCTGCGCATTGACCGGGCCCTTGCCGTCAACCGGATTGCCCAGCGCATCAACGACACGACCCAGAAGTTCCGGACCTACCGGTACTTCCAGGACGCGGCCGGTGCATTTGGCACTCATGCCTTCGGTCAGGCCTTGGTAGTTGCCCAGTACAACGGCACCTACGGAGTCCTGTTCCAGGTTCAGAGCCATGCCGTAAACGCCGCCCGGGAATTCGATCATCTCCCCGTACATCACGTCGGCCAGGCCGTAAATGCGAACGATACCGTCAGAAACGCTGACGACGGTGCCTTCGTTACGCGCTTGAGCGGACACATCGGAGCTACCGATGCGCTGCTTTATGATTTCACTAATCTCGGAAGGATTCAGTTGCTGCATGCCACGACCCTCAAATCAGGATTTCAACGATTCGGCCAACTGGCTCAGTTTGCCGCGGACCGAACCATCGACAACCACATCGCCGGCGCGGATAACAACGCCGCCGATCAGCGCAGGGTTCACGACCTGCTGGGGGTTGACGGTACGATCTAGCCGCTTCGACAGGGCGGCAGCCAAAGTTTGGAGTTGCGCAGGGGAGAGCTCGAAAGCAGTCTGCACTTCAACGTCGATTGTCTTTTCGGCTTCTGCCTTGAGCTCCTCGAAGAGCTCCCTAATCATCGGCAGCACGTCCAGGCGATCATTGTCGCCGAGCGTGGTGACGAAGTTGCGGAAGGCTTCATCGATGTCGCTGCCGAGCGCCTGAACCAGCGTCTTGACCTTGCTTTCGCTGGTCAGGCGCGGGTTCTTCAGCAGTTCGGCGACCTGCGGAACTTCAACGGCGACCGCAGCCAGGCTCAACATGCCCGACCAGGCGTCGATCCGACCGGCCGAGCCGGCGAACTCGAAAGCGGCCTTTGCATACGGCCGAGCAAGCGTCTGGGTATTGATCATCGCTTGCCTCGCTTAGAGTTGGGAGGCCAGTTTTTCGACCAGATCGTTGTGCGCCTTGGCGTCCACCTGGGACTCCAGGATTTTCTCCGCACCCAGCACGGCCAATGCCGCTACCTGGTTACGCAGTTGCTCCTTGGCACGGTTCACTTCCTGCTCGATCTCGGCGCGGGCACCGGCTACCAGGCGGTCGCCTTCGATGCGTGCCTGCTGCTTGGCTTCCTCAACGATGGCGTTGGCCTGCTTGTTGGCCTGCTCAAGGATCTGGGCAGCCTGTCCCTTGGTCTCGCGGAGGGTATTGGTAACCTTTTCCTGAGCCAATTTCAGGTCTTGCTGCGCACGGCCTGCAGCGTCCAAACCTTCGGCGATTTTCTTCTGGCGTTCTTGCATGGCCTTGGTGATGGGCGGCCATACGTACTTCATGCAGAACCAGACGAAAATAGCGAAGGCGAACGTTTGACCGAACAGCGTCAAGTTAATGTTCACAGCGATATACCTCGTGCTATTTCGTTCGACGCGGTTGTCAATTCCACGGCAACGGGGTTCGCCACGCGAACCCCATCAGGAACCGGAAAAGTCTTAGGCAGCGACAACGAAGATGAGGTACATCGCGATACCAACACCGATCATCGGGACGGCGTCGAGCAGGCCAGCCATGAGGAAGGTCTTTGTTTGCAGCTGAGGAGCCAGCTCGGGTTGACGAGCAGTGGATTCCAGCAGCTTGCCACCCAGCAGGGCGAAGCCGATGCCAGTGCCCAGGGCACCCAGACCGATCATGATGGAGGCGGCGATGTAGACGAGTTCCATGTAAAGCTCCTGAAGCTAAGGGTTAAGGTTTTCTTGGGTAACGCGAAACTGAGTCGAACCGGGTTCAGCGATTACGGTGTGAGTTCAGCATGACTATGATCTTCATGCGCAGAACTCAGGTACACCACGGTCAGAACCATGAAAATGAACGCCTGAAGCGGGATCACCAGAATATGGAAGATCGCCCAGGGCACATTCAGGGTCCACTGCACGTAGAACGGCAGCAGCGCGATGAGAATGAACACCACCTCACCGGCATACATGTTGCCGAACAGTCGCAGAGCCAGGCTCAGCGGCTTGGTCAGCAGACCGAGGATTTCGAGAAACAGGTTGAACGGAATGAGCGACCAGTGATTGAACGGCGTAAACGCCAATTCCTTGGTGAAGCCGCCCACGCCCTTGACCTTGAAGCTGTAGAACAGGATCAGGATGAATACACCGAGCGACAGGCCGAAAGTACCGTTCGGGTCAGCTGTCGGCACAATTTTGAAATACGGTACGCCCAAGGCATGAGCCAGGCCGGGGATGTAGTCCACCGGAATCCACTTCAGGCTGTTCATCAGGAACACCCAGACGAAAATGGTCAGGGCGAGCGGCGCGATGACCGGATTACGGCCATGGAAGGTGTCTTTGACGACGCCTTCGACGAACTCGACGCACATTTCGACCAGATTTTGCAGGCGACCCGGCGTGCCCGCGGTGGCGCCCTTGGCGGCCAGGCGGAACAGCACGACGAAGATCAGCCCCATGAACAGCGACCAGCCCAGGGTATCCAGATGGACAGCCATGAACCCCATGTCCCGCGCCTCGGCGCCAGTCTGGGCAATGGTCCAAGTGGCCTGGTCGACGACCGAACCGTCAGCGCGCACGTAGCCTTCAGGCAACTTTCCATAAGTCAGATTCTGCAGGTGATGCTGGATATATTCCGCCGGGGTACTCGCCATAAATGCCTCAGTGCTCAATGCTTCGGATTATTTTTCATCAGCAGGAGGGCGCTCGCTCCGGCGCCTAAAACCAGCAGATAACCAACGAACAGTGCCGCTGGTTGCAGTGGCTTCACTCCTACAAACACCAGCGCAAACAACGCTGCTGCCAGAATCTGTTTACCCATCTCACCCGCCCAGAAGGACTGGACGATTGCCCTGGCCGAGCGTGCGCCAAAATAGCGGAACGCCTTAAAAGCAAAATAGACATTGGCCAGGAAAGCTATTAGCCCGCCAAGCAGCGCGGAATAGCCCGCGACCATACCAAAAACAGCAGTACAGATAACAGTTGCGATCAACGCAACGAGCGCCTGTGCAGCCAAAACCCGGACTACCGGATGCCGATGGAAGGGTGTCTTGTTGTGAAATTTCACCATGAACCCGTCGTGAATCGTCATCTCAGACGGCTAATGGCCGCAGTCAAAAAAGCGCCGCGAGTATAGGAGCAGCCCTGCCCGCGTTCAACCGTCAGGTAGTTATTTCCGACTGCCACTACATTTTTTTTGTATCAACGAATGTGTGCGAGTACGCCTTGCAATTCATCGAGCGAGTTATAGCGGATCACCAACTGCCCTTTTCCCTTCTGGCCATGCTTGATCTGCACTGGAGAGCCTAGCCGCTCGGCCAGTTTCTGCTCCAGACGCACAATATCGGGATCGTTCCGCATCTCGGTTTTCGGGCTCGGCTTGCTACTCAGCCATTGCCGAACCAGGGCTTCGGTTTGGCGGACCGTAAGCCCGCGTGCGACAACGTGCCGCGCGCCTTCGACCTGTTGTTCCGTCGGTAGGCCAAGCAACGCACGGGCGTGCCCCATCTCCAGGTCGCCATGAGACAACAACGTCTTGATTTCGTCGGGCAGGTTGATCAGGCGCAACAGGTTGCTGACGGAAACACGTGACTTACCCACGGCATCGGCGACTTGCTGCTGAGTAAGCTGGAACTCCTGCTGCAAGCGCTGCAATGCAAAGGCCTCCTCGATGGGGTTGAGGTCCTCTCGCTGGATGTTTTCGATCAGGGCCATGGCGATCGCCGCTTCGTCGGTGACCTCGCGCACGATGGCCGGCACCCGGTCCAGACCCGCCAGCTGGCTGGCGCGCCAGCGACGCTCGCCGGCAATGATCTCGTAACGGTCACCACCGATGCTACGGACCACGATGGGCTGCATCACGCCTTGGGTGCGGATGGAGTTAGCCAGCTCTTCGAGTGTTACCGGATCGATGTCGCGACGCGGCTGATATTTACCCCGCTGGATGAGGTCCACAGGCAGCTGATGCAGATCGCGCTCTTCGCGGGCCGCTGCCTCCTGGGCTGGCGCTGCGATGTTGGCGCCGCCGAGCAGGGCGTCCAGCCCCCGGCCCAGCCCTCTTTTTTTGGTCGCCATTGAATGTTCCTTATGCGGTTACGCTACGGGCGGCGCGGCGCTGCCGGCGGGACAGCTCGCCCGCCAGCGCGAGATAGGCCAGGGCGCCCTTGGATTGCTTGTCGTATACCAGCGCCGGCATGCCGTGGCTGGGTGCTTCGGCTAGCCTGACGTTGCGCGGAATAACTGTGTCGTAGACCTTGTCACCAAAATGCGCTTTCAGCTGTTCGGTAACATCGTTGGTCAAGCTGCTGCGAGGGTCGTACATGGTGCGCAGCAGGCCTTCGATCCTGAGAGATGGGTTCAATGCCTGAGCGATTCGCTGAATCGAGTTGACCAGGTCGGTCAATCCTTCTAGTGCGTAATACTCACATTGCATGGGAATGATCACGCCATCCGATGCGGTCAAGGCGTTGATGGTGAGCATCGAAAGCGACGGAGGGCAATCAATCAGGATGTAGTCGTAGTTTTCACGTACGGGCGCCAGTGCGTCGCGTAGGCGATGCTCCTTGGCCGGCAATTTCAACAGTGCGACCTCTGCTGCCGTCAGGTCGCGGTTGGCCGGTAGAAGCTGATAGCCGCCGTGTTCGGAAAACTGCATGGCATCGACCAGGCTGCATTCGCCAATCAGCACGTCATAGATCGAGTACTCCAGATTCAACTTATCCACACCGCTGCCGGTGGTCGCGTTGCCCTGAGGATCCAAATCGATGAGCAGCACCCGTCGCCGTGTCGCGACGAGCGAAGCGGCAAGGTTGATGCACGTGGTGGTTTTGGCGACACCGCCCTTCTGGTTGGCGATGGCGAATACTTTAGCCATGGTCAGTGTCTGTCCGGGTCATGAAGTGCGGCGCAGTATCAACAGATGGCGTTGCCCTTGGCAACCGGGCACCTTGAGGACCTGACAGCTCTGCAGATCGAAATCGGTGGGCAGCGCTTGAAGTTCATCGTCGGGCTGCACACCTTTCATGGCGAGCCAGCATGTTTCGCTGTCGCCCAGATGACGGGTCCAGCTAGCGAAATCGCTCAACGAACTGAACGCCCTGGAGGTGATACCGGTAAAGGGCAACGTCGGCTGGAACGCCTCGACGCGGGTGTGGACAACCTCCACGTTGGCGAGTTTCAACTCCAGCTTGACCTGGGTGAGAAAGCGAGTCTTTTTGCCGTTAGAGTCAAGCAGAGTGAAATGCCGCTCGGGGAACATGATGGCCAGCGGAATGCCTGGCATGCCTCCACCGCTGCCGACGTCCAGCCAACGATCACCACCGCTCGCGACTTCAGGCACGATGCTCAAACTATCGAGCAGATGGCGAGACACCATCTCCGCAGGCTCACGTACCGCCGTCAGGTTGTAGGCCTTGTTCCACTTGACCAGCAGGGCCATGTATCCCAGCAAGCATGATTGCTGGTCTGCACTCAGATCAACACCGAGTTCGCGGGCGCCCTGGTTCAGCTCCTCTGCATAACGATCGGCCTTATCCATCAAGCGCTTTGCTCCAACTTCTGCCCGGCGTTGCGCTTTTTCAGATGGATCATCAGCAGCGACACTGCGGCCGGCGTGACGCCGGGGATGCGGGAGGCCTGGCCCAGTGTCTCCGGACGAGCGAGGGTCAGCTTGTGCTGAATTTCCTTCGACAGGCCGGAGATGGTTGTGTAGTCCAGGTCCACTGGCAAGGTGACGCTTTCGCTGGCCCGCAACCGGGTGATCTCATCCTGTTGACGGTCGATATAGCCGGCGTACTTGGTCTTGATCTCAACCTGCTCGGCTACCTGAACATCTTCGACGCCATGCCCAGTTACCGCCATGAGGCTGTGGTAGTCGATCTCAGGACGTGCCAGCAGGTTGAGCAGGTTGTACTCATGCGCCAGCGGCGTGCCGAATCGGGCCGCGACCGCTTCGCCCTCAGCCGTTCCAGGGCGCACCCAGGTACTACGCAGGCGCTGCTCCTCACGCTGGATTGCCTCACGCTTGCGCTCGAAGCTTTCCCAGCGCCGATCATCGACCAGGCCCAGCTCGCGGCCCTTTTCAGTCAGCCGCAGGTCAGCATTGTCCTCACGCAAGATCAACCGATACTCGGCGCGCGAGGTGAACATGCGATACGGCTCTTGAGTACCGAGGGTGATCAGATCATCGACCAAAACGCCGAGATAAGCCTCATCGCGCCGCGGGCACCAACTTTCGCGGCCTTGCGCGCGCAACGCGGCATTGGTGCCTGCAAGCAGGCCTTGTGCGCCGGCTTCTTCGTAGCCGGTTGTGCCGTTGATCTGTCCAGCGAAGAACAGGCCGCCGATCACCTTGGTTTCCAAGCTGTACTTGAGGTCTCGCGGATCGAAATAGTCATATTCGATGGCATAGCCTGGCCGCACGATGTGAGCCTGTTCCATGCCGCGAATGCTGCGCACGATCTGCAGCTGCACATCGAAGGGCAGTGAGGTGGAGATGCCGTTGGGGTAGAGCTCGTGGGTCGTCAGCCCTTCGGGTTCAAGAAATACCTGATGGCTGTCCTTGTCGGCGAAGCGATGAATCTTGTCCTCGATCGACGGGCAATAACGCGGACCGACGCCCTCGATTACACCCGAATACATTGGCGAACGATCTAGGTTGCTGGCGATGATCTCGTGTGTACGGGCATTGGTATGGGTTATCCAGCAGCTGACCTGCCTGGGATGCTGAGCAGCGTTGCCCAGAAAGGACATGGTGGGAACTGGTGTGTCTCCTGGCTGTTCGGTCATCAGGGAAAAATCGACGCTGCGTCCGTCGATGCGAGGCGGAGTGCCTGTCTTCAGGCGGCCCACCCGTAAAGGTAACTCGCGAAGACGATGGGCCAGCGCGATGGATGGCGGATCACCGGCTCGGCCTCCCGAAAAATTTTCCAAACCGATGTGGATAAGTCCGCCCAGAAAGGTTCCAGTCGTGAGCACAACGGAGTCGCTGAGGAACCTCAGGCCCATTTGTGTAACGACGCCCTTTACCTGTTCTCCCTCAACGATGAGGTCATCAACCGCTTGCTGGAATATCCACAGGTTCGGCTGATTTTCCAGAGTCTCGCGAATGGCTGCCTTGTACAGGACGCGATCGGCTTGTGCTCGGGTTGCGCGTACAGCCGGCCCTTTGCGGCTGTTGAGCACTCGGAACTGGATGCCACCGAGGTCAGTGGCATGCGCCATCGCACCTCCCAGTGCGTCAATTTCCTTTACCAGATGGCTTTTTCCAATGCCGCCGATGGCTGGGTTGCAGCTCATTTGCCCAAGGGTTTCCACGTTGTGCGTAAGCAGCAGCGTTTTTACGCCGATCCTGGCTGCGGCTAGAGCCGCTTCGGTACCGGCATGGCCGCCGCCGATCACGATTACGTCAAAACGGGAAGGGAAATCCACCACGCACCTCGTGCCTGTTCAGATGGGTTTTGGGAAGCGCGCCAGTATAGGGGCACGGGGTTCCTGAAAGAAGGGCTTTGAGCAAAAAATGAACAACCGCCGCCGGGGCTTGTGTAAACATAGATAAAGAGAAGAAATCTTTTAAAGCTGGTTTTTATGTTTATAGATGGCGGCGCCATATCTGTGGATAGATCCCTAGAGAGCTTGATATATATGGCCTTCAGAACACCAGAACCCTGTGGGACAAGCCAGGAGAACCCGTGCGCGCTCGGTTGACGAGCTGTTGATAACTTTAACACTTATCAACAGAGCGTTATTCACGCTTAAACATCAACGGGTTATCGACCGTGCTCAGGCGTTCTTTTCCACAGGGTTATGGAGGTGTTTTGCCCATGCATGAACACCGAGTAGACGCCGCGAAGGGGATCAACACTATCCGAGCATCGTCTGAATCGGTGCTCGGGTCGGTCGATAGGCGCTATTTGCCGATGCAGAAGCTAGAAAAAATGCGACCAAGCAAATCGTCCGAGCTGAAAGCGCCGGTGATTTCTGCCAACGCTTGCTGGGCCTGTCGAAGATCTTCGGCGAGCAGCTCACCAGCGCCGGCAAGGGTCAGCTGTGCTTGGCCGTGAGCGAGATGGTCTGCGGCGTGCCGCAAGGCCTCCAAATGCCGGCGGCGAGCGCTGAAGCCGCTTTCGGCCGTCTGATCGAAGCCCATGCACGCCTTGAGATGTTCACGAAGCAGCTCGAGGCCGTCGCCTGAGCGTGCGGAAAGGCTCAGCGTCACCTGCCCCTCTTCAGAGGTTTTCAACGAAGGGGTTTCACCTGTGAGGTCAGCTTTGTTTCGAATGACGGTGATCCGACTCGGTTCCGGCCGTGTCTGCAGCAACGCCGGCCATAGCGCCTCAGCCGACTCGTGCGTCGTGGCATCGACCATCAGCAGGATTCGATCAGCTTCCCCGATGGCGCGTATCGCCCGTTCGACGCCGATTCGCTCGACTTCGTCGCAGGTATCTCGCAAACCGGCGGTGTCGATGATGTGCAGCGGCATCCCGTCGATATGAATGTGTTCCCGCAGGATGTCACGCGTGGTACCGGCGATATCGGTAACGATGGCTGCCTCGCGCCCTGCGAGCGCGTTCAGCAGGCTCGACTTACCCGCGTTGGGGCGACCGGCGATCACCACGTTCATGCCGTCGCGAAGCAACGCGCCCTGCCCCGCTTCCCTGAGTACGGCCGCGAGCTCCTGACGAACACCCTCCAAAAGAGACAGCACGTGACCGTCTGCCAGAAAGTCGATTTCCTCTTCGGGAAAGTCGATTGCCGCTTCGACGTAAATCCGTAGCTGGATCAGCTTTTCGGTCAGCTGATGAACCCGTCGGGAGAATTCACCCTGTAACGAACGGACAGCGTTGCGTGCGGCTTGGGCTGAACTGGCCTCGATCAAATCAGCTATCGCTTCGGCCTGAGCCAGGTCGAGCTTGTCGTTGAGGAAGGCTCGCTCGCTGAACTCGCCCGGGCGGGCCAGCCGTGCGCCCAGTTCGACGCAGCGGTTCAGAAGCATGTCGAGAACGATGGGGCCGCCATGGCCCTGCAGTTCGAGCACATCTTCACCGGTGAACGAGTGGGGACCAAGAAAGAACAGCAACAGGCCTTCATCGATGACCTCGCCGTCGTCGGCGTGGAAGGGGCCGTAGTGGGCATGGCGTGCAACGGGCTCTCGACCGCTTAACGTAATGGCGATCGGCCGGGCGCGGGGTCCTGATACCCGGACCACACCGATACCCCCACGTCCCGGGGCCGTGGCAACGGCTGCGATAGTGTCACGTATAGGTGTCATCGGTGTCCTCCCGTGGAAAGCAAAACGCCCCAATCAAGGGGCGTTTTGCTCAGAGCTTCAGATCAGGTCGCAGGTGCGGTCTGAGCAGTGATCTTGCGCGTAATGTACCACTGCTGCGCAATGGACAAGACGTTGTTGACCACCCAGTACAGCACCAGGCCGGCAGGGAACCAGAGGAAGAAGAAGGTGAAGATGATCGGCAACAGCTTCATCACTTTGGCCTGCATGGGATCCGGCGGCGTCGGGTTCAGTTGCTGCTGGATGAACATTGTCGCGCCCATGATGATCGGCAGGATGAAAAAGGGATCCTTGATCGACAAGTCGGTGATCCAGAACATCCACGGCGCTTGGCGCATCTCAACGCTTTCCAACAGCACCCAATAGAGCGCGAGGAACACTGGCATCTGCACCAGGATCGGCAAGCAGCCGCCGAGCGGGTTGATCTTTTCTTTCTTGTAAAGCTCCATCATCGCCTGGGACATCTTCTGGCGATCATCACCGTACTGCTCTTTCAGCGCCTGCATTTTCGGCGACACCGCACGCATGCGCGCCATCGACCGGTAGCTGGCCGCCGAAAGAGGGAAAAACGCGAGCTTGATGATGATGGTCAACGCGATGATCGACCAACCCCAGTTGCCCAACAGTGCATGAATGTTCTGTAGCAACCAGAAGATCGGCTGCGCGATGAACCAGAGAATGCCGTAGTCAACAGTCAAACGCAGGCCAGGGGACAACTCTTCAAGCTTGTCCTGGCTCTTGGGGCCTGCATAAAGTCTGGCTGACGCCTCGCCTTGCTCACCGGGTGCGACCGTGACCGCTGGGCCAGTGAAACCGATGATGTAGTTGCCCTGGCTGTCTTTGCGGGTCTGGACCTGGTTAGTCTGCTCGGCTTGCGGGATCCAGGCGGTGACGAAGTAGTGCTGCAGCCAGGCGATCCATCCACCTTCCACGGTTTTCTTCAGGCTTTTGTCGTCCATGTCGCCCATGGACACCTTGGTATAGGGCTCGTCCTTGGTCCACAGCGCGGCGCCCAGGTAGGTGGCGGTGCCAGTGGCCGTGCTCGAGGACGGGTCGCCGCTGCTGTCACGCTTGAGCTGGCCGAACATGTAACCGGTCCAAGGCTCCCCGCTCTGGTTATCGATCAGGTAGCTGACGCCGAGGTCATAGTTGCCGCGCTCGAAAGTGAATCGCTTGGTGTAATTGACTCCGTCGGCACTGTAAGCAAGGTCGACGACGAGCTGATCTTGCCCCTCGGCCAGCTGATATTGCTGCTGCTCGCTCGAGTAGAGCGGGCGACCAGTGGCCTTGTCCGGACCGTCACCAATCAAACCACTCTGGGCTTCGTAGGTCCGTTCGCCGCTACGCTCGAAGAGCTGAAACGGCACATCGGGCCTATCCTGGCGACGCGGATACTGCGGCAAGCGCAGGTCAACGACATCTCCACCCTTCGGGTCGATTGCCAGGTCCAGTACGTCGGTCCGTACCCGGATCAGCTGGGTACTGGCTTGAGAGTCGGATACGGCGCTGGCCTGCGGTGCCCCTTCGACGACCGGCAAATCGCCAGCTTGCTGATTGGCCAAATTGGAGGCAGGTGTGTCCGGTAGCGAGTTGGACTGACTTTGTTCCTGGGTGGTCTCAGGGGGCAGTGCTGCCTGGCCATAGTCCTGGTTCCACTGCAGGACCAACAGGTAGGCAACGATTGCCAGGGCAACGAGCAGGATCGAGCGTTTGATATCCATGGTTACTCGGTCATCGAGGATGAATTGGAGGTGGTGTAGGAAGGCACGGGGTCATAGCCGCCCGGATTCCATGGATGGCAACGGCCGAGCCGGCGCAGGCTCAGCCAGCCACCACGCAATAGGCCATGGGTTTCGATGGCCTCTTGCGCGTAGCAGGAGCAGGTGGGGTAGAAACGACAATGGCTGGCCATCATAGGGCTGATGGCGTACCGATAGATGCGTATGGGAACGAGGGCCAGGTTGCGCATGGCTAGGCCTGGCTGCGGGAATCGCAAGGCGCGATGGAAGTTCGAGACAGTCGCTTCCAGAGCTTGGAAAAATGCCGGGCGAGCTCAGCGCTTTCCTGATCGGCCAGACCCTTTCGCGCGATTACCACAATGTCCCATCCCGTTAGTTCCAACTGGTGGAGACGAAAAGTTTCGCGCAGCTGCCGCTTGATGCGATTGCGCTCCACCGCGAGCTTGACGCTCTTTTTGCCGATTACCAATCCCAGTCGGGGATGAGGCAATCCGTTTTCCCGCACCAACAGTAGGACATTCCTGCCCGGTAGCTTGCCGGAGGGGGAGTCGAAGACCAATTTGAACTGGCGGGGGGTCAGCAGTCGCTTGTCCCGTCCGAAGTCTCGACTCACTACCTGTTCCGACGTATTCAGACGGTCAGACGCTTACGACCTTTGGCGCGACGGCGCGACAGAACTGCACGGCCGTTCTTGGTAGCCATGCGAGCGCGGAAACCATGAGTGCGGGCGCGCTTGAGAGTGCTCGGTTGGAAAGTGCGTTTCATGATGCGTTACCTGGTGATCGGTTGCGAGCCGGAATGGCCCCCTTTTAAGAGACCGGCGATTGTAGAGAAGCCATCGAGTCAGGTCAATTTCCAACCAGTCGAGATTTCGAAAAAGATATAGAAAGGAAAAAGAATAAAGCTCTTCTTTTTCTAAGCTTATGTATGTGCGTCGGTATTTCTGTGGATAACCTACGTCAGGCGAGCGGCGGCGGGGCTTCACGGTCGTGATAACCCTTAGGAATAACTCGGAGTAAGCGGTTCACATCCCGTGATCGTCCTGTGTATACCTGACTTAGTTATCCACAGCACAGGTTGCGCAGGTGGAAAAAAACAGCTTTTCCGCAGGGCTGCTTTCAGGTTATCAACAGGGTTCATAGTGCTTGTCAGTCTTACCAGATGCTTGGATAGACGACCGAACGCCGATACCGCTGTGGATAACGGAGGCGCGGCCCAGCTACAATGGCGACCGTTTTCGAGCTCGACAGCGTTTAGGAGATTCCGTGTCGGTGGAACTTTGGCAGCAGTGCATTGACCTTCTGAGGGATGAACTGCCAGCCCAGCAATTCAACACGTGGATACGCCCGCTTCAGGTTGAAGCGAACGGAGATGAGCTCCGTGTGTACGCACCTAACCGGTTCGTGCTCGATTGGGTCAACGAAAAATACCTGTCGAGGCTGATGGAGCTGTTGTCCGAACGTGCCACTGGGCTAGCACCGGCGCTTTCGCTTTTGATTGGCAGCAAGCGGACTGCGGCGGCTGCATTGCCCCCCGCCGCGTCGTCGCGCCCTGCGGACACCGCGCCAGTTCGCGTAGCGGCTGTAACGCCCGAAGCGGTGCCTGTTGCACCAGTATCGCAAGTGGCCGTGGATGCTCCGGTCACGCCAGCTCGTAGCGAGCGTAACGTGCAGGTCGAAGGCGCGCTCAAGCACACCAGTTACCTCAACCGTACCTTCACCTTCGAGAACTTTGTCGAGGGTAAATCCAATCAGCTCGCCCGTGCGGCGGCCTGGCAGGTCGCCGACAATCCCAAACATGGTTACAACCCATTGTTCCTCTATGGTGGGGTCGGTCTCGGCAAGACTCACTTGATGCATGCCGTGGGCAACCATCTTTTGAAGAAGAACCCGAATGCAAAGGTCGTGTACCTGCATTCGGAGCGTTTCGTCGCAGATATGGTCAAGGCGCTGCAGCTCAACGCCATCAACGAATTCAAGCGTTTTTATCGTTCGGTCGACGCGCTGCTGATCGACGACATTCAGTTCTTTGCAAAGAAAGAGCGCTCTCAGGAGGAGTTCTTCCACACCTTTAACGCGCTGCTTGAAGGCGGTCAGCAAGTCATCTTGACGAGTGATCGATATCCCAAAGAGATCGATGGACTGGAGGAGCGCCTCAAGTCACGCTTCGGTTGGGGGCTGACCGTCGCGGTGGAACCCCCGGAACTCGAAACACGCGTAGCGATCCTGATGAAGAAGGCCGACCAGGCCAATATCGACTTGCCGCATGATGCGGCCTTCTTTATTGCACAACGCATCCGGTCTAATGTGCGCGAACTCGAAGGTGCGTTGAAGCGTGTGATCGCACATTCGCACTTCATGGGGCGCGACATTACGATCGAGCTGATCCGAGAGTCTTTGAAAGACCTCCTGGCATTACAGGACAAGCTGGTCAGCGTGGATAACATCCAGCGCACCGTGGCTGAGTATTACAAGATCAAGATTGCCGATCTGTTGTCGAAACGTCGGTCTCGCTCGGTTGCCCGCCCTCGGCAGGTAGCGATGGCCTTGTCGAAAGAACTGACCAATCATAGCCTGCCGGAAATCGGTGATGCCTTTGGTGGCAGGGATCACACGACCGTGTTGCATGCTTGCCGTAAAATCGCCGAACTTCGCGAAATAGATGCCGATATTCGCGAGGACTACAAAAACCTGTTGCGCACTTTGACTACCTGAACAGATTGCCGCCATCTAATAGGCAAGGGACCAGACCATGCATTTCACTATTCAGCGCGAAGCCCTGTTGAAACCTCTGCAGCTGGTGGCTGGCGTAGTAGAACGCCGCCAGACCTTGCCGGTGTTGTCCAACGTTCTCTTGGTGGTCGACAATCATCAGCTGTCGTTGACCGGCACGGACCTTGAGGTTGAGCTGGTAGGGCGCGTGACGTTGGAAGACGCGTCCGAGCCGGGGGAGATCACCGTGCCGGCGCGTAAACTGATGGACATCTGCAAAAGTCTGCAGCCCGATGCGCTGATTGATATTCGGCTCGATGACAGCAAGGTGATCATCAAGTCCGGACGCAGCCGCTTCACGTTGTCCACCCTTCCTGCCAATGATTTTCCGGCCGTTGAGGAGGGGCCAGGCTCCCTCAGCTTTACGGTCAATCAGGGCAAGATGCGCCGGCTAATCGAGCGCAGCGGTTTTGCCATGGCGCAGCAGGACGTTCGCTACTACCTCAATGGAATGCTCATTGAAGTTTCCAGCGGAATGCTCCGTGCGGTCGCGACCGATGGGCATCGCTTGGCAATGTGTTCCATGCAGGCAGGTATCGAGCAGCCGGACCGTCATCAGGTTATCGTTCCACGTAAGGGTATTCTCGAACTGGCCCGCCTACTGTCCGACCAGGACGGTGACGTGAGCATTGTCTTGGGTCAGCACCACATCCGAGCCACGACGGGGGAGTTCACCTTCACCTCCAAGCTGGTCGACGGTAAGTTCCCCGATTACGAGCGCGTACTGCCTCGGGGCGGCGACAAGTTGGTCGTCGGCGAGCGCCAGACGCTTCGCGAAGCGTTCAGCCGAACTGCAATCCTGTCGAACGAAAAATATCGTGGCATTCGGCTGCAGCTAGAAAGCGGCTTGCTCAAGATTCAGGCGAACAATCCTGAACAGGAAGAAGCCGAAGAAGAAGTGGCGGTCGACTATAACGGTGGGTCGCTGGAGATCGGCTTTAATGTCAGCTACTTGCTCGATGTACTCGGTGTAATGACCGCGGATCAGGTACGCCTGATCCTCTCTGACGCCAACAGCAGTGCGCTGGTCCAGGAATTCGACAACGACGACTCTGCCTATGTCGTCATGCCAATGCGTCTGTAACGGTTTGAATGTCGCTTAGCCGTATCTCCGTCACCGGCGTTCGCAATCTGCAGCCGGTGACGTTAACCCCCTCCCCGCGGATCAATATCCTTCAAGGCGACAATGGCAGCGGGAAAACCAGCTTTCTCGAGGCCATCCATCTTCTTGGCCTGGCGCGCTCTTTTCGGAGTACCCGCTTAAATCCAGTTATTTCCCACGAGCAAACGAGCTGCACCGTATTTGGCCAGGTTCAGTTACCTGATCAAACCAATGCGCTTGGGATCGCGCGGGATCGCGCCGGTGAGGTGCGCATCCGAATCAATGGCCAGACGGTCAAAGGCGCGGCTGAGTTGGCTGAATCGCTTCCATTGCAAGTGATTAATCCAGACAGTTTCCGGTTATTGGAAGGTGCGCCGAAGCTTAGACGACAGTTCATGGATTGGGGTGTGTTTCACGTGGAACCCCGGTTTTTGGGCGCCTGGCAGCGGTTGCAGCAGGCCCTACGGCAACGGAACTCGATGCTTCGGCATGGTACACTTGACAGCGCTTCCGTCGCGGCGTGGAGCCGTGAATTGACGGTGGCAAGCGACGAAATTGACAGCTTTCGGCGTGCCTATATTCAGTTGCTTAAACCGGTATTCGAGGCCACGTTGGCAGAGTTATTGGACTTGGGCGAGTTTCAACTCAGTTATTACCGGGGCTGGGACAAGGATCGTCATCTTGCTGATGTATTGGCGGCGTCTCTCGAGCGAGACCGTGCCATGGGGCACACCCAATCCGGTCCCCAGCGTGCCGACCTGCGCTTAAGAATAGCGGGGCATAACGCTGCTGAAACCTTGTCCCGCGGGCAGCAGAAGCTAGTCGTCTGTGCGTTGCGCATTGCACAGGGTCATCTGGTCGGCGAAGCAAAGCGTGGCCAGTGCATTTACTTGGTGGATGATCTTCCGTCCGAGTTGGATGAACAACATCGGCGTTCATTGTGCCGCTTGTTAGAACAGCTGAATTGCCAGGTATTTATCACCTGTGTCGATTCGAATCTATTGCAAGTAGATTGGTGTGTGGACACGCCAGTCTCAATGTTTCACGTGGAACAGGGAAACATTGTCCCTATCCACGGCCCCTCGGGAGTGAAGGCATGAGCGAGAACCATACGTACGATTCGTCCAGCATCAAGGTGCTCAAGGGGCTAGATGCTGTCCGTAAGCGCCCAGGTATGTATATAGGTGACACGGACGACGGAACTGGTCTGCACCACATGGTCTTCGAGGTCGTTGATAACTCTATCGACGAAGCGTTAGCCGGACATTGCAGCGATATTCGTATCACTATCCATGTCGATGAATCCATCAGTGTCCGTGACAATGGACGTGGCATTCCGGTGGATATACATGAGGAGGGCGTCTCAGCGGCTGAGGTCATCATGACCGTCTTGCACGCCGGCGGTAAGTTCGATGACAACTCATATAAGGTTTCCGGCGGCTTGCACGGCGTCGGCGTATCGGTTGTTAACGCACTTTCCGAGGAACTGCTACTGACCGTCCGCCGAGACGGTAAGGTATGGGAACAGACCTACCGCCATGGCGTACCGCAGGCTCCGCTCGCTGCCGTAGGCGAAACGACTGAGTCGGGCACTGAGATTCATTTCAAGCCGTCTGCTGAGACCTTCCAGAATATCCACTTCAGCTGGGATATCTTGGCGAAGCGCCTCCGGGAACTTTCATTCCTCAACTCTGGCGTTGGCATCGTGCTACGCGACGAGCGGACGGCCAAAGAAGAGCTCTTCAAGTACGAAGGGGGTCTTAGCGCCTTTGTCAGCTATCTCAATACCAACAAGACCGCGGTGAATGAAGTCTTTCATTTCAGCGTTCAGCGCGATGATGGTGTGGGCGTTGAGGTGGCTCTGCAGTGGAATGACAGCTTCAACGAGAACATTCTCTGCTTCACCAATAACATTCCGCAGCGCGATGGCGGCACTCATCTCGCGGGGTTCCGTTCCGCGCTGACCCGCAACCTGAATAACTATATCGAACAGGAAGGCTTGGCCAAGAAGCATAAGGTCTCGACTACGGGTGACGACGCGCGTGAAGGCCTGACAGCCATTATTTCAGTCAAAGTGCCCGACCCCAAGTTCAGCTCGCAAACGAAGGACAAGTTGGTTTCGTCCGAGGTTAAGACGGCGGTCGAACAAGAGATGGGCAAGTATTTTGCGGATTTCTTGCTCGAGCATCCTAACGAAGCCAAGGCGGTTGTCGGAAAGATGATCGATGCCGCTCGTGCCCGTGAAGCGGCTCGCAAGGCGCGCGAAATGACCCGCCGAAAGGGCGCATTGGACATTGCAGGGCTGCCGGGTAAGCTGGCCGACTGCCAGGAAAAGGATCCTGCGCTTTCAGAACTTTACATCGTGGAGGGTGACTCCGCGGGCGGTTCTGCCAAGCAGGGCCGTAACCGCAGGACTCAGGCGATTCTGCCGTTGAAAGGTAAGATCCTCAACGTCGAAAAGGCTCGTTTCGACAAGATGATTTCCTCGCAGGAAGTGGGCACGCTGATTACAGCGCTGGGCTGCGGGATAGGCCGCGAAGAATACAACATCGACAAACTGCGGTATCACAACATTATCATCATGACGGATGCTGACGTCGACGGCTCTCACATTCGCACGCTGCTGTTGACCTTTTTCTTCCGTCAGCTTCCTGAATTGATCGAGCGAGGCTATGTCTACATTGCCCAGCCGCCGCTTTACAAAGTGAAGCGCGGCAAGCAGGAACAATACATCAAGGATGACGAGGCGATGGACGAGTATCTCACTCAGTCCGCACTCGAAGACGCTAGCCTTCATGTCAACGAGGACGCGCCGGGACTGTCTGGCGAGGCGCTGGAACGTTTGGTCAATGACTACCGCACCGTAATGAAAACCCTGCAGCGGTTGTCCCGACTCTATCCGCAAGAGCTTACAGAACACCTTATTTACTTGCCGCGGGTACCCGTTGAAAAGCTCGCAGACCATTCGGCCATGCAGGCCTGGCTTGAGCCCTACGCCGCCCTGCTCAAGACTGTCGAGCGTTCCGGCCTCACCTACAAAGCCAGCTTGCGCGAAGACAAGGAGCGAAATCTTTGGTTGCCGGAGGTCGAGATCATCTCGCATGGGCTGGCGAGTTACATCACGTTCAACCGCGACTTCTTCAGCAGCAACGACTATAAGACGGTCACGACGCTTGGTGACAAGCTCAACAGCCTGCTCGAAGACGGGGCTTATGTGCAGCGGGGCGAGCGGAAGAAGCCTGTGACGACCTTCAAACAGGCGCTTGACTGGCTGATGAACGAGGGTACCCGCCGTCATAGCGTACAGCGATACAAGGGGCTCGGCGAAATGAACCCGGACCAGTTGTGGGAGACCACGATGGACCCAGCTGTGCGCAGAATGCTCCGCGTGTCGATCGAAGATGCAATTGCAGCTGATCAGATCTTCAATACGCTTATGGGAGATGCGGTCGAGCCGCGGCGTGACTTTATTGAGTCCAACGCGCTGGCAGTCTCTAATTTGGACTTCTAACGGCGTCTTTCGATGTCCGCTACACAGGATTTCCCCTTCGCCCCGTGTGCAGCCGCATCAGCGTGTTGTCCGGGGCTTTCTTTTGCCGGTTGTTCCACGTGGAACAATCAATAGCTAAAGTAAATGGCCTCGCTATGGTTAATCAATTTTAACCTTCTTCGAGCACGTCCTATGATCCTTTATCGAACTATATCGAATCACTTGGGGATCCAACCATGCTCGACACGAACCTGAAGGCGCAGCTGAAGACGTATTTGGAAAAGGTGACCTTGCCATTCGAGATCGTCGCCTCGCTGAACGACGACGCTAAATCGCAAGAAATGCTCAGCCTGCTGCAAGAAATCACCAGCCTGAGCGACAAGATTACCCTGCGCACCGACGGCAACGATGTCCGTAAGCCGTCGTTCGCGCTCAATCGCATCGGCGGCGACATCAGCCTGCGCTTCGCTGGCATCCCGATGGGGCATGAGTTCACGTCGCTGGTCCTGGCACTGCTGCAAGTCGGCGGCCATCCTTCGAAGACCGCGCCGGAGATCATCGAGCAGATCAAGAGTCTCGACGGCGAGTACCACTTCGAAACCTACTTCTCGCTGTCCTGCCAAAACTGCCCGGACGTCGTCCAGGCGCTGAATCTCATGGCGGTGCTCAACCCGAACATCCATCACGTCGCCATAGACGGTGCACTGTTTCAGGAAGAAGTCACGGTTCGCCAGGTCATGTCCGTACCGAGCATCTACCTCAATGGCGAGCTGTTCGGCCAGGGCCGCATGGGCGAGGAAGAGATCCTCGCCAAGCTGGACACCGGCGCTTCGGCACGTGATGCCGAGAAGCTGAGCGCCAAGGATGCCTTTGACGTGCTCGTCGTAGGTGGTGGGCCTGCCGGTGCCGCTGCGGCCATCTACGCGGCGCGCAAGGGCATCCGCACCGGGGTTGCCGCCGAGCGCTTCGGCGGTCAGGTGCTGGACACCATGGCCATCGAAAACTTCATCTCGGTCAACGAGACCGAAGGCCCGAAACTGGCCCGTGCGCTGGAGAACCATGTCCGCGAATACGACGTCGACATCATGAACCTGCAGCGCGCCGCTCAGCTGATCCCAGCCTCAAGCGAAGGCGGCCTGCATGAGATCAAGCTGGAAAACGGCGGCTCGCTGAAGGCCAAGACCCTTATTCTGGCGACCGGCGCGCGCTGGCGTGAAATGAACGTGCCCGGCGAGCAGGAATACCGCGGCCGTGGCGTTGCCTACTGCCCGCACTGCG
Source organism: Stutzerimonas chloritidismutans (assembly GCF_051486945.1). Lineage (GTDB taxonomy): Bacteria > Pseudomonadota > Gammaproteobacteria > Pseudomonadales > Pseudomonadaceae > Stutzerimonas > Stutzerimonas chloritidismutans_B. The sequence continues at coordinate 640,162 of NZ_JAHVDX010000003.1, read as the reverse complement.
ACGGCCCGCTGTTCAAGGGCAAGCGTGTGGCGGTCATCGGCGGCGGCAACTCCGGCGTCGAAGCAGCTATCGATCTGGCTGGCATCGTCGCTCAAGTGACGCTGCTCGAGTTCGATAGCCAGCTGCGTGCCGATGCCGTGCTGCAGAAAAAGCTCTACAGCCTGCCGAACGTCACCGTGATCACCAGCGCGCTGACCAGCGAAGTGAACGGCGACGGTAAGAAGGTCACCGGGCTGACCTATAAGGACCGCAACTCTAGCGAGTTTCACCAGCTTGAGCTCGAAGGCATCTTTGTGCAGATCGGCCTGCTGCCCAACTCCGACTGGCTCAAGGGCACCGTGGAGTTGACTTCACGCGGCGAGATCATCGTCGATGCACGTGGCGAGACCTCGCTGCCGGGCATCTTCGCCGCCGGTGACGTGACCACTGTGCCGTACAAGCAGATCGTCATCGCGGTTGGTGAGGGCGCCAAGGCCTCGCTGAGCGCCTTCGATCACCTGATCCGCAGTTCGGTCCAGAGCTGATTGAGTTGGCGAAACGAAAAAGGGGAGCTTCGGCTCCCCTTTTCATATGACGGCGGCCCGCGAGCCCGGCGGACTCAGGCCAAAGCCTCCAGTCGCTGAACCTCGGCGTTAACCCAATCTTCAGCGCGTTGGTTAAGCTCGGCGACGGCCCGCGGCCCTTCGCTTTCAGCCTGCAGGGCCGGACCGATGACGACCCGGATCGTCCCGGGGTGTTTGCCCCAGCCGGCGCGAGGCCAATAGCAACCGGCATTGTGGGCTATCGGCAGCACCGGCAGCTTGGCGTTGACCGCCAATGCCGCGCCGCTGCGTGAGAACTTTCCATTCTGGCCCACCGGCATGCGAGTGCCCTCTGGGAAGATCAGCACCCAGGCGCCCTGCTCCAGACGTTCCTGACCCTGTTTGGCGACCTGTCGCAAAGCTGCTTTCGGGTTATTCCGATCGATAGCGATGGGCTTGAGGAGCATGATCGCCCAGCCGAAAAACGGGACATGGAGCAGCTCGCGCTTGAGCACCTGGCTTAGTGGCTCGAAGTAGGCCGACAGGAAAAAGGTCTCCCAGGTGCTCTGGTGCTTGGAAAGGATCACGCAGGGCGTAGTAGGGATGTTTTCCTGACCGGTAACTTCATAGCGCAGCCCAATGATCGACCTGGCCAGCCAAACCGCGCTGCGGCACCAGGCCTGTACCACGAAGCGATAGCGCATGCGGAACGACATGAACGGCGCGAAAACCAGGCTAATCAGGCACCAGACGAAGGCACTAAGCGACAGCAGTACATAGAACAACGCGATCCGTGCGGAGTACAGCAGGCTCATCGTCCCTCCTCCAACAAATGGTCCGCGACAGCGGCCAGATCATCGAAGACCTGCGTGCCCTGCGGCAGCGTACCTTCCAGGGTCCGCATACCCTTCCCGGTTCGTACCAGGTAAGGCTCCCCACCCAGGCGCATTCCAGCGTGCAGGTCGCGGTGGCTGTCACCAACCACCGGCACACCGTTCAGGTCGGCCAGATGGAAATGTTCGGAAATTTTCTGAAACAGGCCGGGTAACGGCTTGCGGCAGTCGCAGCCGTCGTCCGGTCCATGAGGGCAATGCACGATCAACTCGATACGGCCCCCCTCCTCCATGACCATCTGCTGCAGCTTGAAGTGCATGTCGTCGAGGGTCGCGGCATCGAACAAGCCTCTGGCCAGGCCAGACTGGTTGGTTGCGACGGCAACCGTCCAGCCTGCCTGACAAAGGCGGGCAATGGCCTGGATCGAACCCGCGATGGGGACCCACTCGTCCACGCTCTTGACGTAGGCGTCTGAGTCCACATTGATCACGCCGTCACGGTCAAGGACGATCAGTTTCACCGGCTTAGCCAAGTGCGGAAATATCGGCGACGCCAAGGAACAATCCTCTTAACCGGGCCAACAATGCATAACGGTTGGCACGCACCGACGCATCGTCGGCATTGACCAGAACCGCCTCGAAGAAGGCATCCACCGGGGCGCGCAGATGAGCCAGGCGCTCGAGCGCCTCGCGGTACTGACGTGCGGCGGCCAATGGCTGCACTGCCTGTTCGGCTTGTTGCAGTGCCGAATACAGCGAGAACTCGGTGGCGTTATCGAAATAACGCGGTTCGACCGTTTCCGGCAGCTTGGCGTCGAACTTGCTGAGCAGGTTGGAGACGCGCTTGTTCGCGGCTGCCAGGGCTTCTGCTTCGGGCAGGGTGCGGAACGCCTGCACCGCTTGGACGCGCTGGTCGAAGTCCAGTGCAGACGCAGGCTTCACGGCGCGCACCGAAAGGTAGGACGCAACGTCGATGCCTTCGTCCTCGTAGCGAGCGCGCAGGCGGTCGAAGATGAATTCAAGTACCTGCTCGTCCAGCCCGGCGGCCTTCACCTGGTCGCCGAATTGAGCGATAGCGAAGTTGACGGCTTGAACCAGGTCGAGATCGATCCCCTTCTCCACGAGGATGCGCAGCACGCCAAGCGCAGCGCGGCGCAGCGCATAGGGGTCTTTGCTGCCGGTGGGGAGCATGCCGATGCCGAAGATTCCTACCAGCGTGTCGAGCTTGTCAGCGACCGCCAGGATCGCGCCTGTTTGGGTGGTCGGCAGCTCGGCACCCGCGCCGCGCGGCATGTACTGCTCGTTCAGCGCGAGAGCAACGTCTTGGGGTTCACCGTCGTTCAGAGCGTAGTAATACCCGGCCACGCCCTGCATTTCGGGAAACTCACCGACCATTTCGGTGGCCAGGTCGCATTTGCTGAGCAAACCGGCACGGGCCGCCCAGTCCGAATTGCCTTGTACGTTGCCGGCGATGAACGCGGCGAGCTTGGACACGCGCACGGCCTTGTCGTAGACAGAGCCCAGTTGCGCCTGAAACACCACATTCTTGAGCCGATCATTGAAGGCTTCGAGCCTCTGCTTCTTGTCCTGCTTGAAGAAGAACTCGGCGTCGGTCAGACGCGGGCGCACCACCTTCTCGTTGCCGGCAATGACCTGGGCTGGATCGCGACTCTCGATGTTCGCCACGGTAATGAAGCGCGGCAGCAGCTTGCCGTTAGTGTCCAGCAGGCAGAAATACTTTTGATTGTCCTGCATGGTACTGATCAGGGCTTCCTGCGGCACATCGAGGAAGCGCTCCTCGAACGAGCAGACCAGCGGCACCGGCCACTCGACCAGCGCGGTGACCTCATCAAGCAGCTCCGGCGGCACGATGGCCGTGCCCTGCTGCTCGGCGGCCAGCTCGTCGACCCGTTTGGCGATCATGGCGCGGCGCTCGGCGAAGTCCGCGATGACACGAGCACTGCGCAGGTCGTCCAGATAGCTGGACGGCTTGGAGATGCGTACCGGTCCTGGGCTGTGGAAACGATGGCCCCGCGATTCGCGACCTGCCCGCTGAGCCAGTAGTGTGCAATCGATGACCTGATCGCCGAACAGCATCACCAACCATTGGGTCGGGCGGACGAATTCTTCCTTGCGCGCCGCCCAGCGCATGCGCTTGGGAATCGGCAAATCATTGAGTGCGGCTTCGACGATGCCGGGCAACAGCGCGGTGGTCGGCTCGCCGGCGATGGTGCGGCTGTACTTCAGTTTGGGACCGCTACGGTCGATGTCCGCGAGTTCAACGCCGCATTTACGGGCGAAACCAAGGGCGGCCTGGGTCGGCTCACCGTCAGCATCGAATGCAGCCTGCAGTGGCGGACCATCGAGATTGACGCTGCGATCGGGCTGTTGGCTCTCGAGGTTCTGGACCAGCACGGCCAGGCGACGTGGGGCGGCGAACGCCTGAACCCGTGCATGCAGCAGCCCGGCCTCCTTCAAACCTTTTTCGATGCCGCTGCGAAAGGCATCGGACAGCTTGCCCAGCGCCTTGGGTGGCAGCTCTTCGGTGCCGAGTTCGACGAGGAAATCCAGTGCGCTCATTCTGCTGCCTCCAGCTTGGCCAGTACTTCGTCACGCAGGTCGGGAGTAGCCATGGGGAAGCCGAGCCTCGCACGTGCCTGCAAGTAGCTCTGCGCTACAGAGCGCGCCAGCGCGCGAACCCGGAGGATGTATTGCTGGCGGGCCGTCACCGAGATGGCTCGCCGAGCGTCCAGCAAGTTGAAGGTATGAGAGGCCTTCAGGACCATTTCATAGGTCGGCAATGGCAGTTCCAGCGCGATCAGGCGATTGGCTTCCGCCTCGTAAAAATCGAACAGTTCAAAGAGCTTGTCGACATTGGCGTGCTCGAAGTTGTAAGTCGATTGCTCCACCTCGTTCTGGTGGAACACGTCGCCATAGGTGACCTTGCCGAAGGGGCCGTCGGTCCAGATCAGGTCGTAGACGGAATCCACACCCTGCAGGTACATGGCCAGTCGCTCCAGGCCGTAGGTGATCTCGCCGGTGACGGGGTAGCACTCGATCCCGCCCACCTGCTGGAAATAAGTGAACTGGGTAACTTCCATCCCGTTCAGCCAGACCTCCCAACCGAGGCCCCAGGCGCCCAGCGTCGGCGACTCCCAGTTATCCTCGACGAAGCGCACGTCATGCACGGAGGTGTCGACGCCGATCCGGCGGAGCGACTCCAGATATAAGTCTTGAATATTGTCTGGGTTGGGCTTGAGCACGACCTGGAACTGGTAATAGTGCTGCAGGCGATTGGGGTTTTCGCCGTAGCGGCCGTCGGCGGGGCGGCGGGACGGCTGCACATAGGCGGCGTTCCACGTTTCAGGACCAATGGCGCGCAGGAACGTCGCGGTGTGGAACGTACCGGCGCCCATTTCCATGTCATAGGGTTGCAGAACGACACATCCCTGCTCTGCCCAGTAGCTTTGCAGGGCGAGGATCAGGTCTTGGAAGGTGCGCACGGCAGGCGTAGGCTGGGTCAAAATTTCACCTGTGCTGGGCTTCGACATAAAGCCTTGGAGTATACCCGATAACAGCCCAGACCCGGCGCCAGCCCGGCGTTTGGGCATGCGTTTCACCGCCGGGTGCCCTACCCGCCTATCCACGGAAGCCGAACGATGCCGCGTTGCGCCTGGTGCACGAGCAACCCCCTGTATGCTCAGTATCACGATCAGGAATGGGGCGTGCCGAATCGCGACCCGCAGGCCTTGTTCGAATGCCTGGTGCTCGAGGGTTTTCAGGCTGGGCTGTCGTGGATCACCGTGCTGCGCAAGCGCGAGCGATACCGGCACGTCCTGTTCGGTTTCGACGCGCCACGCCTGGCGCAGCTGACCGATGCCGAAATCGATGCGTTGATGCTGGACGCCGGCATCATTCGCAATCGACGCAAGCTCGAAGCCGCTCGGCGTAACGCCCAGGCTTGGCTCGCGCTGGAGCATCCCGTGGACTGGCTGTGGTCCTTCGTGGGTGGCCAGCCCAGAATCAATCATTTCGCCTCGAAGGACGAAGTGCCGGCGGTCACGCCCGAGGCGGAGGCAATGAGCCGGGCGTTGAAGCGGGCGGGCTTCGGCTTCGTCGGCCCCACCATTTGCTATGCCTTCATGCAGGCCAGCGGCATGGTCATGGATCATACCCTCGACTGCGACCGTTACCCGGTTCTCGCGCTCGGGTGCGAGCCTGCCACGTGAAGGCGTTACACTAGCCGCTTTGATTGAAGGGAGAGGTCCTTTGGACAGGTTCAAAGGTGCGCTGGTCGTTGGTTTCCTGCGCCTGTTCGCGCTGCTGCCTTGGCCCATCGTGCAGCGGCTTGGCAGCCTGATCGGCTGGCTGATGTTGAAACTGCCCAACCGCTCCCGCGAGGTCGCCCGGATCAACATCGGCAAATGTTTTCCCGAACTGAACGACGCGGCGCGTGAACGGCTGTTGGGTCAGAGCCTTGAGCAGATCGGCAAGACATTCACCGAGAGCGCCTGCGCCTGGATATGGCCGGCCGACAAGACGCTGAGCCTGGTCCGTGAAGTCGAAGGGCTTGAGGTACTGGAGCAGGCATTGGCGTCCGGCAAGGGCGTGGTCGGCATTACCAGCCACCTCGGCAATTGGGAGGTGCTTAATCACTTCTATTGCGCCCAGTGCAAACCGATCATTTTCTACCGGCCACCAAAGCTGAAAGCCGTCGATGATCTGCTCCAGCGCCAACGTGTTCAGCTCGGTAACAAGGTTGCGCCCTCCACCCGCGAAGGCATCATCAGTGTCATCAAGGAAGTGCGTCGCGGCGGCGCCGTCGGTATACCGGCAGATCCGGAGCCGAGCGAGGGCGCAGGCGTGTTCGTGCCGTTCCTTGGCACTCAAGCGCTGACAAGCAAATTCGTGCCGGGCATGCTCACCGGCGGCAAGGCAGTCGGCGTCTTTCTGCATGCGTTGCGCCTGGACGACGGTTCGGGCTACAAGGTGATCCTCGAAGCGGCGCCGCCCGCGATGTACGAGGAAAACGTCGACGTCGCAGTCGCCGCGATGAGTGGCGTGATCGAGCGTTATGTCCGTCGCTGGCCGAGCCAGTACATGTGGACGATGAAGCGGTTCAAGAAACGTCCGGCCGGCGAACCACGCTGGTACTGACCTTAGCAACGCAGTACACAGGGATAGTCATGGGAACGTTGAATCAGCGACAGCACCCGCGTGCGCCGATGAAGTGCCGCATCCGTATCACCCACGAATCCTTCGGCGAAATCTTCGCCCATACCCGTGACCTCTCGGACGGCGGGGTCTACGTCAAGCATCCGCAGCTGACGGAGTTGCTGCCTGGCATGATAGTCAGCGGCCAGGTCCAGGATTTGCCGATTCCCGCGCCCGAGCTGGAAATGGAAGTGATGCGTGTCGATGCCGAGGGGGTGGGGCTGCGCTTTGTCAGGGCAGATTGAGGTCAGGGCAGACTGAGTGGCCCTCCCCCTCACCTCGTTCCGCTCGCTGACGTTCTCTCGACCGGGGATCAGGCTCGGTCCAATTTGCGCAGGAATACGAGCATTTCCTTTTCCGCCTGCTTGTCGCCACGGGCCTTAGCTGCAATCAGACCCTGCTCCCAGGCCTGGCGCGCTGCCGCAGAATCACCTAATGCCTGGTGTGCCTTGCCGAGCAATTTCCAGGCGGCGGAATAGCTCGAGTCCTGCTCGACGCAGCGCTGCAAGTGTTGGGCAGCGGCCAGTGCATCTCCAGCGTCGAGGTAGCCCTTACCGAGGCCGAAACGCAACATGGCGTTGTCCTTACCGGCAGCCAGCATCTTTTCCAGCGATTCGAGCATAACTGTCTCCGTCAACTGGCCTGCGTCACCGCGCTGAGAAACTCCTGAGTGCGGGCCTCGCGGGGATTGTCGAACAGTTCTTCCGGTGACCCCTGTTCGTGGATTCGCCCTTCGTTGAAGAAACAAACCCGGTCGGCGAATTCGCGTGCGAAGCCCATTTGGTGCGTCACCATCAGCATCGTCAGGCTATGAGCGTCGCCGAGGCGGCGGATGACGTTGAGCACTTCGCCGCAGAGCTCTGGATCGAGCGCCGAGGTAACCTCGTCGAACAGCATGACCTTGGGTCGCATGGCCAGCGCCCGCGCAATGGCAACACGCTGCTGCTGGCCACCGGACAGCTGCGAGGGGTAGTGATCGAGCTTGTCGTCCAGGCCCACCATCGCCAGCAACTCTTCGGCACGCTCGCGCGCCTCGGCCTTGGACAGCCCGAGCACCTGGACAGGCGCCTCCATCACGTTCTGCCGCGTACTCATGTGCGGGAACAGGTTGAAACTCTGAAAGACCATGCCGACCTTGCCACGGACGCGGCGCTGGTGGCGGGCGTTGGCGCGCACCAGCTGACCGTGGCTGTCGGGCATGTGCGTCAGGGGCTCACCGTCGACCATGATCACGCCGTCGTCGATCTGCTCCAACGTCATCAACGCGCGCAGCAGGGTGGACTTGCCCGATCCGCTAGGCCCGATGATCGCGACCTTCTCCCCGTTACGCACGTCCAGATCGAGGTGATTGAGAACCGTCAGGTCACCATAGTGCTTGCTCACGTCACGGAACTGCACCATCACGTCCGTTTCGCTGGCGGTATCGGAAGCCGGCGCACCGGCTTGCATGGACTGACTCATCGGGCTAGCTCCATTCGGTTTTCCAGACGCCGCACCAACCAGGCGAGGCCAAGACTGAGGATGAGGAAGAACAGGCCGACCATGGTGATCGGCTCGAGGTAGCGGAAGTGTTCGGAACCGATGTTCTTGGCGCGCTGCATGATTTCCACCACGGTGATGGCAGACAGCACGGGGGTGTCCTTGAGCATCGAGATCAGGTAATTGCCCAGCGCCGGCATGATCGGCCGCAGTGCCTGCGGCAGGATGATCTTGCGGTAGGCGGTCACCGGCTTCATGTTCAGCGCGGTCACCGCTTCCCATTGCGCGCGCGGCACCGCATCCAGGCCGGCGCGATAAACCTCGGCGGTGTAGCAGGCGTAATGCAGCGCGATGCCAGCGATGCCTGCCTGCAACGCGGACAGATTCACGCCGAAGTTCGGAAGCACGAAAAACAGGAAGTACACCTGGATCAGCAGCGGCGTGCTGCGGATGAACTCGATGACCCCCGTGACCGGCCAGGCCAGCCAGCGTTGGCGGCTACGGCGCCCCACGGCGAGAAACAGGCCGAGCACGATGGCAATGGAGAAGCCGGCGAGCGTTATACCGATGGTCTTGATTGAGGCATCGAGCAGCCGGGGCAGGATCTGCAGCGCAAAGTCCCAGTCAAAAAAATTCATGACAAACCTCCGCGCATGCGGCCACGGGCGAGGCGGCGTTCCAGGGTGCGCATCCCGAGGTTGATGAGCTGCGCGAGCACGAAGTAGATGACCAGCGCGAAGCCGAAGATTTCTAGCGTCTGCAGCGTCGCCTGGTCGAGCTGACGGGCTCGGAAAGCCAGGTCCGACAAGGTGATCAGCGAAACCAGCGACGTGTTCTTCAACAGCTCAATCAGCAAATTAGTGCCCGGCGGAATAGCGGCCAGAAGTGCCTGCGGCAGGATCACCCGCCGCAGGCGCTGCCAGGGCGTCATGTTTAGAGCCAGGCAGGCCTCGTATTGGCCCTCGTGAACCGAGCGAATTGCGCCGCGCAGCACTTCGGCGCCGTACGCACCGATGTTCAGGCCAAGGCCGATCACGGCGACCTGGAATGCACTCATGTTGATGTTGAACGGCGGCATCGGCAGCACGAAATACAGCCAGAACAGCTGCACCAGGAGCGAGCTGCCACGGAACAGCTCAATGTAGACGACTGCCAGCCAGCGCAGCGGCGCGAAGGGCGACAGCCGGGCGAAGGCGCCGATCAAGGCAGCCAGAATCGCTAGCAGTGAGCCGAAAAAGGCGACCTGCACGGTCACCCAGGCGCCTTGTAGCAAGAGAGGTAGGAGTTCGTTCATCTTGATTTTCCGGTTGGCTCCACATCGGGTGGAGCTGGAATCGCCCAGCAGTGCGGCGGCTGCGTCGGGCGAGCGGTCTGCGACCGGGTCGCCCCACGCGGGGCGATCTGTATCGCAGCCAGCCGTCGAAGGCCCGCCATATGCTGCGAGCGGGCCTGTCGGAACGACGGTTCATCATGTGCAGGTCGGTGCGGCCAGTCAGGCCCCAACGAGCCTGTCACGCGCCGCAGAGTTCGTCGGCGGTCTTATTGGTGATGTTGGAGCGATCGAAGCCGAAGGGCTCGACGGTTTTCAGGTGCTCGTCGCTGCCCAGCCACTTCTTCAGCTCGGCGTTCACCGCGTCGCGCAAAGCCTTGTCTTTGGGGCGGAACGCCAGGGCGCCATAGCCGGTATGGGCTGGGTCGTCCTTGAAATCGGTAGTGGCTTCGACCCCTTCGCCTGCCTTCTCAGCTAAGCCCTTCATGGTCAGCTGGGTGCCGATGGCAGCATCCGCACGTCCGGTGCGCACGGCCTGCAGCTGCGAGGTGGTGTCCGGCACTTGCACGATCTGCGAGTCCTTGATGCCAGCTTTGCGCGCGTAGTTCAGGTTGACCGTGCCGGACATGATGGCGAGCTTGGCGGTCTCGTCCTTGGCGATGTCCTCGTAGCTGCGCAATTGCTTGGGGTTGCCAGTCTTGACCAGGAGGGTGTCCTTCAACTGGTAATGCGGGTCGGTGAACAGGACCTGCTTGCAGCGCTCGGGGGTGATGTACATGCCGGCTGCGATGAGGTCGAAGCGGCTGGCGCGCAGGCCGGGGATCAGCGAGCCCCATTCGGTGAGCACCGGATTGATCTTCTCGACGCCCATGCGTTGGAAGATCTTTTCGACGATTTCGGGGGATTCGCCGGTGACGCTGCCGTCGGTGGCGGTGTAAGCGAAGGGGGTTTCATTGGCGTAGCCGATGCGGACGCTACTGCTGTCCTTGATCTCGTCCAGGGTATCGGCCTGGGTCAGGCTGCTGATCGTGGCGCCCATCAGGGCGGTGCAACCGATCAGTAGCCGGGCGATGGGTGAGATGTTGAAGTTCCTCATGGTGTCTCTCCTGTTTTCCTTGGATATCCGTAAGTCGGATTCGTTTGTTCTAGGAGGCGGTTGCCAGGGTGGTACCTCGGCCGTACACGGCAAAAAAACGGTGACGCGGACCTGCGTGGCGCACGCTGCTGCGGTGCCCCGGTTGGACAGGTGCCGCCCGGCCGATCTGCCCGAGCATACAAAAGCTGAGCGCCTAACGGAAATGTAGACGGCATCTGAGCCGATTTGTCTCGAACCGGCAGAAATAAAGCGAAGCGGCAACGAAGCGTTGCCGAACGAAGTGGCCGATCGCCCGAAGGCGACCGGCCGGCTGGGCTCAGAAGAAGGTCAGGCCAGCCTGGAAGAGGCGTTCGACGTCGCGGATATGGCGCTTGTCGACAAGGAAGAGAATCACGTGGTCGCCAGACTCGATCACCGTGTTGTCGTGAGCGATCAGCACCTCCTCGTCGCGGATCACGGCGCCGATGGTCGTGCCTGGCGGCAGAGAAACTTTGCCGATGGCGCGGCCGACGACTTTGCTCGAACGTGAGTCCCCATGGGCGATGACCTCGATTGCCTCTGCCGCGCCACGGCGCAACGAGTGAGCACTGACGATATCGCCGCGACGCACGTGGGTCAGCAAGGTGCCGATGGTCGCCAGCTGCGGGCTGATGGCAATGTCGATCTCGCCGCCGTGCACCAAGTCCACGTAGGCGGGATTGTTGATGATGCACATGACCTTCCGCGCGCCTAGGCGCTTGGCCAGCAGCGACGACATGATGTTCGCTTCGTCGTCGTTGGTCAGCGCCAGGAAGACGTCCGCGTCGTTGATGTTTTCTTCGACCAACAGGTCGCGGTCCGACGCGCTGCCCTGCAGGATGATGGTGCTGTCCAGCGTGTCGGACAGGTAGCGGCAGCGCGCCGGGTTCATCTCGATGATCTTGACCTGATAGCGGCTCTCGATCGCTTCGGCCAGCCGCTCGCCGATGTGGCCGCCACCGGCGATCACGATGCGGCGGTAGCTGTCGTCGAGCCGGCGCATCTCGCTCATGACCGCGCGAATGTGCCCGCGGGCGGCAATGAAGAACACTTCGTCATCGGCCTCGATGACCGTGTCGCCCTGCGGCAGGATCGCCTGGTTGCGCCGGAAGATCGCCGCGACGCGGGTATCCACGTTGGGCATGTGCTTGCGGATCTGGCGCAGCTCCTGGCCGACCAGCGGGCCGCCGTAATACGCGCGTACCGCAACCAGTTGGGCCTTGCCATCGGCGAAGTCGATCACCTGCAGCGATCCGGGATGCTCGATCAGACGCTTGATGTAGTTGGTCACCACCTGTTCGGGGCTGATCAGGACGTCGACCGGGATCGCCTCGTTGCTGAACAGCCCGGAGCGGGTGAGGTAAACCGACTCACGCACCCGCGCAATCTTGGTCGGGGTGTGGAACAGGGTGTAGGCGACCTGGCAAGCGACCATGTTGGTCTCGTCGCTGTTGGTCACGGCTACGAGCATATCGGCGTCGTCCGCACCGGCCTGCCGCAGCACGGTGGGAAAGGAGCCGCGGCCCACCACGGTGCGGATGTCGAGGCGGTCGCCCAGTTCGCGTAGGCGATCGGCGTCGGTGTCCACCACCGTAATATCGTTGGCTTCGCTGGCGAGGTTTTCGGCGAGCGTGCCGCCGACCTGCCCTGCGCCGAGAATGATGATCTTCACGCGATCACTCCTGAGAGGTGGTTGCCGCCCCGAGTTATTGGCCGAGGCTGATTCACTGTCCTGTTCGCCCGCCGGGTTGCGCCGCGATCTTGATCAGCTTGGCGTAATAAAACCCGTCGTGACCGTCCGGCTGCGGCAGCAACTGGCGGCCGTAGGGTTGCACGACACCGAACCCTGCGGGCAGATCCAGCTGGCGCGCGCCGGGCGTACGCGCCAGGAAGGCCTCGATCACGTCGCGGTTTTCAGTCGGCAGCACCGAGCAGGTGGCGTAGAGCAACACGCCTCCGACCGCAAGCGTCGGCCAGAGTGCGTCGAGCATCTCGCCTTGGAGCTCGGCGAGCGGCGGGATATCCTCGACCTTGCGCGTAAGTTTGATGTCCGGATGACGGCGGATCACTCCGGTCGCCGAGCAGGGTGCGTCGAGCAGGATGCGCTGGAAGCTGCGGCCGTCCCACCAGGCATCGGTCCTGCGGGCGTCGGCGGCAATCAGGTTGGCGTCGAGCTGCAGCCGCGCCAGGTTGTCCCGCACGCGCTCGAGCCGCTTGGGTTCGAGATCGAGTGCGACGACTTCTGCGAGTCCCGCTTCGCGCTCGAGAAGGTGGCAGGTCTTGCCGCCCGGTGCGCAGCAAGCGTCCAGCACCCGTTGGCCGGGCGCCAGATCGAGCAGCCCGGCAGCGAGCTGCGCGGCTTCGTCCTGCACGCTGACTTCCCCATCGGCGAAGCCGGGTAATTGGTAGACGTCGCAGGCGGCGGCCAGGCGGATACCGTCATCACTGTGGGGCGTGGGATAGGCCTCGATGCCCGCGTCCTGCAGCCTTGCCAGGTACGCGTCGCGCGTGCCTTGGCGGCGATTGACCCGCAGCGTCATTGGCGGGTGCGCGTTGTTAGCGGCGCAGATCGCTTCCCAGTGTTCGGGCCAGTGCGCCTTGAGGGCCTTTTGCAGCCAGCGCGGATGGGCTAAGCGGATGACAGGGTCGCGCTCGAGGTCCGCGAACAGCGCCTCGCCTTCCCGCTGCGCCTTACGCAAAACAGCGTTAAGCAGGCCTTTGGCCCAGGGCTTCTTGAGTTTCTCCGCGCAGCCGACCGTCTCGCCGAGCGCAGCGTGCGGCGGGATACGGGTATGGAACAGCTGGTAAAGGCCGACCAGCAGAAGCGCTTCGACGTCGCGATCAGCAGCCTTGAACGGCTTCTGCAGCAGGCGCTCGGCCAGGCCGGCGAGGCGTGGTTGCCAGCGCGCTGTGCCGAAGGCGAGGTCCTGGGTCAGGCCCCGGTCGCGTGCATCGACCTTGGTCAGCATCTCCGGCAGGCTGCTCCCCAGCGATGCCTTGCCAGACAGCACGACGCCCAGAGCTCTGGCCGCAGCCAGGCGTGGATTCATTGCCATCAGCCCAACACCTGGCCCGGTGCGAACTGGTCGCGTCGGCTATTGAACAGATCACCAAAATCCAGCGGTTTGCCACCTGGCAACTGCAGCCGTGTCAGCAGGAGCGAGCCTTTCCCGCAGGCGATTTCGAGGCCGTCCTTGCTCGCCGTCAGGATCAGTCCCGGCGTGCCATTACCCGTTGCCGTGCGTGCGGCGTGGATCTTCAGCGTGGCTTCGTCGAGGCTGGCATGACAGATTGGCCAGGGATGAAAGGCCCGAACCTGGCGTTCCAGCTCGATGGCCGGCCGGTTCCAGTCCAGGCGCGCCTCGTCCTTGTTCAGCTTGTGTGCGTAGGTGGCGAAGCTATCGTCCTGCACCTGACCGACAAGGTTGCCGGCCTCCAGCGCGGCGACGGCTTCGACCACAGCCTGTGCGCCAAGCGTGGCGAGGCGGTCGTGCAGGCTGCCGCCGGTATCGTTGGCGGAAATGGGGGTGGTCACCTTGAGTAGCATCGGCCCCGTATCCAGCCCCGCTTCCATCTGCATCACCGTCACGCCCGATTCCGGGTCGCCGGCCTCGATTGCTCGTTGGATAGGCGCGGCACCTCGCCAGCGCGGCAACAGCGAGGCGTGGCTGTTGATGCAGCCAAGCCGCGGCAGGTCGAGGACAGCCTGCGGCAGGATTAACCCGTAGGCCACCACCACCATCAGGTCAGCGTGCAACGCTGCCAGCTCGGCCTGAGCCTCAGGCGCGCGCAGCGTCTGTGGTTGGAACACCGGTATGCCATGGTTCTGCGCCAGTTGCTTGACCGGGCTCGGCATCAGCTTCTGGCCGCGCCCGGCCGGGCGGTCCGGCTGGGTATAGACGGCAACGATGTCGCGTTTCGCGTCGAGCAGCGCCTGGAGATGCTGGGCTGCGAATTCCGGCGTACCGGCAAAAACGATGCGCATAGGGGACTCGTCAATAAAAAAGGCTTGCTGCTGCAAGCCTTTGGAGTGGGAGGTTCAAGCCTGCTGGCGGTGAAGCTTTTCGAGCTTCTTCTTAATCCGGTCGCGCTTGAGATTGGACAGGTAATCGACGAACAGCTTGCCATTGAGGTGATCGCATTCGTGCTGGATGCACACGGCGAGCAGGCCTTCGGCGATAAGCTCGTAGGGCTGGCCATCGCGGTCGAGCGCCTTGATCTTCACCTTCTGCGGGCGATCCACGTTTTCGTAGAAACCCGGCACCGACAGGCAGCCTTCCTGGTACTGGTCCATCTGGTCCGTCAGGAACTCGAACTCGGGGTTGATGAAGACGCGCGGTTCGGACTTGTCCTCGGAGAGATCCATTACCACGACCCGCTTGTGGACATTGACCTGCGTCGCGGCCAGGCCGATACCGGGCGCGTCGTACATGGTCTCGAACATATCGTCGATCAACTGGCGAATGCCGTCGTCGACCACGTCCACCGGCTTGGCGATGGTCCGCAGGCGCGGATCGGGAAACTCAAGGATGTTCAGGATTGCCATATGCGTTTGTGATGCACTTATGGAATAAAGTCAAAAGCCGCTGCTAAGATGCCGAGCAGCTTGTAAACGGCTTAACGCCGCTTTCCACAAGGGTTTCTGCGGCGCTAGGGCGCTTTACGTGAAGGCACATCATAAAGGGATTCACCACATGAGGAAATCACTACTCGCCCTGCTGCTGGTGGCGGTTGGCGGCATGGCTCAGGCCGCTGTGGAGCTTAAGGATGGCCATCCTGAGCAATACACCGTGGTGAAGGGCGACACGCTCTGGGACATTTCCGGTCGGTTCCTGAGCCAGCCCTGGAAGTGGCCCGAACTGTGGCACGCCAATCCTCAGGTGGAAAACCCGCACCTCATCTATCCCGGCGACCAGCTCAGTCTGGTCTACATCGACGGCCAGCCGCGCCTGATGCTCAACCGGGGCGCCTCGCGCGGCACCATCAAGCTCTCCCCGACCGTACGCACCACTCCGATGGCCGAAGCCATCAGCACCATTCCGCTGGAAGCTATCAATTCGTTTTTGCTCAGCAACCGCATCGTCGATTCTGCCGAGCAGTTCGAAAGCGCGCCGTACATCGTCGCCGGCAATGCCGAACGCGTGATCAGTGGTGCCGGAGATCGGATCTACGGCCGCGGCAGTTTCGATGAGAAGGTCGGCGCCTACGGTGTCTTTCGCCAGGGCAAGACCTATGTCGATCCCGATTCCGGCGAGTTTCTCGGCATCAATGCCGACGACATCGGCAGCGTCGAACTGGTCGAGATCGAAGGTGACATCGCTACCTTGCGCCTGACCCGCGTGACTCAGGAAGCCCGCCTCGGTGATCGCCTGTTCCCCAATGAAGAGCGCGCGATCAACTCGACCTTCATGCCGAGCGAGCCGAAGGAAAAGGTCGAAGGGTTGATTCTCGACGTACCACGTGGCGTGACCCAGATTGGCCAGTTCGACGTGGTCACCCTGAACAAAGGTGCGCGTGACGGCCTGGAAATCGGCAACGTGTTGGCCGTCTACAAGACGGGTGAAACCGTGCGCGACCGGGTGACCGGCGAAAATGTGAAGATCCCTGACGAACGCTCCGGCCTGCTGATGATCTTCCGCACTTACGACAAGCTCAGCTACGGGCTGGTCCTCCAGGCGACCCGGTCGCTGGCGGTAATGGACAAGGTGCGTAACCCCTGAGTCGAATGAGCCCTGCAATTGCAGGGCTCATGCTTTATACCTGCGCCGCACGGATGTGGCGCCTTGACACGAAGGAACGTTTCCAATGGTTGCGGTATCCCCTGCCGAACTCGAGGCGCGACTGCGCCTTCATCTCTTGCCCGAACTAGGCCCTCGGCGCCTGCGCAAACTGCTCAGTGCCTTTCCCGATGCCGCTTCAGCGCTCAGCGCACCTGCCGCCGCCTGGCGTGCATTGGGTCTGCCTGCCGCTTGTGCCGAGCCACGCCGTAGCCCGGACGTACGTAATCGCGCCGCCGCGGCGATGACCTGGCTGGAACAGCCTGGCCATCACCTGATGATGTGGGACGACCCGACTTATCCAGGCCTGTTGGAAGAGCTGCCGGATGCACCACCGCTGCTGTTCATCGCCGGTGATCCGGCGCTTCTGGCGCAGCCGCAACTGGCGATGGTGGGTAGCCGGCGTGCCTCGAGACCCGGGTTGGACAATGCCACCGCCTTTGCCCGAAGCCTGGCGCGCGGCGGCTTCGTGATTACCAGCGGGCTGGCGTTGGGCATTGACGGTGCCGCCCACCAGGGCGCGTTGGATGTTGGCGGCAAGACCATCGCGGTACTCGGCACCGGTCTGCAGTGCCTGTACCCCCGCCGCCATGTCGGGCTTGCCGAGCGGATCATCGAATCCGGAGGGGCGCTGGTGTCTGAAATGCCGCTGGATTGCGCGCCCCAGGCAGCGAACTTTCCGCGCCGCAATCGCATTATCAGCGGTCTTTCGCTGGGCGTGCTGGTGGTCGAGGCAAGTCCGTCCAGTGGCTCGCTGATCACCGCCCGGCTGGCCGCCGAGCAGGGGCGCGAGGTCTATGCCATTCCCGGTTCGATCCATCATCCAGGCGCGCGTGGCTGCCACCAGCTGATTCGCCAAGGTGCCGCCTTGGTCGAAAGCGTCGAGGATGTGCTGCAGGCCCTGCGAGGTTGGCAGCAGGGCGCGCCGAGTAACGAAGCACCTCCGCAGGTGCAACAGGCATCGAGCCATCCCCTGCTCGTTCAGCTGCGGGCGGCACCGATGACCAGCGAAGCCTTGGCCGTAGCGGCTCGCCAACCACTGTCGCAGGTCTTGGCCGAACTCACCGAGTTGGAGATCGACGACCGGGTCGCCAGCGAGCACGGGCTATGGGTGGCGTGCGCCGGCTGACGCGGCTGTGGCGAGCGGCGGGCTTGGGTACACTGCGCCGGTCAACAAGCGGAGGTGCAAATGGTCGGGGACTGGCGTGTACAGCGGGCGGCTCGGGTGGTCAGGCGCGGCGGGGTGATTGCCTATCCGACCGAGGCGGTGTGGGGGCTCGGATGTGATCCTTGGGATGGCGATGCGGTCGATCGGTTGCTGGCGCTCAAGGAACGCCCCGTCGAGAAGGGCCTGATCCTCGTCGCCGCCCATATCGACCAGTTCGATTTCCTGCTGGAGGACCTGCCCGAGCGTTGGCTGGACCGCCTGGCGGGTACTTGGCCGGGGCCCAACACCTGGCTCGTTCCGCACCGTGACCGATTGCCCGAATGGATCACCGGCCGGCATGACAGCGTTGCCCTGCGCGTCACCGATCATCCGCTCGTTGCCCGTCTCTGCGACTTCACCGGCCCGCTGGTTTCGACGTCCGCCAACCCTGCCGGCCGCCCTTCGGCACGTACGCGCCTGCGCGTCGAGCAATACTTCCCTGGTGAGCTCGACGCCGTGCTCGGAGGCCGCCTCGGAGGGCGGCGCAACCCCAGCACCATCCGCGACCTGCGCAGCGGCGAGCTGATACGCGCCAGCTAGCCGCAGGTGCCGTCAGGGCAGCAAGATGGTCGAGCCGGTGGTCTTGCCAGCGGCGAGTTGGCGCTGCGCCTCGGCCGCCTCGGCCAATGGATAGCGTTGCCCAACGTCAACCTTGATCTTGCCGCTGGCGATCATTGCGAACAGCTCGTCGGCCATGGCGCGCAGCCGCTCGGCAGAATCCGCATAGCCGGCCAGCGTCGGCCGGGTGACGAACAGCGAGCCCTTTTGTGCCAGGATCCCAAGGTTCACGCCGCTTACGGCGCCCGACGCGTTGCCGAAGCTGACCAACAGGCCGCGCGGCGCCACGCAATCGAGTGAGACCTCCCAGCTGCTCTTGCCGACCGAGTCGTAGACTACCGGGCATTTTTTGCCGTCGGTTAGCTCCTGGACCCGCTTGACGACGTCTTCACTGTTTCGGTCGATGGTCGCCCAGGCACCGAGTGCCTTGGCCCGCTCGGCCTTTTCGGCTGAACCCACGACACCGATGAGTCGCGCGCCGATGGCGTTCGCCCATTGGCAGGCGATCGAGCCGACGCCACCCGCCGCGGCATGGAAAAGCACCGTTTCGCCGGCTTTCAGCTCATGCACCTGGCGCAGCAGGTACTGCGTGGTGAGGCCCTTGAGCATGACGGCCGCGGCCTGTTCGAAGCTGATCGCGTCGGGCAGCTTGACCAGGTGGCGTGCCGGGAGGCAGTGATGCTCGCCATAGGCGCCCAGAGGGCCGGTGGCATAGGCCACGCGATCGCCGACCGCGAAATCGCTGACACCCTCACCCAGCGCTTCGACCACGCCAGCGCCTTCTGTGCCCAGGCCGGAGGGCAGACTCGGCGGTACGTACAGACCGCTGCGGTAGTAGGTATCGATGAAATTCAGGCCAATCGCGTGGTTGCGCACGCAGACTTCCCCGGCGCCAGGGGTGGGCACGGGCACCTCGACTTGTTCCAGAACGTCGGGTTCGCCGTGCTGGCTGAATTGAATGCGCTGCGACATGTCGGCTCCTGAGATGAAGGCAAAGGAGCCTATCCAACCCCTCCCGGGCGTATCCGTCAATCGGCCGGTGCTATGCTTGCCGCCCTTCTGTTCCCACGCGACCGTGCCGGCGGCCGCCAAGCACTTGCCAAGGTGAATTCGTGAACGAGCGTACCGAAGCCGTCAAAGCCTACCTGCTCGATCTGCAGGATCGTATCTGTGCCAATCTCGAAACCGAGGACGGCGGCGCCCGCTTCGTCGAGGACGCCTGGACCCGCCCTGCCGGTGGCGGCGGTCGGACCCGGGTGATCGAGAACGGCGCGGTGATCGAGAAAGGCGGCGTGAACTTCTCCCACGTTCACGGCAGCGGCCTGCCGCCGTCGGCCAGCGCCCACCGGCCGGAACTCGCTGGCCGCGGTTTCGAGGCGCTCGGTGTGTCGCTGGTGATCCACCCGCACAACCCTTACGTGCCGACGTCGCATGCCAACGTGCGCTTCTTCATCGCCGAGAAGGAAGGTGAAGAGCCGGTCTGGTGGTTCGGTGGCGGCTTCGACCTGACTCCCTACTACGGCAACGAGGAAGACTGCGTGCACTGGCACCGGGTCGCGCGCGACGCCTGCGCGCCCTTTGGCGCCGACGTCTACCCACGCTACAAGCAATGGTGCGATCGCTACTTCCACATCAAACACCGCAACGAGCCGCGCGGGGTTGGCGGGCTGTTCTTCGACGACCTCAACGAGTGGGATTTCGACACCTGCTTTGCCTTCATGCGCGCCGTGGGTGACGCCTACCTCGAGGCCTACCTGCCGATCATGCAGAAGCGCAAGGCTATGCCGTTCGGCACGCGTGAGCGCGAGTTCCAGGCGCTGCGCCGCGGGCGTTACGTCGAATACAACCTGGTCTACGACCGCGGCACGCTGTTTGGCCTGCAATCGGGCGGGCGCACGGAGTCGATCCTGATGTCGTTGCCGCCTTTGGTGAGCTGGGGTTACGACAAGCATCCCGAACCGGGCACTGCCGAGGCGCGTCTGACCGAATACTTTCTGCAGGATCGCGACTGGCTGGGCGCTGAACCGGCCGCTTGAGCCGGACAGCCGCGCCAGACCCAGCACGCCTCGACCTTTTCCCTATTCGATTCAGGTAACTCATGGACCGTTACGGTGTATTCGGCAATCCCATCGGGCACAGCAAGTCCCCGCAGATCCATAAGTTGTTCGCTGAGCAGGCCGGCCATCAGCTGAGCTACGAGCCGCTGCTGGCCCCATTGGACGATTTCCCCGGCTTTGCCCGTTCCTTCTTTCAACAGGGCCAGGGCGCCAACGTCACCGTGCCCTTCAAGGAACAGGCGTTTCGCCTGGCCGATCAGCTGACTGCCCGCGCTCAACGAGCCGGTGCGGTGAACACCTTGAAGAAGCTCGACGACGGGCAGCTGCTCGGCGACAACACCGACGGGGTCGGCCTGGTCCGCGACCTGCTGGATAACGCGGGCATTGCGCTGCGCGACCAACGGATTCTGCTGCTCGGAGCAGGCGGTGCGGTGCGCGGCGTGCTCGAGCCCTTGCTGGCGCAGGCTCCGGCAGCGCTGGTCATCGCCAACCGTACACCGGAGAAGGCCGAGGCGTTGGCCGAGGCGTTCGCCGATCTTGGGCCGGTGCGTGCGAGCACCTTCGAGGCGCTTGTGGGCCCGTTCGATCTGATCATCAACGGCACCTCCGCCAGCCTCGCCGGCGGGCTGCCGCCGCTGGCCGACAGGCTGGTCGCTGCGGGCGACTGCCTGTGCTACGACATGATGTACGGCGCCGAGCCCACGGCCTTCTGCCGCTGGGCCAGCGAGCGTGGCGCCCGCGCGCGCGACGGCCTGGGTATGCTGGTCGAGCAGGCCGGCGCGGCGTTCGAACTATGGCGGGGTGTGCGACCGGATACGCGGCCAGTGTTGGAGCAGCTTCGCGCGCAACTGGCTGCGCGCTAAAGCGAATCAAAGACGCAGGCGGATCTGCTCGCGAACATGTTGGGAATTCTCCAGCTCATCGACGATGCCGGCTGCGATGCGCCGCAGCTGGACACGCCGGTCGTCAGGCGCGAGGCCGCCGAGCTCGGCGAAATCCTCGATGGACAGGTCTTCGCCGGAGGTGGGTATATCGACCAATGTCCAGCGAGACGGGTGCGCCGCGATGCGCTGCAGCGCGGCATCCACCTCTGGCCCGCCCCTGTGTGCGCTGAAATCGCTGACCAGCAGCAGGCGTTCCACCCCGACTTTGGGCATGCCCGACAGCAGCGCATCGACCGCCGCGTAGAACCCCTTCGGCTGATGCGCCGCCGCCTCACCTGATGCGGAGGGCACCGAGGGGCTGTCATAAAGGCAGATCACCGCATCCATCCCGGCCACGCTTTGCGACACGCTGATGGCATCGAACAGGTCGCCGGTTTTGGCGCGCAGGCCAGGGCGCACTGTCATCGAGTTGAGATCGTCCACCAGCGTCACGGCTTCATGCTGACGGCTTAGCAGCTCGCACAGCAAGGCGTTGCCCAAGCTCGAATGGGCACCGAAAAGCGCGAATTTGAGCCTGGGTGTCTCGGCGTTGAGCATGACGGGCGGCCGGGATTAGCGGCGAGTCACCAGGTAGCCAATCATCGCAACCGCGCCAGCAGCGAGCGCAAGGGTGCTGAGCGGATGCTCGCGGGCGCAGTCACGGGCCATACGGCCAGCTTCGCGGCCACGGCGGGTCAGGTGCTCGCGATGGCCGTCCAGGTCGGCGTCATGCCACAGCGACTCGGCACGTGCGCGTAGGGAATTGAAGCGATGACGTGATTCACGCGAGGCGTCGTGCTTGAGCTCGTCGAGCGCGGCCATCAGGTTCTGGATTTCGCTTTCGATTTCGTCGCGGGTGGTGGGTCGGCGGCTGAAGCGGGACATGTCGTTTCTCCCTCGAAGTGTGTGCAGTTTTGGACCTTACGAAGCGGCGAAGGTGCGCTCTTGCGCGTGTGACGGCCTTCGGCCCGGCTGAATTTGCACAGTAGCGGTGCTGCATACCGGTGGCGTTCGCTAAGGCCACTAGTAGCGGACCAGAGGGCGGGCGTCGGGTTCCGCCCGTCGTGTCGGGTGCGGAAAAGCGCCGCATGGCCGATGAGTGAGAACGGCAGCGGCGCAGGCGAGCCGGCGATTGTTCTTCTACACTGCGGGCAGTTGCGCAGTGCTGGGTAGGAAGGCGCGTGTCGCGACCTGCACAAGGCATGTGCCTTGCCCTATTCGTGGCGCCTGCAGGCGCCGAAATAGCTGGGCTGCAGCCCTCCCGGCAGGTGTGCTTGACGTATACTGCGCGGCGCGCCCGAACCCCGGGCGCTTTTTTTTAACGGCCAATTCATCGGTGTCTGTCTTGAAACTACGTCATACCCTCCTGAGCCTGCTGCTGGTCTGCGGCAGTACCTTGTCCTCCCCTGTTTCCTTCGCCGCACCCAAGGCGCCTGTCCAGCAGGAACTGGCCTCCGGCAGCGCACTGCTGGTCGACCTGAAGACCAACGAAATCCTCTATTCCAGCAACCCCGACATGGTGGTGCCCATCGCCTCGGTGACCAAACTGATGACCGCCATGGTCGCGCTCGATGCCAAGCTCCCGCTCGAGCAGCCGCTGACGGTCACCATCCGCGACGCGCGCGAGATGCAGGATGTGTACTCACGAGTACGCATCGGCAGCGAGATCAGCCGCCGTGACATGCTGCTGTTGACATTGATGTCGTCCGAGAACCGCGCCGCGGCAAGCCTCGCCCATCACTACCCGGGCGGCTACTCGGCCTTCATCCAGGCTATGAACGCCAAAGCCAAGGCGCTCGGCATGACCCATACCCGCTATGTCGAGCCGACCGGCCTGTCGGAGCAGAACGTCTCCAGTGCCAACGATCTCGTGAAGCTGCTCAAGGCCAGCAAGGCCTACCCGCTGATCGAGCAGTTCAGCACCACCAGCGAAAAAACGGTCGCCTTCCGCAAGCCCAACTACACGCTGGGTTTTCGCAACACCAACGCGCTGGTACGCAAACCGGACTGGAACATCCAGCTGACCAAGACCGGTTTCACCAACGCTGCCGGGCATTGCCTGGTGATGCGCACCGTGATGAATCGTCGTGACGTCGCCTTCGTGGTCCTGGATGCCTTCGGCAAGTACACCCACATGGCCGATGCCAATCGCCTGAAGAAATGGCTTGAGACCGGCAAGGTCACTCCGGTCGCCCCGGCGGCGCTGGCCTACAAGCAACAGAAGATGGCGCAGCGGCAACTGGCTGGGCAGCCGGCTGACGCAGCAGCGGCGGTGGCCGGCGCGCGCTGATCGAAGGGCCGTAGGGCCGCCTGACGCAAGCCCGCGTCGTTCCCAGCGATTCAATCGCGCCGGCCCTGTCCGGTGCGGTCGCCTGATGCTCAGTGCGTTTTCGATGCAACGATGCCGGGGCAGTCGACTCAAACGTCTACATTGACCCAGAGCGCAACGGGGAATCGAAGGCCGTTATGAGCACGCCAGACAACACCTACATCGAGTGGCTGCAAAACCAGTCCATGCTCCATGCCGCCCGCGAGCGGGCGCGTCTCTACGCCGGCCAGGCGCGCCTCTGGCAGCGCCCTTACGCGCAGGCGCGACCGCGCGATGCAAGCGCCATCGCCTCGGTCTGGTTCACAGCCTACCCCGCTGCCATCATCACCCCCGAAGGCGGCTCGGTGCTTCAGGCGCTCGGTGACGAGCGGCTCTGGAGTGCGCTGTCGGAGTTGGGTGTGCAAGGCATACACAACGGGCCGATGAAGCGCTCCGGCGGGCTGCGCGGACGCGAGTACACGCCAACCATCGACGGCAACTTCGACCGCATCAGCTTCGAGATCGACCCCAACCTCGGCACCGAGGCCGAGATGCTGCAGCTCAGCCGAATGGCCGCCGCACATAACGCCATCGTCATCGATGACATCGTCCCGGCGCACACCGGCAAGGGCGCCGACTTCCGCCTGGCCGAGATGGCCGTCGGCGACTATCCCGGCCTTTACCACATGGTCGAGATCAACGAGGAAGACTGGCCGCTGCTGCCGGACGTACCCAAGGGCCGCGACTCGGTGAACCTCTCACCCGTCGTCGTCGACCAGCTCAAGGACAAGCACTACATCGTCGGCCAGCTGCAGCGGGTGATCTTTTTCGAACCCGGCATCAAGGACACCGACTGGAGCGCCACCGGAATCGTCACAGGTGTCGACGGCAAGCGCCGTCGTTGGGTCTATCTGCACTACTTCAAGGAAGGTCAGCCCTCGCTGAACTGGCTCGACCCGACCTTCGCCGCGCAGCAGCTGATCATTGGCGATGCGCTGCACGCGATCGACGTCGCGGGTGCGCGGGTGTTGCGCCTGGATGCCAATGGTTTCCTCGGGGTGGAGCGCCGTGCCGAGGGCACCGCCTGGTCAGAAGGCCATCCGTTGTCGGTCACCGGTAACCAGCTGCTCGCGGGGGCGATTCGCAAGGCCGGTGGCTTCAGCTTCCAGGAGCTGAACCTGACCATCGACGACATCGCCGCCATGTCTCACGGCGGTGCCGACCTCTCCTATGACTTCATCACCCGCCCGGCCTACCACCACGCGCTGCTGACCGGCGACACCGAGTTCCTGCGCCTGATGCTGCGCGAGGTGCACGCGTTTGGCATCGACCCGGCCTCGCTGATCCATGCGATGCAGAATCACGACGAGCTGACGCTAGAGCTCGTCCATTTCTGGACGCTACATGCCTACGACCATTACCACTACCACGGCCAGACGCTGTCCGGCGGCATCCTGCGCGAGCATATCCGCGAGGAAATGTACGAGCGGCTGACCGGCGAACACGCCCCCTACAACCTCAAGTTCGTCACCAACGGGGTGGCTTGCACCACCGTCAGCGTCATCACCGCGGCGCTGGGCATCCGTGATCTTTCCGCGCTCACCCCAGCGGACGTCGAGCAAGTCCAGCGGTTGCACCTGCTGCTGGTCATGTTCAATGCCATGCAGCCCGGCGTCTTCGCCCTCTCCGGCTGGGATCTGGTGGGCGCGCTGCCGCTGGAAGCCGAACAAGTCGAGCATCTGATGGGCGACGGCGATACCCGCTGGCTGCACCGTGGCGGCTATGACCTGGCCGACCTCGCACCGGAAGCCGAAACCTCCAGCGAAGGCCTGCCCAAGGCACGCTCGCTGTATGGCAGCCTGGTCGAGCAGCTGCAGCAACCGGGCTCCTTCGCCTGCCAGCTAAAGCGCATCCTCAACGTACGCCGCGCCTACGACATCGCCGCCAGCAAGCAGATCATGATTCCCGATGTTCAGGCGCCCGGGCTGCTGGTCATGGTTCATGAACTGCCCGCTGGCAAGGGCGTGCAAATCACCGCGCTCAATTTCAGCGCCGAGCCCATCAGCGAGACGATTACCCTGCCCGGCATCGCCCCTGGCCCGGTGGTCGACATCATTCACGAGCGCATCGAGGGCGACCTGACCGAAAGCGGTGAGATGGAGCTCAACCTCGACCCGTACGAGGGCCTCGCCCTGCGTGTCGTCAGCGCCGCGCCTACGGTGCTCTGAGCCAACCGCCCGGCCGCATGCGGCCGGGCCCAGACGGAACCGCCATGCCAGTCACCGTGACCAAGCTGATGGGTCAGGACATCCCAGAACACCTGCGTCAGCCCGGCGTGGAGGTTGTTTTCCGCGTGCTCGACGAGCAGGGGCAGGAGCGCTATCTGCTCGATGACGTGGAGGCGGCCAAGGTGGCTGTGCAGGCCAGCGAGGCGCAGCGCAACCCGGACGCGTAACCGCCTAGCAGGCCGCACGTCGGGTTATTTCGAAATGCACTAAAACCGACCTGCCCGGCCGGTCAACTTCGCCCTGTCGGGGCCGATATCCATGATCTACACATCGGCGTCTCCACGCCTCGCCCGCGAGAGGTTCAGCGGTCATGGAATCTGCTACATCGTCACCCGATCCGGTGCTGGTCCAGGCGTTGCTCGACGCCATTCAGGAATTCATCGTCATGAAGGACGGCGACGGCCGCTGGCTGATCGTCAACCGGATCGTCCTCGAAGCGTACGCGCTGAACGGCGTGAACTACGTTGGCAAGACCGATCTCGAGCTCGCGGCTCATAGCCCGCAGTTCACCGAGGCCTTCGCTTACAACCTGGACACCGACGAGCAGGCCTGGCGCAAAGGCAGCGCGCTGATGATCGAGAAGTCGTTCATGGGCCGCGACGGGCGCATCAATACCTGGGAAGTCGTTAAAACCCCCATCTTCGATGCCCAGGGTCGGCGTGAACGGCTGGTCATCGTCAGCCGCAACATCACCGAGCGAATCGAGGCGCGACAGGCTCAGCTGGAAAGCGAACGCAAATACCGGCTGATCGCCGAGAACATGAGCGACATCATCGGTGTGTTCAATGTCGACGGCTCGCTCAAGTACGTGTCGCCGTCGTTGGAGCCCGTGCTTGGCTACCGCGCCAACGCGGCGACGGCCGAATCGGTAATGAGCATCGTGCACCCCGACGAGCAGGCCGCGATGAGCCGGGCCTTTCGACTGCTGCTCGAACGTAACGCGCAGCAGGAAAAGGTCGAGGGCCGCCTGCGCACGCTCGAAGGGCGCTACCTCTGGTTTGAGGTCGGCTTCTCCACGGTGCTGGCGAGCGACGGTCAGACGCTGGAAGGCGTGGTGTTCGCCTGCCGCGATATCACCGCGCGCAAGGAACACGACGAGCTGATGCGTCTGATGGTCAACCAGGACCCGCTCACCGGCGTGCACAACCGCCGCTACCTCATGGATCAGCTGCACGCCCGCCTGACCGCGCCCGCCGCACGCCAGCGTGGCTTTGCCGTGCTCTATATGGATCTGGACCGGTTCAAGGGCATCAACGATACCCTCGGCCACGATATTGGCGATGAGCTGCTTTGCCGAGTCGTCGAGCGGCTGCAACAGGGGCTGCGCACGCAGGACCTGCTGGCGCGCATCGGTGGGGATGAGTTCGTCATCGTGCTGGCCGACGTCGACCAGGCCGAGGCCCGACAGATCGCCGAGCGGCTGTGCCAACGGCTGCAGGACAGCTGGGCGCTGAGTTGTGGGGCGCTGAACACCACCTCTTCGGTAGGCGTCGCGCTCTACCCACGTGACGGCGATTCGGCGCACACCTTGCTGCGCCGCGCCGACGAAGCGCTCTATGCCGCCAAGCGCGCCGGCCGGTCGCAAGTGAAGTTCATCTGCGAAGTGACCGCCGGCTAAGCGTCGGCGGCCTGGCCCTACGTGGGCCAGCAGGCTGGTCAGCGCGTGTGGCCGTGCACCCAGCCGAGCAGCACATCGGCCTCCATCGGCCGGGCGATGTGGTAACCCTGCCCTTCCTCGCAGCCCCACTGGGCAACCAATTCCAACACGTGCTGCGTCTCGATGCCCTCGGCTACGACCCGCAGATCGAGGCGCTTGGCCAGGTCGATGAGCGTGCGGACCAGGCGCCGGTCCTTCTCGTCGTCGCTCAGGTGGCGAATGAAAGACTGATCCAGTTTCAGGGTCGTCGCCGGCAGGTCGCGCAGGTACGTCCAATTGCTGTAGCCGGTGCCGAAGTCGTCGATCGCCACATCCATACCCAAGGTGCGCAGGCGCAACAACTGGCGTCTCACCTCGGCCGGATTGCGCATCAGCGCGCTTTCGGTGAATTCGATCTCGAGCATTTCGGCGGGCAGCGCGTGCCGCGCCAGCAGGCCGGTGATGCGGTCGGCGAAGGCAGGGCCGTCCAGATCCGCGGCGGATACGTTGATCGCTACCTTGAACTGCGCGCCCTGCTGCCGCCACGCCGCCCCCTGCTCGATGGCGCGCTCGGCGACCCACAGGCTCAGTTCGCGGATCAGTGCGGTTTTCTCGGCCAGGGGAATGAATTCCGCCGGGCCGATCGGGCCGAGTTCGGGGTGGGTCCAGCGCAGCAACGCTTCGACCGAGGTGCAGTGCCCGTCCGCGAGGCTGATACGCGGCTGGTAGACCAGCCGTAGCTGGCCGTCGCATAGCAACGCGTCGGACAAGCCGCTCAACAGGCTGAACGCGCGTTGCTGGGCGACGTCCAGGCGCGGCTCGTATTTCGCCCAGCCGATGCCACGGCCACGCGCATCGTCCGCCGAGGTGATCGCCAGGCGCAGCCAATCCTGCTCCTGTGCGCCGGTCTGCAAAGGCATCACGCCGATGCCGACCTGCGTTTTGACCGGGATGCCCTTGCACGCCACCGGGGCCTCGAACGCTCCGATGATGCGGTCGTTGAGCGCGTGCAGCTCCCTCTGCTCCGTGGGTGCGAGCAGAAAAGCGAAGCGCGTCGGGCTGATGCGGTACAGGTCGCATCCGGTCGAGAGTTGCGCCTGCAGGGTGGCCTTCATGCACTGCATGACGGCCTGGGAAAAGTCGTACCCCAGCACCCGGACGATATCGTTCAGGCGCGTCGGGGCGATGACATCGACCACCACGAGCGTCATCCCGGGCTCTTCCGCAGCGCCGTGCGCCACGTCCTCCTCCAGCCGAGAGCGGTTGAACAGGCGGGTGGGCTGATCGATGAAGTTCTCGCTGCGCAGTGACAGGATGCGCGCCATGGTCAGCCGCGCCAGATGGCCGAGCATGGACAGGTCACGGTCGCTCAACGCTTCGCGCGGCTGGGTGTCGATCACACACAGGCTGCCCAGCCCCAAGCCGTCCGGCGTGACCAGCGGCATGCCGGCGTAGAACCGTATGCCGGGTTCACCGGTGACCAGAGGATTGTCCTTGAAACGCGGGTCCTTCGTGGCGTCCAGCACCTCGAACGGCTCGTTGGTCAGGATTGCATAGGCACAGAACGAATCCCGCCGAGGCGTTTCCTGCGCCTTCAGGCCAACCCGTGCGGTAAACCACTGGCGCTGCTCGTCGACGATGGAAATCAGGGCGATCGGCGCGTCGAAGTACTCCGCCGTCATCGTCACGATCTGCTCGAACACCGCATCCGGCGTCGAATCCAGCCGGCACAGCGCACTCACCTGCTGCAGCCGTTGCGCTTCGTTGATGGGGATGGGGGCACCAGCCATAAGGATGTACTGCCTGCGAATCGGTGACCGTGCCGTCGGTTGACGTCAGCGGAGCGGCCATCGCTTAAACGAAGCGAGCGCGCATCCCTGCGTATCGGCGGGCCGTTTCGTTCCTTGACCGCGCTGGCGACGAGCGCGCACGTACAGGCCTGCGCCTTCCATCCAACAGCTGGAACCATCCTGCGTTTCGCAGCCTCTGCTGATGTACCTGCGTGAAAACCGCGCACCCGGCCAACGCACCGTTCTGGCCGCAACGACGAGGTATCCGCCATGACTTTGGAAGAGCGTATTCGCCAACGCGCCTATGAATTGTGGGAAGCCAACGGGCGGCCCGAGGGCCAGGAGTTCGAGCATTGGTCCCAGGCCCGTCAGGAGATCGAACCGTTCTACAAGGAAGGCGACGCAACCGCGGGCAGCGTAGAAAGCAGCGTCGCGATTCCGATGCCCCGCTCGGAATCCTCGGAATGATGAAGACGTGGCAGCGTGCGCACGACGCACCGATCATGCGCGCGCCTCGCCGTGGCGCGACGTTCGATCGCCGAAAACCTTAGCCGTACTTGATGGGTCCGTCCTCACCATGACACCACCGCTCGACTACAAGGCCATTTTCCAGGCCGTGCCCAACTTGCACCTGGTGCTCGCGCCCGACCCGGAGTTCACCATCCTGGCGGCCAGCGACGCCCAGCTACGCGCAACCAATACCCGCCGCGAGGAAAGCGTCGGCCGGCCCGTCTTCGAGGTGTTCCGCAAGAACCCGGACGACCCAGAAGACTTCGGCACCGCCGTGCTGCGCGCCTCGCTGGAACGCGTTCGGTGCACCCGCACGGCGGACAGCATGGCGATCACCAAGTACGACATCCCTCGACCGGCCGACCAGGGCGGCGGCTTCGAGGTGCGGTACTGGAAGCCTCTCAACGTGCCTGTATTGGGCGAGAACGGCGAATTGCGCTACATCATCCACCAGGTCGAAGACGTGACCGCCGAGGTGCTCAGCCAGCAAGGCACGCTTGGGCACCTCGATGAACGTTTTCGCGCCGCCCTGCTCGCCTCCGGCACCGGCACCTTCAATTGGTATCCCGACGACAACAGCCTGCATTTGGACAGCGCCCTGGCGCAGATGCTGAGGCTGCCGTTGCACCACCAGGCCGACACCTTCGAACACTTCTTCGAACAGATCCATCATGAGGATCGCCAGTCCGTGCGCGAGGCTTTCCAGCGTTACGCGAATGGTCATGACCACGCTGTCGAATTCCGCCTGGCGCGATCCGGGCCCGAGCAATGGCTGGCGTGCAAGGCACGGGCGTTTCGTGATGCTGACAGGCACCTGTCCTACGTCGCTGGTGCCTGCACCAACATCAGCGCCCGCAAACATGCAGAGGAAGCGCTGCGCGTCAGCGAGCAGCGGATGCGCCAGCTCAACGAAACCCTCGAAGCACGCGTCGCCGCCGAGGTCGCCGAACGCAGCCGTACCGAAGAAGCCCTGCGTCAGGCACAGAAGATGGAAGCGGTCGGCCAGCTCACCGGCGGCATCGCCCATGATTTCAACAACCTGCTGACCGGCATCATCGGCAGCCTCGACCTCATGCAGCGGCGGTACAGCCGGGGCGACGGTCAGGAAGTCGAGCGCTATATCAACGCGGCCGTCACCTCGGCCCAGCGCGCCGCCGCACTGACGCAACGGCTGTTGGCGTTTTCACGCCGCCAGACGCTCGACCTCAAGCCGGTGGACGTCAACCGCCTGGTTGCCTCGCTGGAAGACCTGCTGCGCCGCACCACGGGCGAGAACGTCACCGTAGTCACCGACCTCAGTGCCGGCCTGCAACCGGCCTGCATGGACGTCAACCAACTTGAAAGCGCCCTGCTCAACCTCGTCATCAACGCGCGTGACGCCATGCCCCACGGCGGCCGCATTACCGTCACCACCCGCAGCTACAGCAAAGACGCCACGCCCGATCCCAAGCGCCGCGGCCTGAGCGAAGGTGACTACGTGCTGCTCAGCGTGACGGACACCGGCTCCGGCATGACCGATGAAATCATCGAGCGCGCCTTCGAGCCGTTCTTCACCACCAAACCCATCGGCCAGGGCACGGGGCTCGGGCTCTCGATGGTCTACGGCTACATCAAACAAGCCAAGGGCTATATCCACATCGACTCCGAGCCCGGCCGCGGCACCAGCGTCAGCCTGTTCCTGCCCGTCCACCACGGCGACACCGCGAGCCCCACGGCCGAAGCCGAGCAGACGCCCCGTGGCACCGGCGAAACCATCCTGATCGTCGAAGACGAACCCGTCGTGCGCGGGCTGGTCGTCGAAGTGCTCGATGACCTCGGCTACCAGACCCTCGAAGCCGGCGACGCCACCGAAGCCCTGCCCATCATCGAAAGCCCGCAACGCATCGACCTGCTCATTTCCGACGTCGGCCTGCCCGGCATGAACGGCCGTCAACTCGCCGAATTCGCCCGCCTGCAACGCCCCGGCCTGAAGATCCTCTTCGCCACCGGCTACGCTGAAAGCGCCACCTCCAGCGAATTCCTCGACACCGACATGGCGTTGATCGCCAAGCCGTTCGCCATCGATGCGTTTGCGACAAAAGTGGGAGAAATGCTGGGCGCCCAAACCGGCCG
Source organism: Stutzerimonas chloritidismutans (assembly GCF_051486945.1). Lineage (GTDB taxonomy): Bacteria > Pseudomonadota > Gammaproteobacteria > Pseudomonadales > Pseudomonadaceae > Stutzerimonas > Stutzerimonas chloritidismutans_B. The sequence goes on along the minus strand of NZ_JAHVDX010000003.1, from coordinate 608,565 downwards.
CTGAATGGCTGTTCCTCTGCCGCCGACCGCCTCGGCAACACCGCGCAAAGCCGAACCGCACATCGGGTAGCCGCACGAAAAGAAAGGATTAATCTGCCGCACCGCTTTACCGGCTCAGACGCTCGGCGGTAACGTGGCGCACTCGTGAAGCATGCACGCAGCATCACACTTGCCCACCGGCCCAGCCCCAGCGCGGGCATCGACCACTACCACGGAAGGTACAGATGGCGCGCTTTTCCCTGTCTTCGCCACCGAACTGCTCTCTGGCCATGATGCCGGCGGGAATAAGGGGGACAGATCTATTTATCACGCTCTCCGCTGGAAGATAGAGCGTTCATTCAAAGCCACCTACGCTCTTCCTTCAGCGCCCCGTTCGCTTAATTACAAGGTCACATGTCATGAAACAGTCGTTTTCTTTGCTCCCGCAAAGTTTCGTGATCGCACGTTTAGAGCCAAATGCTGACCTGCCGAGCGCGGTGTTGGCGTCACCTGAGTTCTTTTCGATCACTCGGACGGGCGATGAACTTTCCGTTGTCTGCGCTGAGGGTGTCGCAACCGGAACCACCCGAGTGGATGGGCCTTGGCGTGCGATCAAGGTGCAGGGCCCGTTTGCCTTTGATCAAACTGGAATTCTGGCGTCCTTTCTTGACCCGCTCGCGGCTGCTGGCGTCGGCATCTTCGCGATGAGCACGTTCGATACGGACTACATATTGGTCAAGTTAGAGAATCTGGATAAAGCGGTAGAGGCTTTGAAAGAAGCCGGACACCGGCTCTTGGGAGAATGAAGGTGAGAGGGCAGAGTGGTTTGCCTGCCCGAAGCTCGCCTAGCTACAACCCCGTCACTTTGTTCGGCATAAATCAGTCTTCAATCCCAAGGTAAGAATCCATGCAGCTAACGTCACTCCTGGTCCCAACCTACACGCAGATGCTCAAGACGCTCGCCGGCTGGCTGAGGAAAGCGCAGGCGCAGCTGCCGGAAGCCGAAGCACAAGCCCTGTTATCCGCACGGTTGGCGCCCGACATGTATCCGCTGTCGACTCAGGTTCGCTTTGCTTGTGTGCAGGCGCGAGAGGCCATGTGCCGGTTGCGGGGCGAGGCGTTCCCGCCGGCTATCAACGAGCTATTGAACGAGGGGCGGCAGGCTGTCAAAAGCCCCGGATCGCTCGCTGAGGCCTATGCCCGTATCGATGAGACGGTCGCGTTGCTCGACGGCCTCGCCGTCGATGCGCTCGATGTAGCAGGGGATAAGCCCATCGCCCATGAGCTCCCGAACGGGATGGTCCTGGATCTGACCGCCGACCAATACGCCCGTGACTGGACGCTGGGTCAGTTCTATTTCCACGTCATGACCGCCTATTCGATCTTGCGTAAGGAAGGCATCAATCTCGGCAAGGCGGATTACGTGGCGCACATGCTGCCTCTTGTGCGTCCGGAAACGATTCCAAAGGGTTAATGAACCTATCCCGACCGAACGCCACTCCCCGAGGCGACCATGACTCAGATTGCCCAGACACCCGAACCGCCGTACTACGCCGTGATATTCACCTCGCTCAGGGCCGAGGGCGATCAGGGCTACGGCGCGATGGCCGGGCGAATGCTGGAGTTGGCTGCGATGCAGCCGGGCTTTCTCGGCGTTGAGTCGGCCCGCGATGGTGTGGGGATCACGGTTTCGTACTGGGCGAGCCTGGAGGCGATCCGGCGCTGGAAGCAGCAAGCCGAGCATCTGGAAGCGCAACGGCTAGGCCGCGAGCGCTGGTACTCGACGTTTAAGGTTCGGATCGCCTGGGTCGAGCGCGACTACGGGGTATAGGAAAAAGGAGAGGCCGATTTATTTATCCGCCCCCTCCGCTCTCTTTGTGGCTCAGCCATTCGGCACGACCTCGTAGGGCGTATTGCTGAAAAAGATGTTGCGCCAGTCCGAGCGCCATTGAGGGATGCTCAGCGTAAAGCCTTGGGTGCGCTTGTCGAAGGCAATCCAGGTCACGCCCAGGCTTTGGCTGTCCTCGCTTGCCCGCATGTCTACAGAGCGCGTGGCGAAGAGCGGGCTACGAAAGACCTTCGACCCATCCGCACGGTCGACGATGCGCAGATAGGACAGGCCACCGCCAGGGGCCAGTAAGCCCTGTACCGGCACGCTTTCGATCAAGTAACCACCCCCCGGGCTGATTTGCGAAATCGACGGCGGCGCGTTCAGCGCATCAATCACGCTCCAGCCAACGAGCAGGGCGAGCGCCGTGAGCAAACTGCAGCCAACGAGCATAGATTTCTGCCGAGCAACGTTTCGGCAGGCTGATGGCGGGCGCGCCAGATGGCGAGGCTCGATCACGTATCCGGCCCTTCGAACAGCTCCTCGATACGCGCTTCGAACAACCGCGCAATCTTGAAGGCCAGCGGCAGGCTGGGATCGTAGCGGCCGGTTTCGATGGCGTTGACGGTTTGCCGCGAGACGCCCAGCTTCGCGCCCAGGTCGGCCTGCGACCAGCCGCGCTCGGTGCGCCGCTCGCGCACGTGATTGATCACCGGTAGCGCCTCCAGGCGAAGAAGCTGCCAATTGCCCACAGCGGGCCCATCAGGCTCCAGACCGCGAACATGGACAGCCGCGGGAAGCCGGCGGTTTCGAGGAAGCCATAGCTGAAGGTGATCAACGCGGTGCCAACGAATGCAACCGCCAAGCCCTCCAGATGAATCAATCGCGCAAGCTCGTCGAGGTGGCGGATTTGGCGGATCACGACGGTCGCGACCGCAAGCATCGGCAGGATCGGCAGCAGAGCGGAGAGGGTGCGCAACACGGCGCCGTGGACGTTGGCGAGCAGCAGGCTGCTGATCACGACGGCGACCACATAGGCACCCATCGCGAAAGAAAACTGAATAAGAAAACGCTGATGCGCCATGCTGCCCGGCTCCGTATGGAAAGTGAGCTTTACAGTAAGGCCGCATTAATTGACGAGTCAAGTTCGCTTTACATAAGGCCGCGTCTCACTGCACGGGAGCCGCTGAATGGATGGGCTTGAGGCCTGTGCGTCACTCAGGCGACAGGATGCAACCTACCCGGTGCCCAACCTGGGGACTTACTCAGGGCCATGGTGCGGGCTAACCGCCTCAGAACGTTACGCCAGCAATCAGCGCGATATTGCTGTAGGGGCGGCACTCACCGGTGCGGATCTGCACGCGCGCGGTGCGGCATGCGGCCTTGAGGTCGTTATGGCTGACAACTTGCCGCTCACCCAACTCACCCTTGGCGGTCAGCGCCTCAATGGCTTCCAGGGCCAGGGGTGACACCTCCAGGGTCTCGCGCGCCAGCAGATGGCTCTGTACCTGCATTTCGCTCAGCACCACCTCCAGCGTGGTCACGAAATCCGGTACGCCGGCGGTGAGTGCCAGGTCGATGCATGGCGTACCGGGCGGGATCGGCATGCCGGCATCACCAATGACGATAACGTCGCCATGCCCGAGCCGGGCGATGGCGGCAGACAGTTCGGCATTGAGCAGTGGCGTCTTTTTCATGTGGGCAACTCGTGGCGATGGGGAATCGAGGGTTGAGCGCCCGGCCGGGTGACGGCGAGCGCGGCGGCTTGCTGGCCAAGGGCGATGGCGCCTTCAAGGCCCATGCCTTCCGCCAGGCCCGCAGCGAAGCCGCCCACGAAGGTGTCGCCAGCGGCGGTGGTGTCGACGGCTACCACCGGCGCGACGGGCACGTGGAGGTGGCGGGTGGGGTCGGCATACAACACGCCCTGGCGGCCGAGGGTAATCAGCACGCGCGGGGCGCCTGCCTCGAGCAATCGCCGTGCGGCGCGAAGGGCCGTCTCGGGGGCGTCGACAGGCAGGCCGGTTAGCAGCGCGGCCTCGCTTTCGTTAGGAATCAAATAATCCACCAGCGCGTACCAGTGCGCCGGCAAAGGGCCGACAGCGGGAGCGGGGTTCAGGATGACCGTGCGCCCCAGCGCGCGGGCGCGGGACAAGGTGGCCTCGACGGTGGCCGCCGGCACTTCCAGTTGCGCAATCACCACATCGGCCGCCGCCAGCAGGCCCTCGTGGCGGGCGATGCGCGCGGGCGTCATCTCGCCATTGCCGCCGGCGACGATGACGATGGCGTTCTGGCCGGCGTCATCGACCAGGATCGAGGCGATACCGCTGGGCACCCCGGCAGCAACATCGACCGCGCTGCAGTCGATACCCTCGGCCAGCAAGCCACTGCGTAGCTCGCTGCCATAAGTGTCGTCGCCGACGCAGCCGATCATCGCCACGCAAGCGCCCAGGCGTGCCGCGGCTACCGCCTGGTTGGCACCTTTGCCGCCCGGCGCCGTGGAAAACCCGTGCCCGGCCAGGGTTTCGCCGCCGATCGGCAGCCGCGGCGCACGCACGATCAGGTCCATGTTCAGGCTGCCCATCACCACTACGTTCGCTTGCATTGCAGGTGTTCCTCTTCCGTCAACGGGCAGGCGCCGGGCCTTCCGCAGGTCATGCGCCGGGCGCTGCGCTGGATTCGCGCAGCACCAGAGTGGGTTCGAGCAGCCGCTGCGTGACAGCAAGGTCCGGCGTGCGGATGCGTTCCAGCAGCCGGGCGGCCACTTGTTCGCCGAGCTGGCCGATGCACTGGCCGACCGTGGTCAGCGCCGGATGCAGGTAGCGGCTCACTTCGATGTCGTCGAAGCCCACCACCGACAGTTGCTGCGGCACCTGCAGCTCGCGTTCGGCGGCGGCGCGCAGCACGCCCAGGGCGATCATGTCGTTACCGGCGAAGATCGCCGTGGGCCGGTGCTCCCCAGCCAGCAGCGCCAGGGCGGCGGCGTGCCCCGCCGGGCTGGTGAATGGGCAATCGACTACCGCCAGGGGTGCGATACCGGCCTCTTGCAGCGCGCGCCGGTAGCCAGCAGCCCGCAGCTGGGCGACCTGCGTGCTGGCCGGCCCACCGATACAGACGATCTGCGTGTGCCCGAGGCCCAGCAGATGGCGAGTGGCCAAGTATCCGCCCTGCTCGTGATCGATCCGCAGCTGGTCCGCGCTGACACCGTCTAACGAGCGGTCGACGAGCACCAGCGGCACCCGCAGCGTCGCCAGTGCCCGCGCGAAGGCGGCATCGCTGGCCACGGTGGCGACGATAAGGCCGTCGATGCGCCGCTCCAGCAGCACGCGCAGGTAGCGCAACTGCTTGTCGAGGTCGTCGTCGGAATTGCACAGGATCACGCTGTAGCCGTTGCGCTCGGCATGGTCTTCGATGCCACGGGCCAGCTCGGCGAAGTAGGGGTTGCTGGCGTTCGGCAACAACAGGCCAATGGTGCCGGTGGCGCGGGCTCTGAGCGAACGTGCTACGCCGCTGGGCACGTAGCCCAGTTCGGCGATGGCAGCTTCGACCTTTTCGCGCACGGTGTCGCTCACCGGCCGCGTGCCGTTCACCACGTGAGACACGGTGGTGTAGGAAATGCCCGCCCGCGCGGCGACGTCCTTGATGGTAGCCATGCGCGGTCAGGCCCGGCGCTTGGCGCGGTAGCTGCGGTAGGTGTCGAGGATCACCGCGATGACGATCACCGCGCCGGTGATGATGCGTTTGGTCGGCTCGGTGGCGCCAATTTGCGCCAGGCCCGCCGCCAGCACGGAAATGATCAGCACACCGAAAAAGGTGCTGATCACCGAGCCGCGCCCGCCCATCAGGCTGGTGCCACCGATCACGACCGCCGCGATTACCTGTAGCTCCAGGCCGGAGCCGGCATTTGGATCGGCGGCCTCCAGGCGGGAAATCTGAAACAGCGCCGCCAGGCCGGCGAGCAGGCCCATCAGGGCGAACACCGATACCTTGTACGGCTTTGGGTTGATGCCGGCCAGGCGAACGGCCTCTTCGTTGGTGCCGATCGCGACCAGATACCGGCCGAACACCGTGCGGGTCAGCAGCAGCTGTGCGGCGACGATCACCAGCAGGGCAATCACGAACGAAGGTGAGATGCCCGCGGCGAACGGTGTCGACAACCAGGCGTAGGCATCGCCGATGTATGCGGTGCGCGAATCGGTGAGCTGGTAGGCCAGGCCACGTGCCATTTCCAGCACACCAAGGGAGACGATGAACGACGGAATGCCCCAGGCTACGGTGATGATCCCGGTCACGCTGCCGGTGAGCGCCGCGCAGGCCATCCCCAACAGCGCGGCCGGCAGAATTCCCCAGCCGAAGCCGAGGGTGGCCACACTGACGACCGCCGCGGCCAGCGCCAGTACCGAGCCCACCGACAAGTCGATGCCGCCGATGATCAGGATCAGCGTCATGCCCACTGCCAGGACCATCAGGTCGGGAATCTGGTTGGCCAGGGTGGTGAAGGTCGCGTAGGACAGAAAATGGCTGCTCAGCGAGGAAAACAGCACGATCATCGCCAGCAGCGCACCGGCCAAGCCCAGGTAGGTGCCGAGGCCCTGGTGCGTGCCACTGCGCTTGGCCGGCGTGACGGATGGAGTGGTCATTGGGAAAGCTCCTGTAACGGGGGGGCGACCTCGCCGAGCATGGCGTCGCGGCTGCGGTAGCCGGCGAAGGCGGCGGCCAGCAGACGGTCCTGGGTCCAGTTGTCGCGGTCGAACGTTTCGATCAGGCGGCCAGCGGACAGCACGCCGATGCGGTCGCAGATCAGCATCAGCTCGCGCAGGTCACTGGACACGACCACCAGGGCTTTGCCCTGGCGCGCCAATTCGCCGAGCAGGCCGTAGATTTCGAATTTGGCGCCAACGTCGATGCCGCGAGTCGGCTCGTCGAACAGCAGCACCTGGCAGTCACGTTCCAGCCAGCGGCCGATCACGACCTTCTGCTGGTTGCCGCCCGACAGCTCGGCCACTGCCTGGTGAGCGCCGTTGCAGCGAATGCGCATGGCATCGATCTGCCGCTGCGCCAATGCCTGCTCCGCCGACGGGCGCATCACGCCATGCCGGGATACGGCGGGCATATTGCCCAGCGCAAGGTTGGCCGCGATCGGCTGGCCGAGCAGCAGGCCTTCGCCCTTGCGATCTTCGGTGATCAAGGCGATGCCGTGGCGCACCGCTTCGGCCGGTGAGCGCACCTGCACGGGTACCGGCGGATTGCCGATGGCCACCTCGCCGCCGTCGGCGCGGTCGGCACCGTAGATCAGGCGCAGCAACTCGGTACGGCCGGCGCCGATCAGGCCGGAAATACCGTAGATCTCCCCGGCCCGAACGCTGAACGAAACGTCCTCGACCTTGCCCCGGCGGCTAAGGTGGCTGACCTGCAACAGCGGGGCGCCGATCTGCCGCTCGCCCAGGTCGATTGAGTCGCCGACCTCGCGGCCAACCATCAGGGTGACCAGCTCGTCGCTGCTGTAGCGGTCGATGGGCTCTACCGCCACCAGCTGGCCGTCACGCAGCACGGCCACGCGCTGCGCGACTTTCGCCAGTTCTTCGAGGCGATGGGAGATGTAGACGATGGCCACGCCTGCCGCGCGCAGCCGCTGGATTTGCTCGAACAGCAGGTCCACCTCGCGGGCGGTCAGCATCGCCGTGGGCTCATCGAGCACCAGCACGCGGCACTCGCCGATCAGGTTGCGAGCAATCTCGACCATTTGCTGATGGCCGACGCCCAATGCCGCGACCGGCGTGTCCGGGTCGACCGCATCGAGGCCGACCTGGGCCATGGCCTGGCGCGCCATCTCACGCAGACGCCCGCGGGCAATCCAGCCGCCACGGCTCGGCAGGTTGTCGAGGAACAGGTTTTCGGCCACCGTCAGGGTGGGCAGCAGATTGAGTTCCTGCAGCACCATGCGCACACCGAGGCGCTCGGCCTCTCGGCGGCTGGCTGGCGCATAGGGCTGGCCAAGATAGGTCAGGGAACCGGTGGTCGGTTGCTCCAGGCCGCAGAAAATCTTGGACAGGGTACTTTTGCCGGCGCCGTTCTCGCCGGTCAGCGCCAGCACTTCACCGGCGCGCAGCTCCAGCTCGACCCCGCCCAGCACAGGCTGGACGTAGGTCTTGCCGATGTTGCAGGCGGCGAGAACGGTCTCGCCGGCCGCTACGGCTTGGGTCACGGCTTGGTCACGAGTTCGACGGGGGTTTCGATCACGCCGTCTTTGGCATCGGTGGATTCACCTTTGACCAGCTTGAGCGCCGCCTCAATGCCGAACACCGCCTGGCGCGCGGCGAACTGGTCGGCGGTGGCGAGTACGCGGCCGTCTTCGAGCATCGGCTTGATGGCGTTGATGTTGTCATAGCCCACCACCTCGACCTGGCCCTTCTTGCCCGCTGCACGCACGGCCGAGACGGCACCGAGCGCCATGCTGTCGTTACCGGCCAGCAACGCTTTGAGGTTCGGGTATTCATTGAGCATGGCCGAGGCCACCGCGTTGCCCCGGTCGATTTCCCAATTGCCGGACTGCACGCCGACGATCTTCATGCCGGCCGCTTCCATGGCGTCCTTGAAGCCTGCGGTGCGCTGCTGGGCGTTGGTGGTGGTGGACACGCCTTCGATGATGCCAACTTCGTCGCCGGCCTTGAGTTTCTCCTTGGCCAGGTATTCACCGACCAGGCGCGCGCCCTTGCGGTTGTCCGGGCCCACGAACGGCACGTCCAGGCCTTTGCTCTTCACCACCTCAGGGTCGAGGCGGTTGTCGATGTTGACGACCTTGATGCCGGCATCGCTGGCTTTCTTGATTACCGGCACCAGCGCTTTAGAGTCGGCCGGGGCGATCACCAGCGCATCGACATTGGCCACAATCATCTGCTCGACGATGCGGATCTGGGCGGAAGTGTCCGTCTCGTCTTTGATGCCATTGGCGATCAGCTCGAACTGGTCGGGATGTTCTTTCTGATAGGCCTTGGCACCGTCTTCCATGGTGCGGAAGAACTCGTTGGCCAGGGATTTCATCACCAGCGCGACCCGGGGCGGCTCGCTGTCGGCGGCATGGGCGCTGGAAAAGCTGACAAGGGCGGCAGCGCCGAGGGCGATGGCCGCGACGAGACGGGCAGGACGAAAACCAGACATGGTCAAACTCCTTAGCTATTGTCGTTATTGTGCATACGCAAACGTTTGCGCTTGCATAAAGCTAAGAATCAGTCGGGAATTTGTCAAACCGGCTTTTCGACGTGCTCACTTTAATCGGGGGTGCCGTCTCGTTGGTTTACCGGGCGGCTCAACGCGCCTCCAAAGGCTTCGCACACCCGTATCATGCGCATCCACTTCAGCTTAGATCAGGCTCCATGACCCCCCTCGAACTCATCGCCTCCGCCCTTGGCGTGCTCGCCGTCTGGCTCACCGTGCGACAGAACCCGCTGTGCTGGCCCATCGGGCTGGTGATGGTGTCGCTCTACGCGTGGTTCTTTTTCGAGGTGCGCTTGTATTCGCAAGTGCTGCTCAACGGCGTCTTTGCGGCGATGCAGGTGTATGGCTGGTGGCAGTGGACGCGCGGCAGCGGTCACGAAGGCGGGCGGCCGGTGGTGGGCGTGACGGCGATCGAAGCCGGCGTTGGGTTGGTCGTGGCGGCGCTGGGTAGCGTCGGGCTGGGCTTGTTGATGACGCATACCGAGGCGGCTTATCCCTGGCCGGATGCGGCGCTTACAGCGTTCAGCTTGCTGGCGCAGCTGTGGATGGCGCTCAAGCGTTGGCAGTGCTGGGTACTGTGGATCGTCGTCGACGTGCTCTATGTAGCCTTTTTCATCTTCCAGGACTACTGGCTCACCGCCGGGCTGTACGGGTTGTTTACCTTGCTGGCGATCATGGGTTTGCGTGAATGGCGGCAGACGAGGTTAACGACGGGCGCGACGTGATCGCTCGTCGGAATGGTCATCAAAGCCTGCCGATGCGGAAACGTGGCTGAGCCGGTGGCGTCCAACGGGCAGGGCGTGACGCCGCTGGCCCTGCAACGCCGCTGGCCCTGCAACGCCGTTGGTCATGAATGCTGCTAGGCTGCATCGGCGAAACCCACGTGCCAGAGCGCTTCGATTCACTCCTATTCCCAAGTGTCCGCTGTGTTGCATCGCAGCGACACTCACTCGCCAAGAGCAGAACCCACCTCATGCTGTTCCGCCGTTTCGAAAACCTGATCGACGTCTTCAAGCCCAGCCCGGACGTTGCGCCGCCCGACGGCATGCTGCGGTTCTATGCGCATTACCTGAAGCAGGTGTGGCCGCCGATGACAGCGCTGCTGGTGGTTGGCTTCTTCGTCGCGGTGATCGAGGTTGCGCTATTCAGCTTTCTGGGGCGGCTGATCGACCTGGCGCAGGCGACGGGCGATGCGCGCGCTTTCTTCAGCGAACACCGCAACGAGCTGCTGTGGATGGCGCTGGTCGCGCTGGTTATCCGGCCGCTTATGTCCGGCCTGCACAACTTGCTCACCCATCAGGCCATCAACCCGGGGCTGACCAACCTGATCCGCTGGCAGAACCACCGCTACGTGCTCAAGCAGAGCTTGAACTTCTTCCAGAACGATTTCGCCGGGCGCATCGCCCAACGCATCATGCAGACCGGCCCGTCGCTGCGTGATTCAGCGATGCAGGTGATCGACGCGCTGTGGCATGTGGTGGTCTACGCCGGCAGCGCGCTGTATCTGTTCGCGGCTGCCGACCTGCGGCTGATCGTGCCGCTGGTGCTGTGGATCATCGGCTACAGCGCGGCGCTGTGGTACTTCGTGCCGCGCATCCGGGCGCGCTCGGCGGCAGCTTCGTCGGCGCGCTCGAAGGTCATGGGCCGGGTGGTGGACGGTTACAGCAACGTCGCCACGCTCAAGCTGTTCGCCCATTCGCGTGAAGAAGAAGGCTACGCGCGCGAGGCGATGCAGGAGCTGCTCGGCAAGTTCCGCCTGCAGTCGCGCACCATCACCAGCCTGGATTTCCTGATCACCTGCATGAACGGCCTGTTGATCGTCGGCACCGGCGCGCTGGCGCTGTGGCTGTGGAGCGAGGCGCTGATCACCACCGGCGCCATCGCCCTGGCGCTGGGCCTGGTGATCCGCATCAACAACATGGCCGAATGGATCATGTGGGTGGTCAACGGCATCTTCGAAAACGTCGGCACCGTGCAGGACGGCATGCAGACCATTGTCCAGCCACGCCACGTGCTCGACCGCGAAGGCGCCAAGCCGCTGCAGGTAGAGCAGGGCGGTGTGCGTTTCGAGGACGTGCATTTCCACTACGGCAAGCAGGGCGGCGTGATCAGTGGGCTCAGCATCGACATTCGCCCCGGCGAGAAAATCGGCCTGGTCGGGCCGTCGGGTGCGGGCAAGTCCACGCTGGTCAACCTGCTGCTGCGCCTCTATGACTTGGAAAGCGGGCGCATCCTCATCGACGGCCAGAATGTCGCCGAGGTCAGCCAGGAAAGCCTGCGTGCCAATATTGGCGTGGTCACGCAGGACACCTCTTTGCTGCACCGGTCGATCCGCGACAACCTCCGTTACGGCAAGCCCGATGCCAGTGATGATCAGCTCTGGGCGGCAGCGCGCAGAGCCCGTGCGGATCAGTTCATCAAAACGCTGGACGACAGCCAGGGTGGCTTGGGCTTCGAGGCGATGGTTGGCGAGCGGGGCGTGAAGCTCTCAGGCGGCCAGCGTCAGCGCATCGCCATTGCCCGGGTGCTGCTCAAGGACGCGCCGATTCTAGTGCTGGACGAAGCCACCTCGGCGCTGGATTCGGAAGTCGAAGCAGCGATTCAGGAGAGCCTCGACAGCCTGATGGAAGGCAAGACGGTCATCGCCATCGCGCACCGGCTGTCCACCATTGCCCGCATGGATCGTCTGGTGGTGATCGATAAGGGCCAGGTCATCGAGACCGGCACCCATGCCGAGCTGATCGCGCAGGGCGGCCTGTACGCGCGCCTGTGGCAGCACCAGACCGGCGGTTTCGTGGGTGTGGATTGATGCGCAGCGCCAGGTGGCCCCTGCAATGAAGGTGCTGGTGCTGACCGGCGCCGAATCGACCGGCAAGAGCTGGCTCGCCGCGCGCCTGCAACAACGCTTCGGTGGGCTGGTGGTGGGCGAGTACGTCCGGCATTTCATCGACAGCGAGCGGCGCGACACCTGTCTGGGCGACATCCCGGCCATTGCCCGTGGCCAACTGGCCTGGGAAGACGCCGCCCGCCGCCAGTGCCCTGAACTGCTGATCCTCGACACCCACCTCTTGAGCAACATGCTCTGGAGCCAGACGCTGTTCGGCAGCTGCCCCGCGTGGCTCGAGGACGAACTGCTCGCCCGTCACTACGACCAACACCTGCTGCTCTCGCCAGAGGGCGCTGAGTGGCATGCCGATGGCCAGCGCTGCCAACCAGACGCTGCCGAGCGGCTGCGCTTTCACGGTGCCTGCCGCAGCTGGCTCGAGCGCCACGATCAATCCTTCGTGGAGATAGCCGGCGACTGGTCGAGCCGGGAGGCCGCAGCCATCGCGCATGTGCAGGCGCTGCTCGGGTAACGAACGCGGCGACGAGACGTCTGATAGAGGCAGATGATTCAGCGACGGAGGAGCCAAACGTGGATGGACGAGGGTTTGTCTGGGCGCACTTCAAACTCAACGCCGAGCAGCGTTTGCGCGGCTTCAACTTCTTCGTCGTGTTGGCGATCTTCGCCGATGGCGGCGTGCTCGCCGCGCTGGAGCGCGGTTTCTCGGCAGGGGTGCTGACGTTGCTGGGCGCCTTTACCGTGCTGCTGGCCATGGTCTTCTGGCTCGTCGATGCGCGCAGTCGCCAGCTGCTGCAGATCACCATCACCGCGCTGAAGGAAATCGAGGCCGAGTACCCCGCGAGCCACCGCCTGTTCGCCATCGATGCATTGGGGCAGAGCCGGGTGATCAGCTACACCTTCGCCATCCGCGCCCTGCTGATCGCGCAGATGGGCTTTGGCCTGGGTGTGCTGGGGTACGGGGTCTACGACTGGTGAGACTGCGCCCCAGGAAGGGCAGTGCCCTCCCTGGTGCGGACCGTTCAATCCACCCGCTGAATCCGCCCTTCGATGCGGCCGGTAAACGGCTGCGGCAAACCTTCGATGTAGGTCACTAGCGCATCCAGGTCCACCGGGCCTACGACGCGGTTCTGGCCTTCGGTAAGGATGGTGAAGTTATCGCCGCCGCCTGCGAGGAAGGAATTCACCGTAACGCGGTAGCGTGCGGCAGGGTTGATCAGCGCACCGGTGGCGTCGCGCATTTCGATCACGCGGTTGCCTTCGGGGCGGCTGGCGGACCAGCTGTACTGGATGCCAGAAGGCTTGAGCAGGCGCGCGTAACTCTGGCCGATCCACTGCTGTTCGAGCAGTGTCTTGATCTGCGCACCGGTCAGGTCCATGGACACCAGATCGTTGGCGAAGGGCTGGATGGCGAACAGCTCGCCCCAGGTGACTTCACCACTTGGCAGATCCGCACGAATGCCGCCCGGGTTCATGAAGCTGATCTGCGCATCGGTCGCCACACGCTGGGCATCGGCGATCAGGTTGCCCAGTGCCGACTCACCGGCCGGCGTTTCAACACGGGTGATGTCGCCCTGGGCCAGGCCCACCACGCGCGCCACCAGCGGTTCGACCCGGTTATCGGCCTGTGCCACCAGCGCGGCGACCTCAGGATCGGGTGTCAGCCCGGCGCCCTGGTCGGCCCACGTGGTGTACACGGCCGCGGACTTCTCGACGATGTCGCGGCTGCGGCGGCTAATCTGGAGCTGGATGTCCGCGTAAGCGGTGCCGGCCGAGAACGCCTGGGTCACCAGGATCGGCTTGCCGTTGGCGTTGGGCACCAGGGCGTTGCTGAAGCCGTGGGAATGGCCAGAGATGACCACATCCACCTCGTCATCAAGGCGCTCGATGATGTCGACGACCGGGCCGGTCAGGGTGTCTGCTTCCGGGTTGGTCGGGCCGTTGTAGCTGGTCTGCTGGCCGCCCTGGTGCAGCGCGACGACGATGGCGCGCACGCCGTGGCGGCGCAGGTCGGCGACCGACTGGTTGATCGCATCGGCCTCATCGACAAAGCGCAGGCCTGCCACGCCGGTGGGCGAGACGATACTGGGCGTTTCCTTGAGTACGGCACCGATCACGCCGATGCGTACGCCGTCCCGGTAATGGATGGAGTAGGGCGGCAGCAGCGATTGCCCGGCGGATTCGTCAATCACATTGCTCGACACCATCGGAAAGCGCGCGCCTTGCCATGGGTCTTCCAGAAACGGGCCGTTGGGGTGGTTGCCGCCGGTGAGCTGACGCAGCAGTTCTGTCTTGCCGTTATCGAACTCATGATTGCCAAGCGTGCCGAGCAGGTTACAGCGCTGCTGGGCGAAGGGCTGGGTGTGGCGCGGCATCTCCAATTGACGTCCGAACGGGCGGCAGTGCGGGTTCGCCAGCAGGTTGAAAAAGCTGATCGAGGGTTCGTCGCGCAACAGCGCGGAGTTCGGTGGCGAGGCGCCGACCTGGTCACCGTCATGCACGATCAGTGTGTTGTCGTTGCTCGCTGCCTTCAGGTAGGCCGCCAGCACGGCCGCGCCGCCCGCTGGCCGACCGGCCACGGCGCGTGGGGAAAGCTGGCCATGGAAATCGTTGATGCTGAGGATGTTCAGCGAAACCACTGGCTCGGGACGCCATTGCGGGTCACGCCAGCTGCGCCGTTCGGTCGCCTGTTGGCGCGCCTTGAAGCTCTCTTGCTGTTCCTGACGGGTGTCCCGCTCGGTGGAGCCGTGGGGTGTCTCGGTTTGTGCCAGCGTCGGGGTGGCGATGCCGACCAGGCTGGCTGCGATTAGCCATTCCTTGATGCGCGTACGCATTGCGAATTCCTCGGTGCGGTGGGGTGCGACCGACACTAGAAAGCGCAAATGGCAGGCTGATGACGTTCCGCTGGCGTTTCTTCGAGAGGCGACGGGCGGTTGGCGCGGCAGCTTGCTCAGCCGGCCGCGCCGACGCGCCGGGCTTTTGCTATGGTGGCGAGCATCGTGCCGGGCCCCAGCTGTAGCTCGCCCGGTATCCACTGTCACAGGAATTGCCCGCGTGCTCAGCAACGCCGTTCGCCGACCGGCCCGCCTCATTCCCCTCGCCTTTCTCGCTGCCACCGTGCTGGGTACGCTGCTGCTGTCCTTGCCAGTGGCGACTGCCGGGCCGGATAGCGCGCCGCTGCTGACGGCGCTGTTCACAGCCGTCTCGGCAGTGTGCGTGACCGGGCTGATCGTGCAGGACACGGCCACCTACTGGTCCTTCTTCGGCCAGTGCGTGATCTTGCTGCTGTTCCAGATCGGAGGCTTCGGCATCATGAGCGGCGCGACCCTGCTCGGTTTGATGGTCAAGCGACGCCTGCAATTGAGCAGCCGACTGGTCGCGCAGCAGGAGACGCGTTCGCTCGGGCTCGGTGACGTTACCGGCGTGTTGCGGCTGATTCTCCTGGTGACCTTGGGTGTCGAGCTGGCGGTCATGGCGATCCTCACCGCTCAGCTGCATGTCCGCTACGGCCAGCCGTTGCCGGAGGCGTTCTGGAACGGGTTGTTTCATGCCGTCTCTGCCTTCAACAATGCCGGCTTCTCAACCTACTCCGACAGCCTGATGAGCTTCGCCACGGACCCGGTGGTGCTGGTGCCGATCATGCTCGCGGTGATCATCGGCGGCCTCGGCTTTCCGGTGCTCTACGAGTTCCGCCGGGACCAGCGCGGCAAGCCGTGGACCATCCACACGCGCATCACGCTCTGGGGCTCGGCGCTTCTGCTGTTCGGCGGCACGGTCGCCATTCTCGGCTACGAGTGGGGCAACCCGAACACGCTCGGTGGCATGAGCCTGGGCGACAAGTTGCTGTCGGCGCTGTTCAGCTCCGCGGTGGCACGCACGGCCGGCTTCAACAGCCTGGACGTCGGCCAGTTCGAGGCGCAGACGCTGGCGGTGCACTATTTCCTGATGTTCGTCGGTGGCGGCAGCGCAGGCACTGCCGGTGGGATCAAGGTGACGACCTTCTTTCTGTTGTTCTTTTTCATCTGGGCGGAAATCCGTGGCAACGCCGATACCGTGGCTTTCCGCCGCAGCATTTCCTATCAGACGCAGCGCCAGGCGCTGACGGTGCTGTTCCTCGGCTCACTCACGGTGGCCGTCGGCACCATGCTGCTGCTCAGCGTGACGAATCTGGAACTGGGGGTGGTGCTCTTCGAGGCCATATCCGCCTTTGCCACCTGCCGCCGTCCGGCCAGTTGGTGATCATCGCGCTGATGTTCATCGGCCGGGTCGGCACCATTACGCTGGCGACAGCCCTCGCGCTACGCAGCGTGACCAAACACTATCGCTACCCGGAGGAGCGCCCCATTGTTGGCTAATCTGTTCGGCAAGAAATTCGAGAATGACAGCGTCGCGGTCATTGGCCTGGGGCGATTCGGCTCGGCCGTCGCCGATTCCCTCACCTCGATGGGCCACGAAGTGCTTGGCATCGACAGCAATAACGCGAACGTCCAGCAGTGGGTCGATCGGCTGACCCACGTGGCGCAGGCTGACTCTACCGACATCCGCGCGCTGCGCCAGCTCGGCGTCGATCAGTTTCGGCACGTCGTGGTGAGCATCGGCACCGACCTCGAAGCCAGCGTGCTGACCGTTCTCGCGCTGCAGGAGCTGGGCGTGCCGGACATTTGGGCCAAGGCGCTGAGCAAGCGCCACGGGCTGATCCTCGAACGCACCGGCGCGCACCATGTCGTCTACCCGGAAACCTCCATGGGTGAGCGCGTGGCGCATCTAGTGACCGGCAAGATGTTCGAGTTCATCGAATTCGACGACGGCTTTGCCATCGCCTCGACCCATGCGCCCGCGGTGATCCACGACCAGACCCTGGCGGAGGCCGGCGTGCGCGAGCGCTATGGCGTGACCATCATCGGCGTGAAGCGGCACCGGACCGATTTCATCTACGCCAAGCCGGAAACCAGGATTCACTCGGGCGACATTCTCATCGTCGCGGGTGAAACCAAGCGAGTAGAGAAGTTCGCCGCGGTCACTGCCTGACCGCTCGGAGCCCCGGGGGAACGGCGGCCGTTGTCGATCGGTCGCACTTGAAAGCCTCCGAGAGACACTCACCATGACCCGAACCAGCAGCATCCTACTGGGCGCGCTTGCCCTCGGCCTTGTGACTGGCATGCGCAGCACGCTGGCACCCACGTTGGTCAGCCGTGCGCTGGCCGACCGCGACGACCTTGAGTTCGCCGATGAGCCGGCTCGCACGCTGGGCGCGCACCGTACCCGGCAGATCCTTATGCCGCTGGCCGCCGGCGAGCTGCTGGGCGACAAGATGCCCTTCGCGCCGGACCGGACCATCGCGCCTTCGATGCTGTTTCGCGCCCTGTCCGGCGGCGTGACGGCGGCTGCCCTTGCCGGTGCGCAGCGACAGCCAATCTGGTTGCCGGCGATCGTCGGCGCGACGGCAGCGTTGGTGGCCTCGAAAATCGGGCTAGCCCTGCGCAAGCCTTATCAGCCTCATGCGCTGACAAATGCGGCGCTCGGGCTGGCCGAGGACAGCATCGCCCTGGCCATTGGCACGGCTGGCATACGTCAGGCGCTGGGCAACGGTCGGTCTGCCTGAGAACGCACAACGGGCCGCTTATGCGGCCCGTTGCGGTGGTGGGTGTACTGGCCGATGGTCAACTTGGCCGCTGGATCACGCAGACGCGGTCGGTACAGGTGCCGGCTTCGCGTGAGCCGACCCCTTGCGGCATTTCGGTAGCGCCCGTTCCCGGCCCCGCCACGCCGCCTCCGGTGGGGTTCGCCGTGGCGGCTGTATTCGGGTAGTCCGTACCGGCACGCTTGGCACTGCTGCCTACACCATGGCCGTCGGCTGGGGGCACCGATGAGGCGGAGCCGGCCGCCGCGGTACTGGTGAAGTGCTTGTCGAGATGGCTGTCTCCGCCCGTCGCGCCGGCATAAGGGCTGCTCGGCCCGGGATAGCCCGCACGGCCGGTTCCGGTTCCGGTTCCGCGATCGTCGATGCTAATCGCGCCGTTGTACTCCAACGCATCGCGGGCCTTGGCGAGCTGGTCCTCGTCATCGGCGTCCACCGCGATCACCAGCGCACCGCGACGCACCGCGTCCGGATAGGCGGTGGCATGGCGGCGATGATGTTCGTGCGGCTCGTGACCGAACAGCGACTTGAAGAAATGAGCGACCTTGGACTCATGATGGTCGCGGTCCAGGCTGCCTTCGGTGGTCGAGTAGGGGGCGTCGTAGCTGTGGATCTCGGCGCTGTCGGCGCCCACCGAATGAATGCGCTCGCGAGCGATGCCGCGTGACATCAGGTCACCGCGGGTGCGGTTGACATCGGTCAGGTTGGCGAATGCGGCTACCAGTGTGTGTTTCATGGTTCACCTCTCGTTGTGTTGAACAACTGGGTAGGTGAGCGTGCGCCGCGCCGGCCGGATCCCGGCGGCAGGGCGCAACGCCCATGAAAGTTTGGGTCGGACCGCCGGGTGAGAGTTCAGCCGCGCGTGATCAGCGGTCGGCCCAGAGGGCGGAGCGCCACCCTGCGCTCAGTCCAGATCAGACGCCTGGTGCCGCTCTGGTGCCTGCTCCGATTCCTCGCCCCAGGTGCGGTTGACCTTGCGTCCGCGTACCACGGCTGGGCGCTCGGCGATCTCGGCTGCCCAGCGCTGTACATGCCTGTAGTCCTGCACCGAGAGAAACTCGCCGGCCTCGTACAGCTCGCCACGGGCCAGCACGCCGTACCAGGGCCAGATCGCCATGTCGGCAATGCTGTAGTCGTCTCCGGCGATGAAGCGGTTCTCGGCCAATTGGCGGTCGAGCACATCGAGCTGGCGCTTGACCTCCATGGCGTAGCGGTTGATCGGGTACTCATACTTTTCTGGCGCATAAGCATAGAAATGCCCGAAGCCACCGCCGAGGAAGGGCGCCGAGCCCATCTGCCAGAACAGCCAGTTGAGCGTCTCGGTGCGCGCGCGAGCTTCGGTCGGCAGGAAGGCGCCGAACTTCTCCGCGAGGTAGACCAGGATCGAGCCGGACTCGAACACCCGCAGCGGCTCGCCTTCGACGCTATGATCAGCCAGCGCGGGGATCTTCGAGTTGGGGTTGATCTCGACAAAGCCGCTGCCGAACTGATCGCCATCGCCAATCTTGATCAGCCATGCGTCGTATTCGGCGCCGCGGTGGCCGAGCGCAAGCAGCTCTTCGAGCATGATGCTGACCTTCACACCGTTGGGCGTAGCCAGGGAATAAAGCTGCAGCGGATGCTTGCCGACCGGCAATGCTTTCTGCTCCCGGGCGCCGGCGGTTGGTGCGTTGATGCTGGCGAACTTGCCCCCAGAGGGCGCGTCGTGCGTCCAGACCTTGGGCGGAACGTAAGTGGGGTCACTCATGGCATATCCTCGACGCGTCGAAAGTGGAACGCGGGTTTACCTGAAGGGTAGGTATCACCTGCGCAGACATGAAGCCTGCCATTTCCGACCGCATGAAGTCGATGAGGGTGCCCGCGCGCGCCGCCGCCGGATCAGCCCGCCGCCCTGGCTCGCGCCGCGTGCAGCTTCTTGTAGCTTTCGACTAGGCGCTGGTGCCGGTCGAGACCTTCCAGCTGCAGGCTCGTCGGTGTCAGACCGTGGAAGCGCACACTGCCCTCCACCGAGCCGATCGCTGCGTCCATCCGCGCATCGCCAAACAGGCGGCGGAAATTCACCTCGTAATCGGCCAGCGCCATGTCGCTGTCCAGTTGCACTTCCAGCACGGCATTCAGGGCCTGATAGAACAGGCCGCGCTCGACGGTGTTGTCGTTGAACTGCAGGAAGGTTTCGACCAGCTCCTTGGCCTCGTCGAACTGCTTGAGGGCGAGGTGAACGAGTAGCTTCAATTCGAGGATCGTCAGCTGGCCCCAGACGGTGTTGTCGTCGAATTCGATACCGATCAGCGTCTTGATGTCGGTGTAGTCGTCCAGCTCGCTGTCTTCCAGACGCTCGATCAGGGCCTGGAGTTCGTCATCGTCGAGGCGGTGCAGGTTGAGGATGTCGGCACGGAAGTGCAGCGCCTTGTTGGTGTTGTCCCAGATCAGGTCCTCGACCGGGTAGATCTCCGAGTAGCCCGGCACCAGGATGCGGCAGGCCGGTGCGCCGAGGTCGTTGTATTCGGCGACGTACACTTCCTTACCCATCGCTTCGAGGATGCCGAACAGCGTTGCGGCTTCCTCGGCGTTGGAGTCGTCGCCCTGGCCGGAGAAATCCCACTCGACGAATGCGTGATCGGCCCTGGCGCTGAAGAAGCGCCAGGAGACCACGCCGCTCGAGTCGATGAAGTGCTCCACGAAGTTGTTCGGCTCCATCACCGCCTGGCTTTCGAAGGTCGGCTGCGGCAGGTCGTTCAAGCCCTCGAAGCTGCGGCCCTGCAGCAGCTCGGTGAGGCTGCGCTCCAGCGCCACCTCGAAGCTCGGGTGCGCGCCGAAGGAGGCGAACACGCCGCCGGTGCGCGGGTTCATCAGGGTCACGCACATCACCGGGTATTCGCCGCCGAGCGAGGCGTCCTTCACCAATACCGGGAAGCCCTGTTCTTCGAGGCCCTGGATGCCGGCGAGAATGCCCGGGTACTTTGCCAGCACGTCCTGCGGCACATCGGGCAGCGCGATCTCGCCCTCGAGAATTTCACGCTTCACCGCGCGCTCGAAGATCTCCGACAGGCACTGCACCTGCGCCTCGGCCAATGTGTTGCCCGCACTCATGCCGTTGCTGAGGAAGAGGTTCTCGATCAGGTTGGACGGGAAATACACCGTCTCGCCGTCCGAGCGGCGCACGAAGGGCAGCGAGCAAATGCCACGCTCGACGTTGCCGGAGTTGGTGTCGTACAGGTGCGAGCCGCGCAGCTCACCGTCCGGGTTGTAGATGTCCAGGCAATAGGGGTCGAGGATTTCCTTGGGCAGCGCATCCCGGCGGCCCGGCTTGAACCAGCGCTCGTTGGGGTAATGCACGAACGGGGCGTTGGCGATCTCTTCGCCCCAGAACTGATCGTTGTAGAAGAAGTTGCAGTTCAGCCGCTCGATGAACTCGCCCAGCGCCGAAGCCAGTGCGCTTTCCTTCGTCGCGCCCTTGCCATTGGTGAAGCACAGCGGCGACTGCGCATCGCGGATATGCAGCGACCAGACGTTGGGCACGATGTTGCGCCAGGAGGCGATCTCGATCTTCATCCCCAGGCCGGCGAGGATCGCCGACATGTTGGCGATGGTCTGCTCGAGGGGCAGGTCCTTGCCTGGAATGTAGGTGCGCGTCTCGGCGTCGGCGGGAATCAACAGGGCCTGGGCGTCGGCGTCGAGGTTATCGACCTCCTCGATGACGAACTGCGGCCCGGTCTGCACCACCTTTTTCACGGTGCAGCGGTCGATCGATCGCAGGATGCCCTGACGGTCTTTGTCGGATATGTCTGCGGGCAGCTCGACCTGGATCTTGAAGATCTGGTTGTAGCGATTCTCCGGGTCGACGATGTTGTTCTGCGACAGCCGAATGTTCTCAGTGGGGATGCCGCGCGTCTGGCAGTACAGCTTGACGAAGTAGGCCGCACACAGCGCCGAGGACGCGAGGAAGTAATCAAATGGCCCCGGCGCCGAGCCGTCGCCCTTGTAGCGAATCGGCTGGTCGGCAACCACCGTGAAATCATCGAACTTGGCCTCGAGGCGGAGGTTGTCGAGAAAATTGACTTTGATTTCCATGGGGATTACCAGAGCGACGCGAGTGGGCCGGCCATTATCCGGCTTCTCGCCGAGATGTCTTTTCCTTTCGGATCGGCCGTCGGGAGGGCTTGAACGCGGCAGCCCGGATTAAACGGGTAGGGCAGTTGCGCCCGCAGAAACGAAAAAGCCCCAGGCATTGACCTGGGGCTTTTGCAGCTGGCGCATCCGGCGGGATTCGAACCCACGACCCCTGCCTTCGGAGGGCAGTACTCTATCCAGCTGAGCTACGGATGCGTTGCGGGGCGCAATCATACGCATGTCGTCTGCGGTCGTCCATGGCGCTTCGGCGGCTGCGTGGGTGATGGTGCGGACCATGGGGCGGCGATCCGGCCGGTCATCAGGCTGGGCTATGGCGCGTTAATTTTTCCGAACATGGTGTTGTCTGCTAACCGGCGTTAGGCCTAGGATTCGTTCGAGATTTCAAACGCTCTGTCATGCAGGAGGAACCCCGAGGCCTTCGCTCGTTCTGACTAAGGTCAGTCGGAATTCCACTGCTATTGCCCCCTAGTGGCCTCACGGCCTTGGTTCACATCCGGTTCCTTGCCGGCGCTCAGGAGACTGCCATGCAACTCAAAGACACTTCGTTGTTCCGCCAGCAGGCCTATATCGACGGAGCCTGGCAGGACGCGGACAGTGGCGAGACCATCAAGGTCAACAACCCGGCCAGCAACGAGATCCTTGGCACCGTGCCGAAAATGGGCGCCGCCGAAACCCGCCGCGCCATCGAGGCGGCCGAGCGCGCCTTGCCGGCCTGGCGCGACCTGACCGCCAAGGAGCGCTCGCAGAAGCTGCGTCGCTGGTTCGAGCTGATGATGGAGAACCAGGACGACCTGGGCCGGCTGATGACACTTGAGCAGGGCAAGCCGCTGGCCGAATCCAAGGGCGAGATCGCCTACGCTGCCTCCTTCATCGAATGGTTCGCCGAGGAAGCGAAGCGAATCTATGGCGATACCATCCCGGGTCATCAGAAAGACAAGCGCATCATCGTCATCAAGCAGCCGATCGGCGTGACCGCAGCCATCACGCCGTGGAACTTCCCGGCGGCCATGATTACCCGTAAAGCCGGCCCGGCACTGGCCGCGGGTTGCACAATGGTGCTCAAGCCCGCTAGCCAGACACCGTTTTCCGCGCTGGCGCTCGCCGAGTTGGCCGAGCGTGCCGGCGTTCCGAAGGGCGTCTTTAGCGTGATCACAGGATCGGCCGGCGACATCGGCAACGAGCTGACGGCCAACCCGACGGTACGGAAACTCACCTTTACCGGCTCCACCGAGGTCGGCGCCAAGCTGATGGAGCAGTGCGCGCCGGGCATCAAGAAAGTTTCGCTGGAGCTGGGCGGCAACGCGCCGTTCCTGGTGTTCGATGACGCGGACCTCGACGAGGCGGTCAAGGGCGCCATGCAGTCCAAGTACCGCAACGCCGGGCAGACGTGTGTCTGCGTCAACCGCATCTATGTGCAGGACGGCGTCTACGAGGCCTTCGCCGAAAAATTCAAGGCGGCAGTGGAGAAGCTGAAGGTCGGCAACGGCCTGGACGAGGGCGTCGACATTGGCCCGCTGATCGACGACCGTGCGGCAACCAAGGTGCGCGAGCACATCGAGGACGCCGTCGCCAATGGCGCCCAGGTGCTCACCGGAGGCAAGGCGCACGAAATGGGCGGCAGTTACTTCGAGCCGACCTTGATGGTCAACGTGCCGCACACCGCTAAGGTAGCGAAGGAAGAGACCTTCGGCCCGCTGGCGCCGCTGTTCCGCTTCAAGGACGAAGCCGAGGGCATCGCCCTGGCGAACGACACCGAGTTTGGTCTGGCCGCCTACTTCTATGCGCGTGATCTGGGCCGGGTGTTCCGCGTGGCCGAGGCGATCGAGTCGGGGATGGTGGGGATCAATACCGGCATGATCTCCACCGAGGTCGCGCCCTTCGGCGGCGTGAAGTCCTCTGGCCTCGGCCGCGAAGGCTCGAAATACGGCATCGAGGACTACGTTGAGATCAAGTACCTCTGCCTGGGGTTGTAACACCCATCCGTCGCGCCCGGCCGTTTTTGTAGGAGCGAATGAATTCGCCCTGGCGGGTTTCGCAGGCTATCCGGGCGAATAAATTCGCCCCTACGGGCGTTTGCGTTTGGCTGTGGGGCGAAATCGCCCCCAAACGGGCGGCGTCTGTCTGTAGGGGCGAACTTGTTCGCCCACGCTCGCGCGCATCACGGCGCCTTGCCTTGCTCGCCGCTCGTCTCTCGGCAACCTGATCTTTCGCGTCACCGTCTGGACGCCTCTAAGGTTGTTCAACCAGGGCGGGTGCTGACTCACCTATCGACATCCAGAAATGGCTCGACTATTCTGCTGTGCGAAACATGGTTTCGTAAAAATAAGTCCAATTAATCTCTCGCTATAGACGGAGGTCTGCCATGTCCGATGTCGTTCACCTCGAACGCCGGGGCTCGATTGCCCTTATCACGGTCAACAACCCACCGGTCAACGCGCTCGGCGTGGCGGTGCGCCAGGGGCTGCAGCAGGCCTTTCAGGCGGCCGACGCCGACCCGGACGTAAAGGCCGTGGCGCTCGTGTGTGACGGCAGCACCTTTATTGCCGGTGCCGACATCAAGGAGTTTGGCAAGCCGCCGCAGGCGCCGAGTCTGCCAGACGTCATCGATGTGATCGAAAACAGCCATAAGCCGAGCGTCGCTGTAATCCACGGCACCGCGTTGGGCGGCGGCCTGGAGGTTGCGCTGGGCTGCCATTACCGCATCGCACGTGAAGATGCCAAGGTTGGCCTGCCGGAGGTTAAGCTCGGCTTGCTGCCCGGTGCGGGTGGCACCCAGCGGCTGCCGCGCTTGGCGGGCGTGGCCAAGGCGCTCGACATGATCGTCAGCGGCGAGCCGATCGGTGCGAGCGAGGCAGTCGAGCACCACATCGTCGATGAGTTGTTCGAAGGTGATCTGGTCGAGGCCGGCCTGGCTTATGCGCAGCGCCTGATCGACGAAGGCCGTGCCCCGCGGCGCACCGGCGAGCAGACGAGCGGGCTGGAAGGGGCGGACAACGCCGAGCTCATCGCCGCCAAACACGCTGAAGTCGCCAAGCGCATGCGCGGGCTGTTCTCACCGCTGCGCTGCGTTGCTGCGGTCGAAGCGGCGACGACGCTGCCGCTGGCCGAAGGCCTCAAGCGCGAGCGCGAGCTGTTCGTCGAATGCCTGAACTCGCCGCAACGCGGGGCCTTGGTGCATAGCTTTTTCGCGGAACGCCAGGCCGGCAAGATCGCTGACCTGCCGTCGGACGTGAAGCCACGCACGGTCAAATCCGCCGCAGTGATTGGTGGTGGCACCATGGGCGTCGGTATCGCGCTGTGCTTCGCCAACGCTGGCATTCCGGTCAAGCTCCTGGAAATCAACGGGGACGCGCTCGCGCGCGCCCTGCAGCGCGCCCGCGATACCTATGGCGCCAGCGTCAAGCGCGGCAGCCTGACCGAGGCGGCGATGGAGAAGCGTCTCGCGCTCGTCGAAGGCGTCACCGACTACGCCGCGTTGGGCAACGTTGACTTGGTGATCGAGGCCGTATTCGAGGAGATGGACGTCAAGCGGCAGGTCTTCGAACGCCTCGATGCGGTGTGCAAGCCGGGCGCGATCCTCGCTAGCAACACCTCTTCGCTGGACCTGAACCAGATTGCCGCCTTTACCCAGCGCCCCGAGGACGTGGTCGGCCTGCATTTCTTCAGCCCGGCCAACGTCATGCGCCTGCTGGAAGTGGTGCGTGGCGCGAAAACCAGCCACGAGGTGCTCGCCACTGCGATGGCGGTCGGCAAGCAGCTGAAGAAGGTTTCCGTGGTGGTTGGCGTCTGCGACGGATTCGTCGGCAACCGCATGGTGTTCCAGTACGGGCGCGAGGCGGAGTTCCTGCTCGAAGAAGGCGCCACGCCAGGGCAGGTGGACGGTGCACTGCGCAACTTCGGCATGGCCATGGGACCGTTCGCGATGCGCGACTTGTCCGGTCTCGACATCGGCCAGGCGATCCGCAAGCGCCAGCGCGCCGAGCTACCGGCCGATCGCGACTTTCCCACCGTGTCGGACAAGCTCTGCGAAGCCGGCATGCTCGGGCAGAAGACCGGCGCCGGCTACTACCGTTACGAGCCGGGCAATCGTATGCCGCTGGAAAACCCCGATCTCGCGCCGATGCTCGAAGCCGCTTCGCGCGAAAAGGGTATCGAGCGGCGCGAGCTCGATGAGCAGTACATCATCGAGCGGACGATTTATGCGCTGGTCAACGAGGGCGCGAAAATTCTCGAGGAAGGCATTGCCCAGCGCTCCGGCGACATCGATGTCATCTACCTCAACGGCTACGGCTTCCCGGCGTTCCGCGGTGGCCCGATGTTCTATGCCGACAGCGTCGGCCTGGACCAGGTGCTGGCGCGGGTCAAGGAACTGCACGCACGTTGCGGCGACTGGTGGAAGCCTGCGCCGCTGCTGGAAAAACTGGCCGCCGAAGGCCGCAAGTTCTCGGACTGGCAAGCCGGCCAATGAGCCCGCGCGCCACAACCATGCTGAACGATCAGAGGATGTATTCATGAACGTCAATTTCACAGCCGAAGAGCTCGCGTTCCGTGACGAAGTGCGGGCCTTCCTCGAAAGCGAGCTGCCGGCGGACATTGCCGCCAAGGTGAAGCTCGGCAAGCATCTGTCCAAAGAGGACCACCAGCGCTGGCAGCAGATCCTGTCGAAGAAGGGCTGGTACGTGCCCGGCTGGCCGGTGGAGTTTGGCGGCACCACCTGGGGACCGGTCGAGAAGCACATCTTCGACGAAGAGCTGGCCGCGTACGGCGGGCCACGCACCATCCCGTTCGGCCCGAACATGGTCGCCCCGGTGATCCTTAAGTTCGGCACCCAGCAGCAGAAGGATTACTACCTGCCGCGCATTCTTTCGGGCGAAGACTGGTGGTGCCAGGGTTATTCCGAGCCGGGCGCCGGCTCCGACTTGGCGAGCCTGAAGACCCGCGCGGTACGCGATGGCGACCACTACATCGTCAACGGCCAGAAGACTTGGACCACCCTCGGCCAGTACGCCAACATGATTTTCTGCCTGGTGCGCACCGACCCGGAAGCCCAGCAGCAGCGCGGCATTAGCTTCCTCTTGATCGACATGAGCACGCCGGGCATCAGCGTGCGGCCGATCATCACGCTCGACGGTGACCACGAGGTTAACGAAGTCTTTTTCGATAACGTCCGC
The DNA here is from genome assembly GCF_051486945.1 of Stutzerimonas chloritidismutans. Lineage (GTDB taxonomy): Bacteria > Pseudomonadota > Gammaproteobacteria > Pseudomonadales > Pseudomonadaceae > Stutzerimonas > Stutzerimonas chloritidismutans_B. The sequence goes on along the minus strand of NZ_JAHVDX010000003.1, from coordinate 581,764 downwards.
GTGCCGGTGGAAAACCTGGTCGGCGAAGAGAACAAGGGTTGGACCTGTGCCAAGTACCTGCTGACGCATGAGCGCACCGGCCTTGCCGGCATCGGCGCCTCGAAGGCGGCGCTGGCGCACCTCAAGCGCATCGCCATGAAGGAAACTGCCGGTGGCCAGCCGATGCTCGAAGACCCGCTGTTCCGCGCCCAGGTCGCCGAGGTGGAGATGCAGCTGATGGCCATCGAGATGAGCACCCTGCGCATTCTCGCTGCGGCGAAGGAAGGCGGCGTGCCGGGCGCCGAATCCTCGATCCTCAAGGTCAAGGGCACCGAGATCCGCCAGGCGATCACCCACCTGCTGCGCAAGGTCATCGGCCCCTACGCGCTGCCGTTCCTGGAGGAAGAGCTGGAACTCGACTACGAGGGCGAGCTGCTGCATGAGGACTACAGCGCTTCGCTGGCCGGTGACTACTTCAACATGCGCAAGCTGTCGATCTTCGGCGGCTCCAACGAAATTCAGAAGAACATCGTCTCGAAGATGATTCTCGAGCTGTAAGGGGGCACCGCAATGGACTTCAAACTGACTGAAGAGCAGCAAATGCTGCAGGACACCGCGGCGCGGCTGGTACGCGACGCCTACCCGTTCGAGCAGCGCGAGAAATATCGCGAATCCGAGCAGGGCTTTTCCCAGGCGTTCTGGAACCAGCTCGGCGAGCTGGGCCTGACTGCCGTGCCCTTCGCCGAAGAGTTCGGCGGCTTCGGTGGCAGCGGCGTGGAAACCATGCTGGTGATGACCGAACTGGGCCGCGGCCTGACGCTCGAGCCCTACCTGCACTCGGTGGTGTTCGGCGGCGGCCTGATCGACCAGCTCGGCAGCGATGCCCAGAAGCAGGGCCTGCTGCCCCAAGTCGCGGCTGCCTCGCTGCAACTGGCAGTGGCCCTCGAAGAACCCCAGAGCCACTACTACCTGAACGACGTGCAGACCCGCGCAGAAGCCGCCAGCGATGGCTTCAAACTGTCCGGGCGCAAGGCGGTGGTTATCGGCGGGCACACCGCCGGCACGCTCATCGTCTCGGCACGGGTCAGCGGCGAGCGTTTCGATGAGCAGGGCATCGGCCTGTTCCTCGTCGACCCGAGCGCACAGGGCGTGACCCGCCGCGTTTATCCGACCATCGACGGGCGCAAGGGCTGCGAGCTGTTCCTCGACAATGTCGAGGTCGGTGCCGACGCCGTGCTCGGCGCGCCGGGCCAGGCCTTCGCCGCACTGCGGTACCAGCAGGGCCGCGCCATCGCTGCCCAATGTGCCGAAGCGCTGGGCAACATGGACGAGGCCTGCAAGCTGACCCTCGACTACCTGAAAACCCGCAAGCAATTCGGCGTGCCGATCGGCAAGTTCCAGGTGCTGCAGCACCGCATGGTCGACATGCAGACCGAACTGGAGCAGGCGACCAGCATGGCGATTCTCGCAGCCACCTTCGCCGACGCCGAAGACAACGACGACCGTCGCCGCGTGCTGGCCGCCGCCAAGTACATCTGCACCCGCGCCGGCCGCAAGATCGCCGAGGAAGCCATCCAGCTACACGGCGGCATCGGCATGACCTGGGAATACAACCTCGCCCACCACGCCAAACGGCTGGTCATGATCGGCCATGAGTTCGGTGACGAGGACCATCACGTCAAGGCGTTTGCGGGATTGATGCAGGTGGCATGAGGCGCGTTTAGCGGGCGCAGACCTTTCCCTGGCAGTCGAGCGGCGGGGAACCAGACCTACCCGGTTCCCCTGGTCGTTTAAGCGGCCCTCTCGCTACGAAGCCCGTCGTGAGCTTACAGACTGTCCAGCTGCGGATTCAGGCGCTCGAGCATGCGCTCCTGACGGCTCGGGTCCTGCAACGACATGAGGTCGGTCAGGCGGATGCGCTCCTTCGGCTCGATGGTCAGGCGGACACCGCTGATCTCGCCCAGCATGGCTTCACCCAGCAGTTCGCAGGCATCCTCGAACCCCGCCGGGAAACTGGCGGACTCGCGCTCGCAGGTTTTCTGCGTGTCTGCCACGACCTTGCGGTAATGCGCCTTGCGTTGCGCATCGGCGTCTCCGGCGCCGGGGTCTAGCGGCGTGTTGTAGCGCTGATAGAGGGCGATGCTGCGGGCGGCCGCGCCGCGGTCCTCCAGGCTGACCATGGTGTCGCCCAGCTCGGCACGCTCGACGCTCGAGGCCAGCGCGCCGAGCGGGTTGGTCAGGCCGAACGGCGTCTTCGCCTCGCCAAGCTCATCGGCCAGCCGACGCAAGGTACGGTTGAGGTCGCGCAGGTTGCTCAGCCGGTAACTGACGCGTGAATCGAACAGCTTGGGCATGCCAACGGACAGGTCCGTTTCGAGCGTGCCGTTGTCATCGTCGATGTCCAGGTACAGCTCGAGCGTGAAGGGTTCGAGGTCGGTCAGCCCGCTGCTCACTGCCGGGCTAAATCCGCGTAGCAGGCCGAACCCCCCGGCCAGGGAGTTCAGCGCGCCCAAGGCGGAGCGGTCAGCCTGTACGCCCTCAAGCTGCAGGCGCACGCGGGTGCGCTCGTCGCTGATGTCGCGATCGCTGATCACAAGCTGCTCGATGTAGAGCTGCGGATCGTTTTTGCCAAACTCAGCGCGGACCCCATTAAGCGTCACTCGTCCGCCGAGAGGGCTCGAGGAGACCGATTCCCAGCTCAGGTTGTTGCCCAGGTCGTGGTCGTAGACCCAGTCCTCGAGCAGGCTGTCGGCCTGGCTGCTGCTGTAGGCGCTGAGGCCGAAATAGCCGCCGGCGATGACCACTACGGCGGCGCCGAGGATAAGGGGAAGGCGGCTCATTGATTGTCTCCTTGCTGGGCGGCGCGCTCTGGCCATGCCTGTTCGATGCGTTGTCGCGCCAGTTCTGGCGTCCATTCGGGGTCGCCGATCTGGTGGCGGACCAGCGCCAGCGGGTCGAGCAGATCCGTGCAGCCGTCTTTCTCGCAGGGCTGGACCGAGGCGGCGGTGATCCGAGTGAGCGGCAGGCCTTGCTCATCTTTGCGGGTGCTGTCCAGGCGGGCTTTGCCCTTGACCAGAAACCAGCCTTCGTCGAGTGCGGGCTGCTTCTGGTCGGCTTCGAGTTCCGCCGCGTAGGGGTAGTCGAGCGTCCAGCCGCCGTCTGCTTTACCGTCGATATGCACGATCTGGCTATACGTTTGCTCGCCGCCCCGCATCATCGCGCCGTAGCCACCGCCGCCGAAGGGCGTATAGCTCGCGTCGGTCAGCAGCTGCCGGTAGAGCATTTGCGGGTCCCGCGCCTGGTCCTGCATCTGCTCGTAGAGCTGCAGGCGTTGTTCGGCCTGGCGCCCTGCCAGCTGGCGCTCCAGCTGCGCCTTGCGCTCGCGCTCAGCCTCGGCCTGGCGCTGGCGTTCGGCCTCCTTGCGTTCGAAGGAGAAGAGGTGATTCTGCGCGCGGGCAGGGTTGTATTCCCATTGTTTGGTCCGGTAGTGACGGTTCAGACCGATCTCGTAGAGCCAGTAGTCACGGTCGTGCGCCTGCAGCGCCTTGTCCAGGTCGCGAACGCCGACGAACTCGATCGCGCCGATTTCAGGGGCTTTCTGGGTCAGGTAGGCGGTCGCGAGGTCGAGGGTCAGGCGAATGCTGTCCAGCTCGCGGAACAGATCCCGGTTCTCGGTGAGGCCAACCAGCGAGGCGCTGCCGCCGCTCCAGTGGCCGCCGTAGCGCTGGAATTGCAAGCGGATGAGGTAATGCACCTTGCTGGCCGGCTCGCTGTGCAGCAGCAGGTAAAGGTCGTGATTGGCGGCCATACCGACCACCGGCAATTGCGGGGCTTTGCCGTGTATCGCGAGGCCGTTGATGAAGGTGCCATTGAAGCTGTGCACCCGCACGCCGTCCCGGCGGATGAGCTCGAATCGGCCTTTGCCCTGGGCATAGCCATCCGGGCCGCAAGCGGTGTCAGTCGAGCGCAGGGTGACATTCGCGAGGCCGTCCTTGGGCGTAAAGGCCAGGCGGAAGCGACAGCCGTTCTGGTCGGCGATCTCGTTCAGGAAATCCGCCTTCGCGAATACCGCTTCGGGCGCCTCCGGCTGCCAGCCAGCGACACTGAAGGGTTTCGCCACTGGGCTTGCATCCGGCTGCTCGGCGGTTGGCTCAGTCGCAGGCGCTGCCTGGGTGTTGTCCTCGGTGGGCGACGGTCGCGGCGCGGCTGTAATGATGGGCTCGGCCTGCTTGGTAGCGGTGTCAGGCGATGGAGACGGCGCCGGAGCGGGTTCGGTCGGCTTGGCAGGAGGAGTGGCCTCGGCAGCGGCGTTGGCGATGTCTTGTGCTGGTTCTTCGCGGGGTGATGCGGGTTCCGGCGCGGGTGCTTTGGTCGCGACTGCATCGGTAGCGGGGGCCGTTGCCTGTTGCGCTGCCCAGTCATTGGCGCGGCTCGCGGTGCCTGTCAGCGCGGCGGCACTGCTCGGCGTCGTGGCGGTCCAGCTAAGCGCAGTCGCCGCCGGGCACTGGCTGCGCATCAGTCCGCCGAGCTTGGGCAACAGCCGGTCGACGGCGGCCTGCTCGACCTCGCCGTCGAAGACGAAACGCAGCTTGAGGGCGTCGCTGCACCAGGGTTGGCCGTCGGCGTGGTCGACGAATACTTCGACCTTCTCGGCTTTCGAGTACGCGAGGCGGTGTGTGGCCGCCTGTACGGAGACGGCGATCGTGAGTAGCGGAAGGGCCAGCAGGGCGCCGGTGCGTGCATTCATCAGATCAGCTCCCAGGCGCCGTCCGAGGCCTGGCAAGCCTTGGCCGTTTCGACTTCGTTACTGCCCTGGGTCGTGACGTCGTACTGGATCGTGCGACAGGTGGTTTGTGCTGTCACAGGCTGTTCGACCGGCAATGCGTCGAGATCCACGGCGTCCAGGTCGATACCTTTGCTCGAGGCGGTGGCGACATCGATGCTGTCGAGGTCGGTGGCGGTGTCCGCTTTGGCCGTCTGTGCCGTTTGCGCCTCCACCTTGGCTACCAGCGGCGCGTAGACATAACCGATGGTCACGCCACGGCGGCCGACCATGATCCAGTCGTTGTCGGTGCGGCCGATGGCCGTGAAGGTGGTGCCGGTCGGCAGCCCGGCCACCTTGTCGGCGTTCAGGTCAGGCGCGTTGCGTACGTTGGCCGACTTCAGGGCGCGGTATGGCTGGTTGATCAGCGTCATGTTGGCGACCGGCTGCACCTTCGGTGTGCGCTTGATGGCGATTTGACGCTCGACTGTTTCGGTCTTGATCGGGGTGATGGTGGCCTTGGCGTCGCTGTGGGTCGATGACCATTGCGTCGCCTGGCCATCGCTGGCGTGCTGCAGCGCCTGCTGGGTCTGGACGGCCAGTGCTTCGCGGTCTTGTGCGTCCAGCTTGGCGCCGATCGTCTTGCCCAGATAACCGCCAGCCAATGCGCCGGCGATCATCGCCGCAGTTCGCCCGCTGCCACCGCCGACCTGGCTACCGACGAGAATGCCGGCCGCGGTGCCGACCAGCGTGCCGATGTTTTCCTTGTTGGCCCACTCGTTGTCCGCCATGTTGGCGCAGCCGGAGCTGATTGCGAGTGCGCTGCCAAGCAGCAGGGTGCTGGTTTTCTTGACGAAGCCCATGGAGCTGTCCTTCTTCGAATGGCCGGCTGATGATCGGACTGATGCGACGGCAGGTGCCACGCCGAAGGGCTGCCGTTCAATCCATGAAGTGGCGAGCAATTACACACAATTCTCACCGGTATCACAAACCGAAAGGCTCTAGCACGAGGGTTTCAGCGGTATAGGAGGGATTAAGTCGGGCGCGCTCGGTCGCGGTCGGATAACCCGTTTCGGTTATAGGCCAAGCGCAGATGCGGCTAAAAGAAGCGAAACGCCCGGTGTTTGCCGGGAGTTTTCGTCTAGCCAGGGTTAATCCTTATTCTGCTGCTGATGCTCGGCCTGTGCACTATGTCGCGGCCTTCGGCTTCCACGCCTCCAACCGATCCAGGCTGGCGCGGTAGTGCTTGAGGCCGATGCTGAGCAGAATGATTGCGCCGACCAGGGCGATGCCGGTGACGATCAGCAGCGAGTAGCGCAGGGCGTTGTCGTCGCCAAAGACGAAGTCGGTACCCAGCGCGACGGCGGTCGGGCCGATGCCGAGGCCAACCATGGTGATGACGAACAAGTAGACCGCGGACGCCTGGCCGCGCATGGCGTTGGGCATGATCTCCTGGATAGCCGCCGGGCCGACGCCGAAGGGCATGGCGATGGTGAAGACGTGGAAGGCGATCAGCGTCAGCGCAAGCTCGCCACTGCCAGCGAGGTAGGCGAGGTTGAGCGGTAAGGTCAACGCGGCAGAGACGATCGCGACTCTAAGCGGTGCATCGCGGTAGCCGCGGCGGTGCAGCAGATCGGATAGCCGCCCTCCGGCGATGATGCCCAATGACCCAGCCACCGCCACCACCGAGCCGTAGAGCACGCCGACGTCGCTGGCCGACCAGCCGTAGGTGCGGATGAAGAAGGTGGGAATCCAGGCCGAGCTGCCATAGGCGGCGAACGCCAGGCAGGCGAAGCCGAAATTGTGGCAGAGCACGGTGCAGCGATTCTGCCGAATGTAGCCAGCCACTTCGCTCAGCGGAACCTCGATGCCCGCCCCGACGCCCTTGCGTGAAGGTTCGCGAATCACCAGAAGTACCGCGGTAAAGAGCACGCCAGCGGCGCCCAGTACCAGGAAGATCAGCTGCCAGGGGCGCACCATGCCCAGTATGGGTAGGGCGACATCGCCCTGCGCCGAGGCGAACTTGACCACGAGCCCGCCCAGTAGGAAGGCCAGGCCCGAGCCGATGTAGATGCCCATCGAATACACGCTCATCGCTGTGCCGCGCAGCTTGGGCGGAAAGCTGTCGGCGATCAGCGAATAGGCCGAGGGCGACAGCGCGGCCTCGCCCACGCCTACGCCGATACGAAACAGCAAAAATTGCCAGAACGTGCGCGCCGTGCCGCACAGGGCGGTCATCAGGCTCCACACCAACACGCCGATCGCGATGATGCCGCGGCGGCTTTTGCGGTCGGCGAGGCGCCCGATAGGAACACCGCAGATGGTGTAGAACACTGCGAACGAGAAGCCCATCAGCAGGCTCATGTGGGTGTCGGTGATATCGAGATCGCGCCGAATCGGCTCGACCAGCAGGTTCAGGATCTGCCGGTCGACGAACGAGAGGACGTAGGCGAGCATCAGGATCGCGACCGTCATCCAGGCGCGGGTGCTCGACGGATAGCCGTTATTGTTGTTGGACATGGCAGCTCCGATAGCAAGTGGCTTTTCAGCCTCCTCACTCTTGTAGGAGATCAGCCAGAGGGCAAGATCAATAACGGCCGCATATGTTTCGAAATATGCTGCAAGTGTTTCGCTGTGCGAAATTATCCTAGGCGGCCGTGCGGCCTTTTTCGCTCAGCTCCGGTAGCAACCAGCGGGTCCAGAGGCTGTCAGCGAAGCTGCGCCGAAAAAAGCCGAAGTGTCCGATGCGCTTGGCACCCACGTCTCGCGGATCGATGCGGTGCATGGTCTTTGGCGCGGAGCGATAGAAGCTGTGCAGCGATTCAGTGTTGCGTGCCGACATCATTTCGTCGTCGCTGAACGACAGCGAGGTTAGCGGCGTGCGAACGGCGTCGAAGGCGCGCTGAACAGATTCCCCCTCCACGCCAATCAGGTACTCCGGGTGCAGGCACCAGCGGCGCCACTGGCGGATCACGCCGGCGGGCAGGTCGCCAACCGCCCCGATGCGGCCGCCTGGGAAGTACCCAGCGATAGCCGTCAACGTAGGGGCCAGACCGTGCCAGAGCAGCCACGCTTTGCGACGGATCTGCGGGCTGTTTTCGCGCCAGTAGCCGCTACCGGCGGCAATGGTGACGATGCGGGCCAGGCGTTCATGGCCGCTCACCAAAGGCAGGATTTGCGCGCCGACGCTGTGTCCGATCCAGTACAGCGGGCGGCCCGCCGCCGCGTCGGTCAGGCGGGCCAGCATGGCGCTGCAGTCATGGCGCGCCCAGTCGAGGATGTCGATGTCCAGCTGCCGCAGCGGCACCTGGCGCGAGCGGCCCATGCCCAGGTAGTCGAACGTCACCACGAGATAGCCGCGCTCGGCCAGCCAGCGAGCGAAGTCCGTGTAGAAGCGCTGCGGTACGCCCATGGCTGGGGCGATCAATACCGCACCCTGAAACGCGCCTGCCGGACGGTACCACTGGCTCGCCAGCTGGTGGCCATTGCCGTTATCGATCGAATGTTCTTCTACCTGTATCGTCGCCATCTTGTTGTTCTCCACGCTTTCTGGACCGTCGCGATCGGTGCAGTATAGGGCGAGAAGAAAATTACTCTAGAAAATAATTCTAGTAATGGAGGCCGGATGGCCCGCAGTAGCCGCAAACAGGAAATTCTTCAGGCCGCGCTCGCCTGTTTCACCGAATTCGGTGTCGAGGCGACCACCATCGAGATGATCCGTGACCGCTCGGGCGCCAGCATTGGCAGCCTCTACCATCACTTCGGCAACCGCGAGCGGATCATTGCGGCCCTCTATATGGAAGGCATTGGGGAATATGCCGCGCTACTAGAAGCCGGGCTGATCGAAACGCTGGATGCGGAGGCGTGTGTCCGCTTGTTCGTGACCAGTTACATCGACTGGGTAGTGGCGAATCCGGACTGGGCGCGCTTCGTCCTGCACAACCGCGGCCGGGTCGAGGCAGGGGAGCTGGGGGAGCAGCTACGGGACGTCAACCGCGCCCATGGCGAGCGGGTCGGGGCCATCCTACGACGCCACCGTGAAAGCGGTGCATTCCGGCGAATGCCAGGCGATTGTTTTCTCGCCGTAGTCATCGGCCCGTGCCACGACATGGCGCGCAACTGGCTGGCCGGTCGCTCGCGCACGGCGCTGGCGGATTGTCGCGAGCTGCTCGCTGAGATCGCCTGGGCCAGCGTCCGGGCTTGAGTGGGGTCACACGCCGAGGCTTTCGATATCTCGGGCGAGCATCTCCAGCTGATGCGCCAGCGAGCCCTTCAGCGTTTCCTCACTGAGCTGAAACGAGGGCGCGCCGCAGGTCAGCGACATGATGCTGCCGTCAGCCAGGTGCAACGGCACGCCGGCGGCCTTGACATTGCGGTCCCAGTCGCCGAGCGACAGGCAGAAGCCGTGTTGCTGGAATTCCTCGAACGACTCCTCCAGCGACTGCTTCATTGCGGGCCACTGATCGCCGTACTTGGTCTCCAGTGCAGCCATCAAATGGCCGCGTTCCTTATCGGGTGTGGCGGCGAGAAACGCGCGGCCGGCAGCGGTGGTGGCCAGCGGCAGGCGCACCCCGGCATCCATGCGTAGCGTCGAAACCTCAGCGGGGCGGCAGTTCTCGATGTAGATCATCGACAGTCGGTCGCGGCAGGTCAGGCCCACGGTGGTGTTGGTCCTGCGCGCAAATTCGTCCATGTAGGGCTTGGCCAGCTGGCGTACGCGCAGATTGGAGACATAGGCATAGCCCAGTGCGAGCACGCCGGAGTCGAGCTGATATTTTTCCAGCTGCTGCGAATAGCTGAGGTAGCCAAGTTTGGTCAGGGTGTAGGTCATGCGCGAAACCGTTGGCTTGGGCAGCCCGGTGATACGCGCGATGTCCTGGTTGCCCATGACCACCGAGCCGTGGGTGAAGGCGCGCAACACGTCCAGCCCGCGCGACAGCGCCTCGACGAATTTGCGGTCCTTGGGGTTCTCGGTATCGATGTCTTCTACGTCGCTCATGCTGTCTCGGTCTGTCTGTGGGCGGCAGGCATCGCGCCGCCAAGGTAACGGTGGTCGCCATGGTAACCAAAACGGCCGTTGATTTCGCAGAGTAAAACAAAGGCGCGACGCGGCGACGAATGGCGCTAGCCGCCGAGGCGGCGCAACCCTGCAGCCCGGCGGCGCTGCGGCATCCGTGGCCGTTTCCTAGGGTGAATCCGTGCTTGTTGCGTGGGGGGCTTTCTGATATAAAGCAGCGCTCTTTTCTAGGGGCCCGGTTTCTTCGCTTGCTGCGTAGCCGGTAAGACCCCAATGAAACGTGGCGCTGAGCGCCGAAAGACAAGTGATTTCAAGCGGCCAACCCATGCCGGGTTGGGCATGTGGTTTTAGAGGGCTGAGGCATGTCGAGAGTCTGTCAAGTTACCGGTAAGGGTCCGGTAACCGGGAACAACATTTCCCACGCAAACAACAAAACCCGTCGTCGTTTTCTTCCGAACCTGCAGCATCATCGCTTCTGGGTCGAGTCCGAGAACCGCTTCGTTCGTCTGCGCCTGACTGCCAAAGGCATGCGCGTCATCGACAAGCGCGGCATCGACGCTGTCCTGGCTGAAATCCGCGCTCGCGGCGAAAAGGTTTAAGGAGAACTATCATGCGTGACCTGATCCGTTTGGTGTCCAGCGCCGGTACCGGCCACTTCTACACCACCGACAAGAACAAGCGCACAACGCCCGACAAGATCGAGATCAAGAAGTACGATCCGGTCGTGCGTAAGCACGTGATGTACAAGGAAGCCAAGATCAAGTAATTGATCGGCCCCTTGAAGGAAAACCCGCCAATTGGCGGGTTTTTTCGTTTCTGGCATCCGGTTACGCATCGCGCCGTGGCAGGCGGCCCCTTCGGTTGGCGCCGCCCGTGGCCAGCGGATCGTTCAGGCCGTTTTGCGAATGGCGTCGGCCAGGCGGTCGATGATCGCGTCGATGTGTTCGTGCTCGACGATGAGTGCGGGCGACAGGGCGATGGTGTCGCCACTGGCGCGCACCAGCAGGCCGTCGGCAAAGCATTGGCTGAATATCTCGTAGGCGCGCTTGCCCACACCGTCAGGATGGGAAGCGAACTGGATGCCAGCCACCAGACCTACGGTCCGGATATCCACCACGTTCGGCAGTCCTTGCAGGCTGAACAAGGCGTCCTGCCAATAGCCTTCGATCTCGATAGCCTTCTGGAACAGGTTCTCGCGTTGATAGATCTCTTGGGTTGCCAGCGCCGCGGCACAAGCCACCGGGTGACCGGAATAGGTGTAGCCGTGGAAGAACTCGATGGTGCTTTCCGGGCCTCGCATGAAGGCGTCGTGAATCGTCTCGTCGACGAACACCGCGCCCATCGGAATGGCCCCGTTGGTCAGCCCCTTGGCGCAGGTGAGGATGTCCGGCGTGACGCCCCAGCGCTGCGCGGCAAACGCCTCGCCGACCCGACCGAAGCCGGTGATCACTTCATCGAAGATCAGCAGAATGCCATGCTTGCGCGTGATGTCCCGCAGCCGCTGCAGGTAGCCCACCGGCGGCAATATCACTCCCGCCGAGCCGGACATCGGTTCGACGATGACCGCGGCAATGTTTTCGGCGCCATGCAGCGTGACCAGCCGTTCCAGTTCGTCGGCCTTTTCTACCCCGTGAACTGGCAGCCCACGGGAGAACGCGTTGCGCGGGAGATCGAGCGTGTGTGGCAGATGGTCGACGCCGGGAAGCAGGGTGCCGAACGCCTTGCGGTTGTTCGCCATGCCGCCGACGGAGACACCACCGAAGCCCACACCGTGATACGCCAGTTCGCGGCCTATCAGCCGGGTGCGGCTGCTCTGTCCGATGGCGCGCTGGTAGGCCAGCGCGATCTTCAGCGCGGTATCGGCCGATTCCGATCCCGAATTGGTGAAGAACACGCGGTTCAGTCCAGCTGGGCTGATCGACGCCAGGCGCTCGGCCAGCTCGAAGGGCAGCGGGTGGCCCATTTGAAAGGTTGGGGCGAAGTCGAGCTGGGCGATTTGCCGGCTTACCGCCTCGGTAATTTCACGCCGACCATGGCCCGCATTGCAGCACCAGAGCCCGGCCGTCCCATCAATGACCTGTCGGCCCTCAGTGTCGGTGTAGTACATCCCCTCGGCACGCTCCAGCAGGCGCGGGTTGCCCTTGAACTGGCGGTTGGCGGTGAAGGGCATCCAGAAATGTTCGGCTGATGCGGCACGATCGGTGGTCATGGAGGGCTCCGGCAGGACGTCGGGTTGGGCGGCTATGCTGTAGCGCGACAGCACCCGGGCGCACAGCGGTTTCGGCGAGTCTATGTTTAATAAAACGAACAAAACAAGGCGATGGAGCGCGCCGCGTAAAAAATATTGATAGCCCCGGCGCCGCTGGTTTAGGGTGCCCTACCGATCATTCGACAGACACCGAGGACGCCCCATGACCACCCTGACTCTCGCCGACTGGCAACAGCGTGCCCGCGACCTGCGCATCGAAGGCCGGGCCTTCATCCAGGGCGAATACACCGCGCCCAGCGCCGGCGCCAGCTTCGACTGCATCAGCCCGGTCGACGGGCGGGTGCTGGCACAAGTGGCGAGTTGCGACGAGGCCGACGCCGACCGCGCCGTGATCAGTGCGCGTATGGCGTTCGAATCCGGTGTCTGGTCGCGCATGGCGCCAGCCAAACGCAAGGCGACCATGATCCGCTTCGCCAACTTGATCCAGGCCAACGCCGAGGAGCTGGCGCTGCTGGAAACCCTCGACATGGGCAAGCCGATCAGCGATTCGCTGGGCGTCGACATACCCGGCTCGGCCAATGCGCTGCGTTGGGCAGGCGAGGCGATCGACAAGATCTACGACGAAGTCGCACCGACGCCGCACGACCAGCTTGGTCTGGTTACGCGCGAGCCGGTGGGCGTGGTGGCGGCCATCGTGCCGTGGAACTTCCCGTTGATGATGGCGTGCTGGAAGCTCGGCCCCGCCTTGGCCGCGGGCAACTCCGTGGTGCTCAAGCCGTCCGAGAAGTCCCCGCTGACCGCCATCCGCGTGGCACAGCTGGCCATCGAGGCAGGCATCCCCGCGGGTGTGCTCAACGTGCTGCCCGGCTACGGCCATACCGTGGGCAAGGCACTGGCGCTGCACATGGACGTCGACACCCTGGTCTTTACCGGGTCTACCCGCGTCGCCAAACAACTGATGATCTATGCCGGTGAGTCGAACATGAAGCGCGTCTGGCTGGAGGCTGGCGGCAAGAGCCCGAACATCGTCTTCGCCGACGCGCCGGACCTCGAGGCTGCCGCCAAGGCCGCCGCCGGCGCCATCGCCTTCAACCAAGGCGAGGTCTGCACGGCCGGTTCGCGGTTGCTGGTCGAAAGCTCGGTCAAGGAGCGCTTCTTGCCGATGGTGGTCGAGGCGCTCAAAGGCTGGAAGCCGGGCAATCCGCTGGACCCGGCGACCAATGTCGGCGCACTGGTCGATACCCAGCAGCTCGATACCGTGCTTGGCTACATCGAGGCCGGTCGCAACGATGGCGCTAAGGTGCTGATCGGTGGGCAGCGGACGATGCAGGATACCGGCGGCCTGTACGTCGAACCGACCATTTTCGATGGCGTCAGCAATGCGATGAAGATCGCCCGCGAGGAAATTTTCGGCCCGGTGCTGTCGGTGATCACCTTCGATACGGCGGCCGAGGCCGTGAGCATTGCCAATGACACCCTCTACGGGCTGGCCGCCGCGGTATGGACCGCCGATATATCCAAAGCCCACCGCACAGCCCGTGCGTTGCGGGCCGGTAGCGTCTGGGTCAACCAGTATGACGGCGGTGACATGACCGCACCCTTTGGCGGTTTCAAACAGTCCGGCAACGGTCGGGACAAGTCGTTGCATGCATTCGACAAGTACACGGAGTTGAAGGCGACCTGGATCAAGATCTGACGACACCCGTGGGGTGGATGTCGCGTTTGACATCCACCTTGTTGCACAGCTTCGGTGGATCGATGAGGCGTGCTCCGCCCTGCTGTTCTAACGGTCAGCTAGCCTTGCCCCCACTGCCCGCTGCGGCGCATCGCGCCCCACTGATGTTTGCGACGTGAAAACCACTGCCACAGGCCGCGACAGCGCCATAGCGTGTTGAGCTGGCGATAGCCGAAGTTCTCCAGCACGGCCATCAGAAACAGCCGAAGCATGTCGCGGCGGCGCTCGTAGACGCGGAACGACATGGTTTCCAGCAGCAGGCCGTTGACCGAGAGCAGGATGCCCATGCCGATCGCGACGAGCAGGAAGGCGGCCAGCGCTGCGTAGGACACGACGCCGAGCACGAAGCCGCCGATCATGAAGCCATAGCCGACCAGCTCGATCAGCGGCCCCAACCATTCGAACAAGGCCATGAAGGGCCATGCCAGCCAGCCAGGCGTGCCGCCGCGCAGGCTGAAGGCGAGGCGTGCGTGGCGGCCCAGGCTTTCGGCCAGGCCGCGTTGCCAGCGGCTGCGCTGGCGGCCGAGGGTGCCGAGGTCTTCAGGGCATTCGGTCCAACAGATCGGGTCGGGCAGGTAGCGGATGCGGTAGGGGATGCGGTGTTCGCGGTGATAGCGATGCAGGCGTACCACCAGTTCCATGTCCTCGCCGACGGTGTCGGTGCGATAGCCACCGACAGCCATCACCCGCTCGCGGGCGAACAGCCCGAAGGCGCCGGAGATGATGAGCACGGCATTCATCGGCGACCAGCCCAGGCGGCCAAAGAGGAAGGCGCGCAAGTATTCGACGATTTGAAAGCGTGCCAGCCAGTTACGCGGCAGCCCGGCGCGGATTAGAAAACCGCCACGCACTTCTGAGCCGTTGGCGATACGCACGGTGCCCCCGGCCGCTACAGTTCGCTCGTCCTCGAGGAAGGGCTGAACGACCCGCAGCAGGCTGTCGCGCTGCAGGATGGAGTCGGCATCCACGCCGCAGAACAGCCCGTGGCGCGCCGCGTTGATTCCGGCATTGAGCGCATCAGCCTTGCCTCCGTTGGCCTTGTCGATGACGCGCAGGTTGGCGTAGCGCCGCGAACGGTAGATCGCTAACACTGGTTGATGCTGCACGGCCTGGCGCAGGGGTTCGGGGTGCGGCACCAGCTCGAATTCTTCGATCAGAACGGCAAGGGTGTCGTCCTTGGAGCCGTCATTGATCACCACCACTTCGAACTCGGGATACTGCAGCTGCAGCATCGAACGGACCGAGGTGCGGATCGTCGCTTGCTCGTTGTACGCCGGCATCAGCACCGAGACGGGAGGTTCGACACCCAGGTAGGGCGCAATCTCGCCCGTCTCGGCGCGTTGGCGGATATAGCCCATGAGGCTGATCATCGACAGCACGTTGAGCAGCAGGTACATGCCGTTGAGCAGCAGGAAATAGAGGATGAAGCCCAGTTGTAGCCACCACAGCCAGTCAATCGTCAACGCCTGACCTCCGCAATCGCGCGGCGCAGGGCGTCCTGGCCGTAGCGGTCCTCGACCTGCATGAGCAGCGTCTGTAGCTGTTCGGGCGTGACGCCGGGGAGCCGCGCTAGACTGTCCGCGGCGGCCTGACGGACCCACCAGCTGGTATCGGCGAGCAGCGGCAGGAAGACTTCGCTATCTTCACTGCGGGCCTGCTTGTCCAATGCTTGCAGTGCCGCCAGCCGTACGTTGGGTTGGTCATGCTGCAGGGCGCGCAGGAGACGGCCGCGATCCCGTGGATCGCCCAGCTCGCTCAGGCAGCGCAGTGCGACCTGCAGCTGTTCCGGCGGCGCTTCTTCCTCCAGGCGCGCGCGTGCCCAGGGCGCGGCGTACCGGGGTTCGCCGTGAGCCAACAAGGGGATAAGCCGTTCGCGGCGTGGATCCTCCGAGCTGGTTAGGGCAATCAGCAGCGGCTGGGTCACGGTCTGCTCGCCAGCTTGCTGGCAAAGGTTGGCCAGGCGCGGTAATGCCCAGTCCGGCCGGGTCACGGCAGCAGGCAGGATCAATCGCATCGCGCGGGTGGCGTCCATGGCGATCAGGGTTTGGGCCGCGGCGAGCGAGACGGTGAGGTTGCGGCTCATCAGCAGGGGTTGCGTCGCGTCCCAGTGCGCTGGGTCTGCGAGGTTGCGCAAACAGGTCAGGCCGATCAGCTTGCTGCGCACGCGCCCCCGCAGCAGCGCCAGCGCCTGGCGGTCCATGCCGAGGGCGATCAGCGCGCGGTTCATTCGTTCACGCGCGGCGCCACGCAACTGCAGCTGGGTGCGGTTCCATTGCAGCAGAAACCACAGCTGGCGGCCGCGCGGCAGGGCGGGTACCGGCTCGGGCAGTTCATCGCCGAGCGAGCACAGCGCGAAAAAGGGCCGCCATTGGTCGTTGAATTGCTGGCGGCGGGCGGCGCGGCGCCGGGACACCTCGCCCAGCAGCATCACTTGCACCATCACCAGCATGGTCAGCGCGCCCAAACCCAGCGCGCACCAGAGTGCCAATTGCAGGATGCCGTCTTCTGGCCAGATCGACAGCCAGGCTTGGGCGGGTAGCTCGCACAGCCAGGGCGGGCATTGGGTGATCAGGTCAGAAAGCATGCCGCAGACCGATCTGCAGCCAGCGCCGCGTGTAGTAATCGCCCTGCTCGTGATGGCCCAGTTCCCAGGTCAGCGCCCAGCGGCTGTCGAGCCAGTGGCGCCCTTGCAAGCTGATGGCTCTGACGTCGCTGGTGATCAGTTGCTGTTCCTCGACGGCCTCTTCCTCGCCCGCGGTCAGGCGCAGGCCAGCGTAGCTCAGGCCGCCATAGAAATAATCCAGCGCAACGTCGTGGCCGATGGGCGTGCCGGCGTTGGCGACATCAGTGATGTTCAGCGTGTAACCGGCGCGCCAGGCGCCCCAGTAACGTTCAGCACTCAGCGCCAGGCGATCGACGCGCGTCGTCTCGTATTCGGTTCGGCGGATACTGGCGGCACCGAGGTAGCCCGCGGGCAAGCGTCGCTGCAGACGCAGGTCGGCATGCCATTCGGGCAGAAAATAGGGCGACGGCTGGAAGCCGACTTCCGGCTGCAGCGTCCAGTTCTCGTCGAGCGCAATCACCGCGCCGGCCTCGACGCCTTCGTCCCACTCGCCGAAACGTTGCTCGCGCAGCAGGGCACCGTACCAGCCAAGGCCCTCCGGCTGGGTCGAGGTGTAGTCCAGGCGCTGGCTGCGCCAGTCGTCGAAGCCGTTATCGAGCCAGTCCTGGCGGGCCGACAGCTCCAGCTCGTGACGACGTTGGGTCGGCACCGTGGCGACCGGGCTGGTCGTGGTCACCGGCGAAGTCAGCGCGGCGCGTGCCTGCTGGATGACCTGCTGGACTTCGGCATAGTCCGGCGCGATGGCGGCGGCGCGCTCCAGCGGCTCCAGCGCCGCTTGCGGGCGACCGGCCCAGAGCAGCGCCTGACCCTGGCCGAGCAAGTAGTCGGCATTGCCGGGCTCCTCGCTCAACAGGCGCTCGTAGAGGGGCAGTGCCTGTTCGGGGCGGCCCTGCCAGGCATGAACCCGTGCCAGCAGAAACAGCGCCTCGCCATCGGAAGGTTGCTCGGCCAGGTGGGCGCGCAGCGTGGCTTCGGCGGCGTCGAGCTGCTCTGCTTCTACCTGCTGCCGCGCGGTGGCGACGTCGGCCAGGGCCAGCGGGGCGAGCAGGGCGGCGGATGCGGCAACGGCCAGGCAGGCTCCTCTCATCGCGGCCGCCTCATGAGGCGGCGGATGCGGGCGAGCAGCTCCTCGGGCTGGAAGGGCTTGGTTACGTAATCATCGGCGCCCAGTTCCAGGGCGCGGACGATGTCCACTTCGCGGGCTTTGGCGGTGAGCATCAGCACCGGCACGCTTTCCCAGCCCGGCTGTGCGCGCAGGCGTTCGACCAGTTCGAGCCCATCGTGGTAGGGCAGCATGATGTCCATCAGTGTGAGGTCTGGCGGCGCTGAGTTGGCCAGCTTGTCCAGTGCTTGGCGCCCATCGGCGGCGTGCTCGACGCTGAATCCGTGCCGCTCGAGCATGAAACGGATGAGGAAGGCGATGTCCTCCTCGTCCTCCACCATCAGGATGCGCGGGTTGGCGGATTCGCTCATGCATTGACCTCGTCATGTTCCGGTAGCTGGCCGGGTGGCCAGTGGTGCAGCAGTTGCTGAATCAGCGCGGCCAGTTCGTTGCCGTCGTGGCGTGACTTGACCAGTTGGCGCAAGGCCAGGCGGCTATCGTGCACAGGGGAATCCATTGCCGAAAAAATGATGACTGGCGGCGGCGGAAGCGTTTGAGCCAGTTGGTCGAATAATTCACTGCCGTCTCCATCTGGAAGCATCAGGTCGATAATCGCCAGGTCGAAGTGCTCGCGGTCGATCAGCCGGCGCGCCTCGGCCAGTGAGCCGGCGCCTTGTAGGTCGATCTCCAACGGCTCGACCAGGCGCGCCAGCAACACGCGCAAGTCCTCATCGTCTTCGACGTGAAGCAAGCGCGGGCGTTCGCTTTTGCTCGCCAGGCACGCACGCACCACGTCCATCACGCGCGACGGATCGATCGGCTTGTGCAACCAGTCGATCACGCCCACCGCGCCGCCACGCAGCACGCCATCGTCATTGTCACGTCGTTGCGGCTGCAGGCTGACGATCAGCACCGGCAGGTGGCGATAGGCGCTCTGGCTGCGCAGGTTCTGCAGGAAGGCGATGCTGTCCTCGTCGCTCAGTGCCGGGCTCAGGGTCAGCGCCTGAATGCTGAACTCGGCCAGGAGCTCCCGTGCCTGCAAGCCCGTCTCGGCGACCAGCGTGGCGTAGCCGTGCTGCTGCAAGGCCGAGGCCAGCTGTTCGGCGGCCGAGGGATCGGGTTCGAGCACCAGGATCCGCGCCTGGCGCCGCGCCGCCGGTGGCTCGGGGACCAACAGCGGTGCCGGTTTAGCCGGGCCGGTCGGTTGCGCCGGGGTCAACTCCAGCGGCAGGCGCAGCCAGAAGCGGGTGCCTTGGCCTTCTTGCGAGTCGAAGCCGATACGTCCGTGCATCTGTTGCACCAGCGAGCGGGTGATTGCCAGGCCAAGGCCGGTACCGCCGCGCTTGCGGGCATCCGACGAGTCGGCCTGGGCAAACCGTTCGAAGATTCGCGACCGAAAACTCTCCGGAATCCCTTGCCCGCGATCCTGAACGCCCACTTCGAGCGTGTTCCCGTCGCGGCGCAGGTCGACGCTGACCACGCCGCCGGCAGGTGAATGCTTGATCGCGTTGGACAGCAGGTTAGCCATTACCTGCACGAAGCGATCCGGGTCGATGTTCACTTCGGTCGGCATTGTGTCCGCCGGCAGGTCGAACACGAGGCTGACGCGATACTCGTCGCCGTATGGCTTGAGATCGGCCAGGGCCTGCTCGATCAGCGCCCGCACGTCGCAACGGCTGAAATGGAACGGCAAACGGCCGGCTTCGAGCTTCTCGATGTCGAGGATGTCGTTGATCAGGCGCACCAAGCGCTCGCTGTTCTTATGTGCGATGTCGAGGAGCGGACGGGCGCCGTCGTCGATCGCCCCGGCCACGCCGCCGACCAGCATGCCGAGGGCGCCGCGAATGGCGGTCAACGGTGTGCGCAGCTCGTGGCTGACGGTAGAAATGAACTCGGTCTTCATCTGCTCGATGCGGCGACGCAAGGATATGTCGACCGCGACCGTGACCACGTAGCAGGCGCCGTCGGACAGCGTCATGGGCCGCTTGACCACCTGCAGCCAACGCTCGTGGCCTTGCGTGTCGGTCACGTTGACCTCGGTGATGCGCAGCTCGCCACTGCCGCAGAGCAGGTCGGTTTCGCCTTGCAGTAATGGCAGCACGAGGTGCGCCTGTGCGATTTCCTCGCTTCGATGCCCCTCGATGGTTTCCGGTTGGCAGCCCAGCAATTCGGCGAAGGCGGTGTTGCAGAGCAGGAAACGACCCTGGTCGTCGCGCACGAAGATCTGGTTTTCATCAGTGTCGACGACCCGCCGCAGAAAGACTTTCTGGTCCTCGAGTATGTCCCGGTTGCGCTGCAGTTCGGTGATGTCCCGCGCGATGGCCAGATGGTCGCCCAGCCCGGTCGGGGCCAGGCGTACCTCGAAGGTTCGTTGGCCATCGATCTCGCACCAGTTGGTCTCGCGCAGCTCGAGCGAGTGGTCGGCCTGGTCCAGCAGATTGATCAGCACGGGCTCGATCGCGGCGGGGGCCGGTGTGCGCGTGCCGTTCGTTGCAGACAGCGCGGTTACCCGGCGCTTGGGGTCGAGCGCGTAGAGGTCGTCGGGGATGGCCTGCAGCAAGGCGCCGAGCCGGGCTTCTCCGGCCTGCGCCTTGACCGCCAACGCCTGGCGGATGCTCAGGTTACGGCGGATTGCCCACATCGCAGCGAGGAACAGCGCGGCGATCAGCAGCGTGCCGATCACGGCGAGGTGGCGGCTGCGGTCGAGCGTATCGGCGACGGCCTGGTTGGCGGCGGCCAGTCGCTGGCGCTCGCGCTGTTCCACCGCGTTCAGCAGGACGCGCAGGCGGTCCATGATCTGCTTGCCGCCGGCGCGTTGCAGGCGCTCGGCTGCCGCCTGCAGGCCCAGTTCCCGGCGCGCCTGGATATTCGCGTCGGCGATCACCAGCCGTTCGGCGATGTTGCGGTCGAGTTGTTCGAACCAGCGCTGATCGGGGAAATCACGTTGCGCGACAAGGG
The DNA here is from genome assembly GCF_051486945.1 of Stutzerimonas chloritidismutans. GTDB lineage: Bacteria > Pseudomonadota > Gammaproteobacteria > Pseudomonadales > Pseudomonadaceae > Stutzerimonas > Stutzerimonas chloritidismutans_B. Next base: position 561,379 of record NZ_JAHVDX010000003.1, on the reverse strand, counting down.
GTTCGAGGCTGCGACGGTGCGTCTCGATTTGCTCTAGCCCGATCTCGTAGGGCTCCAGGTAGCTCGGCTCGCCCGTCAGCACGAACCCGCGTGAACCGGTTTCGATGTCTTGCAGCGAGGACAGCATGGCCTGGGCCGCGGTAATGATTTCCAGGCTCTGGCTGACCGACTGATTGGTCTCAAGGACGGCATCTTGGGTGCGCTTGCCTTGCCAGCCCAGCGCGACGAGCACGATGAACGCGGATAGGAACGCGAGCGAGTGCCAACTAATCGCAGGTCTTGCAGGCAAAACCGGACTCCTTCAGCAGGGCGGTGCGCCGTATTGGAGCACAGGCTTCTACAGGCGCCAACACGGCAGGCTAGAGCCGGTGATGCGCTAGCCGGCCCTGCTCAGTGTAGTTGGAGTCGCGCGAGAGGGAAGCGGTTCGCTCGCGGCCGATCCGTTCTACCGTGCGATTCGCACCTGGTTGCGCCCGTTGTGCTTGGCCTCGTAGAGCGCCTGGTCGGCCTGCTCTAACAGGCTACCCGGTGGGACGCTGCTGCCGGCTTCGCTGATGCCGGCGCTGAGCGAGACGCTGAAGGTGCGATCACCGGCGTGGAAGGTCAGCGCGGCGAAGCGCTGGCGGATCTCGTCGAGCACCCGCTGAGCCTGCTCGGCGGTGCAGTCCGGCAGGACTGCCACGAACTCCTCGCCGCCGTAGCGCCCGAGGCTGTCGATACGGCGCAGGCGCTGGCGCAGCAGGTTGGCGAGCGAGCGGATGACGTTGTCGCCGGCGGCGTGGCCGTACTGGTCGTTGACCCGCTTGAAGTGGTCGAGATCGATCATCACCACGCTGGCCGGCTTGCCGTTGCGCTGCGCGCGCTGCACTTCGAGCGCGACCTGTTCCTTGATGTCGGCGTGCTTGAGCAGCCCAGTCAGGCTGTCGCGAGCCAGTGCATTGCTCAGCGAACGCGCGCGCTTGGCGTGGGAGAACACTGCGGCGATCAGGGCGTTGTCGCTGATCGGTTTGGTGATGAAATCGTCGCCAGCCTTGAGCAGCGCGGCCATTTGCCGGTTGATGTCGGTTTCCGCGGACAGGTAGATGATGGTCACGCGCAGCCATTCGGCGTGCAGGCGGATCATCTGCGCAAGCTCCGGGCCCGAACAGCCGGGCATGTTGACGTCCAGCAGCAGCACTTCCGGGTTGAAGGTATGCAGCGTCTCGAACAGCTCGCTGGGGTCGTTGAGGATCTCCACCAGCATCTGCGAATTGCGCAGGACGAGGCTGTAGCGGGCGGCCAGGTCGGCATCGTCGTCGACGATGAGGATGCGGTACGGCTCACTCAGCTGCAGATTGAGGCAGTGCTCGAGGCTGTTTTCCAGCGCGGTGATGTCCACCGGTCGAGTGAAATAGCCGTGGGCGCCGGCTCGTACGGCCGCGAGCTGGCTGTCGAAGTCCAGGTGCTGGCTGATCACCATCAGCGGCACCGGCGCGGTCAGCGCGTGTTGCAGGTCGGCGATGGGCTGCAGCTCGCCATCGTGCTGGCTGACGATCAGCGCGTCAGGCCGTTGCGCGAGCATGGCGGCTTCCAGCGTGCCGAGCTCGGCGAACTGGAGCATGTCGTACCCGAAATTGCCGAGGGTCTGGCACATCTGCTCGCCGGCCTGGCGGTCCGCTTCGAGCAGGTAGACGCGGCAGCCGGCCGGGTGTGACGCCTCCGGGTCGGGCAGCTTGGCCGTGGGGTTGGCGGGTGCGGCCAGGGCTTGCGTCACCCATTGCTCGACCAACTGGGCGAACTCGCGTAACGCCTGGCCGCCCGGCTTGGCGGCATCCAGCCAGCGGTCTGCGCCTTGTTCCAACTGCCGTGCCTGCTGGCCGAGCGTGGCGAAGCCGAAGGTGCCAGCGGCGCCAGCGAGCCGGTGCAGCCGCTCGCGGATCTCGCGCACGCTTTCGCGGCGCTGCTCGTGTTCCCGGGCCTGTTGCAGCTGCCCGGCGAGGGCGGCCAGTTCCGGAAGTTCCTGTTGCAGGCGTTCGGCGAATCGGTCGGTCAGGGCCTGCAGTTGGTTGAGCAGCGTGTCACTGCCATCAGTCATGCTCTGTTTCCCATATCTCGTTCAGCTGTGTGGCCAGTTGCAAGGGATCGAAGGGTTTTTGCAGCAGCTTGCGCACGCCCAGCGTGCGCAGCTCGGCGAGTTCGGCGGGCTGGTTCTGGCCGGTCAGAAGGACGACCGGGATCTGCTGCAGGTCGATCAGTGTGGACATCTGACGGAGCAGCTCCAGGCCGTCCATCTGCGGCAGCAGCATGTCCATCAGGATCATGTCCGGGGCGAAGGCCTCGACCTCGTCGAGCGCCTGCTGGGCCGTTGCGCAGCTCAAGACCTGGAAACCACCGAGCTTTTCCAGCGCGATGCGCGTCACCACCTGGATCGATGGCACGTCCTCGACGTGCAGGATGCGCTTGAGCGGTTTCATCATGACGACGCCTCCTGCGGTTCACCGGGCAGTTCGAACCAGAAGCAGGCGCCGGCACCTTCGACCGAATCGAACCCGATCTGCCCGCCCATGTGCTCGATGAGTTCCTTGCTAATCGCCAGGCCCAGGCCGGTGCCGCCCTGCTGGCGTGTGTCGGACGAATCGGCCTGGGCGAACTTGCTGAAGATGCGGTCTCGGAAGGCGTTCGCGATGCCGGGGCCCTTGTCGCGCACGCTGACGCGCACACCGCCGTCAGCGCAGGGGTTTGCCCAGAGTTCGATCGACTCCCCGCGAGGCGAAAATTTCGCCGCGTTGGATAGCAGGTTGCTCAGTACCTGCTGCAGGCGCATGGTGTCGACCTTGACCTCCACCTCCGGGCTGTCGCCGAGCAGGATGCTGACGCCATAGCTGTCGGCGTAGCCTTGATTGCTGCGCACCGCCTGTTCGAGCAACGGGCGCAACGGCTGTACTTCCAGTTCGAAACGCATCTTGCCGGCATAGAGTTTGTCGATGTCGAGCAAGTCGTCGATCAGTGCGCTGAGACGCTTGCTGTTCTGGTGGGCGATGTCGAGCAGCTCGACCAGCGCTTCGGGCACCTCCCCCATGACACCCCCGCAGATGAGCCCGAGCGAGGCGGTGATGGATGTCAGCGGCGTGCGCAGTTCATGGCTGACAGTTGAAACGAAATCACGCTGCAGTATTTCGATCTGCTTGCGTTCGGTGATGTCATGCAAAACCACCACGGCGCCGCTCTGCTCGCCGTTGGAGGCATACATCGGGTCGGCGTTGGCCAGCAGGTAGCGTGGCGTGCCATTTGCGACGATGGTCATCTCGAGATTGCGAATGCGCTCGCCGCGCAACGCCCTCATCAACGGAACTTCATCGGCGCTGAGGAGCGTTTCCCCATCAGCATGAAACAGCTGGTAGTGCTCGGCCCACCGTTCCGGCGGGACGTTCTGCACATCAAGCCCGTGCCACATGCGGGCGGCGTTGTTGAATAGCGTCAAATGGCCTTCGGCATCGCAGGCCACCACGGCTTCAGACAGAGCGTCGAGCAGCCGGCGGTTCATCTCCTGCTGCTTGTCCAGTTCGAACTGTTCGGCTTTGCGTTCGGTGACATCGGTGACCAGCCCATGCCAGAGCACCGAACCGTCAGCCTGGCGCAGCGGCGTCGCACGCGCCTCGACCCAGATCAGGCCCTTGCGTGGGTGCTCGATGCGGTGCTCCTGATGCCAGGGCGATAGCGTGTTGGCGGCCTGGCGGATGCTTTGCAGGACGCGCGTCCGGTCGTCCGGATGGATCTTGTTGTAGACCGGGCCGATGCTCGGGTCCATCTCCGAGGCATTGAGGCCGTAAATGTCCTCGACGCCCTCGCTGACATAGGGAAAGGAACTGTTGCCGTCCGGTCGCCAGCAGAACTGGAAGAGCATGCCCGGTACCTGGGCGGCGATCTGCTGCAGGCGCAGCTGCAAGTGCTCCTGGTGGGCCAGGTCGTAGGCGCTGACGACGTAACCGCGCAGCAGCTCGCGCTCGTCATGGATGGCCGAGACGTTCAGCAGCACCGGCACGTTGCCGCCGTTGCGGTGCAGCAGCCGCCACTCGCGCATCTCCCGGCGGCCTTCGATGAGCGGGGCGGTGAGCACGCCGAAGCCGGGCTCGACGGTTTCGCCCAACTCGTTGCTGAGGATTTTCGCGCGGCGGCTCAGAGCGTCGCGCGGGAACAGCATGTCGGTCAGCGATTGGCCGATCAGCATGGGCTCGGAATAGCCGAACAGGCGCTCGGCCGTCGGATTGGCACCGGAGATGCGCCCGTCGGCGGACGTGACCAGCATGGCGCTGGCCGCGCTGTTGAGCAGTGCTTGCTGCATGGCCGCCTGCTCGGCATAGCGGTGCGACTGCAGGCGCTCCTCGAACAGCCGCATGATCTGCCGGCTCAGCGTGGCCAGCGCCTCGCGCTGCTCGGTGCTGAGGCGGCGCGGTTTGCGGTCGATGACGCACAGGGTGCCCAGGTTGTAGCCGTCCGGCGTCGTCAGCGGCGCGCCGGCGTAAAAGCGGATCTTCGGATCGCCCTGGACCAGTGGGTTGTCGCAAAAACGCTGATCCTGCAGCGCATCGGTCACCTCGAAAACCTCCGGGCCCTCGATGGCGTGCGTGCAGAAAGAGATTTCGCGTGGCGTTTCGCTCGCCTCCAGGCCCTGGCGGCTCTTGAACCACTGGCGGCGATCATCGAGCAGCGAGATCAGCGCGATGGGCGTCTGGCAGATGTATGACGCGAGGTGGGTGAAATCGTCGAAGGCCGATTCATCCGGTGTGTCGAGGATTTCGTAGCGCAGCAGGGTGGCCAGCCGGGACAACTCGCGCGGCGGGGTCGGTACGCTGGTCGGCGTCTCGTCTGGCTTCATGTGGCTACCCTGCCTCGCGTGCTCGCATGTAAATGGAACGCCATTGGTCAGGCGCGACTGTCTTCCCAGATCGTCCGGATCTGGCCGGCCAGGCGCATCGGGTCGAAGGGTTTGATGATCACGTCGCGCGCGCCGAGCTTGCGCAGGTAATCGATCTCACTGGGCTGAACCTTGGCGGTCATGAAAGCCACCGGCACTTGGCTGAGATCCACGCGCTCGCTCAGCCGCGCCAGGGTCTCGGGGCCGCCCATGCCGGGCATCATCACGTCCAGCAGGATGAACTGCGGGGCGAACCGCTCGACTTCCGCCAGCGCCTGCGCACCGGATGAGCAGGACAGCACCTCGTAACCGCCAATGGCTTCGAGCGCGACTTTCGCCACGGCCTGGATGGACGGGTCGTCCTCGACGTGCAATATCCGCTTCAGCTCGGTCATGCGGTGCCTCCATCGGTCTGTACGCAGCGAACGATGCAGCAGTGTGCCATCTCCGCTGCGTGCGTTCATGCCGTCCCAGAGAAAATAGTCCGTTATCAGGCGTCGTGTGCGGGCAGCTCGAACCAGAAACAGGCGCCTTGGCCCGCCTCGGAATCAAAGCCAATGTGCCCGTGCATCTGCTCGACGAGCTCCTTGCTGATTGCCAGCCCCAACCCGGTGCCGCCCTTCTGGCGGGTGTCGGAGGAGTCGGCCTGGGAAAATTTCTGGAAGATCCGGTGCCGAAATGCCTGCGGGATGCCCGGCCCCACGTCGCGGACGGCCACGCGGACCTGATCGCCTTGGCGGCGGCTGCTCAGGGTTACGACTGCCCCGGGCGGTGAGAATTTCGCCGCGTTGGACAGCAGGTTGGCCAGCACCTGCTGCAGCCGGTGGGCGTCCACTCGCACCAGGGCGGTCACCCGCTCGCCGAATTCGAACCGCACGCCGTGTTGGTCGGCGTAGCCCTGGTTGGCGCGCAAGGCCTCGGCGAGCAGCGGCTCCAGGGGTTGTACATCGAGGTTGAAGGTCATCTTGCCGGCGATCAGCTTTTCCATGTCCAGCAGGTCATCGATCAACAGGCCGAGGCGCTGTGCGTTTTGCTGCGCAATGGTCAGCATCTGCCCGATCGCTGGCGGCACTTCACCGACGGCGCCGCCGTTGACCAGGCCCAGGGCGCCCGAGATGGACGTCAACGGGGTGCGCAACTCGTGGCTGACGATGGAAACGAACTCGCTCTTCATCTGCTCGATGCGCTTGCGTTCGGTGATGTCGCGCACCAGGCCGATGAACTTGCGCTCGCCGCGGTGGCGAATTTCCGAGACGCGCAGCTCGATGAGGAACAGCTCGCCGTTGCGACGTACTGCCTGCAATTCGCGGTTCTGCTCCAGCGCGCGCCCTTCGCCACGGCGTTCATAGGCGTCGAGATAGCCATCGTGTGCGGCGCGGTGCGGCTCGGGCATGAGCATCGAGAGATTTTGCCCGAGCATTTCCTGTTCGCTGTAGCCGAAGGTGCGCTCGGCTGCATGGTTGAAGGTTTCGATCTCGCCGCGCTGGTTGATGATGATGATCGCGTCGACCACGTTGGCGATCAGCAGCCGTACGTAACGCTCGCGTTCGTGGGCCTCGCGCTCGGCAAGGGTGCGTGCGGTGACGTCCCAGACGAAGCCGTCGTACCCCTGCAGCTTGCCGCCGGCATCGCGCAGCGCGCGGCTGATCTCCTGCACCCATAGCGTTTCGCCGCTGGCATTGATCAGGCGGTAGCTGCGCTCGGTCTGGTCCTGGCCGTTGCGCAGCAGTTCGCCACGGTCTTCGGGGTGGACGAGGCTGGCGTAGTCGCGCGTGCCCGGCGCGAGGAAGTCGGTCGCCGGGAAACCGGTCAGCCGCTCGATACCGTCGCTGAGGTAGCGCAGCGAGCGGTCGGCGCCGCGCCGGTAGACCGCGCCGGGCAGGTTGCTGACCATGCTGCGGAAGCGGCTCTCGCTCTCGGTCAAGGCCAGGGTAGTGCTCATGAGCGGGGTGATGTCGGCGACGAAGCCGTGCCAGAGGGTCGAGCCGTCGCGCAGGCGCTCGGCGGTGGCGCGGACTTCCACCCAGATCAGCCCTTTGTCGCGGTGGTTGATGCGATAGCGTGTGCTGGCGCCGCCGAGTGCCGTGGCCGACTGCTCGATCGCGGCGCGCAGGCTCTGGCGATCAGGCTCGTAGACCGCTGAAAACGCCACGGAGGCGTCGTTCATCAGCTGCTCGGGCTCGATGCCATAGAGGTCGCGCGAGCCGGCGCTGGCATAGAGGAAGCTGAAGCGGCCGTCGGGCGTGCGGCGCAGTTGGTACACCATGCCGGGCAGCAAGCTGGCAATCTTCTGGCCGCGCTCGAACAGTCGCTTGCGCTTGCGCTCCTGTTTGAGCGAGCTGATGCGGTGGGCGCGCTGCACCACGCCGCGGCGATGCAGCAAGATTGCCAGGGTGAGCAGGAGTGCCTCGGCGGTGAGCCAGGCCAGGCCCCATTTGAATAGCATTCGCCGCTCTGCCCGTTGGTGTTCGCCCAGTGCTTCGGTAACGTCGCGCCAGGCCACGGCGACGGCCATGGGCAGGCGCGTCGGGTCATCCTCCGCGCGCACGTCGTGCAAGGGCACCTGATTGAACAGGAAGCGGCGCCCGCCGGCTTCGAGCAGGCGCAGCGCCTGGCCGGAATCCGGTGCGGGGAGTGTGCGCTGCTGCGCCCAGTGCAGGATCTGCGGCGCTGAGTGGGCACTGAGCAGCCAGCCGTCGAGGCCGGGAAGTTGAATGCCGATGGGCAATTTCCAGAGCACTTCTTCGAGCTCGTAGCGATTGACCATCAGGCCCACCCCGGCGTTGAGTTCGTCACCAAGTGCGTCGAGCGGTGGCAGGATGCCGAAGCCCACTTCCAGCGCACCGATTATTTCGCTGTCCAGGCTGCTGCTGGCGCGGATGGGGACGATGGCGCGGTTGCCGGCGCTGTGGTGGCCGATATCCAGCCCGGAGACGACCTGACCCTGGGTCAGCGCGCGGTAGAGCAGCGGTCGGCGGTCGGCCACGGCGTCGCCATAGGCGTCGACGTCGTTCATGCGGACCAGGGCGATGCCGGTCTTGCCCCAGTAAATCTGCAGCTGCAGCGCGCCATTGGCCGTCATGGTGGTCCAGGTCGGGGTGAGCGAGCTGATCAATTGTGCGCGGATGCGCCCAAGGCGCGGGCCGTCCCACTCGGCACCGGCATTGACGGCCCGGTCAGCCTGGCGGACCAGCCGCAGGGTCTGCGGGCTCGCGCTCAGTGCTGTCGCCAATACCCGCGCACGCTCCTCGAGCCCCCGTTGCGCGCTGCGCAGCGCCAGCGCTTGCAGCTCGCCCTGCTGCTCGATCTGCAGCGCCTGGAGCGCGCCGCGTGCGCGGTAGTCATTGACGGCCAGCCCACCAAACAGCAACGCCAGCAGGAGGCTGCCGACGCTCAGAATCCAGCGCGGGTCGGTGGTGCGGGGCATCGTTTTCATCGAGAAAGGGGACCGGACATCGCTGCATGTAAGGATTGGACTCGTGATCCCCAAGGGGTTCCGGGCCGGTGCGGCAGGTTAGTGGCGTGATGCCATTATCGCAACGAGCCTTGGATATGTGGTGCTGCCGCCTGGTGGCATGCTTGGCTTATCGGCGGCTTGAATGATTTCTGTCAGACCCTGAAACGAAAAAGCATGGATGAACGACGGACGGGGGACGTATCTCGGCGCACAGCAGCGAATAATGTGGGCAGGTCCGAGATCGCGGGCCCGCGTTTCCAATACGAGGCAGCACCTTCTATGTGGCATTCCGGTTTTCTTGGCCTCTCCGCCTGGCAAGTGGTGGCGGTCACGTTGCTTCTGACTCACGTCACCATCGTCTCCGTGACGGTGTACCTGCACCGCTACTCGGCGCACCGTTCGCTCGAGCTGAACGGCGGGCTCAAGCACTTCTTCCGCTTCTGGCTGTGGTTGACCACGGCCATGAACACCCGCGAGTGGACGGCCATCCACCGCAAGCACCACGCTAAATGCGAGACCGCCGAAGACCCGCACAGCCCTGTGCAGAAGGGGCTGGGTACCGTCCTGCGGCGTGGCGCCGAGCTCTACATGGAAGAGGCGAAAAACGAGGACACCCTGCGCATCTACGGCAAGAACTGCCCGGACGACTGGATCGAGCGCAACCTCTATTCGCGTTTTCCCAACCTAGGCATTGTGTTGATGCTGGCCATCGACCTGGCTCTGTTCGGCGCCCTCGGCCTGACGGTTTGGGCGGTGCAGATGATCTGGATTCCGTTCTGGGCCGCCGGCGTGGTGAACGGCCTCGGCCACGCGGTGGGCTATCGCAACTTCGAATGCCGTGACGCGGCGACCAATCTGGTGCCCTGGGGCATCCTCATTGGTGGCGAGGAACTACACAACAACCACCACACCTACCCGAACTCGGCCAAGCTCTCGGTGCGCAAATGGGAGTTCGACATGGGCTGGGCCTGGATCAAGCTGTTCAGCCTGCTGGGGCTGGCCAAGGTCAACCGCACCGCACCCATCGCGCATCGGGTCGACGACAAGCACCAGCTCGACATGGACAGCGCCATGGCGATCCTTAACAACCGCTTTCAGATCATGGCCCAGTACCGCAAGCAGGTAATCGGCCCGCTGGTGCGCCTGGAAGTCGAGCGTGCGGACGCCTCGGTGCGTCACCACCTGCGCCGCGCCAAGCGCCTGTTGGCGCGTGAGCCAAGCTTGCTGCAAGACGACCAGCACGCTCGCATCGCGGTGATTCTGGAGCAGAGCCAATCGCTCAAGGTGATCTACGAACAGCGCCTGGCGCTGCAACAGATCTGGACGCGCACCAGCGCCAATGGTCACGAGATGCTCAACGCCATCAAACAATGGGTGCAGGACGCCGAAGCGAGTGGCATTCAGTCGCTTCGCGAGTTCGCCGAGCAGCTGCGGACCTACTCGTTGGCGCCGGCCATCGCCCGCTGACGACCTCTGATCGGCGCGATTGGCGGCAATCGCGCCGGCCGGAACTTTAGTTAGGCGGCACTCTCTCAACTGCATTCTTTTGTCAGCGACAGCTGCCCCGGCGCCGCCGGTGCCTGCCGCCTTTCCGGAACGCAGGTATGAATCTGTTGAAGCAGCGCAGAGAAACAGGCCAGGGCATCGTCCCGCCGTCCGAGACACAAACCCTTCTAGCGCTGATGCATGCGCGGGCGGAGGTCGAGCGGCTGAGCGAGCGCGAGCAGCTGTTCAGCACGCTCATGGGCGCGGTCAATGCGGTGCTCTGGGCGTTCGACTGGAAGGCTCAGCAGATGATCTATGTCAGCCCGGCCTACGAGCAGATCTTCGGTCGCTCCGCCGCGCTCTTGCTGGCCAACTTCGACGAGTGGCGCAACAGCGTTTACCCCGACGACGTCGAATATGCTCAGCAGACCATGCTCGAAGTGCTCGAGAAGGGCGCCGTCGAAGAACGCCAGTACCGCATCATCCGTGCCGATGGGCAGCTGCGTTGGCTCAGCGACAAATGTTTCGTCGCGCGCCGCGCCGATACCGCTCACGGGCCGATCATCGTTGGCATCGCTGAGGACATCACCGAAAAGAAGCAACTTGAAGGTGAACTGCAGCGTCTGGCCACCATCGATGTGCTGACCCAGAGCAGCAACCGCCGCCACTTCTTCGAATGTGCCCAGCGCGAGTTCGACCTGGCACGCCAGTACGCCACGCCCATGGCGTTCCAATTGCTCGACATCGATGACTTCAAGCGCATCAACGATACCCACGGTCACCAGATGGGCGATCAGGTCTTGCAGCGCGTGGCCCAGTGTGGCTCGTCGGTGCTGCGCCGCGGCGACCTGTTCGGACGCATCGGTGGCGAGGAATTCGCGCTGCTGCTGCCCGGCTGCCAGCCGGATCTTGCCGAACAGATCGCCGAGCGCCTGCAGCGCGAGATTCAGCGCCTGGTCTTCACCAGTGCCGACGGCCAGCGTTTCGGCGTGACCGTGAGCCTCGGCGTCACCTACCTGCGGGCCAGCGATCCCGATCTCAGCGTGCTGTTCGCTCGCGCCGATGCGGCTATGTACACCGCCAAGCGCCTGGGCAAGAACCAGGTGATCGTTGGCTGATTGGCGGCGGAACATACCGATTGGCCTGGCCGGCTAGCAGCCGGCCCCCGGCGTTCACTGGCGGGCAGATCGGCGGCGCTTCATTCGGCGGGCAGTCTCGAACCGGCATCAATCCGCTTTGCGGTAGACGTCGTCGAACCGGACGTTGAGCCCGCCACATCGGCTGTTATCCGTGACCACAAGATGGCCGGCGACATGCTGCAGCGTCACCTGACAATCGAATTCATCATCCCCTTCGCTGATCGTCAGCAGGTCGCCTGAAGGCCGGGCATGGCCGGAGAAGGCGCCAATGTGAACGATGGGCTCTCCGTCGCTGTTGCGTCCGCCTTGCCACATGGCCTCGCCTTCAACGGTCAAGGGGCTGTCGGGCGAGGGATGGGTGATGAGGATGCGATTGCCACCTGCGATGGGAAGCCAGCGACCAACCCAGTCACTGGCGGTCGGTGCTGGCATTGCATCGTCGGTACGGACGTGACGTGACGGCAGCCAGCCGACGAACTCTCGCGTGCTGGAGAAGTACCAGCCGCATGCCCAACCGTCCTCTTCCCGGCCGACCAGGAGCTCGTCACCGTTAACGAGATAGGCGCGTCGAATGCAGGACGCCTGCTCCGGGCAGCCAACCGCGTCATCGCGAAAATGCACACGTTGACCGGCATCGGCCACAACCTCCGCTGGCCGTACCGCGCCAGCGAACGCTGGAAAGAAGCCATTACGGCAGGAGTAGGGCTCGGCTGCCTGCGTTGAGTGCGCCAGCAGCATGCCTAGCAGAACGGCTCCGATTCGCACGGCGTTTGGCCTCCCCAGTACAACCCGGCTTGCCCGGAGGCATCCGGCTACCTCATTGAGCGGTTCAGCGGCGCCGGTTGCTGCTGAGTGATGCAATGGATATTGCCGCCGCCGAGCAGGATCTCCCGGCCGGGCACCATGACTACCTGATGCGCCGGGAAGACCTCAGCGAGGATGCGTTCGGCCTCGGCGTCCAAGGGGTCGCCAAAGGCCGGGGCGATGATGCCGCCATTGACGATCAGGAAGTTCACGTAACTGCCGGCCAGGCGGATCGAGGGGTCACGTGGCTGGCTGCCGTCCAGCGCGACAACTCCGGCGCACTCCGCTTCGGTGGCGTGCAACGGGCCGGGGATGGGCATCTTGTGCACGGTGATCGCGCGGCCCTGGGCGTCACGAGCCTTCTCCAACACGGCCATGGCGGCCTGGCAACGCTCGAAGTTGGGGTCGGCCGGGTCGTCCGTCCAGGCTAGCAGGACTTCGCCGGGGCGTACGAAGCAGCAGAAGTTGTCGACGTGGCCGTCGGTCTCGTCGTTGAACAGGCCGTGTGGCAACCAGATGACGGTTTCGATCGACAGGTGATCACGCAGCACCGCCTCGATGGCTTCACGCGACAGGTGCGGGTTGCGGTTCTTGTTGAGCAGGCATTCCTCGGTGGTAATCAGCGTACCTTCGCCATCGACATGAATGGAGCCGCCTTCGAGCACGAAGCCTTCCGTGCGGTAGCGGTCGCAACGCTCGATTTCGAGAATCTTCTGGGCCACCTCGTCGTCACGCGCCCAGTCGGCATACAGCCCGCCGTCATGGCCGCCCCAGGCGTTGAACGTCCAGTCCACGCCACGCAGCCCGCCCTTGCCGTCGCAGATAAACGTCGGCCCGGTGTCACGGACCCAGGCGTCGTCGGTGCTCATTTCAATCACTCGGATGCTTGCATGGTCCAGCGCATCACGGGCGGCAAGGAATTGTGCGGGCATCGCACACACGGTGACCGGCTCGAAACGGGCGATGGCCTTGGCCACCGCGGCAAAGGCGGCCTGGGCCGGCGCGCCGTTGTCGCGCCAGTTGTCCGGGCGCTGCGGCCAGACCATCCAGGTCTGGCTGTGCGGCGCCCATTCGGCGGGCATGAAATAGCCGTCTTGGCGGGGCGTGGAGGTCAGGGTGGTCATGGCGGATCCTGTGATGACAAGGCGGTTGGGACGGCGCTGTGGCGAGGCCAGCCGCCCGAAACGTCACCCGCCCGGCCGTAGCCAGGCGGAGGGTGCCGCGTGTGAAGGGAGGCAGGCGTATCGGGCGCTATTGGACGCCAAGCCGCCCTGCGGTGCAATCCGCCGGGCGGGGCAGTCAGACGGTGTGCAGGTACCAGTTGTATTCGAGGTCGGAGATCGAGTGTTCGAACTCCGCCAGTTCGCTTTCCTTGCAGGCGACGAAGATATCGATGTAGTCCGGATTGATGTAGCGGGCCATGATCTCACTGTCGTCGAGCTCGCGTAGGGCATCGCGCAGGTTGGTTGGCAGGCTTTGTTCAACCTGTTCGTATGAGTTGCCCTCGATGGGCTGGTCGGGCTCGATCTCGTTGGTGAGGCCGTGATGGATGCCAGCCAGCACACCGGCCAGCAGCAGGTAGGGGTTGGCGTCCGCGCCGGCGACGCGATGCTCGATGCGCACCGCGTCGGGGCTGTCGGTGGGTACGCGCAGCGCGACGGTGCGATTGTCCAGGCCCCAGCAGGGCGCGTTCGGTACATAGAACTGCGCGCCGAAGCGCCGGTAGGAGTTGACGTTGGGGCAGAGGAAGGCCATCGAAGCCGCCATGGTCTGCTGGATACCACCGATGGCGTGGCGCAACTTGGCGCTTTCGAGCGGGGTGTCGGTCGCGAAGATGTTGTTGCCGCTCTTGTCGAGAAGCGAGATATGCACGTGCAGCCCGTTACCGGCCTGGCCCGGGTAGGGCTTGGCCATGAAGGTACTGTCCATCTCGTGGTCGTAGGCGATGTTCTTGATCAGGCGCTTGAGCAGGACGGCGTAGTCGCACGCCTTGATCGGATCGGCGACGTGATGCAGGTTCACTTCGAATTGCGCTGGCGCGCTTTCCTTGACGATGGCATCGGCGGGTATGCCCTGTTCCTTGGCACCCTCGAGGATGTCCTGCAGGCAGTCGACATACTCGTCGAGGTCATCGATCAGGTAGACCTGAGTCGAGTGCGGGCGTTTGCCCGAGATCGGCGAGCGCGGTGGTTGCGGCCGGCCGTTCACGTTCTCCTGGTCGATCAAGTAGAACTCGAGCTCGAAGGCGGCGCAGATCGTCAGGCCCAGGGCGTCGAACTTGCTGACCACCTGGCGCAGCACCTCGCGCGGGTCGGCGAAGAAGGGCGAACCGTCACGCTCGTGCATGGTCATCAACAGCTGCGCGGTAGGGCGCTTCTGCCAGGGCTCGTTGCTCAGGGTGTTGGGGATGGGGAAGCAGGTCCGGTCGGAGTCGCCGATGTCCATGCCCAGCCCGGTGCTCTCGACGGTGATGCCATTGATGTCTAGGGCGAACAGCGAGGCGGGGAGGTTGATGCCTTTCTCATAAACCTTGTGCAGGCTGGCGCGCTCGATGCGCTTGCCTCGGACGACGCCATTCATGTCTGCGATCAGCAGGTCGACGTACTGGACCTCCGGGTGTTCCTTGAGAAACGCGTTCGCTTCGTTGAGCTGAACGGCACGCGGCGGGGGAAGCATGATGAAGCACCTTAATTGTTAAAAATTTCAATCATCAAATGGCTCGTCTCGGAGTCAATCGAAAAGCCCTGTCGCTGTCAATAGGCCTCGGAAATGCCCTGTGAAGGCCCACAATGGGCGTTTTTGGGGCAATTGGTGCGTGGCCGATGCGAAGCGGCGACAGCTTTCCGAAGTGCCAATGCTTGGCTATTGTCTATAAAAATGAACAAGACTACTCTCCGACGAGCCCCATCCGAAAAGACGAGTATCACATGCCTCGCGTGCCATTGATCGGCGTTTCGGCCTGTACCAGGCAGATCGGCCACCACAATTTTCATATCGCCGGTGACAAGTACCTGCGTGCGGCGGCTATTGCCGGCATGCCACTGGTGATTCCGGCACTCGGCGAACTGATCGACCCAGAGGCCCTACTCGATAGCGTAGACGGTCTGCTCTTCACCGGCTCGCCATCCAATGTCGAACCCCACCACTACGGCGGCCCGGCCAGCGCCGAAGGTACGCCACACGACCCCTCCCGCGACCGCCTCACCCTGCCGCTTATTCGCGCGGCGGTAGACGCGGGCGTGCCGGTGTTCGGGGTCTGCCGGGGGTATCAGGAAATGAACGTGGCGTTCGGCGGCAGCCTGCACCAGAAGGTGCACGAGGTCGGCCCCTACGCCGATCACCGCGAGCGCGCCGACGATCCGGTCGAGGTCCAGTACGGGCTCAGCCATCCGCTGCACGTTCAGCCAGGCGGCCTGCTTGAGCAGCTCGGCTTGCCGGCGCAGATCCAGGTCAATTCGGTGCATGGTCAGGGCGTCGAGCGGCTAGGCCAGGGGCTGCGCATCGAGGCACTGGCCCCGGACAAGTTGATCGAAGCGTTTTCTGTCGAGGGCGCACGCAGCTTCGCCCTCGGCGTACAGTGGCATCCAGAATGGAAGGTGCATGAGCACCCACACTACCTGGCGTTGTTCGAGGGTTTTGCCCGCGCTTGCCGGGAACGCGCAGGACGGCGCTGAGCGCAGCCGGCACGGCGCTCGCTTCATCAATTTCGAGGTCGATATGTCCAGCAAACTCGACCAGCTCACCGGCTGGCTGAAAGAACGCAAGATTACCGAGGTGGAATGCCTGATCAGTGACCTGACCGGCATCGCCCGCGGCAAGATTTCCCCGACGAACAAGTTTCTCGACGAGAAGGGCATGCGCCTGCCTGAGAGCGTCCTGCTGCAGACGGTAACGGGCGACTACGTCGAGGACGACATCTATTACGAATTGCTCGACCCGGCGGACATCGACATGTTCTGCCGCCCCGATGCCGATGCCGTCTTCCTGGTGCCCTGGGCCATCGAACCCACCGCTCAAGTCATCCACGACACCTACGACAAGATGGGCAACCCCATCGAGATCTCGCCGCGCAATATCCTCAAGCGCGTGCTGAAAATGTATGCCGACAAAGGCTGGCAGCCGATCGTTGCGCCGGAAATGGAGTTCTACCTGACCAAGCGTTGCGAGGACCCGGACCTGCCGTTCCAGCCGCCCATTGGCCGGTCGGGTCGGCAGGAAACGGGCCGGCAATCATTTTCCATCGACGCGGCCAACGAGTTCGATCCGTTGTTCGAGGATATGTACGACTGGTGCGAGGCGCAGGGGCTGGACCTGGATACGCTGATCCACGAGGAAGGCACCGCGCAGATGGAGATCAACTTCCGTCACGGCGAGGCGCTGCACCTGGCCGATCAGATCCTCGTATTCAAGCGCACCATGCGCGAGGCGGCGTTGAAGCACAACGTGGCGGCCACGTTCATGGCCAAGCCCATGACCGGCGAGCCGGGCAGTGCGATGCACTTGCACCAGAGCGTGGTGGACATGGAAACCGGGCGAAACATTTTCTCCAATCCGGACGGCTCGATGAGCCAGCTATTCCTGCATCACGTCGGCGGCCTGCAGAAATACATCCCGGAGCTGTTGCCGATGTTCGCGCCGAACGTGAACTCCTTCCGCCGCTTCCTGCCCGATACCTCGGCACCGGTGAACGTAGAGTGGGGCGAGGAAAACCGCACCGTCGGGCTTCGTGTGCCGGATTCGGACCCGCAGAACCGCCGCGTCGAGAATCGCCTGGCCGGCGCCGATGCCAACCCGTATCTGGCCATCGCTGCGAGCCTGCTGTGCGGCTACATCGGCATGGTCGAGGAGCTCAATCCCAGCCCGCAGGTACGTGGCCGTGGCTACGAGCGGCGCAACCTGCGCCTGCCGTTGACCCTGGAAACCGCCCTGGAGCGAATGGAGAACTGCCGTGAACTGCGCAAGTACCTCAGCCCGAAATTCATCACGGGCTACATCGCGGTCAAGCGCGCCGAGCAGGAGAACTACAACCGCGTGATCAGTTCCTGGGAGCGCGAGTTCCTCATGCTGTCTGTGTAAACGCGAGGCGAGAAGGCTAACGGCTGGACGGACAGCAAATCCTGGGTGGGTGCGTTTCAAGCATCTGCTCAAGCATGACAACCAAGAGGTGATTGATGAGCGAATCGCAAACCCTGCAGTGGCAAGCCCTGAGCCGTGACCATCACCTGCCGCCGTTCACCGACTACAAGGCGCTGAACGCCAAAGGCACCCGGATCATCACCCGAGGCGAGGGCGTCTACTTGTGGGACAGCGAAGGCCACCGGATCCTCGATGCGATGGCCGGGCTCTGGTGCGTCAACCTGGGCTATGGGCGAGAGGAGCTGGTCGAGGCGGCAACCCGCCAGATGCGCGAGTTGCCCTACTACAACCTGTTCTTCCAGACGGCCCACCCCCCGGCGCTCGCACTGGCCAAGGCCATCGCCGAAATCGCGCCCGAAGGCATGAACCATGTGTTCTTCACCGGTTCCGGTTCCGAGGCGAACGACACCGTGCTGCGCATGGTGCGCCATTACTGGGCAATCAAGGGCCAGCCGCAGAAGAAAGTGGTGATTGGCCGCTGGAACGGCTACCACGGCTCGACGGTGGCGGGTGCCAGCCTCGGCGGTATGAAGGCCATGCACGAGCAGGGCGACGGGCCGATCCCGGGGATCGAGCACATCGACCAGCCCTACTGGTTCGGTGAAGGCGGCGACATGGACCCGGACGAATTCGGCGTGCGCGTCGCCGAGCAGCTGGAGCAGAAGATTCGCGAGGTCGGCGAGGACAAGGTGGCAGCCTTTATCGCGGAGCCGATCCAGGGCGCGGGTGGCGTCATCATTCCTCCGGACAGCTACTGGCCGAAGATCCGCGAGATCCTGGCGCGCTACGACATCCTCTTCGTCGCCGACGAGGTCATTTGTGGATTCGGTCGCACCGGCGAGTGGTTCGGCAGCGACTACTACGGTAATGCGCCGGATCTGATGCCGATCGCGAAGGGCTTGACGTCCGGCTACCTGCCGATGGGGGGCGTGGTGGTGCGCGACGAAGTGGTGCACACACTCAATGAAGGCGGCGAGTTCTACCACGGCTTTACCTATTCAGGGCACCCGGTCGCCGCCGCGGTGGCGCTGGAAAACATCCGCATCATGCGCGAGGAGAAAATTGTCGAGCGGGTGAAGAGCCAGACGGCACCCTATTTGCAGTCTCGCTGGCGTGAGCTGGTCGAGCACCGGCTGGTGGGCGAGGCGCGTGGCGTCGGCATGCTCGGTGCGCTGGAGCTGGTCAAGAACAAGAAAACCCGCGAGCGCTTCGCCGATTCGGGCGTCGGCATGCTCTGCCGTGAGCATTGCTTCCGCAACGGCCTGGTGATGCGCGCGGTGGGGGACACCATGATCATCTCGCCGCCGCTTGTGATTAACGAGGCGCAGATCGACGAGCTGATCGATAAGGTTCGGCTGTGCCTGGACGCCACCGCGAAGGACGTACGCGGATGAGCGGCAGGGCGCTGCCAGCCTGGCCGAAAGGTCTGGCGTTGGCGGCACCCGTCAAAGCGGCGCAAAGCGTGTCCGGCCTGTTGAAAAATCGCTGCCGACCTTGCCAGACTGCGCGCGTGTTCTGGCCTGACCTACCGAGGGGTGTGTCGATGCCGGCACAGCCACACTAGCAACCCAGGCGCAATGGGGGTTGGCGAGCGAGCCGGGCCCTGCGTGACCTGTCCCTAGCCCCGATATAAACGATGACAACAGGAGCTGCACGGATGAAACCCTTTGCCAAGACCCTTCTCGCATTGACGCTGGCTGGCGCGGCCGCCGGCGCTGCACAGGCCGAAGACAAGGTACTGCACGTTTTCAACTGGTCCGACTACATCGCCGAAGACACGCTGGAAAACTTTACGAAGGAAACCGGCATCAAGGTCGTCTACGACGTGTTCGACAGCAACGAGGTGCTCGAAGCCAAGCTGCTGGCTGGCAGCTCCGGTTATGACGTGGTGGTGCCGTCCAACCCCTTCCTGGCCAAGCAGATCAAGGCTGGCGTGTTCCAGAAGCTGGACAAGTCCAAGCTGCCGAACTGGGAAAACCTGGACCAGGACCTGCTCAAGGCGCTCGAGCCGAGCGACCCCGCCAACCAGTACGCCGTCCCTTACATGTGGGGCACCATCGGCATCGGCTACAACGCCGAGAAGGTCAAGGCCGTGCTCGGCGAGAACGCGCCGGTCGACTCCTGGGACCTGGTATTCAAGCCCGAGAACATGGAGAAGCTGAAGTCCTGCGGCGTTTCCTTCCTCGACTCGCCGACCGAGATCCTGCCAGCCGCGCTGCATTACCTAGGCTACGCGCCGGACAGTGGCAAGAGCGACGAGCTGAAGAAGGCCGAGGAACTGTTCATGCAGATCCGCCCGAACGTCGCCTATTTTCACTCCTCGAAGTACATCTCCGACCTGGCCAACGGCAACATCTGCGTTGCGATTGGCTATTCAGGTGACATTTACCAGGCCAAGGCACGCGCCGAAGAAGCCGGTGGCAACATCAAGGTCAGCTACAACATTCCGAAAGAAGGCGCCGGCACCTTCTTCGACATGCTGGCCGTGCCGGCAGATGCGAAGAACGTCGACAACGCCCATGTCTTCCTCAACTACCTGATGAAGCCTGAGGTCATGGCTTCGATCACCAACTACGTGCAGTTCCCCAACGGCAACGCCAAAGCCACGCCGCTGGTTGACGAAGCGATCCGTACCGACCCGGGCGTCTACCCGAGCCAGGATGTGTTGAAGAAGCTGTACACCTTCCCTGACCTGGAACCCAAGACCCAGCGTGCCATGACTCGCAGCTGGACGAAGATCAAGTCCGGTCGTTGATGAGTGGCCCTTTCGGCCAGGCTCGTAGGTCTGGCCGAAAGGGTTAGCTGGCGTCTCCACGCCGGCATTGTGGGACCTGAGGATGTAAGGCTTGACGCTCGCTGTACTGGCTGATGAGCGCCACGCGCAGTACTTCGCCGGCTCGAACGCATCGCCAGTTGCGTTCCGCCTGTTGATTTTTCGAGGTTTTTCAAATAAACAGCCCGCCTTTCGCCCCGCTGAGCGTCCGGCAGCTGCTACAAAGAGGACTATTCCATGCGCACGACACTGAAGTCGCTCATCGCCGCCATTGCCGTTAGCGGGGCCGTATCGGCCCAGGCTGCCTCCGTACATATCTACAACTGGTCGGACTACATCGGCGAAACGACGCTGGAAGAGTTCGAAAAGGAGACGGGCATCAAGCCGGTCTACGATGTCTTCGATTCCAACGAGACCCTGGAAGGCAAACTCCTCGCCGGCCGTACCGGCTACGACGTGGTGGTGCCGTCCAATCATTTCCTCGGCAAGCAGATCAAGGCTGGTGCCTTCCAGAAGCTTGATAAGAGCAAATTGCCGAACTGGGAAAACCTCGATCCGGCCCTGCTCAAGCAGCTGGAGAAGAACGACCCGGGTAACGCCTATGCAGCACCCTATCTGTGGGGGACCAACGGGATCGGCTACAACGTCGAACAGGTGACCAGTGCGCTGGGCATTGAGAAGGTCGATTCCTGGGCCGTTATCTTCGAGCCGGAGAACGCTAAGAAGCTTGCCGGCTGCGGGATCGCGCTGCTCGATTCGGCCGACGAGATGATCCCTGCCATGCTCAACTATCTGGGGCTCGATCCCAATAGCGAGAATCCCGAGGACTACGCCAAAGCAGAAGCCAAACTGTTGGAAATTCGCCCCTACGTACGCTATTTCCACTCGTCCAAGTACGTTTCCGATCTCGCCAACGGCAATATCTGCATCGCCGCCGGGTTCTCGGGCGACGTCTTCCAAGCCGCCGCACGCGCCGACGAAGCGGGTAAAGGCATCGACATCGCTTATTCGATTCCCAAAGAGGGCGGCAACCTCTGGTTCGACATGCTGGCCATCCCGGCCGACGCGCAGAACGTCGACGAAGCGCATACCTTCATCAACTACCTCCTCAAGCCTGAGGTGATCGCCTCCGTAAGTGACTACGTCGGCTATGCCAACCCCAATGTGAAGGCGGACACGGTGATGGACCAGGAAGTACGCAACGACCCGGCTGTGTATCCGCCGCAAGCGGTGCTTGACCGCCTCTATGTGTCGGCGGAGCTGCCACCGAAGGTGATGCGCCTGATGACGCGCAGCTGGACCAAGGTCAAGTCCGGCCAATGACAATACCGGGCGCCACGGGCCTGGCTTCGGCCATCCGCGGCGCCTGCACACAGACGATTCCTCCGGCCGTGCCGGTTTCTATTTTTCATTCGGGAGTTCGCGCATGGCCGTAGCCTCCAGCGCCTACAAAAAGGCCCTCACTGGTGAGAGCCAAAGCAAGCAGGTGCTGCTGAAGATCGATCGCGTCACCAAGAAGTTCGACGAAACGGTGGCGGTCGATGATGTCTCGCTGAGCATTCACCAAGGCGAAATATTCGCGCTATTGGGCGGTTCCGGCTCGGGCAAGTCCACGTTGCTGCGCATGCTGGCCGGCTTCGAGCGACCCACCGAGGGGCGCATCTTTCTTGATGGCCAGGACATCACCGATATGCCGCCCTACGAGCGGCCGATCAACATGATGTTCCAGTCCTATGCGTTGTTCCCGCATATGACGGTGGAGCAGAACATCGCCTTTGGGCTCAAGCAGGACGGCCTGCCGAAGGACGAGGTCCAGGCGCGGGTGAATGAAATGCTCAGCCTTGTGCAGATGACTCAGTACGCCAAGCGCAAACCGCACCAGCTTTCGGGCGGGCAGCGTCAGCGGGTAGCGCTGGCTCGCTCGCTGGCCAAGCGGCCCAAGCTGCTCTTGCTCGACGAGCCCATGGGCGCGTTGGACAAGAAGCTGCGCTCGCAGATGCAGCTTGAGCTGGTACAGATCATCGAACGCGTCGGCGTGACCTGCGTGATGGTTACCCATGACCAGGAAGAGGCCATGACGATGGCCGAACGCATCGCCATCATGCATCTCGGCTGGATCGCCCAGGTCGGCAGCCCCATGGACATCTACGAGACCCCGGCGAGCCGGCTGGTGTGCGAGTTCATCGGCAACGTGAATCTGTTCGAGGGCGAACTGATCGAGGACATGGGCGACCATGCCGTCATCGCTTCGCCCGGCCTTGAAAACCCGATCTATGTAGGCCATGGCATCAGCACCCGGGCACAGGATAAGCACATCACCTACGCGATCCGGCCGGAAAAGCTGCTGATCGGAACCGAGTTACCGGAACTCGAGCGGCCCGGATACAACTGGGCCAAGGGCGTCGTCCATGACATCGCCTACCTGGGCGGCCATTCGGTGTACTACATCAAGATGCCGTCTGGCGGCATGCTCCAGGCGTTCATGGCCAACGCCGAACGTCACGTGAAACTGCCGACCTGGGAAGAGGAGGTATTCGTCTATTGGTGGGACGACAGCGGCGTGGTGCTGCAGGCATGAGGCGCTCACCGCTGAACGCCGGCCGCCGCCTGGTCATTGGCGTGCCCTTCCTGTGGCTGACGCTGTTCTTCCTGCTGCCGTTCGCCATCGTGCTGAAGATCAGCTTTTCCGAAGCCGATGTGGCGATCCCGCCCTATACGGATATTTTTGCCTACGCCGACCAGCAGCTGCAGGTGCTGATCAATCTGGGCAATTACATTTTCCTCAGCGAGGACGATCTCTACTGGGCCGCGTACGCCGGATCGCTGCGGATCGCCTTCTTCAGCACCCTGTTGTGCCTGTTGATCGGCTACCCGATGGCTTATGCCATTGCGCGCGCACGCAAGGACGTGCAGACCGTCCTGCTGTTGCTGGTGATGATGCCGACCTGGACCGCCATCCTGATCCGCGTCTACGCCTGGATGGGCATCCTCAGCAGCAACGGCATTCTCAACGGCCTGCTACAGGGGTTGGGGCTGATCGACGCGCCGTTGCAGATCCTCAATACCGATGTCGCGGTTTATATCGGTGTGGTGTATTCCTACCTGCCTTTCATGATCCTGCCGCTGTACGCCAACCTCGTGAAGCATGACTTCAGCCTCCTGGAGGCTGCGTCCGACCTGGGCGCGAGCAACCTCAGCGCGTTCTGGAAGATCACCGTGCCGCTGTCGAAGAACGGGATCATCGCCGGTTGCATGCTGGTGTTCATTCCGGTGGTGGGGGAGTTCGTCATCCCCGAGCTGCTCGGTGGGCCGGAGACGTTGATGATCGGCAAAGTGCTCTGGCAAGAGTTTTTCAATAACCGTGACTGGCCGGTGGCGTCCGCCTTGGCGGTGGTGATGCTGGCGATCCTGTTGGTGCCGATCATCTTGTTCAACCGCAACCAGAGCAAGGAACTGGAGGGCAAGCTATGAAGCGCTACAGCTTCTCCAACCTGATGCTGGTGCTCGGGTTGCTGTTCATCTACCTGCCGATGGTGCTGTTGGTCATCTACTCGTTCAACGCCTCGCGGCTGGTGACGGTCTGGGGCGGCTGGTCGGTCAAGTGGTACGTCGGCTTGCTGGACAACAACCAGCTCATGGGCGCCGTGATGCGTTCGCTGGAAATCGCCGCCTACACCGCCGTCGCCGCGGTGGCGCTGGGCACCATGGCGGCTTTCGTGCTGACCCGTATCCCGGTCTTCCGGGGGCGCACCCTGTTCGGTGGGCTGGTGACCGCGCCGCTGGTCATGCCTGAAGTGATCACCGGTCTTTCACTGCTGTTGCTCTTCGTGGCCATGGCGCAACTGGTCGGCTGGCCGGCCCAGCGCGGCATTGTCACCATCTGGATCGCGCACACGACGTTCTGCTCGGCCTATGTCGCGGTGATCGTGATGGCGCGCCTGCGCGAACTCGACCAGTCGATCGAAGAAGCTGCGATGGACCTGGGCGCCAGGCCGTGGAAGGTGTTCTTTCTGATCACCATGCCGATGATCGCACCTTCG
Organism: Stutzerimonas chloritidismutans; assembly: GCF_051486945.1. Taxonomy (GTDB): domain Bacteria; phylum Pseudomonadota; class Gammaproteobacteria; order Pseudomonadales; family Pseudomonadaceae; genus Stutzerimonas; species Stutzerimonas chloritidismutans_B. Next base: position 537,651 of record NZ_JAHVDX010000003.1, on the reverse strand, counting down.
CTGGCCGCCGGCGGCATGCTGTCGTTTGCGCTCTCGTTGGATGATCTGGTCCTGGCGAGCTTTGTCTCCGGCCCCGGCTCGACCACCCTGCCGATGGAGATTTTCTCCGCCGTGCGGCTGGGCGTGAAGCCGGAGATCAATGCCGTAGCCAGCCTGATCCTGCTGGTCGTGTCGCTGGCGACCTTCATCGCCTGGTACCTCGGCCGGCGCGCCGAGAAGCGTCGCGTTCGGGCAATGCGCCAGGCGATGGACGAAACCACCGGGCAGGGCATGCAGCCGCTGGATGACACCGTACGCACGCCGCCCGCTGCGCACAGCTGAGTGTTACTGCCTGGCGGCCTCCTGCCAGGCACAGAAGCAGGCGACCGCCAGCGAATGGCTGGCGCGTACGCTGCGTCCGGCGAGGATGGCTTCGATGATGGGCTCCACGAAGCTGTTGTCCGAGCTGCACACCGCGCCCTCGCTGTAGGGCCCTAGATAGGCCAGTTTCCCTTCCGTATCCCAAATGCCGACCGCTGGGCTGGCGGGCAGGGCGTCCGCGCCGGAGAAGGCCGCCAGCGGCTCGAGCGCGGAGAGCTGCGACGGCAGGCGGCCCTGACTGCCAGGCTTCTGCACGACGTAGAACTTCACGTCTTTGCCCCCATAGCGTGACAGCAACTCTTCGAGGTGCCGCTGGTTGCCGACATTGCAGGGGCACGCCGGGTCCCAGAAGTGCACGAAGCGCACCGGCCCTAGCCCCTGTAGCGCCGCGGGCAGTACCAGTGCGTCGCCGGAAAAAAGCTCCGCGCGCTCGCCTTCGAAAGTGCGCAAGTACCGGGACTCGAACCAGCGGAACGCCGCGAGCATGGCGCCGCCCCAGACGAGGGCAATCAGGCTGGCGATAACGAATGTGCATTTCTTCGACATGGCGGTCTCTCGTTGGGGGCGCCAGCTTGCCATGACTGGGCATAGAGCTGAATATCGGCCCCTGTCCGAAATAGATGCCCTTATGTCACCTGCCATCGATCCCGACCAGCTACGCACCCGCCTCGCCGCGTTCGATACGCTCACCGAGCCGACGCCCGATGGCGTGCATTACCAGGCCTACTACGGCCTGGACCTGCCGCATCGCAGCAACATCAGGCGGCACCTTGGGCGCCTGGCCGTTCATGATTACGAAATCGTTGCGCAAGCCTGGTATCCCGAGCAGCCGGTGGCGACGCTGCTGATCTTTCATGGTTACTACGATCACACGGGCCTTTACCGGCACGTGGTGGACTGGGGCTTGCAGATGGGCTTCGTGGTCGTGGCCTGCGACTTGCCTGGGCATGGTCTGTCCAGCGGACCGCGGGCCAGCATCAACGAGTTCGATGAATACCAGGCGGTACTTCAGGCGCTGCTCGGCGAGGCGCAGAAGCTCGACCTACCGCGCCCGTGGCACCTTCTTGGGCAGAGCACCGGTGCGGCTATCGTTGTCGATCATCTGTTGCATCAGCCTGTAGGCCCCGAGCTTGGGCGCGGCATCCTGCTCGCACCCTTGGTACGGCCTTGCGCCTGGCGCTGGTCGCGCGTGACCTACGAGGTGGTGCGCCGTTTCGCCACCCAGATTCCGCGGCGCTTCAGCGATAACTCCAATGATCCGGATTTCCTCGCCTTCATCCGCACCCATGACCCGCTGCAGCCGGACATCCTGCCGACCGCCTGGGTCGGTGCGCTGGCGCGGTGGATCCCGCGTATCGAAGGGGCTCCGCCGAGCGACCACAGCCCGCTCATCGTTCAAGGCGAGGCAGACATGACGGTGGACTGGCAGCACAACCTGCCGGTGCTCCAGAGCAAGTTCGCGGCGCCGGAGATCCTGCGCCTACCCGAAGCACGTCATCACCTGGCGAACGAAGTGGAAGGCCTGCGTAAGCGGTATTTCGGCTTTCTCGGCGAGCGCCTGCGCTGAACCTCAGGCGCCGCGCTGCGCCTGGATTTCTTCACTGCTGAGCCCAACCGCGAGTCCGGCGCGGAGCGCTTGCAAGGCGGCCTGGTAATAGGCCTGGCCGGCATCTGAGCGCGCGAACTCGACGAACTCCTCTAGCTCGGCATCGGACAGTTCGCGATAGATGAACAGAAGGGTGTTGTCCAGATCGCTTTCAACCTGTTGCTGCATGCGTTGGCGCTGGCTATCCAGCAAGCCCTGGGCCTGGTTGCCGCCCAGCAGGCCGGGAATCATCTGGCTGAGGCTGTCGGCCGCAACTCCGGCCAGCGCAAGGCTGACTTCCGCGCCGGCCTCGGCTGCAGGTAGCGCCTGGGCCAGGTGGCGGATCAACAACTGTCGGTTGCTGCCCGCCTCCATCCGGGGAATGCCATTCTCGTAGCGGGCCAGCTGCTCCCGTCGCCCGGCAAGCGTCTCGGCGGCTACGACCTTATGGCCCAGCGGCGACTGGAAGAACTCCAGTGCCGGCTGCGGGTTGTCGAGCGTTTGCCGCAGCGCCTGCTTCGCACGGAAATCGATCGCGTCGACGGCAAAGCGGCGGTTGCTGTTAGTCACAAGTGCCTGGTAGACCGCCGGCGGCAGTGTGTTCTTGTAGCGCTGCTGTGCGGCCAGCAGTGCGTCCTTGAAATTGGCGCGTTGTTCGGTCCAGCCAGCGGTCTCGTAAAGCTCGTCGTACGTATCGGCGAAGCTGTTCAAGCTAAAGGCTAGTAATGCAATGGCAATAAGGGCGCGCATGGAAACTCCTGTCGGGCGGGCAGATTATTTTCAGCGCCCCGACGGTTGCTGTCGAGGCGCGAAAGGGCTGCTGATAGACTCCTGACAGTCCCCTTGGAGTCTCTTCCTTGCAGTTCGATACCATCATTGACGACCTGGCCGAACGCGGTTGGTCGTTGCAGCGTCGTTTCCTTACTAGCGATGTGACCCTTGATCTGGCGGCAGAGTGCCGCAGACGCGAGGCGCAGGGCGCGCTGGCGCCGGCGGGCATTGGCCGTGGCGAGGCCGTGGCGGTGCGCGAAGGCATCCGTGGGGACCAAATTCAGTGGCTCGAGCCGGGCCAATCGGCGCTCTGCGATGGTTACCTCGAGCGTATGGACGCGCTTCGCCAGGCGCTCAATCAGGCGCTGTTCCTCGGTTTGGAAGAGTTCGAATGCCATTTCGCCCTGTACCCGCCAGGCGCCTTTTACCAAACCCACCTCGACCGCTTCCGCGATGACGATAGTCGCTGCGTCACTGCCGTGCTCTACCTGAACCCGGACTGGCAGCCGGCCGATGGCGGTGAGCTGCGCATGCATTTCGCCGACGGTACCCAGCGCGACATTCCGCCATTGGGCGGCGACCTGGTGGTATTCCTGTCGGGGGATTTTCCGCACGAGGTGAGGGTGACCCACGCGGATCGCCTTTCGCTCACCGGCTGGTTCCGTCGGCGCCCGGCCGACATCCTCAACCTGTAACCGCTAAAACGCAAAAAGCCCGGCACGGGGCCGGGCTTCAGGCGTGACGCTGGGGCTATTACATGCCCAGCAGGTTCGGCAGCGCCAGGGAGATCCACGGCACGTAGGTGATCAGCACCAGGAAGCTCAGCATCAGCGCAAGCCATGGCAGTACGGCGCGGATGACCTGGGTCACCGGCATGCCAGTCACGGCGGAGGCAACGAACAGATTGAGGCCGACCGGAGGTGTGATCAGGCCGATCTCCATGTTCACCACCATGATGATGCCCAGGTGAATCGGGTCGATGCCAAGCTGAACGGCGATCGGGAACAGGATCGGCGCCAGGATCAGGATGATCGCCGAAGGTTCCATGAAGGCGCCTGCTATCAACAGCACGATGTTCACGACCAACAGGAACATCCAGGGCTGTAGGCCAGCTTCCAGCACCATCGCGGTGATCTGCTGCGGGATCTGCTCGGTCGTCAGCACGTGCGCAAAGAGCATGGCGTTGGCGATGATGAACATCAGCATGATCGACAGCTTGCCGGATTCCAGCAGCACCTTCGGGCAGTCGCGCAGGGAAATGTCCTTGTACACGAACAGCGCGACGAACGCCGAATACACCGCGGCGACGGCGGCTGCCTCGGTCGGGGTGAACATACCGGTGTAGATACCGCCGAGGATGATCACCATCAGCAGCAGGCCCCAGATCGCCTTGCGTGCGGCAGACAACCACTCGCGGAAGGTCGCGCGCGGCATGGCCGGCAGATTCTTCTTCACCGCGACGATGTAGATCGCCACCATCAGGCCCACGCCGAGCAACAGCCCCGGCACGACACCGGCCATGAACAGCTTGCCGACAGAGGTTTCAGTCGCAGCGGCATAGACCACCATCACGATCGACGGCGGGATCAGAATGCCCAGCGTACCGGCGTTGCAGACGATGCCCGCGCCGAATGCCTGCGGGTAGCCCGAGCGCACCATGCCGGCGATGGCGATAGAGCCAACGGCCGCTACCGTCGCCGGGGATGAGCCTGACAATGCCGCGAACAGCATGCACGCCATGACCGCACCGATTGCCAGGCCGCCGCGGATGTGGCCGACGGTGGCGTTGGCGAAGTCGATCAAACGCTTGGCCACGCCGCCGGTGGTCATGAAGGCGCCGGCGAGCAGGAAGAACGGAATTGCCAGCAGGGTGTAGTGCTCTGACGTCTCGAACAGCTTGATCGCCAGCGAGCGCACCGAGTCCTGGCTGAAGAACATGATGGTCAGCGAGCCGGCCAGACCAAGGGAAATCGCTACCGGCACGCCAATGAACATCAGCGCGAAGAGCGCGAGGAAGAGGAACAGGATAGTCATTACTTCGGCTCCTCTTCACCAAGCTTGGCTGCTTCGGCGGCCTCGTCGGCGAGGCCCAGCCCGGTTTGCTCGTTGCGCAGGATGCGCACGAAGATCTGGGCGAAACGGATGAACACCATGGCGAAGCCAAATGGCACGATCATCCCGATATGCCACTGCTTGATGCCAATGTGGCCAAGGTCTTCGGCACCGATGTTGGCGACGAACAGGGCGTTGATCCACTCATAGCTGGCAATGGTCAGCAGGCCGGCGTAGCCGAGGCAGAATAGGCAGGCGACGATCGCGATGTAGCGTTGAACGCTGCGCGACGCGAGCTTGACGAGGGCGTCCACGCCGATGTGCCCGGCAGTGCGTACACCGTAAGCCAGGCCGGAAAAGATCAGCCAGGCGAACAGCGCCTTGGTCAGCGCGGTGCTCCAGGTCATCGCCTGGGCCAGACCGATGACGAAATCACCGATGCTGAAGAAGAGGTCTTCCGCGGCCGGAAAGGTGTCGGCCGCCGTATAGAAAACGGTGTAGAGGTTGTTCAGAACCACGTAAACGAAGGTCACCAGCGTCATGGCGGCCAGCAGGAAGGCGATGAACCCTTCCTCGAAGTGGTCCCAGACGCGCCAGAGGGCGTTCATGGATGACATCTCCCGATGGAGTTGATTTTGTTCGATGAGGCGTACGGAGGGTGCGCCATTAGCCGGTCTGGTGACCGGTCGACAGTGCAATGAAAAACGCGTGTCGTGCCATGGCGTTGATGAACCCTGTCGCCATTGGCCGCTTGTCTTTTCACTGGGCTGTCGCTACCGCAAGGGTGGTGGGAGGGCGGCCGGGCCGCCCTCCGGCAAGGCTTATTGGGCCTTGTTTGCTTCTTCGGCGGCCTTGATCAGGTCGGCGCCGATTTCGCCTTCGAACTTCTTCCAGACCGGCTTCATCGCTTCACGCCACTTGGCACGCTCTTCCGGGGTCAGTACGAGGATTTCGGTAGTGCCGGCTGCCAAGATGTCCTGCTTCGCCTTCTGGTTCAGGTCGTCAGCCTGCTTGTTCACCTCGACAGTGACTTCTTCGATGATGTCGTCGAGTTCGGAGCGCACGTCTTCAGGCAGACCGTCCCAGAACTTGGTGTTGGTGATCAGCATGTAGTCCAGCAGGCCGTGGTCGGACTCGGTGATGTGCTTCTGCACTTCGTGCATCTTCTGCGAGTAGATGTTCGAGTACGGGTTCTCTGCACCATTGACCACACCAGTCTGCAGGCCCTGGTAGACCTCGGCGAAGCTCATCTTGCGCGGGTTGGCGCGCAGGGCCTTGAACTGCTCGTCCAGTACGGCGGAAGCCTGTACGCGGAACTTTAGGCCACGGGCATCCTTCGGCTCACGCAGCTCCTTGTTGGCGGACAGCTGCTTCATGCCGTTGTGCCAGTAGGCCAGGCCGGTGATGTTCTTGTCTTCCATGGAGCTCAGCAGCTTCTGGCCGGCATCGCTCTTCTGGAAGCGGTCGACCGCCTGGATGTTGTCGAACAGGAACGGCAGGTCAAACACCTGGACGCCCTTGGAGTAATGCTCGAATTTGGCCAGAGACGGAGCGATCAGCTGGACGTCGCCCAGCAGCAGCGCTTCCATTTCCTTGCCATCGCCGAACAGCGAGGAGTTCGGGTAGACCTGCACTTCCACTTTGCCCGGCAAACGCTCTTCTACGAGCTTTTTGAACATCAGGGCGCCCTGACCTTTCGGGGTGTTCTCAGCTACTACGTGGGAGAACTTGATCAGAATGGGATCGGCGGCCTGCGCGAGGCTTGCCATACCCAGGGACAGTGCACAGGCGAGTGCCGTGGCGGTCAGCTTGAACATTGTTGTTTTTCCTCTTGTTGTGAATTGAGTGACCGCATCGAGCGATCACTCGGCTGTAGCCAGCAAGACAAGTCTAGGCGTAATCGGCAAGGCCGCTGTGCCTATGCAGGCCCGTTTCACTGACTCGTGGGGGTTAGCGGGAGCAAGGCTTGTGCCAATTGGCCGCATCGTGCTCCCGTGACGGGCGAGTTTACCCCGGTGATGGCAAAAAGCTGACGATTAATTCTCACGCAGCCTGTCTAGCACGATGTTTCCGTCGGGCCGTCTGCCGACACCAGGAGCGCACATGTAAGCGGACGATTGTGTCCGTCGCATGTCAGCCGGGGCGGATATATGAGTGGATTAAGCTGAAACCAATGCTTGGTGGCGGAAATTCGCCATCTATTCGCCGGAATCGGGCGAGGTTCCGCCAGCATCGGTGAACACCAAGCCATGCTTGCGCAGCTTGTCGTGCAGCGTCTTGCGCGGTAGCCCGAGCGCTTCGGCGACGCTGCGCAGGGACGAATGCGGGCGTGATAACTCGGCCGCGATCAGGGCGCGCTCGTACGCGTCGACCTGATCGCCCAGCGAACGGCCGGCAGTGGCGCCGACTGGTAGCGCGGGCTGCGCATCATCCAGCCCGAGTTCGAGGCCCAGGGCAAAGCGTTCAGCGGTGTTCTGCAGCTCCCGCACGTTGCCCGGCCAGGCGTGCCGCAGCAACTGCGCACGTTGCTCGGGTCGCGGTTCGCGCAGCGGCAGGCCGTGGCGGTTGGCACCAGCTTCAGCGAAATAGCGGAACAGCAGCAGCACGTCTTCGCTTCGTTCACGAAGCGGCGGTATGCGCAGCGGCGCGACGTTCAGCCGGTAGTACAGGTCGGCGCGGAACCGGCCCTGGTCGGCGGCCTGGCGCAGGTCTTCCTTGGTGGCAGCGATGACCCGGATGTCCAGCGGAATCGACTGATTGCCCCCGAGGCGTTCGACCACCCGTTCCTGCAGCATGCGCAGCAGCTTCACCTGCACATCCAGGCTCATGCTTTCGATCTCGTCGAGAAAGAGGGTGCCGCCGTTGGCGAACTCGAACTTGCCGATCCGCCGTTTCTGCGCGCCGGTAAAGGCACCGGCCTCGTGGCCGAACAGCTCGCTTTCGACCACCGATTCGGCCAGCGCGCCGGCATTGATCGCGACGAAGGGGCCGCCGCGGCGGCTCGACAGGTCATGCAGGGCACGCGCGACCACCTCCTTGCCCGCGCCGGTCTCGCCCAAGATGAGCACATCGGCCTGGGTGCCGGCCAGCGCGCCGATCTGTTCGCGCAGGCGTTGCATGGCAGGCGATTGCCCGAGTAACCGGCCGGACAGCTGCTGGCGGTCGGCAAGTGCCAGGCGCAGGCTGCGGTTATCCAACACCAGTTTGCGCAGGGCGAGGGCCCGCCGCACGCTATCCAGCAGGGCCTCGCTGGGGAAGGGCTTTTCGAGAAAATCGTAGGCACCGGCGCGCATCGCCTGGACGGCGAGCTGGATGTCGCCATGGCCCGTGATCAGGAGCACCGGCAGCTCGCCGTCAATCGCCTGCAGCTGTTGCTGAAGTTGCAGGCCGTCGATGCCGGGCATGCGAATGTCGCTGACCACTACGCCCGGCCAATCTGGCGGAATCATGGCGGCCAGCCCGCGCGCATCGGCCAGACCGATCACCTTGAGGCCGGCCAGATCGAGCGTCTGGCTCAGCGCCTTGCGCAGATGGGCGTCATCGTCGACCAGGACTACCTGGGTCTGCGGGTCGATGTGGCTGGTCATGCTAGTCCTCGCTGGGAAAGGCCACGCCGGGGTCGGCCGATTGCAGGAAAAGAGTGATCTGGGCGCCGCCCTCGCGGTGATTGCCCAAGGTCAGCTCGCCGTCAAGCGCGCGCGCCAGCGTATCGCAGATGGCAAGACCCAGGCCCAGCCCTTGGGTGCTGGTCTTGGTCGTGAAAAAAGGCTCGCGGGCGCGCTGCAGCGCTTCTGCGGAGAAGCCGGGGCCGTTGTCGCGCAGGGTCAGGAGCACGCCCTCGCCCTGGCGCTCGGCACGCAGCCAGATACGCCGCCCCGGTGGGCGCTCGTTGAGCGCATCGAGCGCGTTGGCCAGCAGGTTGGAAAGGATCTGTCGCAGCCGCGTTTCGCCGGCCTGCACCCAGAGCGTGGCGTCCGGCAGGTCGCGGATCAGCTCGACATTCATTGCCTGACGGCGCTTGGCCAAGAGCGCCAGCGCATCGTCCAGAGCGGGTTGCAGCGCCACGCGCTCGGGAGCGTGGCGGTCGCGGCGGGCGAAGGCGCGCAGGTGGGCGATGATCGAGGCCATGCGTGCGGTGAGTTCGCTGATCAGCTTGAGGTTGTCGCGCGCTTCCTCGTTGCGTTGTTGATCGAGCAACACCCCGGCGTTGTCGGCGTAGCTGCGGATAGCACCAAGCGGTTGATTGAGTTCATGGCTGATGCTCGCCGACATGGTGCCCAGCGCTGACAACTTGCCGGCCTGCAACAACTCATCCTGTGCCCGGACCAGTTCCTGCTGCGCCTGTTCGCGTTCGAGTACCTCCTGCTTGAGTCGGCTGTTCAACGCCTCCAGATCCTGGGTCCGCTCTTGCACACGGCGCTCGAGCTGCTGGCGCGCCTTGGCATCCAGCGCGATACGCTCCACGTAATGGCGACGCCGCTGCATCATCAGGCCGAGCAACAGGAGCACCGCGGCCAAGGTCGCGGCACCGATGGCGACCACGGTGCGCACGGGCCGCTCGACCAGCGCGATGGGCGCCAGGATGCGCACCGTCCAACCCGTTTCCTTGAGCTCGCGGCTCTGGATCAGCCAGGCGTCGAGGTCCAGCGTCAGATCCTGCGGTTCCAGCGTCGGATAGGGGCGGTCGAAGGCGATCTGTTCACGTTCGTCGTGGTCCAGCGCGCGGCTGGCGCGAAACCGCCATTCCGGTCGCGAGGTGAGGATCACCACGCCGAAGTTGTCTGTTACCAACAGTTGTTCTGGCGTATTGCCCCAGAGCGTCTCGGTGTGGTCCAGGTCGACCTTGACCACGAGTGCGCCGAGGGTTTGGTCGCCGTCGCGCACCGCGGCGCCGAAGTAGTAGCCGCGCTTACCGGAGGTGGTGCCGAGCCCGAAAAAGCGCCCCAGTTCGCCGGCCAGCGCCTGGCGAAAATAGGGACGGAAGGCGAAGTTGCGGTCGACGAAACTGTCCTCGTCGTTCCAGTTCGAGGCGGCCAGCGTGGTGCCGTCCGGTGCCATGAGATAGATGACGTCAGCGCCAGTTTCCTTGCGTAACTGGTCCAGCAGCCGGTTGGCCGCGTCCCGCGCGCCCGGGTCCTGCGCGTCGCGCAGCGCGGTGCGCAACGTCGGCAGGTCACCGAGAATGCGGGGCAGCACTTCGTAGCGGCGCAGCGAACCGAGCAGGTTGGCGACATAGAGATCGAGCGTTTGGCGGTTCTGCTCGATCAATTCATTGCTGTAGTAGCGCTCGGCCAGTTGCTGCAACGGCCAGAGCAGCGGAAACAGCAGGACGGCTAGGAGCGCCAGGTTGCGCCAGCGCGGGCGACGGGGAGATTGGACTGGAGTCATGCGGATGCGCCTGTGAGTGCGGCACATTATGCACGTTCACCACGCCCGAAGCGTGCCGGTCAACGTCGCAGATCAGGCTGCGCCGCGTTCGTCGATTGCCGTGCGCGGGCTAGCCAGACACAGGCGCAGCGCAGCATCCCAGTCGGGCAGTTGGACGTCCCAGTCGCGCTGCAGCCGATCGCAGCACAGGCGTGAGTTGGCCGGCCGCTGGGCGGCGGTGGGGTAATCCCGTGCCGGAATCGGCGAGAGCCTGGCGCGCAGGCGACCCTGCTGGCGAAGGTGCTCGGCGATGCGCTGGGCGAAGCCGAACCATGAGGTCTCGCCGGTGGCGGTCAGGTGATACAGGCCTGTTGGCCCGTTGGCGCCGTTGCGCCATTTGCGGATCAGTTCGGCGGTCACGCCTGCCAGGGTGCCGGCCCAGGTCGGCGCGCCGATTTCGTCGTCGACGACCTGCAAGGCATCGCGCTCCTGCATCAGCCGCTGCATGGTCAATAGGAAGTTGCGTCCGTGGGTCGAGTAGACCCAGCTCGTACGCAGAATCAGGTGCTGCCCGGCAACGGCCTGGATCGCCTGCTCGCCGGCCAGCTTGCTGGCGCCGTACACGCCCAGCGGCGAAGTCGTGTCGGTCTCGACATAGGGCGTCGGCTTGAGGCCGTCGAACACATAGTCGGTGGAATAGTGAATCAGGGCGGCGCCGAGTTTGGCGGCCTCCTCGGCGAGCACCCCTGGGGCGGTGGCGTTCACGGCGAATGCGGCCGCCCTGTTGTGTTCGGCCGCATCCACGGAGGTGTAGGCCGCCGCGTTAACGATGAGGTCAGGGCGCAGCAGGCGAACCTGCTGGCGAATCTGCGCCGAGTCGGCCAGATCTAGCGCCTGGTGCCCCAGCGCCAGCACTTCTCCTTCACCGGCCAAGGCCAGTTGCAGTTCGCGGGACAGTTGCCCCCGGCTGCCGGTGACGAGAATCCTCACGCGAACAACTCCGCTTCGCTAAGGACCTTGCCGTCGATGTCTTTCTGCGACAGTTGCGGCGGCTCGTCGATCGGCCAGTCGATGCCAATCTGCGGGTCGTTCCACAACAGCGAGCGTTCGTGCGCCGGTGCGTAGTAGTCCGTGGTCTTGTAGAGGAACTCGGCGCTTTCGCTGAGCACCACGAAGCCATGGGCGAAGCCTTCCGGGATCCACAGCTGGCGCTGATTCGCAGCGCTCAGGTGGCAGCCGACCCAGCGGCCGAAGGTCGGCGAGCGGCGGCGCAGGTCAACGGCGACATCGAAGACCTCGCCGGCCACGACCCGAACCAGCTTCCCCTGCGGTTGCTGGATTTGATAATGCAGGCCGCGCAACACGCCACGCTGGGACTTGGAGTGGTTGTCCTGCACGAAGCTGCGTTTGACGCCTGTCGCGGCCTCGAAGGCCGCGGCGTTGAAGCTCTCGTAGAAAAAACCGCGTTCGTCACCGAAGACCTTCGGCTCGATGATCAGCACATCGGGTATGTCGGTCTTGATGACGTTCATGCGTGCTCACCGGCCAGCTTGAACAGGTATTGGCCGTAGCCGGTCTTGCCCAGGGCGTCGGCGCGGCGCAGCAGTTGCTCGCGGTCGATCCACTTGTTCTGGAAGGCGATTTCTTCCAGGCAGGCGACCTTCAGGCCTTGGCGGTGCTCGATGGTCTGCACGTACTGCGAGGCCTCGAGCAGGCTGTCGTGGGTACCGGTGTCGAGCCAGGCGAAGCCACGGCCGAAGCGCTCGACATTGAGGTCGCCACGCTTGAGGTAGGCCATGTTGACGTCGGTGATCTCCAGCTCGCCGCGGGGCGAGGGCTTGATCGACTTGGCGATCTCGACCACATCGTTGTCGTAGAAGTACAGGCCGGTCACCGCATAGCTGGACTTGGGCTTGGCTGGTTTTTCTTCGATGGAAAGGGCCTTGCCACTCTCGTCGAAATCGATCACGCCGAAGCGCTCCGGGTCCTTGACCCAGTAGCCGAAGACCGTTGCGCCCTTCTCCTGATGAGACGCGCGCTGCAGCTTCTCGGTGAAGTGTTGGCCGTGGAAGATGTTGTCGCCCAGGATCAGGCACACCGAGTCATTGCCGATGAACTCTTCGCCGATCAGGAACGCCTGGGCGAGGCCGTCCGGCGAGGGCTGCTCGGCGTAGCTGAAGTTGACGCCGAATTGGCTGCCGTCGCCTAGCAGGTTGCGGTATTGCGGCAGGTCCTGCGGGGTCGAGATAACGAGGATGTCGCGAATCCCGGCCAGCATCAGCACCGAGATCGGGTAGTAGGCCATCGGCTTGTCGTAGATCGGCAGCAACTGCTTCGATACGCCCAGGGTGATGGGGTGCAGACGGGTGCCGGAGCCTCCGGCGAGGATGATTCCTTTCATGCGTTCTCCAGTGCGCCAAGGCGCTCGCGTTGATAGCTGCCGTCCTGAACGCGACGGCACCATTCGAGGTTGTTCAGGTACCACTGCACGGTCTTGCGCAGGCCGGTTTCGAAGGTTTCCTGCGGGACCCAGCCGAGCTCGCGCTCGATCTTGCTGGCGTCGATGGCGTAGCGCAGGTCGTGGCCGGGGCGGTCCTTGACGAAGGTGATGAGGTCTTCGAAGCGCTCGATGCCGGCAGGTTTCTGCGGTGCCAGCTCTTCGAGCAGGGCACAGATGCCGCGTACCACGTCGATATTCTGCTGCTCGTTGTGGCCGCCGATGTTGTAGGTCTCGCCGACCTTGCCTTCGCTGACCACCTTGAACAGGGCACGCGCATGGTCTTCGACGAACAGCCAGTCGCGCACCTGGGTGCCGTTGCCGTAGACCGGCAGCGGTTTGCCATCGAGCGCGTTGAGGATCACCAGCGGGATCAGCTTCTCGGGGAAGTGATAGGGCCCGTAGTTGTTCGAGCAGTTGGTGATCAGCACCGGCAGGCCGTAGGTGCGTTGCCAGGCGCGGACCAGATGGTCCGATGAGGCCTTGCTGGCCGAGTAGGGCGAGCTGGGTGCGTAGGGCGTGGTCTCGGTGAACAGGTCGTCCACGCCATGCAGGTCGCCGTACACCTCGTCAGTGGAAATGTGGTGGAAGCGGAAGGCTTCGCGGCGCTCGGCCGGCAGGCTCTGCCAGTAGCCACGGGCCGCTTCGAGCAGCTGGTAGGTGCCGACGATGTTCGTCTGGATGAACTCGGCCGGGCCGTCGATGGAGCGGTCGACATGGGATTCAGCCGCCAGGTGCATGATGGCGTCCGGCTGGAACTCCAACAGGGCCTCGCTGACGCGGTCGCGGTCGGCGATGTCGGCTTGCAGGAACCGGTAGCGGTCGCTGCCGTCGACTTCGGCTAATGATTCGAGGTTGCCAGCGTAGGTCAGCTTGTCCAGGTTGAGGACGCTGTGCTCGGTGTCTTGGATGAGATGGCGGATCAGAGCAGAGCCGATGAATCCGGCTCCGCCGGTAACGAGAATGCGCATGACGATAGGCTTCCTTGGCGCGCTACAGAGCTTCAGGCTCCAGGCATGTCGGCTGATAGACCGATTGCGACTGTAAAAATTCCCATGCCCGCCGCGCCGGCTTCCGGGCGGTTTCGCTGCGGGAGGACACGAGGTAGGGTGTTGATCTGCGGCACTGTGACGCGGTTGACGTATGCAGTACTATCGCGGCCCCGCAACTGCCGGTAGCAATGGAATGCCCGACCGAAACGAACAGCTCGACGACCTGCTGATTTTCACCGCGCGCAGTATCGCGCAATTGACCGAAGCCTTGAACGCACTGTCCTTTGAACTCATGGCCAGCGAGGATCCGGCCGTGCGCATCGCCAGCCGCCGGATGGTGGGCCGTATCACCGAGGTCCAGGCGGGCTTCGAGCAACGCTGGCGCCAGGCGGGCCTGCTCACCGATACGTCGGAAATCGTTCAGCCTGAAGACGGCCGCTGAGCCTTCTGCGAGCGGCGCACGCGTCTGGAGACAGCCAGCGCCTGCAATCACGAGCAGGCGAGGCGCTACCGAGCCTTTCGGCGCGCTTAGTGTGCCTGCGCCAGGGTCTGAAGCAGGCACGCTCCGTGCCGACTCCCAATTGACGCGTCCGACGCTCTGCCCATCAACGGCGGTCTAGCGTGCGGGCGTGTTCGAGGGTCCATTGCAATAGGTCGGCGCTGAGCCGATCGCTGGCCTGGCCAAAGGCTTCGACGACGCGTTCCACGTCGGTGCCGGTGCTGGGCTGACGGACCTCGAAGCGGCGGTTGGCCAGGGTGTGTTGGTTGTTGCGATCCACCAGGCGCGCGTCGAGACGGATCACCACCACGGGCTTCCCATCCACATATTCGCTCTGGAAGGCACGCAAATCGCTGTGCAGGCTGAGGTCGGCGTAGAGATTGGCGTCTTCGTTGCTCACCGAGGGCATGCGTCCGTCGCGCTGGAACGCTTCGATCAGGCGGTCGCGCAACAATACCGGTGCCGCATCGCCCCAGCGTGCGCCGCTGTAGGCGCTGATTTCGTTGCCTTGTGGCACCACGGCGATGCGTTGGCTGGCGAGGATGCGGCTGGCTTGCGGCGTGTTGATTCGCAGTGACTGCTGCATCTGTGGCTGCGCGCTTTCCGGTGGCGGCGTGGTGGTGGGCAGCAGGAAGATCCGCAGCGTTTCCGACTCCGGAAAAATGGAGCAGGCGGCCAACAGGGAGAACAGCCCGAGCAGGGCGAGGCGGGACAGCGGGCGAAGGCTCATGGTGTGAACTCCTGCAGTTTGTCGCGGCCGAGCAGGAAGCCGCTGGGGTTGTCTTCCAGGCGCTGGGTGACTCGGCGCAGCGCGCCGAGGGTGGTGCGCAGCTCGTTGATCGCCGGGCCAAGTTCATTGAAGCCCTGCATGCCGTTGTTCAGCGCGCCCTGGTTTTCTTCCAGCAACCGGTCGAGGCGGGCGGTGGTCCGGTCGAGCGTCTGCATCGACTGCGCGGCGCTGGTCAGCACGCTGCGGCCCTGATCGTCGAGCAAGCCGTTGGCGTTGCGCGCCAGGCTCGACAGTTCACCCATCACGGTGTTGGCTTGCTGGCTTAGCTGGTTGAACTGCTGCAGCGTCTGGGCGAGGTCGCCGCGCTGATCGGACAACACGCTGGTGGCCTGCTCCAGATGCTCGAGCGTGTCGCTCAGGCGGTTGATGTTGTCCTCGGAAAAGATCTGGTTGGCGCTGAGCAAGAGGTTGTTGATGTTGCTCATCAGGTCTTCGCCGTTTTCCAACAGCGCATTGAGCGAGGACGGGTCGGCGACGATCAGCGGCGGGTCGTCGCGGTCGCCTTCCAGGCGCGGGCTTTCCGGCGTGCCGCCGTGTAGCTGAATGACCATGCTGCCGGTGATGTTGGCCAGCGCCAGGCGTGCCTGAGTGTCTTCCTTGATCGGCGTGCCGCCATAGACGCGAATGCGCGCACGCACCTTGCGCGGGTCGTCGGGCTCTAGCCACAGTTCGGTGACGTCGCCGACCTTGATACCGCTGTATTCCACCGAGCTGCCACTCGACAGCCCGCTCACCGCCTGGCTGAAGCCAATGTCGTAGTAGGCGTATTCGCGGTCCATGCTGGACTTGCCCAACCAGAGGGCGAACAGCAGGGCGCAGCCGACGGCGACCACGGTGAACAGTCCGATCAGGACGTGATGGGCTCGGGTTTCCATCTCAGGGCATCTCCAGCTTCAGCGCAGCATCTTGCGCGGCGCGGCCACGTGGGCCGTGAAAATAATCGCGAATCCAGGCGTCGTCCGTGGCGGCGACCCGTTCGAGGGTGTCGACCACCAGCACGCGCTTCTGTGACAACACGGCGACGCGGTCACAGATGGTGTAGAGCGTGTCCAGGTCGTGGGTGACCAGGAATACGCTGAAGCCCAGCGCATCACGCAGGGTCAGGATCAGCTGGTCGAAGGCCGCCGCGCCGATCGGGTCGAGGCCGGCAGTCGGCTCGTCGAGAAACAGCACTTCCGGGTCTAGCGCCAGCGCGCGGGCCAGCGCCGCACGCTTGACCATCCCGCCGGACAGTTCGTCCGGGTATTTGCAGGCCGCCTCGGGCGGCAGCCCGGCCAGCGCCAATTTCTGTCGTGCCAGGTGTTCGGCATCCCTGCGCTTGAGCCCGGCGTGCTCGATCAGCGGCAGGGCGACATTCTCCTGCAGATTCAGCGAGGTGAACAGCGCGCCGCCCTGGAACAGCACGCCGAAGCGACGCTCGACTTCCGAGCGCCGCTGGGTCGAGAGCTTCAGCAGGTTTTCGCCGAACACCTTGACGCTGCCGGCGTTGGGCCGCCGCAGGCCGACGATGCTGCGCAAGAGCACCGACTTGCCGGTGCCGGAGCCGCCGACCACACCGAGGATCTCGCCGCGGCGGATGTCCAGGTCCAGATTGACGTGCACCGCCTGCTTGCCGAAGCGGTTGACCAGGCCACGGACCTGGATCACGGGATCGTCTGCGTTCACCAGCCCATCTCCATGAAGAACAGCGCGGCCACCGCGTCGAGCAGGATCACCATGAAGATCGACTGCACCACGCTGGAGGTGGTGTGCTCGCCCACCGACTGCGCGCTGCCGCTAGCCTTGAAGCCTTCCAGGCAACCGATCACGGCGATCAGGAAGGCGAACACCGGCGCCTTGCCGATGCCCACCAGGAAGTGATTGAGCGGAATGTCGCGCTGCAGGATGGTGAAGAACATGGTCGGCGAGATATCCAGTGCCAGCGAACAGACCACCAGCCCGCCGACGATGCCGCTGAGGATGCCGATGAAGGTCAGGATCGGCAGGGTGATCAGCATCGCCAGCACCCGCGGCAGCACCAGCAGCTCGATCGGGCTCAGGCCCAGGGTGCGGATGGCGTCGATCTCTTCGTTGGACTTCATCGCGCCGATCTGCGCGGCGAAGGCGCTGGCGGTGCGCCCGGCGAGCAGAATGGCGGCCAGCAACACGCCGAATTCGCGCAGGAAGGAAAAGGCCACCAGGTTGACCGTGTAGATGGTCGCGCCGAAGTCGGCCAGCACCGTGGCGCCGAGAAAGGCCACCACCGCACCGACCAGAAAGGTCAGCAGGGCGACGATGGGGATGGCATCCAGGCCGGTCTGCTCGATATGCGCGACCAGTGCGGTGATGCGCCAGCGCCGAGGGTTGGGCAGCACCGTGAACAGCGTCTGCAGCGTCAGCCCGATGAAGCCGAGCAAGGTGCGCTGCTGGTTCCAGACGCCGGACACCGTGCCGCCGATGTGCGCGAGGACGTCGGCCAGCGCGTTGGTCGGCTGCGGCAGTTCGGCCTCGGGCTTGTCCAGCGCGTTGGCGACGGTGCGCAGCAACGCTTTGCGCTCGGCGGGTAGATGGGGCGCCCAGTCGTCGACCTGCCGCGCGCGGCTGGGGCCGAGTAGCTCGACCAGCAGGCCGGCGCCGGCGGTATCCAGTTCGCCGATGGCGCTCAGCTCGATGCGGTCGGTGTCGCTGACAAGCCGGCGGTTGCGCTCGATTTCACGGCGCAAGCTGGCGTAGTGGCGCAGCGTCCAGTCACCGGCGATGGCCAGGGTCGCGGCCGGTGAATCGCTTGTCGAGAGCCGCTGCAGGCTGCCGGGCGGCGAGGAGGGTTGCGTCAAGGTGCTGTCCCGTTTGGCTTGTGGCGTGCGAGGCATGCGCCTGTCGCCGTAACGTTGGCGAATGCTATCAGTTCGACCGGTGAGACGTGATTCCGTTTTGCCAAGGCAGGTTGTGCGCCCGTCGGCGCGGCGCAATTTGTTACAGCACGCCGGCGAACTATCGCCCCGCGCCGGCCTCATAGCGGGCAAGCCGCGCTCGACGGCTGCTGAGCTGGTCGTCCTGACGACCCGCCTTCTACCGCCTCCCTGAGGCCCTGCCGTTCGTACCTTCTTCCACCGACCCGCGAGAGCCTTTGCCTTGTCGATGAATCTTCTGCGTTACCTGCCCTTTCTCGCTGTGCTGGTCGTCATCCTCTTCACTGGCCTGCGCCCCGACCCGATTCCGCAGGCCTTCGACCAGCAGGACAAATTGCATCACCTGCTTGGCTTCGCCGCGCTGATGTTCACCATGCGCCTGGCCTTTGCGCAATGGCGACTGGCCTGGACCGTGGTGCTGAGCCTCGCCGCTGCCCTGCTGATCGAGATCGCGCAGGGCCTGCTGCCGGCACGCGAGTCGTCCATGGGTGACATGCTC
Source organism: Stutzerimonas chloritidismutans (assembly GCF_051486945.1). Taxonomy (GTDB): domain Bacteria; phylum Pseudomonadota; class Gammaproteobacteria; order Pseudomonadales; family Pseudomonadaceae; genus Stutzerimonas; species Stutzerimonas chloritidismutans_B. The sequence continues at coordinate 519,351 of NZ_JAHVDX010000003.1, read as the reverse complement.
GCCAACACGCTTGGCGTGCTGTTGGGCTGGGCGGCTTCGACCCTTGCCTATCGCTGGTACTTGCGCCGCATCGGCGTGACGACCGAGCCGGAAGCTGCGGAGCCTGCCGGGCGCAGCGCTGATGCCACCCGCCCCTGAAGACACTTGATCCTTCTATCAGCGCTCCGGTCGTCGCGCCCGTGTCGCGATTGCCGTGATGATCATGGTGATGACGGCGCCTAGGGCTGCAAGGGCCATATCTTTCTGCGGATCCCAGCGGTCGTCCTGCGTGGCGAGGAATCGGCGGCCCAGCCCATCGCCAAGCATTTCGCCGCCCCACCATTCGATCAGCTCGTAAATGGCTGAGGTCGATAGCACGATGTCCACTGGCAGGATCAGGCTCCACAGCCCGGGGCGCACACCCAGGCGAATCAGCACCTCGCGCATCGGGTAGGCCAGCAACAGCCCGTAGCTGAAATGCGCAAGCCGGTCGAACTGGTTGCGCTCCCAACCCATTTGCTCGTTCAGCCCTTCGCCGGTCAATGTCTGCCACCAATCGTTATAAGGGACGTTGGCGTAGGTGTAGTGCGCGCCCAGCTGGTGGATGCACAGGTAGAGGAAGATCAAGGTCGCCGCGCTACGCGAGGGTAGGTAGTGCTTGTGCCCAAGCAGCAGGGCCAAGGCGAGGCCGAATACCAGCAGGTTCTCTAGTAGCCAGTCGTGCCGATTGAACGGATCAATCGCCAGTACACCCCAGATCACCAGGAACAAGCCGACCAGTGTCAGCAGGAAGTGCCGGTGATGTCTGTCTGTTTCCATAGGTGCTCCTTGCAGGTTGTTCTTCTGCTAGGACCAGCGCAGCGGTGAGAGGGTCCTCGCGCGCTCGGTTCGGTGCAGATTTCCAACTTTTCTTGCCACGCAGGGGTCACAACCCTTAGCTCCCAGCGAGGCGGACCATGCGGCGCTCTTCGATACATGACCTCCTTCCCGCGCCCGGCATTAGCCGGTTGCTGCTGCTGGCGCTGGTCGCAGGTTGCGAGGGGCAACAGTCCGCGTTAGACCCGGCCGGTGTCGGCGCGCAGAGCATTGCCACGCTGTTCTGGTGGATGGCGGGCGGTGCGCTGGTCATCTGGCTGGTGGTGATGGGTATCGCCTTGTATGCCACTCAGGCGCACCCCGAAGCGCACGGCATCCGTAGTGCGCGCTGGTTGATCATGGGTGGCGGAATCGTCTTTCCCGTGGTGGTGCTGACGGGGCTGCTGATCTACGGGCTGATGTTGATGCCCCAGCTGCGCTCCTCAGAAAACGTCGCCCTGCATGTCGATGTGTCGGGGGAACAGTGGTGGTGGCGGGTGCGCTATCAGACCGAAGCGGGTGATGCGGTCGAGCTGGCGAACGAGATTCGCCTGCCGGTGGGCGAGCGAGTGGCCTTCAGCCTGACCAGTCCGGACGTGATCCATTCGTTCTGGATTCCTTCGCTGGGCGGCAAGGTCGATATGATCCCCGGTCGCACCAACCAGCTGGTGCTGGAGCCGACCGAGACCGGCACCTTCCGCGGTGCCTGCGCCGAATATTGCGGCACGTCCCATGCGCTGATGAATTTCGCCGTGGTGGTGATGGCCCGGGAGGCCTTCGATCAATGGCTCGCCGAGCAGGCCGAGCCTGCGCAGCAGCCGGTTACCGAATTGCAGCAGGCAGGCCAGCAGGCCTTTCTCGCCAACGGCTGCGGTGCCTGTCATCAGGTGCGAGGCACCGAGGCGGACGGCACGCTCGGGCCGGACCTGACTCACGTCGGCAGCCGCCTGACCCTCGCAGCCGGCACCCTGCCAGCCGATGTTGAAGCCTTCAAACGCTGGATCGGCCACAGCAGCGCGATCAAACCCGACGTGAAAATGCCCGCCTTTGGCATGCTGCCCGAGGCGCAGCTGACTGCCATGGCGCACTACCTGAGCGGACTTAAATGAGCGAGCCGATCCAGTACAGCGACCCGCAGGAGGAAGCCCGCGCCAAAGCGCAGGCCGATCGCCTGGCTGCGGCCTGGAAGACACCCACCGGCTGGCGTTACTGGTCCGCAGTGAACAACACCGAGGTGGGCCTCTGGTACACCGGCGTGTCGTTCCTGTTCTTCTTGTTTGCCGGCGTGCTGGCGATGCTGATCCGCGCTCAGCTGGCGGTGCCAGACAACGATTTGCTGTCTGCCGAAACCTACAATCAGGTCTTCACCTTGCACGGCTCGGTGATGATGTTCTTGTTCGGCGTGCCGATCTTCGAAGCCTTTTCCATCCTGATCCTGCCGCAGATGCTCGGCGCGCGGGACCTGCCCTTTCCGCGGCTGTCGGCCTACGGCTTCTGGTGTTTCATCATTGGCGGCGTGTTCGTGTGCGGCTCGATCTTCTTTGGCGTCGCTCCGCAGGGCGGCTGGTTCATGTACCCACCGCTCACCACCACCTATCAGGACGGTCTCGGCGCAGATATCTGGCTGCTCGGGCTGTCGTTCATCGAGGTGTCGTCGATTGCGGCGGCGGTGGAGCTGATCGTAGGTGTGCTGAAGACCCGGCCGCCGGGCATGCGCATCAACCTGATCCCGCTGTATTCCTGGTACATCCTGGTTGTGGCCGGGATGATCCTCTTCGCCTTTCCCCCGCTGATCGCGGGCGACCTGTTGTTCGAACTGGAGCGTGCTTTCGACTGGCCATTCTTCGATCACACCCGCGGTGGCGATCCATTGCTCTGGCAACACCTGTTCTGGATATTCGGCCATCCTGAGGTCTACATCATCTTCCTGCCTGCCGTGGCGCTGGTGGCGACCATCGTGCCCACCGCGGCCGGGCGGCCAATCGTTGGCTACAGCTTTATCGTGCTGGCGGCGGTGGGCACCGGTTTCATCAGTTTCGGCTTGTGGGTACACCACATGTTCACCACCGGGATGCCCGGTATCTCGCTGGCCTTTTTCTCGGCCGCCTCCGAGGCCGTGGCGATTCCCACTGGCGTGCAGATCTTCTGCTTCCTGGCGACGGCCCTGGCCGGGCGCTTCGTCAAATCGGTGCCGATGCTGTTCGTCGCCGGTGCGCTGGCGATCTTCGTCCTTGGCGGGCTGACCGGTGTGATGGTGGCGCTGGCGCCGTTCGATTTCCAGGCACATGACACCTACTTCATCGTCGCTCACCTGCACTACGTGTTGATCGGCGGCATGCTGTTCCCGGTGATCGCCGGGCTCTACTACTTCTTCCCGTTGGCGCGCAGTAAGACGCTGTCCGACCGCCTCGGCCGCATCGCCTTCTGGCTAATGTTCATCGGCTTCAACATTGCTTTCCTGCCCATGCACTTCACCGGTCTGCTCGGGATGCCGCGGCGGGTCTACACCTATGCGCCAGACATGGGCTTCGATGTACTCAACATGGTGTCCACGGTCGGTGCTTTTATCCTGGCGGCTGGCGTCGCTGTGCTCGTCTGGGACGTCTTGCGGCCCAAGGGCAAACAGCCTTACAGCCAGCGCAATCCCTGGAACGCCGGGACGCTTGAATGGCTGGCTGAGATGCCCGGCATGCCCTGGGGTGCGCGTTCGATTCCGATCATCAAGAGCCGCTACCCGCTGTGGGACCAGCCCAACCTGATGCGCGACGTCGACGCTGGCCGCTTCTACCTGCCCGATGCCGAGGAGGGAAAGCGCGAGACCTTGATCAGCAGCATCATCGATGCCGAGCCAATCCAGTGCCTGCGCGTGCCAGGCCCTACCTTTCTCAGCATGTGGGCGGCGATCTTCACCGGCGGCTTGTTCATCTTTGCGACCTACAGCTGGTACGCCGCGGCGCTGGTCAGTGGTGGCCTCGCGTTGATCACCATCTTGATCTGGCTGTGGACCGGCACGGCCGTGATCCCGGAGAAGCCGAAAAAGGACATCGGCCTGGACGTGACGGTGCCGCTCTATGCCTCGGGCGCCAAGTCGGTGGGCTGGTGGGCGATGTTCATCACCATGATCGGTGACATGAGCGCCTTTGGCAGCCTGGTGTTCGGCTACTTCTTCTTCTGGACCGTACACGAGGATTTCCCGCCTGCTGATGCGGCCGGCCCAGGTGTGTTCTGGCCGGTACTGGGGCTGGGATTGATTGCCCTGTCCTGGGCGCTGACGTTGCTGGCACGGCGCTGCAATGTCCGCGATCAGGCGGCAGGCTTCTACGGCTCGCTGGGGCTGGCGGCGGTCTGCACCGTGGCGGGTGCCTATTCGATGTGGGCCGGACCGCACTTCAGTGGCCTCGACCCCACCAGTCACGTGTATCCCGCCACGGTCTGGGTGCTGGTGCTCTGGTGCCTGATACACCTGTCCATCGGCCTGATCATGCAGCTCTACTGTTTGGCGCGCCGCGCTGCCGGCCGGATGACGGCGGTGCATGACATCGATATCCGCAACGTCGCGTTGTTCTGGCACTTCATGCTCATCACCGTCGGCGTGACCGTGGCCGTCATCGCCGGCTTTCCGGAGGTGCTATGAGCGAGAACCTGAGCGAACAGCAACGGCTGGCCGATCAGCAGGCGCCGGAAGCACCGCCGCAGGAGCGCGACTCGCTCTGGCTGATCACCTTTAGCCCGACTATCTGGGCGCTGCACTTCCTGCTGTCCTACCTGGCGACGTCCGTATGGTGCGCGAAGGTCGCGGGCCGCAGCGGCGCGCTGGGTGATATCCGCGTGGCCATTGGTGTGCTGACGTTGGTCGCCTTGGTCGGCATCGCCCTGACCGGCTGGCGCGGTTGGCGCAAGCACACCTTCGGGCATGCGACCGCGCCGCATGACTTCGACACACCGGGCGACCGCCACCGCTTCCTGGGTTTTTCGACGCTGCTACTCAGTGGCCTGAGCTTTGTCGCGACGATATTCGTGGCCCTGTGCGTGGTATTTATCAGGAGCTGCGCATGATCTGGCGCCCGTTGTCGCTGATGCTTGGTCTGGCCACGCTAGGAGCAGTCTGGCTCGGGCCGTTGCCTGATATGGCGGATAGGCTGTTCGTCGGTCATATGCTGATGCACGTGATGGTTGTCGCGGTTGCGGCGCCGCTATTGGCGATCGGCCTGGCCGGCGGCCGGTTTGATTTCTCCAGCCGCATTCCTTTTCTGTTCTCACCGATCCTGGCCTCGGTGATCGAACTGTTCGTGGTCTGGGCCTGGCACATGCCGGCGCTGCACCATGCGGCACGCACATCGCAATGGGCACAACTGCTGGAGCAGGGCAGCTACCTGTTTGTCGGCCTGCTGGTATGGCTTGCAGCGTTTGGCGGCGTGCGGCACCGGCGCGCGCTTGCGGGTATTGCCGGCCTGCTACTGACGTCGATGCACATGACGCTGCTCGGCGTCCTGCTGGCCATGTCCAGCCGACCGCTGTTCGAGCACACCGGCTCGGCGCTATCGGGCATGAGCCCGCTGGAGGACCAGCAGATGGGCGGTGTGATCATGCTGGCCTTTGGCGGCAGCGCCTATCTCATCGGCGGGTTGTATCTGCTGTTCGGGCTTTTACAGGACAAGCGCCATGCCGTTTCAATCAGCTAAACGCAGGGTCTGGCGGTGGTCGGCGCCCTTGCGGCGCTGGCTGTGCTGGCTGACCGGTGGCTCCTGGAAGCGGGTTATAGCGGCGGTCGCGTTGATAGCGGCGCTCGCGGGCACGGGCGCGTTCGTCATGGTTTCGCTGGGGCTGGTCTCGATCAGTGCCAGCTCGGGCCATTGGAAAGCGACCGGCTGGCTTCTGCACTACGCCATGCGGCGTGCGGTGAGCACGCAGTCGATGGGTATAAAGGTGCCGCCGCTGGATGATCCTGCGCTGTTGCTCAAAGGGGCTGGGCACTATCACACCGGCTGCCTGGCCTGCCATGGCGGTCCAGGCCAGGAGCGCTCGTTGATCGTTCAGCAGATGACACCTGAGCCTCCGTACCTTCCACCACGGATCGTTCGCTGGGGGCCCCAGGAACTGTTCTGGATCGTGAAGAACGGCGTGAAGTTCACCGCTATGCCGGCCTGGCCTGCCCAGAAGCGGGACGATGAAGTCTGGGCCATGGTGGCGTTCCTTCAGGCGATGCCGAGCATGTCCCCCGAGCGCTATAAACAGCTCGCGTTGGGCGGGCGCAGCGATGAGGCAGCCAAGCCCGTCACGCCCGATCATCTGCGACCGGTGAAGGACCCGCTCGGTCCTGTGTTGGCCAACTGCAACCGCTGCCATGCCGAAGATGGCGGAGGCCGGGGCGAGGGTGCTTTTCCACGGTTAGCCGGGCAGAGCGAGCCCTACCTGCTCGGTGCGCTGCAGGCCTACGCCAGCGGCGAGCGGCATAGCGGCGTCATGCAGCCGATCGCCGCTGGCCTGGAGCCGGAGGTGCTCCGGGCATTGGCCCAGCACTATGCCGAACTGCCACCGGTCAGCCGAACCGAGGCCCCGGAGCCTGCCCCGGACATTCTTGCCCAGGGCCTGTCGCTAGCCGAGCGCGGAGCACGGGAGCGCGGTATACCTTCCTGCGTGCATTGTCATGGACCGAAGGCCAGCCCACGCAATCCCATGTACCCCAATATCGCCGGACAGTACGCCCGCTATCTGAAGTTGCAGCTAGAGCTGTTCTCCGCCGGTAAGCGTGGCGGCACCGAATACGCCCACATCATGCACAGCGCTGCGCAGCGGCTCACGCCGGAGCAGATGGGTGCGTTGGCGGATTACTATGCCTCGTTGCCGGCTGCGTCCGCACCGGAGGTCAAACAGCCTGCGCCTTCGCTTGAGAAGCCGGTGCAAACAGGTGCCGAAACTGCGGCGCAGGATTCTTCATCCCAACAGCGCAGGTAAGCACGCCGCCATCGTTGAGCGCCCAGCCAAGCGCCACCGGCCTTGCCGGCGGCGCTCATTCCTGCAGTCTTACGCGGCGCCCGCGGTCCTGGGGTTGGCCTGGCTCACGCGCTCGCATTGGTCGATGACATCGAATACCTGTTGCCACATCAGCTCGGATTGCTGCTTGAGCTGATCGGTGCGGGCCTGGATCACGCCAGCGATCCGGTCGCGCTCGTCGAGCACCAGGTCGATCTTGCGCTTGATTTCCGCTTCATCGGTCGTGACCTGTACCAGCCCCTCGGGGAAGCCGTAGTCGTCGAACAGCATCTGGTACTTGTGGCTCCAGCCGGTTGCCAGCGCCGGCACGCCCTGCGACAGCGCGCTGACCAGCCCATGGAAGCGGCTGCCCAGGGTTCCGCTGCAGGCGCCGAGGATGCCCTTGATTTCCAGCGGGCCGCTCTCCTTGACGATCGGGATGCCGCCCACCGCCGCTGATACCTGCTCGGCGAGCCGCCGGTCGCCCTGACCTTCGTGCACGAGCACGAACGGTTTGGCACCCTTCTCCACCAGATAGCTGGCGCAGCGGATCAGGAAGGGAAGATAGGCGTCACGGGTCTGCTGGTCAGTCTTGTCCAGCATCCGGCAGTTGGGGACGATGCAGAAGCGGTTTTGCTCGACATCGAAGTCCGGCGGCAGCACGCCCTTGATCAGATTGGTGAAGTCCGGCGCCTGGCGGATCTTGCCCTGCTCGCCGACCAGTTCGGTGAGGTAGTCGTAGGAAATACGCTCACGCGGGAAGATCAGGTCGATGTTCTCCACCGCGGTTTTCATCGCCGCCTGGTTCTTCTCGGATTTGAACGGGCCCAGCGCCTGGGGCAGCAGGATGACGCGGGTACCGTTCTTCTTCCAGCGCTTGGCTGATTGAGCGAGTTCGGCGCTGGGTTCGTCGCCCCATTGGTCGCTGTAGGCAAAGCCAGCCGCGTCGATGACAACGTCGATTTCCTTGTCCAGCACCACGCCATACATCTCGCGCAACTGGCGCGGCGCGAGATTCGCCAGGTCGCCCCACTGAATGCCGTAGCGCCATAGCGAGGCTTTGGGGAAGAAGCCCAGTTTCACGAACTTGCGATAAGGGTGGTCGGACTTCTCAGTGGTCGGGGCCATGACGAAAGTCGCGTCGGGATAGCGGGACTTCAACTTCTCCAGCGCAGCGTGCAGCATCAGTTCTGCACCTTTATTGACGAAGCCTGCTTTTCTGATCTCGATAATCATCGTTTGCCTCAGTTGTAGACGATCAAATCGTGCTCGGTCTTCTTGTCCGAATAAGGAATCCCTCCCGTTGGATCGGCATAACCCACCGCCAGTAGCATCACGGTGCGTTCGTAGTAGGCCAGGCCCAGTTTCTTTTCCAGCTTGCGCTCGGCCGACTCGATGTCAGGCCAGTTGATCGGGCAGGTCGACAGCCCAAGGCTCTCGAACGCCAGCATGAGTTGCATGGCCGCCAGCGAGCCGTCGATATACACAACGTGGCGGTCGCGCGCTTCCGGATAGCAGCCCAGGTCGCCGACCACGGCGATCACGCAGGGCAGGTTGTCGTGAAAGCCGCCGGTGCCGCCTGCGCACTGCGCGATGTCGGCCGCCTTGGCCGCGTCGTTGCTGACGTAAAAGCGGAACGGCTGGCGGTTGCACGCCGAGGGCGCAAGTGACGCCGCCCGCACGGCCTGCTCGATCAGTTCGTTGCTGACCGGCTTGTCCTGATACCAGCGCACCGAGCGGCGGCGGCGGAACAGCACCATCAGCTGCTCGTAGCTGACCGGGCACTCGGGCAGATCGCTATGCGGGTACGGCACGCAGCGGCCGGCGCTCTCGTCCCGTTGCGCATTGGCAAATTCACGTCGAGCGGAGTCGATCCGTGGCGAGCTCTGCACGGCGGAGAAATAGTCGGTGAGCACATCGTTGGCCCAGCGCTGCTGCCCGGTCACGACGCCGGCGTGTGTCGCCTCGGCGAAGCAGCGGACGGTCGGGCCGATGTAGTCCTCGGCGAAGGTGCTGCGGCGTGGCCGCATGATCAGGCCCTTCTCCAGCCGATGCACGTTGCGCCGCAGGAAGGCATCGTTTTCGCCTCGCCCTTGCATCAGGCGGGCGAACTGCAGGCGGCCGAGCAGGACGGCGCGGTGCTCGCGGTCGAACTCGCGGCTGATCAGGCAGTAATACAGCGAGGCCAGGAAGCCATTGCTGGAGAACAGCTGGACCAGGCCCAGGCGGCTGCGGTCGCGTATGCCCTTGAGCAGGTCCTTGACCGGCTCGGGCAGCATTCGAACAAGAGGCTTGAGGCTCATCGGAGGGCTCCTGCGGCATTGAACGCATAGCGGACGGGGCTGAACATCGACTTGGTCATCATGAAAAACACCGGCCGGGTCTTCTGATGCACCAGTAGCGCAGCGTACGAAGCGATTGCGTAGGAAAAGAGAGTGGCCATGGCTGCGCCTTCACCGCCGTAGCGCGGAATCAGCAGCAGGTTCAGGCCTATGTTGAACAGGGCGCCGAGGCCCTGGGTGATCAGTGAAAACATCAGGGCGCCCTCGATCAGGATCCAACGGCTGAACGCAGCACGCATGAAGATGAACACGCCGGCCCAAATATGGATGGTCAGGATCGAGGCGGAGTTCTGGTATTCGTCGCCAAACAGCAGGCCGATCAGCGGCGCGGCGATGAGTGACACGAGCACCGCCACGGCGACTGCCAGCACGAAGAGCACATCCAGCAACTGCTGGAACCGCCGGTTGAACATCGCGCCGTCGGCCGCATGAAGCTTGATCAGCTTGGGGAAGAAGGAGGCAACGATGGCCGTCGGCAGGAAATACCACGCCTCGGACAGCTGGGCGGCGACGGCGTATACACCCACTTCCTCGGCCCCGATCATCCACTTGAGCATGACCTGGTCGATCTTCATGTAGATCACCGCGAAGATCGAGCCGAGGTAGATGATCCAGCCCTGCGCGAGCAGCTCGCGCGCCTTGGCGAAACTGGCCTTCCAGCTGGTGACCGAGACCCGAGTGGTGCCCTTGTAAAGGATCGCCAGAATGATCGCTGCCGCGACGAACTGTGCGGTGTGCGCGAAGGCGAAGGCCACCACGCTTGCACCGCCGAGCGCCAGCAGTAGTTTGAGCGCCGCCGCCAGGAGGATCGCGCAGGACTTGGCGATGGCCGGGTACTTGGCCTGTACTTGCGACTGGAACCAGTACTCCACCACATCGAAGGTCTGAAAGAAGATCGCCGAGGCGACGATCAGCAGCATCCAGAACTCGGTGCCGCCAACTTCCTCGAAGGCCAGCGCATACATCACGATCAGCGCGAAGCCGATGGCCATTCCGCTGAGCTTGAGCATAAAAGTGGTGCCAAGCGTCTCCGGCACCTTGTCCGGCTGCTTGACGACCTCGCGGACCACCAGCCCCGCCAGGCCCATATGGCCGGCCGAGGCGAATATCGCGGTCATCGAGATGGCGTACGCAAGGATGCCGTACTGCTCCGGCCCCAGATAACGGGCCAGCAACACGGCCGTAAGGAAGCCCACGCCGATGTTGAGCAGGCGTTCGGCCATCATCCAGGAGGCGTTGAACAGGTAGTGCTTGAGTTTGCTGAAGAGGGTCGTTATCGCGGTCATCGAGTGGCCTGGCTCCTCAAAGGCGGACTTCGTGGTGGCAGGCTTAGCCTTTCGGTTGCGCTGGGGTGGCGACGCTTAGCTGACCGCGTTTCGCCGCGCATGTTCCGAAGGCGCAACGGTTAAAATGTATCGGGCTGGTTACCTGACGGAGCTTGGCAAAACGCCATCGGACCGCTCTAGCACGTTGCGTTTAACAACGGCGCGGCCTATAGCTGAGTCGCCGGGCAGAGTCGGGTAGGTGACCCCCGTTAATACACGGTTTAGACCGTCTCGGATCGGCCGGATTAACCCGTAATGGCGATTTCATTTTAAAAAGATGAACCTTTGCCATTAGTGGCACTCTTACTCCTCGCTGCCGCTGCTGGCCGGTTCGTGTCCCATTTCGATGCGTCACCTCCGCCTAGCACGGCGCGATTGCGGCCTCTGGCTCGCAGTCGTGGCTGCCGCGACGGATATCGCAAGCGCTTGGACGGCGTCAGGAAATGCGGCTCGGAGCCGCCGATAGGGACAGGACCCAGCCCAAACCAGAAGGCCCCGCTTCCATCAGGAGGCGGGGCCTTTTGCTTACCGGATAGCGGGTTGTACAACTAGACGAAGGGTCCGAACCGGTACGGCTGATGCGCAGCTATGTAGCGCCACAGCCGCTCAGCCGAGCGATTCGTCGAAGTAGTCGCTGTCGAGCCTGGGCACCTTGTAGAGCTGCGAACTCACGCCGACCTCATGGTCGAGCATCAGGTTGACCAGGCGTTTGCCGTCGACCAGCACCAGCCCTTCCACCGAGCGTGCGAACTCCACCGCCTGTGCAGTAAACCCGGAGGTGGTGATGAACACGCCGCGCCGCGCTTTCTGCCCGGCCAGGGCGCCGTAGAAGGCCTGGAGTTCAGGGCGGCCAACGGTGCTCTGCCAGCGCTTGGCCTGCACATAGACCTTTTCGAGCCCCAGCGCATCGAGCGAGATCACCCCGTCGATGCCGCCATCGCCGCTGCCGCCCACCTGCTGCAGCGCCTGGCGGTTCGCGCCGTAGCCCAGGCTGTGCAGCACATCGAGCACGATATGCTCGAAGCGCGTCGGGCTGGCTTGCAGCAGGCTGTCCAGCAGATCACCGGCGACGCTGGTGCGCAACTCGAGCAGCGCCTGGTCCAGCCGCTCCTGTGGGCTGCTGGTGGCGATTTCTGCCTGGGCGATCAGCGCTTGTGTGTCGCTGCTTTCATCCAGCGAGGCGGCATCTGGCGCCGTCTTCAGCTTCACGCTCATGAAATTCATCGCGAGATGTTCGACCTGCTCGGCGGTTAGCGGAGCCGGGTTGGCCTGGGCGAAGGCAAGGCCGTCGTCGGTCAGCTTCCAGTAGCCACGCTTGGCGCTGCTGGAATAGCCGGCGCGCTTGAGCCGGTCATGCGCCCAACCTGCGCGGTTCTTGTAAGTGGCCTGGCCGCTGGTGATGGTTTCCTGTCGCTGCGCCTCGCTCAGGCCGAGTGTCTGTGCGGCCGCTTCGTGAGCTTCGCTCGCCGTCGCGCCCTCTGGGTGGGCGGCGAGAAAACGCAGGATGGGCTCGATGAACTGGTCGTAGGTCGGCACGGACATGGTTCCTGGATCCTTAATGGCGCGTATTGGCGTATAGCCGAGGTATAGGCCTTGCAGATTTCGCAGGTGGAGAACCTTCTGCGGTCTGCCACCCTAAGTTGCTTTTACGTTGTACAGGTACGGGCTGCCACGCAACGCAGAATGCCGCTTCAGCAGGGTGAGCGTAGTCGCCGTGCAAAGGGATGAGCCGCATGGATGCGGCGAAAGGCTTAAAGGGCCATGGAAGGCCCTTGTAAGCCGGCCCTCGGAGCGGCGATGAAGTGAACGAACCCGGAGCGCAGCGCAGGGCCGGATGGCGGGGCTAGCCCTTTTGGTTCCTTTTGGGGCAATGCCAAAAGGAACCCGCCCAGCAGGGCGGAACCTGGCGCGAGTCGGTTTGCTGGCTGGCTGGTTCACGCTGATGCCTTTCTGCCGCGTTTGGCCTTGGGCTCGGCGGCGCGTTGGGCCTTGATGCGCTCCAGCAGCACGCTGGCCTGCTCGTCGTTCGGGTCCTGCGGCACCAGCTCGCCGCTGAAAGCCTTGGCAAGGATGCTTTGGGTCAGCCGGTCGATGCGTGCCTGGGCGGCTTTGACGCGGGCTTCGAGTTGGTCGGCGAAGGCGAAGAGTTGTTCGACGCGGCGGACGATTTCGGTTTGTTCCTCAACGCAGGGAACCGGGAACAAAAAATCTCGGCACTGGGAGAGCGATATGTTTACCTGGCCCGCCGATCCTTTGGTCTCGTTTATGATGCTGCGGAGATTTTCCCCGCCAAGAAGAACGATTGATATCCAGCCTGAGATGATGTTTTCACTCGGTCTAAAGAGAGTAATAGCTTGGTTTATATTCCACTCTGGCGACGTCGCCGGGATAGTCGCGACTTTTCCAAGTGGCGGGCCTACGATATTCATCACAACGTCGCCCGGCATTGTGATCGATTTCGATGATGCACCTCTGTGGATGGACTCCGAAATATATTGAGGTCGGTACTCGAAGCTAATCTCTTGATTTACGATGTTGTACACCTTCAGAAATGGAACTCCGGACTCGGAAAAACCCTCTTTTGGGGTACCACCGCTCTGTACCTTCTCGCACACATCTGCCGCACGTTGAAAACTCCAGTCGACTGCTGCACTAGCCTGCCACTCTTCAGTCAACCGCCCGGAAACGGCGGCGGCGAGGACGGATTGGCGGAAGCTTTTGAGCAGCGCGGGGATGCCGTCGATGCGGGCTTTAAGGGTGTCAACCTGGGCCAGCAGTTCATCGAGCTTGGCGGCGATGCGGGTTTGTTCGGCGAGTGGAGGCAGCGGAACTCTCAAATTCTCTAGTGCGCCGACCGAGATATTCGCAATATTTACAGTCTGGCTTGCTGAGGCTTTTAAAGCTCGCTGTGCCTCACTACTCTTTAGGTAGTAATAGACATATCGATGATCTATTTCTTTGCTTCTTATGGCCGATAGGAATGCTCCGAAACATGCCGTGCGGTCAGTCTCATTTATACATACCTTGCCGACAAGGTTCGAGCTGTTGGCCATCGACATCAATATGTCGTTTTTTCCAACTAATTGATCAGCTCTTTTAACGTAGTTTTCTGGGACGTAATAAATATTTTCCCAGAGCAGCTTCTCCTGAACATGCGATGTTCTAAGGCAAGCAACATACCCATCAGCAGGCTCGTGAACTTTTGACGAAGCAGGGAAAGTCACACCGCGGATAATGCTGGCGACGTCTCCAAGCTTACAGTCGGCCCAGTTCGCTAGCATTAACTCACTCATCCCCAGCCTCCTGAACCACCGAAAGCCCCATCACTTCCGCCATCAACTGCTTCTGCGCCACCACTTCATCTCCCGCACCCAACGCCTTCATCAGTGCTTCCAACTCATGCAGCGCCTCGGTCAGTTCGGCCATGGCTTCGCCGGCCAGTACTTCCGGGGCTGGGAGGTCGGCGGCGTCGAGGCTGCTGTCGTCCTTGAGCCAGCTGATATCCAGCGAGTCGCCGCGTTCGCGAATCTGCTCGCGGGTGAAGCAGCGGAAGCGGCTGGTTTCACCGATGCCCTCGACGTTTTCGGCACGGGGGCTACCGCCATTCGGGTCCTCGCCATAGGCATCTTCGAACGGCTTGAGGTGGGTGGGGCCGAAGGGGGTGCGCTTGCCGAAGCTGGGCATGTTGCTGCGCAGGTCGTAGATCCATACGCGGCTGGTGCAGCGCTTTTCCTGGCGTGGGTTGTCGGCCGTGCCTTTCTGGAAGAACAGCACGTTGGTCTTCACGCCCTGGGCGTAGAAGATGCCGGTGGGCAGGCGCAGGATGGTGTGCAGGTTGCACTTGTCCATCAGGTCTCGTCGCACGTCGGTGCCGACGCCGGCCTCGAATAGCACGTTGTCCGGCAGCACCACAGCGGCCCGCCCGCCCGGCTTGAGGCCGCGGTAGATGTGCTGGAGGAAGGCCAGCTGTTTGTTGCCGGTGCGGTAGGTGAGGTCGTCGCGGGTCGGGCCGCCGCCGCCCTTGGCGGTGCCGAATGGCGGGTTGGAGAGAATCACGTCGACCTTGGGCAGGCTGGCGCCGGTCTGGCCGAGGGCGTTGCCTAGGTGCACCACGCCCTCGGCGTCGCCTTCCATGCCGTGCAGTAGGCAGTTCATCAGCGCCAGCCGGCGTGTGCCAGACACCAGCTCGACGCCCACGTAGGCGTCGGTGCGCTGGAAGCGGCGGTCTTTTTCATTCAGCTCGTAGAGGTCATCGGTGTGCTGCTTGATGTAGGCGTCGGCGGCGATGAGAAAGCCTGCGGTGCCGGCAGCTGGGTCCTGGATGGTCTCGCCCGGCTGCGGCTTGATACAGCGGATGATGCTGTCGATCAGCGGGCGCGGGGTGAAGTACTGGCCGGCGCCGGATTTGGTCTCGCTGGCGTTCTTTTCCAGCAGGCCTTCGTAGAGATCACCGAGGCCGTCTTCGCGGGCGCTGAACCAGTCGATGCCGTCGAGGCTCTTGATCAGTTGCTCGAGGTGGCGCGGCTCCTTGAGGCGGGTCTGTGCATCGGCATAGATGGCGGCGATCAGCGGGTCCGGGTTCTTACCCAGATCCAGCAGCATCTGCCGGTAATGGTTGAGCAGGTTGAGCCCGGACTTGCCAGCCAGATCCGGCCAGCGCGCACCAATGGGCAGCTTGTGGCCAAAGCTGTCGTTGTTCTGCACCTGCTCGTATTCCATCTTGATGAACAACAGCAGCACAAGCTCAGTGACGTAATCGCTGTAGTTGATGCCGTCGTCACGCAGGACGTCGCAGAGGTTCCAGAGCTTCTGGACGATGTCGGAATTGGTCATGGGTACTCGCTAAAACAGTATTTAAGTAGGCGGCGTTAGTGAGGCGCGTGCCAGAAGGGATCATCTTGCCAGTGCTGCGGAAAGCCCATTGCGCGCAGGTCGACTTCAGGAAACTCTGCCAGAAGTTCATGCAGGCGCCGATCCCAGCTGGTGTGGGGGCTCGTCTGGCGCATCAAGTGATTGAGGATCGATAGCACGGAATACAGGCGCTTGTGCGTACCTGTTTTGAGGTACTCGGGCCAAGCAAACCGGGGTTTTTCTGGCAGCTTGGGTCGAATACCCAATTCGCGGTTCCACAGGCGAGCGTGGTGAGCGCATATATTTCGAATGGTGGTCAGGGTGTGCAGCCACGACTCCATCAGCGGTGCTGCCAGGTTCAAGCGCTTTGCGATGGCCTTTCGATCAGCGTCATGTGCAAGACCGGCATAGAGATGGGATAGGTCCCCGAGCGTTAGCTCTTCCACCATTGCCCAGCCCGGCATCAGCTCTGGATTTTGGTAGGTCAGCGGATAGTGGCGCGCGTAGCTCTCATGGGCGCGCTGTCGCTTCAGGTACGCCTTGCGCTCATCGTCGGGAAACCGGTCGATGTTCTTGCACTCACGCGCATAGTCTCGCAAGGCACGCACTTGTTTATCGCGGATGGTCTCGAGCAGGCGTTCATGGTTGTACTGGTGCTTAAAGACTTGGGCATCCAAATACCAATGAACCCCACGGCTGGGGCCCATGTGGTTGCTGATCATTGCGCGGGCTGCCACTTCCACCCGCTCCACGGCATCCATTACCAGCAGTCGTAGGCGGCGGTCAAAATCGTAAAGACGAGTCAGGCTGCGGAAACCTACGTCGGTACGGAAGCCATGCTGTGGATCGTCGACGACTTGAAAAGGCCGCATGTACGGCGTCAAGCGGAAGAAGCTGACGGCCTCCAGGAAGTGCCGGGCGCGCGCTTCGTCCTGGATCTGCAGGCCGCGCGCCTTGAGCAGGGCAAGCTGCTCGCCAATATCGATAGCGGGTTTGTCGAAGGTTCTCATGCGACAAAACCTGCGGGCATAAAAAACCCGCTCAATTTGTGCGTAACTGCCGAGGCGGTCATAGGCATGGCGGGTGTATTGCGCGCAAGCCTATGCACTACTGTCGGTTTTTGCAAGAGCCTGGGTTTTAAGGCGATCACCAGTTTCAACTCGCTTGTGCCCACAGGTGGCTGTTGATTTCTTCCAGCACCATGACGAGATGCCCGCCGAGCATTTTGTCCAGCCGAGTGCTGCCGCCGTCGTTCCTGAACGCCTCGCCAATCTGTTTCTGGTCGATCACCACCTCATGCACCAGCTGCTTGGCCAGACGGTCCAGCCATTTACGCTGGACCGGCGTCCAGGGTTGCAGGGTGTAGATCGTCTCCATGGCCTTGGCTACTCGCTGCTCGAACGGCAGCAGCGCTTCGCCGAGGGCGGCCTGGCGAATGAAGCCGACGATGCTGGCAGCGATCTCCTGGTTGGTCTGGTTGCGCCATGCGCTTTGGAGATTCACTTCGCTATATCCATGCCCATCGAGCAGCAGGCGCACCTCGCGCAACTGCTCTCGGGTCAGGTCCTGCGGGCGATTGACCACCACACCGAGGGCCACCGACTGGTTGAGCTGGTTCCGGATGAAATCGTTGAAGCTTTCCAAATAGTCGGCGGGCTTCTGGTTGGCGCCGTAGTTCTGCTCCCGGACCATCAACTCGTCCGTGTGGGTGGAGATCAACGGGTAGTTTTCGGAGCCGAGCAGGGCATTGACGGTGGCGAGCTGTTCGAGCAGCTGGCTGTGCTGGCGGACGAACTGCGCGGCCTGCTGCGGACCGAGCCCGTGTAGGTGCTGGTGCAGTTTTTCTGGTGCCACTCCCCAAGTGTCTTCCAGCTCGTCGAGTTTGCTCTTGAGGGTTGGTTTGCTCTCGGCCTTGTGGCTGGCCTTGCGCAGGATGCGCATCACCCGCTGGCTGAGCTGATCGAGCACGTCATGCGCATGGCTGGTCTCGGGCTGGCTGCCGGGCGCGTCGAGGCTGGCCGGGTTGGTCAGTTCGTTGACCAACTGCTCAAGGCTGATGCTAGGGTCCTTCACCAGCGGCTTCATGGTGTCCACGGGTTCGAGGCTGGCGTACAGGTCGACCGGGTCGTAGATGTTGAAAACGGTTTTTCCGATCTCGTCGCAGCGACGCGTGGCGCGGCCCTTCATCTGTTCGTAAAGGATGCGCGAGCGTACCCGGCGCATGAACACCAGATGGCAAATGCGCGGCACGTCGATGCCGGTGGTGAGCAGATCGACTGTGATGGCGATGCTCGGGTAGCGCTCGTTCTTGTACTGGCGAATCAGCTGTTCGACCTTGTCGCTCTGCCCGGTGATGATCTGTACGGCGGCCTGGTTGTAGTCATCGCCGTGAACGTCTTTGAAGGCTTCGTCGAGCAGGTTCTTCACGCGCTCGGCGTGGGCCTGGTTGACGCAGAAGATCATCGCTTTCTCATCGCCTGAAGGGTCCAGCTCCTGGGCCAGCTGCTCGCAGATCACCTTATCGAAACCGGGCGTAATCACGCGGCGGTTGAAGGATTCGATCTTGAAGTCGAGCTCGTCCTCCAGTTCCGCCACGTCCACCTCGCCAGTGCTGGTATCGATGATGCTGACGCTCTCGCCGCGGGCGAAGTGAATGCCGTTCTGGCTAAGCAGGGTCTGGTAGCGGATCGGCGGTTCATGGTCGATCAGCCAGTCGTCGGCCACCGCCTCTCGGTAGCTGTAGGTGTAGATCGGCGCGCCGAACACTTCGCTGGTGTGCTTGGCCGGCGTGGCGGTGAGGCCGATGCGGCAGGCGTCGAAGTAGTCGAGCACGCGGCGATACTGCGAGAGGTACTGGCTGAAGTCGCGCACTGCCAGTTCGCCTTCGGTCATCTCCTGGTCGAGTGTGTAACCACGGTGGGCCTCGTCGACGATGATGCAGTCGAACGCGTCGATGGGCGGCGGGTTGTCCGATTGGAAGATGCGACGCACCATGGCTTGCACAGTGGCGACCTGGATGCGCGTTTCGGCCTCGGCGGCCATGTCCCCCAGTTCCTTGATGTCGTAGATCTGCGCCAGCGTGTGGTTCTGCTCAAGGGTTGCTTCGTTGAACGCCTCGATGGCCTGCTGACCCAGGGCGCTGCGGTCGACGAGGAAGAGGATGCGCCGGAAGCGTTCGGCCTTCAGCAGGCGGTACATCAGGCCGATGATGGTGCGCGTCTTGCCAGTGCCGGTGGCCATGGCCAGCAGGCATTGGCGACGGTTGTCGGCGAGCGCCTGCTCGACGGCGCGGATGGCGTTTTCCTGATAGTCGCGCAGCTTGAGGTAGGCGAAGCCTTCTCCCTGAAGTCTGGCTTCGGCGTCTTCGCGGCTGCGTTTGAGCAGGTCGAGCAGGCCGTTCGGCGTGTGGAAGTCCTGCAGCGGCCGTCGCAGGTTGGCCGGGCTGCGCAGGTCGCGGAACCAGATGCCGGACTGCTCGGCCAGCTGCTTGATGAAGGGCCGGCCGTTACAGGCGAAGGCGAACGGGACTTGGAAATACCCACCCTGGCCGTCGGCCCAGCCTGCATCTTGCGCGGCGGGCTGCAGGTCGGCGGTGATGATCAGCTGGCGCGAATAGCGTTCGGCCTGGGGGATGCGGTCGGCAATGTTGATGCGCTTGCGCTTGGCTTCGACGATGGCGATGGGTGTGAGGCCAACGAACAGTACGTAGTCAGCGTTTTCTTTTGGCTTGCAGGTCGGCCATTCGGCGATGGCCTTGTTCTTGCCCTTTTCTGGGCGCGAGCCCTTGCCGTAGGTGAGGTCGAGCGAGTCGGCCTCCCAGCCGGCATCGTTAAGTTGCTGGTCGATGAGGATGCGGGTGAGGTCTTCGCTCAGGTCGAACTGACTGCTGGCCTGCTGAGTACTTTGCTTGACCTGCTGCACGGCCTGGGGCTGGGTGGCCAGTTGCTGCTGGAGCATCCTGAGGCTCTGCTCGTGTTCGCTGCGCAATTTGTTGAGCGCAGCTTCGTGCTCAGCGGCCAGTTGCTTATGGCTGCGAGACTCGGCATCCATCTGACTGGCAAGAACGGCGTATTCCTCGGCTTCACGCTTGAGCAGTTCAGCCAGCTGCTGATTACTCTCCAGTTGCTGACTGGATTCGCTGAGCTGGGCTTTGAGTTGTTCAATCTGGCTTTGCAGGTCGCGTAGCGGGGCGCTGGGGTCGCTGGGGATGACGAAAGGGCCGGCTTTGAAATTGCTGCCGGCCTTACCGAGTGCCTTGTGGTACCAGATACACAGTTCGCGGGCGACCTTAAGCCCGTCCAGCGCTTCCCGGTGCTGGGTGTGGAACTGGTGAGTGGCCTTGTTGCCTTCGATGCGCAGGGTGTGGAACAGGTTGCGGATATTCCCGTCGAGCTGGATCTCGCGGGTCAGTCTGTACAGCAGATCTGCCTGACTGAGGGTGGCGTCCAGTTCGATGCCAGCACGCGTCGCCAGATCCTGTGCCAGAGCCTCACCGAGTTGTCGCAGCTTGATCAGCGTAGTATTCGGATCGCTGGCGAATGTCCGCTCAGCCGCGCTGGCGAGCTGTGAGAACACCGGGTCGTGTTCCTTGAGAAAGGCGAAGTTACTGCTCTCGGCCATTGATCCGTCCCTGCGTCATCCATCCCGGTCGTCCGGGCCGTAAGTCGAACGGATGATGCCAGACACTGCAGGGCAGGTGTACTTGCGATAGGGCAAACGATTGTGGGCTGAAGAACCAGGGCCGCCGGTATCAGGCCAGAGGCCGCTCATTGGCAGAAACGAAAAAGGCCCGCATTTCTGCGAGCCTTTCAATTCGTGGTGCCGGCACCAGGAGTCGAACCCGGGACCTACTGATTACAAGTCAGTTGCTCTACCAGCTGAGCTATACCGGCCAAAAGAGGGCGCCATTATATCCATTGCTCGCAGGGAGTAAACCGTTTGTTGCCAGCAAGTTAGGGCATCGTGTCACGTTCGGCGAGGAGCATTAGGTTGCGTGGGGTCAGGCTGCTTGGGCAGAAGGTGCCGAGGCGGACCCGGTAGCCTTGTTCGTTGAGGAACAGGGCCCGGTCGAGCAGCAGCCAGAGTTCGAGCGGGCGGCGGAACAGGCCGCGCACGAGTTCGAGGTTGCGCACTTCGGCCAGGCGCTGCCAGCCGTGTCGTTCGAGCCGGGGCCAGTCCTGAGCGGGTAGGGGCGGCAGGGCCTTGAGAGCGGCCAGGTCCTGGCAGTAGACGGCGAAGGGCTTCTTGAGCCAGGCGCTCGGCAGCGATGGTGTGGGCAGGTAGGTATCTTCGCCGCGCACCTGCCGCTGGAGCAGGTCGAAGGCCAATCGCCAGGCCATGGACTGGTCACGTTGCCGGCGTTCCCGCGCGCCAGCTGTGACGGTTTCGCTCAGCGGCAGGCCAAGGTCGTCTCGCGACAGGACGAGTTTCGACCGCTTAGCGTGGGCAGACATTGGCTGGTAGCGTTCGGCCTGCGTGCGGTTGTAACAGCAGGGCGCCACGGCCAGCTGACGGCAACCACGCGCTGCGCCCAGCTGTAACAGGCGCACGTGCAGGTCGCCACAGGCGTGAAGTGCGACCGGTGTGGTCGCTGGGTCGAGATGGTGAGCGGCGTGCTCGTTCATGATGTCTTGCTGCACGTGGCTCGCGGCGATGCCCAATCGCTGGCTCAGGTGCTGGCCGGCGTCGACCAGTTTGGCGTCCCATTCCAGGCATGTCAGGTAACCGCCGTCGACCGCGAGCTGACGCCCCAGGTGGCCCTTGCCGGCGCACCAATCAAGCCATCGCGCCGGCTGTTCGGCGAAGCGGAGGGCGGCGCTGAACGCACGGATCTGCTCGTATTTGCGCCCGGGGACATCCACCGTGTGCCGTGAATCCTGCTCGGGCAGTTGCCGCAGTGGCAGGGGCTCGACCTGCGCGAGCAGGCGTGCCTGGGCCGCTAGCGCAGGGAAGGGCGCCGGCGCATCGAGGCCGGCCGGGTCGTTGTGCGCGGCTTCGGCATCGGCCAACGAGCGTGCACGCAGCCAGGTGGCGAGGGCCGGATGGGCGTCTTCCCAGGGCAGGTGGCGCTCGGTAAATGGGCGCGGGCGCCAGAGGGCCTGATGCTCGATCAGAAACGTGTCGAGCGAGCGAAAGCGGTCGGCGAGCGCCGCGTGGCTGGGGGCGGGTGTAGGCATGGCGAAGAGTGGCTGACGGGCGTGGCGCCCATCATCTCGCCGTTGGCCTGTAGTGGAAAGAGAGACGCCCGTCGAAACGGGCGTCTGGTGCTTCACTTGCCGTAGACCTGCTCGGGTAGCCAGGTCACCAGCCCCGGGAACTGGTAGGCGATGATTAGCAGCAGAAGCTGGATCAGGATGAAGGGCACCACGCCTTTATAGATGGTGCTGGTGGGCACGGACTTGGGCGTTACGCCGCGCAAGTAGAAGAGCGCGAAACCGAACGGTGGCGTGAGGAAGGAGGTTTGCAGGTTCAGCGCGATCATCACGCCGAGCCAGATCGGGTCCAAGCCCATGGCCAGCAGCACCGGGCCGACGATCGGAACCACGACGAAGGTGATTTCGATGAAGTCGAGAATGAAGCCGAGCAGGAAGATCACCAGCATCACGACGAAGAACGCACCCAGTACGCCGCCAGGCAGCTGGGCAAAGACGTCCTCGATCAGCACTTCGCCGCCGAAACCGCGGAAAACCAGGGAGAATAGCGAGGCGCCGATCAGGATCAGGAACACCATGGCGCTGATTTCCGTGGTGCCGTAGGCGACGTCACGCAATTGGCCGAAGTTCAGCTTGCCTTTGTAGAAGGCCAGCACCATCGCGCCCAAAGCGCCCAGCGCAGCGGCCTCGGTTGGTGTGGCGTAGCCGGCGAGGATCGAGCCGAGCACGGCGCTGATCAGCAGCAACGGCGGCACCAGCGCATTGATCAGCTTGCCCCACTCGATCGGGCCAAGCTCTTCCTGCGGAAGCGCCGGCAGCTTCTTCGGCTGCAGCACGGCGACAGCGATGATGTAGAGGATGTACAGGCCGACCAGCAGCAGGCCCGGTAGCAGGGCACCGACGAAGAGGTCACCGACCGACACCGTCTTGGGAGAGAAGATGCCCATTTTCAGCTGGGCCTGTTGGTAGGCGCTCGACATGACATCACCGAGCAGCACCAACACGATCGACGGCGGAATGATCTGCCCGAGGGTGCCGGTGGCGGCCAGCGTACCGGTGGAGATCGCCGGGTCGTAACCGCGGCGCAGCATGGTCGGCAGGGCCAGCAGGCCCATGGTGACCACGGTTGCGCCGACGATGCCGGTGCTCGCAGCCAGCAGCGCGCCGACCACGCAGACGGAAATCGCCAAGCCACCGCGCAAGGTGCCGAACAGCCGCGACATGGATTCGAGCAGATCCTCGGCGACCCGGCTCTTCTCCAGCATCACGCCCATGAAGACGAAGAGCGGCACGGCCAGCATCGTCTGGTTGTTCATGATGCCGAACAGGCGGTTGGGCAGGGCGCTGAGGTAGCCGCCGTCGAAGGTGCCGGTAACGATGCCGAGGCCGGCGAATAGCAGCGAGACGCCGCCGAGGGTGAACGCAACCGGGTAGCCGGCCATCAGGGCCGCACAAATGCTGACGAACAGCAGGATCGCCATCAACTCAGCCATGCTTCACCTCCGGCTCGGGCAAACGACCGGCGATGGCATAGCCCGCCTTGATGATTTCGGAGACGCCTTGAAGCGCGAGGCAAACCACCAGCACCAAGATGATGCTTTTCTGCAGATACACGAACTTCAAACCGCCCGATTCGCTGGACGCTTCCAGCGTCGCCCAGGAATTGCTGACGTAATCCCAGCTGGCCCAGGCGAGGAACAGGCAGACCGGGAGCAGGAAAAGCAGCGTGCCGAGCAATTCGACTACCGCCTGATAGCGGGGGCTGAAGCGCTGGTAGAAGATGTCGACGCGAACGTGGCCGTTGCGTTGCAGAACCCAGGCGGCGGCGCCCATGAACACTAGGGCATGCGCGTAGAGGACGGCTTCCTGGAGAGCGGTGGCGCCGATGCCGAACCCGTAGCGCAGCACCACCACGACTGCAGTGCCGATGACTAGGAACAGGGTCAACCAGGCGCATGCCTGGCCGAACCGAGCGTTGCAAGCGTCGATCAGACGCGCAAGGCCCAGCAATGGAGGGGCGTGTTTCGACATGGCAGGACCTTTATTGTTATGGGGGTACGAAAGGCAGCCCGCGATTCTAGGCGGCTGCGTTACAGCGTCGCAACCGGCAGTACTACGTACGTAGTGCCGGTACGTAGTCGCGAAGCTTGAGGCTTCGATAGCCATATGATAGCTAGAGCTACCTGGATCAGTGATCCCGCGATTCAGTCATTACAACAACAAGGAGTTACCCGATGAAACGTCGTCAAATTCTGGCCGCCGCAGGTGTTGGCCTGGCCGCCACCGCACTGGCTGGCTGCAACAAGGAAAGCGAGCCGGCCGCCAAATCCGAAGGCACCGCCAGCACCGAGAAATTCAATTGGAAGATGGTCACCTCCTGGCCAAAGAATTTCCCTGGCGTGGGCGTTGGCGCAGAGAACTTCGCCAAGCTGGTCAACGAGATGAGCAATGGTCGGCTGACCGTCAAAGTCTACGCCGCCGGTGAGCTGGTCCCGGCGCTCGAGGTCTTCGATGCGGTTTCTCGCGGGACTGCTGAGATGGGTCATGGCGCGCCCTATTACTGGAAAGGCAAGGTGCCCGCGGCGCAGTTTTTCTGCGCACTGCCGTTCGGCCCGAACGCGCAGGAAATGAACGCCTGGCTGCATCGCGGCGGCGGCATGGAGCTGTGGGAAGAGGTGTACAAGCCCTTCGGCGTGCTGCCGATGGCCTGCGGTGCGACCGGCGTGCAGACCGCCGGTTGGTTCAACAAGGAAATCAACTCGGTCGATGATTTCAAGGGCCTGAAGATGCGTACCCCGGGCCTGGGCGGCGAAGTGCTGACCAAGATGGGCGGCACCGTGGTCAACATGCCGGCTGGCGAGATCTTCACCGCGTTGCAGACCGGTGCGATCGACGCCACCGAGTGGATCGGCCCATACAACGATCTGGCGCTCGGCCTGCACAAAGCGTCCAAGTACTACTACACGCCGGGCTGGCAGGAGCCGAACGTGACCTTCGAGCTGGACGTCAACCTCAAGGCCTGGGAAACCCTGCCCGACGACCTCAAGGCCATCGTTCGCGCTGCGGCCCGTGCGGTCAACGGCGACATGCTCGATGACTACAACGCCAAGAACATGGAAGCGCTGGAGCAGCTGCGAGAGCAGGGCGTTGAAGTCCGCCGTCTGCCAGACGAAGTACTGGCACGCCTGAAGGAAGTGGCCGCCGAAGTGGTCGATGCCTCAGCCAAGGCCGACCCGACCGCCGCCAAGGTCTGGGAGCAGCAGAGCGCTTACCTCAAGCGGTTGTATGAGTACGCGGAGCTTAACGAGAAAGACATCTACAACATCCGCGGCTAAGCGGTGCTGTAGATCCAAAAACGCCGCCCTTCGGGGCGGCGTTTTCATTACCGGATGGCTCAGCCCTCGAGCGTTGCGCTCAGGCTGATCTGTGCATTGAGCACCCGAGACACCGGACAACCTTCCTTCGCCTTGTTGGCTATTTCCTGGAATTGCTCATTGCTGGCGCCCGGTACGTTGGCCTTCATCGTCAGCGCGATGGCGGTGATCGCAAAGCCTTCGTCCTGCTTGTCCAGGGTGACCTCGGCGGTGGTGTCGATGCGCTCAGGTGTCAGGCCTGCCTGTCCGAGCATCATGGAAAACGCCATCGAGAAGCAGCCCGCATGCGCCGCACCGATCAGCTCTTCCGGGTTGGTCCCAGGGGCCCCTTCGAAGCGTGTGTTGAAGCCGTAAGGATTGTCTTTGAGCACGCCGCTTTGGGTGCTAATGGTGCCTTTGCCGCTCTTCAGGTCACCTTGCCAGACAGCCGATGCAGTTTTTTTCATGATGCCTCCAGATTCGTTGAGGGACGGTTCTAGCCGGAGCGCCGGGGTGGCGTGGAGGTGCGGTAGGCACCCCCAATTGGCTTACTGCTGCGCTGCGAGTACGGCGCTCGCCAGTTCCATGTCGCTGGCCTGCAGGTCAGGCTGATCGCTACGGATCTGCTGCAGCATGGCCTCCAGGTATGGGCCGCGGATCTCACCATCGCTGGCAACGAAGCTGCTGGCGTCTTCACGCGCTGCGGCGACCAGCTTGTCATCGCGGAAGGTCATGTAGGTCGAGGCGGTGGTCGCGCCCGAGGAGAGGATCTGCCGGACGAAGCCGTTGTCCGCCATCGCCGCGCCGAAGGGCAGGACACTCAACGCGACAGCCGCCAGGAATTGTTTGCGCATGATCGTGATCTCCGATGAATGACTCATCAAGAAGAGTGCAACGGTCACCGCAGAGTTCCTTCTCGCGGTTATCCGCTGCGCTCGATCAGCTGGCGAACCTTGGCCGCCAGCATGTCGATGCTGAACGGCTTGGAAAGCATGTCCATGCCGGGCGCGAGGAACTCCCCCCGAACTTCGGCGTTCGGCGCATAGCCTGTAATGAACAGCACCTGCAGCTCCGGACGGTGCTGGCGGGCAACCTCGGCCAGCTGGCGGCCGTTCATGCCTGGCAGGCCGAAGTCGCTGATCAGCAGGTCGATGCGCTCGCCGCCCTGCAGGAAGGGCAGCGCCGAAGGGCCGTCGATCGCTTCGAGCACCTGGTAGCCCAGCTCTTCCAGCACCTCCACGACCAGCATGCGCACGGCCGCTTCGTCCTCGACCACTAGCACGGTTTCGTTCGATTGCGCCCCTTGCACGGAGCCGGATGTCTCGGCCGGCTCATCGCCGGGTTCCAGCTGCGCACGGTTGCGTGGCAGGAACAGCGTGATCAAGGTGCCTTGCCCGGCGGTGCTGTCGATGCGTACATGGCCGCCGGTCTGCTTGACGAAGCCATAGACCATCGACAGGCCGAGGCCGGTGCCCTGGCCGATGGGCTTGGTGGTGAAGAAGGGGTCGAAGGCCTTGGCGACCACCTCGGCCGGCATGCCGCAGCCGGTATCGGCGACGCTGAGGGTGACGTAGTCGCCTGGCTCCGGGCTGTCCGGTTGCGGATTGCCGATCTGCACGCAGCCAGTCTGGATCACCAGACGTCCGCCGCCCGGCATCGCATCGCGAGCGTTGATGACCAGGTTGAGCAGTGCGTTTTCCAGTTGGTGCGCGTCGGTATAGGCCAGCCACGGCTCGGCCTGCAGCAGCGTTTCGAACTGGATGTGCTCGCCGATGGTGCGGCGCAGCATGTCTTCCATAGATTGCACCAGCTGGTTGACGTCCACCGGCCGGGTGTCGAGCGACTGGCGGCGGGCGAAGGCGAGCAGGCGATGAGTCAACGCAGCGGCGCGGTTGGCCGAGGTGGTCGCCGCGTCGAGGTAGCGGCCGAGTTCCTGCGTCTGGCCGCTGGCGACGCGCCGCTGGATCAGGTCGAGCGCACCGAGCACGCCGGTGAGCATGTTGTTGAAATCGTGCGCCAGGCCGCCGGTGAGCTGGCCGATGGCTTCCATCTTCTGGGCATGCCGCAAGGTTTCCTCGGCACGTTCGCGCTCACCCATCTCCACATGCAGGAGGTGGTTGATCTCGGCGAGCTCGCGGGTCCGCTCGGCGACGCGGCGCTCGAGATTGTCGTTGAGCTCGCGTAGCGCCTCTTCCGCCGCGACCTGAGCGGTAATGTCGGTATTGGTGCCGAACCACTGGGTCACCTGGCCGAACTCATCGCGAATCGGCAGCGCGCGTGCGAGGAACCAGCGGTACTGGCCGTCTTTGCCGCGGAGCGGAAAGGTGTCCTCCCAGATCGAGCCGATCGCGACGGCGCGCTTCATCGACGCGCTGACGCGCACATGGTGGTCAGGGTGATGCACCGAACGCCAGCCCAGCGCCCGCATGGCTTCGAGCGTCGTGCCGGTGTAGTCGTACCAGCGCTTGTTGTACCAGTAGATGCGCCCGGTCGGGTCGGCCATCCAGGCGAACTGGCTCATGTTGTCAGCCAGCGTACGGAATTGCTCTTCGCTGGCCCGCAGCGCGCGTTCGGCGCGCATGCGCTCATCGGCGGTCCAGGCGCGGTCAGCGACCTCGCGAATGAAAGAGATGTCCTCCTCGGCCCATTGCCGTGGGTGATCCTGCAGCAAGATCAGCGCCGCACTGAAGCGGCCCTGCTCCTGAAGCGGCACGCAGACCAGGCTCTGGATGCGGCGCAAGCGCAGGCTGGCGGCCTGCGCGGCGGTGCGGGTGTCGTGCAGTACGTCTTCGACGACGACCATCTCGTCGTTCTGCAGGTCGTAGACGAAGTCGCCGTAGTCGGCGAAGCACATGCGCTCGCTGTATTCGCCCAGCGCGCCGTCGCTCCAGTAACGCTCCACGGTGGCGTACTGGCCGCCCGGATCCACCGTGAGGAAAGCCGCGCGGGTGACGTTCAGTGTGGTGCCCAGCGCGCGCACGGCAGCGGTGACGATCGTGATGCTGTCGGGCTGCCCGCGAAGCAGGTCGCCCAGCTCCATCAGTACGGACTGACGTTGTTCAGTCAGCTGGCGCTCCTGGATCTGCTCTTCGAGCAAGGCGTTCATGCGCAGCAGCTTCAATGCGGCGTTGCGCTCGGCGGTGATCTCGCGTGCCGTGCCGAGCAGGCGGACTTTGCCGCCGGCATCGATTACCCGGCGCCCGCGGTTGGTCAGCCAGCGAAACTGCTCGGTGACCTCATCGTAGACGCGGTAGTCGAGGTTGAGCTCGCCACCGGCCAGCCCGTCAAGCGCATTGCGGAAGGCGTCGATGAGGGCGCGGCGATCATCGGCATGAACCCGCGCGAAGAATTCTTCGACGCTGAGCTCTGGCTCGTCCGGGGCGACGCCGGCGAGTGCCTTGATCTGGGCATCCCAGTGCAGCCGGTTGCTTTCCAGCTCGTATTCCCAGACGCCGATCGAGGCGATTTCGTTGGCCAGGCTGACCCGCTGTTCGGCTTCGAGGACCGCCTTGCGGCCGAGCGCACGGTCGGCCGCCGCGCGAATCCGCTCGATAACCTCGCGTACCAGCGCGATGTCGGCCTGGCTCCAATGGCGCGGCGACACGCTGGCGAAGAGCAGTACCGGGCAATTTGGCGTCTGTTCCAGCAGCGGCGCGAGCAGCAGGCTGCGGCAGCCAAGCTGCTGGTGCAGGGTGTCGCAGTCGGCGCGGCAGTCCGCTTCGTCGAGCAAATCCTCGAGCGGCACGATCAGGCCTTGGCCGAGGCGCAGGTTCAGCGTCTCGGCGCAGCAGCCAAAACTGATCGGCGATGTGGCTTGTGGCCGCCCGGCGCTGCGCCAGGTCTGCTCGATGACCAGGCGCTGCTGCTCGTCGAGCTGACCGAAGGCAATGAGCTGCACACCGAGCAGCTGCGCCAGTTGCTCGGCCATGACGTCGCCCAGCTCGATCTGCCCGTCGGTGTCCTGCAGCCGGTCGCTCAGCTCCAACAGGTAGCCTTGCTGCGCTTCACCGCGGGTGCGTTCGCTGATGTCAGTGAAGGTACAGATCGCGCCTTGCAGCTGGCCGTCGCGGTATAGCGGGGCAACACGATATTCGACGGGCAGGCTGCTGCCGTCCTGACGGAAGAAGAGTTCATAGGCAACGTGGGCCGGCTCGCCGGTGATCGCGGTGCGCTGGATCGGGCAGTCCTCGACCGCATAGGGCGAGCCGTCCGGGTGGCTGTGATGGATGGTGGCGTGCAGGTGGCGGCCGAGCACCTCGTCCTTGCTGGCAAAGCCGAGCAGCCGGACAAACGCTTCGTTGCAGAGCGTGACCTGACCACGCGTGTCGATCGAGTAGAAGCCTTCGCTGGCCGAGTCGAGCAGGCTGCGGGTGAAATCCTCGCTCTCCTGCCGCTCGAGTTCGGCACGGCGGCGCTCGTGCACGTCTTGGGCGACCAGTACCCAGTGCAGCAGGCGGCCATCGCAGTCGTAGACCGGCGCGCCGCTGCCCTGGAACCAACGTGGCTCGCCGGCCGCATTGAGCAACGGTACTTCAAAATTGCCGGGTTGATGACTCTTGAGCGCGCCTTGCCATTGCTGGAGCACGGCGTCGCGATGGTCGTCAGCGACCGCCTCCAGCCAGCCCATGCCGGCGGACGCGTCCAGCGACAGGCCGCTGAATTCGACCCAGTATCGGTTGCAGAAGATCAGTTCGCCGCGTGCGTCGCACTGCCAGATGATCTGCGGGCTGAGGCCGACAAGGGCCCGATAGCGCTCCTCGGCCTGGCGTATGGCGGCCTGCTCGTGCAGGCGCTCGGTAAGGTCACGCAGGATGTGGACGAACCCCGGATGATGGCCTTCGTCGTTCTTCAGCCGCATCAAGACGCCGCTGGCCCAGAACTGGCTGCCGTCCTTGCGCCGCTGCCAGCGCTCGTTGATTGCCGAGCCTTCGCGCGCCGCGGTGACCATCTCCTGCTCTGGCACGCCACGGGCGATGTCTTCGTCGGTGTACAGACGTGCCGCCGTGCTGCCTAGCACTTCGTCGGCGGTCCAGCCGAGGATGATTTCCGCGCCCTGGTTCCAGCTGGTGATCAGCCCCTGGGCATCGGTGGCGAGGATGGCATAGTCCACCGCGCTGTCGATGATCTGCCGGTTGCGCTCGTTGTGCTCGCGGCTGCGCCGCAGCTCCAGCAGCGCCATGACCTGTCGCGCCAGGGCCTGAAGGTGCGCGAGCTGCCGCTCGGAGAGCTGGCGTGGCTGGGTGTCCATCACGCAGAGGGTGCCGAGGGGCAACCCTTCGGGCGTGCGCAACACGGCCGCGGCGTAGAAGCCACTCGCGCCGTCGAGCTGTGGGAGGTCGGTCAGGTTTTCGACCACCAGCGGCTCGGGGCGGGTGATCGCACGTGCGCACAGCGCTTCGCTGCGACCGAGTTCATGCTGGCTGACGTTTACCGATGCCTTGGCCCACTGGCGTTCCTTGTCGATGAAGACGATCGCCGCGCTGGGTGTGGAACAGAGTTCGGCAGCGAGCAGCGCCAGGTCATCGAAGGCGGGTTCCGGCCCGGTATCGAGAATGCGATAGCGGGCCAGCGCTGCCAGGCGGTCTGCTTCGTTCCAGCTGTGGGTGTGTTTTTCAATGTTCAAATTCTGCTCTGCTATCCATGGCGGCAAGGGCGCAAGTCCTGAAGGCATCCAGGGCTCGACATACGCTGGCTTTCGCATTGCTACCTGCAAGGCTAGTCGATGTGCAAGATACCCGGGCCCAGCCCGCCGGCAAGTAGACATCGGTCTACGGGCAATCTGCCAGAGCCGCCGGTCCGGTGGCGCTCGGCCGAGCGGCTGGCGCGCTCGGTCAGTGTGGGCTGCGTTAATCGAGCACGGCGTCCTGATCCGCTTTGCGCAGGGCTGCCAGCAGGGCAGGGTCGCGGTGATAGATGTCAGGGCGGTAGCGCGCGGTGCCGGCTCGGTCAGCCTCGGCGGTCCAGTAGCCGAGCAGCACGGGCGTGGGTCGTGCCAGGCGGAACTCGTACGTATCGCCGCGCTCGAGCAAGGCGCTGACTCGCTCGCGTTCGGCCTCGGTGAGCAGCAGGTCGACCAGCTGCATGATCGATTCGACCCGTACGCAGCCGGAGCTGAAAGCCCGCTGGCTGCGGCTGAACAGGCCCTGGCTGGGCGTGTCGTGCAAATAGATGGAATAGGGGTTGGCGAAGCGGATGACCACCCGGCCGAGTGGGTTGTCCGGACCGGCTGCCTGCCGCAGCATGATGTCGCCGGGGTTGGCCCAGTCGATCTGCCGCGGGTCGAGCACCTTTCCGTCGTAGTCGATTACCTGCAAGCCCTGCTCGGCCAGGTAGGCGATGTCGGCACGGATTTTCGGCAGCTTGTCCTCACGCTGGATGGTTGGCGGGATGGTCCAAGTCGGGTTGAGCGTCAGGCGCGTGACGTTGGACTTGATCGATGGGGTCTGTCGGGTTTCACGGCCAACCTGCGTGCGCGCCTCCCAGCGCGGTTCGCCCTCACGGAAATAGATGACACGGCCACCGGCGATGTCGACCAGCAACGAGCGGGGCTCGATATCACGGGCCATCCAGCGCATGCGCTCGAGGTTAACGCGCAACTGCCCCAAGCGGTCGGCCTGGCTCGCGTTGAGCGCGGCCAGGGTGTCGGTGCCGACGATGCCATCGTCCTGCAGCGCGTGTCGGGCCTGAAAGGCCTTCATCGCGGCTATATCGAGGTCGCCGTAGGTGGGCGACGCATCAGTGCCGGCCGCCTCGGGCAGCAGGCCCTCCGCCGACAGCCGCTGGCGCAACAGGGGCAGCCGTGGGTCTTGCATGCCTGGGCGCAACGTCTTGCCTGGCGGCAGCGGTAGCCAGGTGGATTGCGGCGCCTGGCGCAGTCGAGCGAAGGCGGTGCGCAGATTGTGGTACTGCTCCAGGGCCGGACGTGCGGCGTCGAAGGCGCCGGCGATGTCGTCCAGCCCCGCCCGGGCAATCGCCTGCATGCGGTCCTGCTCCTGCTGTTGCGCCGCTGCGTTGGGGCTGCGCCAAACCGGTTCGAAACGGTCCTGCGGGAGCCGGCCATGGGCCAGGTGGTCGAGTGCCAGCAGGTAGGCGTGGCTGGCCTGGATGTCCGCGCATTCGCGATGCAGCGGATCGGCAGTGGCAGTCTGCATGGCCCTGCGGATGCGGTCGGGGCCGTAGACGGAGGGCTCCAGGCCGTCATCTGCGAGCGCCTGGAGTTGTTCGAAAAGCGGGTCGAGCCGCTCGTAGCGCGTCCACAGGGGGGCAAAGTCGGCGGGCTCATACAGCGCGACCAGCCGCTGCCGGGCGGCTGGGTCTATTGTCGTATTCAACGATGGGCAGCGGGTAGCCGGGCTCTCCAGCGCCGAGCGAAGCGATTCGGAGGCTTCGCTGCCGGGCGCGGCGGCAGCCGCAATCGGAATGACCAGCAGAGCTGCGAACAGACGAAATGCATGTTTTTTGTACAACGCTTCACTCCCGGCTGTCCCGACGGCTGCTAGACTCCGCTGCGCAAAGCCTTGCGGCGTCTGGGGATACCAGGCCCGTACAGGCCAATAAAACAGGTTTTGTCAGATCGTGCGTCCGTTCATGGCGGCGCCGAACTGGCTTTGTATCGCTGCCGTATCCCGTCTGGCAGCGGATGTTGGTGGGGCCGGAAGCGATGCCGGCCGTGTCCGCCGATGAGGTCCTCGACGAACATGATGGTCACGCTCCGACGCCTCTGCCTGGTCGCAGGCATGCTGTTGTCGGCGCCGCTGCTCGCGGCTCCGCCTTCCTATCAGCCTGTGGTCGACCGTTTGGCGCGCGTGGCGCCGAGCCTCGATCGGCAGGTCCTCACACATGCCGTGGCCGCCATGCAGTGCGCGGTGAACAACGGTGCCACGCCGGCACAGCGCCTGGCGGTGATCGATTTCTCGCTGCCGTCATCCCAGCGCCGACTCTGGATCTTCGACCTGCAGGGCACGCGATTGTTGCTCAAGGACTTCGTCGCGCACGGCATGAAATCCGGCGAGAACCTGGCAACGCGCTTCTCCAACGTCGTCGGCAGTCATCAATCCAGCCTCGGCCTGTTTCGCACCGCCGAGAGCTACAGTGGCAAGCATGGTTATTCGTTGCGCATGGATGGTCTCGAGCCCGGTGTGAATGACCGTGCACGCGAGCGTGCCATCGTCATCCATCCGGCCGCTTATGTGAATCCCGCCTGGATCGCGACCCAGGGCCGCATCGGCCGCAGCCAGGGTTGCCCGGCCGTCCGCCCGGAAGTGGCGCGCATGGTGGTCGATAGCCTGAAGGGTGGCCAGTTCATGTTTTCCTGGTATCCGGACCGGCAATGGCTGCAGTCCTCGGCCTACCTGAACTGCAAGCCGGCGCGGGTGGCGGGCATCCTGGCGGCAAGGGAAGGTTGATCGCGGTCGGTCAAGGCGCCGGAGATTGCTCGCTGAACAAGGGCGAGTCGTCTACACGCCGAGACAATGGTCGGAGTCTTGGTCCGGCTGGGTGCAAACCAACTCGCCCGCCACGACATTTATCGCCGGGCCTGTTCGCGCTGAACGGCCTCCCGCTACTTCTGCTCGCTCTGCGGTGTGACCCGCAGGACTTCCTCGACTGTCGTCAGCCCAGCCGCGATCTTTTGCGCGCCGGATAGCCGCAGGCTGTGCATGCCATCCTTGAAGGCCTGGCGGCGCAAGGTGATGAGGTCGGTGTCGGCGGTGATCAGCGGCTTGATCGCATCGTTAAGCAGCATGATCTCGTAAACACCCGCGCGGCCACGATAGCCGGTATCGCGGCATTCGATGCAGCCGACCGCCCGGTGTGCGTTGCTCGGCAGCGGCGCGTTCCAGGGTTTGGTCAGGGCCTGCCAGTCGTCGGCGTCGAGTTGGACGGGCGCCTTGCAATGCGGGCACAGCTTACGCACCAGGCGCTGGGCCATCACGCCAAGCAGCGTGGCCCGCAACAGGTAGTGCGGCACGCCCAGTTCGAGCAGGCGGGTGATGGCCGACGGCGCGTCGTTGGTGTGCAGGGTCGAGAGCACCAGGTGCCCGGTCAGCGCCGCCTGGATGGCCATCTCGGCGGTTTCGAGATCGCGGATCTCGCCGACCATGATGATGTCCGGGTCCTGGCGCATCAGGGCGCGCACACCGCTGGCGAAGGTCAGGTCAATGTTGTGCTGCACCTGCATCTGGTTAAAGGCGCCCTCGATCATTTCGATCGGGTCCTCGATGGTGCAGACGTTCACCTCGGGCGTCGCCAGTTGCTTGAGTGTGGTGTACAGCGTGGTGGTCTTGCCCGAGCCGGTCGGCCCGGTAACCAGGATGATGCCGTTGGGCTGGCCCGTCATGCTCTGCCAGCGGCGTAAATCCTCCGCGGAAAAGCCCAGCTGATCGAAGCCCTTGAGCAGCACGTCCGGGTCGAAGATCCGCATCACCATCTTTTCGCCGAAGGCTGTCGGCAGGGTCGACAGGCGCAACTCGACCTCGCCGCCGTCCGGGGTCTTGGTTTTGACGCGTCCGTCCTGCGGCTTGCGCTTTTCGGCGACGTTCATCCTTCCTAATGATTTCAGGCGGCTGACCACGGCCATCGCCACCTGCGGCGGGAACTGGTAGACGTTGTGCAGTACGCCGTCGATGCGAAAGCGCACCGTGCCCTGCTCGCGCCGGGGCTCGATATGGATGTCGCTGGCGCGCTGGTCGAAGGCGTACTGGAACAGCCAGTCGACGATGTTCACCACATGGGCGTCGTTGGCGTCCGGCTCCTGGTCGCTGGCGCCGAGGTTGAGCAATTGCTCGAAATTGCCGGTACCGCTGATTTTCTGGTCACTGGCGGTGGCGCCGCTGACCGATTTGGCCAGCCGGTAAAACTCGACGGTAAAGCGCTGTAGGTCGGCCGGGTTGGCCACGACCCGTTTGATCGGCCGCTTGAGCACGTGGGTGAGGTTGGCTTCCCAGCTGTGCACGTACGGCTGGCTGCTGGCGATAGTCACCGCGCTGCTGTCCACCGCGACCGCGAGAATCTTGTGTCGCTGCGCAAAGGCGTAGGACATCAGCGGGGTAATGGCGGCGACGTTGATCTTCAGCGGATCGATGCGCAGATAGGGTTGGCCGGCCTGCTCGGCCAGCCAGACGGTGAGGGTTTCAAGGTCGAGCGTCTTGCCTGGCCTGGACAGATCCTCGATCTGCTGCGCGGCGATGAACTCCAGCGGGTGCTGCTGGTTTTGCGTGGCGCTGCGGCGCAGGGTCATGCACTGCTCGGCCGTCTCCTGATACAACCGCCCCTGGGCGACCAGATCGCGCAGCAGATCGTTCAAGTCGAGCAGGCGGTCAGTAACGGACGGAGCGAAGGCGGACATGGGGACTCCCTGGAAAACCGACAAAAGCGCTGGAGGCGGACAAACTGGACGAACGCCGCGGCAGGCCCGAGCGCAGCCATTCCTGTGAGCACGATCGGCCAGCGAGGGGCATGACCGATGCAGCTTCAGTGTGGCAAGCCTACTTTGTCAGCAGCTTCCATGGCTTGAGCGCCCACACAGTATGGGCCTGCTCGGTGCGTGTACCCAGGCATTCGTCGGTCAGAGGCTGGCACGCCAAGGCGTAGAGCTTGGCCAGCTCGCCATACATCCGATCGGTTTCCGGCAAGTCCAACGTGGCTCGGGCCAGATGCAGCCAGACCAGCATGCGTTCCATGCGTGGGCGCTGCTCGGCCAGGTCCTCGGGCTGCCGCTCATAGCGCGGGAGTTGAAGCGCCTGAGCTTCGTCTGCCAACAGGCGCGGCAGCCAGTTGCCCAGTTCGGCGGTGCCCTGGCGCTCGCCACGGCTGTTGCGGTGGGTGGTCCATCCGCGTTGCAGGAGCCACAGCGATGTGTGCAGTGAGAAGCGGCCCCAGCGTGGTTGCTCGAGCTCGGTAGCGAAGGCTTCAGGTGCGGCCTGGCGGACCTGCTCGTCGTCTTGTCCGGCCTCGATGCGCGGGCGCCAGTCCTGAATCAACGCGTCGAGTTGCTCGCGCAGTTCGCGGCTGCTGGCACGCGGGGCGGCCTGCCCGAGGCTGCCGAGTAGGGCGCGCAGCTCGACCAAGTGCTGCAGCCATTCGCCGAGCAGCTTCCAGTGACCGTTGTAGCGATATTGCTCGGCGAGCCGCTGGCTGTTGCCGAGCAAGTACCAAGCGAGTGCGGCGAAGGCGTCGTCCAGGGTGGTACCGGGTTCGACCTGTGGCGTCGGCAGGCTCAACGAGTAGCTGTCCGGATCGTGCAGGCGGTAGCCGCGTTCGGCCTTGCTGATGTCGCAGGGCATCAGCGGTAAGTCGATGGCCAGCTCGGCGGCCAGCTCCAGCAACGCTTCGGGTTCGCCCTGGCGCAGCTCCAGCTCTAGTTCGCAGATTTCCTCGCTCTGTTTGCCCGCGATGACTTGGCCGAGGTCGAGGGCCGCTTCTATGACCACCTTAGACTTTCCGCGCCCCCAGGCGATCTCGGCCTTTTCCCGGACGAAATCGGTGGTGAAGATGGGCTTGAGCGTTTTCTTGTCCAGGTCGGCCAGGCTCGCCGGCCAGCAATCATCGGCCAACTTTTTGAGGTCCAGCTTGGCTTTGTCCAGGTACCAGTCCCACTCGTTGCGTTCGGACAGCCCGGCCACACTCTGGCCCCGGCTCTTGAGCGTCTGGATGAACTGCTCGCCGTCGCGCCTCAGGCGCAACGCGACCTTCGCCCCAGCCAGGTCGCGCGTGGGGGTGTCGAAGTACTGGTTGAAGAGTTCGTGACGCTGCCAGCCGCTCTTGTTGCGCTTCTTGAGCAGCGGATGCTCGCGCAGGGCCGCCAGGGTTTCGCGACTGGCGCGCAGTTTGATTTCGGTTTCTTTCTGCATGGTGCCCAGATGATGCCTATGTTTGAGTGTGACCTACGTCACTTGGTAGCGGCCCTTTGAGGTCATCCGTATACTTGCCGCCTTCTGAAGCCGGGGTGTTCCCTATGCCAATCAATCCTTTCGTCAGCCTGTTCGGGCGGTCGCCCATCGGTCCGATGCAACAGCATATGGCCAAGTCGCACGAATGCGCCGCCAACCTGGTGCCGCTGTTCCAGGCGATCACGGCAGAAGACTGGGAACGGGTCGAGCAGATCCAGAAAGAGATGGCCCGACTGGAAAACGAGGCCGACAAGCTCAAGAAGAGCGTTCGCCAGCATCTCCCCAAGAGCCTGTTCCTGCCGGTACCGCGCTCGGACCTGCTGGAGCTGCTGAGTGTACAGGACAAAATTGCCAACCGTGCCAAGGACATTGCCGGCCTGATGCTGGGCCGCTGCATGACGATCCCGCCGGCGCTGCAGCCGGAGATGATGGCCTTCGTACAGCGTAGCGTCGACGCCAGCTGCCAGGCGCTCAAGGCACTCAAGGAACTCGATTCGCTACTCGAGACCGGCTTCGCCGGGCGTGAGGCCACACTCGTGGAGAAGATGGTCGAGGAGCTCGAGGAAATCGAGCGCGAAACCGATCGCATGCAGATTACGGTGCGTCGCGCGCTGTTCAGGCTGGAAAAGGAATTGCCTCCCGTAGACGTGATGTTCCTCTACAAGATCATCGAATGGATCGGTGACGTGGCCGACCGCGCCGAGCGCGTCGGCAACCGTCTGGAACAATTGCTGGCGCGCTGAGGCGCCAGCGTCCTTTCTGGGTTCAACAGGTAATTTTCTATGTCTTTCATCTCGGATTACGGCCTCGTACTCCTGATACTCGCCTGCGCGTTCGGTTTCTTCATGGCTTGGGGCGTGGGCGCAAATGACGTTGCCAACGCCATGGGCACCTCGGTCGGCTCGCGGGCGCTGACGATCAAGCAGGCCATCATCGTGGCCATGATTTTCGAATTCTGTGGCGCGTACCTCGCCGGCGGTGAAGTCACCGAGACCATCAAGAACGGCATCGTCGATGCGGAGGTCATTTCGCCTGATCTGATGGTGCTGGGCATGATGTCGGCCCTGCTGGCGGCGGGAACCTGGCTGCTGATCGCGACCATGAAGGGCTGGCCAGTCTCGACCACTCACTCGATCATCGGCGCGGTCATCGGTTTCGCGGCGGTGGGTGTGTCGCTCGACGCCGTGCATTGGGAAGCGATCGGCCCGATCGTCGCCAGTTGGGTGGTCACGCCGATGCTCTCGGGCATCGTCGCGTTCGGCCTGTTCATGAGCGTCCAGAAACTCATCATCAATACCGACGAGCCGTTCCTCAACGCCAAGCGTTTCGTGCCGCTGTACATGTTCCTGACTGGCTTCATGGTCGCGTTGATGACCGTTACGAAGGGCCTCAAGCATGTCGGCCTGACGCTCAGCAGCAGCCAGGGGATCCTTCTCGCCTTCGCCATTGGCGTACTGGTGGCGCTGGTTGGCGTCGCCTTGCTGTCCCGCATCAAGGTCGATGAAGAGGCTGACAGGACGTTCCACTTCGCCAGCGTGGAAAAGGTTTTCGCAGTCCTCATGATCTTCACCGCCTGCTCCATGGCCTTCGCCCACGGCGCCAACGATGTAGCCAACGCGGTGGGGCCACTGGCCGCCGTGGTCGGCGTGATCGAATCGGGTGGCGCGGCGGAGATCGCGGCCAAGTCGGCGGTCCCGGGCTGGGTGCTGTTGCTCGGTGCGGTGGGCATCGTGATCGGCTTGGCGACCTATGGCTACAAGGTGATCGCCACCATCGGCAAGGAAATCACCGAGCTGACGCCCAGCCGCGGCTTCGCTGCCGAGCTGGCGACCGCGACCACGGTGGTAGGCGCGTCGGCGATCGGGCTGCCCGTCTCGACGACCCACACGCTGGTTGGCGCGGTCCTCGGGATCGGCATCGCGCGTGGCATCGGCGCGCTCAATCTCGGCGTGGTTGGCTCGATCTTCATGTCCTGGCTGATCACCCTGCCAGCCGGTGCGTTTCTTGCCATCGTTTTCTTCACCATTCTCAAGACGATCTTCGTTTGACGACCAGCCGCCTGGCTCCTGGTCGATAGCCGCCGCAGTTTTTCCCATCCGGGGCGCTGCGGCGGCGCATTTCATGTTTCACTGGGCGCCTCCAATTTCCCGATGCCAGGAGGTTGCCGGTGCCCATCCCTTCGCTCAAAGACCAGTTCGCCGCGCTGATCGCCGCACCGTCAGTGAGCTGCACGCAGGCCCATTGGGACCAGACCAACCGCCCCGTCATCGACCTATTGGCAAGCTGGCTGGGTGACCTTGGTTTTACCTGTGAAATCCAGGAAATCACCCCGGGCAAGTTCAACCTGCTCGCCAGTTACGGCAGCGGGCCCGGTGGCCTGGTGTTGGCCGGGCACAGCGACACCGTGCCCTACGATGCCGAGCTATGGACTGCCGAGCCGTTGCGCCTTCGTGAGGCCGACGGCCGCTGGTACGGCCTGGGCAGTTGCGACATGAAGGGCTTCTTCGCGCTGATCATCGAGGCGGTGCTGCCGCTGCTTG
This sequence comes from Stutzerimonas chloritidismutans, assembly GCF_051486945.1. Lineage (GTDB taxonomy): Bacteria > Pseudomonadota > Gammaproteobacteria > Pseudomonadales > Pseudomonadaceae > Stutzerimonas > Stutzerimonas chloritidismutans_B. The sequence goes on along the minus strand of NZ_JAHVDX010000003.1, from coordinate 480,093 downwards.
ACCAGCCGTTCCGCCAGCCGTTGCTGATCCTGGCCACCTGCGATGAGGAGAGCTCCATGTCAGGTGCCCGTGCGTTGGCCGATGCCGGGCGGCCGCTCGGGCGCGCCGCGGTGATTGGCGAGCCGACCGGGCTACGGCCGGTGCGCCTGCACAAGGGCATCATGATGGAAGGCATCGAGATCCACGGGCAGAGCGGGCATTCCTCCAATCCCGCCTATGGCCACAGCGCGCTGGAGGCGATGCACGACGTGATCGGCGAGCTGATCGGCCTGCGCCGCGAATGGCAGGGCCGGTACGATAATCCGTTGTTCGACGTCCCGACACCGACGCTCAATCTGGGCTGCATCCACGGCGGCGACAACCCTAACCGTATCTGTGGTCAATGCTCCCTGGAGTATGACCTGCGCCCGCTGCCCGGGATGGACCCGGACCAGCTGCGCGAGGCGATCGCTGGGCGCCTGCGCCCCGTTGCCGAGAAGCATCACGTTCAGATCGATCTGGCACCGCTGTTTCCCTGCGTCCCGCCGTTCGACCAGCCGGCCACAGCGGAGCTGGTTCTGCTCGCCGAACGCCTGACCGGGCATGCCGCCGAGGCAGTGGCCTTTGCCACCGAAGCACCTTATCTTCAGCAGCTTGGCTGCGAGACGCTGGTGCTCGGCCCGGGCGATATCGCTTGTGCCCACCAGCCTGACGAACACTTGGACCTGGATCGGATCGAACCTACCGTGAACCTGCTGCGCGGAATGATCGAACACTACTGCCTGCACCCGGCGAGCCGAGGATAGGAGCAGGCGGCCGCCTGGTTGACCTGCTCCTGCACCGCCCAACGCCCGTCCCGGTCACCCACTCCAAGGCTCTGCAATGCACGACTACGTCACCTGGCTTCGCGACTCCTCCCCCTATATCAATGCCCACCGCGACCGTACCTTTGTGGTCATGTTGCCGGGCGACGGACTGGAACACTCCAATTTCGCCAATATCGTCCACGACCTGGTGCTGCTGCACAGTCTCGGGGTGCGCCTCGTGTTGGCGTTTGGCTCGCGCCCGCAGATCGAGGCACGGCTGGCCGCACGCGGCATTCAACCGCGCTTCCACCGCGATTTGCGCGTCACCGACTCGGCGACGCTCGAATGTGTGATCGATGCCGTCGGGCAGATGCGCATCGCCCTCGAAGCGCGGCTGTCCATGGACATGGCCGCCTCGCCCATGCAGGGTGCGCGCCTGCGCGTGGCCAGCGGCAATTTCATCACCGCGCGCCCCATCGGCGTGCTCGATGGCGTCGATTATCACCATACGGGCGAAGTTCGTCGGGTGGATCGCAAAGGCATCGGCCGCTTGCTGGACGAGCGCACCATCGTGCTGCTTTCGCCGCTAGGGTATTCGCCGACCGGTGAGATCTTCAATATTGCCTGCGAGGACATCGCGACTCGGGCCGCCATCGACCTGCAGGCGGACAAGCTAGTGCTCTATGGGTCCGAGCGCGGCCTGCGTGACGAGACCGGTCGGCTGGTGCGCGAGCTGACGCCGCCCCAGATCCCGGCCTACCTCCAGCGCCTGGTCGGCACCTACCAGGCCGAATTGCTCGATGCCGCGGCGCAGGCCTGCAAAGGCGGCGTGCGGCGCAGCCATGTGATCAGCTTTGCCGAAGACGGCTCCCTGCTCAGCGAACTGTTCACCCGCGACGGTGGCGACGGCACGCTGGTGACCCAGGAGCAGTTCGAGCGGCTGCGCGAGGCGACCATCGAAGACGTGGGCGGGCTGATCGACCTGATCACCCCACTGGAAGAGCAGGGCATCCTGGTGCGCCGATCGCGGGAGGTGCTCGAGCGGGAGGTGGAGCAATTCAGCATCGTCGAGCGTGACGGCCTGATCATCGCCTGCGCGGCGCTCTATCCAATCGCCGATTCCGATTCCGGGGAGCTGGCCTGCTTGGCAGTCAACCCCGAATACCGCCACGGCGGCCGGGGTGACGAGCTGCTCGAGCGCATCGAGGCACGTGCCCGCCAATTGGGACTCAAGACGCTCTTCGTACTCACCACCCGTACGGCCCACTGGTTCCGCGAGCGCGGCTTCGAACCCAGCGGCGTCGAACGTCTCCCCGCCGCTCGTGCGTCGCTCTACAACTACCAACGCAACTCGCAGATTTTTGAGAAGAAGCTGTAGCACCGACAGACCGCGCCGCGCTGGGGCTAGCGCTCAACGGGAGGCGGTTGCACCGGCAACCGTTGATTTGAAAAGCTGCCTGACTGCTCTGGGCGTCAGGCTAACTGTCGCCGTTACAGCTGCGTCAAACTCCGCTGATACTCTTCGACGAACGCATCGAAATCCAGCGTGTCGGCCGCTTCCATCTCGGCCTGCTGATCGAGCGATTCGCGGGACGCCTGTTCGAAGGCGGCCAGCTGCGCAGCGGGCAGCGGTTGGCTGCGCAGGTGTTCGGCATGCAGGCGGGTCTGGCGCAACGCGAACTGGCTGAAGCTTTCACCGCTCTGGTGCAACGCGTCGAGCACTTGGGCCGATGGCGTCAGGCGGCTGTCTGCGACTTTCGCGCGCTGTTCGTCCAGGGCCTGGGCGTGAGCATTGCTGCCCTGACTGCGGTCGAGCAGCGCGGCGATCTGGCCGATGTCGTCCAGCAACTCGTCGGCCCAGGCCTGCAGGCCGACGGTCTCGCCGCAGCGGCGTAGCTGCAAGCCGGGCTTGCGGCCCTGCTTGACCACGTTCAGGAAATTGTCGCTGCTGGCGCTGCATTCACCGTCCACCAGGCAGGGGCTGTCCTGCAGGGCGCAGTAAAGCAGGAAGGCATCGAGGAAGCGGGCTTCGGTGACATCGATGCCCAGCGGCAGGAAGGGGTTGATGTCCAGGCAGCGCACTTCGATGTACTGGATGCCGCGGGCACGCAGTGCATGCAACGGCCGCTCGCCCGTGCCGGTGACGCGCTTGGGGCGGATATTCGAGTAGTACTCGTTTTCGATCTGCAGCACGTTGGTGTTGAGCTGTTGCCAGTTGCCGTCGGCGTCGCGGGTGCCCCAAGCGGCATAGTCCGGGTAGGGCGTCGAGACGGCGCGGTGCAGGCTGCTGGTGTAGCTGGGCAGGTCGTCGTAACAAGGCGTGAGCCCGGCCTGGGCATTACTCTGGTAACCGAGGTCGCTCATGCGCAGGCTGGTTGCGTAGGGCAGGTAGAGCGTGTCGTCATCGAGCCGCTCGAGCTGGTGCGGGCGGCCGCGCATGAAACTGGCATCCAGCGCCGGCGAGGCCCCGAACAGGTACATCAGCAGCCAGCTGTAGCGGCGGAAGTTGCGGATCAGCGCGATATAGCGCCACGACTGGTAATCCTGCGCCGAACGCGTGTCGCCGTCGTCTGCGCGTAGCAAGGCCCACAGGGCCTCGGGCAACGAAAAGTTGTAATGAATGCCGGCGATGCACTGCATGGTCTTGCCGTAACGCAGTGCCAGGCCCTGCCGGTAGACGTACTTGAGGCGACCGATGTTGGAGCTGCCGTACTCGGCAATCGGAATCTGCGCCTCGTCCGGCAGCGGGCCGGGCATCGAAGGGCTCCATAGCAGCTCGTCGCCGAGCTTGGCATAGGTATAGCGGTGGATGGCGCCGAGCTCGTCGAGGGTCTCGGCCGGGTCGGTCGCGGTGCCGGTGATAAATTCCAGCAGCGCTTCGGAGTAGTCGGTGGTGATCTTCGGGTGAGTCAGTGCCGAGCCCAGCGCGCGTGGGTGCGGGGTCAGGGCGAGCTGGCCGTCAGGCCCGATGCGCAGGCATTCACGCTCGATCCCATGCAGGCATTGCGAGAGCAGCGACAGGTTGGAGTGCTCGGCCAGCAACGCCAGGCGGTGGGAGAGAAGATCGCTCAATTGGAATTCCTTCACGCAACGGTCGGCACAATATGGGGCGGCGGCCCGCAAGCTTCAAGCCTCGCGCACCAGGACGGCGCCGCGGGGCAGCTTGCCTGTCGTGCGGCTACAGGCAGGCGAAAGTGGCTTGCGCCTTGGCCACAAGCTTTTCGCCCTGATGAACCTCGGCTTCCAGGACCTGGGTGCGGCGGCCGCCATGCACCACCCAGGCGCGACAACGCAACTCGCCTTCGGTGACCGGGCGGATGTAGTTGACCTTGCATTCGAGGGTCACGCTGTTTGGCGAGCCATCACCCAGGCTGTGGCTGGCCTGGCCCATGGCAGTGTCGATCAGTGAAAACAGCGCGCCGCCATGCAGCTTGCCGTGCAGATTGCGCAGGCCGTCGTGCATGACCAGGCGGAGTATCGCCTCGCCGTTGGCCACTTCGAGAATCTCCAGGCCCAGCAGACGCCCGAAGGCGCTGCTGCTTCCCACTGCTTCGACTTCGCGCACCGTTATTTCCTCAGGTTCTTCGCATTGGCGAATAGCGCTGCCATGGCGTTATTGGCCGGGGCCGGCTTCGGCTCCGGTTTGGCCTGCCGCGATTGGCCGCCACGCCCGCTGCCGCCGCGCACCGCTTCGGTCTTCTCGCCGGGGGTGTCGCTCATGCGCATCGACAGCCCGACGCGGTTGCGCGGTATGTCCACCTCCATGACCTTGACCCGGACGATGTCACCGGCTTTGACCACTTCGTACGGGTCTTTGACGAACTTCTCCGACAGGGCGCTGATATGTACCAAGCCGTCCTGATGCACGCCGACGTCGACGAAAGCGCCGAAGTTGGTCACGTTGGTCACCACGCCCTCGAGCACCATGCCGGGTTTGAGGTCGCTGAGCTTCTCCACGCCCTCCTGAAATTCGGCGGTCTTGAACTCTGGGCGTGGGTCGCGGCCGGGCTTGTCGAGCTCCTTGAGGATGTCGGTGACGGTCGGCAGGCCGAAGGTCTCATCGGTGAACTGCTTGGGGTCTAGGCGCTTGAGAAAAGCGGAGTCGCCGATCAGCGAGCGGATATCGCGGCCGGTGTCCTGGGCGATGCGCTTGACCAGCGGATAGGTCTCGGGGTGCACCGCCGAGGCGTCGAGCGGGTTGTCGCCGTTCATTACGCGAAGGAAGCCGGCGGCTTGCTCGAAGGTCTTGTCGCCCAGGCGAGGGACCTTCTTCAGTTCGCTGCGCGCTTTGAAGGCACCATTGGCGTCGCGATAGGCAACGATGTTCTGCGCCAGCGTAGTGTTCAGGCCGGAAATGCGCGCCAGGAGCGCCACGGAGGCGGTGTTGACGTCGACACCGACGGCGTTCACGCAGTCTTCCACCACGGCATCGAGTGAGCGCGCCAGTTTGAGCTGGGAAACGTCGTGCTGATATTGACCGACGCCGATGGCCTTGGGCTCGATCTTCACCAGCTCGGCGAGCGGGTCCTGCAGGCGACGGGCGATCGACACCGCGCCGCGGATCGAGACATCCAGATCCGGGAATTCCTTGGCCGCGAGCTCGGACGCTGAATACACCGAAGCGCCGGCCTCGGACACCATCACCTTGGTCAGCTTGAGGCCCGGCACTTTCTTGATCAGGTCGGCGGCCAGCTTGTCGGTTTCACGGCTGGCGGTGCCGTTGCCGATGGCGATCAGGTCGACGCCGTGCTTGGCGCACAGCTTGGCGAGAACGGCCAGGGTGCCGTCCCAATCGTTGCGTGGGGCGTGCGGATAGACGGTGGCGGTATCCAGCAGCTTGCCAGTGGCGTCGACCACCGCCACCTTGCAGCCGGTACGCAGGCCCGGGTCGAGGCCCAGGGTGGCGCGCGGACCGGCCGGCGCGGCCAACAGCAGGTCGTGCATGTTGCGGGCGAACACGCCGATCGCCTCGTCCTCGGCGCGGTCGCGCAGCTCGCCGAGCAGGTCGGTTTCCAGGTGGGTATAAAGCTTGACCTTCCAAGTCCAGCGCACCACCTCGGCCAGCCACTTGTCGGCGGCCCGACCGCGATTAGCGATGCCGAAACGCTCGCCGATCATCGCTTCGCCGGGGTGCATGGTGCCGGGCGCTTCGTCGCCAACCTTCAGGCTGACGCTGAGCACACCTTCGTTGCGCCCGCGGAAGATCGCCAGCGCTCGGTGCGACGGGGCGTTCTTCAGCACTTCGTCATGCTCGAAATAGTCGCTGAACTTGGCACCCTCGGTTTCCTTGCCCGGTACCACGCGAGCACTGAGCGTTGCGTTGTGCTTGAGGAAATCCCGCAGCCCGGCGAGCAGGTCGGCGTCCTCGGCGAAGCGCTCCATGAGGATGTACTTGGCGCCTTCGAGCACGGCTTTCACATCGGCGAAGCCCTTTTCGGCGTCGATGAAGCGCTCGGCTTCCTGCTCTGGCGTCAGGTCCGGGTTACCGAACAACGCATCGGCCAGCTCGCCGAGGCCGGCCTCCAGGGCGATCTGGCCCTTGGTACGGCGCTTCTGCTTATAAGGCAGATAAAGGTCTTCGAGGCGAGTCTTGGTGTCCGCGAGGTCAATTTCGCGCTTGAGCTCGGGGGTCAGCTTGCCCTGTTCTTCGATGCTGGCAAGGATCGAGGCCCGACGCTCGTCCAGCTCGCGCAGGTAGCGCAGGCGTTCTTCAAGGTTGCGCAGCTGGGTGTCATCGAGGCTTCCGGTGACTTCCTTTCGGTAGCGCGCGATGAAGGGCACGGTCGAGCCCTCGTCGAGCAGCGCCACAGTGGCGGCGACTTGTTGCGGGCGCACACCGAGTTCGGCGGCAAGGCGGGAATTGATGCTATCCATGTGATGTCCTGCGGGCGGAATGACGGCCGGCCGGCCAGAAAAGCGCGCAAGTATAACTGCGGTCGCCGCGCTTCGGGCGCCGGCGTGGCAATCAGCACCTGGCGCCCGCCAGCCGTCGCATGGCCTGGCGTGGCGCTTGTGTTTTGCTAGCTGTCCCGCCAACATCGCCGTTCTCAATGGCACTGAGCCATCAGCTTCCGCTGCCACCTGTCCGTCGCCCGAGAGTAGTCGTCATGTCTGGTCCGACGCGGCTTGCCCCCCTCCGCTACGCAATCGCCCTGCTGGCTGCGCTAGGCCTGGGCCCGCTCGTCTGGGCGGTCGCGAGCGACTGGGACTTCGACCGCATCCTGCGCTTGGCCGAACAGCGCTACGGTGCGCTGGGCGACGGGCGTGAGCGACTGCTTGCCTGGCAACGCTTGCTGGATGAGCAGGACGCCGCTGCAGAGTCCGAAAAGCTGCGCGCGGTAAATCGCTTTTTCAATCACCAGTTGCAGTTCAAGGACGACGTCGCCCTCTGGCACCAACCCGACTATTGGGCAACCCCGGTCGAGGCCCTGCGCATCGGCGGCGGTGACTGCGAGGATTTCGCCATCGCCAAGTACGTGACCCTTCGGCGCCTGGGGGTTGCGGCCGATAAGCTGCGCATCACGTACGTCAAGGCGATCAGGCTCAACCAGGCACACATGGTGCTGACCTATTACGAGCAGCCCGGCGCGGTGCCGTTGGTGCTGGACAACCTGGTCGGCGGCATTCTGCCGGCGACTCATCGCAATGACTTGGTGCCCGTCTACGCCTTCAATGGCGAGGGGCTCTGGCTGCCCGGGCGCAGCGGCGACAAGCAGGTCAGCGACAGCAAGAAGCTGTCGCGCTGGCAGGACTTGTTGAAAAAGATGCAAGCGGAAGGATTTCCGGCCGGGTCCGGAACGTAGGAGTTTCACATGTCTCTGTTCAAACAACTGTTACTAGCGATCTGCCTGTTTCTGCTCGCCGCGTTCACCGGTAGCTTCATCGTCAGCCTGGAAAGCTCGCGCGACCAATACGCCAACCAGCTGCGCTCGCACGCTCAGGATGCTGCCACGGCGCTAGGGTTGTCGCTTACGGCCAACATCGATGACCCGACAATGGTGGAGCTGGTGATCAGCTCGCTATTCGATAGCGGCTATTACCAGTCCATCCGCGTCGTGGCCTTGGCCGACGATACGGTAATGATCGAGCGCGAGGCGGAGCCGGACGCTGGCAGCACACCGCAGTGGTTCGTTGACTTGATCAACCTGAAGCCCGAAGGCGGCGAGGCGATCGTCAGTCGTGGTTGGCAGCAGGTCGCCCGGGTCGAAGTGGTCAGCCACCCGATGTTCGCGGTTTCGCGGCTGTGGCAGAGCACGCTCGGCATGTTTGGCTGGCTGGTGCTCTGTGGCGTGATCAGCGCGCTGCTGGGGGCGCTGTTGCTGCGTCGTCAGCTACGGCCGCTCGATGACATGGTGGCGCAGTCCCAGGCCATTACTCGGCGCGAGTTCATGAGCGTGGCGCACCTGCCCGAAACGCCGGAGCTCCGCCGCGTGGTGCTGGCAATGAACCTGATGGTCGAGAAGCTCAAGACCCTGTTCGAAGAGGAGGCGCGGCGCAGCGAGCGCTTGCGCAACGAGGCCTATCATGACGGCCTGACTGGCCTCAGCAACCGGCGCCACTTCGACATGCAACTGCAGGCACGCTTGAGCGGCGAAGACCTGGCGGGCAGCGGATACATGATTCTGCTCAGGATCAACGACCTGACCGGTCTCAACCAGCGGCTTGGAGGCGCACGCACGGATGAGCTGCTGCGCTCGGTGGCGGGCCAGTTGCGGCAAGTGACCGAGGATCGCTACCTGATCGGGCGGACGCGCGGCGGCGAATTCGCCTTACTGGCGGTCGGCCTGGATCGGCCCGAGGCCGAGCGCCTCGCCGAGCAGCTCGAACATGCGCTGGCGTCGTTGCAGCAGACCGGCCTAACCGACGTGCTGCCCGTCGCGCATATCGGCCTGACGCCGTTCGCTCAGGAGCGCACTGCTGCATCGCTCTATGCGTCGCTCGATCAGGCCCTGGTCCAGGCCGCGAGCCAGGCGAACCGGGCATGGGCGTGTCATCAGCCGTCCGCTGCGATGCCGGCGGCGGAACAGCATCAGGATTGGTATAGACTGCTCGACGGCGTGCTTGAACACGGCCTCCTGCAGCTGTATTTCCAACCGGTAATGAGCGCGACCGAGCCGCAGCGCGTGATCCATCGCAAGGTGCTGGCACGGCTGGTCGATCCGCAGGGCGACGTGATACCCGCCGCGCGCTTTCTGCCATGGCTCGAGCGGTTCGGTTGGACGGCCCGCCTCGACCTGGCGATGGTGCATCAGGTGTTGGAAACCCTTCACGCACATCCGTCACCCATGGCGTTGAGCCTCTGCGGCGCTACGCTCGGTGATCCAGCCATGCGGGAAGAGGTCTTTGGTTTATTGGAACGGCATGGCGACGTGGCTCAATGGCTGACGCTCGAACTTGACGAAGCGCACTTGCCGGATCAAACCAGCCTCGAGCTGCTAGCCCGGCGTTTGCGCCAGTTGGGCTTCGGCCTGGGCATCCAGCACTTCGGCGGCCGCTTCAGCATGATCGGCAATCTGGCTCGCCTGGGCCTCGGTTACCTGAAAGTCGACGGAAGCTACCTGCGGGGTGTCGATACCGAGGCGGACAAACACCTGTTCATTCAGGCGATGCAACGCGCTGCACACAGCATCGACCTGCCCCTGATCGCCGAGCAGGTCGAGACTGAAGGGGAATGGATGACGCTGCGGGTGTTGGGCTTCGAGGGCGGTCAGGGCCGGCTGCTGGGTAATCCGATGCCCTGGGACGGCACCGATAGCCGGTTAGATCAGGCCGGCGTCGTCATCGTCGACCAATAAGCCCGACGAGCCCAGCGCATGGCGAGCCCGGCTACGCCCGGCCAGCTTAGCCTGCGCTGAGTCCGGCAGGTCGGTGATGCGCAGTACGCCCTTATCGATCAGGGCATGGATCAAATCCTCCAGTACCCGCACCATTTCCAGATCGCTCTGGCGCAAATGGGCAAGGCTGTCCTGAGCGGCGAGCCAGGCCCGCACTTCGCCGTCGTCATCTGGCAGTTCGCCGGTCATGTCGTCGAAGGGCGACGGCTCGACCCGCAGAAGCCGGCTGCCGTTATCACGCTTGATATAAAACACTGCATTACCTCGTACGCTGGCTGGGACAATACCCGCAAGCACGCGCTTGCGGGTATCCGTGCGTCACCCTTAGTGATCGACCTGGACGATTTGCTTGGCGATAAGCGAGTCGATGATCGCCGCCGAGTCGCCGCCATAACTGGCCAGGTTGATCGCTGCCCCATCGTTTTGCAGGGCGATGGAGACATCCGCAGCGCCACCCTGGTCGAGCTGCCCAGTGGTACTGATCTGTAGCGTAGAGGTGGTTGTGTCCACGCGCAGGTAAGCATCCAGCGAAGAACTGTTATCCATATCGGCTAACAGGTCGCTCAGATCGATACGATCCCCTTCACCAATGTTGAAGTCCTTTACGACGTCCTGTCCCAAGTCGCCGGCTCTCCACACAAAGGTGTCGCTGCCGGTGCCGCCATAGAGGATATCGTCACCTTCACCGCCAATCAGAATGTCGTCGCCGCCCTGGCCGTAGAGGATGTCGTTGCCGGCACCGCCATCGAGCGTGTCATTGCCGCCACGCGTGTCGCCAACAACATTGAAGTGCTCATGGTTAGCGCGAATGTAGTCGTACAGCTGCTGGTCGGTCGGTGCGCTGCCGCTTTTCAGCTCGAGGAATCGGCTTAGTGCGTTCACACCCGAGCCGTCCGGCAGATCCGATGGGCGCACCGGATTGCCATCCACGCCCCAGGGAAGGGCGTCTGTGTTGATCACGTCGCCAAAGATCACGTCGTGGCCGGCACCGCCGCTGACTGTGTCATTGCCCACCGAGACCGGGCTGGTGCTGCTCGAACCACCATGAAGGGCGGATTGAAGGTCGGCGGCGCTATTGGCGATTTCGACGTTGCCCACGGGGGCGGTGTAGGCGACGGGTACAGGCGTGGTCAAATTGATGTTGTCGACCAGCAGCGTGGCGGTGCTACTGTTGCTGGAGTTATCCTGGACTTTATACACCAGTCTGTATTCGCCAGCGGTCAATGTCGCGGAGCTAATCGTGCCGGTGCTCGTGCCGCTTTGCACGGTTGTCCAGGTCACGGCGCCCTTCGAATCGATGGCCTGCTGTTGAATCTCCCATAGCAAAGTGTCACGGCCGTTGCCGTTGCTCCGCCAGTTCGCAGTGGACAGAGCGAAGCTGAGTCGTGAGTCGCCCTCCACCGCAAAAATACTACTGGTCGCAGTGCCGGTTACCTGCAGCGCACCATTCGAAATGCTTCCACCGGCCCAGTTTGATCCTGAACCCAACGGACCCGGCGCGCTGCCATCGAAGGTCGCCAAGCTAGTTGTCTTGTCTACGGTGCCGAACGTGACGGTTGCGACGTTCGAGGCGGACGTATTGTCGAAGAACTTCAGATACGTTTCGTTGATTCCGCTGCCGATGCCGATGGCGTGCACCTGACTGATCGCGCTCAGCGGCGCGAAGCCATCGAGCGCGTTCTCGAAAACGGTGGCGGTAGTGGAGCTTGACGTTCTGGTGTTGCCATTTGCGTCGATGTAGGCGGTTGGGTCGCCATCGGTTAGCAGATAGGTCAGGTTCTGATAGCCCGACGAAGGCTGTCCGCTCAGCCAGGACGTGGCGGCATTGAAAGCGGACTCGTAGTTCGTGTTGCCGTTGGCGCTGAGGTTGTTGATGGCGGCCTGCAGCGCGCTGACCTCGCTGGCGCTGTCGAAATCTTGGATGGTCAGTAGAGTCTGAGCGCCAGTCGAGAAGCTGATTAGCGTGATGTTGATCACACCGTCATGGCCTGCCAGGTCGCTGACAAACGCCTTGAGTGCGTCCTTCATCAGCGTCATGCGCGCGGTGGACATGCTGCCGGAGACGTCTACCAGCAAGGCCACGTTGTAGTTCGTCGCCGGCTGTACGGTAGTCAGCGTACCGCCCACGTCACCGAGCAACACATCATTACCATTGGCGCCATTGATGGCGTTGTCACCGTTGTTATTGCCACCGCCGCCGATCTGGATAAGTCCGGGCTCCGGCTGCACGTTAAGGGTGATATCCGTTGCTGGCGACAGGTTGCCTGCCGCATCCCGTGCCTGGACCTGAAGTGTGAAGCTGTTGCTGCCAGTTTCGTAGTCGTTGCTCGCTGACGTGGCTGCGGAGCCGGCTGCGGTCAGGCGTATCGTGCCACTGTCATCAATGCGGAACAGCCCGTCGTCGGAGACTTGTGTGCCATTGCTGAAGCGGTAGCCGGTGACGGCCACATTATCGCTCGCCTCCACCTGAGCGACCGCGGCGTTTAGGGTCTGGTTTTCCCCGTAGCTGAAATTCTGCCCAGCATTGACCACGGGCACGGTGTCGTCGGCATCCCCGAGGGCGATCGTGTAGCTCGCCGTCTGCGTACTACCGTCGCTGCTGAGGGCCTGCACGACCACGGTGTGGCTGATCGCCGTCTCGTAGTCGAGCTTGCTGCCATCGGCAACAGTGATCACCCCGGTTGTCGCATCTATGGCGAAGCGGCCATCGGCGGTATCGAGCAGGCTGTAGGTCACCGTAGTGCCGCGATCGGCATCGGTGCCCAGTGCAGTGATGCCTACCCGGGTCCCGGTCACCGCGTTCTCGATGACGCGGTTGTCGGCGGTATCGCTATCGATCAGTACCACGCCGTTGTCATTGACGTTGCCTACGTTCACCGTGACCACGGCGCTCGCGCTGCTGTGTCCGTCGCTGGTGCTTACCTGCAACTGGTGGCTGATCGCCGTTTCGTAATCCAGGGATTTGCCGCTCGCCAGGGTGATGACACCCGTATTGGCATCGATGCTGAACAGGCCCGCCTCGTTGCCGCCAGTGATGCTGTAGCTCAGCGCCTCGCCGTCGCGGTCGAGATCGGTACCGGTGAAGTGGTCACTGAGGTCGGCTACGGTCACGCCGGATGGCTGGTTCTCGGCGATCGAGACGGTGATGTTGGCGAGCTCAGGCGCGTCGTCAACGGCCAGGGTGCGGACCGTAAGAGTATTCGACGACGCAGAGAATGCACCGCTCTGATCCTGCACGGAGAAGGTAAATGTGTTGTCACCGTTATCGTTGGCTGCCGGTGAATACAGCAGCGAAGCGATGTTCGCGGTGGTAACCAGCATGCCGATCGTGACCGGTTGCCCGCCGAGCGTCAGGCTGCCGGTGCTTGGCAGGCTGTCGATTCGAATCGCCCGCAGGCTGTCACCGGCATCAATATCCTGGAAGCTGAAGTCAGCGGCGCTGAAGCTGCGCGGCGTATCTTCGGTCGTCTGGATCAGGTTATCGGCGCCGGTCGGCGCGTCGTTAACGGCATATACCGTCACCGGCAGGTCCAGGCTGGTGCTGGCGTTATCACCCGTGGATTCGGTTGCCGTTGCGGTCACCTTCAGGGTGAAGTTTCCATTGGCGTTAGCGGCAGGCGTGACGTTCAGGTTGGCCAGATTCCAACCGCTCACATCCACGCTGTTCAGCGTGTCGGTTGCGGTGAACTCATGCGTGCCGTCGCTCAGCTTGGCGCCGGTCGGGATCTGCGAGGCCTCGACTCTCAGCGTCTCGGAGCCGTCGCGGTCGACCAGTGCGGCTTCCAGGCGCGACAGCGGAATCGCTGTGTCCTCGGCGCCTTCGTTATAGCCATACTCGGCGTAGTAGCCCTTACCGTCGGCTCCATTTAGCTCGGAGATGCGCACGCCCTCGCCGGTGAGATCCGAGACTTGGGTGTAGAGCGCCAGGCTGGAGAGGTCCTGAACCACGCCGTTGCCCACACGGACGTTCACATCGAGATTGCCGGGGCCCGACTGGTTGTGTTGGTAAATGTCCAGCGTGTAATAGCCGCTAGCAGCCGTCGTGTAGCTGCCGCTGAATTGACCATTGCTGCCGCCCCAGGTGGCAGAGGCGACAGCGGTGCCGCCCACGACGATTGCAACGCTGTCGTCGGCGACGCCGCTGAAGGTATAGGTCTGGCCCGCCTCCAGGTAGACGAGGCCCGTGAGCTTGTTGGCAACACCCGCGGTGACGCTGTCCAGGTGTGCATCGCTCAGGGTCGCGCTGCTGCTCGGCGTACCGGCTGCGTCGATCACTGATTTCAGCGTGGCGGCGGCCGCTCCGGTGCCACTGTTGCCGAGAGCCAGGCCGCTCCAGCTCTGCAACAGCAGGCCGGTAGCAGCAGGGCGGTCGGTTGGCTGGGCAGCGCTCAATGTCGGTGCATCGGCAACGGCGCCGATCGAGACCGTAGCGGTCCCGGTCGCAGTACCCTGCTGACCGTCGGAAACACTGTAGGTGATGGTATCGGTGCCGCTGAAGTTGGCGTCAGGCGTGTAGACCAGCTTGCCGTCGACGACAGAGACGCTGCCGTGTTCGGCGGTGCCGCCCGTCAGCGTCAGGGTGTCGCCGTCCACGTCGCGGTCGTTTGCGAGCACATCGAGCGTGACGGCGGTGTCCTCGAGGGTCGTGGCGCTGTCTGTGGCGGTGAACGGATCATCGTTGACCGCATTTACGACCAGGCTCGCCGTGTTGGCGACCGTCACGCTGCCATCGCTGACGCCGAAGTCGAAGCTGACGTTGCCGTTCCAGTCCTTGGCAGGCGTGAACGTCCAGGTACCGTCCGGATTGCTTGTCAGGCTGCCGCTACCGCTGGCTACCTGCAGGTCGACGACGGTCAGGCTGTCACCGTCCGGGTCGGTCGCGCCTCCCAGCAGTTGCTCGGAGGTGATGACCATGCTGCCGTCTTCGGCCATGGCCGCCAGGGCAATTGGAGTCACCACGGGTGCGTCATTGACCGGTTGCACGGTTACGTCGACCTTGCTGACTACCGTGCCCCCGTTGCCGTCGCTGACCCTGATACTGAAGCTGTCGGAGCCGTTGTAGCCGGGGTTCGGGCGATAGCTGTAGCTGCCGGTCTCGGTGTTGAGCAGCAGGCCACCGTTCTGCGGGCCGCTGACGAGCGTATAAGCGAGCGTGTCGCCATCGACGTCGGTTGCCGTGATGGTCCCGTCGAGTTGCCCGTCTTCGGCAACGTCCTGAGATTGGTTGGCGGTTTCCGGAGCGTCGTTCATGGCATTGATGCCGATGGCGATAACGTTGTCGGTAAAGCTGCCGCTACCATCGCTGACACGCACGGTAAAGCTGTCGGTGCCGTTGTAATTGGCTGCAGGCGTGTAGGTGAAAGAGCCGGTGCCTGAATTGATGACAAGCGTGCCGTGGCTGGCGTCGCCAATGAGCTGATAGCTCAGTGTGTCGCCGTCGACATCCTGCGCGATTACCTTGCCGGTGACCGGTGTGTCTTCGTTTGTGCTGAGTACCTGCGTCGTGGCAGTAGGGGTGTCGTTAACCGGTGTGATGCCCAACGTGACGACGCTGTCGACCAAACCGCCCTTGCCGTCACTGACGCGCACGGTGAAGCTGTCGGCGCCGTTGTAGTTGGCCGCCGGTGTGTAGGTGTAGGCACCCGTTGCGGTGTTGAGAGCCAGCGAGCCGTGGCTGGCAGCGGTCAGCAGCGTGTAGCTGAGCGTGTCGTTGTCTGCATCGGTGGCGACAATCTTCCCGCTGACGGGCGTGTCTTCGTTGATGACCAGCGTTTGGTTCGCTGCGGTGGGTACGTCGTTTACAGGCTTGACGCCGACGGTAACCGACGCTGTGTCGCTACCACCCTTGCCGTCACTGACGGTGTAGCTGAACGAGCCATTGCCGTTGAAATTGGCAGCAGGCGTAAAGACCACCTTGCCATCGACCAGCGCGACGGTGCCGTTCACGGCGTTCTGTACGCTGATGATGGAGAGCGCGTCGCCGTCCACATCGACATCGTTGCCAAGCAGTACGGATGGGTCGATGGTCAGTGCGGTGTCTTCGTTGGTGACCAGCGAGGCATTGTCCGCATGGCTGATCTGGCTACCGCCTACGACGCTGTAGTTCCCCCCATCAGGGCGCAGCTCCACCTTGAGCTGAGCGGCTCCGCCCTGGTCCCAATACACGATTTCAATCTGATGCGGACCGCTTTCGGTTATCTGGAAAGTGGATCCGTCGCGCGTGGTAGTGCTCTGGTTGGCGTTGTATTCGGCGACGACCTTGCCGTCTATCAGGACCCGGTAGCCATCGTCAGCCCGGACACGAATCTGGTAGGTGCCGGCGTTCAGGTTGATGTCACCGGCAAGCTTGATGATGGCGTCCGAGGAGTTAACCGGATCGTTGCTCAGCGAGGCGGCGTCCGAGCCGAGGAAGCGCTGCAGTTGCCCGTCGCTGCCGAGGTCGTTGCTCACGCCATTGCCATAATCGAGACGGGTAGCGATAAAGGTAGCGTTCGGTTGGTGGGTGGCAATGAAGGCCGTCGCTTGCGCCAGGCTGCCCAGATTGCTGCCATCAATCCCATCGTTGTATGCGTAATAGCTACCTTTCAGCCCGCTGATGACGCCAAGGTCGTCATTGGCAACCGGCGCGTCATTGATCGGGTTGACCGCCAGAGCCACGCTGCCGACAACGCTGGTGGTCCCATCACTGACGCTGTAGATGAAGGTACCGACCTGCTGGCCAGCGCTGTAGTCGGCCGGGCCGTCGAACTTCAACCCCTGCAATTGGGCAAGCGTGAGCGTCTGGCCGTTCTGTACGGTCGTGCCATCGTTCAGGGTGATGCGCCCGATATCGGGCAAGCCAGTCACGGTAATGCTCAGAACGTTGCTCGTGTCGACATCGGTAGGTGCGGTGATCTGCAGCGGCGTCCCGGTACTTTCCTCGGCGACGGTGACGGACGTGTTGGTAACTACCGGAGCGTCGTTACGACCTTCAATGGTGATCGAGGCCGTGGCCTGGGTAACGCCGCCGTTTGAGTCGCTGACGTCGTAGCTGTAGTTCAGGACGACTTTTTCCCCGGCGGCCAAGTAATCGTAGGCGGAAGGGTCGACGGCCAGGCTGTTAGTGGCCGCGTCGAATGTGATGCCTGCGGTGTTCCCGCTGCCAACCAACTGCAGGTTACTGACGCTCAGCACGTCATTGGCGTCTTCGTCCGTGGCGTTCTGTAGCAAGTCGAGGGTGTAGCTCGGGGCGTCTTCGTTGGTTGAGAAACTGACGGCACCACTGACGATCGGGGCGTCATTGCTGCCGGTCAGCGTGACGGTGACATCACGGCTTGCGGTAGCCGCGCTGTCGTCGGCTACCGATACGCGGTAGACGAGGGTGATGGTTTCGCCGGCGCCGAGGTAATCCAGCGCGTCTGCCGCCACGCTGTAGTCCCAGTGCACCGAGCCGACCCCGTCACCTTGAGCGCTGTCGGCAAGGGAGGCGATCAGTTCGCCCAGAGCCGCAACCGGCTTGCCGTCCGCGTCGGTCGCGCTGATCAACTGGCTGCTGAGGGTATGGCTGTTGCTCAGGTCGGCGTCGGTAAAGCCAAAGTCACCGCTGGTCGAGAGCGTTCCCGCGTTCTCGCCGACGGTCCGGTCGGCGCGCTCTGACACGGTGCCCGTCTGCAGCGTGCTATTGATCAGCGGCGCATCGTTGCGCCCTTCGACGGTGACGGTGGCAGTTGTGGGCGTGACACCGCCTTTATTGTCCACCACGTCGTAGCTATAGGTGAGCGCTAGCTTTTCGCCGGCTGCGAGATAGCCGTAGGCGCTCGGATCGACCTGCAAGGCGTTGCCTGACAGGCTGATTCCCGCGGTGTCGCCGGTGCCCACCAGTTTCAGATTGCTGATGCCAAGCACGTCGCTCTTGTCGATATCGCTGGCGTTGGCCAGCAGATCGACGCTGAAGGTGCCAGCATCTTCATGGCTGGCCGTGTCTATGGCAGCGGTAACGACAGGCGCGTCGTTACGGCCATCAATGGTGATGGTCGCGCTGGTATCAACCAAGCCGCCGTTGCCGTCTGCCACCTGGTACTCGTAGGTAAGGGTGAGGCTTTCACCTACAGCCAGGTAACCGTAGGTGTTCGGGTCGATGCGCAGCGATCCGCTGGCAGCGTCGAAAGTCACGCCACTGGCGTCGTTGCCGCTGGTTTCCTGGAGACCGGTAATGCTCAGCACATCGGTCGTGTCGAGGTCGCTGGCATTGCCAAGCAGGTTGACGGTCTGAGGTGCTGCGTCTTCATCGGTACCGGAAGTGATGGCGCCGCTGACTACCGGGGCGTCATTGGTGCCGGTCACTGTCAGGGTCAGGGTGCTGCTGCTTGAAAGGCTGCCATCGGTAGCGCTGAACGGCACGGTGATAATACGCGTCTCGCCCTCGGCCAGCGCCTGGTAGGCGGCGTCGCTCGGGTCGAACGCCCAGCTGCCGTCTGTGTTCAAGGCGAAGCCAGCCGGCGCTGGGCTGACCAAGCTGTAACTCAGGATGTCGCCGTCTACGTCGGCTGCTGTCAGCTTGCCGCCGATCTCTGGCGCATCTTCTACAGCGCTGGCGGTGGTCGGAGCCGCAACCGGCGCATCGTTTACCGGCGTGATGTTCAGCGTGACGCTTTTGGGGTCGGACGAAGCGCCATTATTGTCGACCGCGCTGTATTCGAACGTCGTACTGCCGTTCCAGTCTTTTGCCGGGGCGAAATACACCGGGCCGGTGACCTGATCGCCGACCTCCAGTGCGGCGCCGCCGTTGGCGCTTGAGTAGAGCGTGCCGTGTTCGGGCAGCGAGCCGATGGTGAAACCTGAGATCGTGCCATCCACATCGCTGCCGGACAGGGTCACTGGGATGCGCGCAGCCTGGTCTTCGGCGCCGCTGACGGCCACTGCATTAGCGACCGGAGCATCGTTTGTGCCGGTCAGGGTGATCGTCAGGGTGGTCTGGGTCGAGGCGTCGTGCTCATCGGTAACCGTGACCGGCACCTGAATGACAAGCTCTTCACCCGCCTTTAGATAGTCATAAGCCGCGTCGCTGCTATCGAAGCTCCAACTGCCGTCTTTGCCGAGGGTGAAGCCAGCGACGTTGTCGCTTGTTTCATAGGTCAAAACGGCGCCGTCGTCGGCGTCGGTCGCCACGAGCTCGCCGGAGATCACGCCATCGCCTTCGCTGGCTGCAGCAACCGCTTCGGTGACCACGGGCTTGTCGTTCACGCCAGTGACCGTGATCGTCAGCGTGCTGCTGCTGGACAGCGTGCCGTCAGTAGTCATGAACGGCACGGTCAATGTCATCGAAGCGCCGTCTGGCAAGTGCTGATAGGCAGCGTCACTTGGGTCGAGGCTCCAGGTGCCGTCACTGTTCAGTATGAAGCCGGCCGGCGCGCTACCGGTGAGGCTGTATGTCAGCGTATCGCCGTCGATGTCGCTGGCAGCGAGCGTGCCGCCGATCACCGGGGCATCTTCGGCGGTCGAGGCGGTGGTCGCCGTGGCAACCGGCGCATCGTTGGTGCCGGTGACAGTAATGGTCAGCGTGCTCGCGCCTACGCCGCCGTGTTCGTCGGTCACCTGGTAGGGAACAACCAGATCCTGCGTCTCGCCCGCCGCGAGCGAGTCGTAAGCGCTGTCTGTCGCATCGAAGGTCCAACGGCCATCGCTAGACAAGCTGAAGCCTGCCGGGGCAATCCCGTTCACGCTGAAGGTCAAGGTTGCGCCCTGATCGACATCAGTGGCGACGAGTTGGCCGCTGACCGTGCCCAGCTGCAGGAGGCCAGACAGATCCGCGTTGTTGACGCCATTGGTCGTGAGCGTCCAGCCATTGGCTGTTGGTGTTACCGTGCCGGCGCTGAGGCTCAGTGTGGCATTGGCTGACAGATTGCTTAGCGATAGGGTGGAATCAATACCGCCGTCTCTGGCATCAGCAACGCCGATGACCAGCGTATAGGTGCCGGGTGAGTTGAACTGATAACTGAAGCCCTGGGTACCCGAGTTGCCGCCATCGCCGACGCTGGCGACGTTGCTCAGCAGTTGAACTGGCTGCCCATTGACCTGCACGAAGGCAAAGTCGTTGAAGGGTAGATAGTCCGAGGTTGCGAATTGCCAGTCGAAGCTGACGGCTTCGCCTGGGTTGGTTGTGGTGACGGTCAGGACGATCGCCGAGCCATCTGTAGCATCGCTTACCGCACCAACGGATGTGGTTGCACCTTCGATGGCAGTAGCGCTGGCCGCCTGGGCTACCGGCAGATCGTTGGTGCCGGTGATGACCAGCGTAAGGCTGTTAGTGCTGCTCGCGCCAGCTGCGTCGGTAACGGTAAATGGGACCTGCAGAGTCAGCGATTGATCCTTGGCCAGGTATTGGTACGCCGCATCGCTAGTGTCCAGCGTCCAGGTGCCGTTGCTGGCCAGGGTGAAGCCGGCCGGGGCAGTGCCGTTGAGATCGAAACTCAGACTGTCGCCAGCGTCGACTTCGTTAGCGGTCAGTTGGCCTCCCACCACGCCGCTGTCTTCGGTGGCATGCCCAAGCGAGGCCTCGGCGACCGGTGCGTCGTTCACGGCTGTAACATCGACCGTCACGGTCGCGGGCGCGGAAATGTGAGTGCCATCGCTGACGGTATAGGAAAAATCAGCCGTGCCATTGAAATTGGCATCTGGGGTGAAAGTCACCGAGCCGTCGGCGTTGAGCACGGCCGTGCCGCCCACGCCGCTGGTGACGCCTGCGATGGTCAGGCCATTGCCGTCGGCATCGCTGTCGTTTCCCAGCAACTCGTTGGCCAGGAAGGTAACGGGAGTGTCTTCAACTGCTTGCAGCGAGTCGTCAGCGGCGTGTGGTGCGTTGTCGTTCACGTTGGCTTCGGACAGCGTGACGTTAGCGGAGGAGACATTGCCGGCGGCGTCTATGGTTTCGATGGCGTAGCCATGGCTATTGGGTGCCTGCTCGAAGTCATTGACGCCGGCCGTGGCGCCCGCCTGGGTCAGGGTAATACGGCCTAGGCTGTCGATTTGGAAATAGCCGTCAGCGCTCGTGCTGTTGCCACTGTCCGCGAAGCGGAACGCAACAACGCCAACAGTATCTTGTGCGCTGACACTACCGATCACGGCGTTTGCCGGCTGGTTTTCGTCATAGGTGAATTGCTGGCCGGCAGTTATCGCTGGTGCTTGAGTGTCGAGCACGAAGCTTACGTTGGTCGCGCCGGAGGTATTGCCAGCCACGTCGGTCTGGCGTATGGCAACGGTGTTGCTGCCTTCGACTGACGAGAAGGTCGACGTCCAGGTCTGGCCGCCATCGGTGCTGTACTGAACGGTAGCACCGGCTTCGATGCCGGTGATGATCAGTGCGCCGGAGTTGGTGATGAGATCCGAGTCGCTTGTGCCGCTGTCGGTCTGAAGGGCAACGATAGGTGAGGCGACTTGAGTATCGAGGGTGAAGCTGACGGTGGTGGCCGCGGAGGTGTTGCCGGCCACATCGGTTTGCCGTACGGCAACGGTGTTGCCGCCTTCGACCGGCGTGAAGGTCGACGTCCAGGTGTGACCGCCATCGGTGCTGTACTGGACGGTGGCGCTGGTTTCGAGGCCGGTGATGATCAATGCGCCGGAGTTGGTGATGAGATCCGAGTCGCTTGTGCCGCTGTCGGCCTGCAGGGCAACGATAGGCGAGGCAACTTGAGTATCGAGAGTGAAGCTGACGGCGGTGGTTGCGGAGGTATTACCGGCTGCATCGGTCTGGCGTACGGAAACGGTGTTGCTGCCTTCGACTGGCGTGAAGGTCGACGTCCAGGTCTGGCCGCCATCGGTGCTGTATTCAACGGTCGCACCAGGCTCTATGCCTGCGAGTACGAGGCCGCCGTCGTTGGTAATGCGGTCACCATTACTGCTGCCGCTGTCCAGTTCCAGAGAAACCGCTGGTGCGGCGGGCGCGACGGTATCGACAAAAACAGTTGAAGAGGTCCCGTTTTCTTCAGCAGTTTCAAATGCCGCCGAGGTCAAGCCGTCCGTCGGAAATCCGATGGTCGCCTGAACTTGTTCGCCCGTTTCATCCAGAACGATCGCCGTATGGCCGCCACCGGAACTGCCGGCGCTGCTGCCTGCCCCGGGGCCAGCAGCGGTTGCTTCTAAGTCGGTTGTCGGGTCGAAGCCATCAGCGATGGCCTGTTCCAGCTCGGAAATGGGTTCGACCGGACTGGCCTCGGCGAACTCGCCGGCTTGCCACGATGCCGATTCCCCAACGCTTACAAGCTCGCCATTCGGAAGTTCCAGCGTTACTGCGCTGCCCGGTTCGGTAAGAACCTGATCACCCGTAAACAGCCGGTCCCCTTCGAGCAAAGCGCGACGGACGCCATCCGACGAAATGGCAAAAGCTTGGCCGATAACGCTTTTAACGATGACGTAATTAGAGCTCATGCTCTTTGCTCCGAGTGGTAGATGTAAGCCGGTGTTGCGACTGATAGAGTGCCGCCGCAGCAGGCAGAAGTAACTAGTATTTTTTTGACGCTTTAAAAAAGTCGACGAGCGGGAGGTCAATCTATTGACCCCAGATAGTGTGATGTTAAACAATGTGCTCAATGATGTCACTGTGATATCAGGCGCGATTCTCCCTAAGGCGCAGACGCTCAACCAGTAGCGATATCGCGTGCCGATTCAGCTCGTAACCCGCCTTGGCCTTGCCACTCGCTCAACTCTTTCGGAATACGCCTCATGAAGCCTTTCGCCCTGGTGCTTCCCCTGTTTCTCGCCGTCTCGGCTGCCGCTCAGGCGCAGTCTCTGCAAGAGGCGATGCGCAGCGCCCTCGACACTCACCCAGAAATCAGCGCGGGCGTACATGCCCGTATGGCGGCTGAAGAACAGCTGCGTTCTGCGAAAGGCGGTTATTTGCCGCGGGTGGATGTCGTCGCGGGTTATGGCCGTGAAGGCACCGATAGCGTGAGTACTCGTCAAGGTGAGGATCATGGCTATCGCACTCTGAATCGCGGTGAGGCGAGCCTGACTGCGCAGCAGATGCTGTTCGACGGTTTCGCCACCTCCAGCGAAGTGAATCGCCAGCGCGCTACAGTTAATGCTCGTGCCTATGAATTGTTGGGCAGCGCAGAGCGGACTGCATTGGATGTTGCGCAGGTTTACCTGGACGTATTACGGCGCGAAGCCCTGGTCCGCCTGGCCGAAGAAAACCTGCGCAACCACGAGCGCATCTACGACCAGATCGATATGCGCAGCCGGCAGGGTGTCGGCCGTATGGCTGATCTTGATCAGGCCGAAGCTCGTCTTGCCCAGGCGCGCAACAATCTGATTACAGAACAGACCAACCTTGCCGATAGCCAGATCAACTACCTTGCTTTGGTCGGCCAGATGCCGCAGGACTTGAGTCGCCCCACGCTTGCCGCGGTGGAGTTGCCGCAGAGCTTCGAGCAGGCCCGGGAGAAGATGCTGATCGAGAATCCGCAGCTGCGTTCGGCGCAATCGGATGTAAATGCAGCCGAGGCACAGGTGCAGGCCGCCAAATCCGAATTCTACCCGCGCTTTTCGCTTGAGCTCGCGACGGGCGCCAACAACGACATCGACGGCGTAAATGGGCACGAGAACGAATGGCAGGCCATGGTGCGCATGCGTTACAACCTCTTCGCTGGTGGTAGCAACAGTGCTGACCTGCGCGCTCGCTCGAACCAAGTCGGTCAGGCGATGGACATTCGCAACAATGCCTTGCGCATGCTCACCGAAGAAATGGGGTTGGCATGGAATGCGCTTAACAATGCGCGTCGTCAACTTCCCATCGCTGAGGACTATGTAAGCCGCAGCAGTCGGGTACGCGACTCCTACCAGCAGCAGTTCACTTTGGGTGAACGCACCTTGCTGGATTTGCTCGACAGCGAGAACGAATTGTTCACCGCTGCGCGCCGTCTCGAGGACGTGCGTTATAGCGAGGCTCTGAGCCATTACCGCATCCAGGCGGTCAGTGGCTCCCTGCTGCGCAACCAGGGGGTCGTGGCGCCCCTGGCCGCCGTGCCGATGGATGACGTGCGCGCTCAGATCCAGTTGCCCGGGATGAATTGAGAGGTCGGCCCAGCGCGGTCTTATGACACTACCTCAGGAAGCTGTAACACCCGAGCCGAGGGTGCGCCTCGACCCGCGTGCAAGTCATGACGATCCGCTGCTAGATGGTTTGTTGTCGCTGTGCGCCTTTCACCAGAAGGCAGCGAGCCGGGCCATGCTCAGTGCTGGCCTGCCGCTTGTGGACCATCGCCTGACCCCAGAACTGCTGCCGCGTGCCGCCGCTCGAGCGGGCCTGCGCGGGCGCTGGCTGCGGCGCGAGCTCGTTCGTATCCCAACGCTGGCACTGCCGGCGCTGTTGCTGCTGCGCGATGGGCGCTGTGCCCTTTTGCTGGGCTGGCAAGCCGATGGCCGAGCGCGCGTCATGCCCAGCGAATCCGAAGGCGGGGAGCTGGACGTCGACCGCGCAATACTCGAGGAGGAATACACCGGTCAGGCATTCTTCGCCCAGCCGCAGCACCGCTTCGACCTGGACCGCGGCGAGCTTATCCCACGGACCACGCACTGGTTTCGCGATACCCTCAAGCGCTCCCGCTGGTTGTATGCCGATGCGGTGGCGGCGAGTTTCGTCATTAGCTTGATCGGGCTGGTCACGCCGCTGTTCGTGATGAACGTCTACGACCGCGTCGTCCCGAATCAGGCCGAGGCTACGCTTTGGGTGCTGGCCCTTGGCGTCAGCGGTGCGTTCTTTTTCGACCTGCTGCTCAAGACCTTGCGCGGCCTGTGTCTGGACCTGGCTGGTAAAAAAACCGACCTAATCATCTCGGCCACCCTGTTCGAGCGTGTCGCCGGCATGCTCATGCGCCACCGCCCGGCGCGGGTCGGCACCTTTGCCCAGCACATCCATGAATTCCAATCGCTGCGCGAGTTCCTCGCTTCTCTGACGCTGGCGAGCCTGATCGATCTGCCGTTCACCTTGTTGATCATCGCTGTGATCGCTGTCATTGGCGGTCACCTGGCCTGGATACCGCTGCTGGCCTTCCCGTTGGTGGCCGCGCTCAGTCTTGCCTTGCAGCGTCCGCTAGCCGAGACGCTCGAGCGCACCATGGCGCTGTCGGCCGAACGGCAGTCTAGTCTGATCGAAACCCTGGCCGGGCTCGATTCGGTCAAGGTCAACAACGCCGAAAGCGAACGGCAGCATCTTTGGGAGCAGACCATTGGCAGCCTCAGCCGCCTTGAGCTGCGGGCTCGCATGCTCTCCAGTCTGGCTCTTAATCTGACGATGGCGCTGCAGCAATTGGCGGGCGTGGTGATGATCGTGCTGGGTGTCTACCAGATCATCGATGGACATCTGAGCATGGGCGGTCTGATCGCTTGCTACATGCTCAGTGGCCGGGCGCTAGCGCCGCTCGGGCAGGTCGCAGGCCTGCTGACCCGCTATCAGCAGGCCAAGGTCACCATCCGCTCGGTCAATGACATGATGGCGCTGCCGCAGGAGCGGCAGGCGGGCGAGCGGCCACTCAACCGCGAAAGCCTGCAGGGCGCTATCGAATTTCGGGGCGTTGACTTCAATTACCCGGAGCAGACGGAGATTGCGCTGCGGCAGGTCAACCTTGTCATCCGGCCGGGCGAGAAGGTGGGCATCATCGGTCGTAGCGGCTCGGGCAAGAGCTCGCTGGCCAAGCTCATCGTGGGCCTTCATCAGCCCGAGTCGGGAAGCCTGCTGATTGATGGGATCGACCTTCGCCAGCTCGATATCGCTGATGTGCGCAGTAACATCGGCTATGTACCACAAGATATTCAGCTGTTCTCTGGCACCTTGCGCGACAACCTGCTGATGGGCGCACGCTACGTCGAAGACGACCACGTCATCGCGGCTGCCGAGCTGGCCGGCGTTCATGAATTTGCGCGGATGCACTCCAAGGGCTACGAATTGCAGGTTGGCGAGCGGGGCCAGAACCTGTCTGGTGGCCAACGGCAATGCGTAGCCCTGGCTCGAGCGTTGCTGCTCGATCCCCCGATCCTGCTGCTCGACGAGCCGACCAGCGCGCTGGATAACACCAGTGAAGAACGCCTGAAGCAGCAACTGGCGAAGGCCTCCGTGGACAAGACTTTGCTGCTCGTGACCCATCGCACCTCGATGCTCAGCCTGGTCGAGCGGCTGGTGATCGTCGATCGTGGCCAGATCGTGGCTGATGGTCCAAAGGCGGTCATCCTCGAAGCCTTGAAGAAGGGGCAGATCCGTGTCAGCTAAGCAATCGATCCCGCCGATCATGGCCCGCAGCGGCCTGGGCTCGCTGACCGGGTCACGTAATGAGCCCCTGCCGGAAGTCCGTAAGGCGCTAATCGAAGATGCACCACGCCTGGTTCGCCTGACGATCTGGGGCCTGCTGGGTTTTGTCGTGTTCTTGGTGCTATGGGCGCACTTCGCCGTTGTCGACGAAGTGACGCGGGGGGAAGGCAAGGCGATCCCGTCATCCCGTCTGCAGAAAATCCAGAACCTCGAAGGCGGCATCGTTGCGGAGCTGTTCGTCCGTGATGGGCAAATCGTCGAGGCAGGCGCACCTTTGCTGCGTCTGGACGACACTCGCTTTGCCTCTAATGTCGGTGAAACCGAAGCCGATCGGTTGGCATTGTCGGCGCGCGTGGAGCGGCTGACCGCGGAAGTAGAGGGCCGTGAACTGGTGATGCCCGAAGGGCTTCTGCGCGACGCGCCCAACCTCGCCAACAGCGAGAGCGCGCTTTACGAAAGCCGACGCGCCCAGCTAAGCGCAGAAATCTCCGGGCTGGAGGAACAGCTCGCGCAGCGCCGGCAGGAAGTACGCGAGATGACATCTAAGCAGCAGCAATTCCGAAATAGCCTGGGCCTGCTGCGCAAAGAAATCGAAATGTCCGAACCGCTGGTGGCCAGCGGTGCCATTTCTCCCGTGGAGGTGCTCCGACTCAAACGGGCCGAGGTCGAGAGCCGCGGGCAGCTCGACGCCACCACGCTAGCACTGCCTCGCGCTAGCGCGGCAATCAAGGAAATCGAAAGCAAAATCAGCGAAACACGAGGACGGTTCCGCAGCGAAGCGCTCACTCAGCTCAACGAGGCGCGTACGGAGCTCTCCAAGCTGCAATCCACAGGCAAGGCGCTCGAGGATCGGGTCCGCCGCACGTTGATCACCTCGCCCGTACGCGGCGTGGTCAAACAGATGCTGGTGAGCACCATCGGTGGGGTCATCCAGCCGGGCAGCGATATCGTCGAGATCGTGCCGCTGGACGACACCTTGCTGATCGAAGCGAAGATTCGGCCGCAGGACATTGCCTTCCTGCATCCGGGCCAGGAAGCGATGGTCAAGTTCAGCGCCTACGATTTCACCGTCTATGGAGGGCTGAAAGCCGAACTGGAGCACATCAGCGCTGACAGCACTACCGACGAAGACGGCAACAGCTTTTTCCTGATTCACCTGCGCACGCGCCAAAGCCACCTGGGCACCGATGAGAAACCACTGCTGATCATCCCTGGCATGGTCGCTTCGGTAGATATCATCACGGGCCATAAAAGCGTGCTGAGCTATCTGCTCAAGCCGATCATTCGCGCCCGCGCTGAGGCACTTCGCGAGCGTTGAGTCTCTGCGCGCTACCGCTGGCCGAAAAATCTGCTAACAATGGCCGGCACATCGCGCCCAACCCTCTGTGCGCATAATGCGTCGTCGAATTGCCCAGGAGTTTCCATGAGCAGCACTGCGCCCGCCAGCGAAGGCGAAAAGATCCTGATTGTCGATGACGATGCGCGGCTGCGTCGCCTGCTCGAGCGGTTTCTCGATGAGCAGGGTTATCGCGTGCGTACCGTGGAAAGTGCTGAGCAGATGGACCGCGTGCTCAGCCGCGAACTGTTTCACCTGGTCGTGCTCGACCTGATGATGCCGGGGGAAGACGGCCTCTCGGCCTGCGCCCGGCTGCGTGCGGCGGGCAATCAAATCCCGATCATCATGCTCACCGCCAAAGGCGACGAGGCCAGCCGTATCCACGGGCTGGAACAGGGCGCCGACGATTATCTGGCCAAGCCGTTCAACCCGCGCGAGCTGCTGGCGCGAATCCGCGCGGTATTGCGTCGTCAGGCGCCACAGGTGCCGGGTGCGCCAGGCAGTGAGGATGAGACGGTCACCTTCGGCGACTACGAGCTGTTTCTGGGCACCCGCGAACTGAAGAAGGGCGACCAGGTGCACATGCTCACAACCGGCGAGTTCGCCGTGCTCAAGGCGCTGGTCCAGCATGCCCGCGAGCCCCTGACCCGCGACAAGTTAATGAATCTGGCGCGCGGCCGCGAGTGGGACGCGCTGGAACGCTCCATCGACGTCCAAATTTCACGCCTGCGCCGGCTGATCGAGCCCGATCCCTCGAAGCCACGCTATATCCAGACGGTATGGGGTGTGGGCTACGTCTTCGTACCGGACGGGAACAAATAAATCGGCTAAAAGCTCCAGGCGACAGGCTTCAGGTGAGCACGCAGTAAGGCCGGCCCCGCTCGCTTCTGCCTGCCGCTTGTGGCCTGCCGCCTAAGGTCTTTCATGAAAACCCCCCTCTGGTTCCCGCAAAGCTTCTTCGCCCGCACCCTGTGGATGGTGCTGATCGTCGTCCTGTTCTCCAAGGTGCTGATGCTGGTGTACCTGATGATGAACGAAGACGTCATGGTTGACCGCCAGTACAGCCATGGCGCGGCGTTAACCTTGCGCGCCTACTGGGCCGCGGACGATGAGAACCGTGAGCGCATCGCTCAGGCTGCGGGGTTGCGCAGGGTCGCGACGGCCGACGTGCCGGTCAGTGAATACCACTGGCCGTACACCGAAATCTTCCTGCGTCAGATGCAAGCCGAGCTTGGGGTGGAAACTGACGTGCGGGTGCGCATTCAGCCGCAGACCGCGATCTGGGTCCGCGCGCCGAGCCTCGGACCGGACTGGCTCCAGGTGCCTTTGTATGCGTATCCGCTGCGTGGGCAGCGCATCTGGAGCGTGCTGGGCTGGTTTCTCGGTATCGGCCTGCTGTCCACGGCGGCGGCCTGGATCTTTGTCAGCCAGCTCAATCTTCCCTTGAAACGGCTCGTCTACGCCGCGCGGCAGATCGGCAAGGGGCGCAGCGTGCGGCTGCCGATCAGCGACACGCCGAGCGAGATGACCGAGGTATACCGCGCATTCAATCAAATGGCTGAGGATGTCGAGCAGGCTGGCCGTGAGCGCGAGTTGATGCTGGCCGGCGTATCCCATGACCTGCGAACACCGCTGACACGCCTGCGGCTGTCGTTGGAATTGATGTCCAGCGATGCCGAACTCACCGAGGACATGGTGCGCGACATCGAAGACATGAATGCGATCCTCGATCAGTTCCTCGCCTTCGTTCGCGACGGCAGCGACGAGCCGGTGGAGAACATCGACCTCGGTGAGCTGGTGCGCGAGGTCGTCGCGCCTTACAACCAGTACGGAGAAAGCGTTCGGCTGTGCGTCGAACCCATGCCGCCGCTCGCGCTGCGTCGGGTGTCGATCAAGCGGCTGCTGGTCAACCTCATCGAGAACGCCCTGCGCTACGGCGGCGACCGGGTCGAGGTGGCCGCCCACGTGTCTGGCGACAGCAATGCGCCCTACGTCGTGCTCAGCGTCCTGGATCGCGGCACCGGCATCGACCCGCAGGAGCTGGGCGAAATCTTCAATCCGTTCATCCGTGGTGACCGCGCACGTGGCGGGCAGGGCGCAGGGCTGGGGCTGGCGATCGTCAAGCGCATCGCCTCGCAACACGGCGGGGTGATTGAGCTACGTAACCGCGAAGGCGGCGGGCTCGAAGCGCGAGTCAGCCTGCCGTTGGGGCTGGTGTTGCCGCGGGATGCGATCAAGGCGTGAAGGCAGCGTAATCGGCCGAGGCGGGAGGCTAGACGAGGAAGGGGCAACCTCTGGTGGAGTGATCGGGCACGACGGGTTGGTCCGCCGCCCGCGCCGTCCAGCCCCCCTTCGGTGTCGGGCCGCTTAGCCTTTCCCCTTCGTTCGGGTCAGGTGCGGGCCGGCGTTCTTTTCGAGGTACTGGATGATCAGGCCGGCAACGTCTTTGCCGGTGGTCTCCTCGATGCCCGCCAGGCCGGGTGAGGAGTTGACCTCCATGACCAGCGGGCCGTGATTGGAGCGCAGGATGTCGACGCCCGCGACGGAGAGGCCCATCACCTTGGCGGCACGGATGGCGGTCATGCGTTCTTCCGGGGTGATCTTGATCAGGCTGGCGGTGCCGCCGCGGTGCAGGTTGGATCGGAATTCCCCCGGCTTGGCCTGCCGCTTCATCGCGGCGATCACCTTGTCGCCGACCACGAAGCAGCGGATGTCCGCGCCGCCGGCTTCCTTGATGTATTCCTGCACCATGATGTCCTGCTTGAGGCCCATGAACGCCTCGATCACGGACTCGGCGGCGGTGGCGGTTTCGCACATGACCACGCCGATGCCCTGGGTGCCTTCAAGCACCTTGATGACCAGGGGCGCGCCGTTGACCATCCGGATCAGGTCGGCAATGTCGTCTGGCGAGTGGGCAAAGCCGGTCACCGGCAGGCCGATGCCACGACGTGCCAGCAATTGCAACGAACGCAGCTTGTCGCGAGAACGGGCGATGGCGACTGACTCGTTGAGCGGAAACACGCCCTGCATCTCGAACTGGCGCAGCACGGCGCAGCCATAGAAAGTGACCGAAGCGCCGATGCGCGGGATCACCGCGTCGAAGCCCTCCAGCGGGCGCCCGCGGTAGTGAATCTGCGGTTTGTGGCTGGCGATGTTCATGTACGCACGCAAGGTATCGATGACGACCACCTCATGCCCCCGTTGCTGACCGGCCTCGATCAGACGGCGAGTCGAGTACAGGCGGGGGTTGCGCGACAGCACGGCGATTTTCATGGGGCACCGGGAGAAGTGAGGTTCAGGGGTTTTTCCTGCACGTAGGTGCGTGCAGGGTCGACCAGCCATTTGCCGTCCATCAGGGCTTTTGACCCGAGCAGCAGGCGGTAGCGCATGGTCTTGCGGCAGGTAAGGGTGAACTCGACCGGCCATAGGTGATCGCCTAACGCCAGCAAGGTACGTACCACGTAGCGGGTCTGTGACTGGCCGTTTGAACTTTTGATGATCTTGCGGGCCACCAAGGGTGCCTCGCAGCGATGGCGGCGCTGCACCAGCGTGCCCAGGTGTGCCGTGAAACGAACCCAGCGTTCGCCATTGCGCTTGAATTCGCTGATATCGGTGGCATGGAGGGCAGAAGTGCTAGCGCCGGTGTCGATCTTTGCGCGCAGGCCGACCACGCCGAGTTCGGGTAGGGCGATCCATTCGCGCAAGCCGATGATGGTCTGTGGGTCGGGGCTATTCAAAGGGCGTATCCGGTAGAGTTGCGCGCATTCTAGTCGCGGTGCATGACAACCGCATCCACCTGTACCACCCTATGACAACGGGACGTCTGGCAGAGTTGAACAATGAGTGAGAGCGACGACGGCAAGGTTCGTCTGGACAAGTGGCTGTGGGCGGCGCGCTTTTACAAGACGCGCGCATTGGCCAAGGCGGCGATCGAAGGTGGCAAGGTGCATTGCCGGGGCGAGCGCTGCAAACCGAGCAAGGAGCCCAAGCTGGGTGAGGAATTGGTCATCCGCACGGGCTTCGACGAGCGCACCGTGACCGTGCGCGCCCTTTCTGCGGTACGTAAGGGGGCGCCGGAAGCGCAGCAGCTGTACCAGGAAACTGCTGAAAGCCAGGCCCGTCGGGAGCAGGCTGCCGCGCTGCGCAAGGCTGGCGCCCTGGGCGTCGAGACCGATGGCCGGCCGAGCAAGAAGCAGCGCCGCGCCTTGCAGCGATTCCGCTCGGACGCTGGCTGAGCGCCGTCGGTTGGACGGTCGCCACTTTCCACCTAGAATGCGGTCCCTCTTCTATCTGGGGTAGTGGCAAGCCGCCGAAGCCTGGCGGTGATAGCCGGCCGAGCCACACCTCTCTGTTTTGGTCATGCCCATGCTCGATTTCGATTACACCCAGCGTTTCCTCTTCGACGACTCCGACGTACGTGGCGAATGGGTCGAGCTCGAGCGTAGCTATGCCGAGGTGCTGGCCAAGCACGACTATCCGGAACCAGTCGCACAGCTGCTCGGCGAGTTGCTGGCCGCTGCGGGGTTGTTGATCGGGACGCTGAAGTTCGACGGCTTGATGGTGTTGCAGGCCCGCTCGTCGGGTGCGGTACCGCTGCTAATGGTCGAATGCTCCAGCAACCGCGAGGTGCGAGGTATCGCCCGTTTCGATGAAGCGCAGCTGACGGCCGGCGCAACCTTCACCGAGCTGATGCCCGATGGCGTACTGGCGATGACCCTCGAGCCGTCCAATGGGCAGCGCTACCAAGGCATTGTGTCGCTCGACGGGGTGAGCCTGGCTGAAAGCCTGTCCAGTTACTTCGCCTCGTCCGAACAACTGCCTACCCGGTTCTGGCTTGCCGCCGATGGCCGCCGCGCGTGCGGCATGCTGCTGCAGCAACTGCCCGCCGACCGTATCCGCGAGCCCGAGGAGCGCGAGGCCAGCTGGCAGCACGTGCGCACGCTGGCCGATACCTTGTCGGCAGAAGAGCTTCTGGGGCTCGACGCGCAAACCGTATTGCACCGCCTCTATCACGAGGACCCGGTGCGGTTGTTCGAGCCATTGCCGATCGTGTTCCGCTGCAGCTGTTCGCGCGAGCGCTCAGCCACCGCGGTGATCAGTCTGGGCCAGCAGGACGCTGAGCAGCTCGTTCAGGAGCAGGGCGGCGAGATCACCATCGATTGCCAGTTCTGCAACCAGCGCTACCGCTTCGATGCCGCCGACGTGGCTCAGCTGTTTGCCGGTGCGGGTACCGAAGGCCCCTCCGACACCCGCCACTAATGCATCGAGAGGGTTAGGAACCTTTTCGCCATCACGCCCTCATACCCAGCGCCGCGCCTTTTCTGTCATAATCGCGCGCACTTTTTTCGGTGTAGTCCACCCCCTTTGTGGGCTACAACAGCATGGAGGAATCGGCCGAGGGCCGACGGGAAACTCATGACGCAAGCTAACGCCGTGTACACCGATATCAGCACCGCTCAACTGATCGAAGAAGCCATCAAGCGCGGTGAGGGCGAATTGGCCGCCAACGGCGCACTTGTCGTGAAAACCGGCCACCGGACTGGTCGTTCGCCTGCTGATCGCTTTATTGTCGAAGAGCCCAGCACCCAGGATTCCATCGCCTGGGGTCCGATCAATCGTCCGTTTCCAGCCGACAAGTTCGATGCCCTCTGGGATCGCGTGGTGACCTTCAACCAGGCCCAGGAGCATTTCGTTTCTCATGTTCATGTAGGCTCGTCGGAAGGTCACTACCTGCCGGTCAAGATGACCACCGCCACCGCCTGGCAGAACCTGTTCGGCCGCCAACTGTTCATTAATCCTGAGCAGTACAACCCGGTCGGCAAGGACGAGTGGCAAGTCCTGAATGTTGCCAATTTCGAATGCTCTCCCGAGCGTGATGGCACCAACTCAGACGGCTGCGTGATCATCAACTTCGCGCAGAAGAAGGTCCTGATCGCCGGCATGCGCTACGCCGGTGAGATGAAAAAGGCGATGTTCTCGGTACAGAACTACCTGCTGCCCGAGGCCGACGTGCTGCCGATGCACTGCGCGGCTAACATCGGCGAGGACGGCGACGTCACCCTGTTCTTCGGCCTGTCCGGCACCGGCAAGACCACGCTGTCGGCTGACGAGTCGCGCTACCTGATCGGCGACGATGAGCACGGCTGGGGCACTGGCGTCGTGTTCAACATCGAAGGTGGCTGCTACGCCAAGTGCATCGACCTGTCCGAGAAGAACGAGCCGGTGATCTGGAAGGCCATCCAGTTCGGCACCGTACTGGAAAACGTCGTGCTCGATGATGCCCGTGTCGCCGACTACGCCGACGACAGCCTGACTCAGAACAGCCGTGCAGCCTACCCACTGGAGTTTGTCGAAAAGCGTTCCGAGAAGAACCTTGGCGGCGAGCCGAACGCAGTGATCTTCCTGACCTGCGACCTGACTGGCGTTCTGCCTCCCGTGTCGATCCTCAATGAAGAGCAGGCTGCCTATCACTTCCTCTCCGGCTACACCGCGCTGGTCGGCTCCACCGAAATGGGCTCGGGCAGCGGCATCAAGTCGACCTTCTCCACCTGCTTCGGCGCGCCGTTCTTCCCGCGCCCGGCCGGTGTCTATGCAGAGTTGCTGATCAAGCGCATTCAGGCATTCGGCTCGAAGGTCTATCTGGTCAACACCGGCTGGACCGGCGGTGGGTACGGCGTCGGCAAGCGCTTCAACATCCCGACCACCCGCGCCGTGATTGCCGCGATCCAGAGCGGGGCGTTGATCGGTGCCGAGACCGAGCACCTGCCGATCATCAACCTCGACGTGCCGAAGGCCGTTTCGGGTGTCGATGCCCAGCTGCTCAACCCGCGCAACACCTGGGCCGACGCCAACGCCTATGACGAGGCGGCCAAGGAGCTGGCGAGCAAGTTCATCGAAAACTTCAAGAAGTTCGATGTTTCCGACGCGATCAAGGCCGCCGGCCCGCAGCTCTAACCTGCGCTAGGCGTTGCCGAGCTGCCCCGTGCGGTTCGGGATCACGACAAGGCCTCGCCAATTGGCGGGGCCTTGCTGTTTCCGGCGGCTGGAATTCGACCGGTATCGTCCAGGCTTGCCAGCGATGCCGCTCTGGCGACGCATCGAGCGAACCGATCACTCTGATCAGGCTAACCGCGTGGATTCGATAGTTCGGCGGGACTAGCATAGCGCCACATTAACCAACCCTCGGAGTTCCGCCATGCAGATCGAAGAAGCCATCCAGACCCGCCGTGCCGTGAAGGGCTACGATGCTCAATTCAGCCTGAGCCGTGAAGAAAAGGATGAGCTACTCAAGCTCGCAATGTTCGCGCCGTCCGCTTTCAACCTTCAGCATGTACGGCTGGTCGAAGTTAGTGACCCGGCGCTGCGTGCCCAGATCCGCGAGGTGGGCTGGAATCAGGCGCAGATGACCGACGCGTCCATGCTGGTCGTCGTCTGTGCGCAGGTCGACAGCTGGGAAAAGAACGTACGTCGCGTCTGGGAAGGCGCACCCGCAGAGGTGCAGGACTACATGGCCGGCGCCATCGACAACTACTACCGCGGCAAACCGCACGTGCAGCGTGACGAAGCCATGCGCAGCTGCGGCCTGATGGCCCAGACCCTGATGCTTGCGGCGCGCGGCAAGGGCCTGGACTCGTGCCCGATGGATGGCTTCGATTTCGATGCAGTGGCCAAGCTGATCAATCTGCCGGACAACCACGTCATCGCGCTCATGGTGGCGATCGGCAAGCGGGCCGTGGAGCCCAAGCCGCGTGTCGGCAAGCTGCCGTTCGATGAAGTCGTGATCCGCGATCGCTTCTGATCGCGCCACGCTATGGGGCGCAGGCAGGCCGCTCCGGTCGAAGCGGCCTGCTGTGGCTGGCTCAGTTCTGGTTCTTGCAGCTGTCGGACAGCGTCCGGTACGCCAGCTTGCGTTCCTGCCCGGCCGAATCCAGATAGGTCATCACCGCGTCGGTTACTTCGCAGTTGGGTGTCGGCTTGAGTTTGATGGACAGCACCGAGGCGACATCCAGCGTCGTGTCGTAGGTGTAGACCTCGGGGCGCGCTGCGTCATCGGCGTGGGCCAGGGAAGTGAGCAGCAGGGCAGTGGCAAATAGGGTGGCACGCATGGCAGGGAATCCTGTTCTGGTCGTTCGATCCGTCCTGTTCGCGCGCCAGGTCACCTGACCCGGTCGCGCTTGTGCTTGTTTTCAGGAGCGTGCAGATCGTAAAAGTAGATAGCCTGCTAACGGTAATTGCTGATCCCAATGCTTCCGATAGACCGAAATGGGTTGCCGTTTCGCTTGTTTGGCGCCCCTCACCTGGCTGCCGTTGCGGGCGGAGGGGCGCTCCACGCTCGGTTTGGTGATGTTTGCGCTCGGTACCGCTGCCAGGCGCGGCGTGCGGGTTACTAAGCGACCAGTGACACTCCAGCCCGTGGGCGGCGTGGCCGATAGCCATGTACGTCCCGTAGGAGTGCGCCCATGTTCCGTCTCGTCAATGACCTTGGTTTTCGCTGGAAAATAACCCTGCCCATGGCGGCGCTTGCGATGTTGCTGGTGTTGATGGGCGCTTTCGGCATGCGTGGCATCGACCAGGTCGCAGGCACCAGCGAGCAACTGGCATCGCGGCACCTGCCGGCGATCAACCTGTTGCTCAACGCTGACCGCGACCTGTACCAGGCCATGCTTGCCGAGCGCAGCCTGCTCGATAGCGACGCGGGCGAGCACGCCAAGGCGCTGCGTGAAAGCCATGCGGAAAATCTCAAGCAGGCCTACGACCGCGTCCAGAAATACGCAGCCATGGAGCCGGGCACCGACGCGATGGCGTTGGTTGAGGCCTTCAACCGCGGTTTTACGCAGTGGAGCGAGCTGTCTCAGCGGGTGATCGATCAGGTCGACCTTGACCCGCAAGGCGCCAGTACCCTGAGCTTCGGCGACAGCGAGTCCCGATTCGAGGCCATGCGTGATGCCATCGACAAGCTGGGCGAGCTTGAGGACCAGACTGCGCAGGCCCAGGGCGAGGCGGCGGCGACCATTGGCGTGGCCACACTTGCTCAGCAGGGCGTGGTGCTGGTGCTTGGTCTGTTGGGCTGCGCGGTGCTGGTGTTTGGGCTCCCGCTGCTGGTCTTGCGCCCGATGCGGCGCCTGCTCGACCGGGTTCAGCAGATCGCCGAGGGTGACGGCGACCTGCGGGCCCGTGTCGAGGTGCGTTCGGCAGACGAGCTGGGCCAGCTCGGTGATGCTTTCAACCGCTTTCTAGACAAGCTGCAGCCGCTGATCGCCGAGGTCGGACGGGTGACGGGCGAAGTCGATGCTGCCGCCCGCAGCATGGCCGCAATGGCGGCAACCAACGATCAGCTGATCAGCAGCGAACACGCCGCGGTGGACCAAGTCAGCACGGCCGCGACCGAGATGAGCGCTGCGGTGCATGAGGTCGCGCTGAATGCCCAGAATGCTTCGGATGCCGCGCGCGATGCCGAACGGCAGTCGAGCCAGGGTGCGGCCGTGGTGAGCGGCACCATCGCGTCGATCCGGCAATTGGCTGACGAGGTCGAGGGTGCCTCGCAAACCATTGGCGCGCTGGCCGAGGAAACTGCCAGTATCGGCGCCGTGCTCGAGGTTATTCGCGGCATCGCCGAGCAGACTAACCTGCTGGCACTCAACGCGGCCATCGAGGCGGCGCGGGCGGGTGAACAGGGCAGGGGGTTTGCCGTGGTGGCCGACGAGGTGCGTGCCCTGGCGGCGCGCACCCAGGATTCGACCCGAGACATCCAAGCCCGTATCGAGCGCCTGCAATCGGGCGTCGGGCGTGCCGTGCAGGCCATGCACGCCGGCAGTAGCCGCGCGCAGGACAGCGTGGAGCGGGCCTCCGGCGTCGACCAGGTATTGGCTGACACCACCGCATCCGTGCAGCGGATCAATGACATGGCCGCGCAGATCGCCACCGCCTGCGAAGAGCAGAGCAGCGTTACCGAGGAGATCGCTCGCAACATTACCGACATTCGTGACCTGTCCAACGATGCGGCGGCAAACGCGGCGCAGAGCCTGCAGGCCAGCCAACGGTTGTCGACGCTGGCCGGAACGCTGTCCGGCCTGGTTGGGCGTTTCCGCGTCTGACCCGGCTAGAGCATGCTCCACAGCAGCTTGCCCACGCCGCTGTCGGCAGGCAGTAACAGCAAGCTGAGGGCAAAAACCAGCAGCAGGCCGCCGGCATAGCCGAGCAGGGCGAGCCGGCGCCGCAGAGGCGTGGGAGGGGACGCGGGCCCGTGGTGTGGGGGCCGCGGCTGTTGGCTGGGCATGGCAAGGTCTCGTGGTATGCGAGCCAGCTCGGTGCGTCCCGGGCATGCCGAGGCTCGTCAGGGTGTGCAGTAGACCTGAAGCGGAATCATATTGCCATCACCGTGTCGCACGGTTTTCATGTGAGCGGTAGCGGTAAGGCTGTGCTCAGGGGATAGACGGGCTGAAACATCAGGAAAAGCACCCGCGCGTCGGCCCGGCTGTACGGGCTGCGTCCTAGACCATACTCAGACCTCAACGTCTCGCCGCCCCTCCTCGAGCCCGGAGCCCTGCATGCCGACACGTCGCCAGCTTCTCCACCGTTCAGCCCTGCTTGCCAGCCTGGCCGCCTTGGGTCCCTTGCTTCCTTCACTCGTGCGTGCTGCCGACGGCCTGCGCACCCGCGTGATTCCGTCGTCCGGCGAAAAGTTGCCAGTGGTCGGGCTGGGGACATCGATCACACATAACGTCAGCCTCGATGATCCAGTCATGGATCGCCTTCAGGAGGTGTTGCGCGTGCTCGTGCAAGGCGGCGGCGCGCTGATCGATACCGCCCCCAGCTACGGCAATGCCGAGCGGGTCGTCGGGGAGCTGGTCGTGCGGGGCGATGCGCGCCAGCCAGTCTTTCTGGCCAGCAAGGTATCCACCACCGGGCGCGACCGCGGCATGGCGCAGATCGAGGCGACCTTCAAGGCATTGCAGACCGACACCATCGACCTGATGCAAGTGCACAACCTGCAGGACACCGGCACCCAGCTCGCTCTATTGCGCGAGTTAAAGGAGGCGGGGCGAGTGCGCTACATAGGCGTGACCCACTACCTCGAATCAGCCCACGATCGACTGCTCGATACGCTGAAGCGGGAAAAAGTCGATTTCGTGCAGTTCAACTATTCGGTCAGCGAGCGCAACGCCGAAAAGCAATTGCTACCGTATTGCGCCGACAACGGCATCGCGACGCTGATCAACCGGCCATTTACCCGTGGCAACCTGCTCGCGCGCGTAAAGGACAAGCCTCTGCCAGCCTGGGCCGCCGAACTCGACGCGAGCTCCTGGGCGCAGTTACTGCTCAAGTTCATCCTCGCCGAGCCGGCCGTTACCGCCGTGATCCCGGCAACCTCGAATCCCCGCTATATGGCCGATAACCTGCTCGCCGGCCACGGTCGCCTGCCCGATGCGCGTCAACGACAGATGATTGTCGACGCCTTCCGCTAGTGCCGATCGCCCCGAGTGGGAGGGCTAATGCCGAACATGAACGCCGGCCGCCTGGCCCGCTTGATCAATGCCCGCCCCGGTGAATTGCGCGCCGCGCTGGCGGGCTTCGGCCTGTTCTTTTGTCTGTTCGCCGGCTATTTCATGCTACGTCCGATTCGCGAATCGATGGGCATCCAGGGCGGCGTCGACAACCTGCACTGGCTGTTCACCGCAACCTTCGTCGCCATGCTGGTCGCGGTGCCTCTGTTCGCCTGGCTCAATTCGCGCGTGCCTCGCATTCACTACATCGACTGGGTCTACGGGTTCTTCGTCGTCAACCTGTTGCTGCTCGCCGGGCTTTTCTTCCTGCTACGCGATAGCGTCTGGCTGGCGCGAGTCTTCTACGTGTGGATCTCCGTCTACAACCTGTTCGTGGTGTCGGTGGCCTGGAGCCTGATGGCGGACGTGTTCGACGCCCCGCAGGCGCGGCGTCTGTTTGCCTTCATCGCCGCCGGGGCCAGCGTAGGCGGTTTGGTTGGCCCGGCGGCTAGCGCGCTGTTGATCGGCGCGCTCGGTTCGTTCGGC
Organism: Stutzerimonas chloritidismutans; assembly: GCF_051486945.1. Lineage (GTDB taxonomy): Bacteria > Pseudomonadota > Gammaproteobacteria > Pseudomonadales > Pseudomonadaceae > Stutzerimonas > Stutzerimonas chloritidismutans_B. The sequence continues at coordinate 440,833 of NZ_JAHVDX010000003.1, read as the reverse complement.
CTGATCTTGCTCGCTGCGCTGTTGCTGGCAGCGGCGGTGGCGATCAAGCACTACCTGATGGCCTGGCGCGAGGTGCTGGGCGCCGGCCGGCCCGGCGCTGAACGGGCGGAGAACCCCAGGCGTCCCGTCGCTGGCAATCCATTCAGTGGGCTGACCCGTGTGTTGGGGTCGGGCTACCTGATGGGCATTGCGGCATTCGTTCTGCTGTTGACGACCGCGAGCACCTTTCTCTACTTCGAACAGGCGCGGCTGGTGTCGGTGCTGTTTCCCGACAAGGCCGAGCAGGTGCGCGTGTTCGGCACGATCGATTTCGTCGTGCAGGCCGGTGCGCTGCTGTCGCAACTGTTCGTGACCGGCCGAGTGGCGCAGCGGCTGGGCGTGCGGGTACTGCTGACGGCTGTCCCGGTGCTGGTCTGCCTGGGCTTCGTTGGCCTGGCGCTGGCTCCGACCTTCGCCGTCCTAGCAGCGGTGATGATCCTGCGCAGGGTCGGCGAATACGCCTTCGTGCGGCCGGGGCGCGAGATGCTCTTCGCGCCGCTGGATGCCGAGAGCAAGTACAAGGCGAAAAACTTCATCGATACCGTCGTCTACCGTGGCGGCGACGCCCTCAGTGGATGGGCCAAAAGCCTGCTCGACAGCCTGGGCCACGGCGCGTGGCTGATCGCCCTGGTCGGCGCGGCTTGCGCTGCGGTCTGGGCCGTGATCGGCTGGCGCCTTGGCGTGCGTGCCGACGCGGCCGGTCCGCGCCAGCGATCGTCGATTTGACGAATCTGCTGAACCTCGGTGGCGTGGGCGCCTCGAAATGAGCAGGTACGCCATCAATCAGGAGTAACCGTATGCATGTTCAGGTCAATAGCAACCATGTTCCCGGCAGCGTCGAGCTGCACGAGTGGGTCGGTACGACCGTCGAGGAGCGGCTGGAACGGTTCGATGATTTCCTGACGCGGATCGAGGTCCATGTCGGCGACGAGAATGCTCAGAAGGCCGGGGCCGACGACAAACGCTGTCAGATCGAGGCACGCCCGCGCGGGCATCAGGCGGTGTCCGTCACGCACAAGGCCGAGTCCCTGCAGCTCGCCGTCGAAGGGGCCGCCGAGAAGATGCAACACGCGCTCGACCATCTGATGGGCAAGCTCGACGCGAAGGTGATGTCCAGCGGTGAGCTTAACGACCCGCTGCGTGACGAGCCTCCGCAAGCGGTAAAAGACGCGATGCTCGAGGAAGAGTTTCTGGACAAGCAACGCCAGCTGGATAGCTGATCTCCCTCCGCCCCGGTCTTTCGTCGACGGGGCACCTATCCCGTCGCTGGGCCGCCTGAAACCTGAAGGCGCCCAGCGTTTCGAACCCTAATTCTCGGTCACGGCGGCAGGCCATGCAGATCATCCTCGTGCGTCACGGAAGGCCCGATCATGGTGCGGCACGCTGGAGCACGCCGGCCGGCATGAAGCGCTGGGTCGAGCGCTACAACGCGGCGGCGGTCGTTGGCGGCGAACGCCCGGACGCACTGGTGCGTCTCGCTGACTCGGTGGGCGTGGTGGTCTGCAGCTCGTTGCAGCGCTGCGTGGAGTCCCGATCGCACCTGCGCTGCGATTGCGAGCAGACCCCCGATCCCTTGTTTGCCGAAGCGCACCTGCCGTATCCCGACTGGGGCGTGCCGCTATTGCCGTCGCGCTTCTGGCGCATCGCTTTTCGTTCAGCATGGTTTCTCGGCTATTCCAACCACACCGAGCCCGTGGACGAATCCACCCGACGCGCCAGCGCTGCGGCCGACCGGCTGATCGAGCTGGCCAGGTCGCACGGTAGCGTCCTGCTGATGGGCCACAAGATCATGAACGCCTTGATCGCCCATCAGCTTCGCCGTCGTGGCTGGGACGGGCCGGTGTTTCCGCTGTTGTCCGGGTACTGGCATCCCAACCGCTACACCTACGGAGGCTCATCCGAGAATCCCGCCCCTAAGGCTTAATGGCAGAAGGCTTACAAGCGGAAGTGGCGATCGCTACTTCTGCACCCCGGGCGCGAGGCTTAATCTATGCCCATCTCTGAAGCGCAGGACGCGCTCAGGATCAAGGAAGATCGACCATCGCCAGGACGGCACCCGGAAGGAATCGGATGGTCAGGAAAAACCCGCTCAGGCGGGTTTTTTGCTGTTTGGGCTTCGGCGAGACAGCGAAACGGGGGTGAAGTTGCTGCTATAGCGAAAGGCTTACAGAGACAGCAGACATCAGCGCTTTTCTAGTCACCACCCGGTGCTTAATCTATGCCCATCTCTGAAGCGCAGGACGCGCTCAGGATCATGGATGATCGACCATCGCCAGGACGGCACCCGGAAGGATTCGGATGGTCAGGAAAAGCCCGCTCAGGCGGGTTTTTTGCTGTCTGGGCTCCGGCGAGACAGCGAAACGGCGATGAAGTTGCCGCTATAGCAAAAGGCTTACAGAGATAGCAGACATCAGCGCTTCTCTAGTCACTGCCCGGTGCTTAATCTATGCCCATCTCTGAAGCGCAGGACGCGCTCAGGATCAAGGAAGATCGACCATCGCCAGGACGGCACCCGGAAGGAATCGGATGGTCAGGAAAAACCCGCTTCGGCGGGTTTTTTGTTGCTCGGCGAAAACCGGCGAGACTGCCATGCCGTTCCGGCAGGCTCCACGGATGGTGTCACGTCATACCCATTCGCCTTACCGCGGCAAGCTGCTATTCCCACCTACCGCGACAATCTGCTCGATCAACCATTGCAGGGCCGCATCGCGCTCGCGTTGAGCGACGCTGACGATATCCAATCGGAAGCTCCCGAGATCGAAAGGAAGGTCGAACAGTTGCAGTGGCAGCAGTTCGGCAAAGTAGCGCGCCAGCTGAGTCGGCAGCACAGCGGCCAGGTCACTGCGCGCGACGATATGAGCGGCTTGAAGGTAGTTCGGCGTGGTGTAGACGACGTCGCGACTGAGCCCTTGCTCCTCCAACCACTGATCGACCATGCCACGCGTCTGGCCGCCGTGGACCCATAGGTGACGCAAGCGCAGAAACCCATCGAGATCCATTGTGTTGTCAACCAACGGGTGCCCCTTGCGGACCGCGACATGCAGCGTCTCGCTGGCCCATCGCCGAGTGTGAAAACGCGTCGGTACATCCACGAAGCGGCCCAGCACCAAGTCCAGCTCACCGTCGTCCAGCGCCTCGGCAGGCAGGCTCGGAGTCAGGTGCTCAATGGCCAGCTGAATGCCCGGCGCCACGCCCGCGAGATGGGCCATCAAGGCGGGCATGCAGACCAGCTCGACGTAATCGGTCACGGCAATGACGAAGCGCTGGCGGCTGGTGGCGGGGTCGAAGAAATCGCCAGCGTTCAGCGTATGTTCGATCTGCTGCAACGCGTCGCGAATGGGCGCTTCCAGACTCAGCGCGCGTGGCGTCGGCTGCATGGCGCGCCCGACGCGAACCAGCAGCGGATCATCAAGCAGTTCGCGAAGACGGTTCAGTGCGTTACTGACAGCCGGTTGGCTGAGTGAAAGCCGCTCGGCGGCGCGGGAGACGTTGCGTTCACGTAGAAGCGCGTCCAGAACGCGAAGAAGATTGAGATCGAAGTTGTAGATATTCATCTGATGAATCTGAAGCATCACAAGACTAAATTTCAAAAATAGTAGCGTCTTCGTCTATGGTTGGTCTCCAGTTTTTTCCGCCTTGCGACGAGGACAGCTGCAATGAGCCAAACCCGCTTCGATATCCAGACCGCCGCCGTGATCGGCGTGGGCACCATGGGCCGCGGTATCGTCATGAGCCTGGCCAATGCCGGTGTGCAGGTGCTGTGGCTGGACAACAATCCCGAGATGCTCGAGCAAGCGTTGGGCGTGGTCGCCGACACCTACGCCCATAACGTCCGTCAGGGTCGCATCGACGAAGCCCAGGCCCAGGCGCGTCGCGCCTGCATCAACAAGGCGGCCGACTATCAGGCGCTGGCGGATGTGGATCTGGTGATCGAGGCGGTCTACGAAAACCTTGAGCTGAAGCAGTCCATATTCCGCGAGCTGGACGGCATCGTGAAGCCGACCGGCATACTGGCCAGCAACACCTCGGCGCTGGATATCGACGCCATTGCCGCTGTCACGAGCCGCCCGGAGCAGGTTGTGGGGCTGCACTTCTTCAGCCCGGCACACATCATGAAGCTGCTGGAGATCGTCCGCGGCGCGAAGACCTCCAAAGCCGTGCTTGAAGCATCCACTGAACTCGGCAAGCGCATGGGCAAGGTCAGCGTGATCGCCGGCAACTGCCAGGGCTTCATTGGCAACCGCATGCTGGCGACCTATGTGCGTGAGGCGCGGATGATGCTGCTCGAAGGCGCCTACCCGCATCAGGTGGACGCCGCGCTGCAGGGCTTCGGTTTCGCCATGGGGCCGTTCCGCATGTACGACGTGGTCGGCATCGACCTGGAATGGCGCGCCCGCGAGCTGGCCGGCAAAGGTCAGGACGAGCCCGAGGTGCAGATCGACAATCGCCTCTGCGAGCTGGGCCGCTTCGGTCAGAAGTCGCGCATGGGCTACTACCGCTATGCCGAGGGCAGCCGCCAGGCCGAACACGACCCGGAAGTGGACGCGCTGGTGCAGCGCGAATCCGAGCGTCTCGGCTATCAGCGCCGCGACATCGGCACGGAGGAGATCCTCGAGCGCTGCCTGCTGGCGCTGGTCAATGAGGGTGCAAAGATCCTCGAGGAAGGCATGGCCGAGTCCAGCTCCGATATCGACACCGTCTATCTCAATGGCTACGGCTTCCCGGCGAACGTCGGCGGACCGATGACCTGGGCCGATCGCCAGGGCCTGCCGGCAATCCGCGACCGCTTGAATGCACTGGCTGAGCGTCACGGCCAGCATTGGAAACCAGCCGAGCTGATCGACAGCCTGGCCACCCTCGGCGGTCGCTTCGTCGACTACAAGCAGGGGGCCTGAGCATGGAATACAAGGCACCGCTGCGCGACATGCGTTTCGTGTTGCATGAGCTGTTCGACGCCTCCGCTCATTGCGAGCTGCTCGGCAACGGCCTGGACCGCGAGCTGATCGATGGCGTGCTGGAAGAAGCCGCGCGCTACACCGGCGGGGAAATCGCGCCGCTCAATCGCAACAGCGATGAAGAAGGCGTGACCCTCGAAAACGGCGAAGTGCGCACGCCGCAGGGCTTCGTCGAGGCCTACAAACAGTACGTCGATAACGGCTGGGCCAGCATGACCGGGCCGACCGAATACGGTGGCCAGGGCTTCCCGCAGTTGGTCGCCTGCAACTTTCACGAGATGTTGATGGGCGCTTCGCTGTCCTTCCGCATCTACTCGGGCCTGACCGAGGGCGCGGTGCTGGCGCTGTACAAGCACGGCAGCGACGAGCTGAAGAAGGCCTATCTGGAGAAGCTGGTCAGCGGCAGCTGGAGCGGCACCATGTGCCTGACCGAGCCGCAGGCCGGCACCGACCTCGCCCTGCTGCGCACCAAGGCCGAACCGCAGGCGGACGGTAGCTACACCGTCAGCGGCAGCAAGATCTTCATCTCCGGTGGCGAGCACGACATGAGCGAGAACATCGTGCATCTGGTGCTGGCGCGGCTGCCGGATGCACCGGCGGGCGTGAAGGGCATCAGCCTGCTGCTGGTGCCCAAGTTCATCGCTAACGCCGATGGCACGCCGGGCGAGCGCAACGCGCTGTCCTGCGGCGCCATCGAGCACAAGATGGGCATCAAGGGCGCCGCCACCTGCGTGATGAATTTCGACGGCGCCACCGGCTGGATCGTCGGCGAGCCCAACCAGGGCCTGGCGTGCATGTTCACCATGATGAACGACGCGCGCTTTCAGGTCGGCTTGCAGGGGCTGGGCATCGCCGAGCAGGCCTATCAGGGCTCGTTGGCCTATGCCCGTGAGCGGCTGCAGTCGCGCGGTCTGGCTGGCGTGCAGCACCCGGACAAACCGGCCGACCCAATCATCGTCCACCCGGACGTGCGGCGCATGCTGTTGACCCAGAAGACGCTGGTCGAAGGCAGCCGCATGCTCGCCGCCTATTGCGCCCGGCAGCTGGACCTCGAACACGGCCATCCGGACGCCGCGGCGCGCAAGGCGGCGGGCAAGCGCGCGGCGCTGTTGATCCCCATCGTCAAAGCCTTCTTCACCGACATCGGTCAGGAAGTCGCAAGCCTCGGTGTGCAGGTCTACGGCGGCCACGGTTATATCCGCGAGTGGGGTATGGAGCAGTTGATGCGCGACAGCCGCATCACCCAGCTGTACGAGGGCACCAATGGCATTCAGGCGCTCGACTACATCCGCCGCAAGCTGCTCGGCGACCGCGGTGCGGAGCTATCGGCGTTGCAGGCGGAGTTCAGCGAGGTCTGTGATCGGCAGATCGACCGGCCGGCACTGCACGACATGGCCAGCAAGGTGCAGGCACGTATCGGCGAATGGCGCGAGCTGAGTGCCGAGATCATTGCGGCGACCGGACGCGATCCGCAGGAGATCGGTGCGGTGTCGGTGGATTTCCTGCAGTACTCAGCCTATGTGTTGTTGGCCGGGCTCTGGTTGCAGGCGGCCGCCCGCGCACAGGATGCGCTGGAGCAGGGCACCGGCGAGCAGGCGTTCTACCAGGCCAAGCTAGCCAGCGCGGACTTCTATCTGCGCCGTGTATTGCCTCGAGCCAGTGCACATCGGGAAGCGATTCAGGGGGGCGCTGAATGTTTGATGGCGCTGCCGGAGGCGGATTTCGCGTTTTGATTTATGCGGGTGGGGCGTAAAGAGCCTTTCCGGTATGGCGAGTTCGTCGCGCTGTTCGCCAGCAAGCTAGCTCCTACAAAAGCGAGGGCTTAGTTCGTCAGTAGGAGCGAGCTTGCTCGCGGAGAATCCGGCTACAAGCCTTAAGCACTGCGTGCTCGACCGCAGCTGAGCTATTTGAAAGAGGATCCACCATGCATCCGTTCAGCTTTGCCACAACCGCCCAATTGATTTGCGAGCCCGGCTCGTCGCGCCGGCTGGCCAGCCTCTGTAAAGAGCGCGGGGCGCGTTCCGTCTTGGTGGTGACCGACCCGGGCATTACCCGCTTCGGCCTGCTCAACGAGGTGCTACCCGGCTTCGAGACGGAAGGGGTGCAGGTCGCCGTTTACGATCAGGTCGTCGCCGATCCGCCGGAAGCCATCGTGCTGGCCGCGGTCGAGCAGGCGAAAGCAAACAACGCCGATCTGATCATCGGCTTCGGTGGTGGCAGTTCGATGGACGTCGCCAAGCTGGTCGCGCTGCTGGCCCATCCTGATTGTGCGCAATCGCTTCAGGACATCTACGGCGTCGGCAATGCCAAGGGGCAGCGCCTGCCGCTGATCCAGGTCCCGACCACTGCCGGCACCGGCTCTGAGGTCACTCAAATCGCGATCATCACTACCGGCGAAACCACCAAGATGGGTGTGGTCTCGCCCCTGCTGCTGCCGGACCTGGCGTTGCTCGACGCCGATCTCACCCTCGGCCTGCCACCGGCAGTGACCGCAGCCACCGGCATCGACGCCATGGTGCACGCCATCGAGGCCTACACCAGCGCGCTGAAGAAGAACCCCATGTCCGACCTGTTGGCCCGCGAGGCGCTGCGCCTCTTGGCGGCCAATCTGGACGAGGCGGTGCACAACGGCAGCAACCGCGAGGCACGCCAGGCCATGCTGCTGGGCGCCTGCCTGGCCGGACAGGCGTTCGCCAATGCGCCGGTCGCCGCCGTGCACGCGCTGGCCTATCCGCTGGGAGGCAATTTCCACATTCCCCACGGCCTGTCCAACGCCCTGGTGCTGCCGCAGGTGCTGCGTTTCAACGTCAGCGCGGCGACCACGCACTACGGCGAGCTGGCGCCCATCGTCCTGGGCGATCGGCTGCGCAGCGATGACCCATCGACCTATGCCGAGCAGCTGATTCAGGAATTCGAGCAGATGAGTGCACGTGTCGGCCTGCCGACCCGCTTGCGCGACGCGGGAGTACCGGAGGACATGCTGCCGCAACTGGCCAAGGAGGCGATGCTGCAGCAGCGCCTGCTGGTCAACAACCCACGGGAAGTGACCGAGGCCGATGCCTTGGCCATCTACCGCGCCGCGTACTGACTCCGTTGCTGCACCGCGCCGCCCGCGGTGCGCCGGTTTGAACAAGGACTTCTCGTATGGCCGAACAACCGCAGCACCTGCGCGCCGATTACCGTCACTTCCAGCCCATCACCACGCGCTGGCATGACAACGACATCTACGGACACGTGAACAACGTCGTCTATTACAGCTACTTCGACAGCGCAGTGAATACCTATCTGATCGCGCACGGCGGGTTGGATATTCACGAAGGCGAGGTGGTGGGGTTCGTCGTCAGTTCGTCGTGCGACTACTTTGCTTCCATCGCCTTTCCCGACGTGCTGGAAGTCGGTCTGCGGGTCGGCAAGCTCGGCAATAGCTCGGTGCAGTACGAGCTCGGAATCTTCAAGGCAGGCGAAGCGCAGGCCTGTGCGGCGGGGCGCTTCGTGCATGTGTTCGTAGACCGCGCCAGCAATCGGCCGACGCCGATTCCGGCTGGCTTGCGCCGAGCGCTGGAGGCGTTGGCCGTCTAGGCGGAGAAAACTGATGGGTGGTTACAGTCCGTGACTGCAGGACATTGACCGCAGGGCCGGCGGCATAGAGGCGGCTCCTGCGGTTCGGCTGACGCTGACTCCAGCGCCGGCTCAGTGGCGATGCTTGTGCTTGTGCTTCCAGTGCCCCTTGGCTTTGCCGGGGTGCCCGTAATAGCGGCGATCGTCACGGTAGCGCCGGTCGCCGCGGTAGTCGTCGTCATCATCGCCGTAGGCATTGCCGATCGCGCCACCGGCGCCGCCGCCCACGGCCGCGCCAATCAGGCCACCGGTGCTGCCACCGACGCGCTGGCCGATCACGTTACCGCCTGCGGCACCCAGGCCACCACCAATGGCCGCTTCGGTACGGCTGCGCTTGTCCGCGCCGACCATGCCGCCCGCCGCACCGCCGACGCCCGCGCCGATGGTGGCGCCCGTTGAGCCTCCCAGGTGTTCGCCGACCACCGACCCGAGCGCACCGCCCAGCGCGCCGCCAACCGCGGCTTCGGTGTTGCTTCCAGCAAAGGCGGCACTGCTGAGCAGGCTCGCGGACAAGAGCAGAATCGAGGAATACTTCATGGTGAACCTCTCCAGTAGATGGCGCCGCGATCCTCACGTCCCCGGGCCATGCTCCGCAAGCGTTCACCGATGAAAGGTGTGATGCGTTTCGCTTTTCATAAGTCTTTGAATTAGCGAAGGAACTTGGCGAAAGCGAAACGGTCGTAAATGGCTTGAGCAGGCGCCCGGTAAGGCGCCTTTTTTATGTCAGGAGCATCGATCCGGTCGGCTGATGACGGGGCCCTGCCGGGCTGGGTGCAGCCGTATCGCAATCGCTTTCGATGTTGGCGTATGGCTGCCGAAGCCGACGCTGGTCAGCGGCACCAGCGGATTGGTTTCGGGATAGTAGGCGGCAGCCTGCCCCGGCGGGATGTCGAAGGCGAGCAGGGTAAAACCGGTGACGCGACGCTCGATGCCATCGTGCCAGAGCGACTCCAGATCGACCGTCTGCCCCGGTTCGAATCCCAGCCTGCCTATGTCGTCAGGGTGCACGAAGAGGACCCGGCGATCGCCTTTCACGCCGCGGTAGCGGTCATCGAGCCCATAGATGGTGGTGTTGTATTGGTCATGCGAGCGCAGCGTCTGCAGGATCAGGTCCGGCTGCCTATCGAGGCCTGCCAGTGCGCCGCCGAACAGGTCGGCCGGCAGCGCATTGGCGATGAAATGCGCCCGGCCACTGGCGGTGTTCCAACGTCGCTGCGCCGCCGGGTTGTCGAGATGGAAGCCGCCGGGGTTGTGGATGCGTTCGTCGAAATCCTCGAAACCGGGAAGGGTCTCGGCGATCAGAGCGCGGATGCGGCTGTAGTCGGCGACCAAGGCCAACCAATCGACCGGACGAGCGCCGAGCGTGGCCTGGGCGATGCCTGCGACGATGGCCGGCTCGGCGCGCATCAGCGGCGAAAGCGGTTCGAGCTGCCCGTACGAGGCGTGGATCATGCTGAACGAGTCCTCGACGGTCACCGCCTGCGGCCCGCTCGCCTGGCGGTCAATGTCGGTGCGCCCGAGGCACGGTAGGATCAGGGCGTCACGGCCGACAGTCAGGTGGCTGCGGTTGAGCTTGGTGCTGATCTGTACGGTGAGCGAGCAATTTCGCAGCGCCTGGTGAGTACGGAGGCTGTCCGGCGTGGCCTGGGCGAAGTTGCCGCCGAGGCCAATGAACACTTTCGACCGGCCGGCGAGCATGGCCTCGATCGCCTCGACCACGTTGTGGCCTGGCTGGCGTGGCACCCTGAAGCCGAACCGCCGCTCCAGGGCATCCAACAGGCGTTCCGGCGGGCGCTCGTTGATGCCCATCGTGCGGTCGCCCTGCACGTTACTGTGCCCACGCACCGGGCAGAGGCCGGCGCCGGGCTTGCCGAGGTTGCCGCGTAACAGCTGCAGGTTGGTGATTTCCTGGATGGTCGCGACCGAATGCCGGTGCTGGGTGATCCCCATCGCCCAGCAGACGATTACCCGGTCGGCGTGACGGTAGAGGCGCGCGGCCGCTTCGATCTCGGTCAGGTGCAGGCCGGATTGGGTTTCGAGGGCTTCCCAGCGGGTCGCGTCCAGCAGGGCGAGGTAGCTATCCAGCCCCGTAGTGTGCTCAGCAATGAAGGCGTGGTCGAACACCGCCGGTGCGCCCGTGGCCTGCGCCTCGCGTTCCCACTGCAGGAGAAATTTGGCGATGCCGCGCAGCGCCGCCATGTCACCTCCCTGCTTGGGCCGGAAGAAGGCGGTGTTCAGCGGGGCGGACCCGTTGGCGAGCATCTCCAGGGCATGCTGTGGGTGTTGAAAGCGTTCCAGCCCGCGCTCCCTCAGTGGATTGAAGCAGACCACCTGCGCTCCACGCGCCACCGCCTCGCGCAGGGGTTCGAGCATGCGTGGGTGGTTGGTGCCGGGGTTCTGGCCAAGCACGAAGAGCGCGTCGGCCTTGGCGAAATCGTCGAACGTCACGCTGCCCTTGCCGACGCCGATACTTTCGCCAAGCGCCACGCCGCTGGCCTCGTGGCACATGTTCGAGCAGTCGGGGAAGTTGTTGGTGCCAAAGGCGCGGACGAACAGCTGATACAGGTACGCGGCCTCGTTACTGGTCCGGCCCGAGGTGTAGAACTCCGCCTCGTCAGGGCTTTGTAGCGCTTTGAGATGCCTGGCAATCAGCGCAAAGGCCTCATCCCAGCCGATGGGCCGGTAATGGTCGCTGGCGGCGTCGTAGCGCATGGGCTCGGTCAGGCGGCCCTGGTATTCAAGCCAGTAGTCGCTCTGTTCGCGCAGCTGACTGACGCTGTAGCGGGCGAAGAAGGCCGCATCGACTCGGCGCTTCGTCGCTTCCCAGTTCACCGCCTTGGCGCCGTTCTCGCAGAATTTCACCGGGCCGTTTTCCGGCGAGTCGCCCCAGGCGCAACCGGGGCAGTCGAAGCCGCCGTTCTGGTTGGTCTTTAGTAGGGCGCGGATGTTCTTCAGCGGCTGTTTGCTGTCCAGCCATGCGCTGGCCACGCTGCGCAGCGCGCCCCAGCCGGCGGCCGCGCCAGCATAGGGGCGATATCGCAGGCGTTCGGGTTGCAGGCTCATCGGCGAGGTGTCTCGGTGGCCGGCGCAGCCGGGCTGAACACGCGCGGCGGGCTGCGGTGAGGGATGTGAATCAGGTTGAGGTTGTGCCGCTGCGCCCATTGCGCCGCCAGGCCGGTCGGTGAAGAAAAGCTGACCAGCGTGGGGATGCCGGCGCGCTGGACCTTGTGGATCAGCTCCAGGCTGCAGCGGCTGGTGACTACCGCGACGCCACCGCTCAGGTCCTGTCCGGCACGACACAGCGCACCGATCAGCTTGTCCAGCGCGTTGTGCCGGCCGATATCTTCCCGGCCGAGCACGATCTGCCCCTGTGAATCGATGAACAGCGCCGCATGCACCGCGCCGCAACGCTGCGCCAGGGGCTGGAACTCGGCGATGCGCTGGCGCAGGTCATCCAGCCAGTGAGGCGGCGGCAACGGCGCGACGGGCATCGGTGGCAGTTGCGGCAGCGCCTGCTCGAGCGCCTCGACGCCGCATAATCCGCAGCTGGCATTGCCCGGCAACTGGCGGCGCTGCTCCTTGAGCTTCCAGAAGGCGCGGCTGGCAATCTCGACCTCAGCGTGGCGACCATTGCCTTCGCCACTGATGCGGATGTCATAGATGTCGGCAGGGCTGTCGACGATGCCGGCCCCGAGGCTGAAACCGACTACGAAGTCTTCCAGGTCCGCCGGGGTGACCATCATTACCGCCTGGTTGAGGCCGTTGTAGACGATCGCCAGGGCGCATTCCTCGGCCAGATCGACCGGCTCGGGGTCGGCCTCGCCGAACGCCTGAAAGCGATAGCGGCCACTGGCATCGGTGGGCGCGGCGGACGGTTCGGGGCGTGGTGCAGTCATGGCAGGCGTTGGCTCGGGCAGTCGCGATCACGGGACTGTGCGCGGCTGCGGCGAGATTTTCAACGCCCGGTACGACACGCGACCACCTGCCTATCAGCCAGGCGAGCGGCTGGCGAGCATGTCACGCACCCGTGTCGTCAGATGATCGATGGCGAAGGGCTTGCTGATCATGTCCATGCCCTCGTCGAGAAATCCGCTGCTGGCGGCCTGCTCGGCATAGCCGGTCATGAACAGTACCGGCAGGGCAGGGCGATGCTGGCGGGCGATATCGGCCAATTGCCGGCCATTCATCCCCGGAAGGCCAACGTCCGAGACGAGCAGGTCAATGTGCGCGCTGCTCTCCAGAATCTTCACCGCGGCGTTGGCTTCCGCCGCTTCGAGCGCGGCGTAGCCAAGCATGCCGAGCACGTCGACGACCAGCATGCGCACCGCTGGGTCATCCTCGACGACCAGGATCGTCTCGCCCTCGGCGGCGCGCGGGGCGTCCACTGTCGGGCTCGCGCCAGTCAGGACATCCGACACCTTATGGTGCGCCGGCAGGTAGAGGGTAACTTCGGTGCCCTTGCCCGGTTCGCTGCTGATATGAACGTGCCCGCCAGCCTGGCGCACGAAGCCATAGATCATTGACAGCCCGAGGCCAGTGCCCTGCCCGATGGGTTTGGTGGTGAAGAAGGGTTCGAAGGCTGAGGCCAATACCTTGGGCGACATGCCGCAGCCACTGTCGAGCACGCTGAGGGTGACATAGCGCCCGGCCGGCAGCTCGCCAACCTCGGCTTGCCGCGAGAGCAACGCATTGGCGGTGGCGATGTAAAGGCTGCCGCCGTTGGGCATGGCGTCGCGGGCATTGATGACCAGGTTGAGTAGCGCGCTTTCCAGTTGGTTCTCGTCGCTGCTGGCTGGCCAGAGATCGGATTGCAGTTGCGCGTCGACCAGGATGTGGCTGCCCAAGGTGCGCACCAGCAGATCGCGCATCGAGTCGACCAGCGCATTGAGGTCGACGCGCTTGAGGTTCAAGGGTTGCCGCCGAGCAAAGGCCAGCAGCCGGTGCGTCAGCGCGGCGGCGCGGTTCGCGGACGTGACCGCGGCTTCGATGAATCGCCCGGTTTCGGCGTGGCGGCCGGTCTGGTTGTAGCGCTGGATCAGGTCCAGCCCGCCGATGATGCCGGTGAGCATGTTGTTGAAATCGTGCGCGATGCCGCCGGTGAGCTGGCCGACCGCTTCCATCTTCTGCGCCTGACGCAGCGCCTCCTGGGCCTGCTCGCGGCTGGCCATCTCCTTGAGCAGCCGCTCGTAGACCTCGGCCAGCGCGTTGGTGCGCTCCTGGATGCGGCTTTCGAGCGTCTCGTTGAGCTCGCGCAGCGCCTGTTCGGCCTGCCACCGCTCGGTAACGTCTTGTGCCAGCACGTAGAAGCCCAGGACCCGGCCATTGCCATCGCGCCGTGGCAGGTAATGCATCAGCGACTGCCGACGGGTGCCGTCGCGGTGCGGCATGTAGGCCTCGAAGGTCACTGGCTGGCCGCCCAGCGCAGCCTTGATCTGCTCGCTGCGAGCGTTGTAGGCGTGCTCGCCGACCACGTCGACCAGATGCTTGCCGTACAGCCACTCGGGCGTATGGCCAAACCAGCTTTCGTAGTGGCGGTTGGTGAAACGGTAGCGCTCGTCCTGGTCGACATAGCCGATAAGCACCGGCAGGGCATCGGTGATCATCTTCAGTTCGGTTTCCCGCCGGCGCAGCGCGTCCTCCTCGCTTGGTCTTAGGCAGAGCAGGCGACCCGTCACGTCATCGCCGTCGCGCAGGGGGCTGAGTGCAAGGTCGAAACGGGTTTCGCACGGCCCGCAATCGCGCGGTGGCGGCTGGTCGCGCAGCAGGCAGCGCTGCGCCGCGTCATGTCCGTTGTATAGCTCGGTCAGCGCAGGCCAGGCGTCAGCCCAGGTCCGTTGTAGCGGTGCGCCGAGCGCCTCGGGATGACGATCGCCAATCAGCTCGGCGTGGGCGTCGTTGTAGAGTTGCAGCCCGGCATCGCCCCAAAGGATGCACATCGGCAGGGGCGCCTCGAGCAGGGTGTCGAGCAGGATGCGCAGGCTGGCCGGCCAGTGCGGCCGTGGGCCAAGCGGCGTGGCGCTCCAGTCGTGATGCGCAATGTGTCGGCCCATTTCGCCGCCCGAGCGTCCTGAATCTGCTGCCATAAATCGTCCATCGTTGCGTGGCGGAGCGCATGTCGGAGGCGCCGCCCGGGGCGTGCGCCGGCTCGTATCGCCTTAGGGTGTCCGGGTTGCAGTTAAGCACGTCAGGCCGTCTGCGTTCAGCCTCGGATGCCTTGCAGGCTGCGAATCAGATCAAGGTAATCGTCAACCGCCGCGAATTCCTCGGTGTCCTTGGGCCCACGGCGGCTGTCCGGCTCGCGGATGGCGAGCAGGTGAGCGACGCCGAACGCGCGGGCGCTGCGCAGCACGGGCAGGCTGTCGTCAATGAACAGCGCAGTGTTGGGGTCGAACCCGAGATCGGCCTTCAGGGCAAACCAGAACTGCTCGTGCTCCTTGGGATAACCGTAGTCGTGCGAGCTGATCAGCCGGTCGAACCAGGGCGCCAGCTCGACGCGCTCGAGCTTGAGCGACAAGGAGTCGCGGTGCGCATTGGTGATCAGGACTACGCGCTTGCCGGCCTGGCGCAAGGCCGCGAGAAAGTCCTCGGCTGCCGGGCGCAAGGCGATGAGGTCGGCGATCTCGCGCTTCATCTCGCGGATAGGCAGGTTCAGCTCGCGCGTCCAGAAGTCCAGGCAATACCAGTTCAGCTGGCCTTGGTGCGAATTGAACAGCGGCGCCAGTTCCAGTTCGGCCATGGCCGGACTGATGCCATGCCGCTCGGCGTAGCGCCGCGGTAGCAGGTCGAGCCAGAAGTGGTTGTCGAAATGCAGGTCCAGCAGCGTGCCGTCCATGTCCAGCAGCACGGTGTCGATTTCGGGCCAGGGCAGGGTGGCGATCATGGTCTTCTCTTGCAGACGGGCAGGCCGTGAATGGTGCGGCAGCGGTCGGTCGGTTGCAAAGCGCTGGTCGTCGGCGGCACGCCATTCACGCCCTGCAACCGTTGCGGTTCGTGGCCTACCCGAGCGGCGCAGTAGTTTCCATTCAGCCTGTTATGATTGCGGCTCGCGTTTCAAGGACCCTTCCATGCGCCAGAAACCTACCGTACTTGCCCGTGAAATCGTCGCCACCAGCCGGCTGTTCCGTGTCGAGGAGCTGCAATTGCGGTTCTCGAATGGTGTGGAGCGCACCTACGAACGGCTCGTGGGCAAGGGCAGCGGCTACGGTGCCGTGATGATCGTGGCGCTGGAGGCCGACGGGCGAGCGCTGTTGGTCGAGGAGTATTGCGGTGGCACCGATAGCTATGAGCTGTCGCTGCCCAAGGGGCTGATCGAGCCCGGCGAGGACGTACTCGACGCCGCCAACCGTGAGCTCAAGGAAGAAGCCGGCTTCGGCGCGCGGCGTCTGGAGCTGCTGACCGAGCTGTCGCTGTCGCCCGGCTACATGAGCCAGAAGATCCAGGTCGTGCTGGCGCGTGACCTCTATCCCGAGCAGCTGCCTGGCGATGAGCCCGAGCCGATGCGTGTCGACCGGGTCGACCTGCGCGAGCTGTCGAGCCTGGTGCAAAACCCACAGTTCAGCGAGGGCCGTGCCCTGGCCGCCCTGTATCTGGCGCGCGACCTGCTGACCCAACGAGGGGAATTCAACCTGTGAGCCATCCCTACCTGGCGCCGGTCATCGAGCTGGTTCGCCGTGCTGGCGAGGCGATCCTGCCGCACTGGCGCAACGAGATCACCGTGCACGAAAAGGCTGATGCCTCGCCTGTCACTGCCGCGGACATGGCGGCGCACCACCTGTTGGCCGACGGATTGCGCGCGCTCGACCAGGCGATCCCGGTACTGTCCGAGGAGGATTGCGAACTGGGGTTGGACGAGCGCGAGGCCTGGACGCGCTGGTGGCTGGTCGACCCACTGGACGGGACCAAGGAGTTCATCAACGGCAGCGAGGAGTTCACCGTCAACGTGGCGCTGATCGAGCAGGGCCGTGTGGTGTTCGGCGTGGTCGGCATTCCGGCCAATGGCCGCTGCTATTACGGTGGCGCCGGCTTCGGTGCCTGGCGGGCCGAAGCCAATGGCGCTGCACAGCCGCTCGGTGTGCGCCATGCCGCGCCGGGCCGTTTCACCGTAGTGGCCAGCCGACGCCATTCCAGCCCAGCGCAAGAGCGCCTGCTCGCCGGGCTCGGTCAACGCTTTGGTGACATTGAATTTGCCAGTGTCGGCAGCTCGCTCAAGCTCTGCCTGGTAGCTGAAGGCAGCGCCGATTGCTACCCGCGTCTGGCGCCGACCTCGCAATGGGACACCGCTGCCGCCCAGGGCGTGCTCGAGGGCGCTGGTGGCGAGGTTCTGGACATCGACGGCCAGCCGCTCAGCTACGAGGCACGCGAAAGCTATCTCAACCCCTCGTTCCTTGCATTGCCGCAGGACGTCGACTGGCGCGCCGAACTGATCGACCTCGCCCGAGGCTGAACCGCCGCTGCTACAGAGCCGGCTTGTCAGCGATCAGGTCGTGCCCGCCGATGCGGTGCTAAGCTTTGGAGCCCTGGCCCAGCAGGGCGCGTGAGTCGGTTGCCGGAGCTGCGTCGTGTCGAAAACTCCAATCGGGATACATCAATGGATCTGGCGCGCCTTCGTCCAGACAGCCTTGATCCCGCTTGTGCTGGTCGAAGGCGTGCTGATCGCCGCCTATCTCATCTCCAACAGCACGGTGCGCGACGCGCAGATCGAGCATCTGCGCGCGACGGCGCTGTCCGAGCTGCAGGCGGCAGTGGGCCTGGAGACGCGGATCATCGATCAGCAGCTGCAGCAGGTCGCCAGCGCCACCGAGCTGTTTCGCCAGTTCACCGCGCGGGCCCTGACCGAGGACGGCCCGCTGCCTGAGCCCCAACTGAGCCTGAGCCCTGCTGGCGTGCGCTATAGCCCGCGCGACGACGGAGGCGCAGCAAGTTTCTATTCCGCGGTCACCCCGCCAGAACGGCAAGACCTCGAAAAGGTCGCCCGGCTGCATCGGCTCGACCCCTTGATGAAGGCGCTGCACGCTGGCAATTCGCTGATCGCCAGCCTTTATTTCAACAGTTGGGACAGCTACAACCACATCTATCCCTGGTTCGCGACGCACGAGCAGTACCCGCCGGACATGGATATCCCCAGCTACAACTTCTACTACATGGCCAACGCCTGGCAGAACCCGTCGCGCCGGGTGGTCTGGACCGATGTCTATCTCGATCCGGCCGGGCACGGTTGGATGATGTCGGCAATCGCACCGGTCTACCGCGGCGACTTCCTGGAGGGAGTAAGCGGTATCGACGTCACCGTCGGCGGCATGCTCGGGCGGATCGGCGATCTGCATGTGCCCTGGAACGGCTACGCCGTGCTGGTCAGCCGCGACCTGAACATCATGGCGCTGCCCGAAGCCGGCGAGCAGGAGTTTGGCCTCGACGAACTCACCGAGCACTCTTACGACGAGGCCATCCGCCAGGAGCAATTCAAGCCCGATGAATTCCGCCTCGACCGCCACGAGGACACCCGCGCCCTCGCGCATGCCGTCATCACCCAGCCCAGCGGTGTGCTGCGCCTGGAGCTCGCCGGCAAGCAGCGGCTGGTGGCCTGGTCGACCGTACAGCAGACGGGCTGGCACCTCTTGGCGGTGGTGGACGAGGAGCAGGTGTTCAGCACGACCAACGCGCTGGCCAGCCGTTTCCAGCACATCGGTTACCTGCTGATTGCCGGGCTGGTGGTGTTCTACCTGATGTTCTTCGGCTACATGTGGCTGCGCGCGCGCCAGCTCAGCCGTGCGCTGCTCAAGCCGATCGCGGGCATCTCGACGATGATGGGCGATATCGGCCAGGGCAAGTGGCGCCCGACCCGCGTGGCCTCAGACATCGGCGAGCTGGATGCGCTGGCCCGGCACACCCAGGCCATCGGCGAGCAGCTGGAGACCAGTGAGGTGCAACGCTCGCAGGCTCAGGAACGCCTGGAGCTCGTGCTCGAAAGCGCCACCGAGAGCCTTTGGGAGATCGACTCGCGCAACGGCATGATGCAATTACGCGGGCGCCTGCCCGGGCGCTTCGGACTGCCCTCGGCAACACTCAGCGAGGCGCAGTTCCTGCAACGTATTCATCCACAGGATGTCGGCCAGGTGCGCGCCGAAATCGAGCGCATGCACCGCGGCCACACCTTCCGCTACGAGAGCGAATACCGCTTCGCCGATGCCCTGGGCGACTACCACTGGCTGCTCAGCCGTGGACGTGTACTGGAGCGCGATCCGCTGACTGGCCAGGCGACGTTGGTGGCCGGTACGCACGTGGACATCGATGCGATCAAGCGGGGCGAGGACGATCTGCGCCGCGCCATCCAGCAGGCGCAGGCGGCCAACGAGGCCAAGACGCACCTGATCTCCAGCATCAGCCACGAGCTGCGCACGCCGCTCAACGCCATCCTCGGCTTCGCCCAGCTGATGCGCATGGACTGCCCGCCTTCGGCGGACCCGGAAGCCGCGAATTACCTCGACGAGATTCTTCTGGCCAGCCGGCACCTGAACCAGCTGCTCGGCGACATCCTCGACTGGTCGAGCCTGCAGGCCGAGCGGCCGCGGCTGGAACTGCGGCAGGTCGAGGCGACAGCACTGATGCGCGAGTGCGCCGAACTCGTCGCGTTGGACGTGCAGCGTCACGGTTTGCGTCTGGAAGTCGAGCTGACCGATGCGTCGGTCGAGGTGATGGCCGAGCCTCGACGGCTGCGCCAGGTGCTGCTCAATCTGCTGTCCAATGCGATTAAGTACAACAACCCGAACGGGCACATCCTGTTAAGGATCGAGCACGTCGCCGAGCAGGTGCGGCTGGTCGTCGAGGATAGCGGGCCGGGCATCGACGAGGCGTTGCAGGCGCAGATGTTCGAGCCCTTCCGGCGGCTGGGCCGGGAGAGCTCCAGCATCCAGGGCGCGGGCATCGGCCTGTCGCTGTGCCTGGAATACGCCAAGCTGATGGGTGGCAGCATTGGGGTGAAAAGCGCGCCGGGCATGGGCAGCCGTTTCTGGATCGCACTGCCGCTTGCCGAGCCTGACATCGGGCCCGATGCGCAGGAGCGGCCGCCGATCGTCTACGTCGAGAGCGACCCGCTTAGCCAGGTCTTGGTGCGCCGGGCGCTGGCCGATCTCGGTGATGTTCGGGTGTTTGACGATGGCCGCACGGCGCTTGCGCATGTGCTGGCCGATCCGCCGGCCCTGCTGTTGCTCGACCTGAATCTGCCGGCGCTCGATGGGGAACACGTGCTGCAACTGCTGCGCCAGGCCCCCGCCACCCGGCGATTGCCGGTGCTGGTGCTCAGCGCGGCTGACGAGGATCGCGAGCGTCTGGATTGCCAAGGCTGGCTGAGCAAGCCGGTTGACCTGGATGAACTGCGACGCCAGGTCCGCGCCCTGATGCAGGCGGCGGACCCGGGCTCGGGCTGATCAGTCGGCGCGCTCGCCGCACAGGTCCAGGGCGAACCAGTGCTCTGTCTCCTGTTGGGACAGGCCGGCGCCGAGTAGCGCGAACAGCTTGCCGAGCGCCGCCTCGCGGGTCATCCCGCCGCCGGAAATCAGGCCGCAGGCCGCGAGCTTGCCCCCAGCGGCGTAGATGCCGAAGTCCACGTGCCCTTGCGGGCATTGGCTGATCGTCACCAGCACCACGCCGCGGGCATGCGCGTCTTGAAGGGCGACGAGCAGCGCGGCGTCGTCGGCCGGGCCCGTGCCGCTGCCGTAGCATTCGAGCACCAGCCCGCGGGCGCCACTCTCCAGCACGCCGCGCAACTGTTCCGCGCGGATGCCGGGGTACAGCGGCATGACGGCCAGCGCGACCGGCTGGCGCGGTTGGCGGTAGTCAAGATGCGCCGGGAGCGCGTCGGCGCGCGGGCTTTGACGCAGGCGCGGCAGTTCGCCGAAGGCGTCCAGGCTGGCGGTGCCGAGCTTGCCTGTGCGCGCGCCATGCATGAGCTTGCCGGCGAAATAAAGGTGCACACCTGGCGTTACTCCGGCGTGCAGCGCCTGCATGGCGCCGAACAAGTTGCCCCAGGCGTCGCTGCCCGGTGCGCCGGCGGGCAGCATCGAACCGGTCAGGACCACTGGGATCGGCAGCGCCAGCAGGAGGAAGCTAAGCGTCGCCGCACTGTACGCCAGGGTGTCGGTACCGTGCAGCACCAGCACACCGGTGCACGCCTCTTGTGCAGCCGCGTCGCGAATGGCGTCGGCCATGGCGAGCCAGTTCGCCTGATTCATGTTGGCGCTGTCGATGGGGGGTAGCAGTTCCTGGAATTGCCACTCGGGCAGCGCCAGTGTGGGCTCTTCAGCCTGGCGAGCACGCAGTCGATCAGCAAAGCCGGAGGCAGGCATCAGGCCTTCGGCACTCTGCTGCATGCCAATGGTGCCGCCGGTGTACAGCACCAGGACGTATCTGGAAGCCGGCATAGGGACTCCTTATATGAAAGAGGGGGCCCTGCGGCCCCCTGCTTCTTATTACGCAAATGGCGCGAAGCCGATCAGTGCTGCTGTGCCTGCGTGCCTACGCGCGGGTTCGCAGCGGTCTGCGCTGGCGCCTGGCTGGTCCAGACGTTCGGATCGAGGTCCAGGTCGGCGAACTCTTTCGGATCGAACACGGGCGACTCGATGCCGGCCTCGCGCTGACGATCGTAGTCGCGCATCAGACGCAGGCCGACCTTGAACAGCAGCGCCAGGGCGATCAGGTTGCAGATGGCGAGCAGCCCCATGGTCACGTCGGCGAAAGCGAAAACCGTGCCCAGGTCCTGCACCGAACCCCACATCACCAGTGCGATAACCATGACGCGGTACACCATCACTGGCGCACGCTTACCGGTGAAGAAGCCCAGCGCGTTCTCGCCCAAGTAGTAGTTGTAGATCAACGTGGTGAACACGAACAGCAGCAGCGCCAGGCTGATGAAGACGCGGCCCCACTCACCCACTACGGCGGCAACTGCGGTTTGCGTCAGCACGACGCCGGCCATGTCGCTGCCCGGCTCGAACACGCCGGAGAGAATGATGATCAGCGCAGTGCAGCTGCACAGGATGAGGGTGTCGATGAACACGCTCAACGACTGCACGATGCCCTGAGCGGCGGGGTGCTGCACCTCAGCGACCGCGGCCACGTTCGGCGCGCTGCCCAGGCCGGCTTCGTTGGAGAACAGGCCACGCTTGACGCCCATGATGATGGCCGCGCCCAGGCCCCCTGCGAACGCCGGCTCAAGGCCGAAGGCGCTGCGGAAGATGGTGGCGAACGCCTCCGGAATGTCGCCGGCGTTGCTGCCGATGACGTACAGCGCCATCGCGATGTAGGAGAACGCCATGACCGGAACCAGCACATCCGCGAACTTGGCGATGCGCTTGATGCCGCCGAAGATGATCAGGCCGATCACGACCATCAGTGCGATGCCGCTGACGTAGGTCGGCACGCCGAAGGTGTCGTTCAGTGAGCTGGCCACGGTGTAGGACTGCACCGCGTTGAAGCCGAAACCGAAGGTCACCAGCAACAGCAGCGAAACTACGATGCCGAGCCAGCGCTGGCCCAGGCCGTGCTGGATATAGAAGGCTGGGCCGCCACGGTAGCCGCCGTCGGCTTCACGACGCTTGTAGAGCTGGGCGAGGGAGCACTCGAAGTAGCTGGTGGCCATGCCGACCAGGGCAACGACCCACATCCAGAATACGGCGCCCGGGCCGCCGAGCATGATCGCGACCGATACACCCGCAATATTGCCCGCACCGACGCGGCCGGCGACGCTGAGCATCAGCGCCTGGAAGGAACTCAGCTGGCCCGGCTGGCGCTTGAAGGCTTCACCGAAGATACGAAACATGCTGCCGAAATAGCGGAACTGGACGAAGCGGGACGCGATGGTGAAGTACAGGCCCAGGCCTATCAGCATCACGATGAGCAGCTTGCTCCAGATGAGATCGTTGAGTAGATCGAGCATGGTGGAAATGTCTCTCTTGTTGTTTTGAAGAATGTTGGAACGCAGCCGCGAAATGGTTGGCGAGACGCCCCGGTCATTCAATAGCGCGGGTCGCGGCGATCTGGCGCGACTTGATGCTAGAATCGCGCCGCTCGCGCCACTGGAACCCGCTCATGCATGCCCACCTCGGCACCAATCTCAAGCTCTTGTGCAGCCACTACCGGTCGATTGCCGAGGTGTGCCGCAAGCTGGCGATCAACCGTGCCCAGTTCAATAAATACCTCAGCGGCGCGAGCCGACCGACGCCGCACAACCTCAAGCGCATCTGCGACTTCTTTGGGGTCGAGCCTTACGAACTGGAGCTGCCCAGCGATCAGTTCACCCAGCTCATTGGCTTGCGCCGTCACGACCAGGAGCGGGTCGCGGCGAGCGATCCATTGCTTGAGCTGTTCCAGCCGATGCGCGACAACGCCAGCAGCCTTTCTCGCTATTGCGGCTACTACTTCGAATACGCCAACTGTATGTCCGTGCCGGGGCAGATCCTGCTCTCGCTGGTGCACTTGCGCGAAGACCGCGGCAGTTATGTCTTCGAGCGACAGGAGCGGCAGGAGCAATCGCGTGCCGACAACCCCAAGGCCGAAGATGGCGTGGTGCGCTGCCGCTACCTGGGCGCCGCCTTCTACCTGCAAGATCGTCTGTTCCTCATCGATTACGAGTCGCTGACCGGCAATGAGATGAGCCAGACCATCCTTATCCCCAGTTTCAAGAGCCGGATCAGCCGCCTGAACGGCCTGAAAACGGGCGTTTCCAGCGGCGACCGGCGAACGCCGGCTTGCACGCGCGTGGTCTGGGAGTATCTGGGCAGCGAAATCAACCGGGTCAACGCCTACCGGCAGGTGATGCTCTACGGGCTGGACGATCCGCGCATCGACCCGGAAATTCGTGAGCGCCTGGCATCGGCGTCGATGCGTGACGGCTTGTTCGAGATCGAGTAGGGAGGTGCTCGGGCGGGAGGGGGCGGGCCGGCGGCGCCTGTCGCGCGCCGGCCCGGAGGGTCAGCAGAGCTCGGGGTGCTTGACGCAGGTGCCGTAGCCCTCGGTCTTCATCTCGTCGAGGGCCTTTTGCAGCCGGGTGACGACTTCGTCTGGGGTGTCCTTGTTCAGCGCCAGGTAGAGCGGCGCGGAGTTGAACACCAGCACGGTGTTCAGGCCGCCTACGCCTTCCTGCTTGGCGTAGTAGCGCCAGACCGGATCGGATGTGGCCCAAAGGTCAATCTTGCCGCTGATCAGCTTCTGCAGGTTTTCCTGATCACGTAGCGAGTTGACTGGCTGCAATCCCTGCGCCTCGACGCGCTGGCTTACTGCGCTGCTCTTGTAGGCACCGATGGTGTAGCCCTTGGCCTGCTCCAGGCTGGTCATCTTGAGGTTGGTGCCGGGTGCCGAGAGCAGCACGCTCTCGTACTGAGCGATCGGCCCGACCCACTTGAACAAGGGGCGGCGCGCATCGGTCATGGACGTGGAGAACAGGCCGTGGTTGGGCGTGTCGAGAGTTGCCTGGTAGATGCGATCCCAAGGGAAGCGCAGCGTCATTGAATAGGCAATCCCAGCGCGCTTGAACATTTCACGCACGGTGTCGGCGCTAATGCCATGGATGTGCTGTTCGCGGGCGAAGTTCTTGCCGTCTTCGGCCAGGTTGAAGGGCGGGAAGTTTTCGGTCTGCAGGACGACTTCATAGCCTTGCGGAAGCTCCGCCTGCGCGATGGGCGCGCCGAGGATCGAACTGAAGAGTAGGGTAATGGCGAGTAGTGAGCGCATGGGGGGACCTCCGAAGAAGCGGCGGATTCTACGCACGCCCCCGCACGCTGGCCTTGTGCCGCATCACGTTTTTAAATGTGGACTCGCGCACGTTTTTGCGCCGGGCTGACGGCCCGCACCGGCCGATTAGAATCGGCTCGGCGCGCGCCGGGGGTCAGTTGTCCGTCGAGCCAGCGGGGAGGTAGTCGCTGCGGCTGAGGCCGTGGCGCTGCATCTTCTCGTTGAGGGTGCGGCGGGGCAGCTGCAGTTGCGCCATGACCTCACTGATGTTGCCCTTGTGCTGCTGCAGCGCGCTGTGCAGGCATTGGGCTTCGAAGGCTTCCATCTGATCGGCGAGGGATGTGCCCGGGGTGGCGGCCGCGCCTTGGGCTGCCGGTGGCGGGGTCAGGCCGAGGGCATGGCGCTCGGCCGCATTGATCAATTCGCGGACATTGCCCGGCCAGTCGTGGCTGAGCAGCTGCGCCAGTTCCGACGGGCTGGCCGGGACCGGCTCGCGGCCGTGCCGTTGCGCGGCCTGGGTGGTGAAGTGGTCGAACAGCAGGGGAATGTCCTCACGGCGGTCGCGCAGCGGTGGGATATGCAGTTCCGCGACGTTCAGGCGGTACAGCAAGTCTTCGCGGAACCGCCCGGCGCGCACTTCTTCGAGCAGGTCGGGCTTGGCCGCGCTGATCACGCGCAGGTCCACCTCGATGCTGCGGTTCGACCCCAGCCGCTCGAGTGTTCTCTCCTGCAGCACGCGCAACAGCTTGACCTGCTGCGCCAGCGGCATGCTTTCGATCTCGTCGAGAAACAGGGTGCCGCCGTCGGCATGCTCGATACGGCCGATGCGCTTGGCCTGGGCGCCGGTGAAGGCGCCGCTTTCATGGCCGAAGAGTTCGCTTTCGAAGATGGTTTCCGGGATGGCCGCGCAGTTGAGCGCGACGAATGGATGGCGCGCGCGAGGGCTGAACTCGTGCAGGCAGCGGGCGACCTGTTCCTTGCCGCTGCCGGTGTCGCCGCGAATCAGCACATTGACGTTGGTGCCGGCCAGCTCGAGCACCTGGCGGCGCAGGTTGTCCATCGCGCGGGAGACGCCCAACAGCATGGATTCGATGCGCCCCTTGAGCGTGACCTGTTCACGCAGCTGACGGTTCTCGCAGACCAGCCGGCGCTTGTCCTGTGCGCGGCGCACGCTGTCGAGCAGACGCTCGGGCGTGAAGGGTTTTTCGATGAAATCATAGGCACCCTGGCGCAGTGCCTGAACCGCCATCGGCACGTCGCCGTGGCCGGTCACCATGATCACCGGCAATTCCGAGTCCAGCGCGACCAACCGTTCCAGCAGGCCGAGGCCGTCGAGGTCGGGCATGCGCACATCGCTGATCAGCACGCCGGGGAAGCTGCGGTCGACGATGCCGAGTGCCTCCTTTGCGCTGGCGCAAGTCCGCACGCGGTAGCCAGACAGCTCCAGCCACTGCTGCACTGCCTGGCGGATAGCCGCCTCGTCGTCAATGAAGATCACCTGGCCCGTCATGTCTTGGTCCTCCTGCTGGCGGCCAGTCTACTCGCCTGAGTCCGGTCCGGCCGCAGGCAGATGCAGCCTGAACACCGCGCCGTCGCCCTCGTTGCTCGCTTCGAGTGTGCCGTCCAGATCCCGCACGATGCCGTAGGACACCGCCAGGCCCAGGCCCAGCCCCTGGCCGACCGGTTTGGTGGTGAAAAAGGGCTCGAACACCTGCTCCAGGTGCTCGGCCGCGATGCCGCCGCCACTGTCGGCCACGCGCAGCGTCCAGCCGCCGCGTTCGGCCAGGCAATCGATGCGCAGCTGGCGTGGGGTCGCGCCAAGCATGGCATCGAGCGCATTGGTCAGCAGGTTGATCAGCACCTGTTCCAGGCGGATAGCGTCGCCGCTGACCTGCGCCTCGCCAGGCACAGCGCAGTGCACCTCGACGCCTTCGCTGCGGATGCGCGGCGCCAGCAAGTGCAGCGCTTGGTCCAAGACCTCGGCCAGGCTCAGGCGCTGACGCAGCCCCGCGGGGCTCTTGCGAGCGAAGGTCTTGAGATGGCTGGTCAGCGCGGCCATCCGCTCGAGCAGGCCTTCGACCTGGCCGATGCCTTCGCGCACGGCCTCGGTGCGGCCGCTGTCGAGCAGCAGGCGTTGGCTGGCGAGCTGCATACGCAGGGCGGTCAGCGGTTGGTTGATCTCGTGGGCGAGGGCCGCGGACATCTGCCCCAGGGCCGCCATGCGTGCGGCATGCACGAGTTCGTCCTGGGCGGTGTGCAGCTCGCGGGTCCGCGCTTCGACCAGTCGTTCGAGCTCGCTGCGGTTGCGCTGCTCGATGCGCCGTGTCTTGCGCCGTTGTGCAAGGAACAGCAGCAGGAACGCCAGCGTCATCCAGACGCCGGCTGCGGCCAGGCGGTAGCTGCGCACGCTGGCCGCGATCTGCTGCGGTTCCTGCAACAGGTGCAGCGTCCAGTCTTCCTCGGGAAGGGACAGCCGCTGCCAGAGGTAGAGCCGGCGCCCGTCCGGCCCGTCAACCAGGCGCCGCTCGCTGTCCTCGGCTATTTGCACCTGCCGCTCGCTCGGCAGCGGTTGCAGGTTCTGCTCGGCATAACGGCGCACCGCGACCAGGCGCTCGCGCACCTCGTCGGTCAGCGGGCGCAGATAACGAAAGCGCCATGCCGGCCGGTTAGTGAGGATGACGATGTCCAGCGAGTCGGAGATCAGCAGGATGCCGGACTGGCCGACCCATTCGCGCTGCATTTCCTCCAGCTCGAGCTTGACCACCAGCACGCCGATGACCTCGCCGCGGTCGTTCTTCACCGAGCTTGAGAGGAAATAGCCGGGAATGCCGGTGGTCACGCCGACGGCGAAATAGCGCCCCGAATCGTTCGCCAGGGCGTCGAGGAAGTAGGGGCGAAAGGCATAGTTGTTGCCGACGAAACTGCTCCAGTCGCGCCAGTTACTCGCGGCGAGCGTCTCGCCATGGCGGTCGAGCAGGTAGAGCACAGATGAACCGGCCGCGTGGTTCTGCTCTTCCAGGCGCAGGTTGAGCTGCTCGCGCAGGCGCTGGTCGCCGGGATTGGCGAGCAGCTGGCGGATGTCGCTGTCGAGCGCCAGCAGCGCCGGAACCGAGCGGAAGCGCTGGACCTGTGTATGGATAGCCTGAGCGTAAAGCTGAAGCTGGCCGCGTGCTTCCTGGCTGCGTTCGTCCCAGGCGCGCTGTTCGGCAACACGCCCTGCCAGATGCATGCACAGCAGCAGTCCGACAAGGATCAGCAGGACGGTCAGGGCGACGCGGTAGCGACTGGCAGGCACGGGGGGCGGCTCGTGAAAGGCTGGCCGCCATGGTAAGCCACGCCACCCGTCGGACGCGACGACTCACACCCCTAAAGGCTTATGTACAGCGCGTGGCAGTGGTGGCAATGTGACTCATCGGTCACCTGCGGGTAACCGGTGCGCACCGCTCGGCGAGTAAGGATGCACGGTCGGCACGCCTGTTGTCAGTTGGTCAGGTTCCTGCGAGTCCGCTCATGCTGAAAAAGATTCCCGTCGATGCCGTACGCGCCGGCATGTACATCCACTCCTTCGAGGGTGACTGGCTCTCGAATCCTTTCTGGAAAAGCAGGTTCGTCATCGACAAGCCCGATGACGTTCAGCGTCTGCGCACCAGCGGGCTGGTCGCCGTCTGGATCGACTTGAGCAAGGGCCTCGACATCGTCATGCCTGCCGTTCCGCAGACCGCCGCTGGGGCAACACCCGCTGACGTGGCGGCTCCCGATCTGCTGACCGTTGCCAAGGCGCCGCGCTGCAGCGTGCGCGACGAGCTGCAGCGCGCGGCGCGGATTCTGAACAAGTCGAAAAAGGCGGTTGGCGAGCTCTTCAACGAGGCGCGCCTGGGCAAGGCCATCGATGTCGAGTCCTGCCTGCCGCTGGTGGCGGACATCAGCGATTCGCTGGCACGCAACGGTTCGGCGCTGATCGGCCTGGCCCGGCTCAAGCACAAGGATGAGTACACCTACATGCACTCGGTGGCGGTCTGTGCGCTGATGGTCTCGCTGTCGCGCCAGCTCGGGCTCGACGAAGCCACGGCGCGCGAGGCGGGGCTTGCCGGGCTGCTGCATGACGTCGGCAAGATGGCCATGCCCAACGCTGTACTGAACAAGCCCGGCAGCCTGACCGACGACGAATTCGCCATCATGCGTAGCCACCCCGAGCGCGGCCACGCCTTGCTCGCCGCGGCTGACAACCTGCCGGCTTCGGTGCTGGACGTCTGCCTGCACCATCACGAGAAATTCGATGGCACCGGGTACCCGCATCGCCTGAAAGGTGAGGAGATCTGCCTGTTCGCGCGGATGGGCGCGGTTTGCGACGTCTACGATGCCATCACCTCGAACCGCCCCTACAAGACGGCCTGGAACCCGGCCGATTCGGTGGCGCGCATGGCGCAGTGGGGCGGGCATTTCGACACGCGGATCTTCCACGCCTTCATCCGCTCGGTCGGTATCTACCCGCTGGGTTCGCTGGTCAAGCTGGAGTCCGGGCGCCTGGGTGTGGTCATTGAACAGCACGAGGATCGCCTCACCGAGCCGGTGCTGCGCGTGTTCTTCTCGACCAAGACGCGCATGCACATTCAGCCCTTGGACCTGGACTTGTCCCGGCGCAACGTCAGTGATCGCATCGTAGGCCGTGAGGACCCGGCGCAGTGGGGCTTCACTAACCTCGACGACTTCTGGCGATAGCCGCGCCTGCGCCCTTTACGGGCACATTCATTCGCTCAACCCCACCATGCGTGCGCCCCGCAGCCGCGACCGGCGGGTCGCGCCTTGTAGGTAGGTGCGCTATCATCCGCGCCCTGTCTGGACGCTTCGAGCCTTCGAAGCCCTCACGAGTGTGTTCCCAAGCATGACCTGGCTGCCCAGTCCGCCATAGCGCAATGCCCTTCGCCTGAGCGTGGTCGCCCCGGTTGGGACGGTCGTGCTGCCCCGTGTTTCGCATTTCGCGCGTGCGATTTGCACCCTGTTCCCCATTCAGAAACTAGCCTTGTATCAATCAGCGCGTCGCTTCGATGCCGTTGGTGGTGCTTTTGCTCTGGAAAACCACAATGCTTCAAACGATCAAACAAAACTGGTTCTGCAACCTTCGCGGCGATGTGCTCGCGGGTCTGGTGGTCGCGCTGGCGCTGATCCCGGAGGCCATCGCCTTTTCCATCATCGCGGGGGTGGATCCACGGGTCGGGCTGTACGCCTCCTTCTGTATCGCCGTGGTGATCGCCTTCGTCGGTGGCCGCCCGGGCATGATTTCGGCGGCCACCGGCGCCATGGCGCTGCTGATGGTGATGCTGGTGCGCGAGCATGGCCTGCAGTACCTGCTGGCAGCCACCCTGTTGTGCGGCGTGCTGCAGATCGGTGCGGGCTACCTGCGCCTCGGCTCGCTGATGCGCTTTGTTTCGCGCTCGGTGGTTACTGGCTTCGTCAACGCGCTGGCCATCCTCATCTTCATGGCACAGCTGCCTGAGCTGACAAACGTCACCTGGCACGTCTACGCCATGACCGCGGCGGGCCTGGGCATCATCTACCTGTTCCCTTATGTGCCGACGCTCGGCAAGGTCATCCCGTCGCCGCTGGTCTGCATCCTGACCTTGACGGCGGTGGCCATGTACCTGGGGCTGGACATCCGCACGGTCGCTGACATGGGCGACCTGCCTGACACCCTGCCGGTCTTCCTCTGGCCCGAAGTGCCGCTGACCTTCGAAACCCTGGCGATCATCTTCCCGTATTCCGCCGCGCTGGCCGTGGTCGGTCTGCTGGAGTCGCTGATGACCGCGACCATCGTCGACGACCTGACGGACACCGGCAGCGACAAGAATCGCGAGTGCAAGGGCCAGGGCGTCGCCAACATTGTTTCCGGCCTGTTCGGCGGCATGGCCGGCTGCGCGATGATTGGCCAGTCCGTGATCAACGTGAAATCCGGGGGCCGCACGCGGTTGTCGACACTCATTGCCGGCGTCGTGCTGCTGCTGATGGTGGTGTTTCTCAGCGACTGGGTCGGGCAAATCCCCATGGCCGCGCTGGTGGCCGTGATGATCATGGTCTCCATCGGCACCTTCAGCTGGGACTCGCTGCGCAACCTCAAGCACTACCCGCTGTCGACCAACATCGTCATGGTCGTCACCGTGGTGGTGGTGGTCTTCACCCACAACCTGGCCTACGGCGTGCTGGCCGGCGTACTGCTGGCGGCGATGTTCTTCGCCAACAAGGTCGGGCACTACCTGCACATCGGTTCGGAACTGGATGTCGACGGCCATGCGCGGGTCTACCAGGTGGTCGGTCAGGTCTTCTTCAGCTCCTCGGACAAATTCACTCGCGCCTTCGACTTCAGGGAAGCGCTGGCGAAGGTGACGATCGACCTCACCCATGCGCATTTCTGGGACATCACCGCCGTGGCGGCGCTGGACAAGGTGGTCATCAAGTTCCGCCGCGAAGGCACCGAAGTCGAGGTGCTGGGGCTGAACGAAGCCAGCGCCACCATCGTCGATCGCTTCGGCGTACACGACAAACCCGAGGCCATCGACAGCCTCATGGGCCACTGATCAGGAGAGCCGCAATGAATCTAGTAATGGCCTGTATCGACGGCTCGCCCCAGGCTGCCGCCGTCTGTGACTGCGCCGCCTGGGCCAGCCGCAAGCTGGACGCACCGCTGACCCTGTTGCACGTGCTCGATCAGCAGCAATATCCGGCCGCCGGCAACCTCAGCGGCATCATCGGCCTGGGCAGCCGCGAGTACCTGCTCGAAGAGCTGGCCGCGCTGGACGAGAAGCGCAGCAAGCTCGCCCTCGAAGAAGGACGCATGATGCTCGATGCCGCCCGGCAACGCGCCATCACCGCGGGCGTGGCCCAGCCGGTCGTGCGGCAGCGTCATGGTGATCTGGTCGAGAGCCTGCGCGAGCTGGAATCCGACATCCGTCTGCTGGTGATCGGCAAGCAGGGCGAAGACAGCGGCGCCGACACGGCGCTCATCGGCAGCCATCTGGAAAGCGTTATCCGCACGCTGCACCGGCCGATCCTCGTCACCCCGACCGGATTCACCGCACCGGACAGCGTCATGCTCGCCTTCGACGGCAGCGCGACCACCCGCAAGGGCGTCGAAATGATCGCCTCCAGCCCCCTGTTCAAAGGCATTCCCATCCATCTGGTGATGGTCGGGGCGGACACCGGTGACAGCCGCGCGCTGCTCGAATCGGCCCGTGATGCGCTGCGTGCCGCCGGGTTCGAGGTGCAGATCGCGATCCGCGCCGGCGAGGTCGAACCCACGCTGCATGCCTACCAGGCCGAGCACCGCATCGGCCTGCTGGTCATGGGCGCCTACGGGCACTCGCGTATTCGCCAGTTTCTCGTGGGCAGCACCACCACCAACATGATCCGCACGACCACGACGCCGCTGCTGTTGTTGCGCTGACGGCTTCGGCCTGGCGCGCTGGGCGTCAGGCCAGCGGCTCAGGCGTACAAGTCCGCCCGTGACCAGGGCAGCTCATGGCTACCGTCCGGCAGCGGCTTGCTCGCCAGGATCTGGTGCAGGTTGATCCAGTTGCGGCGGAAGCCATAGGCACAGCCCGCCAGGTAGATCCGCCAGATCCGCAGGGCGCGCTCCGGAACCATCCGCTGCGCCTCGTCCAGCCGCGCTTCCAGCCGCTCGCTCCAGAACTGCAGCGTGCGTGCGTAATGCAGGCGCAGGCTCTCCACATCGACGATCTCCAGGCCCGACTCGCTGATGCAGGCGCCGATCTCCGTCACGTGTGGCAGCTCGCCGTGCGGGAACACATAGCGATCGATGAACTCGCCCGCGCCATGGCTGACCGGGCGACCGTCGAGGTAACGCGAGGTGATGCCGTGGTTCATCACCAGGCCACCGGGGCGCACCAGCGAGGCCAGCTGGCGGCAATACAGCGGCAGATTGGCATGGCCAACGTGCTCGAACATGCCGACGCTGACGATCTTGTCGAACTGCTCGTTTCGCGGCAGGTCGCGGTAGTCCATCAGCTCCAGCCTGACCTGACCCTCCAGCCCCTCGGCGGCGACGCGCTCGCGTGCCAGTTTCAACTGCTCGCGGCTGAGCGTGATGCCGAATACCTTGGCGTCATACTCGCGCGCGGCGAACCGGGCCAGGCCGCCCCAGCCGCATCCCACGTCCAGCAGCCGGTCGCCCGGCTTGAGGCGCAGCTTGCGACACAGGTGGCGGAGCTTGGCCTGCTGCGCCTGGTCGAGGTCCTCGGTGCCGGTTTCGAAATAACCGCAGGAATAGACCATGTCGCGATCCAGCCACAGCTGGTAGAACGCGTTGGAGAGGTCGTAGTGATAGGAAATGGCCTCGGCGTCCGAGGCTTTGTCATGGGCCTCGCGGGTCGGCACCGAGTCGCCTTCGTCACCCAGCGCCCGGGTGATCTCATCGCCGATGCGGATGATCTCCTCCAGCGGCCCATGCAGGTCGATCTGCCCCTCGACATAGGCACCGCCCAGCAGATCCAGGCTGGGGTGCGCGAGCTGTGCGACCAGGTTCGGGTCCTTTATCTCCAGCGTCACCGACGGCGCCGGGCCAATGTCCATCTCCTTCCCGTCCCACAGCTTCAGGCGCAACGGAAGGTCCAGTTCCCTCAGAGTCGGAAGTAATGTGGCCAACATGCTCGATCTCCTGATTCCGCGTGCAGGAAATCCTAGTCCAGCTTTTCCAGACGTGCGCTCGATCGGGAGATGGCTTTTGTCTATGGGGCCGATTGGGAAAACGAGCGGAACGGCTGCAGCTAGAGAGAACGGTTCGGGAGGCGGGGAATGTGCGGGAGAGGGGCTTATGGCGAAGATGGCGGAAGGCAGTGAGAGTCGAACTCACCCGGGAACGGCTGCCGCCCCCAACCGGGTTTGAAGCCCGGCCGCACCACCGGGTGCGATTGCCTTCCGTTAGGCGGAAGGGTGTAACTGGAAAGGAGGCACAGGCTACCTGAGCTCGGTCTCCGAGGCCAAGGCGCTGTCGCGGCGGACTTTGCGTTCGTTGCCGAAGCGTCGGGTGAAACCGATGCGGTCGAAGTGTTCGAGCAGCTGGATGCTGCGCTTGCGGCCGAGCTGGATCTGGTCGCGGAAGGCGGCGGCGCGGATGACGCCGGCCTGGCGCTCCATTTCCAGGATGCGGGCGGCGAGCTGGCGGATGGTCGTCTCGGGGTAGAACAGGTCCTTGACGACCTGCTGCAGGGCGCCGATGCGGGCCAGTTTGCGCAGCAGCAAGCGGATGCGTTCTTCTTCCACATCCAGTTCGCGCGCCAGATCGCGCACCCAGGGCGGGTCGTAGCGGGCCGAGTCGATCAGCGGCCACAACCGCGCCTTCAGGGCCTCTTCTTCATCGCTCAGGCGGACCCGATGGCCCGGCAGGTGCAGCCAGGGGCCGCTGGCTTCGACTGCGCCGCTGGCGAGCACCTGATCGAGCAGGGCGATGAACACCGGCCGTTCGAGCTGGGGCAGGGCGAAGCGGCGCAGGCGGTCGCGGTCCGGGCCGAGCTCGTCGGGTTGCTGTTCATGAAAGCGGCCCAGTGCGGCGACCAGGCTTTGTTGCAGGTAATCCCAGGTGCCGCGGTCGAACAGGCGCGGGCCGAGGCGGGTGGTGATGTCGAGGGCGTCGTCGCCGAGCTGCCAGGTGTGCCGCGGGCGATTGAACTGGCGTTCCAGCACGGCCGGCTCGATGCCGTTCAGAGCGCTGGAGAGCAGGGCCGGCAGGATGTCTTCGAGGGTCTCGCCGGACAGCGCGCGCAGCTGCGCCAGACGCGCCTGGCGGTGGCGGTTGCGCGGCGGGGCGAAGGGGTCGAGTACGCGCCCGCCGCCCAGGGTGCGTTGGGCGGACTGGTCGCGCAGCACCACTCGGTCGCCATGCACGGCATGCACCGGCGCATTGAGCAGCAGCTGTGCGTGTACATGGCCGCCCGGCGCCAGGCATTCCCCTTCGAGCAAGGCGATGCGCCCGGTAACGTCCTGGGCGCCGAGGTGAACATGCACTGGGGTCCAGTGTTTGAGCGCACGCGCCTCGCTGGGCAGGAGCACGAATTCGATGTCGATACGCCGGGTGTCGGCCTGCAGCGCCGGGTGCAGCAGCCAGTCGCCGCGGCTGATGTCCTCGACCGAAAGGCGGTCGCCGGCGATGTTCAGGGCAACGCGCTGGCCCGCACGGGCCTGCTGGGCCTCGCAGTTCTGCGCGTGCAGCCCGCGCACCCGTACCGGGCGTCCGCCAGGGCTCAGCATCAGTTCATCGCCGACCGCTACGCGCCCGGCAAAGGCGGTACCGGTGACGACAACCCCGGCGCCGCTGACGCTGAAGGCGCGGTCGATGGCGAGGCGGAAGTAGCCTTCGTCGCTGCGCTGTTCGATCTGGTCGGCTTCCTGCAACAGGGCGTCACGCAGCGCGTCGATGCCGTCTCCGGTGAGGCTGGATACAGGAAAGATCGGCGCGTCGGCGAGCGGACCTGGCGCCAGCAAGTCGCCGATTTCGCGGCGCACCTCCTCGACTCGTGCGGGTTCGACCCGATCGACCTTGCTCAGGGCCACCAGGGCGCGGCGGATGCCCAGCAGTTCGATGATCGAGAGGTGCTCGCGGGTCTGCGGCATCACGCCGTCATCGGCTGCGATGACCAGCAGCATGCAGTCGATCCCGCAGGCGCCGGCCAGCATGTTGTGCACCAGGCGCTCGTGGCCGGGCATGTCGATGAAGCCGGTGAGTTCGTTCTCGCCGAGCGCGGCGTACAGGTAGCCGAGATCGATGGTGATGCCCCGCAGGCGCTCTTCGTGGCGGCGGTCGCCTTCCTGGCCCGTAAGAGCCTTGAGCAGGGCGGTCTTGCCGTGGTCGATGTGGCCGGCGGTGCCGATGATCATGCCGACAGTTCCTGTTGCAGCAGGCCCAGCTGTTGGGCGAAGCCTGGCTCATCGTCTAGCTGACGAAGGTCGAGCCAGAGCGCGTCCTCGGCGATGCGCCCGAGGACGGGAATCGGCAGGGTGCGCAGGGCTTCCTCCAGCTGGCGCAGGCGACGGCCCCGCAGCTTGCGCGGTTGCAGCGGGCGGATGCACAGGGCGGCGCTGGGCAGGCGCGCCACCGGTTGGGCGCCGCTGCCGATCATGCCCAGGGCCGCTTCGACCTGGACCTGCCAGCCCTCGCCGAGCATGGCGGTGAGCGACGGAGCTAGGCGTTCGGCCTGTTGCTGGATGTCGGCCTGCGGGCGGCTGAGCAGGCGCAGGCTGGTCAGGCGCTCGGCCAAGCGATCCGGGTCGCGGTAAAGGTTGAGCACCGCTTCCAGCGCGGCGAGCGTCAGTTTGTCCACGCGCAGGGCGCGCTTGAGCGGGTTCTTCTTGATCTTGGCAATGAGCTCGTGGCTGCCAACGATCAGCCCGGCCTGTGGCCCACCGAGCAGCTTGTCGCCGCTGAAGGTGACGATGTCTGCACCGTCGCGCAGGGCTTCCTGCACGGTGGGTTCCTTGGGCAGACCCCAGCGGGAAAGGTCGACCAGGCTGCCGCTGCCGAGGTCTTCGAGCAATGGCAGGCCGTGCGAGTGGGCAATCTGGGCCAGCTCGGCGGTAGCGACGCTGGCGGTGAAGCCTTGCACGCTGTAGTTGCTGGTGTGCACGCGCATCAATAGGCCGCTGCGCGGATTGATCGCGGCTTCGTAGTCCTTGGCGTGGGTGCGGTTGGTGGTGCCCACTTCATGTAGCTTCACACCGGCACGGGCCATGATGTCGGGGATGCGAAAGGCGCCGCCGATCTCGATCAGCTCGCCGCGGGAGATAATCCCTTCCTTGCGCGCGCCCAGGCTGTTCAGTGCGAGCAGAACGGCGGCGGCGTTGTTGTTGACCACGGTGACGGCTTCAGCGCCGGTGAGCTCGCGAATCAACCCTTCGATCAGGTCGTCGCGGTCGCCGCGCTTGCCGGTGGCGAGATCGAATTCGAGGTTCAGTGGGTAGCGTGCCGCAAGGCTGATCGCTTCGATGGCTTCATCGGGCAGCAGGGCGCGGCCGAGGTTGGTATGCAGCACCGTGCCGGTCAGGTTGAACACGCGGCGAACACGACTGCGATGTTGATTGGCGAGCCGCTCGCCGGCGCGCCCGGCCAGCACGGCTTCGGACAATTCCAGCGCAACCAGCTGGCCGTGACGGGCGGGCTCGCGAAGCTCGTCGAGCAAATCGCGCAGCGTTTTCAGCAGGGCGTCGCGGCCATAGCGCTGGTGCAGCGGTGCGCAGGCGGGCGCACGCAGGAGTTTATCGATCGATGGGAGGCGCGCACTGGTCATGGCTGCATGACCGAATGCGGAAGGAAGGCGAACAGGGCATTGCGGCGGTTCGCATTACCTAATCCTCGGCGGATGTTGCCTGACACGCAGGACCTCGTTGTTCTTGCTGTTGTGCGAACAGCATAGACGCCGTTTTGCCGACAGGGTTCAGCCGGAGACGACGAATCACGAGTGGTCGGGCGCTAAGGCTTAATCCGCTTCGGAAAGGCGCTGAGCCACTTTTCAATCGGCCAAAAAGAACCCCGCCACGGGGGCGGGGTTGTGTGCGGGGACACCGACCGGATCAGACGTTCTGACGGATACCGGCCACCAGCCAAGGCTGGTTTTCGCCTTGCGCACGCTCCATGCGCCAGCTTTCGCTGAAGGGCTCGCCCTGGTCAAAGCGCGACGTCTTGGCGACGCCAATGAAGGTCAGGGTGGCGATGGTCTTGTCGGCCTGGTCATCGACACCGTCCAGGTTGATCTGCAGATCATCGATATAGGTGGACTGATAAGCGTCGCCAATTTCAGCGCGTTCACGCTTGAGGAAATCGAGCAGATGGGGCGTGACGAACTCGGAGATCTTGTCCATCTCGTTGGCGTCCCAGTGCTGCTGCAGCGACAGGAAATGCTCGCGCGCCGCGGCGACGAAGCTCTGCTCGTTGAACCAGGCCGGTGCGTTGATCACCGGAGCGGCTGCGGGTACGGCGCGGCTGCCCCCGAAGAGCGACGGCTGGGCAGGCATCTCGCGCTGCATCGGGGCATGCCCGGCCATGGCCGGCTGCTGCTGGCGACGACGGGCGGCGAGGAAGCGGAACAGCAAGAAAGCGATCAGGCCGAAGATCAGGATATCCATGAACTGGATGCCTTCGAAGCCGTCGCCCATGAACATCGAGGCGAGCAGGCCACCGGCGGCCAGACCGGCCAATGGGCCGAGCCAACGGGACGCGCCACTGGCTGCGGCGGGCTGCTGACGACCGGGCTGCTGCGCGACGCTGTCGTTGCGCTGTTGGGGCTGCGCCTGACGGGTTTGGTGGCTGGGCGCCGCACCGAAGCTCTTGCCACCGCCAAAGCGCTTGGCATGGACGTCAAGGCTGAACGACAGGCCGATACACAGCGCCATGAAAATGCTGAGCACACGTTGCATTAAGGATTCCCGCTTATTCAGGTGGATTAACGATTGGCATCCTGCCGAGGCAGTGAAAGG
The DNA here is from genome assembly GCF_051486945.1 of Stutzerimonas chloritidismutans. Classification (GTDB taxonomy): domain Bacteria; phylum Pseudomonadota; class Gammaproteobacteria; order Pseudomonadales; family Pseudomonadaceae; genus Stutzerimonas; species Stutzerimonas chloritidismutans_B. The sequence goes on along the minus strand of NZ_JAHVDX010000003.1, from coordinate 403,025 downwards.
TTCGCCAGCGACAGTGTGTTACCGACTTTTGCGCCGTCGCTGCGATTTGGCTGTGGCGCTCGCCTGAGGCGGGGTCGCCCATCCGTCAGGTCGTGCCAGAAGAAAACACGACCCCGCCGGGGCGGGGTCGTGGTCTGGCTGTGTCAGCGCCAGTTGTACAGCTCTTTCTCGGAGATCTCGTGCATCGGCTTGACCTGTGCCTGGAAGGCTTTCATCGAGGCCCAGATGCGGCCGTTCAGTTCGCTCTGCGCGGCCAGTTCGCCAAGCACGACGTCAGCCTGCTCACGCATCGCTGACAGCACTTCATCGGGGAAGCGCTTGAGCTGCGTGCCCTGTTCCTTGAGTTGCTCCAGCGCCATGGCGTTGTTGTAGACGTAGTCGTCCATCATGTCGCGGCTAGCGGCTAGCGCCGCTTCGGTGAGAATTGCGCGCAGATCGTCCGGCAGGCTGTCGAGCGCCTTCTGATTGACCAGCAACTCCAGCACGGCCTGCGGCTCTTGCCAGCCGGGGTAGTAGTAATACTTCGCCGCCTTGTGCAGACCGAAGGCCAGGTCGTTGTAAGGGCTGACCCAGTCGGAGGCGTCGATGGCGCCAGTCTGCAGCGCGGTGAATACTTCCCCGCCGGGCATGTTGACAGTGGTTGCGCCGAGGCGGCTGAGCACTTCGCCGCCGAGGCCCGGCATGCGGATCTTCAGGCCGTTGAGATCCTGCAGCGAGTTGATTTCCTTGTTGTACCAGCCGCCCATCTGCATGCCGGTGTTACCGACGACCATCGGTTTCACGCCATAGGGGGCGTAGGCTTCGTCCCAAAACTTCTGGCCGTCGCCGCGGGTCAGCCAGGCGTTCATTTCGCTGGTCGACAGGCCGAACGGAACCGAGGTGAAGAATTGCGCTGTCGGTACCTTGCCCTTCCAGTAATAGGCGGCGCCGTGACCGAGTTCGGCGGTGCCGCGCGAGACGGCATCGAACACTTCGAGCGCCGGGACCAGCTCGCCGGCGGCGTAGACCTTGATGGTCAATCGACCGTCACTCATTACGCTGACCCGGTCGGCCAGGCGCTGGGCTGCGGTACCCAGGCCGGGATAGTTCTTCGGCCAGGCAGTGACCATCTTCCAGTTGAACGTCTTCGGCGCTTCGCTGGCGGTGGCCTGCGGCTCGGCGGTGGATTCGACCTTCTTCTCGTCATTGCAGCCGGCAAGACCGAAGGCAGCAAGCAAGGCAGCGGCGGCACCAAACAAGTGACGGCGTTTCATCAGAGGGTTTTCCTTTGCAGAATTATTAGTATCGATGCACAGGTTGACGTTAACGTCATAACGCTTCCAGTTTGGCATAACTGAGCATCAACCACTTGCTTCCTTCACTTTCGAAATTCACCTGCACGCGGGCCTGTGCGCCGGAGCCTTCGAAGTTGAGGATGGTGCCCTCGCCAAACAGCGAGTGGCGTACGCGCTGGCCGAGGTTGAAGGGCGTCTCCGGCACACCGGCGCCGTCGAACAGTGAGCCGCCGCCCATGCCTCGGGCGTTGAAACTGCGGCTGACGGTATTGCTCAGGCGCACTTCGCTGATCAGCGCGGGAGGTAGCTCGCGGATGAAGCGCGACACCTTGTTGTAGGTTTCGCTGCCATAGAGCCGCCGTGTTTCGGCATAGGTAACGATCAGCTGCTGCATGGCCCGGGTGATGCCGACGTAGGCCAGGCGGCGTTCTTCTTCCAGCCGGCCCGGTTCCTCCAGGCTCATCTTGTGCGGGAACAGGCCCTCTTCCATGCCCACCAGGAACACCAGCGGGAATTCGAGGCCCTTGGCGCTGTGCAGCGTCATCAACTGCACGCTGTCCTCGTGGTCGCCAGCCTGCTGCTCGCCGGCCTCCAGCGAGGCGTGGTCGAGGAAGGCAGCCAGTGGCGTTTGTTCGTCTTCTTCACCTTCGCTGTAGTTGTCGAACGCGCGGGCGGCGGAAACCAGTTCCTCGAGGTTTTCTACCCGCGCCTGGGCCTTCTCACCCTTTTCGTCCCGGTGGTAGGCCAGCAGTCCGGACTGCTCGATGACCAGTTGCGCCATGCTGTGCAGCTGCATGCCTTCAACTTTAAGGGCGAGGGTGTCGATCAATTCGACGAACCCGTTCAACGCGCTGGCGGCGCGCCCCGAGACCACCTTGGTGCCGACCGCCTGATGCAGCGCGGCCCACATCGAGGTTTCCTGCTGGCGCGCCAGTTGGCGCAGGCATTCGACGGTCTTTTCGCCGATGCCGCGAGCCGGCACGTTGATGACCCGCTCCAGCGCCGCGTCGTTATCGCGTGCCTGGATCAGGCGCAGGTACGCCATCGCGTTCTTGATCTCGGCGCGCTCGAAGAAGCGCTGGCCGCCATAGATCCGGTAGGGGATGCGTTCGCGCAACAGGGCTTCTTCCAATACCCGTGACTGGGCATTGGAGCGGTAGAGGATGGCGATTTCGCTGCGGCTCAGCCCGTCGCGAATGGCCTTCTCGATGCTCTCGACCACGTAGCGGGCTTCGTCGTGTTCGTTGAAGGCCGCGTAGAGGCTGATCGGCTCACCCTCGCAGCCTTCGGTCCACAGCTCTTTGCCGAGCCGGCCCTGGTTGTTGGCGATGAGCGCGTTGGCGGCCTTGAGGATGCAGGCGGTAGAGCGGTAGTTCTGCTCCAGGCGGATGGTTTCGGCGTCCTGGAAGTCCTCGCTGAACTGGTGCAGGTTCTCGACCCGTGCGCCGCGCCAGCCGTAGATCGACTGATCGTCGTCGCCGACTACCATCAGGCTTTCGCCGCCCTTGGCCAGCAGGCGCAGCCAGGCGTACTGCACGGCGTTGGTGTCCTGGAACTCGTCGACGAGGATGTGGCGGAAGCGTCGCTGGTAATGGTCGAGCAGGCCCGGATTGTCGCGCCACAGGTCCAGCGCGCGCAGCAGCAGCTCGGAGAAGTCGATCACCCCGGCGCGCGCGCAGGCGTCTTCGTAGGCCTGGTAGATGCTCAGCATGGTGGTCAGGAAGAGGTCGCCGCTGGCCTGGATGTGCTGCGGGCGCAGACCTTCGTCCTTCTGTCCGTTGATCCACCATTGCGCCTGGCGCGCCGGCCAGCGCTGTTCGTCCAGGCCGAGCTCACGGATCACCCGCTTGACCAGCCGTTGCTGGTCGTCGGAGTCGAGAATCTGGAAGTTTTCCGCCAGCTTGGCTTCGCGCCAGTGGGCGCGCAACAGGCGATGCGCCAGGCCGTGGAAGGTGCCGACCCACATGCCCTGCGGGTTGACCTTCATCAGTTGCTCGATGCGCTGGCGCATCTCGGCAGCGGCCTTGTTGGTAAAGGTCACTGAAAGAATCGAATGCAATGATGCCCGCTCGACCTGGTGCAGCCAGGCGATGCGGTGCACCAGTACGCGGGTCTTGCCCGAGCCGGCACCGGCGAGAACCAACTGACGACCCAGCGGCGCGGCCACGGCCTGGCGCTGGGCATCGTTGAGGGAGTTCAGGAGAAGCGAGAGATCGTCGTGCATGGCGGCCATTCTAGCCGGAAACCATACCGACTCGCTCGCGCTCCGGACGGGACGCTGGAACCTGCGGCACCGTGAGGGCTAGGCGAGCGGGCGGCCAAGGCGTAGGTTCTGGTTCAGGCGTGTGGCTGGTCCTCCCAACGAGTCACCGAGGTGTCTTTGGTCGGAGCGGGCTGTTTCCCCTCGCTAGCAACGTGCCATTATCGGGCGGCGATAGCTGCGTCGCCTGGTTCCAACGAATTACACAACAAGAACCCGCCATGATCGATTTCGTCCCATCTACTTCCTCGGCGCCGCGGATCGACGATCCGGCAACCGGCCGCTGCGCTGAAATTGATCAACAAACCGAGCGTACTCGCCTGCTTTACCAGGGCTCGCGTGTGTCCTTGCTGCTGATGCTGTTGGCCTGCGTGGTGTTCGTGACGTTGCTCTGGGATCGGGTGGGCCGCACCGAGCTGCTGCTCTGGGCAGGGGTGACCGGCGCAATACTGCTGCTTCGCCTGCAGCAGACGCTGGCCTTCCAGCACGCCACCCCGGCGGGCCAGGAGCACCCGCGGTGGCTGCGCTCCTTCCTCGTGTGCAGCGTGCTGAATGCCTTGACGCTGGCCTATGCCATCGTCGAGCTCGCGCCGGTCGAGGGGTTCGTCGTGCAAGCGGCACTGTTTGGCTCGCTCGGCTCGGTCATCTTCGCCGGCAGCGTGGCCTGCGGCGTGTCTTTGCGCGCTTTCGGCGCCTTCGCCGTTCCCAGCCTGCTGCCGGCCGCGGCGATACTGCTCGGCAGTGGTGAAACCCAGCTGCAAGGCTGGGGCATGATCGCCGCCATCGTCCTGCTGACGCTTTGCATGATCGCCTGGCAGATCAACCGGCTGCTAACGAGCAGCTTCGAGCAACGCCTGCATAACCAACAGCTGATCAAGCGGCTCGAGCGCATGCGCGAGGAATCCAGCCAGCTCAACGATGAGCTGGCACACGAAATCGAACAGCGCCGGCATGCCGAGATCATGCTGCGAGAGGCATTCGACGGGCTGGAACAACGTGTCATCGAGCGTACCGCCGAGCTTCACGAAAGCGAGGCGCGTCTTACGCTCGCGATGGAAGCCAGCGAATTGGGTATGTGGGACTGGGACCTGGTGCGCAACGAGGTGCACCTGTCGCGCATGGATGCAATCTTCGGGGACGGCCAGCATGATCGCCTGCGCCTGGTCGAGGATAAGCGCCCCGAGCTGCATCCGGATGACGACGAGCGGGTGCGGCGCGACATGATCGCGCACCTCAAGGGCGAGACCGAGACCTATGTCGTGCAGTACCGGGCGATGCAGACCGACGGCACGCCGATCTGGGTCGAGGATCGTGGCCGCGTGATCGAGCGCGACGCCAATGGACGGGCGCTGCGCATGATCGGCACCCGGCGCGACATCAATGAAAGCCGCCGTCAGGCCGAACAGCTGAGCCTGGCCGCCACCGTGTTCGAGGCGGCGGGCGAGGGCATGGCGATCATGGACCCGGAATTCCGCTTGCTAGCCGTCAACCACGCGTGCTGCAGCCTTTCCGGCTTCAGCCGCGAGGAGCTGCTTGGGCGAAGCGTCGCGATTCTTGCCAGCTCAGAGGACAGCCGCCAGCAATACGCGGCGATCCGCGACAGCCTCACCCAACATGGAAGCTGGCAGGGTGAGCTGATCGAGACGCGCAAAAATGGTGAGGTGTACCCGCAGTGGGCGCAGTTGCGGGCCGTTCAGGACAGCCAGGGCAAGGTGACCAACGTGGTGGCCTTCGTCTCGGATCTCAGTGTGCGGCGGCAGGTCGAGGAGCGCCTGCGCTTTCTCACCCACTATGACGAGCTCACGGGGCTGGCCAACCGCAGCCTGCTCAAGGAGCGCCTGAACGAGGCATGCGAACGCAATCGCACCAGCAACCGTGGCCTGGCGGTGCTCTATATCGATCTCGACCGGTTCAAGGTGCTCAACGAGAGTTTGGGGCATGAGGTGGCGGACCAGATGCTGCGCGAGGTGTCGCGTCGGCTGACCCATACCTTATCGGACGCGGACACCATTGCTCGGCTGTCCGCGGACGAGTTCGTCGTGGTGCTCGAGGGCTACGGCAGCCTTGGTGCCCTTGCTCACACCGGCAGCCGTTTGCTGTCGCGCATCAGCAAACCCATCGAGCTGGGCGAGCAGGAGCTGGTGGTTGCCGCATCCATTGGCGTCAGCTTGATGCCGGACAACGCGCGGGACGCGACCGCCCTGCTGCTACAGGCCAACATGGCGATGAAGCATGCCAAGCATCTGGGCGGTAACACGCTGCAGTTCTTCACCGAGCGGCTGCAGGGCTCCAGCCTGGAGAACCTGCAGACCGAGAATCAGCTACGCCGCGCGCTCGATGAAGGCCAGCTGGAACTCTTCTACCAGCCGCGGCTGAACGTTGAAGGGGATTGCCTTGATGCAGCCGAGGCGCTGGTGCGCTGGCGGCATCCGAAGAAGGGATTGGTTGCGCCGGGTTATTTCATTCCGCTGGCCGAAGAGACCGGCCTGATCATCCCGCTGGGCGAGTTCGTTCTCCGGCAGGCCTGCCGGCAGGCACGGCAGTGGCAGCTCGACGGGCTCGCAGAAATTCGCGTCTCGGTGAATCTGTCGGCTAAACAGCTGCGCCAGGGCAACTTCATCTCCCTGGTGCGCCAGGTGCTCGAGGAAACCGGACTGCCGGCCGACCGCCTCGAACTGGAGCTGACCGAAAGCCAGCTGCTCGACGACGTGGATAACGCCATCAGCATCAGCGAGCAGTTGCGGGCGTTGGGTGTGAAGTTGGCGATCGACGATTTCGGCACGGGCTACTCCTCGCTCAGTTACCTCAAGCGCTTCCCGGTGGACTACGTGAAGATCGACCGCTCCTTCGTTTCCGAGCTGACGCAGGACGGCGAGGACTCGGCCATCGTGCGCGCCATCATCGCGATGGTGCACAGTCTGGACCTCAAGGTCGTCGCCGAGGGCGTCGAGACGCAGGCGCAGATGGACTTCCTCAAGGCACACGGCTGCGATGAAATGCAGGGCTACCTGATCAGCCGGCCTGTGCCAGCGGCGGAATTCGTAGGATTGCTGAGCTGATCGCGCGAAGAAAATTCTATGCCCCGCTTTCGCGCCCGGTCGCACGCAGAGCGTGCTCCTACAGCTGGGAGGGGGCTTTTGCCCAGCGGTTTCGCGGCCCCTCGGTAGTGGTCGTGGCGCTGATGATTGGGCTGAGGTCGCTCTCGACCTGTAGGAGCAAGCTCTGCGTGCGACCGCAGCCACGCACAAGCCCCTGTCGCACGCAGAGCGTGCTCCTACGGCTGGGAGGGGGCTTTTGCCAAGCGGTTTCGCGGCACCTCGGTAGTGATCGTGGCGCTGATGATTGGGCTGAGGTCGCCCTTCGACCTGTAGGTGCAAGCTCTGCTTGCGACCGCAACCACGCACAATTCCCGGTCGCACGCAGAGCGTGCTCCTACGGCTGGAAGGGGCTTTTGCCCAGCGGCTTCGTGGCACCTCGGTAGTGGTCTGGCGCTGATGATTGGGCTGAGGTCGCCCTCGACCTGTAGGAGCAAGCTCCGCTTGCGACCGCAGTCACGCACAATCCCCTGTCGCACGCAGAGCGTGCTCCTACAGATGTGCCGAGAGCCGGGCTGAAGGCAACCAACCCTACGGAACCGGTCAACCGCGGGTGGTGCTGCCGTCCAGCTCGCGCATGACCAGGGCGTGTTGCAGGTCGACGTCATCAGGCACCGGCAGATAGAGCACGTGGCCGTCTCCGGGGGCGACATCGGTGCGCTCGCCGCTCTTTTTCTGAAGATGCTCAAGGCTAAAGTTCAGGTTGCCCCGAGGCGTCATCAGCTCGAGCCGGTCGCCGACGGCGAAGCGGTTCTTGACGATGACCTCCGCCAGGCCGTTGCGCCGCTCGCCGGTCATTTCGCCCACGAACTGCTGGCGTTCGGAGAGCGAAAAGCCGCGCTCGTAGTTCTGGTATTCGTCATGCACGTGGCGGCGCAGGAAGCCTTCGGTGTAGCCGCGGTGGGCGAGCGATTCGAGTGTGCCCATCAGCGACTTGTCGAACGGCCGGCCGGCCAGCGTATCATCGATGGCTTTGCGGTAAACCTGCGCGGTGCGTGCCACGTAGTAGTGGGATTTGGTGCGGCCCTCGATCTTCAGCGAATGCACGCCCATGTGCACCAGCCGCTCGACATGCTGCACGGCGCGCAGGTCCTTGGAGTTCATGATGTAGGTGCCGTGCTCGTCCTCAAAGGCGGACATGTACTCACCTGGGCGGCTGCTGTCTTCGAGCAGGAAGACTTCGTCCGTCGGCGCACCTACGCCAAGGGTGGGCTCAACGATCTCCGGGGCTGCCTGTTGTACGGCGATGGGCTCGTACTTGTGAACGATATCGCCGATTTCGTTTTCCTTCGCTTCGTGCGTCTTGTATTCCCAGCGGCAGGCATTGGTGCAGGTGCCCTGGTTCGGGTCGCGCTTGTTGATGTAGCCGGAGAGCAGGCAACGGCCGGAATAGGCCATGCATAGCGCGCCATGGACGAACACTTCCAGCTCCATGCCTGGCACTTTTTCGCGGATCTCGCCGATCTCCTCCAGCGACAGTTCGCGCGAAAGGATGGCGCGGCTCAGGCCCTGCTGGCGCCAGAACTCGACGCTCGCCCAGTTCACGGCGTTGGCCTGCACCGACAGGTGAATCGTCATCTCCGGGAAGTGTTGGCGCACCAGCATGATCAGCCCCGGATCGGACATGATCAGCGCGTCGGGGCCCATGGCGACGACGGGCTCGAGATCCTTGATGAACGTCCTGAGCTTGGCATTGTGCGGCGCGATGTTGACCACCACGTAGAACTGCTTGCCCTGCGCGTGCGCCTCCTCGATGCCCAGATGCAGGTTGGCGTGGTCGAACTCGTTGTTGCGCACCCGCAGGCTATAGCGCGGCTGCCCGGCGTAGACCGCATCGGCACCGTAGGCGAAGGCATAACGCATGGATTTAAGGGTGCCAGCGGGCGACAAGAGTTCGGTGCGGTTCATGATGCGGGTGGCTCTATACCAACATTAAAGGTGCGGGATTCTACCGGGTTTGCTCGGCGCTGTTCGGCCGTTCGGTCAAGTCCGCGCGAACTCCGGTGGCTGGCGCAAGTCATCACTAGATAGGCAGGGCTTGGTCGACCTCTCCCGGTGCCGACGCAAGCCACCCGTAAAACGCCGGAGGCCAGCGTGAACGCCACGACCGTCGATGCCAGAGGCAGCCTGATCGCCACGATCTTCCTGGGGGTCGGTCTGATGGCCGCGGTCGACGAGATCGTCTTCCACCAGGTGCTGGCCTGGCATCATTTCTTTGACCGCTCGACGCTGGCCGTCTCGCTACTCTCCGACGGGCTTTTGCACGCTGCCGAGCTGCTCATGCTGGCGGCTGGTTTCCGTCTGTTCGTGCTGCTCGGCCGGCGCGGCGCCCTGTCCCGGCTGCATGCATGGACGGGGTTCTTCATCGGCTCAGGCGCCTTTCAACTATTCGACGGGCTGGTCAACCACAAGCTGCTGCGCCTGCATCAGGTGCGGTATGTGGAACAGCTGTGGCTGTACGACCTGGCGTGGAACGCCTTCGGTGCGCTGCTGTTGGCCGTGGCCTTCCTGACCTGGCGGCATGCCCGGCAGGAGGTGCCCGGCTGATGCTGCATCAGACGCATCTGGTCGCGCTAGGTGGCACGTTCGTTTTAGTGCTGCTGACGCTTGGGCTGTGGTTCGCCTATGTGCTCGGCGTGCGCGCCCAACGGCGCGCGCGCAAGGGCTGGAGCTGCTGGCGACTGGCAAGCTTCAGCCTGGGCTGCGGCTTGCTGGTGATTGCGCTGTCGCCTCCGATGGTCGAGTGGGGCCATTCTGATTTGCGCGGGCACATGGCCCAGCACCTGCTGCTGGGCATGTTCGCACCCATCGCGCTGATGCTCGGCACCCCCGGCACCTTGCTACTGCGCACCGTGTCGGCGATGCGCGCACGGCGCATCGTCGAGGTTGCCGGCACCCCGCCGGCGCGCGTGTTGAGCCACCCGGTGACGGCGCTGATGCTGGATATCGGCGGGCTCTATCTGCTCTACATGACGCCGCTGTACGAGCTGAGCTTCAGCGAGCCGCTGGTGCACATCTGGCTGCACCTGCATTTCGTACTGGCGGGCTACCTGTTCTGCTGGTCGATCGCAGGGCCCGACCCGGCGCCGCATCGGCCCGGCATGTTCGTCCGGCTGGGCGTGCTCTTCGTGGCCATTGCCGCGCACTCGACGCTGGGTAAATTGATGTATGCCCATGGCTTTCCGCAGCATGCCGGGCATTCGCTGGAAGAGATCGAGGCGGCCGCCCAGCTGATGTACTACGGCGGCGATCTGGCCGAGCTGCTGCTGGCCGTCGTGTTCTTTGCCACGTGGTATCGCCGCCGCCGAGCAACGGACGGTGACTGGCAGACAGCAAACCGCCGGGCCTAGCAGCAGCCGGGCCCGGCGGTTAGGGAGCAGCGTGTGCTGGGCGATCAAGCCGCCGCGATCACATCGCCGTGGTTCTCCGGCTCGATGAGCGCACGGTGCAAGGCAGCGACAGCGTCGTCGTAGTCTTCCTCGTTGACCACGCACTGCATCTCGACCTGGCGAATCGACTGGTGCACCGCCTGGATACTGATGCCGGCACCGGCCAACGCCGCAACGGTCTTGGCGAGGATGCCCTTGACCTTGAGGTCCGAGCCGATCGCCGAGACGATGGCGACGTTGTGCACGGTGACTTCCGCCGCCGGGTACTTCTCCTCGATCAGCCGCGCGGCGCGGTTGATCAGCTTGCGCGAACCCGACGCGTAGTAGGTGATGCTGTTGGCGTCGGAGTCCTTGTTGACCACGTAGAGGCGCAGTTGCTTGAGCAGCTTGCTGATCTCGATGTCGTAGCCGACGTCACCGAGCATGTCCTGATCGAACACTTCAATGCCGAAGACGTCCTTGCGCCCGGCGATGATCTCGACGCAGGGCCGCTCGCTCTTGTAGTCCTGGCTGATGAGCGTACCGGCGTGGTCGGGCTCGAAGGCATTCTTGATGCGCAGCTCGATGCCGGCGCGGCGCAGCGTTTTGGCCGCACGCGGGTGGATCGCCTCCATGCCGAGGTTCGACAGCTGGTCGGCCACGTCGTAGTTGGTACGGCCGATGGTGACCACCTTGTCGGCGCCGACCAGGTTCGGATCCGCGCTGGAAAGGTGGAATTCCTTGTGGATGATCGCTTCGCGCGCGCCGGTTGCGGCGGCGATCTGGGCGAAGGTGATCTCGCTGTAGCCGCGGTCGAAGGTGTTCATCAGGCCTTCGCTGCAGTGGGTATAGCCGGTGGCGACCACCAGCTCGCGGGCAAGGTCGACCTCGGCGAAGCTCTCGCGAACCATCTCCTCGAATGGCAGCGGCGCGTCGCGGTGCCAGCCGGTGAGGTCGACCATCTTCGCGTTGACGCCGCGATGCTTGAGTGCCAGAACCGAGTTGAAGGCGCTGTGCGCTTCGCCGAGGGAGGCGAGCATTTCGCGAACCTTCATCAGGTGCTCGTCGAGCTGGAAGTGGCCATAGGCGCACAGGCGCTGCAGGCTGCTCATGCACTCGCGGGCATCGTCGATGCGCGCGTTGATGAACTGGTTGGCCGCGCGCAGCTCGAAGTCGCTCTGGAACAGTTCGGCGTTCTTCTCGACCATCTTCTGCCGCACGCCTTCGAGCGCGTCCAGCCAGGCGCCTTCGTTGCGGGCGTCGGCGAAACGCTGGTAGACGCCGGGCTCGCCAGTTTTCTTGTGCTCGAGCAGCAAGTTGGTCATGCCGCTGTAGGCCGAGACGACGAAGACACGCTGGTAGAGCGCATCGCCTTCGCGGCCACCAATGAAGATGTTGTTGAGCAGTTCGTCGAAGCGGCTCATGGATGTGCCGCCGATCTTTTCTACGGTATGCATCGATTCAACTTCCCGTCGTGGGGGTGAATTTCATCCCTGGGCCGCCTTCTTTCCGGCCGCCGACAACGATCAGGCCCACATGGGGCCCGATATGAACGCATCAGAGATAGTGCTGTTTCTGGATGTCCAGAGGCTCGAACGTCTCGCGCTCGGCGACAAAGGCCGGACGGGGCGAGAGGCCACAGTACGGGGCCTGCGCGGCATTATCCACATGGTTGTAGACGTAGAACAGATTGCTCCGCGCACTCGGTGTGATGTTGCTGTTCGAACCGTGCATGGTGTTGCAATCGAAGAACACCACGCTGCCCGCCGGGCCGGTGGCCGTGTCGATGCCATAGCGATCCGCGAGGCGGGTCAGGCTGTCGTGGTCCGGTACGCCGAACTCCTGCTTGCGCAGCGATTTCTCGTAGTGGTTCTCCGGCGTTGCGCCAACACAGCGGATGTAGTGCTTGTGAGAGCCGGGCACCAGCATCAGCGGACCGTTGTGCGGCTCGTTGTCGGTCAGCAGGATCGAGCAGCTCAGGGTGCGCATGCGCGGCAGGCCGTCCTCGACATGCCAGGTCTCGAAGTCCGAATGCCAGTAGAACTCCTTGCCGGTAAAGCCGGGCTTGAAGTTCATCCGTGATTGATGGACGTAGATGTCGCCACCCAGGATGAAGCGGGCAATGCCGGCCGTGCGCTCATCGGCGGCGATCCGCGCGAACAGCGCGTTGTCCTTGTGGATGGCGAACACTGAGCGGATCGCACCGCTGTCGGGTTCCTTGATGGTCTTGCCGGACTCGGCGACGGCCGGGTCCTGGCGCATGCGCTCCAGTTCTTCGCGAAAGACCGCGACCTCCTCGGCACTGAACAGATTGGGGACGACCAGGTAGCCATCTCGCTCGAAGCGTTCGATCATCTCTGGCGAGACGGGCGCGTTTTCCAGGTCGTTGCGGTAGACAACCGGGTCCAGACGCTCCTGCCAGCTGGGTGTGTCCTCCTGGCGTGAAGGGTACAGGTCGGTTTGCACGGGGTTCACGTTAGCTCTCCTTTCGATGCCCTCGGAAGGCAGCGGGGCGGGCTGGGCCCGCCACCGGCCGCCGGCTCAAACGGTTTCGGCTTCGAGCGGGTAGACGCCGCTCTCGTCGTGTACTTCCTTGCCATTGAGCGGCGGGTTGAAGACGCAGGCCATCTTCATGTCCTCGCTACCGCCGCGCAGCAGGTGCTCGTCGTGCTTGTCGAGGATGTAAAGGGTGCCGGGCTCGATCTTGTAGATCTTGCCGTCTGCGATGGTTTCCACCTCACCGTTGCCGCTGATGCAGTACACCGACTCCAGATGGTTCTGGTAGTGGATATGCGTCTCGGTGTTGGCATAGATGGTAGTGATGTGGAACGAGAAGCCCATCTTGTCGTCCTTGAGCAGCATCCGGGTGCTGTCCCAGGTCTCGGTCTTGATCTTGCGGTTGGACTGCTCGCACTCAGCCAGGGTACGTACGATCATGTTGTAATCCTCAAGAAGCTTGGTTGGCGGCTTGATCGGACATTACGGCGGCGAACGCCTTGTCCAGGATGCTCATGGCCTTGTCGATCTGCTCTTCGCTGATAATCAGCGGGCAGAGACACTTGACCACTTCGCTATGCGCGCCGCTGGTTTCGACGACCAGACCGTTCTCGAAGGCGTGGCGGCAGATGGCGGCAGCGGTGTCGCCGTCCGGGCAGCTGATGCCGATCATCATTCCGCGACCTTTGACGAACAGCGAGTCCGGGCCATAGCGGCGGACGATCTTGTTCATGCCGTCGGCGATGCGTTTGCCCTTTGCCTTGACGTTGTTGGCGAACTCGTCGTCCTTCCAGAAATGCTCGATGGCTGCAGCTGCGGTGACGAACGCATGGTTGTTACCGCGGAAAGTACCGTTGTGCTCGCCCGGCTTCCACTGGTCCAGCTCCTTGCGCAGCAGCACCATGGCGAACGGCAGGCCGTAGCCCGACAGCGACTTGGACAGGGTGATCATGTCCGGCTTGATGCCCATCTCTTCGAAGCTGAAGAAGCTGCCGGTACGACCGCAACCAGCCTGGATGTCGTCGATGATCAGCAGCATCTCGTGCTTGCGGCAGAGCTTTTCGAGCTTGCGAACCCACTCGGCCGAGGCCGCGTTCAGACCGCCTTCGCCCTGGACCACTTCCACGATCACGGCAGCGGGCTTGTCGACACCGCTGGATGGGTCGGTCAGCAGCTTGTCCATCATCGCGATGGTGTTGACCTTGTCGCCGAAGTAGTTGGCGTAAGGCATGCGGCTGACGTCGGTCAGCGGAACGCCGGCGGCGCCACGGTGGTGCTTGTTACCGGTCGCGGCGAGCGCGCCGATGCTGCAGCCGTGGAAGCCGTTGGTGAAGCTGATGATGTTGTTGCGGCCAGTCACCTTGCGCGCCAGCTTCAGCGCGGCTTCCACCGCGTTGGTGCCGGTCGGGCCGGTGAACTGCATGATGTAGTCCATGTTGCGCGGCTTGAGGATCAGCCGATCGAAGGTGGAGAGAAAGTTCTCCTTCGCTTCGGAATACATGTCCAGGCCATGGGTGAGGCCGTCGGCTTCGATGTAGTCGAGCAACGCCTGCTTGAGTACCGGATGGTTGTGGCCGTAGTTGAGCGTGCCGGCACCGGCGAGAAAGTCGATGTAGGACTTGCCTTCGCGGGTGATGAGTTCGGCACCACGGGCTTGCTTGAAGACCACGGGAAAGGATCGGCAGTAGCTGCGAACGCCAGATTCGTGCAGTTCGAAAGTTTTCATGCGGTTTCCTCTAGTTCTTCTTCTGAATGGGGTGCGGCGAACGGGCCGGCGCGGTAGAGCACTTCGTCCTCGTGCTTGCCGGCAAAATGTTCAGCGCGGGCGAACAGGGTGCGGGTGCTGTAGTCGACGCCGAGCTTGGCGAAGGCCTTCTTGAACAGCGCCTGGGACGCACCGTTGTCCGGTGAGATGGTGGTTTCCAGGTTACGGATGCCCTGCTCCTTAGCGACCCGTGCGACTAGGGCCATGAGCATGCGCAGCGCCAGGCCCTGACCGCGCATCGACGAGTCGACGGCAACCTGCCAGACGAACAGCGTGTCCGGGCGGGCTGGGGGGCAATAACCGGAAATGAAGCCGACCAAGTGGCCATCCGCGTTGACCGCGGCGATGGAGGTGTCGGCGAAGTCGGAGCATTGCAGCAGGTTGCAGTACACCGAATTGACGTCCAGCGGCTGGCAGCGTGCGACCAGTTCGTGGAGGGGGTAACCGTCGCCGTCGTTAGGGCGACGGAGCGTTACGGTAGGAACACTCAAAACAAAACCTTTTGGGTTGCTGATTGAATCCTTTTCAAGAATAAACACATCGAAAAAAGAATCTCAACCCCGAGCGGGTCAGCAGGCGAAGTATGCACGTACAATACGCGGCGAAGTTCACCGTTTATCGCGGAAGTTGAACTATCTGGAGATCAGGCGAAACGGCGGAGCAATCGCGTTCGATATTCGCCGAGGGGGGCCGGGCGGGCTGTTGAAGTTTGGCGACCTGCAAAAGTGCTCAGGTTCGGCCCGGTTTACAGCTGGGTCCAATAGAACGTGGCTTGGCTGGAGGCCGCTATTTACGCGGTTTCAGGCGTAGCCGAGCGGCTCATTCATCGTACGTTTCCACGGCCGGTGACCAACTAGTCGATTGGGTGGAAGTTGGTCTGAATAGCGCGGGTGAATCAGGGAGTGATCCGCGAAGTTGGGCTGGCAATATTCAGTCGAAATATCCTTCCCACTCAGGCGTGAAATCGGCGACGAGGCGGTCGTAGTGAATTTTTTATGGCGAGTTAGTTGTGGGGAAGTTTCAGGCAGTCGCGGGGAAAGTTATCTTCGAAGTGCTGAATTAGTTGCGCGATTCCCCTGAGCCGCTCTGGTACAGGCGTTACGGGGAATCGCGCAAGGAGGGGTTAACTGGCTCAGCGCCACCACTGGCGGCCCTGATGCTCGATCAGGCGACGGGCCTGTTCGGGGCCGTCGGTTCCGGCCGGATAGGGCCGCGGTTTACGGTAGTGGCTCTGCCAGCCGCGCAGGATCGGATCGACCCAATTCCAGGCTGCCTCGACCTCGTCGCGCCGCATGAACAGCGTCGAGTCGCCTTCGATCACGTCGAGCAAGAGGCGCTCGTAGGCTTCCCAGCGCCGCGTGCTGCTGAAGGCATGTGCAAGGTTCAGGTCGAGCTCGACCGGCTCGAGCTGCATGCCTTTGCCCGGAGCCTTGGCCATCAACTGCAGGCTGATGCTTTCCTCGGGCTGCAGGCTGATCACCAAACGGTTCACCTCGCCTTTGCTGAACAGCTGATGCGGCACCTGCTTGAAGGTGATGATGATCTCCGACCGTTTGCGCGCCATGCGCTTGCCGGTGCGCAGGTAGAAGGGCACGCCGGCCCAGCGCCAATTGTCGATCTCGGCCTTTACTGCGACGAAGGTCTCGGTGTCGCTGTCGTTGTCGATGTTCGGCTCGAAGTAATACGCCGGCACGTCGTGGCCGCCGATGCGTCCGGCGCTGTACTGGCCGCGCACGGTTTTGTCCTGGACGTCGCCGCCGGTGATCGGCTTGAGCGCTTCGAGCACCTTGACCTTCTCGCCACGGATGGATTTGGCATCGAAGCGCACCGGCGCCTCCATGGCTACCAGGCAGAGCAGCTGCAAGAGGTGGTTCTGCAACATGTCGCGCATGGCGCCGGCGTGGTCGTAATAGCCGCCCCGGTTCTCCACGCCCAGCGTTTCGGCCACGGTGATCTGCACATGGTCGATCTGCCCGGCGCGCCAGATCGGCTCGAACAGCGCGTTGGCGAAGCGCAGCGCCATGAGGTTCTGCACCGTTTCCTTGCCCAGATAATGGTCGATCCGGTAGATGCGCGATTCAGGAAAGACCGCGCCAATCGCCTCATTGATCTCCAGTGCCGAATCGAGCGAATGGCCGATAGGCTTCTCCAGCACGATGCGTGCGTCGTCTCCAGCGAGCCCGGCGCTCTCGAGGTTGGAGGCGATGGGGGCGAACAGTGAAGGTGCGGTCGCCAGGTAATTCACACGGATGCGCCCCTCGGCCTGGCCGAGGTAATGGGCCAGGCGGACAAATTCGCCGCGTTGTGAGGCGTCCATGGCGAAATAATCCAGACGCTGGCTGAACCTGTCCCAAACGCTAGGCTCGAAGTCGGTGCGCGAAATTTCGGCGCGGGCATGCCGCTCGGTCAGGGCCAAATAGGCATCGCGGTCGATGTCCTGCCGGGCGAGCGCGATGATCCGCACATCATCGTGCAGGCGGCCTTCGCGGTGCAGGTGGTAGAGGGCCGGGATGAGTTTGTGTAGTGCCAGGTCGCCGGTACCGCCAAACACCAGCATGTCGCAAGAAATGGACACGGCATCGCTCCTCGGAAGTGGAAGGGCTGGTTGGGGCAGGCCTGGCAAGGCGAGTCTGGCGGAACGGCTCGAGGCCTCTCCGCAGCATGTTCGCCCGCGCTTTCGGCTGCTTCGACCTCCGAATGTCTGCCCCGCTCGCGTTTTCAACCGCCAGCAGTTGGGCGATACTGCGCGGCTTGTAGTATAACTACAAGCCCACTACACCCAGCCGGCACGTCTGGACCGAGCATGCAGCCACGCTCGATCAGGCTGTCAGGTACTGATCATAGCGAGTCCGGACCGTGAACCTGCTGCAACACATCGCCCAATCGAGAAGCTCGCTGCGCAAGTCGGAACTCAAGGTCGCCGACCATGTGTTGCTCGATCCAGCGGCCGTGATGCACAGCTCCATGGCCGACCTGGCCCACACGGTGGGGGTCAGCGAGCCGACCATCGTGCGGTTCTGTCGTGCCATCGGTTGCCTGGGCTTCCAGGATCTGAAGCTCAAGCTCGCGCAGAGCCTCGCCGCCGGCGCCAGCTTCGGTCAGTTCGCCATCAGTGAGAACGATTCGGTCACCGATTTCGCGCTGAAGATCTTCGACACCACGCTGCATACGCTGATGGAGGTGCGCGAGCGACTCGACCCGGACGCGCTGGAGCGAGCGGTGAAGGCCATGGCGGCGGCCGAGCGTGTCGAGTTCTATGGCTTCGGCGCGTCCGGCGCAGTTGCCACCGATGCGCAGCACAAGTTCTTCCGCCTGTTGCTCAGCGCGGCGGCGTATTCCGATCCGCACATGCAGGCGATGTCCGCGGTCACGCTGAAACCGACCGACGTGGCGATCTGCATCTCGCAGTCCGGGCGCTCGAAGGACCTGCTGATCACCGCCAATGTGGTTCGCGAGACCGGGGCCACGCTGATCACCCTCTGCCCGAGCCAGACGCCACTGGCGGAGCTGGCGACCATCAACCTGGCGATCGACGTTCAGGAAGACACCGAAATCTACACCCCGCTGACCTCGCGCATCGCGCACCTGGTGGTCATCGACGTACTGGCGATGGGCGTCGCCATGGCCCGCGGGCCGAGCCTGGTCAACCATCTCAAGAGCGTCAAACGCAGCTTGCGCAGCCTGCGCCTGTCGCCCAAATCGGTGAAGGCGCATGAAGACTAGCCGCCGGGCGACGGTCATCACCCTGTCATCTCGCTGACCTCATGCCGTCACGCGGTGCTCTGATGCTGGAACTCCCACCTTCTGTTTCGGGAGAAAGCGCATGGCCCCGCACCGCGAAGCTCACGTCAACCTCGATGCCCGTACCCGTCGCAAGTTGCAGGACGAACGCCGCATGTATTTCCGGCGTGCGATCGAAAGCTATGACGAACAGCGGCAACTGCAGGCCCAGCTGACCGAATTTCCCGACCTGATGATGATCAGCCCGATGCTCGATGGGCTGTCGGAGCGGCGTCAAAGCGTGTAGCCAGGGCGCTGATCCGCGCCCGCTCGGCGCGGATGAACGCGAAAAACGCCTGCGCCACCGGGCTGAGACGCTTGCCGCGCGGATGAACCACGCACCAGCTGCGGTACAGCGGCAGTTCCTGCACCGGCAGCTCGCACAACAGGCCGTGCGCCACCTCCAGGTGCACGGCATGGCGCGGCATCAGCGCCACGCCCAGTCCGGCCACCACGGCTTCGCGCAGCGCATCGAGCGAGGCGACCTGGGTCGTCTGGGCGAAGTGGGCACGCTTCTGCCTGAGGTAGTCCTCGCTGGCCTTGCGTGTGCCTGAGCCAGGCTCGCGGACCAGCAATGGATAGGCGGTCAGGTCCTGCAATGTGAGGTCGCCTATCTGGCACAGCGGATGGCCCGCCGGGGCGACTGCAACGATCGGATTGTCCAGGAATGGCATAAACTCGAGGTCCATGTCGGTCGGCACTTGCGACATGATCAGCAGGTCGTCGCGGCTCACCGACAGCCGTTTGACCGCTTGCGCATGGTTGACCACCACCAGTTCGAGATTGACCTCGGGATGTTGCCGCTTGAAGGCGGCGAATAGGTGCGGGGTGATGTACTTGGCGCTCGATTCGACGGCCAGGTTGAGCTGGCCTTGCAGCGAGCCCTGCAGATCGGAGAGTTGCATGTCGAGGCTGTCCAGCCGGCCGAAGATGTCGGTGCTGGCACGCTGCAGTGCCTCGGCGGCCGGGGTGAGGTAGAGCTTCCGACCGAGGTATTCGAACAGTGGCTGGCCGATCAGCTCTTCGAGCTGGCGAATCTGCAGGCTCACCGCCGGTTGGGTCAGCGCCATCTCGTCTGCAGCACGGCTGTAGGAGCGGCTTTCGCATACCGCCCGGAAGACCTGTAGCTGACGCAATGTCAGCCTCATCATGGTTTTTCGCATCGTGTTCGCTGCCTTTTTTCGTGCCGTCATCCGGCTCGGCTGGTCAACTGCCACAGGCGCGCGCCAGCCTTGTAGCGCCATCTATAAGTAATTACTTATTCTGCATCAAACTATTATTCATTTCAATTAATCGTACCGGCGGGCGTAGGGTTTAAAGGCTTGCACGGCGTGCAGGCACGAATGTCCACCTGTGGACACCGCTCATCGACCGAAGGGAATGACAGCGTGATCAAGAAGCTGCTGATCGCCAATCGCGGTGAAATCGCCGTCCGCATCGTGCGGGCCTGTGCCGAAATGGGCGTGCGCTCAGTGGCGGTTTTCGCTGAGCCAGACCGTCACGCGCTGCACGTCAAGCGTGCCGACGAAGCCTATTTCATCGGTGACGACCCCCTTGCCGGCTACCTCAACCCCCGCAAGCTGGTGAATCTGGCCGTGGAGACCGGTTGCGATGCCTTGCACCCGGGGTACGGCTTCCTGTCTGAGAACGCCGAGCTTGCCGAGATCTGCGCCGAACGTGGGATCAAGTTCGTTGGCCCCAGGGCTGACGTGATCCGCCGCATGGGCGACAAGACCGAGGCGCGGCGCAGCATGATCAAGGCCGGTGTGCCGGTTACGCCCGGCACCGAAGGCAACGTCGCCAGCGCCGAGCAGGCCCTGGCCGAAGCCGAGCGCATCGGTTACCCGGTCATGCTCAAGGCGACCTCCGGCGGCGGCGGCCGAGGCATCCGCCGCTGCAATACGCCCGAGGAGCTGGCCCAGGCCTACCCGCGTGTGATCTCAGAAGCGACCAAGGCGTTCGGCAGCGCCGACGTGTTCCTAGAGAAGTGCATCGTCGAGCCCAAGCACATCGAGGCTCAGGTCTTGGCCGACTCCTTCGGCAACACGGTGCATCTGTTCGAGCGTGACTGCTCGATCCAGCGGCGCAACCAGAAGCTCATCGAAATCGCCCCCAGCCCGCAATTGACGCCCGAGCAGCGTGCCTATATCGGCGACCTGGCCGTGCGCGCGGCCAAGGCGGTGGGTTACGAGAACGCCGGTACCGTCGAGTTCCTGCTCGCTGAAGGCGAGGTGTACTTCATGGAGATGAACACCCGGGTACAGGTGGAACACACCATCACCGAGGAAATCACCGGCATCGATATCGTCCGCGAGCAGATCCGCATCGCCTCCGGCCTGCCGCTCTCGGTCAAGCAGGAAGACATCCAGTATCGCGGCTTCGCCCTGCAGTTCCGCATCAACGCCGAAGAGCCGCGCAACAACTTCCTGCCCTGCTTCGGCAAGATCACCCGCTACTACGCCCCCGGCGGCCCGGGCGTGCGCACCGACACGGCGATCTACACCGGCTACACCATTCCGCCGTACTACGACTCCATGTGCCTGAAGCTGATCGTCTGGGCGTTGACCTGGGAAGAAGCGCTGGCCCGCGGCTCGCGTGCACTGGACGACATGCGCGTACAAGGCGTGAAGACCACCGCGACCTACTATCAGCAGATCCTCGCCAACCCGGATTTTCGCAGCGGGCAGTTCAACACCAGCTTCGTCGACAACCATCCGGAGCTGCTGAACTACTCGATCAAACGCAAGCCGGGCGAGCTGGCCCTGGCCATCGCTGCCGCCATCGCCGCCCACGCAGGACTGTGAGGAACGAACCATGACTGCTCAAAAGAAAATTACCGTTACCGACACCATCCTGCGCGACGCCCATCAATCGCTTATCGCCACCCGCATGCGCACCGAGGACATGCTGCCGATTTGCGAGAAGCTCGACCGCGTCGGCTACTGGTCGCTGGAAGTCTGGGGCGGCGCCACGTTCGACGCCTGCGTGCGCTTTCTCAAGGAAGACCCCTGGGAGCGCCTGCGCCAGCTCAAGGCCGCGCTGCCCAACACCCGCCTGCAGATGCTCCTGCGCGGGCAGAACCTGCTCGGTTACCGGCATTACGCCGATGACGTGGTCGAGGCGTTCTGCGCCAAGGCGGCGGAAAACGGCATCGACGTGTTCCGCATCTTCGATGCGATGAACGACGTGCGTAACCTGGAAACTGCCATCAAGGCCGTCAAGAAGACCGGCAAGCATGCCCAGGGCACCATCGCCTACACCACCAGCCCGGTGCACACCGTCGAGCTGTTCGTCGAGCAGGCGCGGGCGATGCGTGACATGGGCGTCGACTCGATCGCGATCAAGGACATGGCCGGGTTGCTGACGCCGTTTGCTACTGGTGATCTGGTCCGTGCGCTGAAGGCCGAGATCGATCTACCGGTGTTCATCCATTCCCACGACACGGCAGGCGTGGCCAGCATGTGTCAGCTCAAAGCCATCGAGAATGGCGCCGACCACATCGACACCGCGATCTCGTCCATGGCCTGGGGCACCAGCCACCCCGGCACCGAGTCCATGGTCGCCGCGCTGCGTGGCACGCCCTACGACACGGGCCTCGATCTGGAACTGATCCAGGAGATCGGCCTGTACTTCTACGCGGTGCGCAAAAAGTACCACCAGTTCGAGAGCGAATTCACCGGCGTCGACACGCGCGTGCAGGTCAATCAGGTGCCCGGCGGAATGATCTCCAACCTGGCCAACCAGCTCAAAGAGCAGGGCGCGCTGAACCGCATGGACGAGGTGCTCGCCGAGATCCCGCGCGTACGCAAGGACCTCGGCTACCCACCGCTGGTGACGCCCACCTCGCAAATCGTCGGTACCCAGGCGTTCTTCAACGTGCTCGCCGGCGAGCGTTACAAGACCATCACCAATGAAGTGAAGCTCTACCTGCAGGGCCGCTACGGCAAGGCACCGGGCACCATCGATGCCAAGCTGCAGCGCCAGGCCATTGGCGGAGAAGAGATCATCGACGTGCGTCCGGCCGACCTGATCAAGCCGGAGCTGGACAAGCTGCGCCAGGAGATCGGCGCGTTGGCCCACAGCGAAGAGGACGTGCTGACCTACGCGATGTTCCCGGACATCGGCCGCAAGTTCCTCGAAGAACGCGAAGCTGGCACGCTGAAGCCGGAAGTGCTGTTGCCGATCCCCGACGGCAGCGCAGCCAGCGCCGTGGGCGGAGGGGGCGTGCCCACCGAGTTCGTCATCGACGTGCATGGCGAGACCTACCGCGTCGACATCACTGGCGTCGGCGTCAAGGGCGAGGGCAAGCGACACTTCTTCCTTTCCATCGACGGGATGCCGGAAGAGGTGGTGTTCGAGCCCTTGAACAACTTTGTCGGCGGCGGCAGCGGCGGCCAGCGCAAGCAGGCCAGCGCGCCGGGAGACGTCAGCACCAGCATGCCGGGCAACATTGTCGAGGTACTGGTCAAGGAGGGCGACACCGTGAAGGCTGGCCAGGCGGTGCTGATCACCGAGGCGATGAAGATGGAAACTGAGATCCAGGCGCCGGTCGCCGGCACGGTCAAGGCGGTACACGTGGGCAAGGGCGACCGGGTAACGCCGGGTGACCTGCTGATCGAGATCGAGGCCTGAGAGATGTCCCTTAGGGAGCCGCAAGGCTCCTTTTTTTTGCCCTTCCGTTTTGATGTCAGGAGGTTGTCATGGGGCTCGATCCCGTCGTGCTGTTCTTCCTCTTCGGCCTGTTCGCCGGACTGGTGAAGAGCGAATTAAAACTGCCGCCGGCGCTGTACGACACTCTGTCGATCCTGTTGCTATTGGCGATCGGCTTGCACGGTGGCGTCGAGCTGGCCGAGCAAGCGAGTGCTGCATTGCTTGGGCAGTCGGCGCTGGTGTTACTGCTTGGTTGCACATTGCCGCTATTGGCCTTTCCGGCGTTGCGGCTGCTGGGCTTTTCCCGGGTCGATTCGGCGAGCGTCGCGGCGCACTACGGTTCGGTGAGCGCCGGTACCTTTGCCGTGGTGGTGGCCTTTCTGCTGGCCAACAAGGTTGCCTTCGAAAGCTATATGCCGCTGTTCGTGGCCATACTGGAAATACCGGCAATCCTGGTCGGCATCGTGCTGGCCAAAGGCGTCTCGCGTGATACCAATTGGCGGGAGCTTGGGCGAGAGATATTTCTGGGCAAGAGCATCATGCTTTTGCTGGGCGGCCTGATCATCGGCGCCATTGCAGGCAAGGAGGGCATCAAACCACTTGAGCCCTTCTACACCAGCATGTTCAAACCCGTGCTGGCGCTCTTTCTGCTGGAGATGGGATTGATCGCCTCGGGCCAGATGGGTTCGCTAAGGCGCTATGGCCTGCGTCTGGCCGTGTTCGGCCTGGGCATGCCACTGATCGGTGCGGTGATCGGCGCATTGCTGGCGCGGCTGATGGGGTTGTCGCTCGGCGGCACCGCGATGCTCGCGACCCTGGCGGCCAGTGCGTCCTACATCGCCGTGCCTGCAGCCATGCGCTTGGCGTTGCCCGAGGCCAATCCCTCGTTGTCGCTGACGGCCTCGCTGGGGATTACCTTTCCGTTCAACATCCTGATTGGTATTCCGCTGTATCTCGCGCTGGCCGAAACCTTGATCGCCTGGGGGCTCTGACATGACGACTGCTACCCGAACGCTGCTTACCGTGATTTGCGAAGCCGCACTGGAAAAGAAGCTGCTTGCCGATCTCGACCATCTCGGCGCACCCGGCTGGACCCTATCCGAAGCGCGCGGGCGAGGCAGCCGCGGCGTGCGCAGCGCCGAATGGGACACCGAGAGCAATATCCGGCTGGAGATCATCTGCAACCGCGAACTCGCCGAGCGCATCGCCGAACATCTGCAGGTTCGCTACTACGACAACTTCGCTATGGTCTGTTATCTCGTAGACGTCGAAGTGCTGCGGCCGGAAAAGTTCTAACCAGTTGCACGTGGCAATAGCGGGTAAGGCGGGGCGTGGCTCGGTCGGACATCGCCCCGGCGCATGCCGAGACGATGTGTCGATTGGGCTAGCGGTCGAGACGGCGCTGACTGCGGAGGGCTTTCAGGTCGCCCTGGGTGCAGGTGAGCGGTTCGGCACCGGTCAGGTCATAACAGCGCTGACCGAACCCCATCGGCCAATAGATGATGCCGCCTGGCGGCCAGAAAATGGACGCGACGCGAAAGCGCGCGCGCAACTTACCCTGCTGCAGCAGTTCGCCGTTGTCGCTGCTCAGCTTGTAGGGAATACCGCCAGCTGCCGTCCAGAAGAATGGACGCGTCTTGACCAGTCCTTGAGGGTATTGCTGCGGCCGCTCATAGACCGACACTTTGCTGTTTTCGGGCAGCTTGAAATAGGTCGCGGTAGAGCACCCGCTGACCGCTATCGCGAGCGCCAGCAGGCCCGCCGCACGTTTGAGTTTCATCTGTTTTCGTTCCTTGTCGTGACGCCCGAGGCACAGGCCGTGCCCCGTGAAGCGGGCGGCAATATACCGGAGCCCTTCGCAATGACGTTAGTGAGTGTTGCGTTGGCGGTCGCACATGGTTCGCTCGTCAGCCCGCTTATGCGCGCAGCGCAACGGCCGGCGCTGTGTGAGTGTAGGCCTGGTGGCCGCTGTGATGGGGTCGAAGCGACCGGCGTCTATTGGCTAACGCATCCGCCGCCGTGGCTCCAATGATGGACTGGTCCGACCGGCATCCCGTGTTTTTTCACGACGAGACCTGCATGCAGAACCTGTTGAACGAAATACTCGAAGACGTCCGGCCGCTGCTCGGTCAGGGCAAGGTGGCTAGCTACATTCCTGCATTGGCGGACGTGCCGGCGAACCAGCTCGGGATCGCCGTCTACAGTGCTGATGGCGAATTGTTCCACGCGGGTGACGCGAAGACGCCGTTTTCCATTCAGAGCATTTCCAAGGTGTTCAGCCTGGTCCAGGCGATCAAGCATTGCGGCGAATCGCTGTGGGATCGGCTGGGGCACGAGCCGTCCGGGCAGCCGTTCAACTCCCTGGTGCAGCTGGAGTTCGAGCGCGGTAAGCCGCGCAATCCCTTCATCAATGCGGGGGCACTGGTGATTTGCGATATCAACCAGTCGCGCTTCGCCGTGCCGGCGCTGTCGATGCGCGATTTCGTCAGGCACCTGGCGGACAACCCATTGATCGTCTCCGATTCAGTCGTCGCCGAGTCGGAGTATCAGCACCGCGCGCGCAACGCGGCGATGGCTTATCTGATGCAGTCCTTCGGCAACTTTCACAATGACGTCGAGGCCGTGCTGCGCAGCTATTTCCATCATTGCGCGCTACGCATGAGCTGCGTTGACCTGGCGCGGGCGTTCGGTTTTCTGGCGCGGGACGGCGCCTGCCTCGCCGGGGGGGAGCCGGTGCTGAGCCCGCGCCAGGCCAAGCAGGTGAACGCCATCATGGCGACCAGCGGTCTCTATGATGAGGCCGGCAACTTTGCCTACCGCGTCGGGCTACCCGGAAAAAGTGGCGTCGGTGGCGGCATCGTCGCCGTGGTGCCGGGGCGCTTTTCCGTATGCGTCTGGTCGCCTGAGCTGAACCAGGCCGGCAATTCGCTGATCGGCATGGCGGCGCTCGAGATGCTTTCGCAGCGGATTGGCTGGTCTATCTTCTGACAGAGATGTGGCCTCGGGCCGTTACGCGCTGTCACAGCTTCGCAGTGCCGTACGCGAGCGGTACAGCGTCGAAACCCCAATTAAAACGAGAAGAGAACGCGTTATGAGCCTTGAAGAAAAGAAGAGCGAGACGGCGCAGGAGGCGCTCGACAACCTGATCGCGGGCGTCATGCAGTTTCGCGAAGAGATTTATCCCCAGCAACGAGAGCTGTTCAGCAAGCTGGCCAACGAACAGACCCCGCGGGCCATGTTCATCACCTGTGCGGACTCGCGCATCCTGCCGGAGCTGATCACGCAGAGCTCGCCAGGCGACCTGTTCGTGACCCGCAACGTGGGCAATATCGTGCCGCCCTACGGCATCATGAATGGCGGCGTATCGACCGCCATCGAGTTCGCCGTGATGGCACTCGGCGTCCAGCACATCATTGTGTGCGGCCACTCCGACTGCGGCGCGATGAAGGCGGTGCTGAACCCTTCGAGTCTGGACGGCATGCCGACCGTACGCAGTTGGCTGCGCCACGCCGAGGTTGCGCGCACGGTGGTCGAAGAGAACTGCGGCTGCGCCGATCACAATACGTTGGGCGTGCTGACCGAGGAAAACGTCCTGGCTCAGCTCGATCACCTGCGTACCCATCCGTCGGTGGCGGCGCGCCTGGCCAGCGGTCAGCTGTTCATCCACGGCTGGGTGTACAACATCGGCACCAGTGAGATACGCGCGTACGACGCCTCGAAGGGCGAATTTCGGTTGATTGGCGATGGCCCGCTGCCGATGGCTACGCCGAAGTCGCGTTACGTTTGATGTCGTGACGCAAGGTGCCGGCCCGGTGCCTTGCGTCTTGTAGCGGGTAGGGCCGCCTGGGCGCCTGACGCACTGGTTTGCGGCAGGCCGCCATGGCGCGACTTATTTGTGCAGCACGAATTGGCCAGTGAAGCGCACGGCGTCCCGGCCATCGGCGGCAAGAATGCGGCTCTGCAGCGTGAGGCGCGAGCGGCCACGACGGCGATAGATGGTTTCGAATCGCTCCCATGCGCCTTCATCCGGGGCGGGGCAGATGGCCGTAGCGTCATCCACGACTGGCAGGGGATATTCGATCTGCCCCTCGTGGATAACGATGTGCCCGTCCTCGATGCCCGCCTCGCGCAACCGCAGGTGCAGCCAGCCCCAACCCGCCAGCACTGAGGCGCAGTAGAGGCTACCGCCGAACATGCTGCTCTTGTGATTGATGTTCGCTTGCAGCGGTACCTTCAGGCGCAGCTCGTGGTTCTCCCAGCTCTCTACACGCAGGCCCATGGCCCGGGTCAGGGGAATGTCGTGATGCAGGATGGCTTCCAGATAGCGGCTATCGCGGCTCATGCCGGGTAGATTCCTAACGTTTGCGGATACAGGCAGACGCCAAGCATGACTGCTGAGTCACGAGATTGCCAGTTTCAGGCATCGCTTTTTTGCGACCGTCGAGCGTGGTCGCGACCGCGCCAGCCGGGTCCTTCAGCGTGACGTCGCTTTCTGCTGGTAGGCGCAATAACCCGGTCGCGGACCGATCTGGGGATGGTTGCGGCAGGTGTCCGGCCGCTTGGCATAGACCGTGCACAAACGAGACGTACGATCCAGGTAGAGGCAGTCGTTGTTGGCCAGGCGGGTCAGTGTGAAGACCTCGCGCTTCTGGTTGAAGTGCTCGACGACGCCGGCCTTTTGCAGGCGCCGTGCAACCTGCTTGGGGGGTTCGTCCCGCTCGAATGCATCGACCACGCCGAGGCGTATGAGGTCGTCGATCCGCACTTCGACCGGCAGCGTACAGCAGGTTGCACGGCAGTCCCGGCACAAGCCATTGCTGTAGCGGGCCCAGGTTTCAAGGCGGTCGGGGTCGGCAGAGGCGATCAGGCGAGTCTTCACATTGGCGGCATCGGGACGGGCGGGCGCGCGATCATAACGAGCCGCCGTGGAATTTCCAGCGAATCCGACGAGTCGAACGACGGACAGACGGTCACGCAAAGTCGGTCGAAACCTGCAAACCTGTCTGTATTGCCGTTTGCCGGTGAGTCCGGCGCTGCCATGAACCCCTCATCTATCCTCCTGTTCCACGAGGTCTGTCCATGACGCAAGAACCAACCAACGTTGCTGCTGACGAGGTATCGGCTTTCCGTGAAAGCGTGATCAGCAAGCTGACCTATTCGATCGGCAAAGACCCGGAGCATGCGTCCGACCACGACTGGTTCGAGGCGGTGGCACTGGCGACGCGCGATCGCATGATCGATCAATGGATGGACCGCACGCGTGAGGGCTACCGCGAAGGTAAGAAGCGCGTCTATTACCTCTCGCTCGAATTCCTGATTGGCCGCCTGTTGACCGACAGCCTGAGCAACCTCGGCTTGCTCGATGTGGCACGCGAGGCGTTGGCAGGTGTGGACGTCGATTTCGAGCGCATTCGCCTGCTCGAGCCCGACGCCGCGCTCGGCAATGGCGGCCTCGGTCGGTTGGCGGCCTGCTTCATGGAAAGCATGGCAACCCTGGGCATCGCCTCGCACGGCTATGGCATCCGCTACGACCACGGCCTGTTCCGCCAGGCCATCGTTGATGGCTGGCAGCACGAGCAGACCGAAACCTGGCTCAACTTCGGCAACCCCTGGGAATTCGAGCGCCCGGAAGTGAGCTACCTGATCGGCTTTGGCGGGCATGTCGTAGCGATGCCTCAGGACGGGTCGAGCCAGGAACAGCCCAAGCATTTTTGGCATTGGGCGGAAGGCGTACGCGCCATCGCGTACGACACCCCGGTGGTGGGCTGGCGCGGTGCGAGCGTCAACACCTTGCGGCTGTGGCGGGCCCGCGCAGAGGCGGACTTCCACCTGGAACGCTTCAACGCCGGTGACCACATCGGCGCTGTAGCCGAAGAAGCGCGTGCCGAGAGCATCTCGCGTGTGCTCTATCCGGCTGATAGCACCGAGGCCGGCCAGGAGCTTCGCCTGCGGCAAGAGTACTTCTTCGTGGCCGCATCGCTGCAGGACCTGCTACGCCGTCATCTGGACCAGCGCGGTACGCTGCTGAATCTGCCGGAGTTCGCGGCCATTCAGCTCAACGACACCCACCCGGCTATTGCGGTCGCCGAGCTGATGCGCCTGTTGGTGGATGTCAATGACATCCCCTGGCGCAAGGCCTGGGAGTTGACCGTCGGCACCCTGTCCTATACCAACCACACCCTGCTGCCCGAGGCGCTGGAAACCTGGCCGGTTGGGTTGATGGAGCGCCTGCTGCCGCGTCACATGCAGATCATCTATCTGATCAACGCCCAGCATCTCGATGCGCTGCGCGAGCGCGGCATCCATGACCTTAATCTGCTGCGCTCGGTGTCGCTGATCCAGGAAGACCACGGTCGTCGCGTGCGCATGGGTAATCTGGCCTTCCTGGGCTCGCACTGCGTCAACGGCGTCTCGGCGCTGCATACCGGGCTGATGCGTGAAACGGTCTTTACCGACCTGCATTCGCTGTACCCCAAGCGCATCAGTAACAAGACCAACGGCATCACCTTCCGCCGCTGGCTCTATCAGTCCAATCCACAGCTGACGCAGCTGTTGGTCGAGCATGTTGGCGAGGAATTGCTCGACACGCCGGAAACCCTGCTGCGCCAGCTCGAGCCATTCGCCGACCAGGCCGACTTCCGCGCCCGCTTCGCGGCGCAGCGGCGGCACAACAAGCAATTGCTGGCGCGCATGATCCAGGAACGGTTGGGCATCAGCATCGACCCCAACGCCTTGTTCGACGTGCATGTCAAACGCATCCACGAGTACAAGCGGCAGTTGCTCAACCTGCTGCATACCGTTGCGCTGTACCAGGCGATCCGCTCCGACCCGGGGGGCCACTGGGTGCCGCGGGTGAAGATCTTCGCCGGCAAGGCAGCCGCCAGCTATCACACCGCCAAGCTGATCATCAAACTCACCAACGACATCGCGCGAACCATCAATGACGACCCAACGGTGCGTGGGCTGCTGAAGGTGGTGTTCCTGCCGAACTACAACGTCAGCCTGGCCGAGCGCATCATCCCGGCGGCGGACCTGTCCGAGCAGATCTCCACGGCCGGCCTCGAGGCCTCCGGGACCAGCAACATGAAGTTCGCCCTCAACGGCGCGCTGACCATCGGCACCCTCGATGGCGCCAATGTGGAGATGGCTGAGCAGATCGGTACCGAACACATGTTCATCTTCGGCATGACGGCTCAGGAGGTGGAGGCGCGCAAGCAGGCCAACGAGTACAACGCTGAGGCCACCATCATCGAGTCCCCACGGCTCAACGAAGTGTTGATGGCGATACGCAACGGCGCCTTCTCGGCCGACGATCCGGCGCGTTACACCGCGCTGATCGACGGGCTCAAGTGGCACGACACCTTCATGGTCTGTGCCGATTTCGAGGCCTATTGGAAGGCGCAGCTGGACGTCGAGGCGCGCTGGCGCGATGCCGACAGCTGGTGGCGTTCGGCCGTGCTGAACACCGCGCGCACCGGCTGGTTCTCCTCGGACCGGACCATTCGCGAGTACGCCGAGGATATCTGGAAGGTGCTCTGACGCGCCGCATGGAGGTAGCGAAAAAGGCGCCGGAAAACAGCGGCTGGTGGAGCGTGCAGGCACTTTGCCGCTTCGCTGAACCAGCGGCGGATTGGCGGGTCTGAGGGAAGGTTAGTTTCCCCCTGGCCTGCTAAACTGCGCGGGTTTTTTCATCCTCCGGAGCCATCCCCATGTCACGCGTAACCCTGAGTCGCTACCTGATCGAGCAGACCCGCAGCAACAACACCCCTGCGGATCTGCGCTTCCTTATCGAGGTAGTGGCTCGAGCGTGCAAGGAGATCAGCCACGCCGTGTCCAAGGGCGCCCTTGGCGGCGTGCTGGGCGCGACCGAGACCGAGAACATCCAGGGCGAGGTGCAGAAGAAGCTCGACGTCCTGTCCAACGAAATCCTTCTTGAGGCCAACGAATGGGGCGGCCACCTGGCCGGCATGGCCTCCGAGGAAATGGACAACGCCTACCAGATCCCCGGCAAGTACCCGAAGGGCGCCTACCTGCTCGTGTTCGACCCGCTGGATGGCTCCAGCAACATCGATGTCAACGTTTCTGTCGGCACCATCTTCTCGGTGCTGCGCTGCCCCGGTGAGTGCTTTACCCAGAACGATGCGCTCGGCGAGGAAGCGTTCCTGCAGCCGGGCACCAAGCAAGTAGCGGCCGGATACGCAATCTACGGCCCGCAGACCATGTTGATGCTGACCCTTGGCAACGGCGTCATGGGCTTCACCCTCGACCGTGAGCTGGGCAGCTTCGTCCTCACCCACGAGAACCTGCGGGTGCCGGAATCCACCGCCGAATTCGCTATCAACATGTCCAACCAGCGTCACTGGGAAGAGCCGGTCAAGCGCTACGTCAGCGAGCTGCTCGCCGGTGCTGAGGGCCCGCTGGGAAAAAATTACAACATGCGCTGGATCGCCTCGATGGTGGCCGACGTGCATCGCATCCTGACCCGTGGCGGCATTTTCATGTACCCGAAGGATGCGCGCGAGCCCGGCAAACCCGGCAAACTGCGCCTGATGTACGAAGCCAACCCGATGTCCTTCATCATTGAACAGGCAGGCGGGGCCGCCACCAACGGCACCCAGCGCATTCTCGACATCCAGCCCGAATCGTTGCACCAGCGCGTACCGGTCTTCCTTGGTTCCAAGGAAGAAGTCGAGCGCGCCACCGGTTACCACCAGGGCTGACCGATGCAAGCGCCCTGGCACGACCTGTTGCATTGGTGGTTTGGCGAGGGCGCAACGGCGCGGGATGTCGCCGATGCCAAGCAGCGGCTCTGGTTTGGCTACAAGGCTGAGCAAGACGCCGAAGCGCGTGACCGTTTCGGCGATTGGGTCGCGCAGGCGATGGCCGGCGAGCTCGCCGATTGGGCCGAGACCCCGGAAGGTTGGCTTGCGCTCATCCTCTTGCTAGACCAGTTGCCACGCATGATCCACCGCGGCACGCCGCAAGCCTTCGCCGGTGATGAACGAGCCCAGCAACTGGTGCGCGATGGCATGGCTCACGGGGGTGACGTCCTGCTGGCGCCGCTGCAGCGTGTGTTCATCTATCTCGTGCTCGAACATGCCGAGCAGCTCGGGCTGCAAGACCAGGCGGTCCAGCAGTTCCAGACGCTGGTAGCCATTGCCGCGCCCAACGAGCAGGCACTGTTTGCCGGTTTTCTCGACTATGCCGAACGCCACCGCCAGGTCATTGCCCGCTTCGGCCGCTTCCCGCATCGCAACGAGATCCTCGGCCGCGCTTCGAGCGAGGCGGAGCTGGCCTTTCTCGCCGAGCCGGGCTCGCGCTTCTAGTTGGCTTGCATGGCGCGGCTGTGCATGGCCCTGCGGTAAGCTCGGGTGGCACGGAACCTCCCCATGCTTGCAGCCCCTAACGTGCATAACCCGATGGACGGCCATGCGCGGCCGACCATGACCAGAAGGAACCCGTCATGTCGTTTCGTCACCTGTTGCTGATCCCCACCGTCGCGCTGCTGGCCGCCTGCAGCCCGGTCACCCAGGAAAATTTCGCCCAGTTGAAAGCCGGCATGTCGCGGGCGGAGGTCGAGGAATTGCTCGGCAAGCCGGGTGAGTGTGCGGGCGCCCTGGGTATGTCCAGCTGTACCTGGGGACAGAAGAATCGATTCATCAGCATTCAATTCGCAGGCGACAAGGTGATGATGTTTTCCGGCCAAGGCCTCAAGTGAGGAAATTTCGATGCGAGCACTGATCCTGTTGTTCTCCGCCGTCTTGCTGGCCGGTTGCGCCAGTTCTGAACCCGAGAATGCGCCGGAAACGGTCGGGCAGGTCGACCTGCAGCGCTATGAAGGTACCTGGTACGAACAGGCGCGGCTGCCGATGTTCTTCCAGCGCAACTGTGTGCGCTCGGAGGCGCACTACGACCTGAAGCAGGATGGCAGCGTGGCCGTGACCAACCGCTGCGAAACGAAGGACGGCGGGTGGGAGCAGGCGACTGGTGAAGCGGTACCCCAGGAGCCGGGGCGCACCGATCGGCTCTGGGTGCGTTTCGATAACTGGTTCAGCAACCTTTTCCCGAGCCTGACCAAGGGGCACTACTGGATTCTCTATCTCGACGAGGACTACAGCGTGGCGCTAGTCGGCAGCCCTGATCGGGATTACCTCTGGTTGCTGTCGCGCGATGAGCAGCTCGAGGCGGATAAGCGGGACAAGTTGCTCGACATCGCCCGCGAGCGCGGCTTCGACACCGGTGAGCTGATCTGGCGCGGTGAATCGACGTAAGGGGTGCCTTTGGCTAAATCGGGGCAATTGCTGGCAATCGCTCCGCCAGCGTGGCGGACGGTAGGCGGTCCATAACGACGCCACGGCTCCGGCGGGCCCCGGCTAGCTATAGACGGCGTCGTGTTCGCCAGCGAAGCGTTTTCAGCCAAGCCCAGCGGTACGGACGTTGAGCGGGGCTACTTCCAGCTCAGGCGAGCGAGCTGCCATTCGCCGTCTTCCTTCCACCACTCCAGTTCGACTTCGTAATGGCCGAGGCGCTCCGGCAACAGGCCTTCGGCGCCCGTCATGGTGACCTGTGCCTCGGTGTAGCCCTTGTCGGCATAGCTGGGGTCGATCCAGCTGCGGTTGCCCAGCGCGATGACCTCCACGTTGCGGTTACGAAGGAACATCAGCGTAGCGGTGCGCTTGACCCAGTCCCGGTCGAGCTGCTGGTTGGCCTTGAAGTCGGTATGGATTCGCTCCATCAGCGCGCCGGTGTCCTTTTTCTCGATGCTGTCCTGCAGCGATTGCGCTGCTGCTTCGAGCGCCCCTTGAGGGTCGTCACGACCGCAACCCCAGAGCGCCAGCGCGGCCAGGGTAGTCAATACTGCTAATTTCCATATGGGCATGCCGAACCTCACGAATCCTCGTTATGATGCCGGGACTGTCAGGCGACCAGCGCCCCTCGTACCGACCATGGAGTGTGCCATGCAGACCTTGTACCCGGAGATCAAACCCTACGCCCGGCATGAACTGGCGGTCGAGGTACCGCATGTTCTCTACGTCGACGAAAGTGGATCTCCGGACGGTCTTCCCGTTGTGTTCGTACACGGTGGCCCGGGTGGTGGCTGCGATGCGCTGAGCCGGCGCTTCTTCGATCCTACGCTGTATCGCATCGTCACCTTCGACCAGCGCGGCTGTGGTCGCTCGACACCTCACGCGAGTCTGGAAAATAACACCACGGCCCACCTGATTGCCGACATGGAGCGCATCCGCGAGCACCTGGGCATCGACAAATGGGTGCTGTTCGGTGGCTCCTGGGGTTCGACGCTCTCGCTGGCTTACGCTCAGGCCTATCCCGAGCGCGTCCATGCGCTGATCCTGCGCGGCGTATTCCTTTGCCGGCCGCAGGAGCTGAGCTGGTTTTATCAAGAAGGTGCCAGCCGGATCTTTCCCGACTACTGGCAGGATTACCTCGCACCGATCCCGCCCGAAGAGCGCGGCGACTTGATGAAGGCGTATTACAAACGCCTCACCGGCACCGACCAGATCGCACAGATGCACGCCGCCAAGGCCTGGTCTTGCTGGGAAGGTCGCACGGCGACGCTGCGGCCGAATACCCAGGTTGTCGATCGCTTCTCCGATACCCATCGTGCCTTGGCGATGGCGCGGATCGAATGCCATTACTTCGTCAACGACGCCTTCCTCGAGCCAAACCAGCTATTGCGAGACATACACAAGATCGCGCACCTGCCGGCCATCATCGTGCACGGCCGCTACGACGTGATCTGCCCGCTGGAAAATGCCTGGGAGCTGCACGAGGCCTGGCCCAATAGCGAACTGCAAATCATACGAGAAGCCGGACACTCGGCCTCGGAGCCGGGCATCTGCGACGCGCTGGTTCGCGCGGCGGCGGACATTGCCCAGCGGCTCCTCGACCTGCCGCCCGAGGAAGCCTGATGAAGGCGCTGATCCAACGCGTACGTCAGGCACGGGTCGAGGTCGCCGGTGAGGTGGTTGGCGCCATCGACCAAGGCTTGCTGGTGCTGGTGGGTGTCGAGCGTGAGGATGATCAGGCGCGTGCGGACAAGCTGCTGCACAAGCTGCTGCGTTATCGAGTCTTCAGCGACGAGCAGGGCAAGATGAACCGCTCATTGACCGATGCCGGCGGCGGGCTGTTGCTGGTATCTCAGTTCACCTTGGCCGCCGATACAGGCAGCGGCCTGCGCCCGAGCTTTTCCAGCGCGGCGCCGCCCGCCGTGGGCGAGGCGCTGTACGACTATCTGTTGGCACAGGCTCGGTTGCTGCATCCGCAGGTGGCCTGTGGTCGCTTCGGCGCGGACATGCAGGTGTTTTTGCAAAATGACGGTCCGGTGACCTTTCTGCTGGAGAGCTGAGGGGCCGGCTTCAGCGTTTCGACGGTTCCAGCCCGTTGTCATGCAGCCAGGTGATGGCGTATTCGCGTAGCTGCACCGCCTGGTAGTCCTGCCAGGCCTGGCGCGCGTCGGGAAAGTCTTCCAATTTGAAGTCGAAGGTACGCAACGGCTTGCGCCCCTGCAGCGCATGGCTCAGCACCGCGTGGGCGTTGGGGTCGTGAATCGTGAACAGGAAGGCCTCACGCATGGCGATCGATTGGGCCAGCGCAAGCGGCTCGATATGCAGGTAACGGTCGTCCTGCACGTCATATTTCTCATTGGCACCGGGCGGTGAGTCGCCGGGAAACACCGCGCGGATTTGGCCGGATTCCAGGTCGAGGTAGTGCTCGCTGGCGTCGCGGTTGTCCAGCGCATATTCCAGTCGGTGGAGGTCGATGGTCAGAGGTCGCATGGCGGCTACTGCTCGTTAAGGATTCAGGACTTCTGACAGGCCTGGTCCGGAGGCGTGCATCACGTTCATCGGCAGGTGACGACCTGCGCTTAGAACAATCGGGCCAATAGCGCGCTGACTGCCGTCTCGACGCGCAGGATGCGCTCGCCGAGCTGCACCGGTTGCAGCCCGGCGGCGGCGAGTTTATCTACTTCGTAGGGAATCCAGCCACCTTCCGGACCGATTGCCAATGTGACGGGTTCATCGAGCGCGCGGGGGCAAAGGGGATGATCACCTGGATGCCCGACCAAGCCGCGAGTCCCGGCGGCCAACGCGGGGAGGCGGTCCTCGACGAAGGGCTTGAACCGTTTCTCGAGCGTCACTTCCGGTAGCAGCGTATCGCGTGCCTGCTCGAGGCCGAGCAGCAACTGCTCGCGAATCGCAAGAGGCTCGAGAAAGGGCGTCTGCCAGAAGCTCTTTTCCACGCGATAGCTATTGAGCAGCACGAGCCTGGGCACGCCCATGGCGGCAACGGTCTGCAACACCCGGCGCAGCATTTTCGGCCGCGGCAGGGCCAGCAACAGGGTGATCGGTAGTTTCGCCGGCGGCGCTCGGTCCAGCTCGATCGCCAGCTCGGCTTCGTCAGGCGTCAAGCGCAGCAGCCGGCCGGTGCCTATGGCTCCGCCCAGAAGACCGATACGCAGGGTTTCGCCCGCTTCGGCGCGGTGGACTTCTTGGATATGCGTGAGGCGGCGGTCGCGCACCACGGCACGATCGGCGGCGACCAGGTCGGCCGCCTCCAATAGCAGTAGATTCACGGGCGCGGCGCGGGTGGCTGGTCGCCGGGCTGTGGTTGATCGCCCTCGGCATCGCCGCGGAACTCGGCCTCGCGTTTATCGACCATGCTACCGGCGATGACCCCAGCTTCGAACAGCAGCCACATCGGGATTGCCAGCAGTGCCTGCGAGAAGACGTCCGGAGGTGTCAGCACCATGCCGACGACAAAGCAGCCAACCACCACGTAGGGGCGGCTCTTGCGCAGCGTGGTGACGTCCGCAATGCCGACCCAGATCAGCAGGAAGGTCGCCACGGGAATCTCGAATGCCACGCCGAAGGCGAAGAACAGCGTCAACACGAAATCCAGGTACTGCCCGATGTCCGTCATCATTGCCACGCCTTCGGGCGTCACGCTGGCGAAGAAGCCGAACATGATCGGGAACACCACGAAGTAGGCGAAAGCCATGCCGCCGTAGAACAGGAAAATGCTGGAAATCAGCAGGGGCACGGCGATGCGCTTCTCGTGCTTGTACAGGCCGGGCGCGATGAACCCCCAGATCTGGTAAAGGATCACCGGCATCGACAGGAACAGCGCGACCATCATGGTCAGCTTGAACGGCGTGAGGAACGGCGAGGCCACGCCGGTCGCGATCATCGTCGCGCCTTCGGGCAGGTAGGCGCGCAAGGGCGCAGCGACCAGTGCGTAGATTTGCTGTGAGAAGTAGAACAGTCCGGCGAAGAGGACCAGGATGGCACCCACGCAGCGCAACAGACGCTTGCGCAGCTCCGTCAGGTGGGCAACCAGCGGCATTTCCTGATCATCGATGGATGTATTGCTCATGGCTCAGGCGATTTGTCCGGGCGGGGTACGGGGGCCGTGTCGGCGGGCTTGGTTTCGACGGAAGGCGTAGCAGGCTCGCTCTGCTCGGGCGGGGGTGTGGCCGACTGCGGCGACTGGCTGCTGCCGGCGGTGGGCGCGCTGGGCATGATGCTCTGCTTCATTTCCCGCTCGAGGTCCAGGATGCGCTCGTTGTGCAGCTGACGGCGTATCTCGTCGGCGCCGATTTCCCGTTCGACCTCGGCCTTGATGTTGGCGAAGCTGCGTTTGGCTCGGCCAATCCACAGGCCGGCCGTGCGCGCGGCCCCGGGCAGGCGCTCCGGGCCCAGCACGAACAGCGCGATCAGGCCGACCAGCAGCAGTTCGGTAAAGCCGATATCGAACATGGCGCGTCAGTTCTTCTTGGCGGGATCGTCGACCTTGCGGGCCTCGGCATCGATCGTATGGCTTTGCTTTTCCTCGACGCTGGGCTTTTCCTCGTCGGTACCCATCGATTTGCGGAATCCCTTGATCGCGTCACCCAGGTCCGAACCCAGGCCCTTGAGGCGCTTGGTGCCGAACAACATGACCACGATGAGCAGGATGATCAGGAGTTGCCAGACGCTGATTCCACCAAAACCCATGCTGCGTTACTCCAATGTTGATTATCAGGATTGCGGGCGGGCGGCTTTTTCCGCCAGCCCGGAGAGTCCAAACCGCCGGTCCAGTTCGTCCAGCACCGCTTGCGGGTGCTGATCCAGCGCAGCGAGCATCACCAGGCTGTGGAACCACAGGTCCGCGGTCTCGTTTATCAGGTCGCGGGCATCGCCGGTGGCGGCTGCGTCCTTGGCGGCGAGGATGGTCTCGATCGATTCCTCGCCGACCTTTTCCAGAATCTTGTTGAGCCCCTTGTGGTACAGGCTGGCGACATAGGAACTGTCGGCGGCTGCGCCCTTGCGGGCTTCCAGCACCTCGGCCAGGCGGGTGAGGGTGTCACTCATGCTTATGCTCCGCATAGATTGCGTGCGGGTCCTTGAGTACGGCGTCCACGGTTTTCCAGCCACCGTTCTCGAACACCCGGTAGAAGCAGCTTTCGCGGCCGGTGTGGCAGGCGATGCCGCCGATCTGCTCGACCCTCATCACGATGACGTCGGCGTCGCAATCCAGGCGCAGCTCATGAAGCTTTTGCACATGCCCGGACTCCTCGCCCTTGCGCCACAGCTTGCCACGCGAACGTGACCAATAGATGGCGCGGTTTTCTGCCGCGGTCAGTGCCAGCGCCTCGCGATTCATCCAGGCCATCATCAGGATGCGCCCGGTCTGGTAATCCTGGGCGATCGTCGGCACCAGGCCGTCTTCGTTCCAGTTGATCTCGTCCAGCCAGTTCATCGAATTCTCCACTCAGTGCGCGCAGTGTGCCAGCCCGACCGACCGCTGGCTATCGGCGCACCACCACATAGATGCCCGCCGCCAACATCAGCCAGGCAGGCCAGGCCGCCACCGCGGAGAGGCTTTCTGCGGAGGCCGCGAGGGTAGCCCCGCCGCCCAGCAGCGCGGCGCCAACCAGGCGCAGCGGCCAATGGTCGCGGTGTTCGCGCCAGGGTGGCGGAAGGTTGTTGGCATGCGGGCCGGACATGCGCTCGAGCAGTTCGCGGGTCATGCCGGCCAGGTGCGGCAACTGCTCGATCTGCGCCTGCGCATTCTTCAGGATCTGTTTGGGGCTCATGCGCTCGCGCATCCACCGCTCGAGGTACGGCTGGCCGGTGGCCCAGAGGTCAAGCTCGGGGTAGAGCTCGCGGCCAAGGCCCTCGATGTTCAGCAGCGTCTTCTGTAGCAGCACCAGTTGCGGCTGCACTTCCATGTTGAAACGCCGCGCGACCTGGAACAGGCGCACCAACAGTTGGCCGAAGGAGATGTCCTTGAGCGGCTTTTCGAAGATCGGTTCGCAGACGGTACGGATCGCTGCCTCGAACTCATTGACCTTGGTTTCCGCTGGTACCCAACCCGAGTCGATGTGCAGCTGGGCAACCTTGCGGTAGTCGCGCTTGAAGAAGGCCATCAGGTTGCGCGCCAGGTAGTCCTGATCTTCGGGCGTGAGGCTGCCGACGATGCCGAAGTCCACGGCGATGTACTGCGGGTTCCACGGTTGGTGCGTGCTGACGAAGATGTTGCCCGGGTGCATGTCGGCGTGGAAGAAACTGTCGCGGAAGACCTGGGTGAAAAAAATCTCCACGCCGCGCTCGGCCAGCTGTTTCATGTCGGTGCGCTGCTCGGCCAGGCGGGCCATGTCGGTCACCGGCACGCCATAGATGCGCTCCATGACCAGCACTTGCGGGCGGCACAGGTCCCAGTACACCTGCGGCACGTAAAGCAGGGGCGAACCCTGGAAGTTGCGCTTGAGCTGGCTGGCGTTGGCGGCCTCGCGCAACAGGTCCAACTCGTCATAGATGGTCTTCGCGTAGTCGTCGACCACCTCGACCAAGTGCAGGCGACGGGCTTCGGTGGAGGCACGTTCGGCGATCTTCGCCAGCAGGAACAGCCAGGCCAGGTCCTGACTGATCACCGGCCGCAGGTTGGGGCGCACGACTTTGACGACCACTTCCTCGCCGCTGCGCAGCTTGGCGGCATGCACCTGCGCGACAGAGGCCGAGGCCAATGGCTTGCTGTCGAAACGGGCGAACAGCTCGCTCACCGGGGCGCCAAGCTGGCGCTCGATTAGGGCGGTGGCAACGGCCGAGTCGAACGGCGGCACGCGGTCCTGCAGCATCGCCAGTTCTTCGGCGATGTCGAGCGGCAAGAGGTCCCGGCGGGTGGATAGGATCTGGCCGAACTTGATGAAAATCGGCCCTAGCCCTTCCAGTGCCAGGCGCAGGCGCGCGCCGCGGGAGAGCAGGGTGCGCCGCCGCGGTAACCAGCGCCAGGGCAGCAGATAGCTGGTTGCGCGCAGCCACCAAGGCATTGGCAGGTCGAGAATGATGTCGTCGAGGCGGTAGCGAATCACCACCAGCAGGATGCGAAACAGGCGGCGTGCCGCGGCGAACAGCTTCATTCGGATCGATCTGGATTCAAGGAGTGGGCGAGCCGTTCGATTCGTGCCTCGAGGCGGTCGAGATCGAGCTTGAGGTGGTCGAGTTCAGCAAAGCGGGTCTCCGCCTCGGCTGTGCCAACCAGGGTTCGCGATTCTTCGTTGAGGTAGTCGGCCAGGTCCTGACGCAAGCTGTCGGCGCTGTCGCGCAGCCATTGGGCCTGCCCACGTACACCGGCACCGAGCAGCTGGGTCGCGACCGGCCCGAGCAGGCGAGACACTTCATATTCCCAGTCCAGCTCCAGGTCCTGCAGGATTTCGGCAAGGGCCATGAGGAGGCCGCTGTCGCCGTCGATTTCGACGTTCGGTCCGTGCAAGATCGCCGTCTTGTTGCGGCTGGTGGCCAGGCGCATCAGGCTCGTCGCCGGTGCGCGGAGTCGGCAGTCGGCCTCGCTGCCCCAGTCCGCTGCCAGCCGCAGGCCTTCGCCGTCTGGCAGGATGAACAGCTTCCACGCCGGTGCGCTGCAATCGATCTCGATGATTCGACCGGACAGCCGCGCAAGCCGCGGCATTGCACTTGGATCCAAGCGCAGGGCGCGATTGATGCCGCGCTCGGCGGCGGCGAGCAGGGCCGTGCGCAGCATCAGGGTTTGATGCCGCGGTGCAGGGCGACGATGCCGCCGGTCATGTTGTGATAGGTGACGCGCTCGAACCCGGCGTCGGCCATCATGCCCTTGAGCGTTTCCTGGTCCGGGTGCATGCGGATCGACTCGGCCAAGTAGCGGTAGCTCTCCGAGTCGTTGGTGATCAGCTTGCCCATCATCGGCAGCAGGCTGAACGAGTAGGCGTCATAGGCCTTGGAGAACAGCGGGTTGGTCGGCTTGGAGAATTCCAGCACCAGCAGCCGGCCGCCCGGCTTGAGCACGCGCAGCATGGAGGCGATGGCCTCTTCCTTGTGCGTCACGTTGCGCAGGCCGAATGCGATGGTGACCACGTCGAAGTGGTTGTCCGGAAAGGGCAGCTTTTCCGCATCGGCCTGGACGAACTTGACGTTGCCGGCCACGCCTTTGTCGAGTAGCCGATCACGGCCGACCTTGAGCATCGAGGCGTTGATGTCCGCTAGGACCACCTCGCCGGTCGGCCCGACGATGCGCGAGAACTGGCGCGTCAGGTCGCCCGTGCCGCCGGCGATATCGAGGATGCGGTTGCCATGGCGTGCGCCGGACAGCTCGATCGTGAAACGCTTCCAGAGCCGATGCACACCACCGGACATCAGGTCATTCATCAAATCGTACTTGGCGGCCACCGAATGGAAGACTTCGGCCACCTTCTGGGCTTTTTCGCTCTCCGGCACGTTCTTGTAGCCGAAGTGCGTGATGGGCTCTGCGTCGTGCGCTTTGCGGGGATCGGTCATGTCACTGTCACCGGAAGAATGTGCCCGGCATTCTAAACCTAAAAAGCGGTGGAACCGATAAAAGCGCGGGAGGCGGGAAGGCTGGAGGTCCGGGGCGTTGCTATGGGGCGTGTCGTTTTGTCGCGAAGGCCATGGCATACAGCCGGGGAGCGCCGAAGGCCAACGCGACAGGCAATTCGCATGTCAGCCTCCTGTTTTGCTCCTAGAGCATCAACTTCACTGGCGAGATGTCCGGGTCACGGGATTTGCCCGCCTTGGCCAGTTCGTCGAGATAACTGTCCCACATCGTCTGCTGGTGCGTAGCGAGGTGGTGCAGGTAGTCCCAGGTGTACAGGCCGCTGTCGTGGCCGTCGCTGAATGTTAGCTTCAGCGCATACTGCCCGGCCGGCTCGATGGCCTCGAGCGCGACGTTAACCTTGCCGGTCTGCAGCACCGGATTCCCGTGACCCTGGACTTCAGCGGACGGCGAATGCACCCGCAGGAACTCAGCCGTGAGGCTGTAGCGCTCGTCGGGGCCATATTCCAGTTCAAGGGTTTTCGACGCCTTGCGGAGTTTGATCTGCGTAGGGATGCGCATGAGAAAGAACCGAAGAAGAGGCAGGGCCTGAGGCAGAGCGAGGACGCGTTTTGCTTCCAGCGTTCAGCCTCAGGCCATCAGCCTGTTTATAGAATGTAGCGCGACAAATCTTCGTCCTCGGCCAGCTCGCCGAGGTGGCTGTTGACGTAGGCAGTGTCGATGCGGATCGGCTCGCCGTTCTGCTGCCCGGCCAGGTCGCCGGCGCTAAAGGACACTTCCTCGAGCAGGCGCTCGAGCAGCGTGTGCAGGCGGCGCGCGCCGATGTTCTCGGTCTTCTCGTTGACCTGCCAGGCGATCTGCGCCAGGCGCTTGATGCCATCGTCGGTAAATTCGATGCCCAAGCCTTCGGTCTTCAAGAGCTCGCGGTACTGCTCGGTGAGCGAGGCATGGGGCTCGGTGAGGATGCGCTCGAAGTCTTCAGGCGACAGGGCTTTGAGCTCGACGCGAATCGGCAGGCGACCCTGCAGCTCCGGCACAAGGTCGCTCGGCTTGGACAGGTGAAAAGCGCCCGAGGCGATGAAGAGGATGTGGTCGGTCTTGACCATGCCGAGCTTGGTGTTGACCGTGCTGCCTTCGATCAATGGCAGCAGGTCACGTTGCACGCCTTCGCGTGAGACGTCCGCACCGCTGGTATTGCCGCGCTTGGCGACCTTGTCGATTTCGTCGATGAAGACGATGCCGTGCTGCTCGACCGCTTCCAGCGCGCGGGCCTTGAGCTCTTCCTCGTTGACCAGCCGCGCCGCTTCCTCGTCGCGGACCAGCTTGAGCGCGTCCTTGATCTTCAGCTTGCGGCTCTTCTTCTTGCCCTTGCCCATGTTGGCAAAGAGGCTCTGCAGCTGATTAGTCATCTCCTCCATGCCAGGCGGCGCCATGATCTCGACCCCGCCGGGGTTCTCGGCGACTTCGATGTCGATCTCCTTGTCGTCCAGCTGGCCTTCGCGCAGGCGCTTGCGGAACAGCTGTCGAGTGTTGGAATCGGTGCTCTGTATCGGCTCCTCGCTGAACCCGACCGGGCGCGCCTGCGGCAGCAGGGCATCGAGGATGCGCTCTTCGGCGGCGTCCTCGGCGCGGTGGCGCATCTTCACCACTTCCTGCTCGCGCAGCATCTTCAGCGCGGCGTCAGCGAGGTCGCGGATGATCGACTCGACGTCGCGGCCGACATAACCGACCTCGGTGAACTTGGTGGCCTCGACCTTGATGAAGGGCGCATTGGCCAGCTTGGCCAGGCGGCGGGCGATCTCGGTCTTGCCGACGCCGGTCGGGCCGATCATCAGGATGTTCTTCGGCGTGACCTCAGGGCGCAGTTCAGGCGCGAGTTGCATGCGCCGCCAGCGGTTGCGCAGAGCGATGGCAACGGCACGCTTGGCGTCGTCCTGGCCGATGATGTGGCGGTTGAGTTCGTGGACGATCTCGCGGGGCGTCATGGACATGGTTCAGGTACTCCGGGACTCGGGCGCTCAGTTGGCGCTGTCGAGTTCCTCGATGGTCAGATT
The DNA here is from genome assembly GCF_051486945.1 of Stutzerimonas chloritidismutans. Classification (GTDB taxonomy): domain Bacteria; phylum Pseudomonadota; class Gammaproteobacteria; order Pseudomonadales; family Pseudomonadaceae; genus Stutzerimonas; species Stutzerimonas chloritidismutans_B. The sequence continues at coordinate 359,458 of NZ_JAHVDX010000003.1, read as the reverse complement.
CTGGTTGGTGAAGACACAAATGCTGCCGGCGATGTTCAATGCCGTTTCGGCGATTTCCTGCGCGGACATCTGGTCGCCACCCTTTTGCAGCAGGGCGAGGGCGGCAGCCTGGGCGAAACCGCCACCGGAGCCCATGGCGATGAGGTCATGTTCCGGCTGAACGACGTCGCCATTGCCGGTGATGATCAGCGAGGCGTCTTTGTTGGCCACGGCGAGCATGGCTTCCAGGCGGCTCAGCGAACGGTCGGTGCGCCAGTCCTTCGCCAGCTCGACAGCGGCGCGGACCAGATGGCCCTGATGTTTTTCGAGCTGGCCTTCGAAGCGCTCGAAGAGGGTGAATGCGTCGGCCGTGGCGCCGGCAAAACCCGCCAGCACCTGGCCGTGATAGAGGCGGCGCACCTTCTTGGCATTGCCTTTCATGACGGTATTGCCGAGGGAAACCTGGCCGTCGCCGCCCATGACGACTTTGCCGTTGCGGCGCACTGAAACGATGGTGGTCAAGGGGAAATCTCCACGCAGCGGGGCGATGAATGCCCGAATGCGCTTGATATGGGGCCCCCGTCACGCATTTCAACCAATCGGCAGGCAAAGGCGTCACCGGCCGCCTGTGACTAGGCGGCGCCAACGCCCGCCGGCGGATCGGGCTCGACCGGCACCTTCGGATCGTCACTGAAGGCGATCACCTTACGCAGCCGCACGGGAATCGACTTGGCCGCCGGCACCTTGCTGCGCTCGGCGTGGTGCCAGACCGGCAACAGCGCGTTGCATTCCGGGTAGTAGCCGGCGCAGCAGCCTTCGGGTATGTCGTAGGGCGTGACACGCAGCGGCCCGACCGAACGATGCACACCGTCATGCACCACGGTGACGGCTTCGAGCTTGTCGCCTTCGGCAAAGCCTAGCCGGGCCATGTCGTTGCTGTTCATGAGGATCACCGCGCGGGTGCCATGAATGCCGCGGAATCGATCGTTGTAGCCATACACCGTGGTGTTGAACTGGTCGTTGCTGCGCAGCGTCATCAGCTGCAACACGTCACGGGCTTCGTGGCCGCCGATTTCGGTATCCGGGTCCTCGGCAAGCGAGGGCGGGTTGATGAAGTTGGCTTTGCCGGTGTCGGTTGCCCATTCCCGCTTGCTGGCACCGAGCGGACGATGAAAGCCGCCGGGCTCCATCATCCGCACGTTGAAGTCGTGAAAAATCTCGGGATAGCTCTCGGCGATGGCGTCGCGGACCAACCCGTAATTGCCGACCCAGGCGTCCCAGTCGAGGTTTGGGTTGTCCACCAGGGTCGCCTTCGCCAGACGTGCAACGATGGCGGGTTCCGACAGCAGCCCTTCGGCCGCCGGCTCCGCCACGCCGCGCCAGGCGCGAATGCAGCCGGTGCTGTCTTCGGTGGTGTTGTATTGCTCGCCGCTGGCCTGGCGGTCGATCTCGGTACGGCCCAGGCACGGCAGGATGTAGGAGACCTTACCCGTCACCAAGTGATTGCGGTTGAGCTTTGTCGATACCTGTACCGAAAGCTGCAACCTGCGCCAGGCTGGCTCCATCTGAAGCGTATCCGGGATTGCCCGCACGAAATTGCCGCCCATGGCGACGAAGCCCTTGATCCGGCCGTCCAGGATGCCCTCGCAGGCTTCGATGGTGTTGACACCGTCCTCGCTCGGCGGCTCGAAGCCGAACTGACGACGCAGATTATCCGCGGGCACCTTCTTGGCTTTTTCGGTAATCCCGACAGTGCGCTGGCCTTGCACGTTGGAATGCCCCCGCACCGGCAGGATGCCTGCGCCTTCCTTGCCGATATTGCCGCGCATGAGCAGCAGGTTGACCAGCATCTGGATCGTCTGCACGCCGTAGCGGTGTTGAGTCAGCCCCATGCCGTAGGCCGCGACTACCTGATTGCAGCGTGCATACTCGACGGCTGCGGCCTCCATTGCGCTGCGGCTGAGCCCGGAACGGCGCTCCAGCAGTTGCCAGCTGTAGCCTCGCATGCGCGCCTCGAAGGCCTCGAACCCGTGTGTGTGTTCTTCGATGAAGGCCACGTCCAGCACCCTGGCGTGCCCCGCTTCGACAGCCTGATCGTCCAGATCGAACAATGCCTTGCACATGCCGGCAATCGCGGCGATGTCGCCGCCGATTTTCAACTGATGGTACTGAGTGCTGATCTTGGTCTCATCGGGCGTCATCATCTCCCGCGGCGACTGCGGGTTGACGAAGCGCTCCAGGCCGCGCTCCCTGATCGGGTTGAACGTGATGATCGGGGCGCCACGTTCGCGTGCTTCCTGCAACTGATGAAGCATGCGCGGGCTCGACGTGCCGGTGTTCTGTCCGAAGAACAGCATCCCGTCCATCTTGTGCAGGTCGTTCAAGGTGACGGTTGCGACCGGCACGCCGATGCTCTCGGGCAGCGCGACGGAGGTGCTCTCATGGCACATGTTCGAACTGTCGGGTAGGTTGTTGGTGCCATACATTCGCGCCGCCAGCGCGAACATGTAGGCGGTCTCCAGCGCGGCGCGGCCGGACATGTAGAACACCACCTCGTTCGGGTCGGCCATCGCCTTGAGTTCGCGTCCGATGTCTGCGAAGGCATCGTCCCAGGAGACTGGACGGTATTTGTCGCTGGCCGCGTCGTAGCGCATGGGATGGGTAAGGCGGCCCTGCTGTTCGAGGTCGAAGTCCGTCCAGTTGAGCAGTTCGGTCACGGTGTGGCGCTCGAAGAACTCTGGGCCGCAGCGGCGGCTGGTGTTCTCCCAGGCCGTTGCCTTGGCGCCGTTTTCGCAAAATGCCAGCGGGCGCGACGGGTGCGGTTTGGCCCAGGCGCAGCTGACGCAGGCGAAGCCCTCGATGGGCTTGTTTTGCTTAAGCAGCAGCGCAGCGCCGGTCAGCGGGATCTTTTCTCGGATCAGGATGTTGGCGACTGAAAAGGCGGAGCCCCACCCGCCGGAAGGTGCATGGTAGGGCTTGAATGATGGCTGGCTCACGTCGTCCTCCAGTGCTGTGCGGCGGCGCCGCTGCGGCAAGTACTAGTTACGACGTGGGGGGGGTATGAACGTTCAACCTCACTGACGATAGGGGATTTGACCCTCAAGCCGGCCTATTCCAGAGCGAAACCGAGCTGCCGCCAGGCCTCGTAGACCGCTACCGCGACGGTGTTCGACAGGTTCAGGCTGCGGCTATCCGGGCGCATCGGCAGGCGCAAACGCCGTTCATTGGGCAGGGCGTCACGGATCTCGGGTGGCAGGCCGCGGCTCTCCGGGCCGAACAGGAACGCATCGCCGCGCTGGAAGCTGACCTCATGGAAGGGTTGCGAGCCCTTGGTGGTGAAGGCGAACAACCGGGGCCTGCCGATGCTGTCCAGACAGCTGCCCAGGCCGGCGTGACGCTTGAGGGGCGCGTATTCGTGATAATCGAGGCCTGCGCGGCGCAGGCGCTTGTCGTCGAGTTCGAACCCCAGCGGTTCGATCAGGTGCAGGCTGCATCCGGCATTGGCGCAGAGCCTGATAATGTTGCCGGTATTCGGCGGAATCTCCGGCTGGAAAAGGATCACATGGAACATGCGCGGCACCGACTCTGAAAACGACCCGCATTCTACTGCGCAGGACGATCCGCTACCTCGTCTGCGTCGTCGCTATTTCGCCTCGCTGGTGCTGCTCGGGCTACTGTTCGGCTCGTTCCTTGGTCATGTGTTTCGTCCCGGGCCGGTGCAGCTGTTACGCGTTGAACCGACGCCGGTGGGGTTGCAGCTGTGGTTTGATCGCGAACCGGAACTCTACAGCCAGGACGTCGACGGCGCGGTAGGCATGTTGTTCCAGGCCGAGGGTGAGGCGCACGCCGGTCAGGTCGTCCTGGCAGGGGTGCGCAGCGGCTGGCGGGTTCAGACCACCGAGCGCGGGTTGCTTTTGCACCTGGTCTCGACACGGCCGCTGGCCGCTGAATGGACGGGCGTCAAGGTCGACGGCAACTGGCGGCTGGATTTGCGCGTGCGGCCGCGGGATTGAGCCCGGCGGCCGCTCGCTGATCAGGCATCGTCGCCCTCATCGTCATCCCCGTTGTCGCCACCCATTCCGAGCTCCTTGATCTTGCGCGTCAGGGTATTGCGACCCCAGCCGAGCAGGAGTGCAGCGTCGCGGCGGCGACCAGCGGTGTGCTTGAGCGCCGTCTCGATCATGATCCGCTCGAACGCCGGGACTGCCTCATCGAGCAGGTTCGATTGACCGCGCGCCAGGGCCAGGTCCGCCCAATGGCGCAGTGCTTGCTCCCAGTTATTCGACGGCATGGCGTCCGCCGGCTGGTTGAGCAGCTCGGGTGGCAGGTCATCGATGTGCACCTCGCGGCCGGACGCCATGACCGTGATCCAGCGGCACGTGTTCTCCAGCTGACGCACGTTGCCGGGCCAAGGCAGATTCTGCAGGTATTCTTCGGTCTCGCTCTTGAGCAGCTTGGTTTCGACCGAAAGCTCGGTCGCCGCGCTGGCGAGGAAATGCGCCGCCAAGGCGGGGATGTCTTCGCGCCGGTCGGACAGCCGTGGAATATGGATGCGGATGACGTTCAACCGGTGAAACAGGTCTTCACGGAACTTGCCGGCCTGCACCAGGCTTTCCAGGTCTTGGTGCGTGGCAGCAATGATGCGCACGTCGACCTTGACCGGGGTGTGGCCGCCGACGCGGTAGAACTCGCCGTCAGCCAGTACGCGTAAAAGTCGGGTTTGGGTGTCGGCGGGCATGTCGCCGATTTCGTCGAGAAACAGCGTGCCGCCGTCTGCCTGCTCGAAGCGGCCACGGCGCTGATTGGCCGCGCCGGTGAACGCACCTTTTTCATGGCCGAACAGCTCGGATTCCATCAGGTCCTTTGGAATCGCCGCCATGTTCAGCGCGATAAACGGCGACGCCGCGCGCGGGCTGTGGCGATGCAGGGCATGTGCGACCAGCTCCTTGCCAGTGCCGGATTCACCATTGATCAGTACAGTGATGTTGGAGTGTGACAGTCGGCCGATTGCGCGGAAGACCTCCTGCATCGCCGGCGCCTCGCCGATGATTTCCGGTGAGCGCGTCTGGCCTACAGGTTGCTGCGTCGCCTGCTGTTCCCGGGCGTGCAGGCCGGCGCGCTTGACCAGCGAGACGGCTTCGTCGACGTCGAATGGCTTGGGCAAATACTCGAAGGCTCCGCCCTGGTAGGAGGCTACAGCGCTATCGAGGTCCGAATGCGCCGTCATGATGATGACCGGCAGCCTCGGATGCAGCTCGCGGATCTGGGCGAGCAGATCCAGACCGCTGACGCCAGGCATGCGGATGTCGGAGATGATCACATCGGGCTGCTGGCGGGCGAGCTTCGAGAGCACGCCCTCTGCGCTGTCGAAGCTCTGCGTGGTCAGGCCTTCCTGCTGCAGGGCTTTTTCCAGCACCCAGCGGATGGAGCGGTCGTCATCGATAATCCAGACAGTTTCGCTGCGGCTCATGCGGTTGGTGCTCCTTGTTCCAGCGGCAGGAAGATCGAGAACGCGGTGTGCCCGGGATGGCTTTCGCATTCGATCAGCCCCTGATGCTGACTGATGATGTTCTGGGTGATCGCGAGGCCCAGGCCGGTGCCGTCGGGACGGCCGCTGACCATCGGATAGAAGAGGGTGTTCTGCAATTCGGCTGGGATGCCGGGGCCGTTGTCGATGATTTCGATGCGCGCAACGAGGCGATGACGGATGTGGCCGATCGTGAACTGTCGCAGCGTGCGCGTGCGTAGGGTCAGGCGGCCCAGGCCCAGCTCGTTCTGTCCGGCAAGGGCCTGCATGGCGTTGCGCATGATATTGAGCACCGCCTGGATCATCTGCTCGTGATCCATCAACACTTCAGGAATGCTCGGATCGTAATCACGCACCAAAATGATGCTGCCCTGTGATTCGGCTTCGATCAGGCTGGCAACGTGTTCAAGCACCTCGTGAATATTGACGATCGACAGCGTTGGTAGCTTGTTCGAGCCGAGCATGCGGTCGACCAAGTTACGCAGGCGGTCGGCCTCCTCGATGATGACCTCGGTGTAATCCTTCAGATGCTCTTCTGGCAACTCGCGAGCCAGCAATTGTGCCGCACCACGAATGCCGCCAAGCGGGTTCTTGATCTCGTGCGCCAGGCCGCGCACCAGCATCTTGGTGGTTTCCTGCTTGGACAGCTGCGCCTCTTCTTTAGTGATGCGCAGGAGGCGATCACGCGGCAGGACTTCGAGCAGCAGCATCGTTTCGTGCTTAGTCAGCACAGGCGTGACGGCGTAGTCGACCGTCAGCGTCTGGCCGCTCGCGGACGTCAGCGTCGCCTCGCGCTTGGTGAAGGGATGGGCTTCCTCGACAGCCATGCGCAAGGCAGCGAGCGCTTCGGGCGACTCGGTGAAGAGTTCGCTGATGAACTGGCCATGGCTGCGTTGCCCGCTTACCGCCAGCAGCATTTCGGCGGCCGGGTTCATGTGTTGCAGGCGAAGGCGTGAATCGAGCAGAAGCGTGGCAGTGGTGAGATTCTCGATCAGCAGGCGCTGTAGGGCTTCGGAGATCATGGCTATCTGCATCCGGGGGGTACGGCTGGAAATGCAAGAAGCAAACCAAGGCGCTCCTTTTCGGCGCGACGCTGCGGGCATGGGCGCTCCAGAGCGGGGCACGCCGTATTGGTCACACGCGAAGAGCAGCTAGGTTTAACTACGCACCATATCGGTGCGTAGGATGATCACAGAAAGGGCACGAAGGGAATGTCTTTCTTCTCGACCGGCTTGTCCGCCAGCGGACATTCCGGGCGGACGCCGTAATCCGTCGTTACGCATGGCCTGATACGGCGGCGCTGCGCAAGCGACGTGCGGTGCAGGTGAAAGGTGCGCGGCGCGCTGGCGATGAGTATCGTGCCATCGACATCGAGGATTTCCACCACCAGTTGATGCGTCCCACGATCAACGTTGTGCAGTGCGAACGCCGGCTGGGGCGACGGCTCGCCGACTGCCTGCCCATCGAGCAAGAGTCGGAACAAATGTCCGGGGCGCAAGGCTGGGTCGCTGCTCGCAACAACCTGCACGTTGCCAGCATTTTCGCGAAGCGTGGCATCGGCGAACGGCTGCTCTATGTCGAGCCGCTCGTAGCGAGGCCTGGCCGCCTTGGGGGCAGGCGCTGGCGTGGCAGGCCGCTGCGTTTCAACGGCTGGCATGCTGTTGGTGGGGCGCGATTTGACTGCCTCGACTGCGCGACCACCGGGGCGATCAGTGAAAACCCGGTTGCCCTGCTCATCGGTGTAGCTGTAGATATCGGCGGTCGATGGCAATGCGAAGACTGCAAGCCAAGCAGCAAGGCAAACGCTAAGGCGTTTCATCATCGCCCCGGGCTGGAGGTGTGGACGCGTTGCACCGTGAACGTCTGGCTGGTGCGCTGGATAACTTGACCATTAGCGAGCACTTCGACCTCCAGTCGATGGGTGCCTCGATCGACGTTATTCAGCTGCATTGATGTTGAAGCGCTGGGCGCGGCCAGCGGCGTGCCGTCGAGCAAGAAGCGCAAGAGGTGCCCGCTGCGTAGCGGTGGATTCATTTCAGCCGTGGCCATGAAACTGCCGTTGTTCGCCCGCAGCGCCTCTTCATCGGGGATGCCGCCGATCGCGAGGCTGGCATAGGGCTGCTCCTGCTTTTCCTGCGTATCGACCGATAGTGGTGGTGGCGGTTCGGGGGTGCGGATGTCGACGGTGTTGGCGGGGGGCAGCTTGACCTGATCGGCTGCGACGCCTTCAGGCGGCTGGTTGGTGAAGACCGTGTTGCCACGTTCGTCCGTGTATTTGTAGATCTGTGCCATGGCAGGGGCCGATAGCAACACGAGCAGGCTGAGCAATGCGATGCGCATGGGTAACTCCGCGGCTGGGAATGCCTGAAGCCTTGCACCCCACCGGCGAGCAAGCAAGCGCTAGACGTAGAATTTGCGAGCGGGGCGTACAAACGAAAGAGGCCTCCCGAAGGAGGCCTCTGGTGTCACGCGGACCGAATCAGACGCTGTAGTACAGGTCGTATTCCAGCGGGTGAACGAAGGTGCGGACCTTGATTTCTTCCTCGCTCTTGAGCTCGAGGTAGGCATCGATGAAGTCGTCGGAGAACACGCCGCCCTTGGTCAGGAACGCGCGGCCCTTGTCCAGCTCTTCCAGGGCTTCCTTCAGGCTGCCGCAGACCTGCGGGATCAGCTTGCCTTCTTCCGGCGGCAGATCGTACAGGTTCTTGTCGGCGGCATCGCCAGGGTGGATCTTGTTCTGGATACCGTCCAAGCCAGCCATCAGCAGTGCGGCGAAGCACAGGTAAGGGTTGGCAGCCGGATCCGGGAAGCGCGCTTCGATACGGCGGGCTTTCGGGCTGGATACGTACGGAATACGGATCGAGGCGGAACGGTTGCGTGCCGAGTAGGCCAGCATGACCGGTGCTTCGAAGCCCGGGACCAGACGCTTGTACGAGTTGGTCGACGGGTTGGTGAAGCCGTTCAGCGCCTTACCGTGCTTGATGATGCCGCCGATGAAGTACAGGGCGGTCTCAGACAGGCCGGCATAGCCTTCGCCAGCGAAGGTGTTCTTGCCGTCCTTGGAGATCGACATGTGTACGTGCATGCCCGAACCGTTGTCGCCGTACAGCGGCTTCGGCATGAAGGTCGCGGTCTTGCCATAGGCGTCGGCGACGTTGTGTACGCAGTACTTCAGGGTCTGAACTTCGTCAGCCTTCGCAACCAGCGTGTTGAACTTCACACCGATTTCGTTCTGGCCGGCAGTCGCCACTTCGTGGTGATGCACTTCGACGACCAGGCCCATTTCTTCCATGGCGTTGCACATGGCGGTACGGATTTCATGGTCGTGGTCGCACGGCGGAACCGGGAAGTAACCGCCCTTGACGGCTGGGCGATGGCCCTTGTTGCCGCCTTCGACGTCCTGGTCGGTCATCCAGGAACCCTGTTCGGAGTAGATCTTGAACATGGAACCGGAGATGTCGGACTTGAACTTCACTTCGTCGAAGATGAAGAACTCGGGCTCCGGACCGACGAAGACGGTATCGCCGATGCCGGTGGACTTGAGGAATTCCTCGGCGCGCTTGGCGATGGAGCGTGGGTCGCGGTCGTAGCCCTGCATGGTGCTCGGCTCAACGATGTCGCAGACCAGGATCAGGGTCGGCTCTTCGGTGAACGGATCCAGCACGGCGGTTTCGTCGACCGGCATGAGGATCATGTCGGAGGCTTCGATGCCTTTCCAGCCATGGATGGAGGAACCGTCGAACATCTTGCCGTGCTCGAAGAAGTCTTCATCCTGGGCATCACGAGCCGGAACGGTGACGTGGTGCTGCTTGCCTTTGGTATCGGTGAAGCGCAGATCAATCCACTTCACATCGTAATCTTTGATCAGTTGAAGCGACTTCGACATGGTGCTCTCCAAGTGGTGGAAGCGTGACAGGTTGCTTCCGAATCTAGGGTGAAGCCGGGCGAGGATAGTCCGCCAAGGCGACCTGCCTCACAAGGGAGCAATTTGCATGCCAGTGCTCCGAGATGGGTCCAGGCGCCCTATAAAGGCAGTATTCGTCTGATTCGACGGCTTAGGCGCGAAAATGATCTTCAGAAATGCACCTTATTGGTGCTCTTTAAGTGGGTAATGCTCCATTAAGGTGCGGCAGCGTCGGTTCCCGATAAAATTGTCTAAAGCTTGACCAATTCCGATATACTCCGCCCCCCTCTTTTCAGGCCATTCCAGCGCCGCGTTGTCCTCATGAAGCTCATCGTCAAGGTTTTCCCCGAAATCACCATCAAGAGCCCGCCGGTGCGCAAGGGGTTCATTCGCCAGTTGGCGAAGAACATCCGTGCCGTGCTGCGCGACCTCGACCCCGAGCTGCGGGTGGAAGGGGTGTGGGACAACGTCGAGGTGGAAACTGCGCAGACGGATACGAAGCTGCTGCGCGATATGATCGAGCGCCTGCGCTGCACGCCGGGCATTGCGCATTGCCTAGAAGTTCATGAGTACCCGCTGGGGGACCTGGACGACATGGTCGAGAAGTGCAAGTCGCACTTCGCCGATCGCCTGGCCGGCAAGATATTCGCCGTGCGCTGCAAGCGCGCCGGCAAGCACCCATTCAGCTCCATGGACGTCGAGCGCCATGTTGGCAGCCAGCTACGTCAGCAATGCGGAGCCGCAGGCATCTCGCTGAAGGCGCCGGAAATCGAAGTCCGGATGGAGATTCGCGACCAGCGCCTGTTCATCGTGCATGCGCAGCACGACGGCATCGGCGGCTATCCGCTGGGCGCGCTGGAGCAGACCCTGGTGCTGATGTCCGGTGGTTTCGATTCCACCGTCGCCGCCTACCAGATGATGCGCCGCGGGCTGATGACCCACTTCTGTTTCTTCAACCTTGGTGGCCGTGCGCATGAGCTGGGCGTGATGGAAGTAGCCCACTATCTTTGGAAGAAATACGGCAGCTCGCACCGTGTGCTGTTCATTAGCGTGCCGTTCGAAGAAGTGGTCGGCGAGATTCTCGAGAAGGTCGATAACAGCCAAATGGGTGTCGTGCTCAAGCGCATGATGCTGCGCGTCTCGACACAAATTGCCGAGCGCCTGCACATCGATGCGCTGGTGACCGGCGAGGCGATTTCCCAGGTATCCAGCCAGACCCTACCGAATCTCTCGGTCATTGATTCGGCAACCGACATGCTCGTGCTGCGACCGCTGATCGCCAGCCACAAGCAGGACATCATCGACAACGCCTTCGAGATCGGCACGGCCGAGTTCGCCAAGAACATGCCCGAATACTGTGGCGTGATCTCTGTGAACCCGACGACCAAGGCCAAGCGCTATCGGGTCGAGCACGAGGAAAAACAGTTCGACATGGCCATTCTCGAGCGCGCCCTGGCCAATGCCAGACAGGTCGCGATCGACCGTGTCATCGACGAGCTGGGTCAGGATGTGCAGGTCGAGGAAGTCTCCGCCGCCAGTGCCGGCCAGGTCGTGCTCGACATCCGTCACCCCGACGCCGCCGAGGACGAACCTCTGCAGCTGCCGGGCATCGAAGTGCAAACGCTGCCGTTCTACGCGCTGAACAACCGCTTCAAGGAACTGGACGACAACCGTCAGTACCTTCTGTACTGCGATAAAGGTGTCATGAGCCGCCTGCATGCTCATCATCTATTGAGCGAGGGGCACGTCAATGTGCGCGTTTATCGTCCGAGCTAAGCAGCCCGGCCTGCTGGGAGGCAGTATCCGTCATCGCCCTCCCGATCGGTAATGCCGCTCCGGGCTTCGTCCCGCGTCCCTTGCGTTCGGGTTCGCCTTGCGAACCGACTTTTTTCAGCGGCCGGCCTACAGCCAGACGCTTTAACAGAGAAACAGACCTGTGATCGAGAATCTCCGCAACATCGCCATCATCGCCCACGTCGACCATGGCAAGACCACCCTCGTCGACAAACTCCTGCGCCTGTCCGGCACCCTGGACCGCAAGGAAGCCGAAAACGAGCGCGTGATGGACAGCAATGACCAGGAAAAGGAACGCGGCATCACCATCCTGGCCAAGAACACCGCGCTGAAGTGGAAGGACTACAACATCAACATCGTCGACACCCCCGGCCACGCCGACTTTGGCGGCGAAGTCGAGCGCGTCATGTCGATGGTGGACTCCGTACTGCTGGTCGTCGATGCCCAGGATGGCCCGATGCCGCAGACCCGCTTCGTGACCCAGAAAGCGTTCAAGGCCGGCCTGCGTCCGATCGTCGTGGTGAACAAGATCGACCGTCCCGGTGCCCGCCCTGATTGGGTTATCGACCAGATCTTCGACCTGTTCGACAACCTTGGTGCGACCGACGAGCAGCTGGACTTCCCGATCGTCTACGCCAGTGCCCTGAACGGCATCGCCGGCATGGACTACGAGAACATGGACGACAATATGGACGCCCTGTTCCAAGCCATCGTCGACCACGTGCCCGCGCCGGTCGTCGACGCCAGCGGCCCGTTCCAGATGCAAATCTCCCAGCTGGACTACAACAGCTTCCTCGGCGTGATCGGCATTGGCCGCATCGCCCGCGGCACCATCAAGGCCAACAGCCCCGTCACCGCCATCGGCGCCGACGGCAAGAGACGCAACGGCCGCATCCTGAAAATCATGGGCCACTCCGGCCTGCAGCGCGTCGAAGTCCAGGAAGCTGAAGCGGGTGACATCGTCTGCGTGTCCGGCATGGACGAGCTGTACATCTCCGACACCCTGTGCGACCAGAATGCCGTCGAGGCCCTGCCGCCGCTGACCGTAGACCAGCCGACCGTGAGCATGACCTTCCAGGTCAACGACTCGCCGTTCGCCGGCAAGGAAGGCAAGTTCGTCACCAGCCGCAACATCAAGGACCGTCTGGACAAGGAGCTGCTGCACAACGTGGCGCTGCGCGTCGAGCAGGGCGACTCCCCCGAGAAGTTCAAGGTCTCCGGCCGTGGCGAGCTGCACCTCTCAGTCCTGATCGAGAACATGCGCCGCGAAGGCTTCGAGCTGGCCGTAGGGCGCCCGGAAGTGGTGATCATCGAGAACGAGGCCGGCGAAAAGCAGGAACCGTACGAGAACGTCACCATCGACATCGAAGAACAGCACCAGGGTCCGGTCATGGAGCAGATGGGCCTGCGCAAGGGCGATCTGACCAACATGATCCCCGACGGCAAGGGCCGTATCCGCCTGGAATACACCATCCCGGCGCGCGGCCTGATCGGCTTCCGTAACAACTTCCTGACCCTGACTTCGGGCTCGGGCATCCTGACCTCGACCTTCAGCCACTACGGCGCGATCAAGGCCGGCGAAGTCACCAACCGCCAGAACGGCGTGCTGGTGTCGATGGCCACCGGTACGGCGCTGACCTACTCGCTGGAAACCCTGCAGGCGCGCGGCAAGCTGTTCCTGGCGCCGGGCGACGAGATCTACGAAGGCCAGCTGTGCGGTATCAACAGCCGTGACAATGACCTGGTGCTCAACCCCACCAAGGGCAAGAAGCTCGACAACATGCGCGCCTCGGGCAAGGATGAAGTCATCGCCCTGGTTCCGCCGATCAAGTTCACCCTCGAGCAGGCGCTGGAATTCATCGCCGATGACGAGCTGGTGGAAGTGACGCCGAAGTCGATCCGCCTGCGCAAGAAGCTGCTCAACGAGAACGACCGCAAGCGCTACGAGCGCGCCAAGGTCTGATGATCGCGTAGCGATGAAGAAAGGCGCCTTTGGGCGCCTTTTTTTATATCTCTAACCAGCTGGCTTAAGACCGCGAAGCCGCTCGCCTTCTTGTCGCATGCAAGTCTCTATAATCCGGCCCCCCTCAGGAGCCAAAAGGATTTGCCCGTGAAAGACATCAACACCATTAACGCACGCATCCCGTCGCTGTCGGGACTGATCGTGGTCGTTGCCATCGGCGTGCTGGTTATCGTCAGCGTGATGAGCAGCTGGTACACCATTGACGAGAAGGAGCGCGGCGTGGTGCTGCGCAACGGTGCGTTTGTTTCGGTCGCCGAGCCGGGTCTCGGCTTCAAGGTTCCATGGATCGATAGCGTCAAAATCATTTCCGTGCAGAACCAGACGACCACTTACAAGAACGTCCAGGCCTATAGCCGCGACCAACAGACGGCGTCCATGTCGATTTCGGTGTCCTGGCACGTGTCGCCGGAAGATGTCGAGCATGTTTACAAGCAATTCGGCAGCGAAGAGGCGCTGGTCGAGCGACTCATCAGCCGGCAGATCGGTACGCAGGCTGAGCGTGTCTTCGGTGGCTATACCGCCGTTCGCGCTGTTCAGGAGCGTGGCCAGCTCGGCCTCGACTATGCCAAGGCGTTTACCGATGCCATTTCCGGGCCGGTGGTGATCGACAGCGTTCAGCTGGAGAACATCGACTTCTCCGACGCATACGAACGCTCCATCGAGGAGCGTATGAAAGCCGAGGTCGCGGTGAAAACGCGCGAGCAGGACCTTGCCCGGGAGCGGGTCAACGCTGAGATCGCCGTCACGCAGGCGCAGGCCGCTGCCGATTCGTCGCTTGCCCGGGCGCGCGCTGAAGCCGAGGCCACCCGTCTGCGTGGTGAGGCGGAAGCTGATGCCATCAAGGCGCGTGCAGACGCCCTCAAGGCAAACCAGGCGCTGGTTGAGCTGACCAAGGCAGAGCGCTGGGACGGTAAGCTTCCTAGTACCGTCCTCCCTAACAGCGCGGTGCCCTTCATCGATGCGCACGCGAGCGGGCGCGACTAGGTCTCACAGTGGCGGGCCGTGTTAAGCGGTCGCGTTTACCAGCGTAGTGTTTGTAGGCAGTGGAGATGTAAACAAAAACGCCCGGCCAATAGCCGGGCGCTTTTCATCACTCGCGGTTTACAACAGCCACTTGTAGTTAACTGCTAGCCAGTAGTCAGCGTCTCCGCCTTCGCTGGTGCCGTTGAGCATGACCGAGCCGACGCCGCCACCAAGCGCGGCCTCCGCGCCGACCGCCGCGCGCACCCAGTTTTGCCGATAGGCCTGACCCGGAAGCTCGAACGTTGACAGACCAAGCAGCTCGCCGCTGGCGCCGTCGCTTTTATTGTCAAACCGATGCACACCTTCGAGCCTTGCCAGCAAGCTGACGGTTGGGCTCAGGGTGTGTACGGCGTCCATGCCAACTCGGCCAGTGGTTGTGCGCTCGGTGCGATCGTCCCAGCGAACCGGGAAGCCACCACCCGTTTCGGTGTAGCCATCGAACTTGGCTTCGACATGGCCCACGCTTGTATAGGGCGTAAACGCAGTGGACGCCACGGTGAAGGCATTGAGCCAATCAAGGCGAAGCTTGCCGCCGACGATGGTCACATCCGTTTCGCCGGCCGACCGAACCACATTTCCGGCGTTACGGTAGCCGCGGTCGATATCGGCGTTACCGTGCGAGTAAAAACCGCTGACGGTTACGTAAAGCGGAAGATCGTCTAGCTTGATCACCGCTTCAGGCATCAAATAGGTGCCACGCAGCTTCGTCGTACCGGTCAGGCCTGTGTCGCTTTCCGAGTAACTGCGGCCAAGGGCAACGTTTACCTGTACACCGTTACCGATGTTGGTCGCTACGCCTACTTCGAGCGAGCCTTGATCGGCGTTGTCGTCGCTCTCTTGGCCATAGTCTCCGCCTGCCCAGACGCTATAGCGGCCCTCCGGGACAAGGTTGCGCATCGGGCTGCCGTGGGCGCCGTTGAGGATCATATCGGTATTGGCCAGGGCTGCAGCCGGTGCGGCTGCAGTGGCGTCCAGGCTTGCACTGAACTCTTGCAGATCAATCATCCCACCCGTTCCGCCATCGGATCCTGACTGACCAGCGCGGGCAATGAACGTGTGGTCGTTCAGAAGGATGCCAGCCACCACGCTGCCGTCTTCGCTGACCGCCTCGGCATAGGCGACCTGGGAGGAAGCGGGGTCGATATTTGCGCCATGGGCATCCAACCATTGCTCGATGGTCTGCATGCCGGTTTCCTGCGTCCAGCGAAAGCCTCGGTTCCGCTCACCCAGATCGAATTCACCGACTACTACGCTTCCGTCCGCGTTAACGGCGAGCGCCAAGGAACCGCCATCGCCCAGCGCCCCCAGGTCACTCATGCCGGCGTCTGTCCAGCGGTACGCATGAGTGGCGGTCCCCGTATTACTCGCACCGACAATGGTGGATCCGTCCGAACTGAGGTCAGAGAAAAACGTGTGGGTTCCGCCGAGGGTGCCGATATCCCGCATTGCGGTCGCTGGCGTCCAAACGAACGTGCGTCGGTGGCCGAGGCTGTTGTTTGAATCGCCAGCGACTGTCTGACCGGAGGCGCTCACGGCGCGAGCGAGCGAATAGGTCCCACCCAGCGTACCCAGATCGCTCATTTGTCCGTCAACCCAGCGAAACGCACGGGTGCCGCTTCCTAAAAAGCTACCACCTACGACAACGGCGCCGTCCGCGTTGGTCGCGAGCGCATACGACTGACTGCTGCCGACAAGCGTACCCAGGTCGGTAACCCCTTGGCTTGTCCAGCGAACCGCGTGCTGCTCGCCGTTGGCCAGATCACTCGCACCTACGATTACGTTGCCGTCCGCACTGACCGCATTTGCCTGGGTACTCGTGCCACCCAAGCTCGTCAGCTGTTCGATGCCGGACGCGGCGGTCCAGCGAAAAGCGCGCGAGCCAGCGCCGCTCGTAGTGGCTGTACCGACTGCGACATCGCCATTTGCACTCAGCCCGCTGAGGATCGTTTCATTTCCCAGCGTTCCGATATCTTGAACACCGCTGTGCGCGGTCCAGATGTCGCTGTGGTAGCGGCCATTGGCACCGAGCCGATAGATGCTCCCCAGCGTCGTACCGTCTGCGCTGAGGAACGTCTCGTCACCTAACAATCCCAGGTCGGTGATTTCACCGTTTGCCCACGCTGGGCCGGCTGTGATGAGGAAAACTGCGCTCGCCAAGCGAAGGCGCTTGAAGCCCGCCGCGCGGGGTGAAAAGGCGTTGCTTGCGATTTCCATGTATTGCTCCCTGGCCGACTCGGCCTGATCAGTTACTGCTTGATACTGCGAAGGACCCTTGCCACTCCGAGCGCCGGCATCCTGAGGTAACGGGTTACGTGGCTCAACGTGCGATGGCATTTGGCTTACAGAGCATCGTGATGTAAATCACGAAAAGGCTTAGGTAATCCGACCGACGCCGCCAAAGTTTTGTATGCGCGGCTTGAAGCGCATTGACCACCATGGCCACAAGCGCTGACGACTGACTGCTACGTCGACATGCAGGCTCAAAATGCGACGCCGTTCGCGTTCGGCGCGGTGTCTGAGACCGGTGGTTCTTGTTCGGTACTGGCATAGCGCCCATGATGCCGCCCGGTCGCGACTGTTGTTACGCGGAGGCGCGGGCTAGAGCGGGGGGTACGTGCTGTGCGGCACTGTCTGTTACGCAGGCCCAGCCTCGAGCGAAAGGCGGACATGGACCTTGGGGCGATGCCAGCGGGCAGGCTTCGAGGTGGTTGAGCAGCAGATGCCTGACCTCCGTAGGATGAGCATTCGCCGCCCTTTCCATAACGGCTCGTAAAAACGATCCGCTACCTACCTATAAGAACATCCCAGATTTGCCCGTGCGTCGAGACCCGGTTTGGGTCTGACGACGGCTGCGCCTTGCCTGCCTTGATCTGTTTGTATCGATAACGCGCTTACCGCGCCGCTGAGTGTTGCATCTGTGGCTGCCAAGCCGGTGCAACTACAAGGAGTTCGCTTTGAAGTTTCTAGCCCCTCTGTTTTTGGTTCTGGTTCCTGGACTGGCGTGGTCGCAGGAGGTTCTCAGGGTTTACAACTGGACCGAGTACATCGACCCGGCCGTCGTCAAATCCTTTGAGTCCGAGCACGGCGTGGTGGTGGATTATCAGGAGTTCGAGACGGCCGCTGAGCTCAATGCTGGGCTCGACGATGGCAAGCCCTACGACGTCGTAGTGCCTTCTCACTACATGCTTGCGCAGATGATCGAGAACAAGAAGCTTCAGCCAATCGACACGCAGCGTTTGGAGAACTACTCGAAGCTCGGCATGTGGTCGACGCAGGTCCTGGCTACCCAAGCCGGACAGCACTACGCGGTGCCGTACCTCTGGGGCACCATCGGCCTGGCCATCAATCAGCGCTTGGCACAACCGGTATATGGCGGGGCCGTTCCTAACAGCTGGCATGTCATCTTCGACGACGCTTCTCGGGCCCGCTTGGCGGGTTGTGGTGTTGGGCTGCAGGACTCGCCTGAGGAGATTCTCTCGATCTGGTTCAACTACCAGGGCCGCCGCCTGCAGGGCGCAAGCGCCGCGATTATCGAGCGGAACATCGAGAAGCTCCGGCCACTGGTGGCAGATGCGCGGGCCATCAAGAACGAAGGGCTCGATAGCGAGCTGGCCGAAGGCAAGCTGTGTGCCGCGCTGGTGTGGAGTGGCGAGGCGCTTCTGGCGATGCAGGAAAACCCGGATGTCATCTATGACGTACCGGAAGAGGGCTCCATCGGCTTCATCGACACCCTTGCCATTCCGGCCAATGCGCGCAACCCAGAGCTGGCGCACCGTTTCATCGATCACCTGCTGAAGCCTGAGAACATGCTGCGCAATTCAGCCGAGGCGATGTATTACAACTTCCTGGTTGACGATGCGCCCGAACTGAAAGCTTTTGCGCAGGAGCATCCAAGCCTGGTCGTCACGGCGGACCAGCGGCGTCGCACCTATTTCAAGGATGGCTTGTCGGGGTTGCAACAGCCGGTTCTGGATGCTGCATGGGCGTCGATGCGCACCGCCCAGCAATAACGCCTGGCCTGCCGTGAGGTCCGTATCGGCAGACTGATCGATTGCCCTGTCACTCAAGCCTGGGTGCTCGGGTAGGCATTGCTACTGCTCAAAGATGTCCGCTGTGCTCCCCGCCAAACTCCGCCTCGGGTGGTGAGCGCGGCAGCATCGTCAGCGCCGCGTAACGGCCCTGCGCGCACTCACCAAGCCACTCGATATTTTTCACAACCTTTCACGCTCCCCAGCGAAGCGGTCGGCGTAACGTCTTGGTAGACGTACGACAAGCATGCATGTCGCCATTGCGGGTCGCAGCGGCCGGCGCGGGGTCTCGCGCGGATGTCGGATCGCAGCCGCCATTTCTTGCGAGGACACGACCGTGAACGTGAAATACCTGACCAGCCTGCTGCCGGAACCAGGCGGCGACCACGCCATCAATTTCGACGCCATCCTGCGCAAATCCGCGAACGCGGGTGGCGACAAGAAAGCCAAACCGGACCGTACCGCGACGGACAACGAAACCTGGCCACCGATCGACAAGACCACCGTCGACGCGCCGCGCGACGGCAAGATTCGCTACGAACTCGACGGGCAGGGTGTGGTGGTCGAGCGCGCCGTGAATCCGGAACTGTACAGGTTCCTGGTCAGCCTGCACGAGCTGAGCCAGTCGCCGGGGCAGAAAGCGCAGGTCGTCTCGGCCATGGATGCGGGCAACGCCATCGCAGACCGCAATACCGAGGTGCTGCCCTGGGGCGACTACCGCAACTTCGAATGGCAGGGCAACCTGGAAGACGCCGAGGTCATTACTTACACCACGGCTGACGGAGACAAAGTCACCGTCTCAAAGGCCATCACCCCGGAGCTTTTCGCGGCGGTGCAGGAAGTCGGCCTGTCGCGCTACACACTCGAACAACGGGTCGACGATGGCCGCGAGGTGGCCGGCGCCGATACCTATGTGGCCGAGCACGATATCGCCTTCTTCGGCTGGCCGGAGGAATACGGCAACGGCGTTATCCAGTTCGAGACCAAGGACGGTACGAAGTACGTCGTGTCCCGGTTCGAGAACAAGGAAATGTACGACCGCGTCGCGCAGATGTGGAGCGACCACCTAAAGAGTGGCGATCGCATCCAGACCCTGCGCGACAACTATGACCTGCCTGACCTCGACACCCTCGATCTACTCGGCCAAAGCAGCGGCGAAAAGGCCGACAAGGACGACGAGCAGGAATTGAGCGTGGTCGAGCTGGCGACAAAGAACCTGCTCGACAAATACAAGAAGCTCATCGACGACGGCACCGTCGGCAAGGACAGCGATATCTACAAGCTGGTCAAAGCCATCGAGGCCAAGGCGGCGATGGAGAGCGGGCACCGCATAACCCCGTATATCGAGGACCCGCGTGGCGGCTCGACCTGGCGCCAGTTCGATACCAATGGCGAGACGCTGAGCAGCGAGGACATGCAGGACATCCTCGACGGCAACGAGGTGGAAAAGCTGCTCAACGAGATGTTCACCACCGGCCAGGGCGAGCACGACAAGATCGGCAAGGAGTTTCAAGCCGAGATCGACAAAGCGATCGAGAAAATCAGCGGCGAGGACAAGGACGCGCTGGCCGACACGCTTTACGACACGCTCACCAGCGTCGACTTCGTCAAATACCTCGAGGACATGAAGAAGCAGGGCATGGGCGCCGAGGCCCAAGCCGAGGTCGCACGCCTGGCGTCGAGCCTAGAGATGCTCGACCCCGAGCGTGCGCGCAAGGCCGAGTCGGCGCTCAAGCAGAACAGCATCATGGTCGAGATCGACACGCTCGTCGGCGACCCCGATGCGATCCCGGACGAGTACAAGGAAATGGCCTACCGGGACATGGGCGCGCTGATCAAGACCGTGCTCAAGTCCGCCGACATTCCGCGCCGTGTTCAGGAAACCATCGAGAAGTTCTACAACGAGCTGATCAACGACAAAACCAAGATGGCGGACTTCGTCGAGCTCAGCGAAAAGCTCAACAACGGCACCCTGACCCAGGCCGAGTTCGATGAGAAGCTCAAGACCCAGTACATCCCCGCCGAGGTCAGCAAGGATGACTTCACCCGTGCGATCGGCACGCTGAACCAGTACGGCGTGCTCGGCACGATTTCCGCCTTCGGCTCGTTGGGCGGCGCGATCTACATGCTTTCGGCCAAGAATGGCCAGCTGGCCGACGAGCCGCTGGAGCGCATGGTCATTGCCAAAGACTTCGTCACCTTCCTCAGCGGCGGTGCGCAGTTCACCAAGACGGGCATCTTCGATCTCTTCACCAAAACCAATACCGCGGAGCTGCTGGGCCTGAGCAAGACGCTGCCTGAGATCTGGGGCAAGGAAAGCGAGCTCGGCAAGAAAGTGGAGGGCTTCCTGCGCGAGCGTGGGATTTCAGGCCTGCCCGATGTTGTGCAGAGCCGCGCCAATAGCGCTTTGGAGCTGGCCTCGCTGAACAGCGGCGGGGGTGGCGACGCGGTCGACCAGGTCAGGTTGTCCGCCGAGGCCTCGGGTATCGCCACGCTGGACGACGCGGCCAGCGAGCGCCTGCTCGACGACATCATCAGCCGTTCCGGCGGCACGCCGCCCGACGACTATTCCCGCTACAACAGCCTGCAGCAGATCGCCGACGAGCAGAACCTGACCATCACGCAGGAGACCATCGATCAAAGCATCAACGAGCAGCGTGCTGCTAGCGGGCTCGGCGATGTGCCGGACAACGCCGTCGATGACTTCAGCGACTACCTGAACGACGCGGCCAACCGCAGCCTGCCGCCTTCGATCACCTCATCCGGCTATTCGACCTACACCGACGCGCTGTCGACCATTTACGAAGACGCGGTGGAGTACCTCGAGGAGCGCAACATCACCCCGCCCAGCCGCGAGGCGTTCGATGCCGTGGTCGAGGAGCGGATGCGCGGCACGGGCTCGGGCGGCTCCACGCCGGCCGGCAGCGATCTGTTCGACGGCTTTTCGGAAAACTTCGAGCTTGATCGCGACGCGCTGGACGACATGTATGCGCACGACAACCGCACTCCACCCGCCGACGACATCGCCGACGATGCCATCCGCCAGGTCAACGACTCGATCCGCAACGCAACGCCGGCACCGAGCCTCGTCGATACCACCACGGTGCAGGACGCGCTGTCCGGCAACACGCCGGATACGCCGTCTGTTAAACCCGGAACCGTGGCGCGGGTGGCCGGCACCGTAACCAAGGTGCTGGGCGTGGCGCCGGATATTCTCGGCGTAGCCGATATCGTGCTCGGCGGTTTCACCATCAAAGATGCCATCGCCAATGGCAGCGACCTGGGCAAGGCCAACGGTGCGCTGCAGATCATCAGTGGCGTGGCCGGTACCACCGCAGGCGTGATCGGCACTGTCGGGCTGTTCGCCAGCATCGGCGCGCTGGCGGGCGCGACTGGCCCGCTGTTCCTGATCACAGCGGGTCTGGGATTGATCACCGGGATCATCGGCATCTTTGTCGATCACGAGAAAAAACAGAAAGCCACCGACAAGGAAGGCCAGTGGTTCAAGGATCTGGCCGAGCTGGGGCTGGCCCAAGAGGATTGGGGCGACAAGCTCGAGTACGCCCGCTACAGCTTCTACGAATACGAAGGCCGCGACGCGCCGGCCGGGCAGAGCATCTACGACTACCAGAAGGATGAGTGGGAGAACTTCAGAAACACGCCGCAGGAAGGCGGCTCCTCCGTCAACCGCCTGGATGACGACCTGCACATGGCCAAGTACGACAAGGCGTTCTACGAGGAGCACCGCGACGTCATCCACACCATCCGCGAGCGTTGGGACGATTGGAACGGCAAGGACGCGATCGTCAGCAAGAAAGACCTCGACAAGATCGCCAACGGCGATGGCAGCGAAGAGGAGAAGCGCGCTGCTCGCTTCCTGCTCGACAACAGCGAGTTTTTCGACCAGCTCGATACTCAGTGGGGCAAGGGCGGCCATGACGGTAAGGTCAGCACCAACGACCTCAACACCTGGCTGAAGATGGTCGGCGCCCACGAGGAAGCGTTCGACCGCGCCTACTACGACGAGCACCGCGACGTGATCGAAACCATCCGCGAGCGCTGGGATGACTGGAATGGCAAGGACGCGATCGTCAGCAAGAAGGATTTGGAAAAGATCGCCAATGGTGACGGCAGCGAGGACGAAAAGCGTGCCGCGCGCTTCCTGCTCGACAACGGCGCCTTTTTCGACCAGCTCGACAACTTGGCCAAGAACGACAGGCGCGACGGCAAGATCAGCACCGGCGATCTCGACACCTGGCTCACGGCGATTGGCGTGGAGAAGCTCGACAAGAGCGAGCTGACTTATAACCCCAACGACAACACCCCAGCCTGGCGGGTGATGCGAGGTTGAACTGTGATGGCGGGCCGGGCGGGAAGCTCATCCCAGGACCGGCTCGCCAGCCGAGCCTCATTGCATGAAAAAGCCGAACATCGCGAGCGCCCACCAGACGAGGCCGAGAAGCATCCAGGCCAGATTGGCGAGCGTAAAGCGCGCATTGCTCTGCCCGTGCTCATCGCCGCAGGCGAGGTTGGCTTTACGCTGCATGGCGATCAGCGGGAAGACGTTGAGCAGGCCGATGGCTATGGTCAACAGGTCCAGGGCAACCGAGCCGTTGGTGAGCCGACCCAGAACATGCGCGGCGACCGCAGCGACCACATAGATGGTCGCGACCGCGCTGTAATCCCAGCGCTCGTGTCCGTCCCGGGTCAGCCGGTCGGCGATCGCGCGGCCGAGTGAGTGGGTGAAGAAAATCTGGAAGAACGCGCGAGCCCAGGGCCACAGGTTTTCGCCCGTCGCATCGCGCTGCGCCTTCCAGTGGCAGTAGAACCAGAACAGGGTATAGAGCCCGAAGGTCGACAGGTGCAGGACGAGCATCTTGCGCGTCGAGGTGACGAAGAAGGCCTCGGATACGGGTGCGTCGACGAGTTCGGCGCTGGGCGCCTGGTAGATGTTTTCCATGGCATCAATCCTTTGATGGAGCAGTTGGCGTGGGCCACGACTATGAAGCAGCGGCCGACTCGGTAGAAGCGCGCCTGCCCCTCTGCAGCGGTGATTGTGACGGGGTTAACGGCGCTTCGTCGCTTCGTTCGCGAAGGGGCCGACTCTGTGAATCCTTGTGAAATCTGAGCTGCTTTGCGAATTGCTGTGGCGGCGCGCCATGCTGGCCAACGGCCGCGTGCTAGGGTCCGTTTCGTGTAGTACTTCAAACCACGGTGTGCCTAAACCTTCAGAGGAAGCAGAGCCGATGTCTACGACCGTCACCCCCACGAACGGCAACATGCCGCCACAAGACACCTCCAGCTCAGCGTTCGACACCAAGCTGAACATCGCCCAGTCGAGCAAGGTCATCGCCGACTATCTGCGCCAGGAAGGCAAGTCGGCCATCACTGGCGACGAGCTGGCGAAGCTGGCTGCGAACGAGTCGGGCCAGGTTCCGGCAGAAGTGTCCGCCGCGGCGCAGTACCTGCAGCGCCACCCCGATGTGTTCACCGCCATCGAGACTCATGATGTCCCCGGTGCTGACAGCCTCTCTGGCGTCTGGAACTTCGACTGGGCCGCCAAGGGTGGCCTGAACGGGACCTCGACCGAAGCCATCGCCAAGATGCAGGACGTGTTCGACTTCGCCATCGAGAAGTCCGCGAAGATCACAGAAGTCACCACCGGCAAGAAAGCCGAGCTGGATTCGACCAAGCAGCGGGCCAACAACTGATGCAGTAGGAAGGATAGGTCCGTCCGCCAGATCTCAATCGCTGGGTGAGCGATGGATCTGGCTGGCGGCGATACACTGGTAAGTGTTATCGAAACTTATTCTCAATAACGGCTTTCTGTTCTGCTGGCTGGCTCCTTATAATACGAACGATTCTCAGAAACGTTCATCGTTATAAGGAAGCCAAGACAGATGTTCTTCTCGCCCCGCCAGCCGGATGCTTCGGCTGTTCGCTCTACATTTACGCTGCGCCCTTTGGTGCTGGTCATTCACCTGCTTTCTGCGGGCGCGCTCGCGACGGGTCTGCCTGCCTATGCGCAAGATGCCGTTGCGACGGATGCTGCCGAAGCGACCACGCTTGAAGCGGTTACGGTAACCGGCGAGGCCGTCACCGACGTGACCGAAGGCACCGGGTCCTACACCACCGGCGCTGCGCGTACCTCCACGCCGCTGAGCATGTCGCTGCGCGAGACGCCGCAGTCGGTCAGCGTGATCACTCAGCAGCGCATGGAAGACCAGGACATGCAAACCATCCTGGATGTGGTCGACAACACCACCGGTGTGTCCGTAACCCGTTACGAAACCGACCGAGCGCAGTTGAATGCCCGCGGCTTTGCGATCAATGCGCTGATGATCGATGGCGTACCGACGATCTGGGAGCAGCCTTGGAGTTCGGGGGAAATCTTCAGCAGCCTGGCGATGTACGACCGCGTCGAAGTGGTGCGCGGCGCCAATGGCTTGATGGCCGGCGCCGGTGACCCCTCGGCCTCGCTCAACCTGGTTCGCAAGCGTGCCAGCAGCCGAGCGTTGACCGGCTCGGTAGAAGTCAGCGGCGGTAGTTGGGATACGTACGGCACCGAAGGCGACCTGTCGTTCGCGGTCAACGAGGCGGGCACGGTTCGGGCGCGGCTGGTGGGCGAGTACAACGAAGGCGACAGCTGGATCGACATGAAGTCAGGGCAGCGCGAAACCTTCTACGGCACCATGGACATCGACCTCACACCCGACACCACACTCTGGTTCGGCTTGAGCCGCCAGGAGAACGACTCCGACTCGCCGATGTGGGGTGGCCTGCCGATCTGGTACGCCGACGGCAGCCGCACAGACTGGAGCCGCTCGAAAACCACCTCTGCCGAGTGGAGCAAGTGGGACAGCAGTTACGAAACCTACTTCGTCAATCTTGATCACCGCTTCGCCAACAGCTGGGAGCTGAACCTCAGCTACAACCGCGGCGAGCGCACCTCGGACTCCTACTTGCTCTACCTTTCCGGCAACCCGGGGCGTGACGGCAGCTCGGCGATGAGCTCCTTCCCCGGCTCTTACAAGACCAAGACCGTGCAGGACGACTACAGCATTCGCCTCGGCGGGCCGGTGATGCTGTTCGGGCGCGAACATGAGGTCGCCTTTGGTTACATCTATAGCCAGCAGGACTTCGAGGCCGACAGACGCCTAGCGCAGGGCGGTTCTGGCGGCGTTGCCAATTTCGATGCGTACGACGGCGATTTCCCGGCTCCGGTCTGGGGGGCGTTGACGCCTTACAGCTACGGCGACCTGACGCAGAAAGGCCTGTACGCAGTGACCCGCCTGAGTGTGACGGATGAACTCAAGGTCATCCTCGGTGCGCGAGACAACCGCTACGAGAAGACCAGCGACGACACGCCGTTCAACACGCCATCGCGAATCGATGAGCACGAACTGACGCCGTACGCCGGTATCGTCTACGACCTCACCGAAAACCTGTCGGCCTATGCCAGCTATACCGACATCTTCCAGCCCCAGGCCCGCAGGGACATTACCGGGCAGCAGCTGGCATCGATCATTGGTGAAAGCTACGAAACGGGCCTCAAGGCTGAATTTTTCGAAGGCCGGCTAAATGCCTCCGCCGCGATCTTCAAGATCAAGCAGGACGGCCTTGGCGAGAGCACAGGTGTACAGGTTCCCGGCGGGATAGCGGGTGAATTTGCCTACGAGGCCATCGACGTGACCAGCGAAGGCTTCGAGCTGGAGGTGTCCGGTGAGCTGGCCCCAGGCTGGAACCTCATGGCTGGGTATACCCAGTTCGAGGTCGAAGACCCGGACGGCAACGCCCGCAGCACGCGCTACCCGACCAAGCTGCTTCGCACCTTCACCACTTATCGTCTGCCGGGCGCGTTCAACAAGCTCACCGTTGGCGGCGGGGTGAACTGGCAGGACAGCATCTACACCTACGCCACGAATCCGGCCGGTAACCGCGAAAAAGTCGAGCAGGAGGCCTATGCGCTGGTCAACCTGATGGCGCGCTACGAGGTCACCGAGAACCTCAGCGCGCAGCTGAACGTCGACAACCTGACGGACAAGAAATACTTCGACATGTTCGAAGCTTATGGCGCGCTGACCTATGGCGCTCCGCGCAGCGTGACGGCGTCTGCCAAGTACCGCTTCTGACGGGATCGCGAGGCAGAAACAGAAAAGCCCCGGCTGCATAGGCCGGGGCTTTTGCGTTCAGATACGCAGGGCTCAGGTAAAGAACACCGGTACCACCACGCTGGAGATCAGCAGGATCAGCGCGCCACCCAGGCGCGAGGAGATCTGTGCGAAGGGCATCAACGACATGCGGCGCGCGGCGGAGAGCACGGCGACATCGCCCGTGCCGCCCATGTTGGCCATGCACAGGCCTGCAGTGATCGCCGATTCGATCGGGTAGAAGCCCACCAGCTTACCCACCAACCCCGCACCGAAAGCCGCCCCGGCAACCACCGCGAAGACGATCAGGACGTAGGTCAGCGAGATGGCGTCGATCACCTGGCCTAGGTCGGTGAAGGCCACGCCGATGCCGAACAGCAAGGCGAAGGTCCAGTTGCGGGCGACGAAGCGGAACCACTGTGAGGCCGCATCATTGATCGACTCCGGCACCAGGTTAGTCACCTTGAGTACCGCCACCAGCACGATCATCAGCGCGTAGGGATGCAGCGGCACGACCTCACCGAGGATCTGACCTGCAACGAAGAAGCTCAGCGCTGCGACCAGGCCGATGCCCAGCGCTGGCAGGGTGACAGGGCCTTCCTTCTCGGCGACGTCCACGCCCGGCATCATTTGGCCGTTGCCAGTCAGCGACGGGTAGCGGTTACCCAGCCCGTTGAGCAGCCCGGCAATGATGATGGCGAAGACGTTGCCCAGCGCCAGCGCCGGCACCAGGATGGAGATGTAGTAGCTGGCCGGCTGGCCGAGCAATTGTTCGTAGATCTGGCTCATCGGCACCGCACCGGCGCCCATGCCGCCGCCCATGATGGGCATGGCGATGACGACCACCGCATCCTGCGCCGAGAAGCCGAGCAAGGCGCCGACTGCCATTGCAAAGAGCGCGGCGAACAGCACGGAACACAGCAGCGGCAACGCGTAGCGCGAGCCGACCTTGACCAGCACCTTGGCGTCCATGCCGAGGATGCTGCCGGTGATCAGCGCGGCGATGTAGAAATCGAGGAAGCCACCGCCTTTCATGAAGGTCGCCACGTCGTCCGCAACGGCCGTGGGCAACCAGCCG
This sequence comes from Stutzerimonas chloritidismutans, assembly GCF_051486945.1. Lineage (GTDB taxonomy): Bacteria > Pseudomonadota > Gammaproteobacteria > Pseudomonadales > Pseudomonadaceae > Stutzerimonas > Stutzerimonas chloritidismutans_B. The sequence goes on along the minus strand of NZ_JAHVDX010000003.1, from coordinate 331,952 downwards.
AAATAGACCATCGCCGCGGCGCCGAACAGCGCCAGGATCGCACCGCCGCCAAGGTAGGTTTTGACGATGGGCAGGCGGTCACCTGCGAACCCGAGTAGCTCGCCGAGCAGCATCATGACCATCAGCGCACCGATCATGCCGGTCGGCAGGGTGTCGGTAGCGATGGCGCCCGCCATCACGATCAGCGCAATGGCGAATAGCGGCAGCGGCAGGTTGAAGATGCGCTGGGAAAGCAGCGAAGGGTGCGTGCTGCCGTCAGGCAGGGCAGCGCTCAGCGTGGTCCGGCTCATTGTTGTACTCCTTCGAACGTGGCGCCCCGGGGGCGCACGTACGGGTATTGTTTCGCGGAATAGCCCTGTTTCGGGCGCTGTGCCCGGCGGTGCGCGTCGTGAACGAGGCGGGGCCGGGTGCCGGGCGAGCTTAAGCACAGACGCTTCGCGGCCAATGTTTGGCGAAGTTTAAAAAGCGTTACGAAACTAAAAAAAGCGGGTGGGCGCTTGACCCGGCGCGGCCGCGCTGGCTCGATCCGGCCATTGCGGCGGCCAGCCGCGCGTCCCCTGTTTCTGGAGAACAGCCTTGCGCTTGCGCCTCAACACCCTGATCTCGCTGCTGGTCGCCGTCATGGTGGTGCTGGCGCTCGCGCTTGCGCTCTGGCTGTTCAACGTCCAGCTGCGCGCCACGCTCGAAGAAGGCCAGACCTTGCGCGTGACCAACCTTGCGCAGACGGTGGCCCTGCGCGCCGACGTGCAGCGCGCCCTGACCGAGCCGTCTACCGGTGCACGGTTGCAGCAGGCGATCGACCCTTTGCGCCAGCGCCTCGGGGTCGACTTCATCGTGGTCATGGACCTGGATTCCAAGCGTCTTACCCATCCCGACCCTGCGCGCATCGGGCGGGCGTTCCGGGGCGATGATGAGGGCCCAGCACTGGCCGGCGAGACCTACGCGTCGCGCGCGGCCGGCAGCCTGGGCACGAGCATCCGCGGTTTCGCCCCGGTGTTCGATCAGCAGGGCGTAGTAGTCGGCGCGGTCTCGGTCGGCGTGACCCTGGCCTCGCTGGGCGAGTTGCTCGCCGAGCATCGCCGCGATGTGGTCCTTGGTGTGCTCGCGCTGATGATATTTGCGGCCTTCGCCGCGCACCTGCTGGCGCGCTACATCAAGCGTGTGCTGCTGGGGCTCGAGCCCTACGAGATCACCCGGCTGGTCGAAGAGCGCCAGGCGATGCTGGCCTCGGTACGCGAAGGGGTGCTGGCCGTGGATGACCAGGCGCGTATCACGCTGGCCAATCCCGCTGCCGAACGCCTGCTCGCGAGCACCGGCCTGGGCACGCCGCCGCTGGGGCGGCCCATCGCTGAATACCTGCCAAACAGCGGCTTGCCTGAAGTGCTTAGCAGCGCTACCGAGCAGCGCGACCGGGAATTCAGCCTCAACGGCCTCGCCATCCTCGCCAACCGTGCACCAATCCGCCACGAAGGGCGGGTCATCGGTGCCATTGCCACTTTTCGCGACAAGAGCGAGGTCAATGCCCTGGCCGAGCAGCTGACCGGCGTGAGCCGCTACGCCGAGGCCCTGCGTGCCGCAACCCACGAGTTCAAGAACAAGCTGCACGTATTGCTGGGCCTTGCCCAGATGGGCGACCTCGATGCGCTGCGCCTTTATCTGCGGGATCTCGCTGACCATCAGTTGGCCCCGGCCACCGCGTTGGTTGAGGGCATCGGCGAGCCGGTCCTGGCGGGTTTCCTGTTGGGCAAACAGAGCGAAGCGCGTGAGCGCGGCATCCTGTTTCAAGTGGTTGTCGAACACCCGGTGCCGGCTGCCGCGCCCGATCAGGTGCATGGCCTGGTGACCGTGCTCGGCAACCTGCTGGAGAATGCTTTCGAAGCTGTGGCCGAGCGCGACGAGCGCCGCGTCAGCCTGACGCTGGACCACGACGAGGCGCTGCTCTCGCTGCATGTGCAGGACAGCGGCGCCGGGATCGAAGCAGCAGTGCGTGAGCAGATCTTCGAGCGCGGCGTGTCCACCAAGGGTGCTCAGCGGGGCATTGGCCTGGCCGCCGTGCAGGAGCAGGTCGAGGCCTGGGGCGGCAGCCTGGCGGTGTATTCCGAGGCCGGACGTGGCAGCCTGTTCGAGGTCGAATTGCCCTACCGGAGCGCCGCGGGAGCCATCCAATCATGAAAGCAGCCATGCGCGTGCTGATCGTCGAAGACGACCCGATGGTCATGCGCCTGAACGTCGATTACCTGTCGCGCCTCGAGGGTGTCGAACTGGTCGGCCAGTGCGACAACGTGGCGTCGGCGCTCGAGTATCTGGCGCAGGCGTCCGTGGACCTGGTATTGCTCGACATCTACCTGCGCAACCGTTCGGGGCTTGAGGTGCTGCGCCAGTTGCGTGCCGAGGACCGCAACACCGACGCCGTGCTGATCACCGCGGCTTCCGAAATCGACACGGTGCGCGCCGCGCAGCGGCTCGGGGCGCGTGATTACCTTGTCAAACCCTTCAGCTTCGAGCGTTTCCGAGATGCCATCGAAGCCTGCCGCCGCGCTCGCGAAGGCTTGTCTCGGATGCCGGACCAGCTTGCTCAGAGCGACATCGATCGCGTCTTCGGCCAGGCTCCGCTCGACGAAACCCGCCGCCCCGGCGACCTGCCCAAAGGCCTTACGCCGGCCTCACTGGCGCAGGTCGCGCAGGCGATCCTGGCGCTTGACGAAGACGGCTTCACCAGCGAGACGCTGCTGCATGCAACTGGCATGTCGCGGGTCTCGGTGCGCAAGTACCTGAAGCATCTGAGCGATGCGCGGGTGCTGGAGGAATCCTTTCATTACGGCCAGATCGGCCGCCCCTCGTTCCGCTACCGCTGCCTGGATCGCGCGGCGCTGGTGCGGCTGGCCAGTCAATAACGCTCTACCGCCTCGATGATCTGCCCGAGCAGCCGATGCAGGGCGTCGCGATGGCCCATGGCGCCGCCTGACGGTTGACGGGTGTCGGAGGTCATCACCACCGTCATGTCCAGCCCGGGCACGACATAGACCATTTGGCCGCCATAGCCCCAGCCGTAGCGCACGGGCTGGCCGCTCAACTCGGTAATGAACCAGCCGTAGCCATAGCCGTGGCCCGTGTAGCGTGAGCGGGTGCGGGGCGTCCAGGAGGTTTCGATCCACGCTTCGGTGAGCAGCCGCTCCCCGGCAGCGTTGAGCCCGCCACGCCGGTAAAGCTCGCCGAAGGCCAGCAGCGAGCGCGGCGTCATCGCCATTTCGTTGCCGCCGAGGTAGATGCCTTGCGGGTCGCGTGTCCAGGCGCTGATGGCGAAGCCGTCGAGCGGCGCCAGCCATTGCCGCGCCAATTGGAGCGTCGAGCGCCCGGCTTTCCGCGTGAGGATCGCCGAAAGCAGGTGGCTGGAACCGGTGGAGTAGATCATCGGTCCGCCGGGATCGCCTTCGAACGGCCGAGCCAGCGCCGCGCGAACCCAGTTGCGGCTCGCCACCCAAGCGCCGTAGTGGCGCCCGGAGGTGGAACCGAGCCCGGCTTGCATGCTGAGCAGGTGGCCGACGGTGACCGCTCGCAGGCGTGGGTCCGGGTTGCTGGGCAGTTCGGCTTCCAGCAGCTCGGCGATCGGCTGATCGACGCTCTGGATGACGCCCTTGTCGATGGCGATGCCGACCAAGGCCGAGATCACCGATTTCGAAGCGGACTTGATGTTGGTCGGCGCGGTGACGCGATGGCCATGAAAGCCGCGCTCGAGCACCGTTTCGCCGCGGCGGGCGATGATCAGCGTCTGTAGCGGCGCCAGCCGTTCAGCCTGGTCGACCACCGCCTGCAGGTGCGCCTCGGCAGCCGCCAGCGAGCCGGAAAACAAGACGAGTGCCAGCGGCAGCAGGTGGCGCAGCGTGGAGGATCGGAAGAAAAGGGTCGAGGCCATAGCGCTTCGACCCCGGTGCTACACGGCCGTGCAGTCGGCGTTTCGCTGCATGCGCTCGCGACTGTGCAGCGGGCCGGTGATTACTGGCGAATCCAGGTCTGGGTGCGGCCCAACGCCTCGATGCCAATGTAGCCACGTACCTCCAGCTTGTTACCACCCTCGAGCAGCTTGGCCTTCGCGCGGTACGTTTTGCCCTTCGAGGGGTCGAGGATGGTGCCGTCGTTCCAGGTTTGCTCGCCATCCGGCTTCAGGTCCCAGAGGATGGTCATGCCGGTGATGGGCTGGTTCTTGCGCTCGCCTTCGCATTCGGTGCACAGCGGATTCGGGCCATGGTCCGACTGCAGAATTTGCGCGACCTTGCCGCTCAGGGTGCCATCGTCAGCCTGCTGGATTTCGACGATCGACTTGGGCTTGCCCGTTTCGTCATCGATGGTCTGCCAGCGCCCGGCGGGCGAATCGGCGGCGAAACCCAACGAGCTGAAAGCCAGGGGGAGGGCGAACATGAGGGCTTGAAGCGTGCGCATGGTATCTCCAGCAAATTAAGGGCCGCGACGACTCTACCACTGGCGCCCGCTGCGGCGATGCCACGAATGCCTGACCGGCCGGTTCTCATCCGCCGCTGTCAGTCGTCTTCTACCGGGCGTGCCATGCGGCCGACGACCGTGGCCAACTCCAGCGCTTCGATGGCGCTATGGAAGCTATTGGTGCCGTGGTTGGCATCGGGGTTGAGCACGAAGCGGACGTCCAGGCCCGGCACCGTGCTCAGGCGCTCGGTCAGGTCACGCGCGTGTCCGATCATCCGCCGCTCGGCCATGTGCTGCTGGCGTGGGTCGGTCAGTGGGTCGTCCACGGGCGGCTCTTCCGCACTGCCGGCCGTGACCAGCAAGCGTGCGGCGAGGCGCCGCTCGGCGGCGTGGCGTTCGAAGCCGGCCAGCGTACGGTCGATGTAGCCCTTGTACCACCAGATCGACGGGCTGGCCGCGACGTAACCCTGAAAGGTCTGTGGCTGGTTGAGCAGCGTATAGAGCGTGAACAGGCCGCCGTAGGAGTGACCGAACAACGTCTGCGCCTGTGCGTTGACCGGGTAGCGCCCGGAGATCAGCGGCTTGAGCTCGGTTTGGATGAAAGCGAGGAAGTCCTCGGCGCCACCCGCCGGCGGCGGCTCACGGCCGGGCAGGCGTTGACGGTCCTCCGCGTCGGGGGTGTAGTCCTCGGCGCGCGCCTTGAATTGATAAAGCGCTTCGCCCGGGTAGCCGATGCCGACCACCAGCACGGAGTCGCGCAGGTTCGGGTCGGGGCGGTCTTCCAAGGCTTGGGCCTGGATTGCCAGGCCGGGGAACAGGGCATTGCCGTCGAGCACGTAGAGCACTGGATAGCCACCCGGTGGCGGCGCCTGGCGCGGCTCGGCGATGTAGATACGGTAGTCGCGGTCCGTGCGCTGCGAGTGGATGTCGTGCTGCACCGCGTGCGGCAGCTGGACCGGCTGCCAGGCGTCATCGGCCGTGGCGTGGGCGGCGAGGCCGACGCAGGCGAGCAGGGCCACGAGCGAGCGCATCATGCGTCCGCCGCGCGCGTGGGGAGCGGCCCGTCCCGCCAATCGATCTGCAGCGCCTCTTCCCCGGAGAAGCGGTAGACGTGATCGGCGAGCACGAAGCGCAGGCGCTTTTGCGCCTCGTCGGTCTCGGCCTGGCAGTCGATCACGAGCTGATCTTCCGTGGCGTGCATGTCGCATTGCCCAAAGGCGAAGCTGCAGTGCGCGTCGGATCCGGTAATGGTGACGTCGGCCTTATGAGCGAAGTGCTTGCACAGCCGCGTCATGTTGCGCAGGGCGCGCGGCGTGGGCACCTGGGCATGGAACTGGGGCATGGGTATCTCCATGACGGGGCCGTCGGCACCCCATCGAGGGCCGACGGCCAGGTGGATCAGAACGCGTAGCGGGCGCCGACGGTAAAGCTGCGCGACGGGCCGTAGAAGTTGAAGGTGCCGACGCTGCCGACGCGCGAATAGTACTTGCGGTCGAGCAGGTTGTTGGCGTCGAGCGTTGCGGTCAGCTTGTCGGTTATCGGGTAGGACAGTTTGGCATCGACCACCGCGTAGCCGGGCGCGCTCAGGGTGATGTCGTTGCGGGTGACGGAGAAGTCGCTCATGGCCGTGACGCCACCACCGATGCCCAGGCCGTTCAGCGCGCCGCCATCAAGGGTGTAAGTGGTCCACAGCGAGGCCTGGTGGCGCGGCATCAGGGTGAAGATCGCGTTCTCGTCGCCCGACAACGTCTCGGTCTTCATGTAGGTGTAGCCGGCCAGCAGTTCCCACTGCGGAGTCAGGTAGCCGCTGACCTCGAATTCGCCCCCGCGGATTCGGGTTTTGCCGGCTGCAACATAGTCGATGGTGGAGGACTGGCCGTCGGCGTCGGTGGCGCGGTTCTTGTCGGTCATCTGAAAAGCGGTCACGCGGGCGTTGAGGTCGCCGCCGAAGTAGCTGCCCTTGATGCCCAGTTCGTACTGCTCGCCTTCGCGCGGATCGATGACCCGGCCATCGGCGCCGACCTCGGTCTGTGGCTTGAATACCTGGGAGTAGCTGGCATACAGCGCATGCCTGTCGTCCAGGTCGTAGACCAAGCCGCCGTACGGTGTAACGCGGCCGTTATCTTCGGATTGCCCGCTATTGACGCTGCCATTGGTCAGGCTGGTCGTGGTGCTTTCGCCCTCGTAGCGGCTCAGCCGCGCGCCACCGATGAGTGCCAGGCGCTCGACTGGGCGGAAGGTCAGCTTGGCGTAGAGGCCGGTTTCCTTTTCATCGGAGTCGACGCGGGTGCTGTAGGCCATGTCCGGTTCGGCGAACCGGCCCGGGTCGTAGGTGGCGACATCGATGTTGCCCAGCACCTGGCTGCCGTTGACGTACTTGCCGTCGTAGTGCTTGTAGTCGGTGCCGATGACAAACTCGCTGACCTGGCCGAGCAACTCGAACGGCTGGCTGTAGCTGGCGTCGATCGACAGGGTGTCCTGCTCGGTCTCGCGGCCGATGGCCACGGCTCGCGAAGTGCCCGTCGCGCTGACGCCGGTGCTGGTGTAGCTGTACAGGTAATCGGTGTCGCGCTTGGACCCACGAACGGCGACGCGGCCATAGCCGCCATTGTCGAAGCGGTGGGTCAGCTCGGCGATGACATCGGTGGTACGGCCGTTGAAGTCGTTCCAGTCCGAGCCGTAGAAGGATGAGCGGCTGTAGCTAAGCAGGTTGCCTTCGGCGTCGGTTGGGTAGCCGTTATGCGGAACGATGTCCTTTGTCTGGTGGATCAGCCCGAAGGACATGACCGTGGCGTCGGTCAGGTCGATGTCCAGGGCGCCGTAGAAGCTTTCGCTTGTATTGGCGTTGTAGTCGACCTCGCCATTGGTGTCGGCACGGGAGATAACGGTACGGCCGCGGATACGGCCTTGCTCGTCCAGCGGGCCCGAGAGATCGGCTTCGAGGTAGTTCGTGTCCCAGCTGCCGTAGCGGCCGGTGACGCTGCCTTGGAATACCTCGGTCGGGCGCTTGCGCACCATGTTGACGATGCCGCCCAGTTCGCTGGTGCTGTTGAACAGCCCAGACGGGCCACGCATCACCTCAACGCGGTCGAACGGCGACAGCGACGGCACGGTGCCGTTGATGCTGGCCATGGGTGCCGGCAGGCCGTCGATATTGAACTCGTCGTATTCGTAGCCGCGGGCGTAGATGGAGGAGCGGCCGCTGTCGTTGGTCAGGGTGCGCAGGCCCGTGGAGTATTTGGCCAGGTCGTCGAGGTTCACGAATTGGCGGTCGCGGATGTAGTCGCTGGTATAGACGCTGATCGACTGCGGGATATCGCGTAGCTCGGCGGGCGTCTTGGTCCCGACGGTGGCGGCCGGCACGGTGTAGCCGCCGCTCTGCTCGGAGGGCGGCATGTCGTAGAGGCGGTTGCCCTCGACAGTGATGCTTTCCAGCTGGACGGGTTCGTCAGCGTCCGCCACGCCTTGCGCTAATGCGCTGAGCGGGAAGGGCGCGAGAAGGCTCACGAGCAGCAGGGGGCGGGCGTGCTGGCCTAGGCGTGATGTGCGGAGGATTCTGTCCATGGGCGGCTCCTGGCGCAGCGGCGAGAACGCGGTTGGCAAGCGTTCCTGTCGCTTAATGATAATGATTTGCATCAAAAGATGTCGGCGCGTAGTCTGCCAGCGTCCGCTTGGCGAAACCTTTGCGTTAGCCAACATTTGCTTTGCGATCCATCGCGTTCGAGGCGCAGCACTGCATGAACCAACCTGATCACATCATCCGTGGCGATGAACTGCCGGCGGCAAGCCGCACGGGGCTTCGCCTGCCTAACAACAACGACGACGATCGATTGTTTTACGGTCGGGTGAAATGGGCGCATCTGCGCGACGGTTTGTCGCTGCACTGGGCCGATTGCGAGGAGCTGCAGGATTTCGTTACGGAGAACACCGTTGGGCCGCGGCTGTCGTTCGTGCTGTTCCTGCAGGGGCAGAGTCAGGTTCATTACGGCGATCTGTCGCTGACGCTCGGGCAGGCGACTGGCCGCCGCGCGCCGGAGGGCGTTGCGGTGTCGATGAACGAGCCGGTGCTGTTTCGCCGTCAGGCGCGGCGCGGCAGCCACATCCGCAAGTTGGTGGTGAGTTTGACACCGGAATGGTTCCAGGGCCGCGGCGAAAGCGGTTGCGCCAGTGACGGTGCGCTACGCCGATTCATGGACAGTCATCTCGCGCCACGCATCTGGAAGCCCTCGCCGCGGCTGCTGTCGCTGGCGGACCAAATGCTCAATCCACCGCGCTACGATGCGTTGCTCGCCGGCCTGTACCTGGAAAGCCGAGCACTGGACATCGCTTGCGAGGCCCTGGTCAGCCTCGGCGATGGCTCCACGGTTGAGCAAGGGCTGCGGCCGCAGGCATTCCGACGGCTGCAAAAACTTGTCGAGCGGCTCGACAGCGGCGAGGCAGACGGTTGGACACTCGATCAGATCGCGCGGGAGGTCGGCGTTAACGCGACGACGCTGCAGCGCGAGTTCCGGCAGTTCAAAGGGATGACCATCTTCGAATACCAGCGAGCGAGGCGCCTGCAGTCGGCACGTGAAGCGCTGGAGCGTGAGGGCGCTACCGTCACCGATGCGGCGTGGCGCGCGGGTTACAACAGTGCGGCTAATTTCGCCACGGCGTTCAAGCGCCAGTTCGGCATCAGCCCGCGGCAGGTGCGCGCCCGGATTTGAACGGCTGCGCCCTTTTTGCCCAACGGAGTGGAGGCGAGGGGGATTCCGACGAAAGGCAGCTCCGCGCATGACCGGCCGTCTGCTGACGCTGAAGAAAGGCAGATGTAACCCGATGTGTTTGGGGACGTCATTCCACCAGGAGCCCGCCCCCATGCAACTCGACGATCTGTTCGCCAATCTTCACCAGCTTCCCAACGTACCCAAGGTCGCCCAAGACCTGATCCAGCAATTCGACAACCCGAACACCTCCGTCGAGTCCGTCGCTCGCAACATTGCCTGCGACCCGGTGATTTCCGCGCGCGTACTGCGCCTGGCGAACTCGTCGCGCTTTCGCGGCGCGCGCGAGTCGACCAGCATCGAGGATGCGGCCATGCGCTTGGGCTTCAACACCCTGCGCACCCTGGTGCTGGCCTCAGCGTTCACCTCGGCATTCAAGCTGCACGCCGGCTTCGATCTCAAGGCGTTCTGGTACCACAGCTTTCTTGTCGCCAGCATCAGCCGGCTGCTGGCCAAGCAGGTGGGAGCCGACGTCGAAACCGCCTTTACCTGCGGCATGTTGCACGACATCGGCGAGCTGCTGATCCAGACCGGCGCGCCGCACCTGGCCGAATCCCTCGAAGGCGGTGCCACCTCCAGCCCGGGTCGCGCTGCCAACGAGACCCTGCAGCTCGGCTTCGGCTACCCGGAAGTGGGCGCCGAGCTGGCACGCCGCTGGCAATTGCCGAAGGTGCTGCAGGAGGCCATCGCCTACCAGGCCCGACCGCTGCAGGCGCCCAACGGCAGCACGCTGCCCTATGTCGTCGCGCAGAGCGTCGCCCTGGCGCAGGCGCTGCAGGCGAGCAACGGTGACATCGGCCTCGCACTTGAATCCGTCAGGGGGCCGCTGGCCGACAGCATGGACCGCACGGCGCTGAACAAGTCCCTGCCAGGCGCTATCGAGACGGCAAAGGCCTTCGTCGAGATGGTCTGACCAGCGAGGTGTCGCACGGCAGACAGGAAAGCGCCCTCGTGACGCTTTGCGTTTGATCTTATTCGGCCACGACCGTACCCAGCAGACGTTCCAGCAGCGGGGAAGTCGTCTGCTCGCCGGTGCGGTGCGCCAGCAGCAGGCGGCTGGCGGCGTCCTGTGTATCCAGGGGGCGGTAGACCACTCCGGGGATGCCCGTCCGTGCGTAGATGTCCGGCAGGATGGACACGCCCATGCCGGCAGCTACCAGGCCGAGGATGGTGGTGCCTTCGCGCACCTCGTGTTGCAGGCGCGGGGCGAAGCCGGCGCGGCTTGCCAGCGCGCTGACATGCTCGAAGAGGCCACAACCCAGTCCTCGCGGGAAGAGGATGAAAGGCGCATCGGCCAGGGCCCCGACGGCAACCGGCGACTGGCTGTCCCGCGCCAGAGGATGGTGTGCCGGCAGTACCGCCACCAGTCGATCCTTCCAGAGTTCATGCACGGTGATGCCCGCTGGCGGCGCGAACAGCATGGAGGGGCGCAGAAAGCCGACGTCCAGAGTCTTGTCTGCCAGGGCGCGTAGCTGTTCCGCCGTGGACAGGTGCGTCAGCAGCGTTCTGACCCCAGGATGTTGCGTCTGGTAGCGGCTGAGCATCGCCGGAAAAGCGTCGTACATGGGAACCGACGCCGTAAAGCCAATGCGGATGGCACCCAGGTCGCCGCGCACGGCCTGCCGAACCACATCGCCCGCGTGATCGAGCTGCGCCAGAGCGCGTCGTGCCTCGTCGAGCAGCAGCTGCCCCGCCTGCGTCAGCTCCACCCGTCGATTGGTGCGCTTGAGCAGGGGCGCGCCAAGCTCGTCCTCCATCGCCTTTATTTGCATGCTCAGCGGCGGCTGGCTGATGTGTAGACGTCTCGCGGCCGCGCTGAAGCTCAGCTCTTCGGCCACGGCGACGAAATAGCGAAGCTGTCGGAAATCCATTTATATGCTCATCGAATAAGTCGAGCCTGAAAAATGTATTGGACCCTATCAATTCGGGTCGCCCATGCTTTTTAGCACGGGGCGCACGTTCCGTCCCGCGTATAGGGAGAAAAATAACAATGCCAAATACCGTGAAAACCGTTCGCTTTCTTTCTCGCTCGCTCGCGGCTGCGCTACTGAGTGCCGCAGCGAGTATCGCGCCAACCTTCGCGGCGGAGCCGGTGCATATCGTCGTGCCCTACGCCGCTGGCGGTGGCGTGGACATCGTCACTCGCATGGTCAGCCCGAAGATGGAGGAGTCGCTCGGTACGTCGATCATTGTCGAGAATCGCCCCGGCGCGGCGACAAACATTGGCTCGGCCGCCGTGGCCACCGCGAAGCCGGACGGCACCATGCTGCTCACCGCTTCAAACACGCTGGCAAGCAATGCGGCGCTATATTCGAACCTGAGCTTCGATCCGGCGAAGGATTTCGTCACCATCGGCCAGATCGGTTACGCGCCGCTTGTCGTGGTGGTGCCGCAGGATTCGCCCTACCAGACTCTCGATGAGCTGATCGAAGCCGGCCGCAAGGATCCGGAAGCACTGACCTACGCCTCGGCCGGCAATGGCAGCTCGGGCCACATGGCAAGCGAGTTGCTCAAGCAGGACGGCGGCTTCGAGGCGCTGCACATTCCTTACAAGGGCGGTTCGCCCGCGATCACCGACCTGATTGGCGGACGGATTTCGTTCATGTCGATCAATCCCACCGAAGTTGTCGGCCACATCAAGGCGGGCAAGCTGCGCGCCCTGGCCGTGCTCGACGACAAGCCGAACGCCCTGCTGCCAGACCTGCCGACGGTGACTTCGCTGGGTCACCCCAACAGCACGGCCGCCGTCTGGTGGGGGCTGGTCGGTCCCAAGGGCATTCCCGTCGAGACCATCGCGCAACAGAACGCCGCGCTGCAGGCCGCCTTGAAGGACGATGCGACGCGCAAACGTCTCGATGAACTGGGCGTGGTCATCGCCTCCGGCTCGCCGGAGGAATTCCAGCAGTTCGTGGAAGCCGAGCGAGACAAGTGGACCGCTGTCATCAAGAAGGCCGGCATCCGCGCGGATTGACCGTCCTGCGGTCGGCCCGTGATGGGCTGGCCGCTGCCATGGCCAGCCGGTCTTCGACCGCTGCGCCCCTCGATGCGAACAGACGAGGCTCCGATGAATCTGCTTTCCAACCGGCGGCAGCTGGCCTCCAGCGGCCTGGTCCTGCTGATCGGGCTGGGCACTCTGCTTGGCTCGCTGAATTATGACGCCGGCTCATCCGCCCGGATGGGCCCTGGCTATTTCCCGATGGTGCTCGGGGCGCTGCTGCTGTTCATCGGCGCGCTGCTGCTGGTAACGCCTGGTACCCAAGAAGATGAAGACACCGGGCCGCCGCAGTATCGGGGTTGGGCCTGTGTAATCGGCGGCATGCTTGCCTTCATCGTGCTGGGCGCCTATGCCGGGCTGGTCCCGGCGACCTTCGCCCTGATCTTCATTTCGGCCCTGGGCGATCGCGACAATTCGCCCCGAGCCGCCGCCGTGCTCGCCCTGTGCATGACGGTCATCGCGGTACTGGTGTTCGCCTACGGGCTGCAGATCCAGTTCCCCTTGCTGCGCGGGTTTTGAGCATGGACATTCTCCAGAGTCTGTTGGGCGGCTTCGGCGTCGCGCTGCAACCCACCAATCTGCTGTACTGCTTCATCGGCGTGTTCATTGGCAACCTGCTGGGTGTGCTGCCCGGTATCGGGGCGCTGGCGGCGATTTCGATGTTGCTGCCGATCACCTACACGCTGGACCCGACCGGCGCACTGATGATGCTCGCCGGCCTTTACTACGGCGCCCAGTATGGCGGCGCGACTACCTCGATCCTGCTGAACTTGCCGGGTGTGGCCTCGCACGCCGTGACCTGTCTCGACGGCCACCCCATGGCCAAGCAGGGCAGGGCAGGGCAGGCCCTGCTGACGGCGATGCTCGCTTCTTTCCTCGGCGCATCCTTCGGCATCGTGCTGATGACGCTGTTCTCGCCCTACCTGGCGCAGGTTGCCTTCGAATTCGGTCCGGCCGAATACTTCGGCCTGATGTTGCTCGGCCTGATCGCGGCGTCGACGCTCTCCAGCGGCTCGCCGCTCAAGGGGATCGCCAGCGTTCTGATTGGCCTGGTGTTCGGTCTGGTGGGCACCGACGTCAATTCCGGCGTGATGCGCTTTACGCTCGGTCTGGAGCATCTGAGTGACGGTATCGCGCTGGTTGCCCTGGCCATGGGGCTATTCGGTATCGCCGACGTGCTGCGCGGCGTGAACCGAATCGGCACGGGCGAAGCGGTGGGCGGAAAAATGTCGATGCGTCTGTCCGGTGCCGAGGTGAAGCAGGCGGCGTTGCCAGTGGTGCGCGGGGCAGGGATCGGCTCGTTCTTCGGCACCCTGCCGGGCACCGGGTCGGCAGTGGCCTCGTTCATTTCCTACGCGGTGGAAAAGAAGCTGGCACGCGACCCATCACGCTTCGGCAAGGGCGCCATCGAAGGTGTGGCAGGCCCGGAGTCCTGTAACAACGCGGCGGCGCAGACGGCCTTCATTCCGACCATGACGCTGGGTATTCCGGGCGACGCGACCATGGCGCTCATGCTCGGCGCATTGATGATCCACAACATCCAGCCCGGCCCACAGCTCATCAGTGAGCACCCGGATGTGTTCTGGGGCCTGATTGCCAGCTTCTGGGTCGGCAACCTGCTCTTGCTGGTACTGAACATCCCGCTCGTCGGTATCTGGACGCGCCTGCTTTCGGTGCCGTACCGCATCGTCTTCCCCTGCGTGCTGTTCTTCATTTCCATCGGCGTGTACAGCACACACAACAGCCTCTTCGATGTCGGCGTGGTGCTGGCGATCGGTTTGTTCGGCTACCTGGCCGTGCGACTCGGCTTCCAGCCCGCGCCGATCCTGCTGGGCTACGTGCTCGGGCCGATGGTGGAAGAGAACTTCCGTCGCGCCATGCTGTTGTCGCGTGGCGACCCGCTGACCTTTTTCGAAAGGCCCATCAGTGCAACCTGCCTGGCCATCACCTTCCTGTTGCTGGCCTGGATCGGCGCCAAGCAACTTCGTCGCCGGACCCGGCGGACGCCGCTGCCCGACCAGGCCTGACGGGCCTCGTGCCTTCCCAGCCCTGCGCGTCGAGCGCGGGGCGAGCCTCCACAACAACAACCACAGGAGCTCATCATGCCCCGCTTTGCCAAGCCGTTCGTTGCCGCTGCCGTGCTGTCGCTACTGCCTTGTCTCACCTACGCCGAGGAGATCAGGGTGATGATCTCCGGTGGGTTCCATGCCCCGCACCAGCAACTCTCGCCTCGTTATGCCGCGCATGAGGGCGACACGATTACCACCGTACGCGGCCCGTCGATGGGCGCGTCCGAACAATCCATTCCCAACCGACTCGCACGTGGCGAACCGGCCGATTTAGTGATCATGGTGGGCTATGCCCTCGACAAGCTGATCGAACAGGGCGTCGTGCGACCAGAATCCCGCGTGGAACTGGCCGATTCGCGGATCGGTGCGGTCGTACGGGACGGTGCGCCCGTTCCTCGGATCGACACCGAGGCGCAACTGCGAGCGGCCTTGCTTCAAGCCGACTCGGTGGCTTATTCGGACAGTGCGAGCGGCGACTATATCGAACGCGAGCTGTTCAAACGGCTTGGTATCGAGGCGCAAATGCAAGGCAAAGGGCACCGCGTACGAAACAAGCCGGTGGCGACCGCGGTGGCCGATGGCGACTACGCACTGGGTTTCCAGCAGGTCAGCGAGTTGCTGGCCGAGCCACGTGCTCATTTCATTGGCAAAATTCCCGAGTCGCTGCAATCGGTGACGCGTTTTGCCGGTGGCGTGGTGAACAGGGCCGAGCACCCGCAGAAGGCGCAGGCGCTATTGGATTATCTGGGTTCGGAGCAGGCACTCGAGACGGTCAAGGCAACGGGCCTCGAAAAGCCGCAGTAAAGTGCGGCTAGCTTGTTCGGTTTCCTTCCTCGCGTCATGCTCGCCGTCTTATCCGAACACGGGAGTGTTGCCATGACGCAGGGAAGATTGGTTGTAGTGCTGCTAGGCCTGTTGGCCACGCAGGCGCAAGCGGGGTTTCAGAAGGATCGGGATGCATTCGACACGCGCCAGGCCGAACTGGATCAGCGCTGCGAGGCCGCTCGGGAGGTCAAGCTGGCACCGCTGCGCGAGGCGGCGTTCGAAGATTGCATGAGGAGTACGCGCAACAGCCGAGCCGATACCGAATGCCAGCGCAAGACAGTTGGCGAAAATGGCAACCGTGCCGGCGGTACGCCTCGCTTCTACGATCTGCCCGCGTGTGTCGAAGCCTTCGAGCACAAGCGTCAGCGCCCCTGAGTCGTTCTGGCCGGCAACGCCCCATCGTGCCAGGGTGCCTTTCCCCTCCTTTCAACCCGTGCGCGAGGTGCCACCGGTACCGCCGGCGTGCCTGAAGACATGCCGTACGTCGGACTGCGGCGAAAGCGGCCGCACCGGGTTCAAGTCCGCATAGGTGGCGCCGAAAAAAGACTGATGAAGCAAATCCGGAGGATGGCAGTATGGTGGCCGGTATCCAGGTTGCACGCCCGGGTTTCGACAAACCCCTCGAGGTTGCCCCATGAGTTCTCGCCTGCTCCGCCGTCTGAGCGTCGCCCTGGCCCTGCTGGCCTCGACGGGCTATGCCACCTTGGCATCCGCCCACACCATCACGGTGGTGACCGAGGAGTTGCCGCCGTACAACATGACGGTCGATGGCAAATTGACCGGTATGGCGACCGAGATTGTAGAGGCGACGCTTGCAGAGGCCGGGGTGCAGGCAACCATTCGCGCGATGCCTTGGGCACGGGCGTATGACCTTGCGCTTCATGGCGAGAACGTTCTGATCTATTCCATCGCTCGCACTCCCGAGCGCGAGGCCTTATTCAAGTGGGTCGGACCCTTCTTCGAAATGAAGATGCACTTGTTCTCGTTACCCGGTACCGACTACCACCTCAAAACACTCGACGACGCTCGCCAGTATCAGATCGCCACCGTGAAAGACGATGTCGGTGAGCAGTACCTGATCGCTCACGGTTTCGCGATCGGCAAGAATCTCCAGTCGAGCAATAAATACGAGCACAACTACGCCAAGCTCAAGGAAGGGCGTGTCCAGCTGTGGATTTCCAATGACCTGAACGCTCACTGGCTCGTTCGGCAGGGCACTGGCGACCCGGAACAGCGGGCCGTGCCGCAACTGGCTGTTGACCTCGGCGGGCAACGGAATTCATTGGGAATGGCCTTCAGCCGCCAGACGGATGATGTGTTGGTGCAACGGATGAGCCAAGCGCTCGAACGAGTGCGGGCTGATGGCCGCTACGAAGCAATCATGCGCAGGTGGCAGTGACGTGGGCACCGCACCCGGGCCGGAGTTGATCGACTCCACGCATGGAAGCCATTCGCTCGGCCGGCGTTTAGTACTCGCGACGCTCGGTTTCTGCTTGTTGTTCACCCTGGTGACCGTCGGGGTGCGCACCTGGTCGGCCTGGCATAAGAGCCTGGCCGCGATGAACGCCGAACTGGTGCTGATCGATCAGGTGTTCCAGAGCAACCTGGCGAAGGCCATCTGGGAAATGGACAGCGACGCGCTGCAGACCCAGCTCGACAGCGTCGCCAGGGCCGCGCCCATTGGGCGTGTGGAGCTGCAGATCATTCGCGCCGGGCGTGCTCCGGAAATCATCGAGCGGCAGCGGGCCGTTCAGCCGGGCGACCATCGCGCGCCGCGGCTGCGGCATCCGCTGACTTATGAACCCTACGCCGGTGCACGCGAAACGGTCGGCAAGCTGACGCTGGAAGGGCACGAAGGCGTGCTCTGGGAGCGGTTGCTCGCGGAAGTCACCGATATCGTCATCACCCAGCTCATCCAGTCACTGTTGCTGGCGGGGCTGATCATGTGGATGTTCAACCGCAGCGTGACGCTGCATGTGCGCCGGATCGCCCGCCACCTGACCGCGCTGGCGCCGGAAAACCTCGACCAGCGCCTGCGGCTGGATCGCTCGCCCAGGCGCCGTGACGAGCTGAGCCTGCTCGAAGAGGGCGTCAACGGCCTGCAGGCCAAGCTGTCAGCGTACCTCGAGCGACAGCATCAGGATGAGCAGGCGCTGGCTGCGCACCGCGACCGGCTGGCCGAGCTGGTGGAAGAACGCACCGCCGAGCTGCGCGCGGCCAATGTACAGCTCGAAGAGCTGTCGCGTAGCGATCCACTTACCGGCCTGGCCAATCGCCGGCATTTCGACGAGATCAAGGAAGTCGAGTTTCGCCGCGCCATGCGCCTCGGCCAGCCGCTGACGGTGCTGATGTGCGACGTGGATTTCTTCAAGCGCTACAACGACCACTACGGCCATGCACAAGGCGACCAGTGCCTGCGCGTGGTCGCTGACACCCTCAAGTCGGTGTTTGCCCGCGCTGGCGAGGTGGTTGCGCGGCTGGGCGGCGAGGAGTTCGTGGTGCTTCTGCCGGGTGTCGATCTTGAGGCTGCGCATCGCGCGTCCTCGCGGCTGCAGCACTGCCTGGCGGAGAGGGACGTGCCGCACGCCGCGTCGGACGTCTCGCCAAATGTGACGCTGAGCGTCGGCCTGGCGGCATTCGATGCCAGCGCCATGGACCAATTCGATCAACTGTTGCGCCAGGCGGACGAGGCCCTTTACCGGGCCAAGGCCGGCGGCCGCAACCGCATTGCTTACTAGCTGCCGAGGACCGCACGATGCACCCGTTCGCCTGGATCGCACTTTCCCTGGGGTTGCTTGGTAGCGCGGCGCAGGCCGGCCCATTGCGCGTGGTCACCGAGGAAACCGCCTACAGCTACCTGCAGAACGGGCAGGTGGCCGGCTCGGCCAGTGCGGTCGTGCGTGCCACGCTGGAGCGCGCAGCCGTTGGTGACTATCAGATGACGGTCTACCCCTGGGCGCGCGCCTATGACATGGCGCTGCGCGAGCCCGGCGTGCTGATCTACCTGATCGCCCGCACCTCCGAGCGCGAGCCGCTGTTTCGCTGGGTCGGCGAGATCATGCGCATCGAATATCACTTCTACAAACTGCGCGACCGCAAAAACATTCAGGTGCCGGACCTAGACGCCGCCAAGGCTTACCGCATCGGCGTATTGCGTGACGACGTTCGCCACCAGTACCTGCAGGCCAATGGCTTCAGCAAGATCGTGGTGACGGCGCACAACAGCGACAACTTCCGGCGCTTGCTCAACGGCCAGGTTGATCTCGTGCCGATGCCCGAGCGAGACATGCTCAGCCTCTGCCAGGAGGCCGGTATCGACCCCGCCAGCGTCGAGAAAGTCTTCACGCCCGACGCCGCGACGCGGCTGTATATGGCTTATAGCCCGAAGACCGACGACGACACCGTGCTACGCACTCAGGCCGCCTTCGAGCACCTGCAGGCCGAAGGCACTGTTGAGAGGCTGATGACCGAGCCGCACTGAACGGCGCGAGAAAGTTTTCGCTCAGTTGCGCTCGAATGCGTTCAGGGCTTTTCGACATCCCATGCCTGAGCCCTCGCCCAAACCGGGCTCGACCCAAGGCAGGATCGCCAAGGGCGGAGTCACTACCGCACCCACGACACTGGCTACGGCCTTGGCAACAAGTTGATCGGTCACGACGCTGACCTGGGGATCGCTGAGCGTGCCCTTCAACTGCACGGGTGCGTTTCCGGATAGCGGGCTGAAATCCTTGGAGTGGGTTTCGAATACGAGGTCCAACGCCTCGGTGCCGAGCTCGATTTCACCTCCTCCGGTGATGTTGCTGTCAGTCGTATTCACGAAGAAATGCGCGAGCTTGGCTATGCCCTGGTTCGCATCGAAGTGCAGGTAGGCACAGTTCATCGCGACCTGGTCAGCATCGACCAGTGCAGCAACCGCCGATTCGCCAGCATCAAGACCGAGTAATTCAACCGCCAGCCAGTCGAGACGGCCACCCGACATCGCTAACTCGAATTTACCGCGCAAATCCGCGGCCATTTCACCCAGGGATGCGCCGGCAAAATCGATATCCAGCCGGCCACCGAGGGTGCCAGCCGAGTCCTGTGCGACCTTTGAAAGATCCACGTGCTTGAGTACTGGAGTGAGATTGACGCTGTCGATCGACAGGTGCAGCTCGCCGGTCGGTTGGTCCGGTCGGGCATCGATACGCAGCCGGCCTTCCGCGGTGCCCTTGCCAATCGCCAGGTGCAAAGGCTCGATCACCAATACGCCGTCGTCTAGTTCGGCCTTCAGCTCCACCGCATCCAGCGGAACGTCTCGGGCTATCACTTCTTCAGCTTTGTAGCGAATGATCGCGTCTCGGCCTCGCAGCGCATCGAGCCCCAGCGGCTTGCTTGAGAACACCTGCCCGTCTGACGACGTTTCCGAGTTGTCGGGCGATTTGAGATCGCGGATGCGCAGGGTGTTGGAGTACAGGTTGGCCCAGAGCATTGGCCGGCCCGCCAGGCTCAGGCGGACATCCCCGCTCAGGTCGCTTCTACCCCAGCGCCCGTCGAGCGACTGTAGGCGCAGCTGGTGATCTTTCCAGCTCAGTTGGCCGTTCAGCGAGTATTGGCCGAGTGAGGGAAGATTCAAGCCGCTCAGCGCATCGAGGCGGGCCAGGTCGGCGCCCTCAAGCGACACCCTGGCCTCTGCAGCCTCGAACTGAAGAGGATCCCGAATATGGCCGTCGAGGCTCAGTTGGCTCTCGCCTGAACGCACCGTGCCTCCGACAGGAAAGGACCCGTCGTCGAAAAGCGTCTGCAGCGCGCCCGTGTTCAATTCGAAATGCAGCGGCACCTGGTTGCGCCAGGCGTCGCCTGTCAGGTGCAGGCCCGAGTCGGTCGACTTGGCGTCGAGTTCGACACCTAGACTTTGCGCGGGGGCGTCGTAGCGCAGATGCGTGTCGCTCAGTTGGGCGGCAGCATCGGCCACGCGGGCATGCAGCTCGCCATCCAGCGTACCGAGCCCCGGATACCCCAGTGGTGCGAGGGCCTGGCCGAGGTCGAACGCTTCCAGGGTTAAATCGATTTCCCCACTGAGCGAGGCCTTACTGGCGTCAAAGGTACCGCTGGCACTGATGGCGCCTTCAGCTTGGGCGGCACGCAGCTGTTTGACGTCCAGCTGTAATTCGGCCAGCGAGCCCTTGAGCGCCAGGCCAGTCAATGAGGTATCGCCATAACGAAGCCGATCCAGGCGGATATCGGCCTCGCCACGGTAGCGGCGCAATGGCTGCAGAAGATCCTGTATCTGCTGCTGCAAGGTTCCATTCGGTTCGGCGGCCGAGCCGTTTCGCTTGGCTTCCAGCAGGCGCATCACGCCCCATCGATTGAGATCCAGTTCATCGCCCTGAAGCTGGACGTTCAGCGCTGGAGGCTCCCCTAGCTCGGCCATTAGGGATCCACGAAGCTGGCTGCCGCCGGTACGCAGATCGATATCATCCAAGGCCCAGCGCTGGTCGTCGTGCCGCAGAGCCGCCGTAAGCTCGAATCCCGGTACGTCAAAAGCGGGGTTGTCGAAGCTGATCAGCTCGGCAGAGTCCGGTGCGCTCAGGCTCAGCGTGCCATTCAGGCCGTCCATCTGCGGAACCTGCTCGGCCTCGCCGTCGAAATGTGCGCGGATCTCACCCAACCGGGCATTCAACGTTACGGCATACGGCCTGCCTTCGGCCAAGGCTTTGGCCGGCGGCGCGCCCGTCAGGCTCAGCTCCAGGGGTTTGCCCTGCACCTCGCCGCTGCCTTCGATCGCCAAGGCCCCTTTGGCACCGTCACCCCGCGTTGAGATATCGAAGGCCAGGTCGGCATTCAGAGCCTCGTCGTCATAGGTCAGCCTGCCGTTGTCGATTTGGATGGTGTCGGGGTGGAGAGTGGTTTGCTGTTCTTTGGAGTCCGTGTTGCTCATCAGCACCGACCAGTTGGACTGGCCGTCGGCTCGCCGGGAGAGGTGGACCTGCGGCCGATTCAGCGCGACCAACTGCAAGCCCAGATTGCCGGTCAACAGCTCGCCTACGGCAAGCTCGGCTCTCAGCGCGTCGAGTTCCAGTAGGTAGCGTTGCTCTGCCCACTCGGGGTTGGCGATCTTGATATCGCTGGCGCGGATGACCAGCGGCGAGCCCCAGCCGATGTCGAGACTGCCGATGTCCACTGACCGACCGTCCAATCGCTGACTCAACTGATCTTCGAGCTGGTTACGGGCCCATTGCGTCTGGATCAGCATGGCCGCCCCAGCCAGAAACAGCACAAACACTGCCAGCACGATCCCGAGGATCTTTGCTGCTTTCGCCACCTTTCGCCTCCCGTTTCGTCTCGTTTCGGCGGTTTGCTGCGGTCCGCCGCGTCGGGAATGTCTATGAAAGGGTCGACATGCCTCGGCCGAAAACGATCACTGTTTTATTTATGGGGCGGATGAGGCGGGGGGCGTTCGAAACCGGAACACGCTGATTTAGCGGTGGAAAAGGCATCGGTCAGAAACGGGCGAAGGGCATCGCCATTCGCCCGTGACGGTCAGGCTTCGAGATCGGCCAGCATCGCCGTGGCGACGGCTTCGGCGACCTTGATCCCGTCGACGCCGGCCGAGAGGATGCCGCCGGCGTATCCGGCTCCCTCTCCGGCTGGGTAAAGGCCGCGGGTGTTGAGGCTCTGTAGCGACTCGTTGTCGCGCTTGATGCGTACCGGCGAAGAGGTGCGCGTCTCGATGCCGGTGAGTACGGCATCGGCGCGATCGAATCCGCGGATCTGTTTGCCGAAGGCCGGCAACGCTTCGCGGATGGCCTCGATCACGTAATCGGGCAGCGACGGCGCCAGGTCGCCCAGCTTCACGCCGGGCTTGTAGGACGGCTCGACGTCGCCGAATGCGCTCGACGGCTTGCCCCGAATGAAGTCGCCCACCAGCTGCCCCGGCGCGCAGTAATCGCGCCCGCCCAGCTCGAAGGCGCGCGATTCCAGCCGTTCCTGCAGCTCGACACCGGCCAGCGGGCCGCCGGGGAAGTCCTCTTCCGGGTTGATGCCGACGACGATGCCGGCGTTGGCATTGCGCTCGTTGCGCGAGTATTGGCTCATGCCGTTGGTCACCACACGCTCCGGCTCGGAGGTCGCCGCCACCACGGTTCCGCCCGGGCACATGCAGAAGCTGTAGACCGCGCGGCCGTTCTTGGCGTGGTAGACCAGCTTGTAGTCGGCGGCGCCCAGTTCCGGGTGGCCGGCGTACTTGCCCAGGCGCGCCTGGTCGATGAGCGATTGCGGGTGCTCGATGCGAAAGCCCACGGCGAAGGGCTTGGCCTCGATATAGACGCCGCGCTCTTGCAGCACGCGGAAGGTGTCACGCGAGCTGTGACCGAGGGCGAGCACCACGTAGCGGCTACGCAGTTCCTGGCCATCGGCCATGCGCACGCCCTGAATGCGGCCGCCCTCGATGATGAAGTCGACCACCCGGCTGTCGAACCGAACCTCACCACCCAGCGCCTTGATCTCTTCGCGCATGGTCGAGACCACGCCGGTCAGGCGGAAGGTGCCGATGTGCGGCTTGCTAACGAACATGATCTCTTCCGGCGCGCCAGCGCGGACGAACTCGTGCATGACCTTGCGGCCGTAGAACTTTGGGTCCTTGATCTGGCTGTAGAGCTTGCCGTCGGAGAACAGCCCCGCACCGCCTTCGCCGAACTGCACGTTGGATTCGGGGCTCAGTACCTTCTTGCGCCACAGCGCCCAGGTGTCCTTGGTGCGGCTGCGCACGTCACGGCCGCGCTCCAGCACGATCGGGCGGAAGCCCATCTGCGCCAGCGTCAATGCGGCGAACAGGCCGCAGGGACCGAAGCCGATCACCAGTGGCCGTTCGCTCAGCCCTTCCGGCGCCCGGCCGACCGGGTAGTAGCCGGTGTCCGGCGCCACGCGGATGTTGCGGTCGTCCGCCAGGCGCGCCAGCACCTTGGCCTCGTCCGCCACGCTGGCGTCGATGATGTAGACGAAGGTGATCTCGCTGTTCTTCTTGCGCGCGTCGTAGCTGCGCTTGAATACGGTGAAGTCGAGCAGCTCGGCATCCTTGATACCCAGGCGCGCGGTGATGGCGTGGCGAAGGGCCTCGGCGGGATGGTCGAGGGGCAGTTGCAGTTCGGTGATGCGAATCATGACAGGTCCTGGCCGGTGGCCCCGGCAGAGGTAAGGTGGCGACGCGGCGAAACCGGGTGGCTCGCGCGGCGCGCAGTGTAGCGGTGGCCGGCGGGGCTGTCATGAAGCCAGGGTGTGCAGGGTACACCGACCGCCGCGGGTGCGACGGCCGGTCGGTTCAGGCCGGTTATTGCAGAATCGGGCGCGCGTTCACAGGTTGCAGTGGGCGATTGTTGGCATGGCCGACGGCCTTGGTCAGGGCGTCGATCTGCTCATGCGAGGCGATGACAGGCTGCTTGAGCACAAGCCAGCGGACACCTTCGGAGCAAGGCGGCGTGGTGAGCGAGCCGTTGAAGCGGTAGTAATCCAGGCTTTTCGGTAACAGATCGCGAATGTTGACGCGGGGCGATACCGGTTGTTTCTGACCTTCGGCAGGCGGTGCTTTCCAGAGGCTGGCCAGCACCGGGTTCAGCTTGCCCTCCTTGAACATCACCGCCAGCACGGCCAGGTTGCCTGACTCGTCTGAATGCACGAGATGCCCTTCCAGCGGATAGGACTGGCCCTTGATCAGGTTTTCGCTGGGCATGTGGAAGTGAAACTGGATCAGCTGATAGGGCTTGCCGTCCAGGGTCAGGGTGCTGCCGGGCTCGTAGGCCACCTGGACGGTATGGCCGTTATTGGCCGCCTCGCTGGCGCCGGCGGTATAGCTGAGCTTCAGCGGTGTGAGCTCGGCTTCGATGAAGCCGTCTAGGTCGACCGGCGACTGGTTCTTGCCGGCACAGGCTTGGAATTCGGGGGTCAGCTTGGCCCAGTTGTCCGGCCCGGCCTCGCCTGAGTAGTCCCAATGCGTGCCCGGGGTTATGGCCCAGGCGTGGCTGCAGGCAAGCAAGGCGCCAACGGCGAGTGTGGTTCTCTTCACGGTCATGTCCTCTTCGGAGCTTGGCGGATCCGGGGTAGATTCCGTCTTGTTGAAATACTTTGAAACACAATCTTGCAAGCTTAGTCGCGTGATTACCGAGGGCCAGTCGCGATTTGCCGAAATCAACGAGCGTGCCCAGCGCCTCTCTCCTCGCTCGTGGTGTCTGGTAAAGCCCAAGGATGACGCTACGCTCAGGGAGGGCTCAGGCTCGTTTGCGCAGCCGCAAAGGCGAGGTCGGGCACAACAACAATAAACGTCGTCCCGCGAGACGACTTCTCATGAGGTCGATACCCATGAAATACGTTCCCTTTGCCTTGAGCGCAGCGAGTGCCCTGATCTTGTCTCTGTCCGGACTTGCCCAGGCCGCGCCGACCAGCGACGAAGCGCTCGAGCGGATGCGCGCGATGAAAACCACCGGTCAGTCGCTGGAAATGGAGACCGTCCCGCAAACCGGCGAGGTCGCTGACGCCATTCGCGCCAATCTTGAACGGATCAAGCTGCCGGAGGGCTTCAAGATCGAGCTGTACGCCGTGGTGCCGGACGCGCGGCACATGGCGGTGGGGCCGTCCAGCGGGGTGGTGTTCGTTGGTACTCGCAAAACCGATCTGTGGGCGGTCACCGATCGCACCAAGAATCGCAAGGCTGATGAAGTGAAGCGTTTCGCGCCGGCCATCGATTTCACCCAGCCAGGCCCGTGCTTCAGCCCTGATGGTTTCCTCTTCGTGGCCGAGCACAATCGAGTGCTGGTCTTCCCGGCTGCCGAGTTCTTTTACGAGGGGCCGGACGTGGCTGCCGATATCGTAGTGCCCACCGGCAAGCTGATCCCGACCGACGAAGAAAGCTACAACCACGGCGCGCGCGTCTGCGCCATCGGCCCGGACAACAAGCTGACCATCTCGCTCGGCCAGCCACACAACGTGCCGCCCAAGGACAAACTGGAGTTGTACGAGAAGCATGGCATCGGCGGCATCGTGCGCATGGAGCGCGACGGCAGCAAACGCGAGGTATACGCCACCGGTGTGCGCAACTCGGTGGGCATCACCTACCACCCGCAGACCAAGGAGCTCTGGTTTACCGACAACCAGGTCGACGGCATGGGCGACGACATCCCGCCTGGTGAGATCAACCATGCGCCCAAGGCGGGCATGCAGTTCGGCATGCCCTGGTACGGTGGCGGCCAGGTGCGTACCAACGAATACGCCGATGACACCCCACCGGAGGGGTTGACCTTCCCGGTGGTCGAAACGGTGGCCCACGCCGCCGACATGGGCCTGACGTTCTACACAGGCAAGCAATTTCCCGAGCAATACCGGGGTGGGCTGTTCAGCGCCCAGCGCGGCAGCTGGAACCGCACCGAGCCAGCCGGCGCACGGGTAATGTTCACGCCCTTCAAGGCCGACGGGAGCGGGCCGAGTGGCGAAACCATCCCCTTCGCTGAAGGCTGGCTGGATGAGGACACCGGCGAATACTACGGGCGCATCGTCGATGTGGCGCAGCTCAAGGACGGGTCGCTGCTGGTCAGTGACGACACCGCCGGCGCCATCTACCGGATTTCCTACCAGGGCGGCGCGGACTGATTGGCCCGTTGGCCGGGCCTCGCCCGGCCTCGATAGCCCTGTCTGCAATCGAGAGGAGTGCTCGCATGCGCAGAGATACCCGCCATCGGCTGATCCCCTGGCTGGCGTTGCTGACCCTGGTCTTCGCGGGCGAGGCCAGAGCCGCGGACCTCGAGGCAGGCCGCACCAAGGCGAAGATGTGCGCGGCCTGCCACGGGCTCGACGGCCTGAGCAAGGTTGCCGATGCGCCGAACCTGGCGGGCAATGGGCAGCTCTATCTGGCCCGCCAGCTCAAGGCGTTCCGCTCCGGCGAGCGCAAGCATCCGCAAATGAGCGTGATCGCCGCCGCCCTCAGCGACGAGGACATCGCCGCGGTGACGAGCTGGTACTCGGCGATCAAGGTGTCGGTCGAACTCCCGCAGTAGGCGGCAGACCGGCTGCTTTTCATGATCAACGCCCAATCCCCTATACTCGCGCGCCACAACCGTGCCCAGGCGCACGGCGCCAATTCCGGCGACACTCGGCAGGCGGTGCCGCAAGGTCGGCCATCAATGAAGGACTGTTCATGCTCAACAACGATGTGATGCGCAGCGTGCGCTACATCCTCAACGTCAACGACGCGAAGATTGCCGAGATCACCCGGCTGACCGGTTGCGAGATTCCGGACGCCGAAGCCTTCGCCTATCTGAAAAAAGATGACGAGGCCGGTTTCAAGCCCTGCCCGGACCGGATCATGGCGCACTTCCTCGATGGGCTGGTGATCTACAAGCGCGGCAAGGATGAAAGCCGGCCGACGCCGCCCATCGAGCTGCCGGTGACCAATAACATGGTGCTGAAAAAGCTGCGTGTGGCCTTCGAGCTCAAGGAAGACGACATGCACGCGATCCTCAACTCAGTCGACTTCCCAGTTTCGAAGCCCGAGCTCAATGCGCTGTTCCGCAAAGCCGGGCACAGCAATTACCGGGTCTGCGGCGATCAGCTGCTGCGTAATTTCCTCAAGGGGCTGGCGCAGCGCAGCCACTGATACGCGCTAGCCAGATATGAAAAAGCCCGGCTGAAGAGCCGGGCTTTTGCGTTTCGACGAGCCTTAGCTCTGGATCATCGAAATGACCTTGTCGCGCAGCTTCGGATCGTTCTGCACGGCCTGGTTGATCGCGTTGTACTCCTCGATGCTCAGGTCGTTGTCCTGCACGGTGTTCATCATCTTCTCGTTGGCTTCCTGCTGCAGCTGCTGCGCTTCGGCCGGGTCACCGGTCTTCTCCAGCTTGGCGGTGAAGTCCTGACGGATCTCCATGATTTCGCCCAGCGAATCGGCGAACTTCTCCAGCTTCTTGTCGCTGATGTCTGCAGCTTGCATCGAGGGCGCCTGCTGCGGTGCCGGGGCCTGGGTGGCTTGCTGAGCCGAAACCTGAGAGGCGCCAGCGGCCATCAGCAGGGCGAAAAGGCTGGCGGAAACGACGCGGGTGTTCAGCTTGGTCATGTTCATATCCTTCGCTTGGAAAATGCATCGAGCGAGTTGCAGTCTCCATGCCAGGACCGTACCGATCCACTAAATAGCTGAAATACGGCCGATTTTGCCGTTTGTCTCGGTAAGGTCGACGCAATGTACCGCTTCTATTAGAGTGCCAAAATGGCACATGTAGCACTTTGGCAGCGGTTGCCCAGCTTGCGCGGCGCGCTGGTACTCAAAGTGGTCGTCCCGCTGGTGGCGATCATGTTCGGTTTCAGTTACCTCATGCTCTGGACCGTCGAGCGCAACAGCGAGCGGCGCCTGCAGGAAGAGGTCGAGCTGGTGGCGCGTGCCGTGCGGCTGCCGCTGAGCGACAGCCTGGAGCGCAAGCACGACCGCACCATGCAACAGGTGCTCGAATCCGTGCTCGGTGTGGGCCGGGTCTACGGCGCCTACCTGTACGACGATGACGGCGAGCTGGTCGCCTATGCCGGTGCGGTGGAGCCCGACCAGGACCAGTCTTCGATCCAGGCACTGACCGCCGACGGACGGCGGCGCGGTGGCTACCAGCGCATCCGTGGGCAGGAGGTGTACTCCTATTTCCTGCCGTTGGAGCAGAGCGGCGGGCGGATCAACGGGCTGTTGCAGGTTACCCGGCGCTGGAGCGACTTCGAGCGCGACACGCGGCGCCTGCGGCTGATCGCCGGATTGTCATCCGCGCTGCTGTCGCTGCTGGCGGTGGGCATCGTGCTGTTCGGCCACTGGTCGGCGGTTGGCCGGCACCTGCAGCGGCTCACGCAGAGCATGGCGCGGGTCGCCCGTGGCGATCGCCAGCACCGCGCGCCGTACACCGGGCCGGCGGAAATCGCCGCGCTCGGCCAGTCACTCAACCAGATGCTCGACAGCATCGCCGAAGCCGAACAGCAGATGGCCGAGCAGAAAGCCCGCGAGGCTGAGCTCGAAGCGCGTTTGCGCCGCTCGCAGCAGTTAGCCGCGGTGGGCCGACTGGCGGCGGGTGTGGCCCATGAACTGGGCAGCCCGCTCAGCGTGATCGACGGCAAGGCCCAGCGCGTATTGCGCAGCGAGACGTTGGACGATGGCCAGCGCAAAGGCCTGCTGCAGATCCGCAGCCAGGTGCAGCGCCTGAGTGGCATCGTGCGCCAGTTGCTCGACTTCGGGCGGGCCGCGGGCCGTCCGGTGCGGCGCATGCCGGCCGAGGTGCTGGCGCATTCGGCGGCCGCCGCGGTTGCCGATGAACTGGCCAGCCTCGAGGTGCGGTTGCAGGTTGAGGCACCCGCCGAGGCGCTGCATTGCGAGGTCGATCCGCCACGCTTCGAGCAGGCGCTGACCAATCTGCTGCGCAACGCGGCGCAGGCCAGCCCCGGCGGGCAGGTCCGGTTGCGCTGGTGGCAGGAGGCCGAATGCCTGCTGTTTCAGGTTGAGGACGATGGCCCCGGCGTCGCCGAAGCGGACCGCGCTGCGCTGTTCGAGCCCTTCTTCACCACCAAGCCGGTAGGCAAGGGTAGCGGGTTGGGTCTGGCGGTAGCACACGGCGTGGTCGCCGAAAGCGGCGGTCGCATCGAACTGGTCGATAGCCCGCTGGGCGGCGCGGCGTTTCGTATTTATCTGGCCTTGGCCAGTGAGGAAGGACCTGATGCAAACGGATGACAGCGCCCCGCAACGGGTGCTCGTGGTGGAGGATGACGACGGGCTGCGGCAGTTGCTGGTCGAGGAGCTGGAAGACCGGGCGCTGCAGGTGCGTGCGGTGCCGAGCGCCGAAGAGGCCGTGCCGCTGCTCGAAGGGTGGGAGCCGGATCTGGTCGTCAGCGACCTGCGCCTGCCGGGCGCTGATGGCATGGCGTTGCTCAGGCGGGTCAAGGCGATGCAGGCGGCACCGGCGTTCCTTGTGGTCACCGCGTTCGGCAGCATTCAACAGGCGGTCGCGGCCCTCAAGGAAGGTGCGGACGAGTTTCTCACCAAGCCGCTAGACCTGGATCATCTCGGCCTGGCCGTCTCGCGTGCGCTCGAAACGCGGCGGCTGCGTGATGAAGTGCGACGCTTTCAACAGCTGCTCAGCGATGACCGCTTCCACGGCATGCTCGGCCGCAGCCGGGTCATGCGCAGCCTGTTCGACCAGATCCGCCAACTGGCGCGTGCTGCCGGCCCGGTTCTGGTGATTGGCGAGAGCGGCACCGGCAAGGAGTTGGTCGCCCGCGCTGTGCACGCCGAGAGCGACCGGGCCGGGCGGCCCTTTCTCGCGATCAACTGCGCAGGGCTCCCGGCGGAGCTGCTGGAAAGCGAGTTCTTCGGTCACACCGCCGGCGCTTTCACCGGTGCCAACCGGGCGCACAAGGGGCTGTTCCAGCAGGCCGACGGCGGCACCCTGTTCCTGGACGAAATCGGCGAAATGCCCATGCCGCTGCAGGCCAAGCTGCTCAGGGTATTGCAGGAGGGCACTATCCGGCCGGTTGGCGGCGAGCGCGAACTGAGCGTCGACGTGCGCATCATCGCTGCTAGCAACCGCCCACTGGAGACTGCCGCTGGGCGTGCTTCCTTCCGCGAGGACCTGTTCTTCCGTCTGGAGACCTTCATCCTGCAGGTGCCCCCACTGCGCGACCGCGAGGAAGACCGCGAGCTGCTCGCCGCCGGCTTCGTCGCGCATTTCGCTGCGCGCGACGGGCGCCCGGTACGTGGCCTGTCGCGCGCGGCCCTGGAGCAACTCAAGCGCTACCCGTTCCCGGGCAATGTGCGTGAATTGCAGAACGCCATGGAGCGCGCCGTGACCTTCTGCCACGGGCGCAGCATCGAGCTGGAACACCTGCCGGCGCGCATCGCCCAGTACCAGGAAAGCCCGCCCGAAGCGCGCGCCGACGCTTTGCTCGAACAGATGATCGACGGCCCGCTGCTGCCCACGCTCGAAGAACTGGAAATGCGCTACCTGCGGCATGTCCTCGAGCGCGTGGATGGCAACAAACGCCGCGCCGCTGCCTTGCTCGGCATCGGCCGTCGCACGCTCTATCGCCGCCTCGGCGAACAAGAGCAGGACGGCGACGAGACCTGACGCGCCCCCCAGCAGGCGAATCAAATGGTGCCGTACACAGGCCGTCAATCTGTCGGGGCGACCTCCATCGCTCCGAAACCGCTCTGCTATTAACAGGACAACGGCTCTACGCGCGGCGGCAATTGCTCCAGGCGCAGCGCGCCGTCGGCACGGGCGCGTACGGCGACCCAGTCGTGCAGGGCCGCAAGCGAGCGCGGCGGGGAGATGAGGTAGCCCTGGAACAGGTCACAGCCGGCTTGCAGCAGGGCGGATTGTTTCTCGAGGCTGTCGACCCCTTCGGCGTTGACCCGCTTGCCCTGTGCCTGGCAGAACGCGACGAGCGCGCCGAGGCTTTCCTGTGTGTCCGGCCGGGTCAGGCGGCGGACAATGGCCATGTCGAGTTTGATGGTGTCGGCCGGGTATTCGAGTAATTGCTGGATCGAGGTATAGCCCACGCCAAAGTCATCGATCGCGACCCGGAAACCCGCCTGGCGGATGGCCTCGACCACCACCATGGTGTCGTTGCAAAGCTCGGCGGCGTAGGTCTCGGTCAGTTCGATCTCGATGCGACCGGTCGGCACGCCATGGTGGCGGGCGCGCTCGACCAGGTAGCGGCAGATGCGATCATCCGCCAGCTGCGCTGACGAGACGTTGATGGCCAGGATCACCTCGTTGCCGAAAAGCTCGACCAGCTTCGGATAGTCAGCCAGGGCATGGTCGATCACCCAGCTGTCGATCTTCGGAAACAGCCCGGCGCGCTCGGCGATCGGGATGAATTCGCCGGGCGAGACGGTCCCGAGCAGCGGTGAGTGCCAGCGCAGCAGAACCTCGCAACTGACCACCGCGCCTTCGCGGTCCAGCGCCGGCATGTAGACGAGCCGCCATTGTTCATCGCCGTCGAGCGCGCGTAGCTCATCCTCGATCAGGCGCATGCGATCGTTGCGCTGTTCGAGCGAGGCGCTGAAGGCGACCGCCGTGCTCTTGCCCTCGGCCTTTGCCTGATACATCGCGGTATCGGCGCGCGTGAGCAGATGGGTGATGGAGTCGGCGTCGTCCGGGCACCAGGCCGTGCCGATGCTGACGGTGATCGGGTAGAGGCGCTCTTCCAGGCGGAAGCCGCCGCGGCACAGATCAAGCAACGCCTCACACAGTGCCGGCAGGCCACCGTCGCCGCTGCCGGTCAGCAGGAGGATGGCGAATTCGTCACCGGAGAGCCGCGCGAAGGCGGTTTCGGTTTGCGGGTGCCCGGCCTGGTGCTGGTGAAGCAAGCCCTGCACGCGCCGGGCGAACATGCGCAGCAGCGCATCACCGGCGTCGTGGCCGTGCTGGTCGTTGACCTGCTTGAAGTTGTCCAGGTCGATGAACAACAGGGCCAACCGCTGGTGCTGCCCCACGGATCGTTCATACATCTCGCTGGCGAGGACGCCGAAATGCGCGCGGTTACTGATCTGCGTGAGGCTGTCCGTCCAGGACATCTCCTGGATTCGCTGCAGCGCCGCGGTGTTGCGCTCGTGCAGGGTCTTCATGTTGGTGGTCAGGCGACCAATCTCGCCGCCGTCACCAGGTTCGTCGAGCGCGTCGCGCCGGCACAGCAGCAGGTCGGTGAGCTGGTTGTCGAGCTGGCTGATGGGGCCGGTCACATAGCGTCGGATCAGCCAGAGCAGCAGGGCAATGGAGATCAGACACATGAGCGAGCCGCCGGCGAGAAACGCCAGCCCGAGGGTGCGCAGGCGGTCGGCAATGTACTGCGGCGCCGGCGTCAGGCGCGCATAGAGCGAGCGTGAGAGCAGGATGTCGGCCGATAGCGCCGGCTCGATGGGAGTCAGTTGCGGGGCGATTTCCACGGGCGCGCCGTATTCGCTTTCCAGGTCGCGCTTGAGGGCGATGAAGCGCTCCGGGCGTACCGCCAGTTGCAAGGTGAATGCGTCTGCGCGCTGGCTTGGCAGCGGCCGGCTGCTGGAGGCAGGCAGGATGAAATCCGTGTCGAGCAACAGTGGCCCGCCTTCGGCCTGCTCGACATACAGCATCTCGCTGGCGGCTGCAGAATGTTTGGCCTCCTGCACGATCCGCTGCTGCGTCGGGCTCATGATGGCGAAGGGCGACAGGCTGCTCTCGAAGTAGTAGGCCGGTGTGCCGTCCGGCTGGATGATCGCGAAGGAAACGAATGACAGCTTGGTGTTCGACAACGAGCGGATGCTCTGCTGGATGCGCAGGCCCAGCGTCTCGTTGCGGAAGGCCGTGTCCGACTCCCGCAGGAACAGCAGCAGCGCCTCGCTATCGATGATCGAGTAGAGCACGCTGCGGTTGAAGGCTTCGTAATCCAGGTAGGCGGACTTTAGCGCTGACAGTTGCTGCGCCAGGCGTGCCTGTTCCAGGCCCAGTAGCGAAGCGCGCTGGGTCAGGTAGGCGGTGGTCGCGGCGGTGAGCTGGACGATCAGGATGACCGGAAAGATCACCAGTAGGGCGCGTTTACCGAGCGTCATGAGCGTTGATCAGTGCGCTGATGATGCGCCGGCGGGTCTGCGTGGCTTGCGACGGCCGCGGCTCGTAGACCTGGCTGCGCGCAAGGACTTCCTCCGGCGGATAGATGGTCGAGTCTTGGCGAATGTCGTCCGGCAGCAGGTCGCGCGCGGCGCGGTTGGGTGTCGCCACGCCCAGGTCGGCAGCGTTCAGTGCCGCAATGTCGGGCTGGTTGAGGAAGTCGAGGAAGCGATACGCCAGCGCCTTGTTCGGCGTGATGCTCGGCACCGACAGGCAGTCGACCCACAGCAATGTGCCTTCCTCCGGCACCACGTAGCGCCAGGGCTCGCCGTCAATGCCCTCCACCTCGTTGAGCACCTGCTGGTCGCCGCTGTAGGCCAGCGCCATGTCGGCCTGGTCCAGGTAACGCTGGCTGCGCAGGGAGGTGATTACGTATTCGTAGGTCAGCACCGCCGGCGCCTGCGCGAGGAGCAGTTCGTAGGCCGCTTTCAGCTCGTTGTTGTCTGAGGTGTTGATCGAATGTTGCTGGAGGATCAGTGGGCTGGCGAGGATGTCTTCGTGATCTTCCATCATGATGATGTGCGGCTCGTCATGCCGTGCCGGCTTCAACAGATCCGCCCAGGAGCGCGGCGGCTGGGCGATGCGGTCGCTGCGGTAGGCGATGCCGAGCGTGCCCCATAGATACGGCACGCTGTAGCGACCGCAGCTGTCGCGCCAGCGCTGCGACAGGTGGCGCAGCTGCGGAAGGGTCTGCTCGTCCAGCGGGTCGACCAGGCCGCGCGTGCCGAAGCGCGATGAACTGATCAGCTCGGTCAATACCACGTCGATCTGGTGGTCGGGCTTGGCGAGGATTTCGTCGCGCTTGTCACCGCTGTCGAAGTAGATCTGTTCGATGCGAACACCCGTTTCCGCCTGCCAGCGTTCAATGACTGCTTCGCTGAGGTATTCCTCCCAGGTCAGCAACGTCAAGACGCGCGCCTCGGCATGCAGGGCCGTGGAGGGAAACAACAGCCCGAGCGTGAGCAGCAGCAGGCTGCACGGGCGCCAGGGGGCGAGAGCGTTCGTTGAGTTCATAGGGGTGTCCATCCGCTGGCAATAACCGACTCGCGACCAGCGCGGCCGTAGTCGAATACGGTCGCGCCTCCGATCAATGATATCGGCGCGCAGAGATGGCACTTTAATGGCGCCATAGGAATGACGGCAACGCTTTTGTCGAGGCTGCCGTCGCCCTTCCGATCAACGGGCAGTAAGTGGCAGCTTCCCAGGGCGGCTGCGGTTGCGCAGCGGGGCATTCAGCCAGCCTGCCAAGAGCCGAGTGGACAGTGGGATGAACAGGTAAGTCATCAGCGGCGTCAGCGCCAGGGTCGAGAGCAGGATGCGCATGACTAGGCTCAGTTCGCTCAGCACGTCCCCAAACAACAGGTTGAACAGCAGCGAGACGGGAAAGAAGGCCAGCCAGATAGCGACGCTCTGCTTCCAGCGCGGCGGTGGTGGGCTGTCGGCGCCACCGAACCAGGCGTCGATGCCGCGCGCTCGGTGCTCATGGGGTTGTCCGCAAAGCTCGCTACCGCGCTGCAGCCAGGCACGTCGGGACGCGGAGTGCGCCCAGGTATCGAGGGTCTGTTCGTCAGCGAAACGGAAGATGATCTGGAATTCGTCGTCGCCAGGTGGAGGCGCCAGGACGCCCGAGCCAAGGTAGCCGGGAAAGTCCGCGGCCAATTGCTCGCCTTCGTGCAGCCAGGCGAGAAGGTCATGGTAGCGGCCGTCGCGCACACGGCGGGCCACCATCAGGGTGACGGGTTCGGTAGACATCGTGTATCTCCAGCATCAGGCCGGCCACCCGGGTAGGGCTTCGGCAAACGCAGCACCGGGGTAATGGGCTGCGGAACAAAGCAGGCAAAAGTCATGCCCTCGCCCCGTGCCGCACCTGACCTGGATAAAGGCGGCGCACGCAGGGCGATGCGCACTATACGGGGATTCGATGCACTTGGAAGGGGCGGCCGCTTGGCGTTAAGCAAACGGTTGCGGTCTAGCGAATGCGGCTTGGTCTAATCCGACACCGTTAGACGGGCTGCCAGAGTGGCCAACGTCACGGCCTGCGGTTGATAACGCAGAACCGCAACGCCAGATCCGCACTCTGTGAACGACGCGCTTGAAACAACCCCGGCGGTCGGCCCTACTAGCGCCCCATGGCGGAGCACCTGTGGAGCACCGGTGCCCACGTTTATGCAGCTACACATTTCCAACCAAGGATGGTGGAACGATGAGCGGTTACGTACCCAATATTCCCAGAGCCAGGCGCGACGCCGAGCTGAAGAACACCGAGCCGGTGGAGGTCCATGCCGAGCGCTGGGCCGAATATGAGCGCCACAGCAGTGAGCCGGCAAAAGCACCTGAGAAGATCAAGCTGGCCTTGCGTATTGGCGTGTTTTTCGATGGCACCCTTAATAACTCCACTAATGCCGCACTAGGCTTGGCATGCGGCGCGCATCATCCAATAGCGGTCGAGGATCTTGATTCCAACTGCAAGCCCTATATGGCCGAGCCGGATAGCAGTTATGGGAATGATCTGACCAATGTGCGGAAGCTGATGGACTTATATTGGGTACCCGCCACGCTCGAAGGAAAAGGTTCAAACAAGCTGGGGTATCGCAAACTATATGTAGATGGAGCGGGCACCCGGGCCGGCATAAAGGACAGCATTTTGGGCGCTGCGGCGGGCCGCGGCGATACAGGCGTCGCGGAACAGGTCCAGGACGCGTTTGACCGGATCAGCGAACTCATCCAAACCACACATCAGGACTATCCGGACCTCGAGATCAGCTCGTTGACCTTCGATACCTTTGGCTTCAGCCGCGGTGCTGCAGCGGCTAGGCACTTCGCCAATGAAGTCGTCAAAGGCAGGCAAGGCCGTCTTGGTGCGTCATTGCAGAGCAACGCGCGCGTCCTCAGCAAACATTTCATCGACCGCTATGGGCGAGATATCAACGTTGGCTTTATCGGTCTGTTCGATACCGTCGCCTCTGTTGGTGGTTTGAAGAACCAAGGCAATATCCGAAGCTCTATCACGCCTTGGCTGAATCTCCATCTACCGCGTAAATACTTCACAAATGTGGTTCAGTTGGTTGCGCGCGATGAAATACGCGCCAACTTTCCACTGAGCGAAGTCCGTCCGGAGCATCCTGAGGTTGTCCTGCCGGGCGTGCATTCGGACATCGGCGGAGGCTATCTGGATGAGGCGGAAGAGCGTGTGTTGGTCAGTCCGATGCAGGCGCTAGTAGTTGGTCAGCGCGTCGATGTCACGACGACGTCTATTTTTAAGGACGCAGCGAAGACCAGGCAAAAGATGATCGCAGAGGGTTGGCCGGCAGACATGCTTGAGCTCGTTACCCCAGCGGCACAGCTGCTGCCCGCCGACCCGCAGGATCGCTTGGCACCGCGGCAAAAACGTGTATATGCCGGCCTACAACTTAAGCGCCGCGTCAACAACGGGCTATCGATTGTGTGCTTTCGTGTTATGTACGAACTAGCAAGAAAGAATGGCGTAAGGTTTGAAGATATACCTGACGTGTCAGGCTATGCAGTCCCGGATGAACTCACCGATTTGTGTGAGCGATTTATTCAGGGTGACTACAGCTTGAGCGATGATGAAGAAGCTCTGTTGAAAAAGCGCTACATACATGCTTCTGCACACTGGAATAATCCGCAGGGAAAAAGGACTACGAGCGGCCTGAAGATATTGTATGTCAATGCCCCAGATGCTGCGGGCGTTCGCAATCGACATCCGCATGCTCCTAACTGGACTCTATTTTGAAAAATCTGATTTTTATAATTATTACCGCGCTGTTGCTGACTGGTTGTAAGGCGGGGGTTCCAGTAAACGAATCGAACGGTTCGAAGTCTTCATGGTGGAGCTTGGAGTTTGTCGCTCCCGCTTACATGGTAGGTTTGATTGAAACAAGCATCATAGAGGATGTCGAGGGCAGGCTTTTTGATCATGGTGGAGGCGGTGTTGTTGGGAGCGCTGATTCTGGATACGAAACCGACGTAGCCCGCGGGTGGCCCCAAGGGCTGGCGGGCGGTCAGCGAGCAGTGGTGGGCGCTCGCTTGCCCAAACGAATCTTTGTCCGCTGGCAATCGGTGGTTGAGCCGCAGACGTACCGAGGGTGGATTGATATCCCTGACGATGCTCGGCAAATCATGTATGACTCGACACATCTTCGGTGTTCCGCCGAACGCCCCGGGCGCTATATGGCTTCGCTTTATATAGGGCTTGCGCCAGGAGGAATAATGCAGGCATGGATCCGGGACCAATGTCACAACGCCGTCAAAGTAGCCCGCGCGCAAGCTGAAATCGAGCCACTCGGCCCTTCACAAGGAAAAACTGACGGGCGCTATGCTTACAAAATCAATGAGGACACCAAGCGTTATATAGACAAGTACGGAATCCCTTACGAGAGTTGGTAGTAACATCAGATTGATGAAGTCTTTGCGGGTGCTCAAGGCTGATCTTCACCTGCCGATATCGTTCTTCTCTAGTGCTCCGCCCGTGCTTAGCTGAATGGATTCGCAGATGAAAATTATGTTTGTTCTGATCGGGCTCTTCTTTTTATCAGGCTGTCGGTCAGTAGATCCGCTATCAGGTGAACACGATCCAAAGGATCCGTGGTGGAGTTTGGAGTTCTTTGCTCCGCTTTATATGACGGGTTGGGTTGAGGCGAGCTGGGTTGAAGATATCCACGGCAACCTCTTCAATCATGGTATGGGCGGGATTATCGGTACTGGCAATTACGGATACGAGACTGAGCTGGCCAGAGGGTGGCCTAGGGGCAAGTCAGGTGGCATCCATGGAGTTGTGGGTGCAGATCTGCCCAAGCGGGTCTATGTCCGTTGGCAGTCCATAGTGGAGCCGCAGACCTATCGGATATGGATCGATATCCCTGTGCAGGCTCGGCAACTCATGCACAGGTCCACTCATCGGCGCTGCCCGGAAACGCCCGATCAGCCCGCCCTTTATATCGCAGCTCTTCATTTGGGGTTGGCTCCGGGCGGTGTTGTACGGATATGGACGAGGAATGAGTGCAACAGGCCGATCGAAGTAGCCCGCGGGCAAGCTGAAATTGAGCCACTCGGCCCTTCGCAAGGAAAAACTAGCGGGCGCTATGCTTACAAAGTTAATGAGAACACCAAACGTTATATAAAAATATACGGCATCCCTTACGGAAGTTGGTGAGAAAGAGTAGGGGCGCCTATTTTGCTAAAGCATGTCATCACGCTGCTGGGTATATTTATTTTGGGTGGCTGCCAGACCGCTGACCCCCTATCCGGTGAAAAGGACCCGAAGGATAAATGGTGGAGTTTGGAGTTCTTTTCACCGCTCTACATGGTGGGGTGGGTCGAGGCGAGTGTGGTCGAAGATATCCAGGGTAAAGTGTTTAATCACGGCGCTAGCGGAATCGTCGGGACTGGCATCGACAATTTGGAAACTGACTTCGCGAGAGGTTGGCCACGTGGAAAATCGGGTGGAATCGATACTGTAGTGGGTGCGGACCTGCCGAGGCGCGTCTATGTGCGGTGGCAGTCGGTAGTAGAGCCGCAGACCTATCGGGCATGGATAGATATCCCTGAAGAAGCTCGGCAGCTCATGCATATATCCACCCATCGACGCTGTCCGGAAACGCCGGACGTACCGGCTCTATATCTAGCGGCATTGCATGTAGGACTGGCGCCGGGTGGCGTCGTCCAAGTCTGGACTCGTAATGAATGCAACAAGCCAGTTGCAGTCGCCCGGGCTCAGGCGGAGGTAGAACCGCTTGGCCCACATCTTGGAAAGTCAGGTGGCAACTATTATCCGTTGCCCATTGAGTCGAAACGCTATATCGAAAAATACGGCATTCCCTACGGAAGTTGGTGATGTCTCAGGTGTACGTTAAAAATACGCGCCAAGCTACTTGAAATAACGAGCTGGAGTGAGCGTAAGCTGCCGTTCAAGAGAAACAGGGGACACCCCCTGGTGCTAATTTGAAAAATGGTAACAAACAGGTGAGGGAACGCCATGCAAGACAACCGAAGACCCATTGCATCTCGATCTAAACGCTGGGCAATGGAGCTAACCACGTTTTTAATTAACCGTAATATCTCGCCTAATCAGATTTCAGTAGCCAGTATCGGGTTTGCAGCCATGGCGGCGACAAGTATGGCAGCGTCCACTGGCGCACTTGCCTCTCTTTCGGCAATTGCATTCATCCAGCTCAGGTTGATATGCAACCTGCTTGACGGGATGGTGGCTATCGAGGGCGGGAAGCAATCGGCATTGGGTAGCCTGTATAACGAATTTCCCGATCGCATCGCAGACAGCTTGTTGATCGTGGCGCTTGGTTATACGGCAGGTGATGCATCCCTGGGTTGGTTCGCAGCACTCGCCGCGGCGTTGACCGCCTATGTTCGAGTCTTCGGCGGATCGCTAGGGCTCCAGCAAACCTTCGTCGGGCCCATGGCCAAGCAGCACCGGATGGCCGTAATGACGGCCGGCCTGGCGCTGAACATTCCCGAGTCTCTGCTCTTCGCGACGCACCATACCTTGTACTTCGCGCTGGTCGTTATCGCGGCTGGGTCCGTTGTGACCTGCATTACCCGCACCCGAATGATTGCGCGCCAATTGAAGGAGGCCGTGTGATGTGGCTTTCCACCCTATTGATATCTGTTTTGCGGCTATTGCTGGGCGCCAGCGCTCGTTTTGAAAGCACGCCTGATCTGTCCGGTCAGCGCATCTATTTCGCTAATCACACGAGCCACATCGACACGCTCGCGATCATGGCGGCCCTGCCCCGGGAGGCCAGGCTCAACACCAAACCCCTTGCTGCAGCTGATTACTGGGGCAAGAACCGGTTTCTGAGATACATCGCAACGCGTGGGCTCAACTCGGTGCTGATCGAGCGTAAACCCAAGGAAGGCGAGGACGCTCTGGCGCCCGTGCATCAGGTAATGGCCCAGGGGGCTTCGGTCATCATTTTTCCAGAAGGGACGCGTAAGTTTCAGGCGCTTCCTGGCGAATTCAAATCCGGGCTTTACCGGCTGCATAAGGCGTTCCCACAGGCGCGACTGGTGCCAATCTATCTGGATAACCTGTATCGCTCGATGCCGAAAGGGAAGCATGTACCGCTGCCGATTATCTGCACCATTCGGATCGGCGATCCGCTTGAAGTTATCGACAACGAAGAGATTGGCCCTTTTCTGAGCCGGGCCCGCGACGCTGTAGTGAGGCTCGCCGAATGATGATCGAGAACAAGTTCTATCTGTTGATGGCCGGGGTCATCGCATTGCTCGCGGTCGCCAGCGTCACAGGGCTTCTTTTGAAGCGCTTCGTCAAAACGGAAGGCGCGATCGCGACAGTCGACAACCTGATTCTCCGGGTGAATGCCTGGTGGTCGATGATTGCAATATTCGTCGCGTCGTACCTGTTGGGTAGCACGGCGACGGTGGTGTTGTTCGCCTTCGTTTCGCTATTTGCGCTGCGGGAGTTCATCACCCTGACCCCGACCCGGTTAGGTGACCACAACGCGCTGTTCGCCGCCTTCTTTATCCTCATACCGCTGCAATACCTGTTCATCGGCATTCACTGGTATTCGATGGTCACGCTGCTGATCCCGGTTTATGCGTTTCTGTTCCTGCCGTCGATTGCCGTGCTGTCACAGGAGACCGAAGGGTTTCTAGAACGCGCCGCGAAGATTCAATGGGGCGTCATGATTACGGTGTACTGCATCAGCCACGCACCGGCACTGCTCATCCTCGATTTGAAAGGCTTCGAAGGGCAGAACGCCTTGTTGCTGTTCTACCTGATGTTCGTCGTTCAAATCAGCGATGTTTTGCAGTACGTATTCGGCAAGCTGTTCGGCAAGACTAAAGTTGCGCCTATCGTCAGCCCTTCGAAAACAGTCGAAGGGTTGGTAGGTGGCGGCCTGGCGGCGGTGCTGGCCGGTGGCTGCATGTACTGGCTGACGCCGTTCAGTTTCTATCAGTCTCTGGCGATGTCCTTCGTGATCGTGGTGATGGGGTTTCTCGGTGGGCTGACGCTCTCGGCGATCAAGCGCAGCCTGCAGGCGAAGGACTGGGGCACCATGATCAAAGGCCATGGCGGCATGCTGGATCGGATGGACTCGGTGTGCTTTGCCGCGCCGGTGTTCTTTCATCTCACCCGTTATTTCTTTTCGGCGTAGCGGTCGACCAACCGTCGAATGGGCGCTGCCGGCAGCTGGGGCGCGGGAGCTTTGCGCTATCCCAACCGCTCCCCGAACGCCGCCAGCGCCGCTTCACCAACGACGTCTTCGGCCAGTAGCGGCAGCTGTTGAATTGGCAGCTCAGCGAGCGCTTGCTGCAGCGTTTCCAGATGCCGCTGTTCCTGGGCATGGCGTTCGGCAAGGAAGGCGCCGGCGTCGGCGGGAGAACGTTTGTTCACGATCAGCCCGGCCACATCGATGCCGCTGCGTTTCAGCTGTGCGTGAAGCTCGATGGTTTCCAGCACCGGTAGGCGCTCGGCGGCGAGCACGATGACAAACGCACAGCGTTGGCGATCCTGGATCAGGTCGCGCAACTGGGCGAAGCGCTCGCGGCGGCGGTAGAGCAACTGACGTACACGCTGTTGACGATCTTCGCCGTCGCCGTTTTCGCGGCCGAGGATGCTTTCGCCCAGCCCGCTATCGTCCTTGCCGAAGTTGCGCAGTACGTCGCCGAAGCGCTTGCTGCGTTCCTGGCGCTGCAGCAAGCCTTCGGTCCAGGCGGTCATCATTTCCGGCAGCGCCATCAGGCGTGAGGTGTGGCCGGACGGCGCCGTGTCGAAGACCAGCAGGTCGTAGCGGTCCAGGCCTTCTATGACGGTGTCGGCAATGCGCTCCAGCAGCGCGGCTTCGTGCATCCCGGGTGCGTCGCGAGAGAGCGACATATGTTTGTCGACCTCACCGGCCAGATGTGGCGGCATCAGGCGGCGCAGGGCGCTGCCGACTTCGTTGAGGTGCTGACGTACCGTTTCGTCGGGGTCGAGCTCCAGTCCGTCCAGGCCAGCGGCCAGGCGCACGGTGTTCGATCCGATCGCGCGATTCCAGAGATGCCCGAGGTTGTGCGCCGGGTCGGTGGAGACCAGTAGCACGCGCCGTCCGGCCCGCGCCTGCTGCAGCGCAGTCGCGGCGGCAACCGTGGTCTTGCCTACACCGCCTTTGCCGCCGATGAACAAGACGCGGCGTTCAGCCGCCAGTGCTAGCAACATCCGATGTGATCCAGTGGCGAGTGCTCCATGCCCATGCGCAGGTGCCAGTCGTGGAAGCGTTCGTAGAGTTCCGGCATCAATTCAAGGGTGTACCAGGCGGCTGGGTTCGGCACGCCCAGCGCTTCGGAAAAGACCAACAGCATGAACAGGTCGTCCTCGTCGCGCCGGGCTCGGGCGAAGGTACGTCGGTAGGGCGCGACGTAGAATTCCTTCAGCCCGTCCGAGAGGCGTTCGAAGAACGGCCGTTGAGTCACGGCAGCGGCTCGTCGGTGGTCATGTCGGCCGCCGGGTCGCGGCCCTTACGCATGGCAATCACCGCTTCCAGCGTAACCCACAGCGCGGCGATCAGAATCACCACGTCCATGCCCAGCAGCAACCAGTTCTCTGCACGGTAGAACTGACCCATTTGCACCAGCAGCGCATAGATCGACATCGCCAGCAGGAATACCAGCGGCACCAGGGTGTACATCGCCGGGCGGCCCTGCTTGATCAGCAACACGGTGATGATCGACAGGGTCAGCCCCGCCAGCAGCTGGTTAGTGGTGCCGAACAGTGGCCAGATCGCCATACCGCCGCTGCCCTCGGAACCCGCGCCAAAGGCCAGCGCCATGCACACACCAACGGCTATGAAGGTGCCGACCAGGGTGTTCACCTTGAGTCCGGCCAGCTCACCGGCTTCCTGAATGACGAAACGCTGCAAACGCAAGCCGGTGTCCATGGTGGTGCCGGCAAAGAGGATCGCCATCACCGCAAGAATGGTGGAGCCGAGTTCCGCCGGCAGGCCAAGGCCGTTGGCGAGCAGGGTGCCGCCGCCTTGAACGAACGCATTCACGCCGCCCTGACCGAACGCGGTATAGACCTGTTGCCAGTCGAGCAGGGTGGCGAAACCGGCGGTGCAGCAGATGATCGCGGCCAGCGACAACATGCCTTCGCCCACTGCGCCGAAGTAGCCGACGAAGCGGGCATCGGTCTCCTTGTCCAGCTGCTTGGAGGTCGTGCCCGAGGCGACCAGCCCGTGGAAGCCGGATATGGCACCGCACGCGATGGTGACGAACAGGAGCGGAACAATGCTCGGGCTGTCGGCGGGCAGCTCGGCGTTGTACGCCGGCGCGACCAGCTCCGGCGCCCCGAACAGCACGGCCAGGTAGAGCAGGCCAAGGCCGACGAACAGCTGCAGCCCGTTGATGTAGTCACGCGGTTGCAGCAGCACCCACACCGGCAGCAGCGAGGCGATAGCGGCGTAGGCGAACAGCAGCAGGATCCAAAATGACTTCGCACTCAGCCCCAGCACCGTCTCCGGCAGGGTAATGGGGTAAGCGCTGCCCAACAGGATCAGCAGATAAAGCACGATTACGCCGCCCAGCGAAGGCCAGAGCAGCTTGACGTTGTAGCGGTAGATCAATTGACCGATCACCAGCGCCACGACAATCGCACCCCATACCGGAATCACCGATGTCGGCGTCGAGGCCAGCAGGTTGGAAATCACCGCAGCGAAGGCACCGTTGACCATCAGCAGCACGAGGAAGATCACGACCAGGAACAGGCTGCGCCCGCGCGAACCGATCAGCCGGCCGCTGAGCATGCCCACTGACTGGCCCCTGTTGCGCGCGCTGGCCCACAGGGCGCCGAAGTCATGAATACCGGCGAAGAAGATCGTACCCAGCACCACCCACATGAACGCCGGCACCCAGCCCCAGATCACCGCAATCGCCGGGCCGACGATGGGCGCGGCGCCCGCGACCGAGGTGAAGTGGTGGCCCCAAAGAACAAACTTGTTAGTGGGCACGTAATCGACGCCGTCGCGCATGGTATGGGCGGGGGTCTGGTAGTTCGGGTCGAGGCGGTAGATCTTCTCGGCGATGAACTTCGAATAGAACACATAGCCCAGCGAC
Source organism: Stutzerimonas chloritidismutans (assembly GCF_051486945.1). Classification (GTDB taxonomy): domain Bacteria; phylum Pseudomonadota; class Gammaproteobacteria; order Pseudomonadales; family Pseudomonadaceae; genus Stutzerimonas; species Stutzerimonas chloritidismutans_B. The sequence goes on along the minus strand of NZ_JAHVDX010000003.1, from coordinate 288,148 downwards.
ATCGCCGCCAGGCCCACAATCATCAACGCAATCGCACTCATCTAAGGCTCCTCGCACGCGTGCCCGGTACAGGCATCACGCAGGCTTGGGCGGCTGCCCACTTATCGTTCGGCTACCTCCGGGGCGCCATGCTGCTTGCCAGGTGTGTTTGGAGCGCGCATCAGCCCGCTTCGCCCGGTCTGGCATCGGAGTTTCGAGCGGTGTAGGTGCGAAAGGTTTCCCGCTATTCGCTCATCGCAGGCGTTGCTGCGCGCTTTTGGTGCGTGCGCCTGAGCGGGTTAGGGCAGATCCAGCGCGCAACTTTCGGAGCAGCATCTAAGCTTGCTTGATTCGCGTAATGGCGTAGTGCCTCTATTGGGCTGTTGATGTCATTGGCGGGAGGCATGGCGCGCGTATTGCTTAGCCTCCTTCTCGGCACGCGGGTCGTGGCCGCTATCGTAATGGATCAAGGAGAAGGCGATGAACGCCCTGTTGCTACCCGGCGTAAGGACACTCGAACGGTTCAGTTTCGCTCGCAAATTCCAGTTGCTGGCGCTGATGTTCATCCTGCCGCTGGGCTATGCGGTCTGGGCAATCGGCGAGGGTTACCTGGACAAGCTTCAGCTGGTCGCGAACGAGCGTGCCGGCGTGCGCCAGTTGGACGCCCTGGACGGGGTCGAGCTGCAGCTGATCGCACAGCGCAATCTCACTGCGCGCTGGAAGGCCAGTGAGAAAGGCCGTGAAGTGACGGACGAGACCCGCGCGCTCATGGCCGCAGTGCGGGCGAGTGAGGCTGGGCTGGATGCGAGCCTGGCTGCACTTGCAAGCCGACTCGCTGAGGAGGAGGTGAGCGAGGAGGTGCGGGCCGGGTTGGCGCGTCTGCAGGCCCAGCGCGAAGGCCTGCGTACCGCGGCGCTAGCTGAAACCGCCTGGTGGCCTGATGCCTATGACCGTTTCACTCAGGCGCTACAGGACGTGGTTTCGGTACGGGAGCAAATTGCCACCGAGAGCGGGCTGATTCTCGACCCCTGGCTGGAGACCTATCTGATGATGCAGCTGACCACGCAGGCTGCGCCGAGTATGGCGCAGCAGCTCGGCGTGCTCGCCAGCGTCGGGCAGGGAGTCGTCGCGTCCGGGCAATTCAGCATGCAGAGCCGTTTACAGCTGCGCGAGATCCGCACCGCCAGCGGCGCGCAGCGCGCGCAATTGGGCAAGTTCGCCGATCACCTGCAAGGCAAGCTGCCCGCCTCGCTGGGCAACTGGGAGCAGGGGTACCGGACCCGTCTCAAGGCATTGGATGGATGGCTCGAGCGGCTCGACCGCGACCTGTTCGCCGGCACTGTGCAACTGGACCGCACGACATTCGAGCAAGGCATGGACGCGGCGCTCGGCGAGGTCAGCCAATTGCAAACCGCTACGCTCGCTGGGCTCGATCAGCGCCTGGGCGAGTATCGGCAGCAGGCGCTGCGTGCGTTGACGATCACTGCGACGGCGTTCGGACTGCTGGTGCTGCTGGCGCTGTATACGCTGGTCTGCCTGCAGGCATCGATCCGCGCGAGTACCGCGCGGATCACCACGATGGCGCAGGCCCTGCGTGACGGTGATTTGCGCTGCCGGACCCAGACACACGGCCGAGACGAGCTCGCGATGATCGGCACGGCCCTCAATGAGGCGGTAGGGCAGCTGCGCGACTCCCTGGAGGGGGTCAATCAACAGAGCGCAAGCCTGGGTGGCACGGTGCAGCATCTGTCCGAGCGCGCTCAGCAGTCGCTGCGTTCAGTGGAGGATCAGCAGGTCCAGGTCAGCCAGATCGCCACCGCGGCCACCGAGATGGCGGCGACTGCCCAGGCCGTTGCCGAAAGCTGCGAGCAGGCCTCACAAGATGCGGCGCAGACGCGCCGTATCGCCGAGCAGAGCAACGCGCAAAGCGTGCAGACAACCGCCAGCATGCGGGAATTGACTGGGCGTATGGGTGAGGCGGCCGCCGTGCTTGGGCACTTGCGGGAGCAGGCGCAGCAGATCGATCGCGTCATCGAAGTGATCAAGGGCATCGCCGAGCAAACCAATCTGCTGGCGCTCAATGCGGCCATCGAAGCGGCGCGTGCCGGCGAACAAGGGCGCGGTTTCGCGGTGGTGGCCGATGAGGTTCGCAGTCTTTCACAACGCACGCAGGCGTCCACCCGCGAGATCGCAGACACGGTTGAGGCACTGCAGCAGGTGGTGCAGCAATCGGTCGACCTGATGGAGGCCGCTTGTGGCCAGGCCACGCGAGACGCCGGCGCGGTGACGGCGCTGGGTGACAACCTGGGCGAGATTGCCGGCGCGGTACAGCGCGTCAGCGACATGATTGTGCAGATCGCCACAGCCGTGGAGCAGCAGGCCGCTACCGCCGAAGATGTCAGCGGCAACATCCAGCGCGTCGATCAGGCTGCCCTAAGCCTGCTGGAAGGCGCTCAGGCGGTTCATGGGGTAGCCGATCGGCTGGGCGACGGCACGCGCAAGCTGGCGCAGAACACGGCCCGCTTCAGCCTTTGATCGTCAGCCGCCCGCAACGGCTGGAAACACCCTGCGGCGCCATTACACGGAACGCCTGAGCGCGCCTCACTTCCAATCATGAGATGAGGTGGACGACGAAGGGAGCCGACATGGAGCGGACAGAATCGCGACGGCGTTGGCGCGATGGGCCGGGCTGGGCGCTGATCTATGCCGCGCTCTGGCTGTCGTTCAGCGGCGGCGAGGGCTGGTCGCTGGGCATCCCGAGCGTCCTGCTGGCTACCCTGGTGTCGCTCTGGCTAGGGCGGCGGCCGTGGCATCCGGCGCTCCCGGCGTTGCCGGGTTTCATTCTCTTCTTTCTGATGCGCATGCTTGCCGGCGGCTGGGACGTGGCCGTTCGCGCTCTGCATCCGCGCCGCCCGTTGCAGCCGGCCTGGCTCGACTACCCGCTGCAATGCTCGTCACCGCAGGTCCGCCTGTTGTTGTCGGCGCTGGTCGGGCTGCTGCCCGGCACCCTCTCTTCGCGCGTCGACGGTGATTGCATGCGCGTCCATGTGCTCGACGAGCGCCAGGCGTGGCAGCCGACCGTGGCGGAACTGGAACGGCGGCTGCAGCGCCTGCTGGCTAGAGGAGCGCACTGATGGGCCTGTATCTGGCGCTGCTGTTGCTGACGGTCGTCGTCGGCCTGGGCCGCGTACTACTCGGGCCCGGGCGAGTGGATCGCCTGCTGGCCGTGCAGTTGTTTGGCACCTCGGGCACGGCGCTGTTGCTGGTCATGGCGCAATGGCAGGCGCAGCCGGCGCTGCGCGACGTGGCGCTGGTGCTGGGCCTGCTTGCCGCCGTGGCCAGTGCCGCGCTGGTACAGGTGTTGCGGCGGGGGCGCCATGATTGATCTGGTGCGTGACGGATCGAGCTGGATCCTGTTGATCGGCGGGCTGATGTTCTTCGCTGCGGGGAGCGTCGGTCTGCTGCGCTTTCCCGATGCTGTCAGCCGTCTGCATGCACTGACCAAGGCCGACACGCTGGGTCTTGGGCTGGTGGTGCTGGGATTGTCGCTGCGGGCCGATAGCGCCTGGGCAGTTATCCAGATGGTGTTGATCTGGCTGTTGCTGCTGGCGTCCAGCGCGACCGCTTGCCAGTTGCTCGGTCGCCAGGCCGAGGAGGAGGTGGGCGATGACTGAATGGCTGCTCGACGGCGTGCTCGGCCTGTTGGTCTTGCTGCTGGCCTTCGGCGCGCTGCATGGTCGCGACCTCTACGTCAGCGTACTGCTGTTCATCGCTTTCGGCCTGGCCTTGGCACTCGTCTGGGCGCGGCTGGGTGCGGCGGACCTGGCGCTGGCTGAGGCGGCCATCGGTGCGGGATTGACTGGCGTGTTGCTGTTCGCGGCGCTGGCGAACCAGCCTGCCGAGGCGCCGCGCCAGCGTCGCGGCCGATTTCTGGCCTCCGCAGCAGTGGTGTTGCCGCTGCTCATGCTGCTTGTGCAAGGCCTGATGCCGCTCGCCGAGCAGCGCTCCAACATGCCGGCGATGATCGATGCGGCATTGCCGCACAGTGGCGTCAGCCATCCCGTGACGGCCGTACTGCTCAATTTCCGAGCCTGGGACACCCTGCTCGAGCTGGCTGTACTGCTCCTGGCTTTGCTGGGTGCGCGCCAGCTCGGGCCACGGCGGTTGGAGCTGGCCGAGCCCTGGCCTTTGCTGCGCAGTTGGGCGCGGGTGCTGGCGCCACTGCTGGTACTGGCGGGCGGCTATGTGCTGTGGCGCGGTGCGAGCGCGCCAGGCGGCGCATTCCAGGCCGGCTCGCTGCTGGCCGCTGGGGTCGTGCTGCTGCGGCTCGCCGGGCTGTTACCGATGCTGCGCTGGTCATCTGCGCCGCTGCGGCTGGTTGTGCTGGGCGGATTGCTGGTCTTTATCGGAGTCGCCCTGGTGACCGCCTGGCTGGGTGGGGGCTGGCTGTATTACCCCGATGGCGCGGCCAAAGGCGTGATCCTGATGATCGAAGCCGTGGCCACGCTGTCGATTGCCGCCAGCCTGAGCCTATTGGTGGTCGGCGAGCGCGAGGAACCAGCGGCATGAGCGCGACGGTATTCTGGTCGGCCATCGGCGCCGGGCTCTGGCTGCTCGGCTTGCACGGGCTGCTGAGCGTGCGCCACGCGCTGCGACGGATCATTGCCTTCAACCTGATGGGCAGCGGTGTATTCCTAGTCATGGTGGCGCTGGCATCACGAAGCCAGCCGACCGACCCGCTGCTGGTCGCACTGGTGGTCACCGGGCTGGTGGTGGCGGTGAGCGCAACGGCGCTGGCACTGCGGCTGGCGAGCGCAGCCGAGGGGCGCGGGGCGTCTCGCCGATGAATGCCGCGCTGTGGAGCCTGGCGCTGCCGCTGGTTGCGGGCCTGTTGCTGGTGTTGGTGCAACCGCGGCGTGCCGGCGTCTGGACGATCACGGCGACGCTGGGCAGCTTGGTCGCCGCCGCGCTGGCCTTGCGGTACGCGATAGAGACGGGGCCGACGCTGCTGCATATCGGTGGCTGGGATACGCCGCTGGCGATCCGCTTTCAGCTGACACCACTCACTGCACTGTTGCTGGTGTTTACGGCTGGCTTGCATCTGCTGGTCGCGCTCTACGCCGCGCGCAGCCCGCACGCCGGTGGCAGCGAGGATTACTGGCCGCTGTCCTGCCTGCTGCACGCGGCACTGGCCGCACTGTGGCTGTCGGCCGACTTGTTCAACCTGTATGTGACGCTCGAGCTGCTCAGCCTGGCTGCCGTGGCGCTGGTAGCCCTCGCGGGGCGGAAGGCCTACCGGCCGGCATTCAACTACCTGATGCTGTCGCTGGCCGGTTCACTGGCGTATCTGTTCGGCGTCGCGCTGCTATATGGCCGCTACGGTGTGCTGGACGTGCCGGCGCTGGCTTCGCTGGCTGAAGCCGACGCCAGCACTCGGCTTGCTCTGCTGTTGATGAGCCTCGGTTTGATGCTTAAGGCGGCGCTCTGGCCGCTGCACCTGTGGTTGCCGCCGGCGCACTCCGGCGCGCCGACCGCCGTAAGCGCGCTGCTTTCGGGGTTGGTGGTCAAGGGGCCGATCTACATCCTGTGGCTCGTCTGGAGCGAGATCGCACCGCCCGAACTGGGCCGCCAAGCGGGTGGGTTGTTCGCCGCAGCAGGCATCCTGGCGTTGCTTTCGGGCGGATGGTCGGCGTTGCGCGCGCCGCGGTTGAAGATGCTGGTCGCCTATTCGACGGTGGCCCAACTGGGCTATGCACTGCTTGCGTTGGGGCTGTTGCTGCGCTGGCAAGAGCCGCGAATGGAGGCGGCGTTGTGGCTGTTCATCATTGCCCATGGTTTGGCAAAAGTGTCGATGTTCCTTGCTGCGGGCGAGCTACAGCGGGTGCTGGGCACGCGACGCGTTCGCGCGCTCAAGGGCGCCAGTCAAAACATGCCGGTCGCGATGGCGACGTTCGCGGTCGCAGGCGGCAGCCTGATCGGGCTACCCCCCAGCGGCGGCTTTCTTGCCAAGTGGCTGCTCCTCGAGCCGCTATTCGCTCAGCCTGCGCACTGGCCCTGGGCCGTTGGCGTGCTGCTCGGCACTCTGATGTCTGCCGCCTATGTGTTCCGCGTCGTGGCGCTGGGTTTCGACCGTGCCCGGCCTAACCCGCCAAGCGTGGTGCCGGACCGCCTCGCGCAGTGGCTGGCGATGCTGCCGGCATTGCTGGTACTGGGTCTGGCGCTGATTAGCGAACCGCTACTGCTCTGGTTGGGAGGGGTTGCGCGATGAGCTGGACTACCTGGCTGCCCCTGGCCATTGTGCTCAGCTCGCTGCTGCCCGGCCTGCTGATCTTTACGCTGCGCGAAGACCAGCAACTCACGCGCGTGGCCCTGAATCTGTGCGGTGTGGTCGTAAAGCTGGCATTGGTCGCAGCGATGATCTGGGGCGTTAGCCGGGGTCTCGAGTTCCGCTTCAGCCTGCCGTTTCTGCCCGGTGCGCCTCTGGTGCTGCAGGGCGATGCGCTCTCGCTGTTATTTGTTGCCTTGTCCTCCGTGCTGTGGATGGCGACCACCGTCTATGCCATTGGCTACCTGGAAAAAAGCCCCCTGCGCTCGCGCTTCTTCGGCTATTTCAGCCTTTGCGTCAGCGCGACGGTAGGCCTCGCGCTGGCCGGAAACCTGGTCAGCTTCCTGCTGTTCTACGAAATGCTGACCCTGGCGACCTTTCCGCTGGTGGTACACCGCGGCACGCCGGAATCGCTGCGGGCTGGGCGCATATACCTGGCCTATACCGTGGGGGGCGGTGCGTTGGTGCTGATGGGCGTGGCGCTGCTGCACAGCCTTGCCGGCGGTCCCGACTTCCAGCCCGGCGGCTATTTGCTCGATGCCGTTGGTGAGCACGACCTGGCGCTGCGCGTAGCCTTCGTCCTGCTGGTAGCTGGGCTCGGCGTCAAGGCGGCGCTGATCCCGCTGCACGGCTGGTTGCCGCAGGCGATGGTCGCGCCAGCGCCGGTCAGTGCCCTGCTGCACGCGGTGGCAGTGGTCAAGGCCGGAGCGTTCGGCATCGTCCGGGTGGTCTATGACGTGTTCGGCGCCGAGGCCCTTGCCGAGCTGGACGTAGCCGGCCCGCTGCTTGGGCTGGCCGCGGCGACGATCCTCTATGGATCGCTACGCGCACTGCAACAACAGGAGCTGAAGAAACGCCTGGCCTATTCGACCATCAGCCAGGTGTCTTACGTCACCCTCGGGGTCGCCCTGCTCGGGCCGATTGCCGCGGTTGGTGGGCTGGTTCATCTGGTGCACCAGGGGCTGATGAAGGTGACGCTCTTCTATTGCGCGGGCAATTTCGCCGAAACGTTAGGTATCCACCGCATCCGCGAAATGGACGGCGTCGGGCGACGCATGCCGTTGACGATGACCGCGTTCAGCATCGGTGCGCTGGGAATGATCGGCATCCCGCCAATTGCCGGCTTCGTCAGCAAATGGGCGTTGGGCATGGGCGCGCTGGAAGTGGGGCAGGACTGGGTATTGCTGGTGCTGATGGGCTCGGCGCTGCTTAATGCAGCCTATTTCCTACCGCTGCTCTGGCGCGGCTGGTTCGCCGAACCGGCGCACTGGCACGAGGACAATTGGCGCGACGAGCGTTGGGAAACGCATTGGATGCTGCTGTTTCCAGCGTTGTTCACGGCGGCGCTGGCGGTGCTGGTCGGTCTGCTGGCTGGTACCGCACTGAGCCCACTTGGCTGGGCGCAACTGATCGTAGATCGGGAGTTCCGGATATGAGCGGCGCCTGGCTCTGGTTACTGGTGCCGTTGGCACCGCTGCTCATGCTCGCCTTGCTGGGCACCATGCCGCGGCGGGTGGTCAGCTGGCTCTGGCTGGGCTGCGTGCCTGCCTTGGTCGTCGCGGCATGGCCGCAGCCGCTGCTGGAAATGCCGATGCTCTGGGAAGGGGTGCGCTGGGGCGCGGCAGATGAGCTGAGTCGCGCCTGGCTTGGTTTCACCGCGCTGCTCTGGGGTTGCGCCGGGATCTATGCCAGCAGTAGCCAGCGGGACGACCCGGCGCGTCTGCGCTTCTGGACCTTCTGGCAGTTGGCTCTGGCCGGCAACCTGCTGCTGATCATCGCCACCGATGCGCTGAGTTTCTACCTCGGTTTTAGCGCCATGAGCCTGTCGGCGTATGGGCTGATCGTTCATCAGGGCGGACCGGGGCCGCGGCGTGCCGGGCGGCTCTATCTTCAGCTGGCGATAACGGGCGAAATGGCTTTGTTGGCCGGGTTGATGTTGCGCACCCATGCCGCCGCGGGGGACTTTGCGTTCGCTGCCTGGCAGCAGGTGCCAATGGATGAACTGACGCTCCTGCTCTTGCTGCTGGGCCTTGGGTTGAAAGCCGGTTTCTGGCCGCTGCACATCTGGTTGCCGCTGGCCCACCCGGCTGCACCGGCACCGGCGAGCGCCGTGCTGTCCGGTGCGATGCTCAAGGCAGGCATGCTGGGCATCTGGCGCTGCATGCCCGAAGGCGACCCGTTGCTGGCGAGCTGGGCCGAGGGGTTGCTGATCGTTGGCCTGTTCGGTGCCGTGTACCCGGCGCTCCTTGGCCTGGGCAGCAGCAAGGCCAAGGCCGCGCTGGCCTATTCCTCGGTGAGCCAGATGGGCTATCTGGTCATCCTGTTGGCATTGCTCTGGCGCCATCCAGAACAGCAGGCTGTGCTCACCGCCGTGCTCATGCTGTATGGCGTGCATCACGGGTTCGCCAAGGGGGCCTTGTTCCTGGCAGCCGGGCTGGTGCATGCGGGGCGGTTGTCGCGCTTCGGCTGGCTGTGGCTGTTGGTGCCGGCCCTGGCGCTTGCCGGCCTGCCTCTGACCAGTGGCGGGGCGGTCAAGACGGCCATGAAAGAGGTGTGGAGCGAGGGGATGTTTGCCCGCTGGCAGGTGGGCCTGACGATCGCCAGCTTCACGACCGCACTGTTGCTCCTCCGCGCGCTCTGGCTGATGCGCCGCGAAGCGCAGCACGCACCCGCCGAGTCACCGCCAACCCTGCAGCTGGGGCCGTGGGCGCTGCTTGGCGGCCTGTCGCTGCTGTTGCCCTGGGCCTGGCCGGCTATGCGTGAGCCGCTGCTGCACGGTTTCTATCCGAAAGGCATCTGGGCATCGACGTGGCCGTTGCTGCTGGCGCTCGGCATCGCCACAGCGGCGCTTCGCACTGGCCTCCGTGCTCCCGCCTGGCTGACGCGCCTACCTGAACGCGCGCTGCCGCCCTCGCTCGCGCTCAAGCGCGTATCGCAATGGCCACCCATCCCAGTGCCAAACGCAACGCCCGATAGAGGCCGCTGGCGGCACCGTGAGCGCCGCTGGAACCGCGCTTGGAATGCTCAGACGCTGGCACTCAGCGCGTGGCTACTCGCCGCGCTGTTGTGGCTGGGGTGGTTGTGGTGAGCAAGGACCACAGCCGCCCCCATGTCGTCAACGCCGGACACGGTGCGCTCGGTCAGCAGCTTCGACGCTAGCTCTCGGGCGATCATGCCGTGGCGCGACATCGGACCGCACCCGTTTCGCAGCGCTGTTAGGTCTTTTTTCCGGCAAAAAAAAGGCGCCAACGGCGCCTTGAAGGTGGAGCGGAACTTAAACAGTGCCTAGTCCGGTACGGTCGCTGCCGTCCTCGGCAATCAGCTGGCCGAGTGGGGTGCGGTCGAAACCGTCATCGGCGACGCGGTCAGCCTGTGGCGTCAGGTCAAAGCCGTCTTCGGCGAGCAGTTGGCCGAGCGGTGTGTGCTCGAAGCCGTTTTCGGCCAGCGTCGGGTCGGCAACAACGCCCTTGCGCACGGTCGCGGCGCTATGGGCTTCGCCCACTATCGGCTGCGGATGGCTCGGCGGCACGGCGAGGGCGGTCGAGGCGATGCTGGCGAGAATCAGGCTCGCGAATAGCGTTTTCATGAGAGGTCTCCTCTGTTTAGCGGGGTACGGGACCTATGCTACGAGGACGTTCCAAGGTGGCAAACGCGAGCGTGTCGATAGTGCTCATCGACCGTCTTGATACCGCTGCGGGCCGCGGCTGGCGTGGCCTAGCTAGTCCACTAGACGTTCGCCGGCTCGCTGGTTCAGCGTGTTGCAGGGGGCAGCCAGCGCGGCGAGGCTGCGGTTGTGCAGGGGCACCAGCACGGTCATGGCCGCGATAGAGCCGAGCAGGGCACAGAACATATCGGCCTGGGTATCCCACTCGTCGCCTTGCATGCCGAGAAACTCATCAGCGCCCTGACCTAGCGCGAGGGCGGCAGCCCACTCGACCAGCTCATACACGGCGCTGACCATCAGTGCCACGCATACGCAGAGGAACGGCAGCAAGTGACGGCCGTTGACGCGGTTTCCGCGTATCAGCCATTCACGTGCGAATAGCGCCGGAATGACCCCCTGCAAGACATGCCCGAGCCGGTCATAGGGATTGCGTGCCAGATCGAGCCAATCCTGCAGCCAGAACCCCAGCGGAACACGTGCAAAGCTGTAGTGGCCGCCAGCGATCAGCCCGAGCGCCATGATGCCGAGCAACAGGTACAGCAGCGAACTCAACGGAAAGCGTCGGTGGCTGTAAATCAGTAGGGGCAGCAGTACGGCTGCTGGTAGCACCTCCAGCAGCCAGGTGGTGCGGTCATGCGGGTCGACGGCCGAGAGGATCAGCGCGAAAACAATGAGAGCAACCAGCGTGGTGAGCAACAACGGCCGAAGCATTCAACCTGCCTTAGTTAACGGGGCGAATGCACGGTAGACCCTGAATCACGCCGGATGACTGCGCGCAGCGGAGCGGCACACCGCTGACGTCTAGGGCAGCGCCTTTTCGGCGTAGGTACGGGTTTGCAGGCCCAGCTGCGCGCGAAAGCTTTCCATGTCGAACATGGTGCAGATTTCGCGGATCTGCCCGCTCGGTGAAAGCAGCCAGAACGCCATCGCGGAAATGCTCAGCACCTTGTCACTCGGGGGGTAGCCGAGCGCGGGCGTCTCGATGGTGCCGATCAGGGTGCTCCAGGTCATGACCTTGTCGCCCTCCGCGACGCACTCCTCGATGACCACTTCCAGGTCAGGCATCGCCGTGCGGATCTGCCGGACCAAGGCGATGAAGGCGCTGCTGTCTAGCGCATGGCCGACGAACGAGCTCTTGTAGAGGAAATCCTTGCCATGCAGTTGTTCGGCGAGGGCCATGTGCCCGCGGTTCCAGGTGAGGTCGACGTGGTGTCGGACCAGCCGTTTTCGCTCTTCCAGTGACATACCGATGCGTCCGTTGCAGGGGAGGACTGCACTCTACCAGCGGCGCAGGAGGCGCGGACAGCAGGGCGCGCTGCCCTTCGTCGGCTCAGTCTGCCGGCAGGCGGACATGAAAGGCGGCGCCCCCAAGGCTCGAGTCATCGAGGCGTAACTCGCCGCCATAGCTATCGAGGATGTCCTTGACCACCGCCAGGCCGATCCCCTGACCCGGATGCTGGGCATCGAGGCGCTCGCCGCGGCGCAAGATGCGCGCGCGTTGGTGGGCCGGCACTCCAGGGCCGTCGTCCTCGATGCTCAGCACGCGCATGTCGCCGTCCTGGTGGAACCGGATGCGGACCCGACCCAGGCAAAGCCGGTAGGCGTTTTCCAGCAGATTGCCGAGCAGCTCCATGAGTGCGCCCTGTTCAAGTGGCAACGTGGCGCCGGGCGGCAGCTGGCTGTCGACCCGGACGCGCTTGTCCTGGTAGACCTTGTCCAGTGTCGAGCAGAGCCGTTCGAGCAGGTGGTCGAGCGCCACACGGTGCCGGACCAGGCCACTCTGGCCCAGGCTGGCGCGCTGAAGTTGGTAGCCGATCTGCTGGCTCATGCGCTCGATTTGCGCATGCATCACCTGCGCATGCTCGCGGCTGCCGGGTGCCGCACTGATCGTCTCGCCGACGCTCTGCAGCACCGCCAGTGGCGTCTTCAGACTGTGCGCGAGGTCGCCCAGTGAGTTGCGGTACCGTTCGCGCTGGCGCCGCTCGCCATCGAGCAGGCGATTGAGCGAGCGGGTCAGGCGCAGCAATTCGTGCGGGTGATGGTCGCTGAGGCGGTCCAGCCGGCCGGCTTCGACTTGGTCGAGCTCGCGGCTGAGCCGCTTCAGCGAACGGAAGCCCCAGGTCAGGCCAAGCCAGAGCAGACCCAGCAGGACCATCAGCCCACCGCCCAGCCAGCCGTACAGCTGGCGACGAAATTCATCGAACATGCTGCGGTATTCGCTGGTGGGCTGCATGGTGATGAAGCTGTAGCCTTCGTCCGAATCGCTGGGCAGGCGCAGCTCGACGTCATAGACGAAGTACTCGCGCCCGTCGCGGTCGTGCATGCGGCGAAACTCGGTGACGCCGCCGTCATAGCGCGGCTGATAGTCGATGTGCTCGTCGTCGGCCGAGCGCGACTGCCAGACCCGCGCCCCGGTGGGGTCGTGGATGAATCCGAGCAGGCCGGCGTCCGGCAGGTCGAATTCCTCGTCGGGCAGGCGTTCGGGCATGACCAGCCTGCCGCGCTCCAGCCGCGCCGCGGTGATCAGGGTATTGGCGTCGGCAGCGAGCCGCTGCGCGATGACGCGCTCGAACGCCACGCTGAACGCCGCTTGCAGCACTGGCAGCAACGCCAGCATGAAAAGCACGGCCAGGGTGGTTGCGCCCAGCATCAGCCGCAGGCGCAGCGACAGGCCGCCGTTGCGCCTGCCGCGAAGCTTCGCCAGCCCGCGCAAGCAGCGGCGCCTCACCGGCAGCGCTCGGTAAACAGGTAGCCGAGCCCGCGCACGGTGTCGATCGGCTTGAGCCCACCTTGGGCTTCGAGTTTGCGCCGCAGTCGCCCGACCAATACCTCGATGACGTTGATGTCGCGCTCGCTGTCGTCTGGGTAGAGCTGCTCCATCAGCCGCTCTTTTGCCACGACCTGCTGCTGGTGCCGCATGAGGTATTCGAGGATGCGGTATTCGAAGGCGGTCAAGGCCAATGGCTCGCCGGCCACCGTCGCCTGCTTGCGGTTGAGGTCGAGCTTTAGCGGGCCGGCCTCAATGCTGGCCTGGGTAAAGCCGGACGAGCGCCGCAGCAGTGCATTGAGGCGGGCTTCGAGCTCCTCGAACTGGAAAGGTTTGACGACATAATCGTCCGCCCCGGCAGCGAGGCCTTCGACCTTGTCCTGCCAATTGCCGCGCGCCGTGAGAATAAGGATCGGGAACACCTCGCCGTTGCTGCGCAGCTGCCGGATGAGGTCCAACCCGCTCAGGCCGGGCAACCCGAGGTCGATGATCGCTATGTCATGGTTGTACTCCCGCGTCTGATACAGCGCCTCCTCGGCATCGGCTACCGCATCGACCACATGGCCGCTCTCGCCCAGGCGGGTCTTGAGGTGGTGGCGCAGCAGCGCCTCGTCTTCCACCACCAGCACTTTCATTGACGGCTCCTGTATGCAAACGGCCGGGACCCAGGTCCCGGCCGCGTTTCCTTGTTAGCCCAAGCCGCGTGCTTCAGCACGGGAAAACGGCTCAGAAATGATAGTTCACACCGAGATAAGCCTGCCCGGTGCTGTGCAGATCGATCGAGCCGACCTTGCCGACGCCACGCTCGGCGACTTCGGTGCCAGCGTTACTGCGCAGATAGCGGTAACCGGCCTCGACCGACGCGTTTTCGTTGAGCTTTTGCAGCACGCCGGCTTGCAGGCCGACCAGATAGCCGATGTCGCTGTCACGGCGGTAGCCGCTGGATTCATTCTCCAGCTTGGTCAGGCCGGCGCTGGCACCGCCGAACAGGCGGGTGGTGTCGCCGATCGGCAGGAACAGGTCGTAGCTGCCGAAGAGGTTTTGCTGGCGCAGCTTAAGGCCGTTGCCGTAGTCATCCGAGACGTTTTCGTAGGTGGCGTAGTAACGCCCCTCGTCGGTCATCTGGCCGGCGCGAACGCCCCAGGTGCCGCTGTTCTTGATCACGTCATCGAAGCGGTTGGGGCCCGCCATGTTCTGCTTGAGCGTGCTCGACCGGTCGATGTTGGAGGTGCTTTTACCCCAGGTCAGACCGGCGAAGTTGTCGGCGGCGTGGGCGCCCAGGGTGATGAGGCTCAGGCTGGTGGCAATTGCCAGAGAGTGCAGCGTTTTCATGGTGTCGCTCCTGTGCAGCGATGGATAAGTGACGCATCCATCGTGCCTAGGGGCGCCTGAACATCGCCTGAACCCAGCCTGAACCTGGGCTGAACGAACCGGAGTCAGCGCCCGCGGCGGCCGAACAAGGCGACCAATGCTGCAGCGCCGACCGCCACGGCGGCTGTGGTCGCGACGGGGTGCTGCGTCGCTTGGGTATAGAGGCTGTGCTTCAGCACCCGGCCCGGATAGCGGCCGCTGGCCTGGCCGTCGCCGGCACGGCCGACGTCACTGGCATGCAGCGCCCCACGCGGATGGCGATCAGGCCGGCCGCTCTGGATGGCATCGTAGACGAAGGTGCGGTTGATCCAGTCGGCCAGGCGCGGCGCGTTCTGCGCCAGCTTGGAGAGCAGCTTGGCATTGCCGATGTAGACGTCGCGCTGCGGATGCTCGGCGGCGTCGAGAATGGCGTGCGCCACCACTTCCGGCGCGTAGACCGGCGGCGGGAAGACCGGCGCGCTGGACAGGTAGTTCTTGGAATGGTCCATGAACTGCGTATCGGTCGAGGATGGGCGCACCAGGGTCACGGAGACCGGTGTACCGGATTTCTGCAGCTCGACGCGCAGCACGTCGGTCATCGCCTTGATCGCGTGTTTGCTGGCGCTGTAGCTGGAATGGAAGGGCAGCGCATTGGCCGACTCGACGCTGCCGATATTGATCAGCGAACCGCCCTTGTCGCGCAGATGCTTGAGAGCAATGGCGCAGCCGTAGTGGGTGCCCCAGAAGTTGGTCTGCATGACTTGCTGATGGTCCTCATCGCTGACCTCATCGAAACGTCCCCACACCGAACTGCCGGCATTGTTGATCCAGGTGTCGAAGCCGCCAAAGTGCGCAATGGTTTCGCTGGCGACGTGCTCGAGTTGGGCGCGGTCGCCAACATCAGCCTGCACATGCAGGACGCGTTCGCCTGCGTTCAGCTGCTGCTTGATGTCCGTTAGTGCGTCTTCGTTGCGCGCCACCAGCAC
The DNA here is from genome assembly GCF_051486945.1 of Stutzerimonas chloritidismutans. GTDB lineage: Bacteria > Pseudomonadota > Gammaproteobacteria > Pseudomonadales > Pseudomonadaceae > Stutzerimonas > Stutzerimonas chloritidismutans_B. The sequence continues at coordinate 273,077 of NZ_JAHVDX010000003.1, read as the reverse complement.
GACCCGCGCGCCGCGCTCGACAGCCAGGCGCGCGGTCGCCAGGCCGATGCCGCTGGACGCGCCGGTGATGACGATGACCTGTTCGTGCATGGGTTTCAGGGATATGCGCATCGAGAGCTCCTCGGTAATTGGAAAACGTAGCCGGGCTCGGTAGAAGCCCGTGCGCCGCTTGCGGTTCCGAGGAGGCGATGGGTGGTGTCAGCGCAATTCGATTCGGGTGGTGCCAGCCGGCAAGTGGCTGAGCAATAGGCGGTCGCCTTCGAGCTGTGCATCGACGCCCGCCGGCTCGGCGAGGGCCAAGCCGGCCGGCAACCGCAGGCTTAGCCCGTCGATAGAGACGGCTGTGGTGAGGTTCAGGACGGTTTTGCGTTTATCACGCGTGACATCGAGTTCGAGACCGTCGCGGGCAGCCCACCAGTCGCCCAGCTGCGCCAGCGTTCCGAACCAGGCGAACGGCTGTAGCCGGGGAATCGCCGCCTCCAGGAAGCGGTATTTGTGCTCGGCTTCGTTGGGGTGCACGAGAATGACGAAGCTGCCGCCGTACTGGGCCAGTTGCTCTGCCAGGCCAATGGCATCGTCGACACGCTGGTCCATCTGCGGTGGGATCTCGTCCTCGATGCTGATCGGAAACTCGAACACGGCCGTTTCACGCGCATAGAGCCGATCGTGGTTGGCGCGGTAGGGCAGGTGGGTGGTCAGGTTGCCGGCCGTTGCCGAGGAGCCGAAGCGGTAGCCGGCGGCCTCCATGGCCTGAGGCAGGCTCTGCGGTGTCGCCAGGTAACCTGGGCGAAATGAAACGACTTCGGCCTCGCCCGGCTGGTCGAGCAGAAATTTGCTGACGCGCAGTTCACCTAGCACGCTGGCATCGCGCGTGTCGCCCCGGGTGCGCACGCGCGGCTGGTAGTCCGGGTAGGTTTCCAGGCCGTCGCCGAGCGGTACCGTGGCGTACATGTCCGAATGGCTTACCGAGTGGCTGGCGATCTCCATACCGGATTGGCGCAGCCCGTCGATCGCCTGCAGTGTGCGGTCGTTGAAGAAGCCTTCGTCCTGGAAATCACGGTAGTACTTGGTCTGGATGAAGAAGGTTGCCGGCACGCCCAGGCGCAGGAGCAGGTCGCGATAGACCGCCAGGTGCTCCATCGACTGCACATAGTCGACGTCGAAGGTCACCACCGCGGCGAGCGATTTGCCCTGCGGGACCGTGTCCAGCGTTACGGCGAGCGGCTCACGCTGGCGATACAGCGCCTGCAGCCAGCGAAGCCAGACGTCCACGGCCGGCTCGTAGCCATTGGCATAGCTGCGATAGCCCTGGTCATTGCGGTCACCGTGAGCGCGCATGATGAAAAAGCCCAGGTCCAGGCCCACTGCATAGGTCAGGCCGCCACTGGCGTGCTGCTGGCGCGTGAGCGCCGGTGCGCCGTCCTCGAAACGAGCCAGTGCGGTTCGCGCGCCCTCGTAGGTTTGGGTGCCGATCCAGCTGTCGGGGTTGGCCGGGTTGCCGAGCAAGACCGAGCGCTCGTTGGGATGTTCGAGCCAGGCCAGCGTGGGTTCGGTCGTCGCCGCGGCCTGGTCGAAGTCGATGCGCTGGTGCCGCGATTCGCTGACCCGGTCGAAGCCGAACAGATCCTCCATGCCGCCGCCTAGCACCTGGGTGGCAACCAGCGTGCCGCCCTGTTCGGCGTGTTTGCGCAGCGCGAGCAGCGCCGGCTCGTCCAAGTGCCGCCCGGAGAGCGTCGGATACGCGAAGACCACGGTGTGCCGGGTCGCTTCGGCGGCGTCACGAGTGATGGTGAAAGGCACGCCGATACTCTTCAGCCCGTGCGCCAGCCCCAACCACGCCGAATTCTCGTCGGTCAGCAGGATCGCCAGCCGCGAGGTCTCGCCGCCTGCATAGCGGCGCCAGTCGGTGCGCGTGTCAGGCGCGACCTGGCTGGGCTTGGCAGGACCGTGAAGCGCGTCGAACCGGACAAAGGTATTGCGTGCAAGGAAGGCGCTGACGGCCCACGCCAGCAGCCCGGCGACAGCCAGCAATACGACGATGCGAAGCAGGTTGGAGGGATGTAGCCAGCGCGGCACTAAGCACCTCGGTTGGCGCGGGGCGTATCGGTTGTTCGCACCCTAAAGGCCCAGGCGAGGCACGTCCAGCCTGGTGCGTACACCGTGATCGACGAGACGGAACTTGTTTGATGGCCACTTGCTCTCATTTGAGTCAGTAATGCCCGGTAACAAATCCTCGGCCAGGACGGCCTGCGCAGTGGCGCAGCTGACATGCCTGGATGTCTAGCAAGGTGCAGGAATGAAACGTTTCGTTGTACTCGATGGTTTTCGCGGTATCTGTGCGGTCGCGGTGGTGTTGTTTCACACGCAAATCCTTCTGAGCTTTTCGGAGCTTGCTTTCCTCCGCCACGCGGACCTGTTCGTCGAATTCTTCTTCGTGCTCAGCGGGTTCGTCATGTACCACGCCTACGGCACGCGTACATTCGATAGCGATGTGCTCCGGCGCTTTCTGATCAGCCGGACCTTTCGCCTCTACCCGCTGCATCTGGTGATGCTGCTGGTCTTCATTGGCCTGGAGTTCGGCAAGCTGTGGGCCGAGCATCACGGCTTCGCCTTCAACGATCCGGCGTTCACCGGCAAGACGGCGCCGAGCGAGATACTGCCCAACGCGCTGCTGTTGCAGTCCTGGATCGGCGATTTCAACAGCCTGTCATTCAACACGCCGGCCTGGAGCATCAGCATCGAGTACTACCTGTACCTGCTGCTGGCGCTGGTGCTGCTGGTGGCGCCGCGCTACTGCGGGCCGATTCTGGCGCTGGCGACACTGGTGTCCTTCAGTGCGCTCTATGTCGAGCTGGACGTGATCAAGCCGTTCATCTGGCGTGGGGTGTCCTGCTTTTTCGCCGGGGCGCTGACCTACCGCCTGTACCGGGCGCTCGAGCCAGCTTGTTCCCGGTTCGACGACCGCTTGTTCTTCACTGGGCTCGAGGCGCTCTGCCTGTTGTTGGTCTACCGCACCCTGACCCACCCCAGCGCGCACCAGGGCATCGTCGCCAGCCTGCTGTTCTGCGCAGTGGTGCTGGTGTTCGCCGGGGAGCGGGGCGCCGTGTCGGTGTTGCTCCGGCGCAAGCTGTTTACGCGCCTCGGAGAACTGTCGTTCTCGATCTACCTGACCCATGCGGCAGTGATCTTTGCCTTCACCAGCGCGGCGGTGGTGCTGTCCAAGGTCACCGGGACGAGCTACACCGTGATACTCGACAAGCCGGGCACTGATCAGATCATGCGCTACATCAGCTCCGGCAACCGGATCGTCGACGAACTACTGACCCTGCTGGAGCTGGCGATGGTCTTTGCAGTCTCGACGCTGACCTATCACTGCATCGAGCTGAAAGGTATCGAGTGGGGGCGGCGGCTGGCGCGTAACGAGCCGTTGCGGTTGTCTCGTGTTTGACAGCAGGGCGCGCGTCTAGACGGCGTGCGGGCCCGGCCGCCCGTTGGTGTCCGACGGGCGGCCGGCATCGCGCTGGCGGGCCATCAACTCGCCGTCTTCCGCAGGCGCTTCGATGCCGGGAAGCGTTGGCTCTCCAGGTGCCGGTTCGGGCGGAGTCGGGCCGGCCGGCTGTGCCGTCGGGTATTGCTGCTGAATGGGCGGCTGCGGCTGGCCGTCGAGCGACCACTCCAGGGTTGCCTGGATCTGGGTGTCCGGGTTCAGGCCGAGGCGGTTGTTCAGCGGGCATTGCGGTGTGGGGCCGGAGGTCAGCTCGCCCGACTGGCTGCTGCGGCTGGTGCCGGCCTTGCCGCTGCTGCGAACCTCCAGTCGATAGCTCAGCTGATGCGCCTCAGCACCGCTGAAACAGAGCCGCAGGGCTAGTCGGTCGTCGCCGTCGGGTGCGAGTTCGAGGCGGGCGGTGACCGGTGGGTTGCCGGCGGCGAGCAGCACGCCGGCCAGAGTGACGACGCTCATCATCGCGAGGCTCCGCTCCGGTATCGCCCTGGCGCGCTAACGGATCATTGCTGGTTGATGGTCGCCAGGTTGCCACTACCGGTCTGCTGAATGATTGCACTCACCGTGGCCGCAGCCTGGTTGATGTAGGCCGCGTTGGCATCGCCGGATTGGGTGATGCGCGCCTCGCTGTATTCGCCGGTCTGACGGACGTCGGCCAGGTTGGCGTCACCGACCTGGACCACGCTCGCCTGGTTGCCTTCGAACGCCTGAACCAGCTCGACGCGGTTGTCGTTACCGGTCGAGGAGCCGCGGAAGGCGTGGCCGCGCCCGCTCTGCACCACGGCCAGAAGGTTACCGTCTCCTGCCTGGTTGAAGACGACCTCGCCGAAGAGCGCGTTCTGGTCGATGCGTGCGGTATTCAGGTTGCCATTTTGCGCCAGCTGCAGGTTGCCCGAGTCGCCCTGTACCAGCGCGGCCAGGTTCTCGTCGCCGACCTGGTACACGGCCAGCCGGGTGCCGTGGTAGATGCCGTCCTGCGATAGGGTGACGGAATTATCGTTACCGATCTGGTAGGCCTCGGCCTGGGCGAGCCCGCGCTGGGTCGCCGCGATGAAATTGCCGTCGCCGACGCTGCTCAGCTGCAGGTCATTGGCGTACCAGGTCTGCTCGACTTCTGCGCGGTTGCCGGTGCCCTGCTGATAGACGGTGGCGGTGGCGAAATAGCTGTCGGGAGACTGGTAGATGGAGGCCTCGTTGCCGCTCCCCAGCTGGACGATGGTGCCGACGTTCGATTCAGCGTTTTCGGCCTGGTAGATCGAGCCATTGTTGCCGTCGCCGTTCTGCCTGATGAGCGCCTCGTTGAGCGGCCCGCTTTGTTCGATGTTGGCGGTGTTGCTGTCGCCGGTCTGATCGACCTTGGCGGTGCTGTCGGCGTGGGCACCGATGGCAGTAGCCAGCAGACCGGTGAATACAAGGGCGGGCAGACTGCGCATGGGGTGTCCTTTTGTTGGAGCTAGTACTGGATGATCTCGACGTTCTGGCCGTTGCCATACTGGACGACGCTGCTGCTCAGCCCGCTGCCGAGCTGTTCGATGCTGGCGTTGTTGTCGTTACCGATCTGGGCGATGGCGGCCTGGTTGTCGCTGCCGACCTGGGTGATATCGGCGGTGTTGCCCTGGCCGATCTGAAGGATCGTGGCGTAGAGGTTGTCGCCCTGTTGGAGGATGAATGCCTGTTGTTCGCTACCCTGCTGAAGGATATTGGCGAGCTGGTGGGTGCCGACCTGGCTGACGTCGGCCAAATTGTCGCTGCCTTGCTGGAGCACCTGGGCGGTCTGGCCGTCCGGCAACTGCAAGGCCTGCACGGCCGGGCCTGTGGCGGCCACGGCTCCGCCGGCTAGGTCGGCGTTGTCCATCAGGTCATTGGCGTGGGCGGCATGCGCGGTGAGCAGGAGGGCGGCGAGCAGGCCGCGGCGAACGAGCGATAGACGATCCATGCGGGGCACCTCTGGATAGTGCTGGGATTCTTCACGGGCGAAGCGGGGCTGAACATCCATCCAATGGTGCAAATACCCTACGGCCCGTCGTATGGAACGGATTAAGCCATCGCGGCGTTACAGCTCGTCGCGATCCATATCGAAGGTGTCCAGCATCAGGCTCTGCAGCTTGTTGCGGCTGATGTCCTCTCGAATCTGCACGGCCGCCTCGTTGGCGATGGTCTCGATTTCCGCCACGTTGGGCTGCAGGAACCGTCGATAAACGATGCGCTGGCCATGCTCGACCCACACCAGGCTGCCCCAGCGGGCTGAAGGCCGTTCGCGCACCACCAGGTCGCCGTCCAGGTCGGTCGCGTCCTGCAGCGCGAAGCTGAGGTAGCGGTGGAAGTCATGGCCAAAGCGGGTAATCGCATTGTCGATGATCAGGCCGCTGAGCTCGGCCTCGCCTTTCGCTTGAGGGGATTCGATGGGCTCGTCCTGGGCCTGCGCCGTCAGTAGCGTAAGCAGCAGTACCGCTCCCAACGTCAGGCGTGACACGGTTCGGACCAGTCCAGCCGGCCGCGCAGCAGGAAGGCCGCTTCGGCCCGGTTGGAGGCACCGATCTTGCGCAGCAGGTTGTGGATGTGGCTCTTGATCGTGTGCGGGCTCAGGCACAGCTGTTCGGCAATCTCGGCGTTCGACAACCCGTTGCCGGCGAGGCTGAGAATTTCGCGCTCGCGCAGGGTCAGCGAGGGCTTGCTGCCAGCCATCTGCCGCATCCGCCGCCATTGGCTGAGCAGCCGCTCGGTCAGCACGCGCGGCAGCCAGTCGCCGCCGTCGAGCAATACCTGGATGCCATCGAGCAGGTGCTCGCGGGTAGCGTGGCTGTAGAACACGCCGCGAATGCCGGGGTGTTTGTCGACCAGCCGCTCGGCCTGGTCGGGCGCGATGTTGACCAGCGCCACCGGGGCGGCTTCATCGAGCTGGTCGAGCAGGCCGGACAACTGCTCGGCCTGGCTATTGCCGGCATCGACGAGGTAGAGGTCAGCCGTGGTCCGGCCCGCCTCGTCGAGGCGCGCGAGGGAGACGTCCAGGTGAGCCTGTTCGCCGAGAAAGTGGCGGAAGAACAATCCCAGCAGTTCGTTGCCGGTCAGAAGGGTGACAGAGGGTTGGCTGGGGTCCCGTAGGTTGAGGTCCGCGTCGTCCATGTTCGTTCCTTTGGCTGAATGCCCGTTTACTAGCGTTGAGTACTAGCGTGGAAAAGTTACTAAACGACCGGCGCAGCGGGGTGAAGTTCAGCGTAGCGGTAGCGAATGGGCCGGCATCTGCGGACTAATCCAAAACTGCCGACGGACGGTCGGCGCAACGGTAAATGGAATGAATGGACTAAGGTGAGTCAATCACCCATTCGATGGAGTCGGCATGAGCAGAGCCCCTCGCGAACTGACCGTCCGCGCGCTGATTACTGGCGTGCTGCTGGGCGCGGTGCTTACGCCGTCGAATGTTTACTCCGGGCTGAAGATCGGCTGGTCGTTCAACATGTCGATCATCGCGCTACTGGTGGGCTTCGCCTTCTGGCAGGGCTTGGCGCGCGTCTGGCATGCGCCGGCCTGGACGCTGCACGAGAGCAACATCAACCAGACCGCCGCCTCCTCGGCCGCCTCGATCATCTCCAGCGGCTTGGTCGCCCCGATTCCGACGTACACGCTCATCACCGGCGTGCAGCTCGATACCCTGCCATTGATCGCGTGGGTGTTGTCGGTCAGTTTCCTCGGCATCTGGATCGCGTGGTATCTACGCCCTTCGTTGATCGTTCAGGCCCAGCTGCGCTTCCCGGAAGGCATGGCCACGCTGGCGACCATGCAGCAGATCTACAGCCATGGCGCCGAGGCGCTTCGCCGCCTTGCCGTGCTGGGCGCGGCGGCAGTCGCGGCGGCGGCAGTCAAGCTGGTCGATAGTCTGCTTTGGGCCTTGCCGCGCTGGGCGCCGACGGCGCAACTGGAGCGGCTCACCTTCACTCTGGAGCCCTCACTGCTGCTGGTGGGCTTTGGTGGGATCATCGGTCTGCGGGTCGGCCTGTCGCTGCTGCTCGGTGCGGTGCTGGCGTGGGGCATGCTGGCACCTTGGCTGGTCGATCAAGGCCTGGTGCGCATGCCGGGCGATGCCCCGGGGCCGCAGTTCGCCCTGCTCATCGAGTGGCTGCTGTGGCCGGGGGTGAGCCTGATGGTTTGTGCCACGCTGACGTCGCTCGGCCTGCGCATGCTCGCCGCGCGGCGAGAGGAGGCGTCGCGTAGCCTGTCGCTGCGGCGCCCGGCGCTGATGCCCGCGGCCGGCTTGGCGCTGGCCGCGGCGCTGGTGGTGGCGTTGCAGGTCAGGTTGTTCGGCATTCATCCGGGAATGGCGCTGTTGTCGATTCCGTTGGCCGTGCTGCTGGCGATGGTCGCGGCGCGTGTTGTGGGTGCGACGGGCATCCCGCCAATCGGCGCTATTGGCCAACTGTCGCAACTCAGTTTCGGTGCGATTGCGCCGGGGCAGGTGGCGATCAACCTGATGAGCGCCAACACTGCGGGCGGTGCGGCAGGGCAGTGCACCGACCTGCTCAACGACTTCAAGGTGGGCCACGCGATCGGCGCGACGCCGGCGCGTCAGGTCGTTGCCCAGTGCCTGGGCATCTTCGCCGGTAGCCTGGTTGGCGTACTGGTCTACCAGCTGTTAATCCCCGATCCGGAGGCGATGCTGATCACGCCCGAGTGGCCAGCGCCGGCCGTGGCAACCTGGAAGGCGGTGGCCGAGGCGCTGACGGGCGGGCTCGGCTCGATCAGCCTGGATATCCGCTGGGCCATGCTGGTCGGGGCGCTGCTGGGCGTCGTTCTGGGCGCGCTCGAGGCCACGCTGCCTGCCAGGCGGATGCGCTGGTTGCCGAGCTCCGCAGCGTTGGGGCTGGCCTGCATCATCCCTGCGTCGATTTCGCTGATGATGGCCTTCGGTGCGGTACTTGCCTGGCTCGTCGCGGCGCGCTGGGGTGGGCTGGCCGAGCGTTTCGTGATCGTGGCCGCGGCAGGGCTGGTTGCGGGCGAAAGCATGGCGGGCGTGGGCATCTCGCTCTGGCAGCTGCTTGGCCAGGGCGGCACCTGAATTTCTCCAGCCCCGTCCGGTCCGAAACTGCATGACAGGTTCAGGGGAGGGCGGCATGAGCGACGGCGAAGCGGAAGGGGCGAGCACAAAGAAAGTGGCCCGTCGCGCCATGGTCCGGGTCAGCGTGCTGGCGGCGGTTGCGGTGCTGGTGCTGCTGGTGTGGATGGCCTTCGATTTCCTTCTGCTGCTGTTCGCCGCTCTCCTGTTCGGCGTGCTCATTCATGGTGTCAGTCGCTGGATCAGCGAAAAGACGCCACTGTCGCGAAACGTCGCGATGGCGCTGTTTTTCGTCGTGCTGATCGCCGCCACCGGCCTGTTCGGCTGGCTGGTGGCACCCAGCATCAGCGATCAGATCGACAAGCTGTCCGAGGCACTGCCGGAAGCGGTCGAGCGATTGCGCGAGCGTGCCGACAATTCGGCCTGGGTCAGTCGGCTCATGGAGTACCAGGGCAGCCTCAAGGAAAGCCTCTCGGCCGGGGATGGCTTCAGCGTCGTCACGGCGGTGCTGTCCTCGCTAGCCGGTGCGTTGACGAGCACAGTCGTGGCCTTCGCTATTGGCGTGTGCCTGGCCCTTGACCCGCGCATCTATCTGGATGGCTTCATCAAACTGATCCCGCTTGGTTACCGGGTGCGGTTGCGTGAGGTGCTGGTCGAAACTGGCTCGACGATGCAGTCCTGGCTGGTTGCGAAGCTCTACGAGATGCTGCTGATCGGCGTGCTGACTACGCTCGGGCTCTGGTTGCTGGGCATCGAGTTGGCACTGGTGCTGGGTCTGATCGCCGGCCTTCTGTCGTTCATTCCCAATATCGGGCCGGTGCTCTCGGTCATTCCGGCGCTGTTGCTGGCATCGCTCGAAGGCACGCGGACGATGCTCTACGTGGCCGGGCTCTACACGGTGGTGCAAATGCTCGAGAGCTATGTGTTCACGCCTTGGATGCAGAAGCGGATCGTCTCCGTGCCGCCCGCGCTGACGATCTCCGTTCAGCTGCTGTTCGGCCTGTTCGCTGGCACGCTCGGGCTACTGCTGGCGACGCCGTTGGCGGCAGTGGGCATGGTGTTGGTGCGCAGGCTCTACATTGAAGATGTGCTCGGCGATGGCGCCGATGAACGGTCAAACGGTACGGGCCGCGACGAACGGTGTGGCCGTGAAGGCCACGCGCCAGGCTGTCCGATGCCCGATGGAAAGATTTCGTAACCCGCACCGTGAAACCCCTGCGTGCGGGTGGTGCCCGAACTTATGAGTCCACTGAAACAGGAGAGCGCAAAATGCACACGAGCAAATTCGCGGCTTTGACCCTGGCAGGTTTGATGTCCACCGGCGTGTTCGCCGCCGGAACCTCGGGCGACATGCATGGTGATGATCACAAGAAAGACACGATGATGGATGGTCACACCACTGACGACACCAACCGTAACGGGATGGCAACTGGAACCGGAACTACCACCGGTAGCGGCATGGGCACCGGGACCGGCGGCGCGACTGGCGCTGGCGCCGAAACCGGCCCGGGTGCCGGCACTGGAACCAGCGTGGGCAATACCACCGGCACCGGCAACAGTGCGACTGGCTCCGGCACCGGCGGCGGCGCAGGTGGCTCCGGCGGCAGCAATTGATTACTGCCTCAGCCAGATGAGAAGCCCCGGCCCTGGTCGGGGCTTTTTCTTGCAGCATTGAGCGCCCACGGGTCCGTTGTCGCGAGGCGGCTCAGGACTGGTCAGCGTTGGAGAAGATCATGGATATGCGTGTTCTTTTACTGAGCATCGGTCTGTCGGTCACCGGCAGCGTACTGGCTGAAGGCACCGGGCCGACCCATCCCGAAAAGAGTCGAACCCATCCCCTTGATACCCGCGAGCCGCGACAGGACGTCATCGAGCAGCCTGGTGACAAGGCATCGTCGCCGCGGCCGCCCACCCTGGAGGCTCCGCCTGCGGTTCCTCCACCGGAGCCGACGGAGCGGCGCCAGCCAGGCGATACGACGCCGCCACCGCCAGGCGAGGCGACCGGAGCGGGTAACGCCTCTTCCGGCTGAACGGAAAACAAAAAGGGAGGCCGAGGCCTCCCTTGTTCACCGCGGTGAGCCTTAGAAAAGTACGCGGCTGCGGATGGTGCCGTTGACCTGCTGCAGTTTTTCCAGCGCCAGGTCCGAGTATTCGGCGTCGACGTCGATGACCACGTAGCCGACCTTCTCGTTGGTCTGCAGGAATTGGCCGCAGATGTTGATGCCGTTGTCGGCGAAGACCTTGTTGATCTCGCTCATCACACCTGGAATGTTCTGGTGGATATGCAGCAGGCGGTGCTTGCCCGGGTGCGACGGCAGGGCGACTTCCGGGAAGTTGACCGAGGAGACCGAGGTGCCGACGTCGCTGTACTTGACCAGCTTCTCGGCGACTTCCAGGCCGATGTTGGCCTGCGCCTCGGCGGTCGAACCACCAATGTGCGGGGTGAGGATGACGCGATCCAGGCCACGCAGCGGGCTTTCGAACTCTTCGTCGTTGGACTTGGGCTCGACCGGGAAGACGTCGATGGCCGCGCCGATCAGGTGCTCGTCCTTGATCGCGTTCGCCAGATGGTCCAGCTCGACCACGGTGCCGCGTGCAGCATTGATCAGGATGCTGCCCTTCTTCATCGCACGGATTTCCTTCTCGCCGATCATCCACTGAGTAGATGGCAGCTCGGGGACGTGCAGCGAGACGATGTCGCACAGGCCCAGCAATTCGTACAGCGAGCCGACCTGCGTCGCGTTGCCCAGCGGCAGCTTGGTCACCACGTCGTAGAAGAACACCTGCATGCCGAGGCTCTCGGCGAGTACCGACAGCTGGGTGCCGATCGAGCCGTAGCCGATGATGCCGAGCTTCTTGCCACGAATCTCGAACGAATTGGCCGCCGACTTGATCCAGCCACCGCGATGGCAGGACGCGTTCTTTTCCGGAATGCCGCGCAGCAGCAGGATGGCTTCGGCCAGAACGAGTTCGGCGACCGAGCGGGTATTGGAGTAAGGCGCGTTGAAGACTGCGATACCGCGTTCGCGGGCGGCGTTGAGGTCGACCTGGTTGGTGCCGATGCAGAAGCAGCCAACGGCGATGAGCTTCTTGGCCGCTTCGAACACGCCCTCGGTGAGCTGAGTGCGCGAGCGGATACCAATGAAATGAACGTCCGCGATCTTCTGCTTCAGCTCATCTTCCGGCAGCGCCGTCTTGAGGTATTCGATGTTGGTATAGCCGGCGGCCTTGAGGGTGTCGACAGCGTTCTGGTGGACGCCTTCGAGAAGAAGGAACTTGATCTTGCTCTTGTCGAGAGAGGTCTGGCTCATCTGCGTTAAAACCTTAAGGCCGAAGGATTGGACTGAAGTGTCCAGCGAAGGCTGGCCGACCCGGTTTGCACCGGTGTCGGGAGTCTGCCGAGGCACGTTTCAAAGGGGTGCGTATGCTAGCATACAGGCCCCTCGAAACACCCCATGTCCTGAGCTGAAGCGTTCTCAGGGTGACCATGAATCGAATGAGAGTTCCCATGATGACCGACCACGCCCTGATCGACGAGCTGAAGACCCTGGTCGAGCCTGGCAAGGTGCTGACCGATGCCGATTCGCTCGCTACCTACGGCAAGGACTGGACCAAGCAATATGCGCCGGCGCCGAGCGCCATCGTCTTTCCGAAGACGGTCGAGCAGGTGCAGGCCATCGTGCGATGGGCCAATCAGCACAGGGTCGCGCTCGTGCCATCGGGCGGCCGCACCGGCCTGTCCGCCGCAGCGGTGGCGCCAAACGGCGAGGTGGTGGTTTCCTTCGATTACATGAACCAGATCGTCGAGTTCAACGTGACCGATCGCACCGTTGTCTGTCAGCCGGGCGTGGTCACCGCGCAGCTGCAACAGTTCGCCGAAGACAAAGGGCTCTATTACCCAGTGGACTTCGCCTCGGCCGGTTCCAGCCAGATTGGCGGCAACATTGGCACCAACGCTGGCGGCATCAAGGTGATTCGCTACGGCATGACCCGCAACTGGGTCGCGGGTCTGAAGGTCGTCACCGGCAAGGGTGACCTGCTCGAGCTGAACAAGGACCTGGTCAAGAATGCCACCGGCTATGACCTGCGCCAGCTGTTCATTGGCGCCGAAGGCACGCTTGGCTTCGTCGTCGAGGCCACCATGCGCCTGGAACGCCAGCCGACCAATCTCACTGCGATGGTGCTCGGCACGCCGGACTTCGATTCGATCATGCCAGTGCTGCACGCCTTCCAGGACAAGCTCGACCTCACCGCATTCGAATTCTTCTCGGATAAGTGCCTCGACAAGATCCTCGGTCGCGGCGATATCCCCGCACCCTTCGAGACGCGTGCGCCGTTCTACGCGCTGCTGGAGTTCGAGGCGACCACCGAAGAGCGCGCCGAGCAGGCGCTGGCGACTTTCGAGCATTGCGTTAACGAGGGTTGGGTGATCGATGGCGTGATGAGCCAGAGCGAGCAGCAGCTGCAAAACCTGTGGAAGCTGCGCGAGTACATTTCCGAGACCATCTCGCACTGGACGCCCTACAAGAACGACATCTCCGTGACCGTCTCCAAGGTGCCGGCCTTCCTCGCCGACATCGACGCGATCGTCACCGAGAACTACCCGGACTTCGAAGTGCTTTGGTACGGCCACATTGGCGACGGCAACCTGCACCTGAATATCCTCAAACCCGAGGCGTTGCCGAGGGAGGAGTTCTTCGAGAAGTGCGCCGCGGTCAACAAGTGGGTATTCGAGACGGTCGAGAAATACAACGGTTCCATCTCAGCCGAGCATGGCGTCGGCATGACCAAGCGTGACTACCTGACCTATAGCCGGTCCGAGGCCGAGATCGCCTACATGAAGGCGATCAAGGCGGCATTCGACCCCAACGGCATCATGAACCCGGGCAAGATCTTTGCTGCCTGATGCGTTTTGTAGGCGCCGGCGAGCCGGCGCCATGATGAGTCGCCCCCGTTCTTGCTACGCCCCTGAGGATTCGCGATGACCTACAAGCACCAGTACACCGACGGCACCCCGATTCATTTCCCGCTGGGCAAGGCCGTGTGCATCGGCCGTAACTATGCCGAGCATGCGAAGGAGCTGAACAACCCGGTGCCGACCGAGCCGTTGCTGTTCATCAAGACCGGCAGCTGCGCTGTGCCGCTGGCCGGTGGTTTCTCGATACCGGCTGACCGTGGCGATGTGCATTTCGAGGCCGAGATCGCCGTGCTCATCGGCAAGCCGCTCTCGCGCAAGCCGAACGAGGAAGAAGTGCGGGATGCCATTTCCGGTTTCGCTCCGGCGCTGGACCTGACCCTTCGGGACGTGCAGGCCAAGCTGAAGGAGAACGGCCAGCCGTGGGAGCTGGCCAAGAGCTTCGACGGCGCGCTGGTGCTGGCGCCGTTCGTGCCGGGCGATGCGGTCAGCGACCTGAACGACATTGACGTTCGCCTGACCATCGACGGCGAAGTGCGTCAGGACGGCAACAGCAGCCAGATGCTCAACGCGATTCTGCCGCTGCTGCAGCACATCGCCGGGCACTTCAGTCTGCAACCGGGCGACGTGGTACTGACCGGCACGCCGGCCGGCGTCGGTCCGCTGAAGCAGGGCGCCTCGCTGGTGCTGGAGCTGGTTGGCCTGTCGCGCTTCGAAAGCCGCGTACTTTAAGCCTGTCGGCTCGGGTGCCTCAGCACGCCCGAGCCGTATCCTCCAACACCCGCTCGTGGTGTAATCCGGCTCCGCTTCCGGATCCTCTCTCGCATGTCAGCCAAGCCCCATTCGCGTTCCCGCCTGCGTTTTGCCCTGTTCGGCCTGTTTAGTTTTGTTCTGCTCCTCGTGTTCGTCGCCGGCACGCTGCTGCATTGGGACGACCAATTGCGGCTCCTCTGGCAGGAACAGCGCACCAGCGTCGAGCAACGCGCCGCGAGCGTTTGGTTGCCCGACTACGAGCTGGTGCTCCAGGCGCGGCTGCTGGGGCTTGAGGAAGATGAAACCTCCGGCCTGACCTGGAACCCGGCGACCGGCACCTTGTTCACCGTCACCGGCCAGAATCCCCAGTTGATCGAACTGACGCCGGGCGGCGTGGTGCTCCGGCGCGTCCGCCTGACTGGTTTTTCCGACCCCGAGGCGGTCGAGGCGTTAAGCGACGGTCGATTGGGTATCGTCGACGAACGTCGCCGGCTGGTCGCGGTGTTCAACTTGCCGCCGGGTGTCGAGTCGCTCGATCTGGACCAAATGGCGGCCTACGACCTGGGCTTCCCGTCCGCCGGGAATAAAGGCTTCGAGGGGCTGGCCTGGAACCCACGCACCCACCGCATGTTGCTGGCCAAGGAGCGCGATCCGCAGGGGTTGTACGAACTGCCGTTCCCCGGCGAAGACGGCGCCGCCGGCGTGCTAGAGGCCTTGCCTAGCCAGCCTTTACTGGTGCGCGACATCTCCTCGGTAACCATCGATCCGACCACCGGCCACACGCTGATGCTGTCGGACGAATCCCGTCTGCTGGTCGAACTTGATCTACTCGGGCGGCCGCGTAGTTTCATCAGTCTATTCGGCGGCCTTAATGGCCTGGTGGAGGGCATTGATCAGGCCGAGGGGGTGGCGATGGACGCGCGTGGCGATATCTATGTGATCGCTGAGCCAAACCTGCTCTATGTGTTCCGTCGCAAGCGGTAACGATCCACGCCGGTCGCTGTCCATGCCTGCGCGAAGGCGCACGCTGTTAAGTTTCGGCTAAGGTTGGCCGTGCACCCTGTCGCTCCCCGGGCTTTTAGAGAGTGCATGATGCGCCTTGCTTACAAATGGACACTGGCCGTGATGGTCAGCGTAGCCGTGATCCTGGCCGTCGCGGCCGGCCAGTACTTTCGCTTCTTCGAACAGACTTGGTTTCATTTCGGCCAGTGGCGAGAGGCCGACGCGCGTGAGGCCGCCTCGCTCTGGCTGCCGGATTACCAAGCGGATATCCAGGCAAAACCGGTCGAGGGCATCGAAGACGATCTGTCGGCCCTGGCCTTCGACCCAGACCGCAATACCCTGATCGCCATCACCAACGCCAACCCGCAACTGCTCGAACTCAATCTGGATGGCAAGCTGCTCCGGGCCATCCCACTGGTGGGCTTCGGCGACCCCGAGGCCATCGAGTACGTCTCACGCGGCGTTTATGTGGTGAGTGACGAGCGCCCTCAGCGACTGCTTCGCATCGAGGTGAACGACCAAACCCGGCAGATCGACGCGGCTGCCAGCCAGCAGCTTTCACTGGGCATCGGGCAGAACGGTAACAAGGGATTCGAGGGCCTGGCCTATGACGTGGCCGGCAAGCGCCTCTTCGTAGCGAAGGAGCGCGACCCGGTGCGCATCTATGAAGTGCAGGGTTTCCCTTACGCCCGGGGCGATCAGCCGCTCGCCGTGCACGTCACCGAAGACCCCGAGCGCGACGCCGACCTGTTCGTGCGCGACCTTTCCAGCCTGCAGTACGACGAACAGACCGGGCACCTGTTAGCACTGTCCGACGAGTCGCGGCTGGTCGTCGAACTCGACATTCACGGCAAGCCCATCAGCACCCTGTCGCTGCGAGCCGGAGACCACGGCTTGGACGCTGACGTGCCACAGGCGGAGGGCGTCGCCATGGCGCCGGACGGCACGCTCTATCTGGTCAGCGAGCCCAACCTGTTTTACCGGTTCCGCAAGGGCGGCTGACCGGCCTCAGCGCTTGAGCGACTGAACGCCATCCTTGGTGCCGAGCAACAGGATGTCGGCCGGACGCATGGCGAACAGGCCGTTGGTGACCACGCCGACGATGTTGTTGATCTGCGCTTCGAGTTCCGGGGCGAAACCGATCATCAGGTTGTGCACGTCGAGGATGACATTGCCGTTGTCGGTCATCACGCCGTCGCGGTAGACCGGATCTCCACCGAGCTTCACCAGCTCGCGCGCGACGTAGCTGCGCGCCATCGGGATGACCTCGACCGGTAGGGGAAAGGCGCCAAGGCGCTCGACCAGCTTGCTGCCGTCGGCGATGCAGATGAAGGTCCGGGCAACGGCCGCGACGATTTTCTCGCGCGTCAGGGCTGCGCCGCCGCCCTTGATAAGTTCGAGGTGGCTATTGGCTTCGTCCGCGCCATCGACGTAGAACTCGAGTTCCGCCACTGAATTCAGGTCATACACGGGAATGCCGTGACCCTTGAGACGCTCGGCGGTCGCTTCGGAGCTGGCGACGGCGCCGTCGAAGATGCCCTTGTGCTTGGCCAGCAGATCGATGAAGAAGTTAGCGGTGGAGCCGGTGCCCACACCGACGATGCTGCGGTCGTTGAGCTGCGGAACGATGAGGTCGACAGCGGCCTGGGCAACGGCCTGCTTGAGTTGGTCCTGGGTCATGGCATGGGTCCGGGCGGAGACAGGGGGCGAAGTATAGCGGGGCCTCGTCGGCGGGTCTTGTGCGGGCAACTGTACCGGTGCCTGGCGCGGCCGATTGTCTGTGGTCGGCGCCAGCCCTGCGGGGTAGACTCGTTGGCCCCGCAATGCCCGCAGACCAGCCCACGATGCTCGAAAACTACGTCAAGAAGATCCTCACCTCGCGCGTCTATGACGTCGCGGTGGAAACCCCGTTGCAGCCCGCGCGCCAGTTGTCCGAGCGGCTCGGTAACCAGATTCTGCTCAAGCGCGAGGATCTGCAGCCGGTGTTTTCCTTCAAGATTCGCGGCGCCTATAACAAGCTGGCGCAGCTGTTGGCCGAGGAGTTGGCGCGCGGTGTGGTGACCGCATCGGCAGGCAATCATGCCCAGGGTCTGGCGCTGGCGGCCAAGCACATGGGGGTCAAGGCGACCATCGTGATGCCACGCACCACGCCGGAGCTCAAGGTGCAGGGCGTGCGTTCGCGGGGCGGCAAGGTCGTGCTGCATGGGGATTCGTTTCCCGAAGCGCTGGCGCATTCGCTGAAGCTGGTCGAGGAGAAGGGCCTGGTCTACGTCCATCCCTACGACGACCCGCACGTGATCGCCGGGCAGGGCACCGTGGCCATGGAAATCCTGCGTCAGCACCAGGGGCCGCTGCATGCGGTGTTCGTTCCGGTCGGCGGAGGCGGCCTGATTGCAGGGATCGCTGCCTACGTCAAATACCTGCACCCGGAAACTAAAGTCATCGGTGTCGAGCCGGACGACTCCAACTGCCTGCAGCAGGCGCTGACCGCCCGCGAGCGCGTGGTGTTGCCTCAGGTCGGCATCTTTGCCGATGGCGTGGCCGTGGCGCAGATCGGCCAGCACACGTTCGACATCTGCAAGGATCATGTCGACGAAGTCATCACGGTCAGTACCGACGAGATCTGCGCCGCGATCAAGGACATCTACGACGACACCCGCTCGATCACCGAGCCAGCCGGTGCCCTGGCCGTGGCTGGCATCAAACGTTACGTCGAGCGCGAGGGGATCGAAAACCAGGTGCTGGTGGGCATTGACTCGGGCGCCAACGTCAATTTCGACCGTTTGCGCCATGTCGCCGAGCGCGCCGAGCTGGGTGAGAAACGTGAAGCGATCATCGCGGTGACCATTCCCGAGGAGCCGGGCAGCTTCAAAGCGTTCTGCGAGGCCATCGGAAAACGTCAAATCACGGAATTCAATTACCGCTACCACCAGGATCGTGAAGCGCACATCTTCGTCGGTGTGCAGACCCACCCGGAGAACGACCCGCGCGCGGCGCTGGTCGATGGGCTCCGGGCTAAGGGATTTCCGGTGCTTGACCTGACCGACAACGAACTGGCCAAGCTGCACATCCGCCACATGGTGGGCGGGCATGCCTCGGGCGTGAGCGACGAAGTGGTTTATCGCTTCGAGTTTCCGGAGCGGCCAGGCGCGCTGTTCAACTTCCTCAACAACCTCGGCGGACGCTGGAACATCTCCATGTTCCACTACCGCAACCATGGTGCGGCGGACGGGCGTGTGGTCGCTGGCCTCCAAGTACCCGCCGAGGAGCGTCATCTGTTACCCGGCGCGCTGGACAAGATCGGCTACCGCTACTGGGATGAGACGGACAACCCTGCCTACCGACTTTTTCTCGGCTGACTGCCGCACTGCGAGGCTCGATGGAACACTACACGCTGCTCAATATCGTTCATGCCGCCCTGGCAATTCTGCTCACGCTCGGGCTGATCGCCCACGTCGTGATGCTCTGGAAGGCGTGGCGCAAGGCGGACCCGGCCGTGCTGCAGAAAAAGCTGCGCCGGACTCGCACGATGTCGCTGCCATTGCTCGCGGCGTTGGGGCTGCTGCTGCCGGTCACTGGCTGGTGGCTGGCGCACCTGGCAGGCTTCCCCTTGGGCCAGCTATGGTTGCTGGCCAGCTCGATCCTCTTCCTGATCCTGGTGCCGCTGACCTTGCTGCTCGGCGGCCGTCTGCGCGCCTGGCAGGCGCTGGGTGACACCCCGGCGCCGGCGAAGTTGCCGCGCTTCGCGCTGGTCTACGCCGGGCTGATTTTGCTGATTCTGGTGGCGATCATGGGGCTGATGGGCGCCAAGCCGGTCTGATGCGCAGCCTGTCAGGGGACAGCAGTTTCTTGCTGACCGTCCCCAGCGGCTTCGCCTGGCATCATGCGCGTGCTGCTATTGGCGGGTCTCGCCAGGCTGGTGGGTTACGCTGGGCCACCGGTGCCCGCCGCTCAGCGCAGCGAAATGACTTTCCAGCCGCGCTGCTCGGCGATTTGCCGGAGCGTTGGGTCCGGGTCGACGGCAACCGGATGGCTGACGCGTTCGAGCAGTGGCAGGTCGTTGCGCGAGTCGCTGTAAAAGTAGCTGTCGTCCAGGCTCTGGTCGTTCTCGACCAGCCAGCGCTCGAGCCGCGTGACCTTACCCTCCTGGAAGCAGGGGACGTCCATCATCCGGCCAGTGTAGCGGCCGTCCTGCATTTCACATTCCGTCGCTAGCAGGGTGTCGACACCCAGGCGCTTGGCGATGGGTCCGGTGATGAAACGGTTGGTCGCGGTGATGATCACCACCCGGTCGCCAGCCTCGTGATGCTGGCGCACCAGCGCCTCGCCTTTGGCTAGCACGATGGGTTCGATGTGGTCACGCATGAACTCGGCGTGCCACAGCTGCAGCTGCGCCAGTTCGTTGCGGCCCAGTGGTTCCTGGCAGAAGTCCTGGTAGGCCTTCACGTCCAGCGTGCCGGCCAGGTAGTCCTGATAGAAAGCATCATTGCGTGCGCGGTAATCGCTGGCATCGACCAGACCGCGCTGGCAGAGGAATTCGCCCCAGGCATGGTCGCTGTCGCCGGCCAGGAGGGTGTTGTCGAGATCGAAAAGAGCCAGGCGCACGCTGCGTCCTCCGGGCTGAGGGTGGGGGCGCAGCATAGCGGGATTAGCACCGCGGCGGCACCTGCCAGGGTGCTGTTCGAGGCGCTGGATCAACGGCCACCACGCGTGCTTTCTGCTTTTCTGTTTTTTGTGGAACAATGCCGCGACATGCGTTTGCGAGGTTGTATGCCGTGATCGACTCCGATGGTTTTCGCCCCAATGTCGGCATCATCCTGACCAATGACATCGGCCAGGTGCTCTGGGCCCGGCGGATTAATCAGGACGCCTGGCAATTCCCACAGGGCGGCATCAATCCGCGCGAAACACCCGAAGAAGCGCTCTATCGCGAGCTCAACGAAGAAGTCGGCCTGGAACAGCAGGACGTCAAGATCCTCGCCTGTACCCGTGGCTGGCTGCGTTACCGCTTGCCGCAGCGTTTGGTGCGCACGCACAGCCAGCCGTTGTGCATCGGTCAGAAGCAGAAATGGTTCCTGCTGCGCCTGACGGGTGCCGAGGAGCGAGTGCGCATGGACGTCACCGGCAAGCCCGAGTTCGACGGCTGGCGCTGGGTCAGCTACTGGTACCCGCTAGGCCAGGTGGTCACCTTCAAGCGCGAGGTCTACCGTCGCGCGTTAAAAGAACTCGCCCCGCGCCTGTTGGTGCGGGACTGACGGGAGAAAGCCCCTGAGCATGCTCGGCACGCTGCGCAAGATCGTCCAGGAAGTCAACGCTGCCAAGGACCTGAAGACGGCCCTGGGCATTATCGTGTTGCGGGTCCGGGAAGCCATGGGCAGCCAGGTCTGCTCCGTCTACCTGCTCGACCACGAGACCGGCCGTTTCGTCCTGATGGCTACCGAGGGTCTGAACAAGAAGGCCATCGGCAAAGTCAGCATGGCACCCAACGAGGGTCTGGTCGGCCTGGTCGGCACGCGGGAAGAACCACTCAACCTCGAGCACGCCTCCGAGCACCCGCGGTATCGCTATTTCGCCGAGACGGGCGAAGAACGCTACGCCTCCTTTCTCGGTGCGCCGATCATCCACCATCGCCGGGTGATGGGCGTTCTGGTCATTCAGCAAAAGGAGCAGCGCCTGTTCGACGAGGGCGAGGAGGCCTTCCTCGTCACCATGAGCGCGCAGCTCGCCGGCGTCATTGCGCATGCCGAGGCCACCGGCTCCATTCGCGGGCTCGGCCGGCAGGGTAAGGGCATTCAGGAGACGCGCTTCATTGGTATCCCCGGCGCGCCGGGCGCTGCGGTCGGCAAGGCCGTGGTGGTGCTGCCGCCCGCCGACCTGGATGTGGTGCCGGACAAGACCGTCGATAACATCCCCGCCGAGCTGGCGCTGTTCGAGTCGGCGCTGGAGTCGGTACGTGCCGACATGCGAACGCTCTCGGAAAAACTCGCCCACCAGATGCGAAAGGAAGAGCGTGCACTGTTCGACGTCTACCTGATGATGCTCGACGACTCCGCCCTCGGCGGCGAGGTGACCAAGGTTATCCGCACCGGCCAGTGGGCGCAGGGTGCGCTGCGCCAGGTGGTCGGCGACCACGTTGCGCGCTTCGAGATGATGGACGACGCCTATCTGCGCGAGCGCGCCTCCGACGTCAAGGACATCGGTCGCCGCCTGCTCGGCTACCTGCAGCAGGCCCACCAGCAGACGCTTACCTACCCCGACAACACCATTCTGGTCAGCGAAGAATTATCACCGGCGATGCTCGGCGAGGTGCCGGAGGGCAAGCTGGTGGGCATGGTCTCGGTGCTTGGCTCCAGCAACTCGCACGTGGCGATCCTGGCGCGCGCGATGGGGATCCCGACGGTCATGGGCGCGGTCGACCTGCCGTACTCGAAGGTCGACGGCATCGAGATGATCATCGATGGCACCCGCGGTGAGATCATCACCAACCCGGCCAAGGTATTGCGTGAGCAGTATCTGGTGCTTGCCGAGCAGGAGCGGCAGCTGTCCGAAGGGCTCGACGTGCTGCGTGAGCTGCCCTGCGAGACCACCGATGGCGTGCGCATTCCGCTGTGGGTCAATACCGGCCTGCTCGCCGACGTGGTGCGTGCGCAGGAGCGGGGAGCCGAGGGCGTAGGCCTGTACCGTACCGAAGTGCCTTTCATGATCAAGGAGCGCTTCCCCAGCGAGAAGGAGCAGATGGCGATCTATCGCGAACAGCTGCAAGCCTTCCATCCGCTGCCGGTGACCATGCGTAGCCTGGACGTGGGCGGCGACAAGAGCCTGCCGTATTTCCCGATCAAGGAAGAGAACCCGTTCCTGGGCTGGCGCGGCATCCGCGTGACGCTGGATCACCCGGAGATTTTCCTGCTGCAGACCCGTGCCATGCTCAAGGCCAGCGCCGGGCTGAACAACCTGCGCATCCTGCTACCGATGATTTCTGGCACGCGCGAGCTGGAAGAAGCGCTGCACCTGATCCACCGCGCCTGGGGCGAGGTGCGCGACGAGGGCACCGATGTCGAGATGCCGCCGGTCGGCGTGATGATCGAAGTGCCTGCCGCCGTGTATCTCACGCGCGAATTGGCGCGCCAGGTCGACTTCATTTCGGTCGGCTCCAACGACCTGACGCAGTACCTGCTGGCCGTGGACCGCAACAACCCGCGCGTCGCTGATCTTTACGACTATCTGCATCCCGCTGTGCTCGAGGCCCTGCAGCGCATCGTTCGCGAAGCGCACGACGAGGGCAAGCCGGTGAGCATCTGCGGCGAGATGGCGGGCGATCCCGGGGCGGCCATCCTGCTGCTCGCGATGGGTTTCGACAGCCTGTCGATGAACGCCACCAACCTGCCGAAGGTCAAGTGGATGCTGCGCCAGATCAGCTCGGCCACCGGCCGCGAGCTGCTGGCCAAGGTCATGAAAATGGACAGCCCGCAGGTCATCCACGCCACCGTACAGCTGACGTTGCGCAACCTCGGGCTGGACCGCATGGTGAACCCCGCCGCGGCGATCTAGCGGCGCGGTGTCTCGTTCAGTCGCGAAACGGCGGCAGGACGATGCGGGTTTCCCCTGCTGGCCCTTGAGCGTTGAAGCTGCGTTCGACCATTTCTGCTGCGCCATTGGCGTGACGGATGATCACCGTACTCGCCCGCGTGCCATAGTCGTCGCTGGTGATGAAGACGCTCGACAGCAACCGCTCCAGTTCTCTCGAGACGCCTGTTTCGGGCAATTCCTCATCCTCGGCGGTGTGCGGATCGCTGAGCAACTCCAGCAGCGCTTCGCAACTGGCCGTGTCGAGGCAGCCGTGCAATGCCGCACGTGCCCGACGTAGCTTCGGCCAGGGGCTGTCCAGCGCTGCGTTGGAGAGGCCATAGACTCCGGGTGAAAGCTGGCGCGGCGTGGCCTCGCAGGAATTGAGATACCACAGCGCGTCGCGGTTGCCGACCAGCAGGTTGAACCCTGAGTAATGCTCGATAAAGCCCGAGACTTCGTTCAGGTAGGCCTCTGGTGACAGGTCGCCACGCAGGAATTGAGCGGGCAGCTCGCCGCGTGAACGCGTTCCTGTCGGGGCGCTCGGGTCGCGGATGTTCGTCAGGGCGGCGAAGCGGCCGTTCTCGGTGACGGCCGTCCAGGTGCCGCCCCCCTGTAGATCGATGCCGCCAACGACGTAAGGCGCGTCCTGCCAGTGTCCGAGTGGCAGGCTGGGGCGGTCATAAAATTCGTCACGATTGGCCGCGACGATGAGAGGCACCGCGTGTTCAGGGCGCCAGGCAAAAACGATAAGACACATAGGCGGTCGGGTAGGCAGCTGAGATTCGAGGCTAGACGAAAGGCCGGCCTGCCTACAAGCAAGCGAGCCGACACCTATCAGGTCTGACCGCCATCGCTTGCGGGCGATCCCTTAGTCGCGGCCGTGTCACCTCCGGTCGCGGCCCGCGTCAGCCTCCCGCGCTGTTTTCCGCTACCATGCCGCTTTGTTTTCAGGGTGGTCCGATGGAGTTCGCGCTTTATCTGCTGCTGGGCGGCTTCGCGGGCGTGCTGGCGGGGCTGTTTGGTGTCGGGGGTGGGCTGATCATCGTGCCGGTGCTGGTGTTCAGCTTTACCGCGCAGGGCTTCGACCCGCAGGTGCTGACCCACCTCGCGGTCGGGACATCGCTGGCAACCATCGTCTTCACCTCGCTCAACTCGATCCAGACGCACCATCGCAAGGGTGCGGTGCGCTGGCCGGTCGTCCTGTGGATGACGGTCGGCATCCTGGTCGGCGCGGCGCTTGGCAGCCTGACCGCGGCGGCAATACAGGGCCCGCTTCTGCAAAAGATCATTGGTGTGTTCGCCATCGCCATGGCCGTGCAGATGGGTTTCTCACTGCAGCCCAAAGCCAGCGCGGGCGTGCCCGGCAAGCCGGTGCTAACGCTCGCCGGCGTGGTGATTGGCTGGGCATCGGCGATCTTCGGCATCGGCGGCGGCTCGCTCACGGTGCCCTTTCTCAGCTGGCGCAGTGTGCCGATGCAGCAAGCCGTCGCGACATCCGCCGCCTGTGGTTTACCCATCGCGATCGCCGGTGCGTTGAGTTTCGCCGTGGTGGGCTGGCAGGATGCGCATCTGCCGGCGTGGAGTGTCGGTTTCGTATACCTGCCGGCGCTGGCCGGCATTGCCATCACCAGCATGTTTTTCGCCCGCATCGGCGCGCTGCTCGCGCATCGCCTGTCACCTCAGGTGCTGCGCAGGCTGTTCGCGCTGCTCTTGTTGGGCGTAGGTATCAATTTCTTGATCTGAGGGAACCTGGATGCTGCCTTATCCGCAGATTGACCCCGTCGCCGTGTCGCTGGGGCCGTTGCAAATCCACTGGTATGGCTTGATGTACCTGATCGGCATCGGCGGCGCCTGGATGCTGGCCTCGCGCCGGCTGCACCGCTTCGACCCGACCTGGGACAAAGACAAGCTCTCCGACCTGGTCTTCTGGGTGGCGATGGGCGTCATCGTCGGCGGGCGACTGGGCTATGTGCTGTTCTATGACCTGGCGGCCTATCTCAACGAGCCGACTCTGATCTTCCAGGTCTGGAAGGGCGGGATGTCCTTTCATGGCGGGCTGATCGGCGTGCTTCTGTGCACCTGGATATTCGCCCGTCGCAACGGCAAGCGTTTCTTCGAACTGATGGACTTCATCGCGCCCTTCGTGCCGATCGGTTTGGGTGCCGGGCGCATTGGCAATTTCATCAACGCGGAGCTGTGGGGCAAGGCGAGCGACGTGCCCTGGGCGATGGTGTTTCCCACCGACCCGCAGCAGCTGGCGCGTCACCCATCCCAGCTCTACCAGTTCGCACTTGAAGGCGTCGCGCTGTTCGTCATCTTGTGGCTTTACTCGAGCAAGCCGCGGCCGACGATGGCCGTTTCCGGCCTGTTCGCCATCTGCTACGGCATCTTCCGTTTCATCGTCGAGTTCGTCCGGGTGCCGGATCCGCAATTGGGCTACCTAGCGTTTGGCTGGCTGACCATGGGCCAACTGCTGTGCGTGCCGATGATCCTGATCGGCTTGGGGATGATGCTGTGGGCCTACCGCCGTGAGCCGCGCAAGGCGGCCGCCTGACCGCTGCTCCGCCCGGCGCGACAAGCCGGGCGGCGAGCCTTTACTATTGCGCCACTTCTGATCGACGAGCCCGCGATGAAACAGTACCTCGACCTGATGCGCCACGTGCGTGAGCACGGCACCTTCAAAAGCGACCGCACCGGCACTGGCACCTATAGCGTGTTCGGCTACCAGATGCGCTTCGATCTGGCCGATGGCTTCCCGTTGGTGACGACCAAGAAGTGCCACCTCAAGTCCATCATTCATGAGCTGCTGTGGTTCCTCCAGGGCGACACCAACATCGGCTACCTGAAGGAAAATGGCGTGCGCATTTGGGACGAGTGGGCTGACGAAAACGGCGAGCTCGGGCCCGTCTATGGTTATCAGTGGCGCAGCTGGCCGGCGCCCAACGGCGAGTCGGTCGACCAGATTGCCAACCTGTTGGCGATGATCAAAAAGAACCCCGATTCGCGGCGGCTGATCGTCTCGGCCTGGAACCCGGCACTGGTCGACCAGATGGCCCTGCCGCCGTGCCATGCGCTGTTTCAGTTCTACGTCGCCGACGGCAAGCTCAGTTGCCAGCTCTACCAACGTTCGGCGGACATTTTCCTCGGCGTGCCCTTCAACATCGCCAGCTATGCGCTGTTGACGCTGATGGTCGCTCAGGTCTGCGACCTGGAGCCCGGCGAGTTCATCTGGAGCGGTGGTGACTGCCATCTCTACGCCAACCACCTCGAGCAGGCGGACCTGCAGCTCACCCGCGAGCCGTTGCCGCTCCCGACCATGAAGCTCAACCCGAACGTGAAGGACCTGTTCGCCTTCCGCTTCGAGGATTTCGAGCTGGTTGACTACGAAGCCCATCCTCACATCAAGGCACCTGTCGCCGTCTGACCGCTAAGGCTTGCCGAGGTAGCGTTCCAGCAATCGCTGCCAGGCCGGCCCGGCGGTGATCTCGAGAATCGCCTGGCTGACTGGCTCGCGCAATCGGCTCCCGCCAGGCACTGCAAAGGCGTACGACTGGTTCTCGAAGGTGCCGGGTAGCAGGCGCAGCCCGCCGTTGTTCAGCTCACCGTTGCGGAACTGCAGGATCGGCAGGTCGTAGACCACCGCCTCGGCTTCGCCGGCCTGCACCGCGCGCATGGCCTGGCTCAGGTCAGGGTAGCGGCTGGCGCGGATGCGCTCGCCGTCCAGGTAGCGTTCGCTGACCGTGCCGGTTACCGTCGCCACATGGGCGCGACGCAGGTCGTCCGGGCCTTCCAACCCGCCTTGCAGGTTGCCGACCGTCAGGGTGGTCGTCACCGCCGCGGTGAAGGTCGAGACCATGATCAAGGCCGTGAACATCCAGATGATCGCCACCAGCCGCCCACCGAACGTCACCGGCGACTTGTCGCCATAGCCGACCGTGGTCATGGTCACTGCCGCCCACCAGAAGCCGTTGCCCATACCGTGGAGTGAACTGTCGCCGAACTGTGCGCGGTTGTGCCGACGCTCGAACAGCCAGAGCACGGTACCGACGACGAGCAACAGCGCGGCGAGCCCCATGACCAGGCTGAGAAACTGCCACGAGACGAGCGCACGCAGGGCGGCCCAGCCGCTGCCTGACTGCGCTGGCACACCAATCGCCAGCCCGGTGCGATAGAACGGGTGGGTAAAGTCGATCTGCTCCTCGCGTTCGGCGGTCATCGTCAGCGCGCCAACGACGAGATCCAACTGGCCGCCCTGTAGCCCTGGCAGCAACTGGTCGAACGCTCGGGGTTCGAATTCGTAGTTGTAGCCATTGCGTTCGGCAACCTGCTGCCAGAGTTCGATACTGATGCCGCTCCAGCCGCCGTCGGCTTCCTGTATCACGAAGGGCGGCACTTCGGTGATGCCCACGCGTAGCACCTCGGGTGCCGGCTGGGCCAGCAATGGCGAGGCGAGCAGGGTGATCAGCAAACCGATGAACAGTCGGGCCATGGGGTACTCCTGGGTCGTTTCTTTTGGCGCAGGGTAGCAAAGCGCCACCGAACGGCCTCGCCGAAAGTAGTCATACCCTTGCCGCGTGCGTTGTATAGACTCCAGCGAGACCAGACAGAAGGGACGGACCATGCGAAGGGTGGTGTTCAACCAGAAGGGCGGTGTGGGCAAGTCCAGCATCGCCTCGAACCTGGCCGCGGTCAGCGCTGCGCAGGGCTATCGAACGTTGTTGATCGACCTCGACGCCCAGGCCAATTCCAGCCATTACCTCACCGGCCTGAGCGGCGACGCATTGCCCACCGGCATGGCCGACTACTTCAAACAGATCCTCACGGGTGGCCTTGGCGGCAAGAAAGCGCGGCCGCCGATCAGCGAAACGCGCTTCGACAATCTGCATTTGATCGGCGCGACGCCTGAACTCGCCGACCTGCAGTCCAAGCTTGAGGCCAAGCACAAGATCAACAAGCTGCGAAAGCTGCTGTTGACGCTCTCCGAAGAGTACGAGCGGATCTATGTCGACACGCCCCCTGCGCTGAACTTCTATACCGTCTCCGCGCTCATCGCCTGCGACCGTTGCCTGATTCCCTTCGATTGCGACAGCTTCTCGCGCCAGGCCCTGTACAGCTTGCTCGATGAAATCGAAGAACTGCAGGAGGACCACAACGAAGCACTCGAAGTCGAGGGCATCGTCGTCAATCAGTTCCAACCGCGTGCCGCCTTGCCGCAACAGATGATCGATGAATTGATTGCCGAGGGGTTGCCGGTGCTACCGGTGCACCTGATGAGTTCGGTGCGCATGCGCGAGTCCCACCAGGCCTGCACGCCGCTCATTCATTTCGATCCCAGACACAAGCTCAGCCAGCAGTTTGTCGAGCTACACGGGCATCTGGAAAGTGCCTGATCAGCCGGTACGGGACCGCGCAAGACGTTTGCCGAGGCGAGAGGCATAGAACTCGCCAAGAATGCCGCGGCGAAAGATCAGCACGCACGCCATGAAGATGATGCCGGTGACCAGCGTTACCGGCAGCTCCGAGGTCGCGAAGTAATTGCCCAGCGTGGTCACCAGCGCGGCGCCGAACACCGGCCCGACCAGCGTGCCGATGCCTCCTAGCAGGGTCATCAACACCACTTCTCCGGACATCTGCCAGCTGACATCGGTGAGGGTCGCGAACTGGAACACCAGCGCCTTGAGCCCGCCAGCGAGCCCGGCGAGCGCCGCCGACATGACGAATGCGCCGAGCTTGTATCGCGAAACCGTGTACCCCAGCGAAATGGCGCGGTTTTCGTTCTCGCGGATCGACCTGAGGATCATGCCGTAGGGCGAGTTGATGATCCGCCAGATCGCCAGCATGCCAAGCAGGAACACCGTCAGCACGAAGAAATACATGTTCAACGGCTCTTTCAGGTCGATCAGGCCGAACAGGTGGCCGCGCGGGATGCCCTGGATGCCATCCTCGCCATGTGTGAAGGGCGCCTGCAGGCAGAAAAAGAAGAACATCTGCGACAGAGCCAGCGTGATCATCGTCGAATAGATGCCCTGGCGGCGGATCGCCAGAAAGCCGATCACTAGCCCGAGCAGCGCGGCACCGGCCACGCCGACCAGGATGCCCAGCTCGGGCGTCAGTCCCCATTCCTTGACGGCATGAGCGGTGAAATAAGCCGCGCCACCAAAAAACGCCGCATGGCCGAACGAGAGGATGCCGGTGTAGCCCAGCAGCAGGTTGAAGGCACAGGCGAAAAGTGCGAAGCAGAGCACCTTCATCAGGAACACGGGATAGAAGTACAGGGGGGCGAGCGCCAGGGCGAGGACGCCGAGCAGGATCAGCGTCGTCTCGGTGTTCCAGCGCTTGCGTTCGGTTGCCGGGGTTGCGGTTGTTCGCTGCATGTCAGCCGTCCCTTCCCATGAGGCCCGCGGGGCGCACCAACAGTACGATCGCCATGATCACGAAAATCACGATATTGGACGCCTCGGGATAGAACACCTTCGTCAGCCCCTCGAGGATGCCGAGCATGTACCCGGTGATGATGGCACCGAGGATCGAGCCCATGCCGCCAACCACCACTACGGCAAACACCACGATGATGAGGTTCGAACCCATCAGCGGGCTGACCTGATAGATCGGCGCCGCGAGGATGCCGGCCAGCCCGGCCAGCCCGGCGCCGAGGCCATAGGTGAAGGTGAGCAGCAGCGGCACGTTGATGCCAAAGGTGCGTACCAGCGTCGGATTTTCGGTCGCGGCGCGTAGGTAGGCGCCGAGCTTGGTCTTCTCGATCAGCAGCCAGGTACTCAGGCAGATCAGCAACGACGCTACCACCACCCAGGCGCGGTACTTCGGCAGGAACATGAAGCCCAGGTTATAGCCGCCGGACAGCAGACTCGGCACCGCGTAAGGCTGGCCGGACGAGCCGTAGTAGTAGCGGAAGGCGCCCTCCAGCGCGAGCGCCAGGCCGAAGGTGAACAGCAGTCCGTAAAGGTGATCGAGGTTGTACAGCCGCGACAGCGCCAACCGTTCGACCGCCGCGCCGGCCAGCCCGACAATCAGCGGCGCCAGGATCAGCGCCGGCCAGTAGCCGATGCCGAGCACCGCCAGCAGCAGGTAGCCGGCGAAGGCACCGGTCATGTACTGCGCACCGTGGGCGAAGTTGATCACCTTCAACAGCCCGAAGATGATAGCCAGCCCCAGGCTGAGCATTGCGTAGAACGAGCCGTTGATCAGGCCGATCAGCAGTTGCCCGAGGAAAGCCTGAATGGGTACGCCGAAGATCTCCGTCATCAGACCCCCAGGGTTTCGTTGAGGATGGCCATGCGGTCGGCCAGCGCGTCGATCGGAAAACTGTCGACGATCCGGCCGTGGTCGACCAGGTAAAAACGATCGGCCACCTTGCTGGCGAAGCGGAAGTTCTGTTCCACCAGCAGGATGGTCATGCCGCGTTCCTTGAGCGTGAGCAGCACATCGCCGATGCGCTGGACGATCACAGGCGCGAGCCCTTCGGTGGGTTCGTCGAGCAAGAGCAGCTTTGCCCCGGTACGCAATATCCGGGCAATCGCCAGCATCTGCTGTTCGCCACCGGATAGCTTGGTGCCCGGGCTGTGGCGGCGTTCCTTGAGGTTCGGAAAGAGCGTGTAGATCTCCTCCGTGCTCATCCCGCCCTTGGCAACGACAGGCGGCAAGGTCAGGTTTTCGTCCACGGTCAAGGTCGCGAAGATGCCGCGCTCTTCCGGCACGAAACCCATGCCGGTATGTGCGGTGCGGTGCAGCGGCACGCGCATCATGTCGCGGCCGTCGAATTCGATGGTGCCGCTGCGCGAGCGGATGATGCCCATGATCGAGCGCAGCGCGGTGGTCTTGCCTACGCCGTTACGGCCGAGCAACGTCACCGTCTCACCCTGGTGCACGTCCAGGTCGATGCCGTGCAAAGCGTGGCTCTCGCCGTACCAGGCGTTCAGCTCGCGTACGCGCAGCAGGGGCGTGGCCTCACTCATGTTCGGTCCCCATATAGGCCTCACGTACCCGGGCGTCCTGGCTCACGCTGCGGTAGTCGCCGGAGGTGAGGATTTCGCCGCGCTGCAACACCGTGACTTGATCGCAAAGGTCGGCGACCACCTTGAGGTTGTGCTCGACCATCAACACGGCGCGCTCACGGGCGACTTCGCGGATGAGTTCGGAAACGATATGCACGTCTTCGTGGCCCATGCCCGCCATGGGTTCGTCGAGCAGCAGCACCCGCGGTTCGAGCGCCAGGGTGGTGGCGATCTCCAGTACCCGCTTGCGGCCGTAGGACAGGTCCGCCGCCACGCTGTTGCGCGCATCCTGTAAGCCGACCGATTCGATCAGCGCCATGGCCCGCTCGTTGAGGCGCTCGAGCGAGCGCAGCGGAAGCCAGAACTGCGTCGCCAGCCCGCTCGGGCGTTGCAGCGCCACGCGGACGTTCTCCAGTACGGTCAGATGGGGAAACACGGCTGATATCTGGAACGAGCGCACCAGGCCCATGCGCGCTACCCGCGCCGGGTCGGTGCGGGTGATGTCCTGATCGAGCAGCGTGATGGTGCCCGCCGATGGCTGGAGAAACTTAGTCAGCAGATTGAACACAGTGGTCTTGCCTGCACCGTTCGGCCCGATCAGCGCATGGACACGCGCATGATGGACGTCCAGGTCGACGTTGTTCACCGCGACGAAGCCTTTGAAGTCGCGGCGCAGGCCGCGCGCCGAAAGCACCACGCGGGGTGCTTCGGCAGCGGCTGCGTTGTGGCCGTTAGGCGCCATGTCGGTCACTTCGCCAGGTCACAGCCGCTCTTGGCGGGGTCGATGTAGGCTTCGGCGCCGGGCACGGTGGCGAGCACCTTGTAGTAGTCCCACGGCTCCTTGCTCTCGTCCGGCTTCTTCACTTCCATCAGATACACATCGCTGATGAGGCGGCCGTTGGCGCCGACCTTGGCATTGCGCGCGAACATGTCGTCCACCGGCATCTCGTGCATGGCCTTGGCGACGGCCTCGGTTTCGTCGGTGCCCACCTTGTCGATCGCCTTGAGATACTGCATGACGCCGGAATAGGTGCCGGCATGAACCATGTTCGGCATCCGCCCGGTGCGCTCGAAGAAGCGCTTGGCAAATTCGCGGGACTTGTCGTCACGGTCCCAGTAATAGCTTTCGGTCAGCGTCAGGCCCTGGGCCGCTTCCAGGCCCAACCCATGGACCTCAGACAGGGTGAACAGCAACGCGGCCAGGCGTTGGCCGCTGGCGACGATGCCGAATTCCGCCGCCTGTTTGATGGCATTGGCGGTGTCCAGGCCGGCATTAGCCAGTCCGATCACTTCCGCGCCAGAGGATTGCGCCTGCAGCAGGAAGGACGAGTAATCGTTGGTTGCCAGCGGATGGCGCACCGAGCCCTTGATTTCGCCGCCTTTGGCTTTGACGAACTCGCTGGTTTGCTCTTCAAGCGAATAGCCGAAGGCGTAGTCGGCGGTGAGGAAGTACCAGCTGTCACCGCCCTGCGATACCAGTGCGCCACCGGTGCCGACAGCGAGTGCATGGGTGTCATAAGCCCAGTGGAATCCGTAGGGCGAGCATTGTTTGCCGGTCAGTTCGGTGGTGGCCGCGCCCGTCACCAGATCGATTTTTTTCTTGTCCTTCGAAATGCCCTGCACGGCCAGCGCCACGGAGGAGGTGGTCAGCTCCATGATCGAATCGACCTGCTCTCGGTCATACCATTGCCGCGCGATGTTCGAGGCGATGTCCGGCTTGTTCTGGTGGTCGGCCGTGACAATCTCGATCGGCGCGCCCTGCACCTTGCCACCGAAGTCCTCGGCCGCCATCTTCGCCGCCTCGTAGGACCATTTGCCGCCGAAGTCGGCATACACGCCCGATTGGTCGTTGAGGATACCGATCTTCACCTTGCCGTCGGATATCTCCGCGGCTGACGCGGGTATCGCCGTCGCTGCGCTCAGTACTGCCGTTGCAATTGCCAGACGCTTCATCGCCTATCTCCTTGCAGGTGTCGACCGCCAGCACGACGCGGGCAGTTCGCCCGCGGCGGGCGGCCGCGGTTATCGAGGGGGACGGAACGGATCGGGTCGGGTAACCCGGTGCGAATGAAATGGGAAGGGGCTGTAATGGCCAGGCGATCAAAGCGGAACGGCATCGCGCCGACGCGGGGCGTTAGGGGCCGGACTGGGCGTATCGATCGCTTGGGGGGCATGGGGCGTTCATCTAATTCTTATTGTTGAACTAACCCTAGCAGGGGTTTGGCCATGCGCAACCGGCCGAGGGGCTGCGAGATCCGGCCTTAGCGTGCGATGAGCACGTCGCACGGAGGTTGGTCGAGGTACGCCCGGGTCAGGCTGCCGAGCAGCGCGTCGCTGATCTCGCCTCGGCTGTGCCCGCCCAACGCCAACAGCTGAGGACGGAATTCGGCGATGGCGGCATCCAGCCGCAGGCTGCGCTCGCCTTGGCGCAGGCAGCTGACGAGGCGGGCGCCATTGGCCGGCAATTCGTGGCGCAGGTCGGCAAGCAACTGGTCGAACAATTCCTGCTGCAACGCCAAGTCCGCCGGGTCGGCACCGAGCACTTCGGCCACTTCATGGATGTTCAGCGCGGTCAGCTCGCCGCTCGGAGCCATCAGCTGCCAGGCGCTATGCAGGGCACGGCTGGCGCAGCGTGAAAAGTCCAGTGCGGCCAACGCGCGGGTGTATGGCTGCGGAGTGTCGACAACGAGCAGCACGGGCATTGGGCAGGCCAGCAGGATGCGCTCGAGCGTGGTGCCAGCGAAGCCGCTGGGCGAATGCCGGTGGTGGCGTCCGAGCACCAGCAGGCCGGCCTGCAGTCCTGTCGCCTGGGTGAGGATCGCCTCCACCACGCGCCCTCGACGTATCCAGGGCTGCACCTCGCCGAGGCCAAGCGTGTCGAGCTGGCCTTCAAGCGCGTCGTGGGCCTGCTGCGCCTGGTCGTCCCCGGCGTCCTCGTCGAGCACGTGCACGACGTCCAGGCGCAGGCCGTGCAGGCGTGCCAGGGCCGCACCGCGCATCAGCGCCAGGTCGGCCTCGGGGCTCAGGTCGTGCGCAACGAGTAGCGAATGCATGGCGGGCCTCAGGTTGGTAGCGAGCGGGCAGTATGCGCGCCGTTAGATGGCGTGTCGTGCCGCCTAGCATGCAAACCGCCGGGATGAGCGCTGTGATCTGAGGCAGTAAAAAACCGGATTGGCCGATCACCTGCGCTTTTTTTAATCGCGCCGCTGCCGCTATGCTGGCGACCAGACAGTCAGGAGCTATCAATGAGCAAGGTCAACGTGCTGGTGGTGGATGACGCGCCCTTCATTCGCGATCTCGTGAAGAAGGGGCTGCGCAGCCAGTTTCCAGGCATCAACATCGAGGACGCCGTCAATGGGCGCAAGGCCCAGCAAATGCTCGACCGCGAACGCTTCGACCTGATCCTCTGCGACTGGGAAATGCCGGAGATGTCCGGCCTCGAGCTGCTCACCTGGTGCCGTGCACAGGAGCGCCTGAAGACCGTGCCCTTCATCATGGTGACCAGCCGGGGCGACAAGGAGAACGTGGTGCAGGCGATCCAGTCCGGCGTGTCGGACTTCATCGGCAAGCCCTTCTCCAACGAACAATTGACCACCAAGGTGCGCAAGGCCCTGGCGCGTGCCGGCAAGCTCGACGCTCTGGCCGCGAGCGCGCCGGTGAAGAACGTTGTCACCGGCATGGCCAACGACTCACTGGCCGCGCTGACTGGCGGCAAGGCCGAGGTCATCAAGCCGGCGCCCCAGGCAGCGGCGCCTGCCGCACCGCTGGTCCAGCCATCGGCCGCCAAGCCCAACGCGGCCAGCGGTGGGCGCGGGCAGGGGCAGCTGCGGTTGGCCTCCGGTACTCAGGCCTGCGTAATCAAGGCGCTGAGCCTCAAGGAAGCTCTGCTGGTGGTCAAGCGCAGCGATACCCTGCCGCAGGTACTGGAAAGTGCCGTGCTCGACCTGGAGCAGGGCGAGGGAGGGGAAGTGGCGCGACTGAACGGCTACCTGCATGCCGTCGCCGCGCTGGAGCCCAAGCCGGACAGCGAATGGCTGCAGCTGACCTTCCGCTTCGTCGACCGTGACCCGCAGAAGCTCGATTACCTGTCGCGCCTGATCGCGCGCGGCACCGCCCAGCGGCACTTCTCGCCCGGCGCCTGAGGCCAGCAAGGCAGGCCTGGCCTGCCGCTTGTCAGAAAGCGACGTCAGGTGAGGAACAAAATCACAGGCCGACAGTCGGTGACTCGCGCCTGTGTGCTTGCACTGCTAGTCTGCCGGCCTCTGAACTCATGAAGTTTGCGGTTATGTTCGGGCGCATCCTCCTTGCTCTCGGGTCGTTCTGGCTGGCCACGTCCGCCTCGGCCCTGACCATCTACAAGTACACCGACGCCAACGGCGTGGTCACCTACAGCGACCAGGCCGCTCCGGGCGCGAAGGTGTTTACCTTCAGCGACCGCATGGTCGAGAAGCTCGACAACCAGGTGAAGCTGGAAACGCGCAAGCACGCCGCGGGCGAGACGCTGATGGTGCGCAACGACCTCTTTGCCCCGGTCGACATCGAGCTCAAGCTAAGCGGTGTGCAGAATGCCGTCGGCGCGCCGGACAAGCCGATCCGCTGGGTGCTGCCGCCGCGCAGCCAGATCCGCCTGGCGACACTGGCCCCGCTGGACCCCTCCAAGCCGCTCCGATACACCCCGAAGCTGCGCCACGCCCTTGGCGACCCGCGCCTGCTGCCCAAGCCTTACAAGTACCCGCTGCCCTGGCGTGGCGGCCCGTTCCGCCTGACCCAGGGCGCCAACGGCAAGTACAGCCACTTCACTCCGAAAGGCCGCTACGCGGCCGACATCGCCATGCCCGAAGGTACGCCTATCGTCGCGGCGCGCGGCGGGATGGTGGTCAAGGTCGAGAACGCCCAAAGCGGTCGTGGTAACAACCCCGCCGGCAACTTCGTCCGCGTGCTGCATGACGACGGCACCATGGGCGTCTACCTGCACCTGATGCAGGGTTCGGTCAGCGTCCGCGAAGGGCAACGTATCGAGACGGGCAGCCTGCTGGCGCGCTCCGGCAACACCGGTAACAGCACCGGCCCGCACCTGCACTTTGTGGTTCAGCGCAACGTCGGCCTGGCTGTCGAGTCGATCCCCTTCGACTTCGCCCAGCCGGTAAACAGCCTGCCGAACTTCGCGGTTGGTGGCGATTGAGGGTGATCCTCACCCTCGATTTGCACCAGCTGGCGCTTATTGCTTCAACACCTTGGCCAGCACGATCTTCGGTCCGCGCATCTTCTTGATCACGATCTGCAGGCCCTCGACCTGCATGACTTCGTTCTCCTCCGGCACGCGCTTGAGGCTTTCGTAGACGAGGCCCGCGAGCGTCTCGGCCTCGATATGATCGAGGTCCAGGTCGAGCAGGCGTTCGAGCTTGAATAGGGGCGTGTCGCCGCGGACCAGCAACTTGCCGGGCTGGTAGGCGAGGATGCCGCGCTCGGTCTTGCGGTGTTCATCCTGAATGTCGCCGACCAGCACCTCCAGCACGTCTTCCATGGTCAGGAAGCCGATGACCTTGTGGTCGCCTTCTTCGACCAACACGAAGTGAGCGCCGCCCTGGCGGAACTGGTCGAGCAGTTCGCTCAGCGGCATGTGCTTGGACACGCGCTCCATTGGGCGCAGCAGATGGTCGAGATCGAAATGCTCGGCGAGTTGCGGGTCCCCGGCCAGGGCCAGCAGCAGGTCCTTGATGTGCAGCAGGCCGATGTACTCACCTTGTTCGGCGTCATAAACCGGATAGCGGCTGTACTTGTGTCGGCGCACCAGTTCGAGGATCTCCGCCAGGCTGGCGTCGTGGTCGAGTTGCAGCAGGTCCTCGCGTGAGTTGGCCCAGTCGACCACTTCCAGTTCGCTCATCTCCACCGCCGAGGCCAGCACCTGAATATGGCTATTGCCCGGGTCGAGCGCGCGGTTGGAATGCAGGATCAGCTTCAACTCCTCGCGGCTGTAGTGGTGCTCGTGGTGGCTGTCGGGCTCGCCCTGGCCTGCGATGCGCAGGATGGCGTTGGCGCTGGCGTTGAGCAGGTAGATGGCTGGGTACATCACCCAGTAGAACAGGTACAGCGGCACCGCCGTCCACAGCGACAGCAGCTCCGGCTTGCGAATCGCCCACGATTTAGGTGCCAGTTCGCCAACGACGATGTGCAGGTAGGAAATGATGAAGAACGCGGTGAAGAAGGCCACGGCATGGACGATGGCTTCTGATTGCACGCCCGCAGCCGCCAACACCGGCTCGAGCAGGTGCGCGAAGGCCGGCTCGCCCACCCAGCCGAGGCCCAGCGAGGCCAGGGTAATACCGAGCTGGCAAGCCGAGAGGTAGGCGTCGAGCTGCTCGTGCACGGTGCGCAGGATGCGCCCCCGCCAGCCGTGCTGCTTGGCGATGGCCTCCACCTTGGTCGCGCGGAGCTTGACCATGGCGAACTCGGCGGCCACGAAGAAACCGTTGAGTAGCACCAGGAAGAGAGCGAAGAGAATCATGCCGACATCGGCGAAGTAGGAAGAAGCGGCGTAGCTTTGAGATAACGCGGGGGAAGGGTCCATTGAGGCGTCGGGTAGTCGAAGACGGCCCCAAGGATGAGGCCGGGTCGGGGTTATTTCAAGGCGATGGCAAATGCCGGCGCCGATTGGTCGTACTGCCCTAGCGCACCGTGGCCTGGGACAGCGGGAAGTGGCATGTGAACGTGCTGCCCTTGCCAAGGGTGCTGTTGACGTCGAGCCGGCCCTGGTGACGCAGCAGCACGTGTTTGACGATCGCCAGTCCGAGGCCGGTGCCGCCGGTGCGGCTGGCGCGGCTGGAATCGACCCGATAGAAGCGCTCGGTCAGGCGTGGCAAGTGCTTGGCCTCTATGCCGATGCCTGAATCCTGGACCGACAGATGAGCGCCATGCTCATTGCACCACCAGCGAATATGCACTTCGCCGCCATCCGGGGTGTATTTCACGGCGTTGAAGACCAGATTGGAAAAGGCACTGCGCAGCTCGGACTCGGCGCCCTTGAGCAGCAGAGTCGGGTCGGCTTCGAGGCTGATCCGGTGGTTGTGTTCGCCTGACAGCGCCTGCGCATCGCCCTTGATCGACTGCAGCAACGCGGTGACGTCGATTGGCTGTGTCGTGGTCAGTGAACTGGTGGCTTCGAGCTTGGCCAGCAGCAACAGATCGGAGATCAGGTGCTGCATGCGCCCGGCCTGCTGATTCATCTGATTGAGCGCCCGCGACCAGCGCGGCGGCATTTCGTCGCTGTGTTCGAGCATCGTTTCCAGATAGCCGGCGATCACAGTCAGCGGCGTGCGCAGCTCGTGTGACACGTTGGCGACGAAGTCCTTGCGCATCTGCTCCAGTTGATGGAGGCGGGTGATGTCACGCGCGACCATCAAGTGCTCGCTGTTGCCGTAGCGGGTGATGGTGATCTGCAGCCAGAGGCGGTCGTTGACCGGCGAAGACAATTCCAGCGGCTCGTCATGGCGGCCGCTGTCAAAATATTCCTTGAATCGCGGGTGGCGGACCAGGTTGGTCACTGGGTGCCCGGTATCCTGCGGCTTCTTGAGCCCCAGCAGGCGCTCGGCGGCGGGGTTCCACCATTCCAGGTTGCTATCGCTGTCGAGCATGATGACCGCATCGCGCAGCGCGGTGGTCGAGCCTTGCACACGGTCGATCACTGACTGCAGCTGGCCACGCAGGCGCAGGTCACGGCGCTGAAGCTTGTAGAGGCTATCGAAGATCTCGCCCCACAGCCCATGGCTGTCGGGCGGCGGCTGGTCGGCCGGTTCGCTGGCGAGCCAGATCAGCAGCCGGCGCGCCTGGTAGAGCGTCCAGCCGAGGTAACTGCCCAGGCCAGCCACCAGGGCCCAGGCGTATTCACCCGTGATCAGGCCGATCAGCAGGCATCCTGCCAGTATCAGAAGCAGGCGGCGCACCATGGCGCCTTGCCAGTCTTGATTCACCGCTAACGCTCCTCGAGGCAGCCCGTGGCCGACCGGAAATCACTATGAACGCCCACTGACACCTGGCGGTTGCGGCTTGTTCAGCTCTTGGTGGAGAACCGGTAGCCGGTGCCGCGCACAGTCTGCACCAGGTTCTCATAGGTTTCGCCAAGCGCCTTGCGCAAGCGCCGGATGTGCACGTCGACTGTGCGCTCCTCGACATAGACGTTGCCGCCCCAGACCTGGTCGAGCAGTTGCCCGCGGGTGTAGGCGCGCTCTTGGTGGGTCATGAAGAATTGCAGCAGCCGATACTCGGTAGGGCCCATGTCGGCCGGCGTCCCGTCGATGGTCACGCGATGGCTGATGGGGTCGAGCAGCAGCCCACCAATTTCGATGGGCGTTTCGTTGTCAGCCGGCGCCGCGCGGCGGAGCACAGCTTTCAGACGTGCCACCAATTCACGTGGCGAGAAGGGCTTGGTGATGTAGTCGTCGGCACCGACCTCCAGGCCCTGGATCTTGTTGTCCTCGGCATCCTTGGCGGTGAGCATGATGATGGGCGTGCCGGCCGTCATCTCGTCACGCTTCAAGCGCCTTGCCAGCTCGATGCCGGAAGTGCCAGGCAGCATCCAGTCGAGAAGGATCAGGTCGGGCTGACGATCAATGATCAGCGCGTGGGCCTGCTGCGTATTTTCCGCTTCCAGGCACTCGTAGCCGGCCATCTCCAGCGCCACGACGATCATCTCGCGAATCGGCGCTTCGTCATCGACGATCAAAATGCATTTGCCGTTCATGTCCGCTCTCAGTCCGTTTCTTGTCGCTCGGCATTAGATAACGGAAATGTTGCAACGATGTGACAAATGAGCATGCGTTGTTTTTGTCCCAGAATGTGGGAGTGTAACTCGCATATTGAGACGAGGAAGATTACGGCCTATCGTACGGGTCGTAGGAGATGCTCATGACCCAAGATAAAAACAAAGAAGCTCCCCTCGGTGCTCAGGCACTTTTCCGAGGTTTGGCCGTTATCGACGCGGTTTCTCAAGGAGCGGATTCGCTGGCAGCGATCGGCAGCGCTATTGGCTGTACGCGCAGCACAACTCACCGACTGGTGGCCGCACTGGTTCAGGCGGATTACTTGCGCAGCGAGGCCCAGGGCTATCGCCTTGGCCCACGGCTGATCGAGCTCGGCTACAAAGCTCGCGCCGAAATGCCGCTCATCAACCTAGCGCGACCCCATCTGCAGCGGCTTGCGGACCTGACGCAGGACACCATTCATCTCGGTGTGCGTGAGAGTGGTGACGTCCTCTATATCGACAAGCTGGCGAGCACTCGTGGCCTTGAGATGCGCTCTCGTATTGGTTTGCGTATGCCGCTCGCGCTGACGGGGATCGGCAAGTCGCTGATGCTCGATCTGCCTGCGACGGAATGGCGAATGCTTTACGACGAGGGTCTGCAGCGTCGCGCTGGTCAGAGCGGCCTTCGTGAAGAATTTACGCCTTGGCACGAGTACCACACCCAGATGGCTGAATACGCCGCTGGCGGGTTCAGCTTCGACCTCGAAGAAAACGAGCTGGGCGTACGTTGCGTCGCGGCTCCGGTACGAGACGCAGGCGGCGAGATCGTCGCTGCACTGAGTGTCGCTAGCGCCATTCCCTATATGCCGGAAAGCCGTCTGGAGGAGCTGCGCCCGCTTGTGATTCGCTGCGCTGCGGACGTTTCCGCTGAGCTGGGTTGGAGGGGGCGATGAGCGAGCCATGTCTGATCGGGATTGACTGGGGAACTTCGTCTTTACGGGCCTACCTGCTCGGCCAAGACGCGTCGT
This sequence comes from Stutzerimonas chloritidismutans, assembly GCF_051486945.1. Lineage (GTDB taxonomy): Bacteria > Pseudomonadota > Gammaproteobacteria > Pseudomonadales > Pseudomonadaceae > Stutzerimonas > Stutzerimonas chloritidismutans_B. The sequence continues at coordinate 232,515 of NZ_JAHVDX010000003.1, read as the reverse complement.
TGCTCGACTCTCGGGCGCAACCCTGGGGGATCCAATACACCCCTGACCGCGATTTTGCCCGCGCCTACCGGCTACTGCTGGAAGATTGGCTAGCTCAATGGCCCGGCTTGCCTGCGATCGCATCCGGCATGATCGGCAGCCGCCAGGGTTGGTGCGAGGTGCCGTACATGGATTGCCCGGCAGATGCCTCGGCGCTTGCTGCGGCAATGGTCTGCCTCGAAACCGGCGTTGGCCGCTTGCACCTGGTGCCAGGCGTCCGGCAACTCGGCAGCCGGCCCAACGTGTTGCGGGGTGAGGAGACACAAATCGTCGGCGCCATAGCGCTCAAACCTGAACTGGCTGACGACGCGTTGCTGTTATTACCTGGCACTCACAGCAAATGGGTCGAGGTTCGTGACGGACGGCTTCAGGCGTTTTCCACCTTCATGACCGGTGAGCTCTTCGCCGTGTTGCGGGACCACTCAATTCTGGGGCGTCCGGCGCTTGAGGCGGGAGCGATCAGCGATGCCGACACCTTCGCTCGCGGCGTGCAGACCGCTCGTGATAGCGGTTATCGCGGGATTGCTGATCGCCTCTTTGGCGTGCGCAGCCTGGTGCTCTGTAACGAACTCGAACCTAACCAAAGCCTCGAGTACCTATCCGGCCTGCTGATCGGAGAGGAATTGCGCAGTGCGCTTGGTGGAATAGCGTCTGCGTCCGTACCGGTGTTGCTGGGGGATCCATCGCTATGCGCGCGCTATCGCCTGGCCATGGAGTTCTTTGATGTCCAGACGGCTGAACCCATCAAGAACCCTGGCACGGCTGGTCTCTGGCAGATCGCTGAGGCAGCCGGGCTGGTTGACGCAAAGGGGGTGCAAGGTGTTTGACGCCTATATGGATCGCTTACCGCTCATTGCCATTCTGCGAGGCGTTACACCCGATGAAGTCGTTCCGGTTGGGCGAGCGCTTCATGACGCAGGTTTCCGTCTGATCGAGATCCCTCTGAATTCTCCGGAAGCGGCGGTCAGCATCTCGAGGCTTATCACTGACCTCGGCTCCGAGTGCCTTATTGGAGCCGGTACGGTGCTGGATGTAGCTCAGGTGGAAGCGGTAGCGGCAGTTGGTGGTCGGCTCGTCGTGTCACCAAACATGAACCCAGCCGTCATCCGAGCCAGCCGCGCGGGTGGTTTGGTCAGCGCGCCTGGCGTTGCAACCCCCACTGAAGGGTTCGCTGCGCTAGAAGCCGGGGCTCAGTTGCTCAAGCTGTTTCCCGCTGAGCAATGCGGTCCTGCTGTGGTGAAAGCCTGGCGGGCCGTTTTCCCGAAGGATTGCCCGCTCGTCCCGGTCGGTGGAATTACGCCGCAAAACATGGGCGCTTACGTTGAAGCGGGTGCTACAGGTTTCGGTTTGGGCTCGGCTTTATACAAGCCGGGCCTTGAAGTCGGTGAGGTCGCAGAAAACGCTGCTGCGTATGTGGCGGCCTGGGAGCGGCTAGTAATCGAGCGGAGCAACTAAAAGGCCGGTGAGGCCGTGCAGCTGTACTCAACAACAATAAAAGGAGAGCTGAAATGTCTAAGACTACCCCGCATTGGGTTCGTAAAGGTTGCCGGGCCATGGCGCTGCTGTTGGGTCTGAGCGCCATGCCGGCGATGGCCGCTGAGTGGCCGACTCGTCCCGTTACAATCGTTGTCCCGGCCGGTGCCGGCGGCGGCTCTGACGGCACCGCGCGCATTCTCGCCAAATACCTTAAGGACGAGTTTGGCCAGCAGTTCAATGTGCTCAACCTTGGCCAGGGCGGCGGTGTCGTTGGAATCAACCGCATCGTCAATTCGAAGCCGGACGGCTATACCCTTGGCGTGCTGTTCAATTACGCGCATTACAAGGAAATGGGGCAGGCCGACTTCGAGCTAACGGATTTCACCCCCATCGCTCAGTACAACTTCGATCCGGCGGGATTCCAGGTTCGTACCGATTCACCGTTCAAAACGGTTAACCAAGCATTGGATGCCATCAAGGCCGAGCCAGGCAAATACACCATCGCTTGCGCGGGTGGCTGCGGCGGCTCTTGGCCGGTCGCGGTGGCTACGCTGCTAGACCGCTGGGGTGTGGATATGGCCAAGGTACGCATGATTCCGGGGCAAGGGGCGGCCGCCGCCATGCAGGATCTCGCCGCGGGTGGAGTGGACTTCGTTCCAAGCTCACTGCCTGAGGCCGATGCCATGCTTAAGACCGGCACCGTACGCAGCCTGGCGGTGTTCGGGCCTGATCGGCAGGAAAACTTTCCGGAAGTACCGTCGTTAAAGGAAGCCACGGGATTGGAGATGGAGCTCGGCTCCTTCCGCGGTCTGGTAGCCCCGGCCGGGTTGCCTGATGACGTGCGCGCTAAGCTCGAAGCGGCGATGAAGGAAATCTACGCCAATCCCGAATGGCAGGCCGACATGAAGGCAAGGGGCTTCAACCCGCAGTGGCGAGACTCCGAGGCGTTCGCCGAGTACCTGAAGCAGCACACAGGTGACGTCCAGGCGCTGTTCGCCAAGATGGACATGTGATCGCAGCCGGCACGGAGTCGCAGCAATGAAACTGTCCGACCTGTCTTGGGGAATCCTTTGCCTGGCGCTCGGCCTCGGTGTGCTCGGGGTGGCCAGTGGCATGGAGAAGTCGCCGTACTTCCAGTACGGCGCTGGCTTCTACCCGTCCATCATCGGAGCGCTACTCGCGCTCAGCGGACTGACGCTAGCGGCCAAGGGAATCGCCGCGGCCCGAGCCGAACGGGCGCCGCTCTGGCTCGGGCTGTGTGCCTGGTGTCGCGAGCCTGCACGCTGGTTCAACCTGGCGCTGGTAATCGGCGGGCTCCTGGGATTTTTATTGTTGGTCGAGCCGTTGGGCTTTCTGCCCACGGGTTTGCTGCTGATCGCTGTGCTGGCGCTACGTTTCACGGGGCGCCCCATGCTGGCGCTGACCAGTGCCGTCGGTGTGGTCGCCTTCCTCTATGTGTTCTTCCAGCAGGTCATGGGCGTGCCCTTGCCGCAAGGCTTGCTGGCCAGCCTCGGAGGGCTTTGACATGGACGTAATGTTCGATGCCTTTGGCCAGGTGTTCACTTTCAAGGTGCTGGCCGTCATGGTCGTGGCTGCGCTGTACGGCCTGATGGTCGGCGCGATACCTGGCCTGACCGCGACGCTTGCGGTGGCCCTCATGGTGCCCATTACCTTCTTCATGGACCCGGTCCCCGCGATTGCCGGCATCGTGACGATGGCTGCAATGGCCATTTTCGCGGGCGATTTGCCCGCTGTGCTGCTGCGCATGCCTGGTACGCCGGCGTCCGCTGCCTATACCGACCAGGCCTACCGCTTCACGCAGGCCGGGCGAGGTGAGTACATCCTTGGGATGAGCGCCTGTACCTCGGCCATCGGCGGCGCGATTGGCGTGCTGGCGCTAATGTTCGGTGCGCCGCTGCTGGCCCGTTTTGCGCTCAACTTCAGTTCGTTCGAATATTTCTGGCTGGCAACCCTAGGCCTCACCGCCGCAATCATGGTCGGCGGCACGCAGATCACCCGCAGTGCAGTGTCGTTGCTGATTGGCCTGTTGGTGGCCGCGGTCGGAATTGACCCCGTATCTGGCGAGACCCGTTTCACCTTTGGAAGCGATGCGCTGCTTGGCGGCTTCGGCTTCATACCGGTCATCATCGGTCTATTCGCAGTGGCAGAAATCCTGCGCTACTGCACCCGCAGCGCCAGCGAAAGGGAGTTGCCTCAGGTTGCGCAGCAACCATTGTATTGGCGGGCTCTGCGTGATGCGCTCAGCAATAAGCTCGGCATTCTTCGCGGCTCGGTGACCGGCACGCTGATCGGTGCGCTGCCGGGTGCCGGAGCTGATATTGCGGCCTACATCGCCTATGCGATGGGACGACGTAAGGGTTCAGCTGGCGCTGAGCAGGACGACGACGCGGTCTCACAGATTGCACCGGCGACTGCCGCCAACAACGCCGCGGTCGGCGGCAGCTTCATCCCGGCAACCGTGTTCGGTATTCCGGGTGATTCGCTTACCGCCATCGTCATCGGCGTGTTGCTCATGAAGGGCCTGAACCCCGGGCCGACGATATTCACGGACAACGCGGGGATGATCAATGCGGTGTTCGTGGCGTTCCTGTTGGCCAACCTGCTGCTGATCCCGTTTGGTTTCATTGCGGTACGTCTATTCAAACAGGTGCTCCGTATACCGCAGGGCGTCCTCATGCCCTCGATTCTGCTGTTTGCGATGGTCGGTGCCTATGCCGTCGAAAACAGTCTGTTCGCCGTAGTGACCATTCTCGTGTTCGGCGTGCTCGGTTTCCTCCTCGAGGAAAACGACTTCCCGCTGGCTCCGATGATTCTCGGAATCGTGCTTGGGCCTCTGCTCGAGGAGACCTTCGTGACCTCGATGATGCGCTCGAACGGCAGCTTTGTTGCCTTCATTGAACGGCCCGTTTCGCTGGTGCTTGCGCTCACCACGCTGGCGGTCTGGCTGATTCCACCGCTGCTGCGCCTCTGGCGCGAGCACCGTGTTCCCCGTCCCGCACTGACTGACTAAGGAGTCTCCAATGTATTTCAACGACCTCAAGGGCAAACGTATCCTGATCACCGGTGCCACCATGGGCATCGGTCTGGCGACCGCCAAGGCGTTCGCCGCGCTCGGTGCGCATGTCGGCATCACCGCGCGCAACCAGCCGGCAAACCTCGACTCACTGCTAACCGAATTGTCTTCCAATGGCGGCGAAGCGGCTTTCTTCGCAGGCGACCTGAGCCGCAGCCAGGACTGCATCGACACCGTTGCGGCCTTCGTCGAGCGCTTTGGTGGCCTTGATGTGCTCGTCAATAACGCGGGTGCGCTGCTGGAACGGCGTGGGCTTGAGAAAATTGATGATGCCTTCTTCGACGCGATGGTCGACGTGAACCTGCGCTCGGCGTTGCTGGTGACGCGAGAAGCGATCCCGCACCTGCGAGCGTCGACGAAGGCCAGCGGGCAGAGCGCCTCTGTCATCACCACGGGCTCGATCGCTGCCTACAACGGCGGTGGTCCGGGCGCTAGCCTCTACGCGGCGGCCAAGGCCTGGCTGCATAACGTGCAGCGCAACTGGGTGCGCGAGTTCGCCGGTGACAACATCCGCTTCAATGTCGTAGCGCCCGGGACCGTCGACACTGCCTTCCATGCCGACAAAGACGACGCTGCAAGGGCGCAGGTCAACACCACCATTCCGCTCGGCCGTTTCGGCACATCCGAAGAAATGGCCCCGGCTTATCTGTTCCTCGCTTCGCATGCCTGCAGCGGTTACATCACAGGCCAGACACTGGACGTCAACGGCGGCCAGGCGATGCCTTGAGGAGCGCAGCATGACTACTCAGGTTGTAGCTCCTCCGTTGGCCTATGGGCCGCCGATCAGTCTGGAGGCAGCCAGCCGCGTTGCTGAGGCTGCGCGCGCTCATGCACAGGCAAACGGTTGGGCAATGGTCATCGCTGTGACGGACGCAGGCGGGCATCTCGTGTTGCTGCTGCGGATGGACCACGCCGCGCACGGGAGTGTCGAAGTGGCGCAGCGCAAGGCTGCCACGGCAGCGGCCTTCAAGCGCACCACCAAAGGCTTCGAGGAAACGCTTGCGACTGGCGGGGCTACCTTGCGGCTGCTGTCGATGCACAACGCCATCCTCATGGATGGTGGCGTCCCGCTGATTGAAAACGGAAAGCTGATTGGCGCGATCGGTGTGTCCGGCATGCATCCGACCCAAGACGGCCAGACCGCAGAAGCCGGCGCGCGCGTGGTGAACGGCTGAGCATTGTCACCAAACCGCAGCCCGTCCCGGCACGCCGCGACGGGCTTTTTATGATCGATTAGCGTAATCGAGGATGATCCCCGCCAGGATCGCGAGCCCCGCCCAGTGGTTGTGCAGAAAAGCCTTGAAGCAGACCTGTGGCTGGCGGGAGCGGGTTTTCCAGAATTCCCAGACGAAGCAGCACGCGGCGATGAACAGGCCCAGATGGAACCACTGGCCAAGCTCGAAGCGCACGCCGGCGAGGATCAGGCACAGCAGCGCCATGCCCTGCAGGGTGGCGATGATGACCCGGTCGGCGTCGCCGAACAGAATGGCGGTGGAGCGGATGCCGATTTTGAGGTCGTCTTCGCGGTCGGCCATGGCGTAGTAGGTGTCGTAGCCGACCGTCCAGACGACATTGGCGATAAACAACAGCCAGGCTTCGGGCGGCAATTCGCCGCGTTCGGCGGTGAAGGCCATCAGCATGCCCCACGAAAAGGCCGCGCCGAGTACGACCTGTGGGTAGTAGGTGTAGCGCTTCATGAACGGGTAGAGCGCGGCGACGCCCAATGCGCCGAACGACAGCCAGACGGTCATGGCGTTCGTCAGCAGCACCAGGCCGAAGCTCAGCGCGACAAGGACGGCGAACAGTATCCAGGCTTCCTTCGGGGTGACTTTGCCGGTGGCCAGCGGGCGGCCCTTGGTGCGCGAGACGTGGCCGTCGAAGTTGCGGTCGGCAAAGTCGTTGATCACGCAGCCGGCGGCGCGCATGAGGATGACGCCCAGCACGAAGATGACGATGTTCTTCACGCTCGGCGAGCCTTCGCCAGCGATCCACAGCGCCCAGAGTGTCGGCCACAACAGCAGGTAGGTTCCGATGGGGCGGTCCAGGCGCATCAGCTGGATGAAGTCCCAGGCGCGCGGATGCAGGCGATTGCTCGATTGCAGAAGCTTCTGGAACATCAGCAGGTCTCCGTGTGGGTTGGCGTGTTGGCAGTCTGGGCGCTGTTCAACCGTCGATCCGTGCCGCGCGCCACAGCTCGGGCAGGAACACTTCGGCCACCAACACACGCAGCGTGCCCTGGCTGAAGCAGGAGCGGCGCGCCCAAAGGCCGCCTTGGCGGATCGGCTCGGGCAGCCAATCGGTTGGGTAGTGGCGGGCTTCCAGCGGGCCGCGGGTGAACGCTGGGTCGCTGAACAGCAGTTCGCCGAGCGAGCGGCTACCCAGATGCGGTAGATCCAGCTCGGAACGCATCAGCGCACTGCGCGCCGCAACACTGCGAGCGAATACCCACGGCTGCTCGTGGCCGCATAGATAGACCTCACGCACCCAGCCCTCGCTCCCCTCGGCCACGCCTAGCGCGGCACATTCATCGCTGCGCAGTACACGCCAGCCCTCATCAATAGGCACCACACTGAATGCTCCTCCGGCCTGCACAGTAAGGCGGCGCGTCAGTGAGCCACGATCGGTGTAGAGCCAGTCATGCAAGTCTGCAGGCAGTGGGGTGGGGCGGCGGTCGGCGGGCAACCAGGCGTGGTAATCGGACACGAGCGGTTTCGAGCAACGAAAAGAAGCGGCGAGTCTAGCATGAGGGTTGGTGCCCGCTTGGATCGGTCACCGGCGACAGCAGCCTCCCTTATGCCCACCCCTCCAGCCGCATCGTCGCGCGCACCAGTCGCTGCTCTTCCTGTTCGATCTCTTTGAGGTTGTCACGAATGCTGTGGATATGGTCGCGGGCCGCGCGCTGAGCCTGGTCTGGCAGGCGTTCGGTAATGGCGTGAAACAGCCGTGAGTGCTGGCGATCGATCTGCCGTTTCTGCATGGGCCGGTGGTAGAGGTTGTTTACCGAGGCGAAAACGGTGGAGAGCATTAGGTCGGTCAGCGACTGCAGCGTGTGCACCAGCACCGGGTTGTGCGAGGCCTCGCTGACGGCTAGGTGGAAGGCATGGTCGAGGCGCGCATGCTCACGCGGGTCGGCCTCTTCGGCGGTATGCGCGGCGAGCATTTCTTCATAACGTCGGCGCAGCAGGATGAAGTCGGCCTCGGTGCCGCGCAGCGCGGCCAGCCTGGCCGATTCGCCTTCGAGCAGGGCGCGCACTTCGAGCAAGTCGTAGAGCGTGCGCGGCTGCGAATTGAACAGGTGCATCAGCGGACTGGCATCCTGCTCGCCGGAGAGCTTCGCCACGTGCGAGCCGCGTCCCTGCGCGGTCTCGATGATGCCGCGGCCGCGCAGCACGCGCAGCCCTTCGCGCAGGGCGGAACGCGAGATGCCGAGCTTCTCGCACAGGCGCCGTTCCGACGGCAGCGCCTGGCCGACCTTGAGTACGCCGTCGACGATCAGGCGCTCGATGCGCTCGGCGACCACATCCGCCAATTGGCGCCGTTCACCCTTATTCTCACTCAACATCAAAGTCTCCGAGACTGGTAGGACCAGTTGGGTCGGATCTTAACTCAATCACCGCATCCAGCGCTGAAACGCTTGATCTGCGGCAATTACTGATCCAGAGATTGAAAGGCTTACGAAAGAAACTGGTAGGACCAGTGGTTTCCAATATGGACGGATGAGAACTGTCGGGCTAATGATGCGACAAACCACCGCAGCGGGCCGTGCGCGCGGTGAATCATCAAGAGCACCGACTGCCATGAATATCCTCTACGACGAACGCGTCGACGGTGAGCTGCCCAAGGTCGACAAGGCCGCCTTGCTGGCCGAGTTGCAGGCGCAGCTGCCGGGCATGGACATCCTCCATCGAGGCGAAGACCTCAAGCCCTACGAGTGCGACGGCCTGTCCGCTTACCGCACCACGCCGATGCTGGTGGTGTTGCCGGAGCGCGTCGAACAGGTCGAAACCCTGCTGAAGATTGCCCACAAGCGTGGCGTGCCGGTGGTGGCGCGTGGCGCAGGGACCGGACTTTCCGGCGGCGCGTTGCCGCTGGAGCAGGGCATCCTTCTGGTGATGGCGCGCTTCAACAAGATTCTCGAAGTCGACCCGGCCGGTCGTTTCGCCCGCGTTCAGCCCGGCGTACGCAACCTGGCGATCTCACAGGCGGCGGCGCCCTATGATTTGTACTACGCGCCCGATCCATCCTCGCAGATCGCTTGCTCCATTGGCGGCAACGTCGCTGAGAACGCCGGCGGCGTGCACTGCCTGAAATACGGGCTGACCGTACATAACCTGCTCAAGGTGGACATTCTCACCGTCGATGGCGAGCGCATGGTGCTTGGCTCCGATGCCCTGGATTCGCCGGGCTTCGACCTGCTGGCGCTGTTCACCGGTTCCGAAGGCATGCTCGGCATCGTCACCGAGGTGACGGTCAAACTGCTGCCCAAGCCGCAGGTGGCCAAGGTGCTGCTGGCGGCGTTCGACTCGGTGGAAAAGGCTGGCCGCGCCGTGGGCGACATCATCGCTGCCGGCATCATCCCCGGCGGCCTGGAAATGATGGACAACCTGTCGATCCGCGCCGCCGAAGACTTCATCCGTGCCGGCTACCCGGTGGACGCCGAGGCGATCCTGCTCTGCGAGCTGGACGGAGTCGAAGCGGACGTGCACGACGACTGCGCCCGCGTGGGCGAAGTGCTCAAGCTGGCCGGCGCCACCGAGGTACGGCTGGCAAAGGACGAGGCCGAGCGCGTCAAGTTCTGGGCCGGTCGCAAGAACGCCTTCCCGGCGGTCGGGCGCATCTCGCCGGACTACTACTGCATGGACGGCACCATTCCACGCCGCGAGCTGCCTGGCGTGCTCAAGGGCATCAGTGACCTGTCGGACGAGTACGGCCTGCGCGTCGCCAACGTATTCCATGCCGGTGACGGCAACATGCACCCGTTGATCCTCTTCGATGCCAACACCGAAGGCGAGCTGGAACGCGCCGAGGCGCTGGGCGGCAAGATTCTCGAGCTCTGCGTCAAGGTCGGTGGTTCGATTACCGGCGAGCACGGCGTCGGCCGCGAAAAGATCAACCAGATGTGTTCGCAGTTCAACGCCGACGAGCTGACCCTGTTCCATGCCGTGAAGGCGGCCTTCGACCCCAGCGGCCTGCTCAACCCCGGCAAGAACATCCCGACGCTGCACCGCTGCGCCGAATTCGGCGGCATGCACGTCCATGGCGGGCAGTTGCCCTTCCCTGAACTGGAGCGCTTCTGATGACGGTTTCCTTCGACGACAGCCAGCAGCTGCTCGACCACGTCAACCAGGCGTTGGCCAGCAACACCCCGCTGCGTATTCAGGGCGGTGGCAGCAAGGCGTTTCTCGGTCGTGAAGTCCAGGGCACGCCGCTCGACACCCGTGCCCATCGCGGCATCGTCAGCTATGACCCGACCGAGTTGGTGATCAGCGTTCGCGCCGGCACCCCGCTGGCTGAGCTGGAGGCCGCGCTCGACGAGGCCAACCAGATGCTGCCCTGCGAGCCACCGCACCTGGGCGAAGGTGCCACCGTGGGCGGCATGATCGCGACCGGCCTGTCCGGCCCGCGGCGCCCCTGGAGTGGCTCGGTGCGCGACTTCGTGCTGGGCTCGCGGGTCATCACCGGCCACGGCAAGCACCTGCGTTTCGGCGGCGAGGTGATGAAAAACGTCGCTGGCTACGACCTGTCGCGCCTGATGGCCGGCAGCTTCGGCTGCCTCGGCCTGCTCACCGAAGTCTCGCTCAAGGTACTGCCCAAGCCGCGCCTTTCGCGCAGCTTGCGGGTGGACATGCCGGTCGATCGCGCGCTGCTCAAGCTGGCCGAATGGGGTCAGCAACCCGTACCAATCACCGCGGCGAGCCATGACGGCCAGGCGCTGCATCTGCGCCTGGAAGGCGGCGAAGGTTCGGTCAATGCCGCCTGCGACCGTATCGGTGGCGAGACGCTGGAGGCCGGCTATTGGAACGACCTGCGCGAACAGCGCCTGGGCTTCTTCAGCGACGCGCGCCCGCTGTGGCGCCTCTCGTTGCCCACCGATACCCCGGAGCTGGCGTTGCCTGGTGAGCAGCTGATCGACTGGGCCGGCGCCCAGCGTTGGCTGAAATCCGATGCCGACGCACAGATCATTCGCGCCATCGTCAGTGAAGTAGGCGGTCATGCCACCTGTTTCACCGCTGGCGCCACGGCGAGTCCGTTTCAGCCTTTGGCCGAGCCGTTGCTGCGCTATCACCGCCAGCTGAAAGCCGCGCTGGACCCGCAGGGGATCTTCAACCCCGGCCGTATGTATTCCGAGGTCTGACCATGCAAACCAATCTGAGTGAAGCCGCGAAGAAGCTGCCGCGCGCCGAGGAAGCCGAGAGCATCCTGCGCTCCTGCGTGCATTGCGGTTTCTGCAACGCTACTTGCCCGACCTACCAGCTGCTCGGAGACGAGCTGGATGGCCCGCGCGGGCGCATCTATTTGATGAAGCAGATGCTCGAAGGCGGTGAGGTTACCGAGGCCACCCAGACTCACCTGGATCGCTGCCTGACCTGCCGTAACTGTGAAACCACCTGCCCCTCTGGCGTGCAGTATCACAATCTGCTGGATATCGGTCGCGACTTCATGGAGCAGCAGGTGCCGCGCTCGGCGCGTGAGCGTCTGTTGCGCACCGGCCTGCGCACGGTGATCCCACGTCCGGGCTTGTTCAAAAGTCTGCTCAGCACCGGTAACGCGCTGCGTCCGTTGATGCCCGCGACACTCAAGGCGCACATGCCGCGCAAGGTCACTCCGGCCAAGCCGCGCCCCCAGGTGCTGCATGCCCGCCGCGTATTGATTCTCGAAGGCTGCGTGCAGCCGAGCCTGTCGCCCAACACCAATGCCGCCACCGCGCGGGTGCTCGATCGCCTGGGTATCAGCGTGACGACTGCGCGCGAAGCGGGCTGCTGCGGCGCGGTGGACTATCACCTGAATGCGCAGGAAGCAGGCCTGGACCGTGCACGGCGCAACATCGAAGCCTGGTGGCCGGCCATCGAAGGCGGTGCTGAAGCCATCGTTCAGACGGCCAGCGGTTGCGGCGCCTTCATCAAGGACTACGGTCATTTACTACGGAACGACCCGGCCTATGCGACCAAGGCCGCGCGGGTCAGCGCGCTGGCCAAGGATCTGGTGGAGGTGATGCGCAGCGCCGAGCTTGAGCGCCTGAAGGTCGAGACCGACAAGCGCATGGCCTTTCATTGCCCCTGCACCCTGCAGCACGCACAGAAGCTCGGCGGCGCGGTCGAAGACGTGCTCACCCGGCTCGGCTTCCACCTCACCGCGGTGCCGGATGCGCATCTGTGCTGCGGATCGGCGGGCAGCTATTCGATCACCCAACCGGAGATCTCCCACCAGTTGCGCGACAACAAGCTCAATGCGCTGGAAAGCGGCCAGCCGGAAGTGATCGTCACCGCCAACATCGGTTGCCAGACACACCTCGACGGTGCCGGCCGCACGCCGGTGCGGCACTGGATCGAGATCGTCGAGGAGGCGATGGGGTGACCCGACCACCCCTCACCCCGGCCCTCTCCCCAGAGGGGCGAGGGAGCAAGGCGGCGCGTGCGCGAATTCGGCGTGGTGCTGGCCACAGCACGGCGCAACCATCCCCTCTCCCCGCTGGGGAGAGGGTTAGGGTGAGGGGAAAGCGGCCCACACCGAGTGCCAGGCCGCACACCGGAGCGGCTCTGGAGCATGGACTCCACGCTTACCGGAGCAAGGACCGCAGTTAAACGATGCATCAATAGCGAGCAGGCTCGCTGCAACACAAGTACGCGCCGTGACGCACCTCGAATCGACAGGAGAAAACATGAAAACCAAAGCCATGCTGACCCAGACCGAAGTGACCGCCATCCTGGCCGCCGCGCGCAGCGAAGCGCAGAACAACGGCTGGGCCGTGACCATCGTGGTCGCCGACGACGGCGGCCACCCGCTGGCGCTGGAACGTCTGGACGGCTGTGCGCCGATCGCCTCCTACATCGCCACCGAAAAGGCGCGCAGCGCCGCGGTGGGGCGTCGCGAAACCAAGGGCTACGAAGACATGGTCAACGGCGGGCGCAACGCTTTCCTGTCCGCCCCGGTGGTCTGCTCGCTGGAAGGTGGCGTGCCGGTGATCGTCGACGGGCAGGTGATCGGTTCGGTCGGCGTCTCCGGCGTGACGGCCGCCCAGGATGCCCAGATCGCCAAGGCCGGCGTTGCCGCTGTCGCCAACTGATTCGGAAAAGGAGAACAACAGCATGACCGAGCGCGTAACCCTGGGCCGGCTCCAAGTCGCGGCCAACCTGCAACGCTTTATCGAAGACGAAGTTCTGCCGGGCACCGGCGTTGAGGTAGAAGCCTTCTGGAAGGGCTTCGATCAGTTGGTTCACGACCTGGCACCGAAGAACCGCGCCCTGCTGGCCGAGCGCGACCGCCTGCAGGTCGAGCTGGACAACTGGCATCGCAGCAATCCCGGCCCGATCAGCGACATGCCGGCTTACCGCCGCTTCCTCGAATCCATCGGCTACCTGCAGCCCGAGCCGGGCGAGGTGAAGATCAGCACCAGCAACGTCGACAGCGAGATCGCCACTCAGGCCGGCCCGCAGCTCGTCGTGCCGATCGGCAATGCGCGTTACGCGCTGAATGCTGCCAACGCCCGCTGGGGCTCGCTGTATGACGCGCTCTACGGCACCGACGCCATCAGCGAAGAGAACGGCGCACAGAAGGGGCCGGGCTACAACGAAGTGCGCGGCGCCAAGGTCATCGCCTTCGCGCGCAACTTCCTCGATCAGGCCGCCCCATTGGCTGAAGGCAGCCACGCAGACTCGGTCAGCTACCGGGTGCAGGACGGCGCGCTCAAGGTCACGCTGGAAAACGGCAGCGTTACCGAGCTCAAGCAGCCCGAGAAATTCGTGGGCTATCAGGGCGAAGCTGTCGAGCCGACTGCGATCCTGCTGAAGAACAACGGCCTGCACGTCGAGATCCAGATCGATCCGAACAGCCCGATCGGCCAGACCGACGCTGCCGGCGTGAAGGATCTGCTGATGGAGGCCGCCGTCACCACCATCATGGACTGCGAGGATTCCACCGCCGCGGTCGATGCCGACGACAAGGTGCTGGTCTACCGCAACTGGCTGGGCCTGATGAAGGGCGATCTGGTCGAAGACCTGGAGAAGGGCGGCAAGCGTATCACCCGTCGCCTTAACGCCGATCGTGAATACACCGCCGCCGACGGCTCCAACCTGAAGCTGCACGGCCGTTCGCTGCTGTTCATCCGCAACGTTGGTCACCTGATGACCAACCCGGCGATCATCGACGGCGAAGGCCACGAGATTCCCGAGGGCATCATGGACGGCGTGGTCACCAGCCTGATCGCTCTGCACGATCAGCAGCGCAAGGGCAACTCGCGCACCGGCTCGATGTACATCGTCAAACCGAAAATGCACGGACCGGCCGAGGTCGCCTTCGCCGACGAGCTGTTCGGTCGCGTCGAAGACCTGATCGGCCTGCCGCGTTATACGCTCAAGGTCGGCATCATGGACGAGGAGCGCCGCACCAGCGTCAACCTCAAGGCCTGCATCGGCGCAGCGAAGAACCGCGTGGCCTTCATCAACACCGGCTTCCTCGACCGTACCGGCGATGAGATGCACAGCATCATGGAAGCCGGCGCCGTGCTGCGTAAGGGCGACATGAAAGGTACCGCCTGGATCCAGGCCTACGAGCGCAACAACGTGCTGGTCGGCCTGAATTGCGGCCTGCGGGGCAAGGCGCAGATCGGCAAGGGCATGTGGGCCATGCCGGACCTGATGGCCGCCATGCTCGAGCAGAAGATCGCCCACCCCAAGGCCGGCGCCAACACCGCCTGGGTACCATCACCGACTGGCGCCACGCTGCATGCGCTGCATTACCACCAGGTCGACGTCCAGGCGGTCCAGGCCGAGCTGGAGAAGATCGATCTGGCCGCCGAGCGCGACAAGCTGACTAATGACCTGCTGACCATCCCGGTCGCGCCGGAGCGCAACTGGTCGGCCGCGGAGATCCAGCAGGAGCTGGACAACAACTGCCAGGGCATCCTCGGCTACGTAGTGCGCTGGGTCGAACAGGGCGTCGGTTGCTCCAAGGTGCCAGACATCCATGACGTCGGCCTTATGGAGGACCGCGCCACGCTGCGTATCTCCAGCCAGCACCTGGCCAACTGGCTGCGTCATGGCGTGGTCGACGAGGCGCAGGTTCGCGAAACGCTGGAGCGCATGGCCAAGGTGGTCGACCAGCAGAACGCGGGCGATCCGGCCTACCGTCCGATGGCGGGCAACTATTCTCAGTCAGCAGCGTTCCAGGCGGCCTGTGATCTGGTGTTCAAGGGTCGCGAGCAGCCGAGCGGCTACACAGAGCCGCTGCTGCATGCCTGGCGTCAGCGCTTCAAGCAGCAGGCCGGTTGAGCGTTATCAGCCGGACAGTCGGCGGTCAGCATTTGTTGATCACCGACGTGATTTGACGAGCCCCGGGCGCCTTTCAGCGCTCGGGGCTTTCGAGCAAGAGGGGCCGGCCAACATGACCTGTTGGTCAGTCGCTCGGACTGAGGTGACACGTTCATTTCAGCCATGCGTGGGACCGGGCTTTCCCGGATAGAAGTGGTTCACAACAAAAAACAAGGAACCCAACAATGAGTCAGACACTGCTGTCCATACTGGCCTTCGTGCCGCTGGTGCTGGCGGGGGTACTGCTGATCGGCTTTCGCTGGCCGGCCAAGTACGCAATGCCGCTGGTTTTCGTGCTCACTGCGTTGATCGGCCTCCTGGCCTGGGACATGACCTTCAACCGGGTCCTGGCTTCCACGCTGCAAGGTCTGATTCTTACCGCCGCGATCCTCTGGATCATCTTCGGCGCCATCCTGTTGCTCAACACGCTCAAGCATTCCGGGGGGATCGCATCCATTCGCCGGGGCTTCGCCAACGTCAGCCCCGACAAGCGCGTTCAGGTGCTGATCGTGGCTTGGCTGTTCGGCTGCTTCATCGAAGGGGCGTCGGGCTTCGGTACGCCGGCCGCCGTCGCGGCGCCGCTGCTCGTGGCACTGGGCTTCCCGGCGCTGACCGCGGTCGTGCTCGGCATGATGGTGCAATCCACGCCCGTGTCGTTCGGTGCGGTGGGAACGCCGATTCTGGTGGGTGTTGCCGGTGGCCTCGACCAAGCCACGCTAGGCGGCCAGCTCACAGCCGCGGGCAGCAGCTGGGAGGTGTTCTTCCACCTGATCTTCTCCCGCGTGGCGATCATCCATGCGCTGTGCGGCATCCTCATGCCGCTGATCATGATCTGCATCATGACCCGCTTCTTCGGCCGTAACCGCTCCTGGAGCGAAGGCCTCGCAATGGCACCGTTCGCCATCTTCACCGGGCTGGCGTTCGTGATTCCCTATGCGGCGGCTGGCGTGTTCCTCGGGCCGGAATTCCCTTCGATGATCGGTGCGCTGATTGGCCTCGCCATCGTGGTGCCGGCGGCCAAGGCGGGCTTCCTGCTGCCCAAGTCCAGCTGGGATTTCGCCCCGGCCAGCGAGTGGCCGGTGGAGTGGATGGGCAAGATCGAGATGAAGATCGAGGACGTCGCCGGACGCACGCCGATCTCCGTGCCGATGGCCTGGGCGCCGTACTTGCTGCTGGCGGCCTTCCTCGTAATCTCGCGTGTGTTCCCCGGTGTGAAGGCTGCACTGATGTCGGTCAGCTTCGGCTGGAAGGACATCCTCGGTGAAACGGGCGTCTCCGGAACCCTGGAGCCGCTCTATCTACCGGGTGGAATCCTCTGCATGGTGGTTCTGGTGACCTTCTTCCTGCATCGGATGAAGGCCGCTCAGCTGGGCGCGGCGATCTCCGAATCGAGCAAGACGCTGCTGGGTGCGGGCTTCGTGCTCATCTTCACCATTCCGATGGTGCGGATTCTGATCAACTCCGGCGTTAACGGGTCGGACCTGGTTTCGATGCCGGTGGCGATGGCGCAGCTGGTCGCGAACAGCGTTGGAAGTGTCTACCCGTTCTTCGCGCCGGCCGTCGGTGCGCTGGGTGCGTTCATTGCCGGCTCCAACACCGTCTCCAACCTGATGTTGTCGCAGTTCCAGTTCAACACGGCGGGGCTGCTCGGCATCTCCGGCGCGTTGATGGTGGCGCTGCAGTCAGTGGGTGCTGCCGCGGGCAACATGATCGCGATTCACAACGTGGTTGCGGCGTCGGCCACGGTCGGCTTGCTCGGCCGCGAAGGCATCACGCTTCGCAAGACCATGTTGCCGACGCTGTACTACCTCGTACTGGCCGGCACCATCGGCCTGATCGGCTTCTATGTGATGGGTATCAGCGATCCGCTGGTGGGCATCGCCAACGGAAGCTGATAGCGCTGTGACACCGAACGGGCGGCCCAGGCCGCCCGTTTCCTTTGGTGCAGGAAAAGCACGCGCGGCGTTGTCCTTAATCCGAGCGGGCCATTTGGCGCTTTCCGCGGTTCTGTTATAGCGTCAGCGCAACCGAGACTGATCGAGGTGAATAATGAAGAAGTGGCAATGCGTGGTATGCGGTTTCATCTACGACGAGGCCGAAGGCTGGCCGGACGAAGGCATCGCGCCGGGCACCCGTTGGGAAGACGTACCCGAAGACTGGCTCTGCCCTGATTGTGGCGTCGGCAAGATGGACTTCGAAATGATTGCGATCGGCTGATATGAATGCATCGAACGATATGGCGCCGCTGGTCATCATCGGCACCGGGCTGGCGGGCTATAACCTCGCCCGGGAGTTTCGCAAGCTCGACAGCGAGACGCCGCTGCTCCTGATCACGGCGGACGATGGCCGCTCCTATTCCAAACCCATGCTCTCCACCGGCTTCGCCATGAACAAGGACGCAGACGCGCTGGGCATGATGACGGTCGGGCAGATGGCCATTCAGCTCGACGCCGAGATCCGCACCCACACGCGCGTTACCCGGCTCGAGCCGCAAGCGCGTCGCGTGTGGATTGGCAACGAGCCAGTCGCGTATCGCGACCTGGTGATCGCCTGGGGCGCGCAAACTATTTCGGTGCCGGTTGCGGGCGACGCGCAGGATGCGATCTACCCAATCAACGACCTGCTCGACTACGGCCGTTTCCGCGAGGCCGCACAGGGCAAGCGGCGGGTGCTGATCCTTGGCGCCGGGTTGATTGGCTGTGAGTTCGCCAACGACCTGCTGCAGGGCGGCTACGAGGTGGAGCTGGTGGCGCCCTGTGACCAGATCATGCCATCCCTGTTGCCACCGGAACCGGCTGCAGCGGTCCGGCGCGGGCTTGAGTCGCTGGGCGCACGCTTTCACCTGGGGCCGGTGCTCCAACGCCTCGACCGCGAAGGCGATACCTTGCAGGCGAGCCTGTCCGATGGCCAACGCATCCCCTGCGACCTGGTCGTCAGCGCTGTCGGCCTGCGCCCGCGTATCGAGCTGGCCGAGGCAGCAGGACTGAACGTCAATCGCGGCATCGAGGTGGATCGCCAGCTGCGAACCTCGGCTGACCACGTCTATGCGCTGGGCGACTGCGCCGAGGTCGAAGGGCTCAATCTGCTCTACGTGATGCCATTGATGAGTGGGGTGCGCGCGCTTGCCCGCACGCTGGCCGGCCAGCCGACGCCGGTCACTTACGGCCCGATGCCGATCACGGTCAAGACGCCGGTCTGTCCGCTGGTGGTTTCGCCGCCCGCCGTGGGCAGTGAAGGCGCTTGGCAGGTCGAAGGCGAGGGCAACGACCTGCAAGCCGAGTACCGCGGCGCAGACGGCCGGCTGCTGGGCTATGCGCTCACCGGAACGGCCGTTCAGGCGCGCCTGGCCTTGAACAAGCAGCTGCCGCCAGTGCTGGCGGAAGTACCGCAGGTTCTGTCGTTTAAGACGTCGGATTGACCGTTCAAAGCGCTGGCGGGGGCTGGCGCGAGTGCTAGCAGCGTGCCATTCTCCTAGAGCGCTGCCGCACGCTAGAGCCGCTGCAGCGCCTTGTAACCCACGGTTCGGAGAACCGTGGACACAACAACAATAAAGTCTAAAGAGGCTACCTATGCGCAAACCGGAACTCGCAGCCGCCATCGCCGAAAAGGCCGATCTCACTAAGGATCAGGCCAATCGGGTCCTTAATGCCGTTCTCGATGAAATCACCAACGCGCTCAACCGCAAGGACAGCGTGACCCTGGTTGGTTTTGGCACCTTCCTGCAACGCCACCGTGGCGCCCGCACCGGAAAGAATCCCCAGACAGGTGAGCCCGTCACCATCAAGGCCAGTAACACCGTGGCCTTCAAGCCGGGAAAGATGTTGAAAGACGCGATCAACTGACCTCGCCTGGCCCCGGGGCCGCCCAGGCTCCGGGTCAGCTTGACCGAACGGTCCGCTCTGGACCGGCCTGTTCTCCCGCTTCCACCGCCCGAACCAGCCGCTACAATCCCGTTTTTTCTGCCACGGTCGGCCCGTTCATGAAATTTCGCTTTCTCCTCTGGATGCTTGGCCGTCTGATGACCAAGGCCAGCCGCACCAACCCCGACTTTCAGAAGCAACTCGGCGACAAGGCTTTGACCTTTCAGCTCCACACCCTGGACGGCAAGGTTGCCCGACATTACGTAGTGAAAGACCAGCGCATGACCCACCATGCCGGCCCAGCCACCGATCCGGCCTTTGCCATCGGCTTCAAGGACAGCGCCTACGGCTTCGCCACCCTGAACGCCAAGAACAAGCAGCTGGCGTTCATGCAGGGCATTCAGGACAAGCACATTCAGATCCAGGGTAATCCCGCCTTGGTGATGTGGTTCCAAGGCCTGACCAAATACCTCAAGCCCCGCAAGCCGAAGCCCGCTGCGGTCTGATCGCCCCCGCCCAGCGAGGCGGTTCGCTCATCGCGTGCCCGGCCTGAGTGACGGCTAGACCGACTGCGCCACCCAGGCGCGCGCTTCGTCCAGCAACCAGTCTCGAAAAGCATTCAGCGCCGCCGATTCCACGCGGCGCTCTGGGATCATCAGGTGATAGGCCTGGCCTTCGCGGCGGTACGCGTGCGGATGAGCGATTACCAGGCGTTGCTCGGCCAGCTCGCGCTGAATCAGAAACGGCGGAATCAGCGCTACCCCCATCTGGTGTTCGGCCGCCTGCGCCAGCATGGAAAACAGTTCCAGGCGTGGGCCGGTCATGTCGCGCGCGACTTTCATGCCCAGAGAGTCGAACCACTGCCGCCAGGCGTAGGGGCGGGTGGTCTGTTGCAGGAGCGGCATGTCGGCAATCCGCGTAGCCGTGAGCGAGCCGGCGCCGCCCAGCAGGGCCGGGCTGCACACGGGCACCGAGTGCTCGGGCATCAACGGATAAGCCACGGTGCCGGACCAGTCGCCATCACCGAAATAGATGGCTGCATCGAACTCGGTATCGGCGAAGAGAAACGGGCGGGTGCGGTTGGTCAGGTTGACGGTAATTTCCGGATGCATTTGCTGGAACTGATGCAGGCGCGGCAGTAGCCACTGGGTGCCAAAGGTGGGCACCAGTGCCAGCTCAATCGTCTGCGCGCCCTGCTGGCCCATCACCGAAAGCGTGTCGCGCTCGACCGCATCGAGCTGCGTGGCCACTCGGCGTGCATAGGACTGGCCCGCTTCGGTCAGCTTCACGCCGCGGCGTGAGCGGCGGAACAGTTCGAGCCCTAGAAACTCCTCGAGACCACCAATCTGTCGGCAGATCGCGCTTTGCGTCAGCGACAGCTCCTCAGCGGCGCGGGTGAAGCTTTGATGACGCGCAGCGGCCTCGAAGGCGATAAGCGCGGCGGTGCTTGGTATTTTGCGGCGCATTATGCGGCAGCCTCACTAAACTCGGTCCTGATCGGGCGAAGAGCATACGTTTTAGTGCGCTTTACGCACAGGTGTTTGCGAATAACTCGTTTGCCGCCTCGCGCCCCTGCTTCTAGCATCCGTCCTATCGACCACGTCGGGCGTCGCTCGACGTACCGCTTCCAACAAGAGGACCTCCCATGGCCGGCACCGCAAGCTTCAACTGGATCGACCCGCTGCTGCTCGACCAGCAGCTCACCGAAGACGAGCGCATGGTGCGTGACAGTGCCGCGCAGTTCTGTGCCGACAAGCTGGCGCCGCGGGTGCTGGAGGCATTCCGTCATGAAAAGACCGACCCGGCCATTTTCCGCGAGATGGGCGAGACCGGCCTGCTCGGTGCGACCATCCCTGAAGCCTACGGTGGCAGCGGGTTGAACTATGTGTGCTACGGCCTGATTGCGCGCGAGGTCGAGCGCGTCGATTCCGGCTACCGCTCGATGATGAGCGTGCAGTCCTCTCTGGTGATGGTGCCGATCAATGAATTCGGCAACGAAGAAACCAAGCAGAAGTACCTGCCCAAGCTGGCCAGCGGCGAATACATCGGCTGCTTCGGTCTGACCGAGCCGAACCACGGCTCCGATCCGGGCTCTATGGTCACGCGTGCCAAGAAGGTCGACGGCGGCTATCGGCTGTCCGGCAGCAAGATGTGGATCACCAACAGCCCGATCGCCGATGTTTTCTTGGTGTGGGCCAAGGATGATGATGGCGCTATCCGTGGCTTCGTGCTCGAGAAGGGCTGGGAAGGCCTCAGCGCGCCGGCGATCCACGGCAAGGTCGGCTTGCGCGCTTCGATCACCGGCGAGATCGTGATGGACAACGTGTTCTGCCCCGAAGAAAACGCCTTCCCGGACGTGCGTGGCCTGAAGGGCCCATTCACCTGCCTGAACAGCGCGCGCTACGGCATCAGCTGGGGCGCACTGGGCGCTGCCGAATTCTGCTGGCATACCGCCCGGCAATACGTGCTGGACCGCAACCAGTTCGGCCGCCCGCTGGCTGCCAATCAGCTGATCCAGAAGAAGCTGGCCGACATGCAGACCGAGATCACGTTGGCGCTTCAGGGCTGCCTGCGCCTCGGCCGTATGAAGGACGAAGGCACCGCGGCGGTGGAAATTACCTCGATCATGAAGCGCAACAGCTGTGGCAAGGCGCTCGACGTGGCGCGCATGGCCCGCGACATGATGGGCGGCAACGGCATCAGCGATGAGTTCGGCGTGGCCCGTCACCTGGTCAACCTCGAGGTGGTGAACACCTATGAAGGCACGCATGACGTGCATGCGCTGATCCTGGGTCGCGCGCAGACGGGCATCCAGGCGTTCTTCTAAGCGGGACGTCGATGTGGGGCGAGCAAGCTCGCTCCCACACAAGGCTCAACTGCTGTAGGTGGGCGCACTCGTGTGCGCCATCTAGCAAGCGATCACGTTTTACCCCATCCGCTACTGAGAGACCTCTATGTCCGGCGCTCTTTCCCACATCCGCGTCCTCGACCTGTCGCGCGTGCTCGCCGGCCCCTGGTGCGGGCAGATCCTCGGTGACCTTGGCGCCGAGGTGATCAAGGTCGAGCGTCCGCGCACGGGCGATGACACCCGTCACTGGGGGCCGCCGTACTTGAAAGACCAGCAGGGCGAAAACACCTCAGAAGCGGCTTATTTCCTGTCAGCCAACCGCAACAAGCAGTCGCTGACGCTGGATTTCACCCAGCCTGAAGGCCAGCGCATCATCCGTGAGCTGGTCGAACGGTGCGATGTGCTGCTGGAAAATTTCAAAGTCGGCGGGTTGGCGGCGTACGGGCTGGACTATGAAAGCCTGAAAGCCATCAACCCGCGGCTGATCTATTGCTCGATCACCGGTTTCGGCAGCGACGGCCCCTACGCCGGGCGGGCCGGTTACGACTTCATGATCCAGGGCATGGGTGGGCTGATGAGCCTGACCGGGCGTAGCGATGCGGAGGAGGGCGCCGGGCCGGTAAAGGCGGGCGTGGCACTGACCGACATCCTCACCGGGCTCTATGCCACGGTCGGCGTGCTCGCCGCGTTGAATCACCGCGAGCAAACGGGTGTCGGCCAGCATGTCGAAACGGCGCTGCTGGACGTGCAGGTCGCCTGCCTGGCCAACCAGGCGATGAACTATCTCACCACCGGCGTGGCACCCAAGCGCATGGGCAATGCGCACCCGAACATCGTGCCCTACCAGGACTTCCCGACAGCCGACGGTGACATCATTCTCACCATCGGTAACGACGGCCAGTTCCGCAAGTTCGCCGAGGTGGCGGGGCATGCTGAATGGGCGAGTGATCCGCGTTTTACCAACAACAAGGCGCGGGTGGCGCACCGCGCCGAGCTGATCCCGCTGATTCGCCAGGCCACGGTGTTCCGCACCACCGCCGAGTGGGTTGCCCTGCTGGAAGCGGCCGGCGTGCCTTGCGGGCCGATCAACGACTTGTCCCAGGTATTCGCGGACCCGCAGGTACAGGCGCGGGGCCTGCGTCTGGACTTGCCACATCCGCTGGCTGGCAGCGTGCCGCAAGTGGCGAGCCCGCTCCGGCTGTCCGAATCGCCAGTGAGCTATCGCAAGGCGCCGCCACTGCTGGGCGAGCACAGCGAAGCGGTGCTGCAGAACGTGCTGGGGTTGAGCTTCGAAAAGATCCTGTCCCTGCGGCAGTCCGGCGTGATCTGAACGCGTGATCAGCGGTCGCTGCCCGATCTGGACCGCCAGCACACGAGCTCCGCACGGGCTTGCTACGCGAAGATTAGAGCAGCGCCTGTAGCAGGCTTGCTCCTAACAAAACAGCGCGCCGCGAAGTGAGTGCTGTAGGAGCCCGCTTGCTGACGATCAGCTACCCGGACCGTCATCAGCTGCCTCGCCCACTTACCGGAACGGGTCGGTCCTGTGCCCCACGCTGAACTCTCTTGCCGTTAGGTCATCCCTATATGTGGAATTCATCACACTTACGGATAAGCGAATCATGCAGACGCAGCGCTATCGACTCACCTGGCAGGTCGCCGGGGTTCTGTTCCTGTCCTGGCTGCTGGCCGGATGCGGGATCAACAACATTCCGCAGTATGACGAGCAGGTGAAATCGGCCTGGTCGCAGGTTGAAAACCAATACCAGCGGCGTGCGGACCTGATTCCCAATCTGGTCGAGACGGTCAAGGGCTTCGCTCGCCAGGAACAGGAAACCCTGACCGCCGTGACTGAGGCGCGCTCACGTGCTACGTCCATCCAGATGAGCGCCGACGATCTCGATGATCCAGAAAAACTGCGCCGCTTCCAGGAAGCGCAAAACCAGCTGACTGGCGCGCTGAGCCGCCTGATGGCGGTGTCCGAGCGCTACCCGGACTTGAAGTCGAACCAGAATTTCCTGGCATTGCAGTCGCAGCTCGAAGGCACCGAGAACCGGATTGCAGTGGCACGGCGGGATTTCATTCAGGCGGTCGAGCGTTACAACACCGAGATCCGCACATTCCCCGGTCGGATCTGGCACACCCTGATGTACAGCGATATGCCAGTGCGGGAGAACTTCGAAGCCACCGCTGAAAACGCCGATCAGGCTCCACGCGTGCAGTTTCAATGACCCGCACCGTCGCGCTGCTGCTGGCGCTGCTCCTGTGGGCAGGCGGCGTCGTCGCCCAGTCGTTCGAGGTCCCGCCGCTGACCGGGCGCGTGGTCGACCGTGCCGAGCTGCTCGATACCCAGTCCAAAGCGCGGCTGACGGGGATGCTCGCTGCACACGAACAGGCCAGCGGCGAGCAGGTGGTTGTCGTCACTTTGCCGAACCTGCAGGGCCAGAGTATCGAGGAGGTCGGGCTGGCGCTGGGGCGCGAGTGGGGCATTGGCCAGAAGGATGAGGACACTGGCGCGTTACTGATCGTCGCGCGCGATGACCGGCGGATTCGCATCGAGGTGGGCTACGGCCTGGAAGGCCGCCTGACCGATGCGCAGTCTTCGGTGATCATCAACCGGATCATTGCGCCGGCGTTTCAACAGGGCGACTTTACCCGCGGCATCGTCGAGGGCGCCGAAGCGATGATTCAGGTGCTTGGCGGCGATCCGCTGCGCACGGCTGCGACCCAGCCGGCCATGCCGATGCACGCACAGGAGCCGGGCGGCTTCGGCATCCTCGGCTTCTTCCTCATGCTGGTGGCGATTTTCGTCATCGGAGGCGGTCGAGGTGGGCGTGGCGGGCGCGGTGCGGGTCGCGCGGTCCTTCTGGGCGCGCTCCTCGGCGGGATGGGGCGCGGCGGAGGCGGCGGCTTTGGTGGGGGTGGTTTCGGTGGCGGGGGTGGCGGCTTTGGTGGCGGCGGCGCCTCAGGTGGCTGGTGAAGCCGAGCAGCACAGGACAACGAATTCTCAGACGGATGACTAGATGACCCTACTGACCGAACGCGAGCTCGAGCAGGTCGCCGAAGCGATCAACCGCGTCGAGCGGCACACCGACGCCGAACTGGTGACCGTGCTTGCTGCGCAGGCTGACGACTACCGCTACATTCCGCTGCTCTGGGCGAGCCTGCTGGCGCTGCTGTTACCGGGCGCGCTGGTGTTCTTCACGGGCTGGCTGAGCGCGTGGCAGATGCTGCTGGCGCAATGGGCAACCTTCATCGTGCTGGCCTTGGTCTTTCGCATCGATGCGGTGACCAGCCGACTCATTCCACGCTCCGTTCGCCACTGGCGCGCCTGCAACCTGGCGCGGCGTCAGTTCATCGAGCAGAACCTGCACCACACCGCCGCCGGGACAGGCATGCTGATCTTCGTGTCCGAAGCCGAGCGCTATGTGGAGATTCTTGTGGACCGCGGCATTTCCAGCCGCATCGATGACGCGGTCTGGCAGTCCGTCGTTGCTTCCTTCACCGAAGACGTGCGCAACGGCCAGGTGCTTGAAGGTTTTCTGACCTGCATCGAAACCTGCGGTGCGCTGCTCACGGAACACCTTCCAGCCACTCACGAACGCAACGAGTTGCCAAATCATCTGGTGGTAATCGAGTAAAGCGTAAAGCCGAACGTGGGAGGCCGGAGGCCAGACCGGCCTCCCTGTTTCGTCAGCTACGTGGCACCAGCCTCCCGTTCATCGCTTCTTGACCCGTCTCAGCGGGTCAGACCATCCCCGGCCCGTCATCCTCGGGCTGTTCGACTGGCGCCAGATCAAGGAACGGAGCGTTCTCCATAGCGCTGGCAGCAACGCGGTCGATGGTGCTCATGGCATGACCGATGATCGAGCTGACATTGGCGTCAAGGTGGTGATCAGGCAGCCGCTCGATGGCAGCCAATACTTCTTCGCCCGGCACGGTTTCTTCAGCCAGCAGCTTGTCGGCGATTTCGTCCAGTGCCGGCTTGAGCCGTTGCAGCAGCGCCATGCAGTCGCGGTCGAGCTGCTTGAGCAGGTCGTCGGCGGCGCGGATGGATTCGCCGGAATCGAACTCAATGTGAGCGTCGCGCACCGCCTGCAGGCTGAGCAGCGAACCGTTCGGGTCCATGCCCAGCGCGCCGACCATCGACAGTGCGATTTTCGAGGCTTCCTGCAGATCCTGGCCGGCACCGGAGGAGACTTCGTGGAAGTACAGCTGCTCGGCGCCACGGCCGGCCAGCAGCATCTGAATGCGGTTGCGAAGCTCGGATTCCATGTGCAAGCGCTTGTCCTCGACCGGGGTGACCAGGGTCACGCCCAGCGCTTGGCCTCGGGGCAGGATGGTGACCTTTTCCACGCGGCCGGTTTTCAGCGCGGCGGCGACCAACGCGTGGCCAGCCTCGTGCACGGCAATGCGCTTGCGGTCGGTCGGCGACATCGGCGTGACGCCGGACGGCTGCTCGCCGATCCGGCAGGTTTCCACGGCATCGACGAAATGCGCCATGGTCACCGCCTTCGCTTCGCTTCGCGCAGCCAGCAGCGCCGCATGGTTCACGATGTAGGCGATGGCGGCGGGCGTCAGGCCGACGGTATTGCGGGCCAGCTGCGGATAGTCCAACGCTTGTTCGGCGCGGATCTTAGCGGCGTAAAGGCGGAACAGCGCCTCACGGTCTGCGAGGCCCGGCAGGCCGACCGCAATGGAGCGGTCGAAGCGGCCCTCGCGCACCAGCGCCGGGTCCAGCGAGTTGGGGAAGTTGGTCGCCCCCAGTACCAGCACACCGCTCGCACCGTCGAAGCCGTCCATCTCGGCAAGAAACTGGTTGATGATGCGATTGCTTTCGGCGTCGCTGGATCGCTGCTGTTCGGCACGTTTGCCGATGCCATCGATCTCATCGATGAAGATGATGCAGGGGGCCTGGCGGCGCGCCGTACGGAACAGTGCCTTGACCTTCTGGATGCCGACGCCGAAATACATCGAGGAAAAATCGCTACCGGTCACCTGAATGAAGCTGGCGTTGGATTCGGTGGCCAGCGCCTTGGCCAGCTGCGTCTTGCCGGTGCCGGGTTCGCCGGTGAGCAGCACGCCTTTCGGCGGCCGTGCGCCCAGCGCGGTATAGGCGGCCGGATCGCGCAGATAGGCCGTGACGTCACTCAGCGCCTGCTTGGCTTCGCTCGCGCCAATCACATCGCTGAAGCTGATACCGCTGCCTTTTCGGTGCACCTGGAACGCCTGGCTCTTGATCGCCAGGTACGTCAGGGCGCCAACCAGCAGCAGAATGAATGGCGCATAGGGCAGCACCATTCGATACCAGGGCTTCTCGCCGTCAGTATCGAACAGGGTTAGCGGAAACAGCTCACCGTCACTGCTGGCGTACTGGTCCAGAAGCAGCTGGGCGACGCGTCCGGACTGATCCGGAACCCAATAACGCAGGCCGTCGTGCAGGCTGATATAGACCGCATCCTTGCCCAGCGCGGCGCTGGCGATGGTGGCGCCGCGCAGATCGCTCATCAGCACGGACAGATCCCGGCGATTGGCTTGCCAAGGGTCGGTGGACTCCTGCAGGGCGTCGAGCATGCTCGCCGCTGCACCGGTGGCCGGTGTCGAGGGTGCGCTCGGGCGTAACTGCCAATAGGCCACGCAGGCGGCCACCAGTAGCAACAGGAAAACGGAGAGTACAGGGCCGCGGCGACCTTGTAGCAGGCGTGGTGTTTTCATTTCACATCCAATCGGGAAGCCCGATGTCTCGACAAACAACCGCCCGGGAAGGCGGACCACAGTTGTTCGCGGGGAATTTCCCGCGGCGCCAATCAGATGGCGCAACACAGCTCGGACGTGTCGGATGCGATTTATATGCCGGACTGTGAATCGGGTCGGCGGACTCCGATAGCCGGCGAGAATACGGCAAGCACCTGCGCCGAAGTGGCGGAGCGACGAATGGCGCCCCGGTTTGCGACGAACGACCGCTGGGTCGCGGAACCCCTTCAGATCGCTGCAATCGTTGGAGACCTCGGGGCAGAGCGGGTCCGCTGGCGCAGCCTGGCAAAGCGGGCTGAGCGGCTTCGAATGACTGTCACTTAAGTGACCCGGCGCAGCGTTTGCGCTGCGCATGCCTGCTACCGTTCGTCCGCGCGGTCGGTCTGTCTGAATCGGCCCGCAGGCGTTAGCGACAGGTGCCGAGCCCGCCGCCCGACCGTGGCACGCCCATACAACAATAAATTCAACGACCGAGAGTCTGACATGCCAACCAAACACAACAGTGTTCGCGGCGCCGTTCTGGGCGCGCTGTTCACCCTCCTGCCGCTCGCCCAGGCTCATGCCACCGGCGAAAAGATCAACCTGCTCACCCAGAACTTCCCGCCGTTCAGCATGGCCGTCGATGGGAAGAACTTCGCCAAGGAGAGTGCGATCAACGGCATCGACGCCGAGGTCGTGGCTGAGTTATTCAAGCGAGCGGGCGTGCCCTACGAGATGACGCTGCGCTTCCCCTGGAGCCGCCTGCAAGACCTGGCGGAGAAGACGCACGGGTTTGGTGTGTTTTCCCTCAGCCGCACGCCGCAGCGTGAGCCCAAATACAAATGGGTTGGCCCGCTGAGCGAAATCCAGATCGTGTTGCTCAAAACCCCGGAAAGCCCCATCCAGCTCACCAGCCTGGAAGATGCCAAGCAGTACCGGATCGGATCGAAGGATGGCAGCGTCGGCAGCCAGTACCTGATCACGCGCGGTATCGAGGTACAGAACTCGTTGATCGACACGCCGGCCAAGCTCAAAAGCGGTCAGTTCGATCTCTGGGCGACCACCAACCCCTCCGGCGAATACGAAGCCAAGCAAGCCGGCGTCGGGCCTCTGGTCGTGGCCCTGACGTTGAATCGGGTCGACCTGTATCTCGCCCTGAACAAGGACACCCCCGACGACGTGGTCGAGAAGCTGCAGCGCACCCTGGACCAGATGAAGCAGGATGGCCTGCTGGAACAGGCTGCCCGCCGCTACGTTGATTGAGGTCGAAGGGCGGGCTTGCCGAGCCTCTCAGCGGCGCTCGGAGATCGTCTCGGCGCTCAACGTGCCGGGTTGCGCGCCAAAGTGGCCGAGCATGAAGTTGGCCAGCGCGGCCACTTCCCGGTCGTTGAAGTGCCGGTTGAAAGCCGGCATCAGGTGATGCCCGCTGGGGCCGTGCAGGGCATCGCCGTCGAGGATGACCCGAACCAGATTCAACCCCTGCGGGTCATTCAGCGTGCGCAGGCCGCGCAGCGAGGCGTAATCGCTCTGCCGGCCGCTGCCGTCCCACTTGTGACAACTGGCGCAGGCATCCGCGAACAGCTTCTGGCCCAGCGGATCGACCGCTTTGGCGGGCGGCTCGTTGGCGAGCGTCTTGGCCTCGGGCCGCTCGATCTCCGCGGGTTGGGCTGGCACTGATTTGAGGTAGACGACCATGGCCTGGATGTCCTCGGGCGTGAGGTGGCGCAGGCTGTGGTTGACCACCTCGGCCATCGGCCCGCCCGCAACGCCGTAGCCGGGTGCGACGCCGGTAGCCAGGTAGCGTGCCAGGGCGTCGTCCGGCCAGTCGCCGATCCCACCCTGTCTATCACCGGTGATGTTCCAGGCGGCCCAGCCCTGGATCGTCGAGCCGGCGAGCGCCTCGGAGCCCTTCTTCGCCTGCATGAAATTGCGCGGCGTGTGGCACTCGCCGCAATGCCCCGGCCCTTCGACCAGATAGGCGCCGCGGTTCCACTGTTCGGATTGTTCCGGGTCCGGTTCGAAACGCTCGTCGTCGAGAAAAAGCAGGTTCCACAACGCGATGCCCCAGCGCTGGTTGAAGGGAAAGCCGATGTCGTTTTCCTTGTTCGGCTGGTGCACCGGCTCGAGGCTGAACAGGTACGCCTTGATTGCGAGAATGTCTTCGCGCGGCATCAGTGTGTAAGAGGTGTAGGGGAAGGCCGGGTAGTAGTGACGGCCGTCCGGCCCGATACCTTGCTGCATGGCCTCGACGAACTCGTCGTCGGTCCAGTTGCCGATGCCGGTTTCCTTGTCTGGTGTGATGTTGGTCGAGTACAGGGTGCCGAACGGCATCTCCACAGGCAGGCCGCCGGCGTAAGGCTTTCCGCCTTCGGTGACGTGGCAGGCCAGGCAGTCCGCTGCGCGGGTCAGGTACTCGCCGCGCTCAAGGGTCGGGTCGGCCAAGGCGGTCGCCGCGCTCAGCACGAGCGCAGCGCCGAGCAGGCCGCGATAGGGCAGTCGAATCGTCATGCTCGTTCCTCAGATCACGTAATAGCCGGCGCGTGCCAGGGGCAGGCGGCGGATGCGGGTGCCATTGGCTGCGGCAAGTGCATTGACAAGCGCCGGGGCGATCATCGCTGTGCCGGCTTCGCCAACTCCGCCGGGCGCCTCGGTGCTCTGCACGATGTAGGTTTCCACCGGCGGCGCCTCGGTGATCCGCAATTGGCGGTAATCATGGAAGTTCGTTTGCTCGACGCGGCCACCGCTGACGGTGATTTCGTTGAACAGCGCGGCGGAGAGCCCGAACAGGGTGCCGCCCTCGATCTGCGACTTGACGGATACCGGGTTCATCACCTGCCCGCAATCGATCGCAACCACCAGGCGCTTGAGCTTGATGCCCTTGTCCTCAGTGACCTGCAGCTCAACCACAGTGGCAAGGAAGCTGCCGAATACCTCCTGTACTGCTACGCCGCGGCCATGCCCGCTTGCCAGCGGCTCGCTCCAACCGGACTTTTCGGCCGCCAGTTGCAGAACTGCCTGCGCGCGTGGATGGCTGCCGAGTAGCGCCATGCGGAAGTCCACCGGGTCGCGCTCGGCGTGGCGGGCGAGCTCGTCGACGAAGCTCTCGAGCATGTAGGTACTGCGCAGCGGGCCCACGCCGCGCCACCAGGACTGATGCAGCGCCCTGGGCGGCACCGGCACGTAGTTCACCCGAAGGTGCTGCAGCGCGTAGATGGGGTGCATGGCCACTTCCACCGCATCGCCATCCAGCCCGTTCTCAGGCACCGCCTCGGGTGCGAAGCGGGCCAGCACCGAGGCGCCGGCAATGGTGTGACGCCAGCCCAGCAGCTGGCCCTCGGCGTCGAATGCGGCGGCGAAGCGGTCGATGTAGTGCGGCCGGTACATGTCGTGGGTGGTGTCTTCCTCGCGTGTCCAGGTCAGCTTGATGGGGTAATCGACCTTTGCTGCGATGGCGACTGCCTGATGGATGAAATCGACTTCCAGTCTACGACCGAAAGCACCTCCGATGAGCTGGTTGTGAATGATCACCTGCTCGGCGGGCCGTTGCGCCGCCTCGGCGGCGGCCGTCTGCGCGCGCACCGGCACCTGGGTGCCGACCCAGACCTCCACGGCGTCGGGCCGCACTTGCGCTACACAGCTCATCGGCTCGAGCGCCGCATGGGCGAGGAAGGGCATCTGGTACTCGGCTTCAAACGTCTTGGCCGCGTCCTTGAGCGCACCGTCGATGTCGCCCTGTTCGTTGGCGATGGCACCAGGCTTGTCCAGCGCCTCCTTGATCTCGCGCTCCATCTGCGCTGAGTCGATGTTGGCGTTCTCGCCCAGCTCCCAGTCGATTTCCAGCGTGCGCACGCCGGCGATGGCGGCCCAGGTGTGCTCGCCGATCACCGCCACGGCGTTGCCTAGGGCGATCACCTCCAGTACCCCAGGGACTTTTCGAGCGGCAGCGTCATCGACGCTGCGCACCGTGCCGCCGATCACCGGGCAGGCGCGGATCGAGGCGTACTTCATGCCGGGCAGCACCAGGTCGATGGTGAAGCGTGCCGTACCGTCGACTTTCGCAGGCGTGTCAAGGCGCCGGGTGGGCTTGCCGATCAGCTTGAACTCGCTGGCCGGCTTGAGCGGAATGTTCTCCGGGACGGGTAATTTCGAGGCATCCTCGACCAGCTCGCCGTAGCCGAAGCTCTGGCCATTAGGGCCGAGCACACGGCCGTTCTCTGCTCGCAGGCCATCGGCGGCTAGCTGCCAACGCTGCGCCGCGGCCTGGATCAGCAACAACCGCGCGGCCGCACCGGCCTGGCGCAGCGGCTCCCAATTGCTGCGGATTGAAGTCGAGCCGCCGGTGGCCTGGAAATTCAGCAGCTTGTCGTTGTAGATGGCTTCGTTCGGCGGCGCTTCCTTGAGCGTGATCTGGTCGAGGCCGATCTCAAGCTCCTCGGCGACCATCACGGCCAGCCCGCTCTGCGCGCCCTGGCCCATTTCGATTTTCGGCACGGTGAAGGTGACCTGGCCGTCGCGGTCGATGCTGATGAAGGCATCCAGCGCCGTGGCGTTGGACATTGGCTGGTCTTCCGGGCCTTCGTTCAGGATCTGCTCGGCGAAGCTGCGCCCGGCGAACGGCAGGGTGAAACCGATCACCAGCCCGCCCAGGGCCAGGCTGCCGACTTTGAGCAAGGTGCGGCGCGAAGGGGATTGCAGGGTCGTTTCGGGTTGGCTCATCTCGCGCCTCCTCATGCCTGGGCGACGCGCTTGATGGCGCTGCGGATGCGGGTATAGGTGCAGCAGCGGCAGAGGTTGCCGGCCATGCCCTGGTCGATGGCGCGGTCGTCGGGCTGCGGATTTTGCTCCAGCAGGGCAACGGCGGACATGATCTGCCCGCACTGGCAATAGCCGCACTGCACCACCTCATCCTCCAGCCAGGCCTGTTGCACCTTCCGGCCGAGCTCCGTGTTGCCGATGCGTTCGATGGTGACCACCTTGCGGCCCTTCACCTCGCCGACCGGCAAGACGCAGGCGCGCGCCGCCTGGCCATCCAGGTGCACGGTGCAGGCGCCGCACTGGGCGATACCGCAGCCGTACTTGCTGCCGGTGAGCCCGAGCACGTCGCGCAGGACCCAGAGCAGAGGCATGTCTTCGGGCACGTCGACCTGAAGGTCGGCGCCGTTGATGGAAAGTGTCAGCATGGAACAGGGACCTCACGTCAGGCTCGGAAACGGCGCGCTTATGTTTGGTTGGATGCGCGCCTTAGAACGAGACAACGAAAGAGGCGAAAGTTGCCCGTCCGGCGCGAATCAAGCGCCGGACGGGCCAAGGCTGAGCCAGGAGCGAGTCCTTCCCTGTAGAGCCACGGTGTACGGCTCTACTTTTCCACGAACGCTCGCTCGATGACGTAATCACCCGGTACGCCCTGGCTGGGCGAGGCCTGGAAGCCCAGGGCATCGAGCTGGCCGGTAAGGGTGTCGAGCATCGCCGGGCTGCCACAGAGCATCACGCGGTCGGTCTCGGGGTTCAGCCGCGGCAGGCCGAGGTCGTCGGTGAGCTTGCCGGTCTCGATCAGTGTATTGATGCGCCCAGTGTGGCGGAACGCCTCGCGCGTCACCGTCGGGTAGTAGAGCAGCTTGGCCCGCACCGCTTCGCCAAGGAATTCGTGCGCCGGCAGTTCCTGGGTGAGGTAGTCGTGGTAGGCCAGCTCGCTGACCTCGCGCACCCCGTGCACGAGCACGACCTTGTCGAAACGCTCGTAGGCTTCCGGATCGCGGACGATGCTCATGAACGGCGCCAGCCCCGTGCCGGTGCCCAGCAGGTAGAGGTGCTTGCCGGGCCTGAGGTCATGCATCACCAGGGTGCCGACCGGCTTGCGGCTGACAATGAGCGAGTCGCCGACCTTCAGGTGCTGCAGGCGCGAGGTCAGCGGGCCGTCTGGCACTTTGATGCTGAGGAATTCCAGGTGCTCGTCGTGGTTGGCGCTGACGATGCTGTAGGCGCGCATCAGCGGCTTGCTGTCGACTTCCAGGCCGATCATCACGAAGTGGCCGTTCTCGAAGCGCAGCGCCGGGTCGCGGGTGGTGCGAAAGCTGAACAGGGTGTCGTTCCAGTGGTGCACGGATAGAACGCTTTCGGTGCCGAGTGCAGACATGGGGGCCTTCCTCTCTCGTGGATTGAGTCGATCAGAACAGGATCAGCAGCAGGCTCGTCGCCAGCAGCAGCGCGGCGCTGAGCAGGGCCAGGTGGGCAAAGGGCTGCCAGCCCTGGGCAAACAGGTCGCCGACACGGGTGCGCATGCCGAGCGCGGCCATGGTCAGCAGCAGGCAGGCCTGCGAGCCGGCGACCAGCGCCTCGCGCAGCCCGGCCGGCAGCCAGCCGAGGCTGTTCAGCGTGAACAGGCCGAGAAAGCCGAGCAGGAACAGCGGGAAGTCCGGGCTGCCCGGTTCCTGCCGACGCAGCAGCAGGCCGATCACCAGCACCAGCGGCGCGAGCAGGGCGACGCGCAACAGCTTGGTCAGGGTCGCGACGTCGCCAGCGGTCTCCGAGACGAGATACCCGGCACCGGCCGCTTGGGCGACGTCATGAATGCTGGCGCCGAGCAGCAGACCGCTGTCGAGCGCATCCAGCCCGAGCAGGCCGGTCAGCGGCGGGTAGAGCAGCATCGACAGCGTGCCGAGGGCCGTCACGCCGACCACCACAGCGAGCAGCCGGCGCTCTTCCAGGCGCCCAGCCGGGATCACCGCCGCCACGGCAATCGCTGCCGACACGCCGCAGATCGCCACTGCCGCGCCCGCCACCAGGCTGTGCAGGGTCGGCAGCCGCAGCAGCCGGCCGAGCAGCAGCGCCAGGCCGAGCACCAGCGGCACCGTGACGAGCACCAGCATCAAGGGCCGCGCACCGACCGCTTCCAGCTGCGCGACGCCAATGCGCGCGCCGAGCAGCGCCACACCGATGCGCAGCAGTTGCCGGCTGCACAACGCCACGCCCGGCTGCATGCGTGCCTCGCTGCCCTGGCTGGCGAAACCCAGGCCGAGCAGCAACACCATCAGCAGCGCGGGCGCGCCGTAGTGATCGGCGAGAAAGCTGCCGGCCAGTGCCAGCACCGCACACAGGGCCAGGCCCGGGTAGTGCTTGCGACACAGCGCGACGGGCGGGGCGAGCGCTTCGAGCCGGGCGTTCATGCCGGATTGCCCAGGTCGCGCAGGTAGGCCCAGGGGTACAGGCCGCGGAAATGACCGTCGCTGAAATACAACTGCAGACCGCTGATGCCGGACAGTTCCAGGCGGTTCACGCCGACCTCGGCGTCGATCAGCGTCAGCGCGCCGGTCTGCTGGAGGCGTTGGCAATTGGAGCAGGCGCAGGCCCGCCGCAGCGTCAGGCAGCTGATGCGGCTCTGCGCGCCATCCGGCCAGGTCAGTTCGAGCACGCGCTGCGCCTTGCGCAGGCGGATCTCTCGGGGTGGGTCGATCGGCCGTTGGGGCTGTGCGATGGGGAACGTGGCGTCGTGATTCGATGCGTTGAAGGCGTTCATGAAACCCTCCGGGCCTGCGGCCTCTAGCGAATGAACGGTGTGACGAGGCCGCGCGGCAGGGGCGCCGGGCCGCTGCTGACGAGCAGCGTGGGCGCTTCCGGGCTGCGCACGGAGCGTTCCGGCGTGTCCACCGGCCGGGCGCTGCCGAGCGTGGCGGCACTGACCGTGACCAGGGCCAGTACGCCGTGGCGCAACCCACTCGTCATGACAAGTTGGGGCATGCTTCAGCGCTCCAGAAAGGCCAGCTTGCCGCCCTGGTCCACCCAGGTTTCGGCCTCGGCCAGCGGCGAGGCGCTCTGGGTGATCACCGGCCAGACTTCGGCCAGCTCGGCGTTGAGTTCGAGAAAGTGCTGTTGGCCTTCGGGCAAGGCGTTGTCGGCGAAGATCGCATCGGCCGGGCATTCCGGCGCGCAGAGGCTGCAGTCGATGCAGGTCTCGGGGTTGATCACGAGAAAGTTCGGGCCTTCGTGGAAACAGTCGGCCGGGCAGACTTCCACGCAGTCGGTGTATTTGCAGCGGATGCAGTTCTCTGTAACGACGTAGGTCATTTCGTTCTCCTCGAAACCACTGCGCTTGCGGATGCTGCGTTGAAGGCGGCGCGCGGGATGCTCATTTACGGCCTGTAAACTCCGCTCCCGCGCGCGACCTTCGCCTTGGCTGGGCGCCCCCGCCCCGCTGCGCTCGTGACGTTTCGGCTTCAAGTTCTGTGCAACAAAAAGCGCATAAAAATCAGGCCGCGGCCTCGAGTTTCGACATGGCCCAGCGGGCGAGCTTGCGGACGTCCGGGTCGGGGTCGTCCATGGCCAGTTCGACGAAGGGGCGGCCATCGTTGTGTGCGATGGCGCCCAGCGCGCCGATGGCGGCCTTGCGCAGGTTGCTCATCGGGTCGCGGGCGCAGACGCCGAGCGCCGGGATCGCACCCACCGCACCGAGCTTGCCGAGCGCATCGACGGCCTTTTCCCGGACCTGCCAGAAACTGTCGTGCGTGGCCTCGACCAGGGGCTGCAGTGCGGCCTGGTAGTCGAGCTTGCCGATGCTCACCGCGGCCTCGACGCGCACCTGCCAGTGTTCGTCGCGCAGGATGCCGATCAGCGCCGGGCCGACCTGTTCGGGCGCGGCATAGACCAGCGCGCCGGTCGCGGCGCGGCGGACGTCGGCATCGTCGTCGTGCTGCGCCCGCTCTATCAGTGCCGGCAGATTCGCTGGCTGCTTGAGCCAGCCGATCACCGCCACCGCTTCGCGGCGCACGCCCGGGTCGGCGTGCTGCATCCGCGCCAGGGCCGGCGCCTGCGCCTGTGGATTGCGCAGCGGCTTGAGCGCACGGAGGATGCCGGCGACGACGAAGGGATCGTCGCTGCCGGCCAACGCTTCGAGCAGCGGCAACGCGACGGCGGGGTCCTTTAGGTCCGCCAGCGCGTGGGCGGCGGCGTTGCGCACCACCTCGTCGCTGTCCTGCAGGGCGGCGATCAGGGCGTCGGCGATGTCGGCGGCGTCGAACTCGTCGACCACCTTGGCCGCCTCCTGGCGCACCGACGGGTCCGGGTCGTTCAGCGCCAGGATCAGCAGCTCGGCGGCTTCCGGTTCGCCGCTGTCGACCAGCTCGAGCACGGCCACGCGGCGGATGCCGGGGTCGCTCGAGGTCAGGTTGGTGGCGATGTCCTGCAGCAGAGGGTCGTCGTAGGTTTTCATTGGTCGGCCCTCAGCGCAGCAGGTAGGGAATGTTCACTGTCACCGCATCGGTCGGGCAGTCCGCCTCGCAGGGCATGCAGTACCAGCATTCGTCGTACTTCATGTGCGCCTTGCCGGTGTCCGGGTTGATCCACAGGACGTCCAGCGGGCAGACGTCGATGCAGACACGGCAACCCTTTTCGGCGATGCATTTTTCTTCGTCCACGATGACCGGGACGGCGGAGCGGTGGGTGGCGACGGGCATGGTTGATCTCCTCGGTACGGTCGGCTCGCTGCCGGCCTGTAGGGGCGAATTCATTCGCCCATGGCATCAGGTGTTGGGCGAACGAGTTCGCCCCCACGGTCAGGCATTGGCGGCCTTCTTCACGCGCAGGCGGTTGTAGGCGTCCTTCTCTTCGCCGAGCGGCACGATGTAGTCGGCGATGGGTCGCTTGCCGTGGGCCATCTGGCCGTTAGCGTCCTTGAACAGGCGGGTGTGGCAGAACCACTCGGCGCTGTTCTGCTCGGGGTGGTCGACGCGGTAGTGGTACAGCCCCCAGCGCGACTCGGTGCGGTACAGCGAGGCGCGGGCGGCCATCTCGGCACAGTCAATGATCGACTGCACTTCCAGCGCACGGAGCAGTTCGTGCGGATCGGCGGCGGCCAGCCGCGGGACGTCCTCGCGCACGGCGAGGATGCGCTCCAGGCCGATCTCCATCTTCTTGGTCACTTTCGGCGGCTGCAGGTAGTCGTTCACCAGGCGGCGGACCTTGTATTCCATCTGCTCCGGTGGGATGCCTTCGGTGACTTTCAGCGGCGCCTGGATGCGGGCGAGTTCGGCAGCGATGAAGGCTTCGTCCAGCTGGGGTTCGGCGCGGTCCTTGACGAAGGCCGCTGCGCTCTCGCCGCAGATCTGCCCGTAAACGAAGGCGCCGAGCATGTAGTTGTGTGGCACCGAAGCCATGTCGCCAGCGCAGAACAGCCCGGGTACGGTGGTCGCGCCGGTCTCGTCGGTCCACACGCCCGAAGCCGAGTGGCCCGAGCAGAAACCGATCTCGGAAATGTGCATTTCCACCATGCGCTGGCGGTAGTCGATGTGCCGCCCTTCGTGAAAGCGCCCGCGTGAAGGCCGCTCGTTGGTGTGCAGGACGGTCTCGATCTCTTGAATCGTTTCCTCGGCCAGGTGGTCGAGCTTGAGGAACACCGGGCCGGTGCCGGATTCGAGCTCCTTGAAGAACTCCAGCATCATCTGCCCGGACCAGTAGTCGCACTCGATGAAGCGCTCGCCGTAGGCGTTGGCGGTGAAGCCGCCGAGCGGGCCGGTGACGTAGGCACAGGCCGGGCCGTTGTAGTCCTTGAGCAGCGGGTTGACCTGGAAACACTCGAGGTTGGCCAGGTCCGCACCGGCGTGGTAGGCCATGGCGTGGCCGTCACCGCAGTTGGCCGGGTTCTCGTAGGTGCCGAAGAGATAACCCGAGTTTGGCAGGCCGATGCGCCCGGCGGCACCGGTGGCCATGATCACCGCCTTGGCACGGATGATGATCGGCTCGGCGGTGCGGGTGTTCACCCCGATCATGCCGGCGATGTTGCCGTCCGGGTCCTTCAGCAGGCGGGTGGCGATGAAGCGGTTCTCGATATCCACGCGCACCCGGCGCAGGCGGCGGTAGAGGATCTTCTTGACGTTGTGGCCCTCCGGCATCGGCAGCACGTAGGTGCCGAGGTGGTGGACCTTCTTCATGTCGTAGTCGCCGGTCTCGTCCTTCTGGAAATGCACGCCCCAGGCGTCGAGCTGCTCGATCATCGAGAACGAGCGCGTGGCGTAGGCCATCAGCGCCGGCTGGTGAACGATGCCGTCGTTGGCGATGGTGATTTCCTTGACGTACTGCTCGGGCGTGGCGTGGCCGGGCACGACCGCGTTGTTCAGTCCGTCCATGCCCATGGAGATCGCCCCGGAGCGCTTGACGTTGGCCTTCTCCAGCAGCAGCACCTTGAGCGTCGGGTCCTGCTCCTTGACTGTGACGGCGGCCATCGGGCCGGCGGTGCCACCGCCGATCACCAGCACGTCGGTTTCGATGACGGGAATGTCGTGAATCGTGGTCATGGTGGTCTCCTCTATTTCCGGTCGACCCGGAACTGGTACTTGAAGGCGTCGCCGCGGTAGCACAGGTATTCGAAATCGATCGGCCGACCGCTGCGGTCATGGGTCAGCCGCTCGACGCGCAGGATGGGTTCACCGGCCTTCAGGCCGAGGTAGGGCTGGTGCTCGTCGTCGGCCAGGGTGGCGTCGAGGCCGATCGCGGCATGGCCGAGGCCGATGCCGAAGCGGTTCTCCAGCAGAGGGAAGATGTCGCCGGACAGGTCCAGGCCGAACAGGCGCTGGCCGATGTCCAGGGGGAAGTAGCTGTGCTCCAGGCACACCGGGGCGCGGTTGAGAAAGCGCACGCGCTTGACCTCGACCACATCCGCGCCGGGCGCGAGGTTCAGCGCGGCGGCCGCCGGTTTGGGTGGCTTGCGTTCCTGAATCGACAGCAGCCGCGCGGTCGCTTCGTAGCCCTGGGCGGCCATGGCCTCGCCGAAGCCCTGCAGACGCTGCACGTTCTGCACCGCCTTGGGCTTGCTGACGTAGGTGCCCTTGCCCTGGGCGCTGAACACCAACCCTTCGTTGTGCAGGTCGCGCAGCGCCTGGCGGATGGTGATGCGGCTGACGCCGAAGGCGGTCATCAGCTCGTTTTCCGAGGGCAGCCGTTCATGCACGGCATAGTTGCCTTCGAGGATCTTGCGTCTGAGGGTGTCGCGGATCTGCACGTACAGCGGCAGTGGCGACTGACCCGGGGCGAGCGGTTCGAGGCGGCTCATGGGCGTGGCTCCAGCCTGTCATGACAGGTCATGTCGAGCGTGGGCGCAGGTAAAGGACGGATATGCATGGCTCAGCCTCCGTTCTGCTGCTGGAAGGCGCGCAGGGTTTCCTGGCGGATCAGGTCCAGGCACTGGCGCTTGTAGTCGATGAAGGCAGGGTCGGTGAGCAGGCTCTGCTCGCGCGGTCGCGGCAGCTCGACGCGGATGTCGGCGATGATCCGTCCGGGGCTGGCGCTCATCACCACGATGCGGTCGGAGAGGAACACCGCCTCGTCGATGTCGTGGGTGACGAACACCACGGTGTTCTTGAACTCACGCCAGATCTCCAGCAGGTTCTCCTGCATCATGATCCGGGTCTGTGCGTCCAGTGCGCCGAACGGCTCGTCCATCAGCAGCACGCTGGGGTAGTTGGCGAGCGCTCGGGCGATGCCGACGCGCTGCTGCATGCCGCCGGACAGCGTGCCGGGGTAGGCGTCCTCGAAGGCGGCGAGCCCCACCAGCGAAAGGAAGGTGCGCGCCACCCCGGTGGCCTCGTTACGCGAGGCACCGGCCATCAGCGGGCCGAAGGCGACGTTTTCGCGCACCGTCTTCCAGGGGAACAGCGAGTGCTGCTGGAACACCATGCCGCGGTCCGGGCCAGGTCCGGCGATGGGCTGACCGTCGACGGTCAGCTCGCCGCGGGTGGGTTTGACGAAGCCGGCGATGGCGTTCATCAGGGTCGACTTGCCGCAACCCGAGGGGCCGAGCAGGCAGACGAACTCGCCGGGGCGAATCTCCAGGCTGGCCTGTTGCACCGCGGCGCGCTTGCCGCCGGCGTGGTCGAATTCGATGGACAGCGCACGCACGCTGACATGGCCGCGCCCGTCGCCCTTGGCCGCGGCCTTGGCGCGCAGTCGGCTGTGATCGAGCACGGCGAGGCGGTTGTCGGAGACGATCGCATTCATGACCGGCCCCCCTGCTGCTGCCAGCGCAGCAGAGGCACGCAGGCCTTGCGCACGAGCAGCGTGCAGAGCGTGCCGAGCCCGCCGATGGTGAGCATGCCGATGATGATTTCCGGGTACTTGACCAGGGTGTAGCTGGTCCAGGTGAAGTAGCCGATGCCGTATTGGCCGCTGATGATTTCGCCGGCCAGCAGCGAGAACCAGGCTACGCCCATGCCGATCGCCAGGCCGGCGACGATGCTTGGCATCGCACCGGGAATCACCACGTGCCAGAGGATCGCCCGGTCGCTGGCGCCCAGGCTGCGCGCGGCACGCACCAGCACGTCCGGCGTCTGCTCCACGCCGTGCACGGTGTTCAGCACGATGGGGAAGAAGGCGCCGAGAAAGGTGATGAAGACGATGCTCGACTGCTCGGTCGGTAGCATCAGGATCGCCAACGGAATCCAGGCCACCGCCGGAATCGGCCGGAACAGCTCGATGTAGGGCAGCAGGATGTCCTCGGCCCAGCGCGAACGGCCGATGAGCACGCCGCAAAGGACGCCGAGCACCACGGCGTAGGCATAGGCCAGCGCGATGCGTTCC
The DNA here is from genome assembly GCF_051486945.1 of Stutzerimonas chloritidismutans. Lineage (GTDB taxonomy): Bacteria > Pseudomonadota > Gammaproteobacteria > Pseudomonadales > Pseudomonadaceae > Stutzerimonas > Stutzerimonas chloritidismutans_B. Next base: position 191,382 of record NZ_JAHVDX010000003.1, on the reverse strand, counting down.
AGGCTGTGGACGATATGCAGGTAGAACTCGCTGCTGCCCAGCTGCTGGATCAGCGTCTGGCCCACCAGCAGCGGTGCCGGCACGTTCTCGAAATTGATGAACAGGTTGAAGCCCGTCGCGGTCGCCAGGTGCCAGATCAGCAAGGCTGCGAGCAGCGCCAACACGCGCACCAGGTAACGCCCGGCCATCGGCGGCAGGCGACGCGGCGCGGAAGGGGTGGCAACCGGCGCTGGCTGCGGAGCCGGCGCAGCGGTCAGCAGCGGCCGGTCGGCTTCTGGCGTTGCCGGATCGCTATCGAACAGGGGGGTCGGTTTGACGCTCATGCGGTCACTCCTCGGCTTGAGGCGGGGCCCGTGGCACGGGCCGCGCAGGGGCTCAGTCCAGCATCGCCACGGGTGCATCGGTCAGCAGGGCGCTGCCGCCGTGCTGGGCGATGTGCTGCTCCGAGTCGCTTTTCTTCATGAAGGCCAGCACCTCGCCGCTGGCGTCCTTGACCAGGTAGGCGGCCTTGCCGAACAGCTTCAGGCCGGTGAGGTTGTCGTAGACGTAGGTGGCGTTGATGGCTTTGCCGGACGCCTTGGCGTCGGCTTCGGCGTCGAGCATGGTGGCGGTGCTGTCATAGGCGACGATGCCCTGATCGGCGAACCAGATTTCCGCCGGTTTGCGCCCGGCGGCGCGGGGCGTCGGACTGACCACGCTGGCGACCGCGGCGGCGTAGTCCAGGCCCATGTCGGCGTAGGCCTTCTTCAGGTAGCTGTCGTCGATCCAGCTGGCGAAATCCAGATCGGGGATCTGCATTTCCTGCTGCAGCAGGGCGTGGTCGTATTTCATCGCCTCGACCCACTGCGGCTTGATGCTGGCCTCCATGGTCGAAATGCCGCCCTGGCTGAAGTAGAGGTAGAGCACCTCCTGCTCCACGCCGGTCCATTCGGCGACCTTTTCCGCAGCGCGCCGTGGGTCTTCGCTGATCCATTGCTGCGCGGCCAGGGTGGCCTTGAGCACGCCCTCGACCACCTCGGGGTACTGCCTGGCGAAGTCGTCGCGCACCACGATGCCGTGGAAGGTGGGGATGCCGGCCTCGCTGCCGTCGTAGATCTTCCGCGCGGTGCCGCGGAATTCCATGATCTCGGACCAGGGGCAGAAGTCGGCATGCGCGTCGATCTTGCCGGCGGCAATGTTCGCCGCGCCCACCGGGGGGCTCTGGTTGACTAGCGTCACCTTGTCGGACAGGCCGGCGTCGCGCAGCACCTTCAGCGTCATGCCCCAGGCCGCACTGCCGACCGGCGTGGACAGGCTCTTGCCGGCGAGGTCGGCAAGCGACTGCACAGGTGAGTCCTTGGGCACCACGATGCCGTTGCCGGTGCCCTTGAGGTTGTAGCCGGTCACCGCGATGAAGCGCGTCTGCTGTTTGCCGGTGGCCTGGAACTTGGCGCCATTGACGATCAGCGGGTAGTCGCCCATGACACCGAAGTCGAGCTTGCCGGCGAGCATCTGGTTGGTGATCGGCGGGCCGGAATCGTAGTCGCGAAACTCGATCTGGTAGTCGGCGTCCGCGTACTTGCCCGTGTGCGGCAGGTGCTTGTTCAGTAGGTCGAGTTTCTTCAGCACGATGCCGCCGGAAACGGTGTTGGTGACCATGCTCTGATGGCCGATACCGATGCGGATGGTTTCCGCTGCCAGCGGGCCGCTGAACAGCAGGACGGATCCGAGTAACGAGGTCGCAAGCAGGCTATTCCGGTTGTCCATTTGTCTTCACCTTGGCGGTTGAGCAACTTGTACTAACAGGGCATGACGCCTGCTTTTGAAGGTGCACCGGCTGTGCCAGAACGCCGCGGATCGGAACTATGTCCCTGTTTTGGGAATGGATTTCGGCCTGCGGTTGACTACTCGATCAGGCGGCTGCCCAGCGCTTCGGCGCCCGCCGATGGTGCGCACCGGGTCACGCCGTCCCAACGCGGCGCAGCCGGCGATGCCGCGGTTAGAACAAGTGGAACAAGTCGAGAGAGGTCGCCGCTGGGGGCGGATGAAGGGGTTTGTCGAGGGCGCTGACGAGGCTTTGCGAGGCGTTCCGATAAGCGGCCTGCTAGGCGTCGGCTGCTTCGCGCAATTGGTGCGGTTCCGTAGTAAATAGGCTGGCTTTTAAACCCCAGAGCAGTACCCGCCCATGTCCACCCTCACCGAACTCGCGCAGCAGATCGCTGCGCTCTATCCGCTGCATGACAAAACTGTCGGTAAGCGCTATCGCATCGTCAGCCAGTTGGCCGGTACCACCGAGCTGGAAGAGATCAGCGGCGTGCCGCGCTACGTCGATACTTGCCAGCTGGCCGATACGTCGCTGTGGGAGAACCGCGTCGCCAGTTGAGCGAGGCAGCGATTCACGCTAATGGTGCGGCCGGGCGTTCCAGCAGCGCGTCGACATCGACGTGATCCATCTGCTCGGGTTTGAGGTGCCGGGCGCCGTAGGTCAGGTGCAGGCCGGAGGTGAGAAAAAGGGCGAACAGGTCGGCGTCGATGTGCCCGCTATCGCGCAGGCCAGCGAGGATGCGAAGTGACTCGCTCAGCGGCTTGGCCTTCTTGTAGGGGCGATCACAGGCCGTCAGCGCCTCGAAGATGTCGGCGATGGCCATGATCCTGGCCGGAATCGATAGTTGCTCCGGCCCTAGCTGACGCGGGTATCCGGTGCCGAGCAACGTTTCATGATGAGTGCCGGCGTATTCAGGCACGCGCTGCAGGTTACGAGGGAATGGCAGGTTTTCCAGCATCACGATGGTCTGCACGATGTGTTCGTTGACGGTGAATCGCTCTTCGGCCGTCAGCGTGCCGCGGGTGACGCTCAGGTTGTAGAGCTCGCCGAGGTTGGCCTGGTAGTCCGGCACCGTCATCTTGAACCCGTAGCGCGGGTCCAGCGCCTTGGTCGGCAGGCGCGGGATGCGATGCTCGGGTCTGTCGGCCAGCAACGCCTCGGTCGCCGGTAGCGGCTGCACCGGGAAGGCCTCTAGCCGCGCGGACTCCTCATGGGAGAGGCCGGCGCGATCGTCGAAGTGGCGGGTCCATGTCCGTTCGGCGATCCGATTCAGCCGCTCTATCCGCTCGGGCGCCATCCGCTCGCCGCCAATGTTGCATTCGGCGACGAAAGCAAACTCCTCGTGCAGGCGGGCCACTGTCTCGGCATGGCGCGCCGCTACCCGATCCTCCTGCTCGCCCGCGGCCAGTGCCTGGAGCCGCTCGATCATGGCGTCACGCAGTAGTACCTCGAAGCGCATGCGAATTTCATGGATGCGGTTGTAGAGCGTTTCCAGCTTGGTGGACTTGTCGACGAGCTGCTCGGGCGTGGTGATCTTGCCGCAGTCATGCAGCCAGGCGCCGATGCGAAACTCTCGCCATTGTTCCTCGGTGTCGAAGCGGAACTCGGCCAGGGGGCCTTGCTGCGCGGCGCAGGCCTGTTCTGCAAGGAGCAGGGCCAGCTCCGGCACGCGCGCGCAGTGCCCGCCGGTATGGGCGCTCTTGGCGTCGATGGCACCGGCAAGAATCTCGATCATGGCGTCGATCAGGGCCGTCTGCGAATCGATCAGGTTCTTGTTTTCCAGCGCGACGGCCGATTGCGACGCCAGCGCCTCGACGTACCTTAGGTTGTGGCTGGAAAACTCGGTAGGCAGCCCGGTGCCGGGGTCCGTGGCGTTCAAGAATTGCAGTACGCCCAGCACGTCTCCGCTCTGTCCAACCAGCGGCACGCAAAGCATCGAGACCGTGCGATAGCCGGATTCCAGATCGAAATGGCGGGTGCCCGAAAGGTCGAAGCGCTGCTCACGGTAGACGTCATCGATGACCACCGTTTCTTTGCGCAGGGCCACGTAGGTCGATACGTGATGCTCGTTGGGGGCGCCGGTGTCGGGGTCGTGCAGGGGCAGCTCGATGATTGGCAGCGGGTCGGCCTTCGAGCGTAGGGCGAAGCGCAGGCTGTCGTGATCGGTCATCAGATAGAGCGTGGCGGCGTCGGCATGACAGATGCGCTTGCCCTGCAGCAGGATGTGCTCGAGCAAGCGATGCCGGTCGCGTTCGGATGAGAGCAGCATGCCGTTTTCTACCAGCCCGGCGAGTTTCTCCTGCGCATGTTCCAAGGCGCGGTGCTGGGTTTCCAGCGAGCGCCGCATGGCATCGTGCTGACGATGCAGCGCATCCAGTTCGCGGATGGGCGAGTCGGGGCGCTCGCGGCGGCTGAAATCCAGCTCGCGGATGCGCCTGGCATCGTCGGCGAGCGCGTCCAGGGAGCGCCGCAGGCTGGTAAGGCAGGCGCACAGCAGCGGCAGGCCGATGAACATGATCAGCAATTCGGTGAGCAGCAAGCGGCGCAGGTCGAACCATTCGAAGCCAACTAGCATCAGAGCCGGTACGGTTGGCATCAGCACGAACAGCATGACGAGCGCTGCGGTGCAGGTTTCGTAGCTGAGCTTGTATTTGCTGGAGGTCATACTGCATCCTGCGGCGGTTACTTGACGGACGTGCCAGAAAACGATGACGGCCCTACTACGCAGCGGCAGTTGCGCCAGATCGCAGGCCTTTGGCCAGCTATGGAGAGTACATTGATCATGGTCCCGAAGATGGATGCAATGCCGAAATTTGCCCGAACAGCAGTGCTCCTTGGCCTGTTGACGGCCCCAGGCTGGGTGGCTGCGCAAGAGCCGGTCAGCGAGCCGGTCAGCGAGCCGGTCGGTTACATCATGAAGGTTCAGGGCGAGGCCACGGTTACGAGCCGAGGTCAGACCATCGAAGCCCGAGTCGGCCAGGCGGTCATTGCCGGCGCGACCCTGCGCACCGGCGCCAGCGGCGCCATGGGCGTGACCTTGAGCGACAACACGGTGATGTCCTTCGGGCCGAACAGTGAATTCATCCTCGACGACTACGCCTTCGATCCGGCTCGCGAAGAGTTGCGGCTCAGCGCACGGATTACCCAGGGCACGCTCAACTTCATCTCCGGCGTGATTGCCAAGCTCAAACCCGAAGCGGTCGAGCTGAAGACTCCGACGGGCACCATCGGGGTGCGAGGCACCCATTTCCTGGTGAAGGTCAGCGAGTGAGGCGAATGCTGCGAAGGTTGTTGCTGTCATGTAGCGTCGCCCTGGGGCTGACCGGGTGTGCCACGGGCGATTACGTAGTGTTGTTGGAAAGCCCGGATGGCACGACCGGCGCGGTGGTGGTCGAGGATGCGCGCGGCCAGACGCGGCTCGACCGCAAGCAGCAGGGCATGCGGATCGGCGCACGAGGGTTGGGCGCCGGGCCGTTCGAGGTTGGCGATCTGCGCATCGCTCGCGATTTCTCTGCTGCGCTGGATGCCCAGCCAGCGCTTCCGCAACGCTTTCAGCTGTATTTCGAGATAGGCAGTGCCGAACTGACCGCCTCGTCCCGGCGCGAGATCGAACATATCGTCGGGGTGATCCGTCAGCGCGGCCCTTCGGCGGTTTCGGTGATTGGACATACCGACACGCTCAGCGGCCCGCAGTGGAACGAGCAGCTCGGTCTGATCCGCGCTACGGCGGTAGCCGAGATGCTGCGCAATCGGAATATCGAGGTTATCGATCTGCGCGTCTCGTCGCATGGTGAGCGCAACCTGCTGATCGCGACACCGGATGGTGTCTCGGAGCCTCGCAATCGGCGGGTCGAGATCAGCGTGCGCTAAGCGCGGCTACTTAGCCGTCATCACGATGCGCTCGCTGTGCACACCCGCGCGCAGGCGCTCCAGCTGGAATTTCACAAGACCGTCGCCCGGCCGTTGCGCGTGCAGCTGTTCGAAGGCCGCCTGTGCAGCGTTGCCGTCCGTTGCGATGAGGGCGAACGCAGCGTCGTAGGCAGCGTCATGGGTCAGTTCGCAGGGTTCGTACAGGCGAACGGGCTCCGCCTTGCCCTTGAGTTGCACGTCGCCGATCGGCCGCATCGGCACGGACGGATTGGCGTCGCGGATCGTCTGGGACGCGCACAGGTCGGTGCCCAGATGTCGGTTGAGGTTTTCCAGGCGTGCGGCGATGTTGACGGCATCGCCCAGCGCCCGGTAATCGAACAGCGTCGACCCACCGAAATTGCCCACCACCACGTCGCCGCTGTGCACGCCGATCCTCGTGCAGCCGAGGGCGACGCCGGCCGCCTGCTGAGCTGCGGCGTGCTCGCGGGTGAAGCGGCGGATGTCCAGCGCGCAGGCGAGGGCGCGGCGTTGATGGTCGGGTTGGGCCAGGGGCGCGGAAAACAGGATCGCCATGCCGTCGCCCATGATGCGTTCGAGCGTGCCCTCATGCCGGAAAGCGATCTGGATGATGCCGTCGAGGTAATCGTTGAGCAGGCTGACCACGCGCTCGGGCGGCTGCCCGTCCATCAGGCGGGTGGAGTCGGTCAAATCGGTGAAGACGAAGCTGCACTGCCGGCGCTCCCCGCTCAGGCGCAACTGCTCGGGATGTTGCACCAGGTATTCGACAAGATTGGGTGAGATGTAGCGGGAAAATGCACCGCGGACCCAGCGCTGTTGCCGCTCGCTGGCAAGGTGGCGAGCGATGCTGGCACCGAGATAGGCCAGCAGCAGGCCTATCGATGGGTTGAGTGCATCGAACAGCAACCCGTGCCGCGAATAGGCCCACCAGGCGCCAAGATTCAGTATGAGCAGCATGGCCGTCGCGGCCAGCGCACTGCTCAATGCGCCGGTGCCGAGGGTGAGTCCGCACAGCAGTAGCGCGGCCAGCAACAAGGTCATCGCTTCGATCGGCGCCGCCCAATGCGGCCGCTGCAACGCGCGACCGAACAGCGCCTGCTCGATCGCCTGCGCATGGATTTCGACGCCGGGAACCATGCCGCCGAGCGGGCTGAAACGCAAATCCTGCAGACCCTGCGCTGAGCTCCCGACAAGCACGATGGCGCCGTCTAGTTTCGAGGTGGAGGCCTGCTCGAATAGCTGCCAGGCGGGCGTTCGATGGGCTCGCATGTCTTCGCGGTAGTGAATCCAGAGTTCACCCCGTCGGTTCGTGGGGAGCTGGAGGTGGCCAATGTCCAACCGGGCGACATTGCCGCGCGCGTCAGCTTCGATGCGGTACAGGCGCTGGCCCAGGTAGACGCGTATCGACTCGGCGACCAAGGAGGGCCAAAGATGCTCGCCAACACGAATCATCAGCGGGACGCGCCGCACCACACCGTCGTGGTCCGACTCGAAGGTCATGGCGCCACTGCCCGCAGCGGCAGCCCCCAAGCTCGGCAAGGGGCTGACGGTTCCGGCATAAGCCGGCACCCGGGGCGTTCCGGCTTCGGCTGAGCGCTGCACCCCGAAGCGGCTCTGCGGCGCCGCCCCCGAAGGCGTGCGGGTCGCGGCGAAGCCCAGTACGGTCGGCTGTCCTGCCAGTGAGGAGGCGAAGCGCTGATCGGGATCGGGAAGCTGTTCGAGCTGTGCCGCCAGCGCTGCGGGAAGGCTATCTCGCAGGCGCGCCGCCGCGCCACGGTCCGCCTCAGCAAAGAGGACGTCGAATACCACCACCGCGGCGCCAGCCTGCTGAAGGCGCTCCACCAGTTCCGCCATGCGTTCTCGTGGCCAGGGCCATTGGCCGATACGGGCCAGGCTGGCTTCGTCGATGTCCAGCACTTGCACGCTGGATTGAGTCGGCGCCGTGCGCGGCTGCCAGCGCTGATACTGATCGAACAGCGCGTTGCGCAAGGTTTGAAGCAGGGCGGGTTCAGCCAGATAGAGCGCGCAAGCCGCCAGCAGCCCAGCGCAGGCGAGCCCCAGGCGTGGCCAAAGACGGCTGGGCGGCGTCATCCGTCGCGCTCCCTGCTGCCGGATCGAGTATCAGGCCGGATCGCAGGCGCTTACTCGAGTACCAGGATGGCGTCCATCTCGACCTGCGCACCCTTGGGCAACGCGGCGATGCCGATGGCGGCACGGGCAGGGTAGGGTTGCTGGAAGTAACGGCTCATTACTTCGTTGACCGTGGCGAAGTTGCCGAGGTCGGTGAGGAAGATGTTCAGCTTGACGATGTCCTTCAGCGAACCACCCGCGGCCTCGGCAACCGCCTGGAGATTCTCGAAGACTTGCACCGTCTGCGCCTCGAAGCCTTCGACCAGCTCCATGGTCTTCGGATCCAGAGGGATCTGGCCCGACAGGTAGACGGTGTCACCCGCCTTGATGGCCTGAGAGTAGGTGCCGATGGCGGCGGGGGCTTTGTCGGTGGAAATGACAGTCTTACTCACGGGTAGCTCCTGCGTGAAGTGAACGGATGGGCAAGGATAGTGGGAAAAGCCGACAAAAGCGTAGTGGGTGAATCAGCGCGCACCGTGACTGGCCTTCGCGACCCGCCTCGAATCTTCGGCGCTTCGATCGGCTGTCAGGCCTTCACCCGTGTGATACGCGTGACGCCCTTTATGGTTCGCAGCTTTCTGATGACCCGGGCGAGGTGGACCCGGTCATGCACGCTGACGACCAGCTGGACAACGCTGATACGGCCGTCGCGCTCGTCCATGCCGATCTTCTCGATGTTGCCGTCGGCGGCGTTTACGCTGCCGGCGAGCAGGGCGATCAGGCCGCGCTGATGTTCCAGTTCGACGCGCAATTCGACGTTGAACTCGCCGGCGACGTCCTTGGACCAGGACAGTTGAATGCACTTGTCAGGGTTGTGCCGCACATCGGCGATATTGCGGCAGGTTTCCAGGTGCACGACCATGCCCTTGCCGGCCGAGAGGTGACCGACGATGGGGTCTCCGGGGATCGGGGTGCAGCATTTGGCATAATTGAGCACCAGGCCTTCGGTGCCGCGGATCGCCAGCGGTCCTTCAGCGGTGGGGGCCTGCTCGCCTTCACTGGCCACCAGGCGCCTGGCGATCACGTAGGCCATGCGGTTGCCGAGGCCGATGTCTTCGAGCAGGTCTTCGACGTAATCCATGTGGTACTCGTTGAGCACCGTGCGGATGCGTTCCTGCGAAATCTTCTCCAAGCTCGTCTCGAAACCGGTGAGCGCCTTGTTCAGCAGGCGTTCGCCCAGGTTGATCGATTCCGAGCGGCGTTGTTGCTTGAGCGCGTGGCGAATATGGGTGCGGGCCTTGCCGGTGACGACGAAGTTGAGCCAGGCGGGGTTCGGCCGGGCGCCTGGCGCGGTGACGATTTCTACCGTACTGCCGCTTTCCAGTGCTTGTGACAGCGGCGCCAGACGGCGATTGACGCGGCAGGCGATGCAGGTGTTGCCGACGTCGGTATGCACGGCGTAGGCGAAGTCCACCGCGGTCGAGCCCTTGGGCAGCTCCATGATGCTGCCCTTGGGTGTGAAGACGTAGACCTCGTCGGGGAACAGGTCGATCTTTACGCTTTCGATGAACTCCAGCGAATTGCCGGCGCGCTCCTGCAGTTCGAGCACGCCCTTGACCCATTGGCGCGCACGGGCGTGAGTGCCTTTGGGCGCCTCCTCGCCGTTGGATTTGTACAGCCAATGTGCGGCAATACCATTGTTGGCCATCTCTTCCATCTCGCGGGTGCGAATCTGGATCTCGATAGGCACGCCATGCATGCCAAACAGGGTGGTATGCAGCGATTGGTAGCCGTTGGCCTTGGGTATCGCAATGTAATCCTTGAAACGCCCGGGCAGCGGCTTGTAGAGGCTGTGTACGGCGCCGAGCACGCGATAGCAGGTGTCGACCTTGTCGACCACGATACGGAAGGCATAGACGTCCATGATCTCGTTGAACGCCTTGCGCTTGCCGCGCATCTTTTTGTAGATGCTGTAAAGGTGCTTTTCGCGGCCCACGACCTCGCCGCCGAGGCCCTCGCGTTCAAGGCAATGGATCAGCGACTGCTCGATCTTCTCGACGATTTCGTTGCGGTTGCCGCGCGCCCGGCGTACCGCGGCCCGAATCCGCTCGGAGCGCATCGGGTGCATCGCTTTGAAGCCCAGGTCTTCGAACTCGACGCGCATCGAGTGCATGCCCAGGCGGTTAGCGATGGGCGCATAGATTTCGAGGGTTTCCTTGGCAATACGCCGGCGCTTCTCGCCCGCGAGCACTTCAAGCGTGCGCATGTTATGCAGGCGGTCAGCGAGCTTGACGAGGATGACGCGGATGTCACGCGCCATGGCCATTGCCATCTTCTGGAAGTTCTCGGCCTGCGCTTCGGCCTTGGTCTCGAACTTCATCTGGGTGAGCTTGCTGACGCCATCGACCAGTTCGGCGACGGTTTCGCCGAACTGCGCGGTCAACGCTTCCTTGGCGATGCCGGTGTCCTCGATGACATCGTGCAGCATGGCGGCCATCAGGCTCTGATGGTCCATGTGCATGTCAGCAAGGATATTGGCTACCGCGAGGGGGTGGGTGACGTAGGCTTCACCGCTGCGTCGCCGCTGGCCGTCATGGGCCTGCTCGGCGTAGAAGTACGCACGGCGGACCAGGTTGACCTGTTCGGCGCCGAGGTAGGTCGACAGGCGATCGGCAAGCGCGTCTATGGCTGGCAAGGCAGTGCTCCTTGCCGGCATGACGGTTGGCGGGCGATTCGACGTCGACCTGGCATTCGTATCAGAGGGCCTCGTTGGGCTCTTCCTCGTATTGGATGAACAGCGGCTCGTCATCCACGACGTCATCCTGGGCGATGACGTCGTAGTCCACCAGGCCCGATGCGATCTCACGCAGCGCGACGACGGTGGGCTTGTCGTTTTCCCAGCCGACCTTCGGTTCCTTGCCACCGGTGGCCAGTTGGCGGGCGCGCTTGGTGGCGAGCATGACCAGCTCGAAGCGGTTATCTACGTTGTCCAAGCAGTCTTCGACGGTGACGCGGGCCATGGTCTTCCTCATCAATTGCGGTAAAGCATGCCCGAATGGGCGAGCGGACGGGATAGTCTAAAAAATCACCAGCCATTAGGGAAGCGGTAAAAGGCAAAAGCGGCCTTGCCCAAGGTGCTGGCCAATGATCGACGCGATTCGAGGTGGGCTATCGATCGCTGCGTTACGCGAGTAGCTGCTTGAGCAGCCCTTCGAAGCGCTGCTGCTGGGCGTCCTGCCGTAACTGATTGGCGCGAAAGATCGCCTGCAGGTCAATCAATGCATGGGCAAAATCGTCGTTGATGACGAGGTAGTCGTATTCAACGTAATGGGTCATCTCGCTAACCGCTTCACGCATCCGCTTTTCGATCACATCGTCGCTGTCCTGGCCGCGGTTGGTCAGGCGCTGGCGGAGCGCTTCCTGTGTCGGCGGCAGGATGAAGATCGACTTGGCTTGTGGCATCAGTCTGCGCACCTGCTGCGCGCCCTGCCAGTCAATCTCCAAGATCAGGTCGAAGCCTTCATCCAACGTTTGCTCGACCCAGCGCTGCGAAGTGCCATAGAGGTTGTCGAATACTTCGGCATGTTCGAGGAATTCGTTCTGCGCAAGGCGTTCGAGAAAGGCGTCGCGAGTGACGAAATGGTAGTTGACGCCATCCACCTCGCCCGGTCGCATCGGGCGTGTCGTGTGCGAGACCGATACCTTGACCTGCGGCTGGGCATCGAGCAGTGCCTTGACCAGGCTGGTCTTGCCGGCCCCGGAGGGCGCGGAAATGATGTAGAGCGTACCGGTGGAGGCTGACATGAGTTTTCTGGACCTGTGACTGGAAATTAGGCAGCGATAGGTGCTGCTTTCATCGACTGCATTCGCTATTCGATGTTCTGGACCTGTTCGCGCATCTGCTCGATCAGCACCTTGAGAGTCACTGCCGCCTGGGTGCTGCGGGTGTCGATCGCCTTGGAGCCGAGGGTATTCGCTTCGCGGTTGAGTTCCTGCATGAGGAAGTCGAGCCTGCGCCCCGCTGCGCCACCGGATTGTAGGACGCGGCGCACTTCGCTCACGTGGGTCGCGAGCCGGTCGAGCTCCTCGGTGACATCGCTTTTCTGCGCAAGCAGCGCCAGCTCCTGCTCGAGCCGCTGGGGGTCGAGCTCGACGCGCATCTCGGCGCAACGATCAAGCATCTTTTGCCGCTGGGCGGCGAGCATCTGCGGGACGAGGCCGCGCAACGTCGTGGTTTCTTGAGTGATGGCATCCAGCCGGTCGTTGATCAGGCGTGCCAACTCTTCCCCCTCACGCTGGCGCCCGGTCTTAAGCTCCGCTAGCGCCTTGTCGAAGAGTTGCAGCGCCGCTTTGCCGAGCGCCTGCGGGTCAGCCGCGTCGCCGACGATGACTCCAGGCCAGGCAAGGACGTCCAGCGGGTTGATCGGGGCGGGGCGCTCGATCAAGCGGGCCACTGCTTCGGCGGCTGCGATCAGGGTCTTGGCGCGGGATTCGTCGACCTGCATCGAACGACCTGCGGCGTCTTCTGCGTAGCGCAAGGTACATTCGACCTTGCCACGCGAGAGGCCTTTGCGAAGCGCGTCGCGCACGGCGCCTTCCAGGTCGCGAAAGGCTTCCGGTAGCCGAAGGTGCGGCTCCAGGTAACGGTGATTCACCGAGCGGATCTCCCAGCTGAGAGTGCCGTGGTCGCCGGCCAATTCGGCACGGGCGAAGGCGGTCATGCTGTGGATCATGGGTAACCCTCGGGATTTAAAGGTCGGAGATTGTAAAGGAAAACGGGCCTCCTTGGCGCCCGGTGAGGGGTGCGCGTCCCGTCGCCCGGTGCAAGCGATTCCCTGCCGACGACCCCTATTCACTTTGCAGGGCCCTATAATGCCGCCACTCATACCGCAAAGAAGCAGGAACCCTCCATGAAGCGTCCCAGTGGCCGCGCCGCCGATCAGCTGCGTCAGATTCGTATCACCCGCAATTACACCCGGCATGCAGAAGGCTCGGTATTGGTCGAGTTCGGTGATACCAAGGTGATTTGCACGGCAAGTATCGAAAATGGTGTGCCGCGCTTCCTCAAAGGGCAGGGACAGGGCTGGCTCACCGCCGAATACGGCATGCTGCCTCGCGCCACTGGCGAGCGTAATCAGCGTGAGGCCAGTCGAGGCAAGCAGGGCGGCCGGACTCTGGAAATCCAGCGTTTGATTGGTCGTTCGCTTCGGGCTTCGCTGGACATGAGCAAGTTGGGCGAGAACACGCTGTACATCGATTGCGATGTGATCCAGGCCGATGGCGGGACGCGCACCGCGTCGATTACCGGTGCGATGGTTGCCCTGGCGGATGCGCTGAAAGTCCTGAAGAAGCGCGGCGGCTTGAAGAGTGGCGACCCGCTCAAGCAGATGGTCGCGGCGGTGTCGGTGGGCATCTACCAGGGCGAGCCCGTGTTAGACCTGGATTATCTCGAGGACTCGGCAGCCGAGACCGACCTGAACGTGGTGATGACGAGTACCGGTGGTTTCATCGAGGTTCAGGGCACGGCCGAGGGTGCGCCGTTTCAGCCCGCCGAGCTCAATGCCATGCTTGCGCTGGCGCAGTCGGGAATGCAGGAACTGTTCGCCCTGCAGCTCGCGGCGCTGGCGGACTGATCCAGAGGGTATTGCCATGTCCGATCAGGAGTTGATGCCGTTGCCGTCGCCTAAGGCGCGGCAGTGGGCCATGTTCTGTCACTACTCGTCGTTCTGCTGGTTCCTGGTGCCGATGATTGGCAACGTGCTGGGCCCGCTGATCGTCTGGCAACTTAAGAAGGATATGGACCCATTCGTCGACGAGCAGGGCAAGGAGGCGCTCAACTTCCAGATCACCTTCAGCATCCTGCTGATGGTATGCGGCGTATTGGCGTGGATCCTGATCGGGTTCCCGCTGATGGCGCTGATAAGCGTCGTGGCGCTGGTGCTGGTGGTGATCGCCGGCATCCGCGCCAATGAAGGCAAGCCGTACCGCTATCCATTCTGCTGGCGAATCGTTAAGTAGCCGTGAGCCAGGGGCTGATGTTGGCCCGTTGCCTGGTTTGCCCAGGCTCGGGCTGGCTAAGCTGCGTTCAACGAAAGGTCAAAGACTCAGCGTCCAGTCATAGTCGACTACCAGCGGTGCATGCTGGGAGAAACGCGGCTGGCGAGGCAGGCGAGCGTTGCGCACGAAGCGGCGCATGCCGGAGGTGAGGATCTGGTAGTCGAAGCGCCAGCCGAGGTTGAGCATCTGGGCCTGTTCGGTGTCTGGCCACCAGCTATACAGATCGCCTTCGCGGGAAACCTCCCGCAACGCATCGATGTATCCCATGTTGCCAAAGATTTCGTCGAGCCAGGCCCGTTCCGGCGCGAGAAAGCCTGTCGCCTGCTGGCAATCGCGCCAGTTCTTCACGTCGAGCTTTTGGTGGGCCACATAAAGCGATCCGCAATAAATATATTCGCGGCGCTTGCGCCGTTGTTTGTCGAGGTAATGGGCGAAATCGTCCATGAACTTGAATTTTTGGTTCAGCTCTTCGTCGCCGCCGCGACCGCTAGGCAGCAGTAGGCTGGCGATGCTGACCTTGTCGAAGTCGGCCTGTAGATAACGGCCGTAGCGGTCGGCGGTTTCGAAGCCGAGGCTCATGATCACGGCTTTGGGTTGTAGGCGGGAGTAGAGCGCGACGCCACCCTGTTCCGGAATTTCCGCATCGACGGCATAGAGAAAATAGCCGTCGAGCTGGTAGGCCGGGTCGTCAAGTTCGATTACGGAGGCGCGGGTATCCTGCAGACAGATGACATCGGCATTCTGCGCTTGCAGCCAGCTGAGTAAGCCTCGCTGTGCTGCCGCTTGAATACCATTCACATTGACGCTGATGATCCGCATAAATGGCCCCTAAAAACACGTGCGTGTATGATAACCCAAGCTCTTTGCAATTAGCTAAATCAGTGTCTTCCGGGAATATCCTTCATGCAGGCGTACCAGCGCGATTTCATTCGCTTCGCCATCGAGCGCGGTGTCCTGCGCTTCGGTGAGTTCACCCTGAAATCGGGTCGCACCAGCCCCTATTTTTTCAATGCCGGCTTGTTCAATTCCGGGACCGCCCTGGCGCAACTGGGCCGATTCTATGCGGCGGCTGTGGTGGACAGCGGGATTGAGTTCGACGTCCTATTCGGGCCGGCGTACAAGGGGATACCCTTGGCGAGCGCGACGGCGATTTCGCTGGCCGAGCACCATCAACGTGACGTGCCCTGGTGTTTCAACCGCAAGGAGGCGAAGGATCATGGTGAGGGCGGCACCTTGGTCGGCGCCCCGCTCGACGGTCGCGTGCTGATCGTCGATGACGTCATTACTGCGGGCACTGCGATCCGCGAGGTGATGCAGATCATCGAAAATCAATCGGCCAAGGCAGCCGGCGTGCTGATCGCGCTCAATCGGCAGGAGCGTGGCCAGGGGGAGCTTTCTGCGATCCAGGAAGTGGAGCGAGATTACGGTATTCCGGTGGTGAGCATCGTCTCGCTCGCGCAAGTGCTTGAGTTTCTAGCAGGCGACGTGCAACTGAAGCAGCACTTGCCTGCCGTAGAAGCCTATCGGGACCGCTTCGGCATTTAGCCCCGATTGCCGTTTGTGACCGGGGTCTAAGTTGACCTGCAGCTTTCGTCAGCAACTGACGTTTTGTGACGCTTTGCATGTTTGTGTGGTGGCACTTCGATGGCTTTCGTTGCGGATTATGGTCAGCTGCGTTGGCCGCTGCGCTCGTATCGATCAGCGTCGCCGAGGTCTGGCGAGAAGTCGAAGCCTCCTATCGCCACGGTTGGTGTGCTTCTTGCTCACCGCTGTGATGGGCTTGTATAAGCTGAGCCCACAACGACAAGCAGGCGTGTCCAATGGCCCGTCTTGGGCTGGTGGAATACGGAAGAGGCGGAAAATGCAGTTAGGGAGCCGGATGGTGTTGCTGTTGAGCTTGCTGGGTGCCGTCCAGGCGCATGCTGAGCTCTACCGTTATGTCGATGATAAGGGCGTCACCGTGCTGGACCGTCACGGCGTGCCGCCGCAATTCATTGGGAAGGGCTATGAGGTCCTGAACGATCAGGGCCGGGTCACCCGTGTGGTACCGCCGGCGCCCACCGCCCAGGAGCGCAAGCGCATGCTCGAAGCGAAGGAGCGCGCCGGCTCCGATGCGCGGCTACTGCGTCTGTATGCCAGTGTCGAGGATGTCGAGCGTGCCAAGGCGCGCAAGCTGTCGGAGCTCGACAGTGTTATCGGCATTACCCGTGGCAACCTGCAGTCGCTGCGCACCCAGCAGGCCAACCTGCAGAGCCAGGCTGCCAACCACGAGCGCGCTGGTCGGCCAGTTCCGGATCCATTGCTGAAGCAGATCGATAACCTGAGCCGAGAGCAGGCCAGCTTGCAGCGAGACGTCGCGCGCTATCGGCAGGCTCGCAAGCAGGCTGAAGTGAGCTTCACCCAAGAACGTGCCCGCGTAGCGGAGCTGCTTGGCGACGCCCGATAGTGGTTATCCAGGCAAGAAAAAGCCCGGCTTCTCGATGAGAGCCGGGCTTTTTCTTGCGCGACGTTCTTTAAGCGATCAATGACCCGTGTGCTTGCGGTTGGTGATCAGCGTCCCGACGCCGATATCGGTGAAAATCTCCAGCAGGACGGCATTCGGTACGCGGCCGTCGATGATGTGGGCGCTGTGAACGCCGCCTTGCACCGCCTCTAGGGCGCAGCGAATCTTTGGCAGCATGCCGCCATAGATGGTGCCGTCGGCGATCAACTCGTCCACTTGGGCGGTGGTCAGGCCAGTCAGCACCTGGCCTTGCTTGTCCATCAGCCCGGCAATGTTGGTCAACAGCATCAGCTTTTCCGATTTCAAGGCTTCGGCGACCTTGCCGGCGACCAGGTCAGCGTTGATGTTGTACGACTCGCCGTCCGGGCCCACGCCAATGGGCGCAATCACCGGGATGAAGTTGCCGCGCACCAGCATTTCCAGCAGCTCGGTGTTGACGCCGGTAACCTCGCCGACCTGGCCGATGTCGATGATCTCGGGTGAGGTCATTTCCGGTGTCTGGCGAGTGGCTTTGAGCTTCTTGGCGCGGATGAGCTTGGCATCCTTGCCGGTCAAGCCAATGGCTGCGCCGCCGTGCTGGTTGATCAGGCTGACAATGCTCTTGTTGACCTGCCCCCCAAGCACCATCTCCACCACATCCATGGTCTGGCTGTCGGTAACCCGCATGCCGTCGATGAATTGACTTTCGATATTGAGCCGCTTCAGCAGATCACCGATTTGTGGCCCACCGCCGTGCACCACCACTGGATTGATCCCCACCGCCTTCATCAACACGATGTCGCGCGCGAAACCAGTCTTCAGTTCCTCGCTTTCCATCGCGTTGCCGCCGTACTTGATGACCAGCGTCTTGCCGACGAATCGACGGATATAGGGCAGCGCTTCGGACAGAACCTGAGCGAATTGGGTGGCGGCTTCACGGCTGAGGGTCATGCAGGGCTCCGCAGGTCAGAACGGCAGGGTGAGATCAGGCGCGACAGTATAAAGCTGTGCACGGAAGACTTCCTGTATGCGCTTGAGTTCTTCTTCGCTTTCGGCTTCGAACCGCAGGACCAGGACCGGCGTGGTGTTCGAGGCGCGCACCAGACCCCAGCCCTTCGGGTAGTCGACCCGTACGCCGTCAAGCGTGGTGATATTCGCCTCGCCCCAGTGAGCGTCGCGATGCAGGGCCTCGATGATGGTGAACTTGCTTTCCTCGGTGACCTTGATGTTGATCTCCGGCGTGGAGATGTCGTTGGGGAACGAGGCGAACACCTGCTCGGCATTGCGCTTGTCCTGGCTGAGGATCTCCAGTAGGCGTACCGCGCTGTAGATGCCGTCGTCGAAGCCGTACCAGCGCTCCTTGAAAAACACATGGCCGCTCATCTCGCCGGCCAGCAATGCGCCGGTTTCCTTCATTTTCTTTTTGATCAGCGAGTGGCCTGTCTTCCACATGACCGGGCGACCACCGTAGCCGCTGATCAGAGGGGTCAGGCGGCGGGTACATTTGACGTCGAAGATGATGTCGGCGCCCGGATTGCGCGACACCACATCTTTGGCAAAGAGCATCAACAGGCGATCCGGGAATACCACGGTCCCGGCGTTGGTCACGACGCCCACGCGGTCACCGTCGCCGTCGAAAGCCAGGCCCAGGTCGGCATTTTCCGCCTTCACCTTGGCGATCAGGTCTTCAAGATTCTCCAGCTTGCCCGGATCCGGGTGGTGGTTCGGGAAGTGCCCGTCAACGTCGCAGAACAGCGGGATGACCTTGCAGTCGAGGGCTTCGATCAATTGCGGTGCAATCACGCCGGCGACGCCATTGCCGCAGTCGACGACGACTTTCATCGGTTTGGCCAGCGCGATGTCGTCACGAATGCGCTTGAAGTAGCTTTGCAGCACGTCGACCTGTTCGGCCTGGCCGACGCCTTCGCTGAGGTTGCCAGTCTCGATCCGCTCGCGCAGAGCCTGAATCTGCTCGTTGGCGATCGTGTCGCCGGCGATGACGATCTTGAAACCGTTGTAATCCGGCGGGTTGTGGCTGCCGGTGAGCATGACGCCGGATTTGCCGGCCAGGACATTGGCGGCGTAATAGAGCACAGGGGTCGGCACCATGCCGACATCGCTGACAGTGCAACCGCTGTCCACCAAGCCCTGAATCAGGTGCTCGACCAGCGTCGGACCGGAGAGGCGACCGTCGCGACCGACCGAAACGTTCGGTTCGCCCTTGGCCAGGCTCTCGGAACCGACGGCGCGACCGATCCAGTACGCGGCCTCGTTGGTCAGGGTGTCGCCGACGACGCCACGGATGTCGTAGGCGCGGAAAATGCTCGCGGGCAATTGCGGGGCTTTGGGGGCGCTCATTGCGGTTTCTCGCTCCTTGGTGTCGAGGCCAAGCCAGTCCTGGTCCTCGTCGAGAATGTCGATGTCGAGAATATCGGTGTCCTGAAACAAGGGGTCGACGTACTCGGTGGATGGGGCTTGCCGGGGGCCGGGCTGTGGTGCAGCCGGGGCTTTGGCCGGTGCCGCTCCGGCGGTGCGGGGTGGCAGACGGGCCAGACTCTTGGCCAGCGCATCGAGCGCCGGCAGGCTCAAGGTCGGTGTTTTGATGGCCTTGCCGTTGGAGAGTTCCTGCACCATCTGTCCCAAGTGGATAACGTCCTCGCGCAGCTTTCGCTGTTGCGCGCTGAGCGCCATCTGCAGGCCGAGCAGCAAGCCACCGAGCGCGAGAAGCGCCGCCGCCAACAGGAACAGGGGTGATGGCGAGGCGGCACTCAGCTGCGAGCCAGGCAGGAACGTGAGCGTCCAGTTCGGGTTACCGCTGGGTAGCTTGATTGCCAGGTCTTCGCGCCCGCTACCGCCACGCTGTGCAAGTTGTTGCAGCGGCGCGTTGGCGAATTGCTGGGTGAGGCGTAATTGGCCTGCCTCGGCGGGAAGTGCCGGAAGGGTGGCCAGCAAGCGGTCAAGGGTTGTGACCAAGAGCAGCGAGCCGATGGCCGGCTGCTGCGGATCGGGACGCAGCGCGACCGCGCTGTAAAGCAACCAGGTATTACCGACCTTGAAGGCTTCCGGCGCGGGCGCCTGGCCGCTTTCGGCACGCTGCAGCAGGTCGAGCGCGGCGAAGTTCAAGGGGCCCGGGCGGCCTGTGTCCTGCCGAGCCTGGCCGCGCAAGCTGAGGTGGGCGTCGACCACGCCATCGCGGTAACCAAGCGCCTGCTCAGCCGCGCGAACCTGGCTAGGCGAGTCGCTGCGCAGTGCCTGTATCAGCTCGGGTGCGCTCGCTGCCGCACGGGTGTCGGCCGCCAGTTGGAGAAGCGCTTGGGCGAGGCCGGAGGCCTGGCTTTGCCCCCAGACCTGGGTCAGCTGGTAGTCCGCTTCTTTCTGGCTCGTTTGTTGTGCGAACCAGAGCAGGGCGCCGGCGGCCACCAGGCCGATCAGCCCGGGCAGCAGTCCCGGCATCAAGGGTGCGAGGCTGCCGCTGCGGCGGGGCGCGCGGGTGGCCTCGGTGGGGTTGAGTACACCTGAATCCTTGGCGGAGCGCTTGAAGAGTTTCATGGGGCTCGGTTCATCCTTAATGGGCGAGAGGTGGGCTCAGTGACTGCCGGAGTGGCCGAAGCCTCCCGCACCACGGTCGCTGCTGTCGAATTCGCTTACCAGCTCGAATTGCGCCTGGATCACCGGCACCAGCATCAGCTGAGCGATGCGCTCGCCTACGGCGATGGTGAAGCTGGTCTGCCCACGGTTCCAGCACGACACCATTAGCTCGCCTTGGTAGTCCGAATCGATCAGCCCGACCAGGTTGCCGAGCACGATGCCGTGCTTGTGACCCAGCCCCGAGCGCGGTAGTACCAGAGCGGCGAGGGTTGGGTCGCCGATGTGGATGCTCAGGCCGGTCGGGATCAGCAGGGTCTGCCCGGGTTCGATTACGTGGTCCTGCTGCAGCATGGCGCGCAGGTCCAGCCCGGCGGAACCGCTCGTCGCATACGCGGGCAGAGGGAAGTCGCGGCCTAGGCGCGGGTCGAGGACTTTCGCTTGGAGCTTATGCATGGTCTGGCCTGTTCGAGGTCGATGGGGCGGCGTTAGCGTTAGCGTTGTCGTTGTCGTTGGCGCTCAGTGCTGGTGGTAGCGGTCGGCGATGAAGCCGATCAGCTGGCGGGCAATGTGCCCCTTGCTGGCCTGGCTGAAACGCGTTTCGTGTTGCTGGCGGTCGATCACCGTAACGGCATTTTCTTCGCTGTTGAAGCCGATGCTGGGGTTGGCCACGTCGTTCGCCACGATCAGGTCGAGATTCTTGTCACGCAGCTTTCGCGTGGCATATTCGAGCAGATTTTCCGTCTCGGCAGCGAAGCCGACGCTGAAGGGGCGGTCATCCCGGCTGGCCAGGGTGGCGAGGATGTCCGGGTTGCGCACCATTTGCAGTAGCAGACCGTCGCCGTTGGTGGGGTCCTTCTTGAGTTTGTGCGGTGCGATCACTTCCGGCCGATAGTCGGCGACGGCGGCGGCGGCGATGAACAGATCGCAGGGCATCGCGGCTTCGCAGGCGGCGAGCATGTCGCGCGCGCTGACCACGTCGATGCGCTGGACCCGATCCGGTGTAGGCAGGAATACCGGGCCGGCGACCAGCGTCACGCGTGCGCCAGCCTCCGCAGCCGCCTCGGCCAGCGCGAAGCCCATCTTTCCGGAGCTGTGATTGGTGATGTAGCGCACCGGGTCGATGTTTTCCTGGGTGGGCCCGGCGGTAATCAACAGGTGCCTGCCCGTTAGCAGATCACGTTCGAAGCAGTCAGCTGCCGCTTGCGCCAGGTCGTTCGGTTCGAGCATGCGGCCGAGGCCGACATCGCCACAGGCTTGACTGCCGGAGGCTGGCCCGAACAGGCGAATGCCGCGTTGCTGCAGTAGGGTGCGATTGGCCTGGGTCGCTGGATCGGCCCACATCGCCTGGTTCATCGCCGGCGCGAGGGCTACGGGAGCATGGGTGGCAAGCACCAGCGTGGTGAGCAGGTCGTTGGCCACGCCCTGGGCCAGGCGTGCCATGAGATCGGCCGTGGCCGGTGCAACCAGCACCAGATCAGCCCAACGTGCCAGTTCGATGTGGCCCATGGCCGCTTCGGCGGCCGGGTCGAGCAGGTCAAGGTGGACGGGGTGGCCGGACAGCGCCTGGAGCGTCAGCGGGGTAATGAATTCGCGGCCCCCGCTGGTCATAACGACGCGTACCTCGGCGCCGTGATCGCGGAGCCGGCGCACCAGCTCGGCACTCTTATAGGCCGCAATGCCGCCGCCTACACCCAGCACGATGCGTTTCCGATAAAGCCGCTGCATAGGCCTGCCTTTTTACGGTGAGAACTGGTTCCGGCGAGCGCCGGTTGCCGTCGATAAAAGGCCGCTAAGATAGCACAGCGCCCCCACAGGACGAGGGGCAGGCTCGACAGGGAGACGACATGAGCATAAGGGACTGGCCTGCGGCGGAACGCCCGCGGGAAAAGCTGCTTGAACAGGGGGCGGCGGTGTTATCCGACGCCGAACTGTTGGCGATATTTCTACGGACTGGCGTGTCCGGCAAGAGCGCGGTAGACCTCGCCCGGCACCTGCTTGCCGAGTTCGGCAGCCTGCGTGCGTTGTTGGAAAGCGACCTCGCCGCGTTCAGCCAGCACCTAGGGTTGGGGCCAGCCAAGTTTGCCCAGCTGCAGGCCGTGCTGGAGATGGGCCGTCGGCACCTGGCCGAGCGCATCCGCCGCGATTCCGCACTGGAAAGCCCGCAGGCCGTGCGGGATTACCTCAAAGCCCGCCTTCGCCACGAGCCGCATGAGCTCTTTGCCTGTCTCTTTCTCGATTCCAAGCACCGGGTGTTGGCATTCGAAGTGCTCTTTCACGGCACCATCGATGGCGCCAGTGTCTATCCGCGGCAGGTGGTGAAACGAGCGCTGGCGCAGAACGCGGCGGCGGTCATCCTGACGCATAACCACCCTTCGGGTGTCGCCGAGCCGAGTCAGGCCGATCGCCATCTGACTCGGCGGCTGACCGATGCGCTGGCGCTGGTCGATGTACGTGTGTTGGATCATTTCATCGTGGGAGACGGCGAGCCGCTGTCGATGGCCGAGCACGGCTGGATGTAGCCCTGCCAATGCTCAAGCCAGCAGCGGGATGAGCAGCAGCGGCGTCAGCACGGCCAGGACGAAACGGCCGTTCCAGCCAAATGCGATGCGCCATGGTGACAACTGCGCATGGCGCGCCAGCAGAAGCGCCGACGGCCCATAGGGCGACAGCAGCATCGCCAGTGAGAAGCCAAACAGCAGCGCGACGGCAGGCTGAATGATTGCGATGCCTTGGCTCGCGAGCTGGGCCAAGAGCGCCGCGCACAGGTTGAGGGAAATGATCGGGGCGACGCCGACTAGAGCCAGCACCATGACCCCGATCGCACCGAGTGCGCCGAGCCCGAACAGGGCCAAGGGTGCTGACCCGATGTGATCGGCCAGGTGATGCACTGGCAACACGGCGGCCACCAGCCCGGCAAGCAGGGCCGAACTGGCGAAGATGAAGGTCTCGTTGCGCATGCCGAGCAGCGTGTCCCGGATTTCGAGTGCCACCGGGCGTGCTGCCGTGCCTTGCCAGAGCAGGATCACCACGACTGCCAGGGGCACCAGCAGCATCGCTGCCTGGGTCGCTGACAACCAGGTCGTGGCGGCCAGCGCCGCGATCGCCAGGATGCCAGCCAGGCTGCCTATGATCAGCCCGCTGAACCTTGCCGGCGCCAGCTGGCCTGCAGGCGCAACCGCCGTCTGCTCGGCGATCTGGCGCAAGCGGCGATTCTCTGCAGGCCAGCCGACCAGCAATAGGCACAAGCCGCCGAGCAGGCCGAACGGCAGCAACATGCTCCAGCTCAGGCCGGGCAATTCACGGGTGAGAATGGCGACTGCGACACTGGTCGGCGCCAGCAGCGGGACCAGGGCGAAACCCCGTAGCGCCGCCACCATCACCCCGCGCTGACCTTCACGACGTTGCGCCTCGGTGTAGCCCCCCTGCCTGAGGTGTGAATCCAGCGAACCGCAGACGAGATTGAGCATGCCGAAGCTCAGGATCGAGCTGATCGCGAAGGTGCTGGCAAGGTATGACGGGTATAGCCAGGCTCGCGGCCCGGACAGCAAGAGCCGGTGCAGCGCCCCGAGCTGATGCAGGCGCCTGACAAGGCAGTGCATCAAGCCAAGTGCGCCGATGAACGCCGCGTAATAGGCCGCGGATGCCAGCATCCGCGCCGCCTGCTCAAGATTCGCGGCCCCACTGGCGAGCCAGTAGCCCAGCAACGCCAGCGTGACCAGACCAAGCCGACGTGGATACGGCATCAATGAGCGCCAATGCCAGAGGAAAAAAACGGCCAGCAACACACCGCTGGCCACGCTCAGCGGTTGCCAGCGGGTTAGCAGACCCAGCAATTCCAGCACGAGGGCCAAGGGCAGCAGTCCGGTCATGTCGGAAGTTCAGGTCCGAGCATGGTGGACTGACAGATGGGCAAGCGCAGCAACTGGGCAGCTTGCAGCGAGGCGGGAAGGTCGATCGGTGCGGGCATCGAGGGACGTCGCGGATGGGTTGCGGATTAGACTGGCAGTCTTTAGTCTCTCGGTCAAATCAAGTGGAACGTTGTTTCGCTAAGCGAAACACAAGGCGGCCGGAGGTGGACATGGATCATTGCATAGGCATCATCGGTGCCGGCGCGATGGGGCGGGGCATCGCGCAGCTGTTCGCGAGCGCCGGCCATCGGGTGTTGCTTCACGACAGCCGCGCCGAGGCGATCGATCAGGCGCTGCAATTCAATCGCGAGCTTCTCGAACGTAGCGTGGCGAAAGGCCGGCTGACCGTCGATGCGTTGAATGCCGCGATGGAGCGCATGCAGCCGGCGTATCGCCTGGCCGACCTCTCCGGCTGCGACGTGTTGATCGAGGCGATCGTCGAGAGGCTCGAGGTCAAGCAGCAGTTGTTCGCCGAGCTGGAAGGCTTGGTGGCACAGGATGCAATTCTCGCGACCAATACCTCGTCGCTCTCGGTGACCCGGATCGCCAGTGCCTGTCAGCACCCGGGGCGCGTCGCCGGGTATCATTTCTTCAATCCGGTACCCCTGATGAAGCTGGTCGAGGTCGTCCGCGGCGAGCGTACCGACGCCGCCGTGATCGATCGCCTGGCGCGATTGGCCGAGCAAGCCGGCCACTTTCCCGCCGTGACGCCAGACACCCCCGGCTTTCTCGTCAACCACGCAGGGCGCGCTTATGGGACCGAGGCCCAGCGTATCCTCGCCGAGGGCATCGCAACGCCCGAGCAGACCGACCGTATCCTGCGCGACGGGCCGGGCTTTCGCATGGGGCCTTTCGAGCTATTCGACCTGACCGGACTGGACATTTCGCACGCGGTGATGGAGTCGGTGCACGACCAGTTCTACCAGGACCCGCGCTATACGCCCTCGTATCTCGCGGCACAGCGCGTCGCCGCCGGGCTGCTCGGGCGAAAGACGGGGCAAGGCTTCTATCGCTACGAGAACGGCCAGCAGATCCGCAGCCCTGAGCCTCAGCATGAACCGGTCGTGCTTGATCGCCCTTTTTGGCTCGACAGCTCCGACCCGGTACTACGCGGTCGAATCGGCGACCTGCTGCGGCAGGCTGGGGTCGCGCTGGAAAACGGCCGCGACCCGTCCAGCGATGCGATTTGCTTGATCACTCCGCTCGGTGAAGACGCGAGCCAGTGCGTGGCCCGGCTCGGTCTGCCGGGCGAGCGAACCTTGGCGCTGGACAGTTTCAGTGACCTGGACAAGCGCCGTGTCCTGATGCGCCAACCAGCACTCGAGCCGCGGTTCGAAGCGCAGGCGCGCCAGGCGCTGGGCGTCGACGGTGTGCCGGTGGAGGTGATCAACGATTCGCCCGGCTTCGTCAGCCAGCGGATCATCGCCAGCATCGTCAACTTGGGTTGCGAGATTGCCCAAAAGGGCATCGCCGACATGCAGACGCTTGATCGCGCCGTGCAGATCGCTTTGGGTTATCCGCTGGGGCCGCTCGGGTTCGCCGAACGCTTCGAGCCGGCGCGCATACTGGCCGTTCTCGAAGGCATGCAGCGCTGCTACGGGTACGAACCGCGCTACCGTCCTAGCCCCTGGCTGCGCCGCCGCGTACAGCTCGGGCTGCCGTTGGATATGCCGGACCGGCCCGGATAGTCGCGCACGGCTAAAGGTCCGCTTCCCGCAGCCGCTAAGCTGGTGAACCTGTCTGGCTGCCCTGCGACCAATGGACGGCTGCTGCCGTCGGGAAGTGGTGCTACAAGACGACCTTCACCGACGACAACAAGAGGCCATCCATGCGCCCTTCCTTTCGCCGTCATCCAGGCGCTTGCCTGTTGCATGCAAGCGCCCTGTTCATGCTCATGCTGGCCCATGCCTGGCTGGAGATGCCCCTCTACTTGACCGCGTGCCTGCTTCTGCTGGCAGCGCTCGTGCCGTGGCTTGGGCCCTGGCGGGCGTTGCCGCAGGCGTCGGCCGAGGCTGGCGCGCCGGAGAGTTTCGCCGACCTGAGCCGTAGCCTGTCGCGCCACACCTGTCACAACGCCCTGTCTGCTGCGCAGGTCTCCTTTAGTGCCGAGCAACTGGCGGCACGGTTGAAGTCACAGTTGACGGCGATCAGTGAGATTGCCGGTGGCGCGCAAGCCATGACCGAGACGGAACAGCACAGCGCAGACCGTGCGCGGCATGCCCTCGACGCCGCCCAGGCCGTGCGTGCCAGCAGCGACACCGGCCGCGCCGAGCTGCTGCGCGCCATCGAGCGGATGCAGCAGCTGAGTGCGCAGACGCAGTCCAGCCGGGCGTTGCTGGATGGGCTGTCGGCCCGCACCGAAGAGATCCGCCAGATCACCGATGTGATCCAGTCCATCGCCAGCCAGACCAACCTGCTCGCCCTCAACGCCGCCATCGAGGCGGCGCGGGCGGGCGAGGCGGGGCGCGGCTTTGCCGTTGTGGCCGATGAGGTCCGCAACCTCGCCGGGCGCACGAGCAGCGCGACGGAAGAAGTAGGGCGGATGGTCAGCGACATTCGCGAGCAGAGCCAGGCGGTGGTCAGCTACATCCATCGCCAGGCAGAGGCGCTCGACGAGGCGGCGCAACAGATTGCAGCCACCGGCAGCCAGCTGACCGGCATCGCCGAACTCGCTGGTGACGTCGAGTCGCAGGTCGCCGATATCACCGCCGGGACCGCCAGCAACCACGAACGGCTGGCGCAGCAGTTCGTGGCGATCGAGCAACTGCGCAGCGACGCATTGGACAGCGAGGCGCAGACTCGCCAACTCGAGCAGGCGGCGGAAACCCTTGTCGGCCAGGCCGAGGCCGTCAGCGAGCAGCTCGCAGAGGTGCAGCTCGACGATTATCACCAGCGTGTCTTCGACCTGGCGCGTGACGGCGCGGCAGCCATCGCGGCGCGCTTCGAGGCGGACCTGGACGCCGGCCGGCTGACCGTCGAGGACCTGTTCGACCGCAACTACCAGGCTCAGCCTGGCACCGACCCGGTGCGCTACCACACCCGCTTCGACCGTTATGCCGATCAGGTGCTGCCGGACATTCAGGAACCGCTGCTCGGGCGAAACGAGGCGCTGGTCTATGCCATCGCCACCACCCCGGACGGCTATGTGCCGACGCACAACCGCGCCTTCAGTCAGCCCCCAACGGGCGATCCGGCGGTCGATCGGGTCCGCAGCCGCAGCAAACGCCTATTCAACGACCGCACCGGCCGGCGCTGCGGCAGCCATGAGCGCAAGGTGCTGCTGCAGACCTACAGCCGCGACACCGGCGAGCTGATGCACGACATCTCTGTGCCCATCATTGTGCGCGGGCGGCATTGGGGCGGGTTGCGCCTGGGCTACCGCCCCGAGCCCTGACATGGCGCAAGCGCCCTGTCATTTGGCCGGGCGCGGCGATGGCCAGCTGGGTGCGGCTGGCTACACTCGATGGCAGGCCAACCGGAGTGCGCCCCCATGAAGACTCTTACCGACCACCTTGCGCAGTACGCCGCCTACCATCGGGATCCGCGCAATCTATTCAGCCATTTCATCGGCATTCCGATGATCGTGCTCGCGGTGGCGATTTTGCTGTCCAGACCTGGCGCCGATCTGCTCGGCTTCTGGTTCAGCCCGGCAGTAATGGTGTCGGGGCTGGCGGTTCTCTTCTATCTGCGGCTGGATCTGCGCTATGCCGTGCTCATGGCGCTCGTGCTGGCGCTGTTTGTCTGGGTGGGTGCCGGGTTGGCGCAGAAGCCGACAGCTGTCTGGTTCGGGGCGGGACTGGGACTGTTCCTGGTCGGCTGGGCGATCCAGTTCGTCGGGCATTACTACGAGGGCCGCAAGCCGGCATTCGTAGACGACCTGACCGGGCTGATCATCGGACCGCTGTTCGTCGCTGCCGAATTAGGATTCATGCTGGGCCTGAGGGAGCCGTTGCGCCACGCCATCGAAGCACGGGTCGGGCCGGCGCGGATGCGCCAGCGCCCGCTTGGACCCGACCCTCAGCGATGATCAACGAGCCAGCGCCATCCACTGTTCACTGAGGCCCCGCGCGTGGCGGTCGACCATGATCGGGGCGAAAGGGCGGCCGGATGCGGTGTTGAAGCTGTTGTTGCCGCTGTTCATGTCTTCCAGGGCGACCTTGAGAAAGCCCCAGCGGGCCTTGAGTTTGGCGACCGCAGGATCGGCTTTTCCGTCGAGCTCGGCCAATTGCGCATCGATGGCCGGCACCAGGCGCCGCTCGTCCTGGCCCAGATAGGTTTCGGGCTGCTCCCGCGCGGTTTCGAACGAGCCGACATAGGCTCGGCTGAGGTATTGCACAGTCAGGTACTCGACCTTGGCCGGCAGCTCAGCATGTGCATCGGCACCTTGTTGGCTGCGCACGGCTGTCAGGAAGTCGCGCAGCGCCTTGCTCATCTGCAGCGTCCAGCCCCAGGGCACGTCATCTTCTTCGCGGCCGAAGCCGGCGCCTTCGCGCAGGATGGCCTGTAGCGCCTGGTGACGTTCGACGAGTTCGCCATTGGCGCCAGGGAAGGCCACGATAGCGGCGGACAAGGCTTGCAGGTCCTGCTCCATGCGCGCCAGGTGCGCCTTCTGGAAACCTTCACCGCGGTATAGCAACAAGCTGCTGGTAGCGCGATTGGCGTGAATCTGCATGCTTTCGAGTGCGGTGAACGATTGGGCCTGTGCCGGGTTGATCAGCGCGGGAATGCAGCCAATCAGCAGCGTCACCATCCATATCCATTTGCGATGATGCATGTCGTGCTCCTTTTTATTCTTATAGAGCCGGTGCCGGTGGCCGGCATCACCGCTCCAGCCTAGTCAGTCGCGGTGGGCGAGCTATCACACCAAAGAATGAAATCAGGCGAAACGGCGGTTCACCGGCCTATCTTGGCCAAAGCGTCACGAAACCAAGGCTGGCGTTGGCGGTCGCTCAGAGCATTCGCTCAAGGCCGATTACCCGGCTGATCCACGCATTGAACCGGCGCCAGGCGCCACCCGGCTCACGGGTCAGCACGTGCTGCCGGCCTTCATCCTCGGCGATCCAGATCAGCTGTCGGTTACCCTCGTCGCCGGCCAGGCGTACCTCGTAGCTGACGGCCGGCGAGGTGCCTTCGAAGGTGAGCCGCTGGACCTCGCGGGCCAATTCCGGGCTGTCGACGAGGATGCCCACCTCGGTGTTCCAGAGAATCGAGCGTGGATCGAAGTTCAGCGAGCCGAGAAAGACCTGCTGCTGATCGAACACAGCGGCCTTGCTGTGCAGGCTCGATTCGGAACTACCGCTCAGGTTGTAGGAGGTTTCCTGGTCCGGCTGTCGGCGCAGTTCGAACAGCCGGACCCCGGCCTCGAGCAACGGTTTGCGGTAGGGCGCGTACCCGCCATGCACGACGGGCACGTCGGTGGCCTCCAGTGAGTTGGTCAGCACGCGGACGGCGACACCCTTTTCCGCGTGCCCAGCGAGATAGGCAACGCCCGTTTCAGTTGGAACGAAATAGGCCGAGATCAGTGTCATCTCGTGCTCGACCGCATCCATGTGCGGCTGCAGGCGGGTGGTCAGTAGGAGCTTTTCATCCGGCACACCCGGGGAGATGACCTTGTCGGGGTGATCCCAGAGGGCCTCGGCAGGCGCCCAGGTCAGATCGTCGAACCAGTCGTCCAGATTCAGGTGCTGCGGTTCAGCCATCAATTGGCGGTAACGCGCCGTGTCGCGTTGGCGCTGGTCGTCGAGATAGGCGGTTAGCCCTCGGCGCACTTCGTCCAGGTCTTGCGCTGTGGGCGGCCGGCTGAGGAAGTGCTGAATCGGCACGCTGAGCCTGTGGTTCCAGTACTCGTCGAAGCTGGTGCCCAGTTGCCGGGCGACCGGGCCGGCGGCCATCAGGTCGATATCGGTGAAGTTGAGCCCTGGCTTGGCATCGAAGTATTCGTCGCCAAGATTGCGCCCGCCGACGATCGCCAGGCTTGTGTCGGCAAGCATCAGCTTGTTGTGCATGCGCCGATGCTGCAGCGAAAGATGCAGCAGGCGACCGAGCGAACGGGTGACGATGTTGCTGCGCCCGACGCGCAATGGATTGAACACCCGGACGTGGATGTTCGGGTGCGCGGCGAGTGTGGCGATCTGGTAGTCGTTACCGTCGCTGGTGGTGTCATCGAGCAGCAGCCTGACCCTGACGCCACGGTCCGCGGCGCGGATCATCTCGTCCACCAGCGCCCGGGTGCTTAGCCCGTCATGGACGATGTAGTACTGCACATCCAAGCTCGTCTGGGCGCGGCGGATCATCTTTATTCGCGCAGCGAAGGCATCGGCGCTCGAGGGCAGCAGCCGAAAGCCCGACTGGCCCTTGGGCTGCTGCGCGGCGAGGTCATCGAGGTGGTCAGCGAGAGTGGAAGCAGTCGCCGGCAGCGCGTAGGACAGCGGTGCCGGTGGGAGCTGCCCGGCGCAGCCCGACAGCAACAGTACTGCGATCAGCAGCAGGCGCATGTGCACGTTGACTCCGTTTCTGCCCAGGTTCCTGGCAATTGGACGTCAACGCAGCGGCGGAATTCAGAACAGGTCCTTGAGCCGATACCAGAGCATGCCCAGCGCCAGCAGCGGTGAGCGCAGCCGTTGGCCACCGGGGAACGTGGGGTGTGGCACCTTGGCGAAGAGGTCGAAACGGCCCTGCGCCTGGCCGCTGATGGCTTCGGCCAGGAGCCGCCCGGCCAGGTGCGTGGCGTTCAGTCCGTGGCCCGAATACGCCTGGCCGTAGTAAACGTTCGGTTGATCGGCGAGGCGCCCGATCTGTGGCAGACGGTTGGCGCCGATGCCGATCATTCCGCCCCATTGGTACTCGATGCGGGTGCCCTGCAGTTGCGGGAAAACACTGAGCATCTTCGGCTGCATGTAGGCGCCGATGTCCTTTGGGTCTCGCCCTGAATAATGGCAGGCGCCGCCGAACAGGAGCCGGCCATCGGCGGACAGGCGGAAGTAGTCCAACGCCACGCGCTGGTCGCAGACCGCGGCGTTGGCGGGCAGCAAGTCGCGTTGCAGCGACTCGGACAGCGGCTCGGTGGCGATGATGTAGCTACCGGCCGGCAG
Organism: Stutzerimonas chloritidismutans; assembly: GCF_051486945.1. Taxonomy (GTDB): domain Bacteria; phylum Pseudomonadota; class Gammaproteobacteria; order Pseudomonadales; family Pseudomonadaceae; genus Stutzerimonas; species Stutzerimonas chloritidismutans_B. The sequence continues at coordinate 160,494 of NZ_JAHVDX010000003.1, read as the reverse complement.
CACCTTGCCCGCCAGCGATGGGTTGAGGTCGCCCAGATAGGCGTTGCATGCCAGCACCAGATGCCGTGCGCGCACGGCCCCGTGGCTTGAGTGCACCCGGACCTCATCTCCGTACTCGATGCGCATTGCCGGTGACTGCTCGAACACTTGCACGCCAAGGGATCGAGCGGCTGCCGCCTCGCCGAGAGCGAGGTTGAGCGGATGCAGATGGCCGGACCCCATGTCCAGCAGGCCGCCGAGGTAACGGTCGGAGCGGATGATCTCGTGTAGGCCAGCGCGGTCGATGCGGCGCAGCGGGTGACGGTAGCCCAGACGCTGCAGATCGGCATGATCTTCGTCGAACGCGACAAGATGGCGGGGCTTGGTTGCGAGGTCGCAGTAGCCCCAGGTCAGGTCGCAGTCGATGCCGTAGCGCTCGATCCGCTCGCGGACGATCTCTACCGCCTCGAAGCCCATGCGCTTGAGTTCGTCGACCCCAGCCTCGCCGATCACCGGGGCGAACTGTTCGACATCATGGCCAACGCCACGGATCAATTGCCCGCCATTGCGCCCGCTGGCGCCCCAGCCGATTCGCCGGGCTTCGAGCAGCGCCACGGTTAATCCGCGTTCGGCCAGTTCGATCGCCGTATTCAAGCCCGTAAAGCCGCCTCCGACGATGCAGACATCGACCTGCAACTCGCCTTCAAGGCGCGGCAGGTCCAGCGAACGATTCGGCGTGGCGGCGTAATAAGAGGGCGCGTGGGCGTCGCGAGCGGTGGCGGATTGCCGGGTCATGAGCGGGCCTTCGGATGCAGTCGATCCCGCAAGAGTAGTGCGAGCAGGCCGGGCGACGCAAAACGGATCCCGCTCAGTCGGGCACGGGAAGCTCGAGTGATTCCTTCACTTCTTCCATGACGATGTAGCTCTTCGATTCGCGCACGTGCGGCAGCTTGAGCAGGATGTCGCCAAGCAGTTTTCGGTACGAGGCCATCTCGGAAATGCGCGCCTTGATCAGGTAGTCGAAGTCTCCGGAAACCAGGTGGCACTCCAGCACATGCGGCAGCTTGAGCACGGCGCGGCGGAATTCTTCGAAGATGTCGCCGGATTTGTAGGCGAGGCTGATCTCCACGAAAACCAATAGGCCTCCTTTCAAATGCTGCGGATTGAGCCGCGCGGTATAGCCCATGATGATGCCCTCGCGCTCCAGCCGCCGGACGCGCTCGGTGCACGGCGTGGTCGACAGGCCAATGCGTTCGCCGAGTTCGGTGAAAGGCATGCGTCCCTCGGCTTGCAGTAGGCGAAGGATCTGCCGGTCTATCTTGTCCAGTTCGCGTCGGCTCTGATGCTTGGTTCTCATAGGCGTATCGACTCCACGAAAGCCGTTTCCAGCGTGAATAATTCGCAAATATAGCGCGCTATATAGCGAAATCCACTGCTGGCCTCTTTCTATACTCCGCTCAACAGTGACTTCAAGAAGCCCGGCAGCGAACGGGTGGGAGGCGGCGATGCGTGTTCTGGTGATGGGAAGCGGTGTGATCGGCACGACGAGTGCCTACTACCTGGCTCGGGCTGGTTTTGACGTTGTGGTGGTGGACCGTCAGCCAGCCGTAGCGATGGAGACCAGCTTCGCCAACGCCGGGCAGGTCTCGCCGGGCTACGCCTCGCCCTGGGCCGCACCGGGCGTGCCGCTCAAAGCCATGAAGTGGTTGATGCAGCGCCACGCGCCGCTGGCCATCAAGCTGACCGGTGACGCGCAACAGTATCTGTGGATGGCGCAGATGCTGCGCAATTGCACGGCGGCGCGTTATGCCGTGAATAAGGAGCGAATGGTGCGCCTGTCCGAATACAGCCGCGATTGCCTTGATGAGCTGCGTGCCGAAACGGGCATCCACTACGAAGGCCGGCAGCGCGGCACCACACAGCTGTTCCGCACCCAGGCGCAACTGGACAGCGCCGCCAAGGACATCGCCGTGCTGGAAGCCTCCGGCGTACCTTATGAATTGCTCGACCGTGCCGGCGTCGCTCGGGCCGAGCCGGCATTGGCGCAGGTCGCCGACAAGCTCAGCGGTGCCTTGCGTCTGCCCAACGACCAGACCGGCGATTGTCAGATGTTCACCACTCGGCTGGCGGATATGGCGCGTGAGCTGGGTGTGGAGTTCCGCTTCAACCAGAACATCCAGCACCTCGAATTCAGCGGTGACCGGCTCGATGGCGTGTGGATCGATGGCAAGCTGGAGCAGGCCGACCGCTACGTGCTGGCGCTGGGCAGCTACAGCTCGTCCATGCTCAAGCCGCTCGGCATCCGCGTCCCGGTGTACCCGCTGAAAGGCTACTCGCTCACCGTGCCGATCACTGATTCGGCGCTGGCTCCGGTGTCCACCGTGCTCGACGAAACCTACAAGGTCGCGATTACTCGCTTCGACGAGCGCATCCGTGTCGGCGGTATGGCTGAGATCGCCGGGCATGACCTGTCGCTTAACCCGCGCCGCCGGGAAACCCTTGAGATGGTCGTTGGCGATCTCTTTCCTCGGGGCGGTGATCCTCGCCAGGCGGAATTCTGGACGGGCCTGCGTCCTGCCACGCCGGACGGCACGCCGATCGTCGGCGCCACTGCCTACCGAAACCTGTTCTTGAACACCGGACACGGTACGCTTGGCTGGACCATGGCCTGCGGTTCGGGCCGCCTGCTCGCCGACCTGCTGGCGAAAAAGCGCACCCAGATCAGCACCGACGGCCTGGATATTTCCCGCTACGGCAAAACCAAGGAGCCCCATAAGCATGCCCATACAGCGCCTGCACACTAACGAACGGATGAGTCAGATCGTCATTCACGGCGACACCGTGTACCTGGCTGGCCAGGTAGGCGAGGACATGAGTGCCGGAATCGAACAGCAGACCCGCGAGACGCTGGTGAACATCGAGCGGCTGCTGGGCGAGGCTGGCACCGACAAGCAGCACATTCTTTCTGTGACTATCTATCTGAAGGACATCGACGCCGACTTCGCCGGCATGAACGCCGTTTGGGACAGCTGGTTGCCGGAGGGCGTCGCGCCGGCGCGGGCGACCGTCGAAGCCAAGCTATGCGAGCCGGAAATCCTCGTCGAGCTTTCAGTCGTCGCCGCACTGCCCACGTAATCCACGCACGCCGGGGCATTTCGTTCCGGCGTGTTGAAAATACTGAACGCCCTCGCCATCATAGCGGCCTCCATCATCCGCTCTTCATCGGGGGCTCCCGTATTGGACGTCGRCGTTCGACTGCAAACCATCCGCAAGCTCAAGGGCCTGTCCCAGCGTGAACTCGCCAAACGTGCAGGCGTTACCAACAGCACGATTTCCATGATTGAAAAGAACAGCGTCAGCCCCTCCATCAGTTCGCTGAAAAAGGTGCTGAGCGGTATCCCCATGTCCCTCGTGGAGTTCTTTTCGCCCGACTTCGATCAGGACAGCGATACCCAGGTCGTCTACAAGGCCGGCGAACTGATCGATATTTCCGACGGGGCGGTCAGCATGAAGCTGGTCGGCAAAGCCCATCCGGGGCGGGCCATTGCGTTTCTCGCCGAGACCTATCCGCCGGGCGCCGACACGGGCACCGACATGCTCTCGCACCAGGGCGAGGAGGCCGGCATGCTCGTCGAAGGGCGCCTGGAACTGACCGTTAGCGGCCAGACCTACGTGCTCGAAAGCGGCGACAGCTATTACTTCGAGAGCAGCAAGCCGCATCGTTTTCGCAATCCGTTCGACGCGCCTGCGCGGCTGATCAGCGCGACCACCCCTGCCAATTTCTAAGCCAGGGCACGGCGCTGCGACAAAGCGTCGCCTTGGCGGACGCCAGGGCATGGGTTGTTTTCGGCGGGGGCGGCTGCCGCTATACTGACCGCCGCTCGCGATACCGTGGCCGCGGGCGTGTCTAGCCACATGAGGGTGTAAGGTGAACCTGATTAAGAAGATCCTGGTAGCACAGACTGCCGTAGTGGCCCTGTGGGCAATGAGCGCTCAGGCTGCGACCAACGAAGACGCCATCGCCGAGCGACTCAAGCCGGTCGGTGAAGTCTGTATCCAAGGTGAAGAGTGTGCAGCCGCAGGCGCCGCGACCGCTTCCGCTGGCGGCGGTGCCCGCAGCGGTGAAGAAGTGGTCGGCAAGTTCTGCAACGCCTGCCACGGCACTGGCCTGCTGGACTCGCCGAAAGTCGGTGACACTGCCGCTTGGCAGGCTCGCGCCGACAAGGAAGGCGGCCTCGACGGCCTGCTAGCCAAAGCCATCTCCGGTATCAACGCCATGCCGCCGAAAGGCACTTGCGGTGACTGCACCGATGACGAGCTGCTTGGCGCCATCAAGCACATGTCTGGCCTGTAATCTGGCTGGGTTGACAGAGCCGCCTTCGGGCGGCTTTGTCGTTTCTGGGGGAGCAAAGCCCGCCGAATCCCGGTCGAAGGTGCATGATCATTGCCGAGGCCCGACCCGGTTGGCCTACGGCACAGCTACGAGGTGCTCATGCCCAGTTCCGCTCCACAGCCCGAGCAGCTGCACTTTTCCAGTGACGGCCGCACGCCCAATAGTCCACATCCCGTGCTCGTCTATCGCCAGTTACCGCTGGCCGACGCCGATTACGCCAGCGCGCTCGAAAACCTGTTCAACAGTCACCTGTGGCCAGCCCAGTGGCGAGCGGGTGTCTATGACTACCACCATTACCACTCGACTGCGCATGAAGTGCTCGGCGTGTCCCGCGGCTCGGCGCGCCTGATGCTTGGCGGTGAGCAAGGTCAGGAGGTAGAAGTGAAGGCGGGTGATGCGCTGGTTCTGCCTGCCGGGACGGGACATTGCCAGCTGAGCGCCAGCGAGGACTTCGAGGTGGTCGGCGGCTATCCGGTGGATCAGCAGTACGACTTGCTGCGGCCCGATGAAGGCAGCCATGCCGAAGCGCGTGCAAGGGTCGAGCGGGTTGGCGTGCCAGTGAGTGACCCGGTCGCCGGTACCCAAGGCGCGCTGGTAAGCCTGTGGCGCCGGGAGTGACCCGGCGTCGCCAGGTTATTCGACGAAAACGACCTTGCCATCGCTGAGCGCGGCGACGCGGGCCAGCGACTCAACGCGAAAGCCGGCTTCTTCAAGCTCACGGCGCCCGGCCTGAAAGGATTTCTCGATGACGATGCCGAGCCCGGCGATGCTCGCGCCCGCCTGCTCGATGATCGAGATCAGCCCCTTGGCTGCCTTGCCATTGGCGAGAAAATCGTCGATGACCAGCACCCGGTCGCTGGGCGACAGGTGGTGAGTGGAGATGGCGATGGTGCTCTCGACCTGCTTGGTAAAGGAATAAACCGAGGCGGTCAGCAAGTGGTCGGTGAGGGTGAGCGACTGGTGCTTGCGGGCGAAAATCACCGGCACGCCCAGCTCTAGCCCGGCCATGATTGCCGGAGCGATGCCCGAGGCTTCGATGGTGACGATCTTGGTGATGCCCTCATCACGGAACCGGCGGGCGAACTCCTGGCCGATCTGCTGCATCAGCACGGGATCGATCTGGTGGTTCAGAAAGGCGTCGACCTTGAGCACGCGGTCGGACAGTACGATGCCTTCATTGCGAATCTTCTGTTTCAGCTGTTCCACAAACGCGCTTCCTCAAGCGTGGGTGGCCCGGATTGCCTGACGAATCGGGGTGCTGAAAACCAGTTGGGCGCTGCGCCAATACGGCGAGCGCCCAGCTCGTTTCTATTCTGCTTCCGCTCGTCACTGCTTACCGCAGCCTGGAAAGCCGCGCATTCTCGCTCAATTCCATGCGCGGGTCCAAGTGGACCGTTCAGTCCGGTGTTTCTATCGACAGGCGGCGAAAGCTCGCCGCTTCGCCGTGGTGTTGGATCACTACGTGCCCTTCCTCAGCCTGGGCAAAGCGTGGATAGCCGCTGAATTTGCTGTTGGCGATGCGCTCGCGCAATGCAGGGTCATCGAGGCGATAGCGCAACACGCAGCGTCCGCCGAGCCAGTGCTCGACTTCGCCGTCACGCACGCTCAATGCGGCTTCGATGAACTGCCCTGCGGTGATCGGCGTCTCCAGCTCAGGCCGTAGCAGCCCGTACAGCGCACCGTTGCGCGTCGTCGGCTCGCGGCCGTCGGGATGGCCTTCGTCATCGAGCAGTTGCATCTCCGGCCCGCTGTGCCAGCTCAGCTTGGCGTCTTCTTCGACGCGACAGAACAACCCGGAATTGCCCGCGACTGGCAAGGCGAATTCCAGGCGCAGCACGAAGTCGCGGTAACGCTCGCGGGATATCAGATCGATCCGCCGCGTGCCGGCGATGGCATGGAGTTCGTCACCTGCCACGCGCCAGCAGTCATGGGGAAAATCGTCGCCGTGCCAGCCGCGCCACTGAGACGCATCGAGTTGCGTAATCATCCCATTCATCCAAACAGTTGCTGTTTACGCCGCAGCCAGCGGTAGCCGTACGGCCCTAGTCGGATCTTCAGCGGCGCGCCTTCAGGTTGGTCGTAATCGCAGTCGGCGAGCACATCGACCATGTCCTGCAGGTCGTCCGCTGTGATTTCAACCGTGGTTTCTTTGTCCGCCAGGTTGACCAGCATAAGCACCGTCGAACCGTTGTCGTGGCGAATGGCAAAGACGGCTGGGTCGTCGACCTCGACGGTAGAACGCTTTCCAATGCCGATCTCGCGCAGCCCGATCCGTGTGCGAATCATGTTGCCGGTGCGCGCCATCAGCGAGTCGCTGCGCAGGGTTTGGGCGAACACATTGATCTTGTCGAAGGCGAAAGGGCCTTCATCGATCAAGGGGGCGGCGAGCTCGCCGGTGGTGCAGGAGAATCCAGCGTTGGGCTCGTTTGACCATTGCATCGGCGTACGCACGGCCTGGCGCTCGGGGCGCTCCATGTCGTCGCCCATGCCGATCTCTTCGCCGTAACGGATGATCGGCGTGCCAGGTAACGAGAAGAGCAGGGCGTGGGTGGCGGCGATCCGGCGCTCATCACCGTCGAGCATGGGCGCGAGCCTTCGGCGGATGCCGCGGTTGTAAGCGCGCATCTTCGGGTCGGGTGCGAAGGTATCCATCACTTCATTGCGCTCGCTCTCGTCCAGCCGGTCGAGGCTCAGTTCGTCATGGTTGCGAATCCATAACGCATATTGCGAATGGCTGGGCGGCAGCGGCTGAGCGTTGAGCGCGCGAGTCAGGGGTTCGGCCTGTTGCCGTGCCAGTGCCAGGAACAGGTGGTTGTTGGTCCAGAAGTCCAGCAGCAGGGTGACGCGGTCGGCCTCGTCGCCGAAGTATTCGACGTACTTCTCCGGATCGGTGTCGATCTCGCCAAGCAGGACCGTTTCCGGCCGGCGCATGGTAACGAAGTCGCGCATGTGCTCAAGCAGCCAGTAGCCTTTCTTCAGGTCGCCGCCCCCGGCCTGGCGAACCATATGCACGGCCGCGTCGATGCGGAATCCCGAGACGCCCAGGCGCAGCCAGAACGACATGATCCGTTCGATCTCGTGAATCACGCGTGGGTTGGTCAGGTTCAGGTCGGGCTCGTGCTTGTAGAACAGGTGGCGGTAGTACTGCCCGGCTTCTTCGTCCCAGGTCCAGACGCTGTCCTCGACCGTCGGGAAGATCGGCTTCATGGCGTCATCTGGCTCGTCGGCCCAGATGTAATAGTCGCGGTAGGGCGAGTTGCGGTCGCGGCGCGCTTCCTGAAACCACTTGTGTTCAATGGATGTGTGCTGCACCAAGAGCTCGACGATGACGTGAAGACCCAGCTCCTCGGCCTTCTCCAGCAGCGCGACCATGTCGGCGAGATCGCCGAAGCGCGGCGCGATCTGCAGGTGATCGGTGACGTCGTAGCCCGCATCGAGAAACGGCGAGTCGTAGCAGGGCATGATCCACACCGCCGTCGCGCCCAGGCCACGGATGTAGTCCAGGCGTTCGGCAATGCCGCGTAGATCGCCGCAGCCGTCGCCATTGCTGTCGCGGAACAGGGCGGGATCGACCTGATAGATCACCGCGTTGCGGTACCAGAGTGGGCGCATGCTCAGTTCTCCGTTGGACGCAGGACGACGGCTTGCCCCGGGTTCAGGGTTCCGCCATAGGGCGCGCCTTCGCCGACCCCGTCGCTGGCGACTTCCACGCGCCAGTTGCCGGTGTGTGGGTAGGCGTGGGGTTGTTCGGCGAAGTTGATGCAGACCAGGCGGCAGTCGTCGCCAAGCCGTCGGCGATAAACCAGCACTTCGGGATGTGAAGGCAGCTCTTCGAAGTCACCGTGATGGAGCGCCGGGCTGGCTTTACGTGCTGCCAGCAGCCGTTGGTAAAGCGCAAACATGGAGTTCGCTGCACCGGTCTGTCGCTCCGCCGCCAGTTCGTCGGCTTCGGGTGGGAAAGGTAGCCAGGGCTCCGCGCCAGTCCATCCGTGAGGGGGCTCGGCTTGCCACGGGATAGGGGCGCGACAACCGTCGCGGCCACCCGGATCGACACGGGTTTCGGCAGTGATCAGCGCATCCTCCAGCCCCAACTCTTCACCCTGATAGATGAACGGTGTGCCGCGCAGCGTCAGCAGCAGCACCGCCGCGGCGCGGGCAGCCTGTTCGGAACCCTTGTACCGACTGCGCTGGCGCACGTTGTCGTGGTTGGACAGCACCCAGGTCGGCCAGGCTCCGGCCGGTTGCAGCCAGTGCTCGACCTCGCGGATGCAGGTGCGAAACAGCACCGGGTCCCAGGGCGCGTCGAGCGGGTTGAAGTTGAAGGCCAGATGCAGCTCGTCGCCGGCGCCGTAGTACTGCAGCACGCGCTCGGTGGAACGGATGTTCACCTCGCCGACCAGCATGCGGTCGCCGGGATAGCTGTCTACCAGGCGGCGCAGACCGCGGAGCACTTCATGACTGTAGGGTTGATCGTTGAAATCCGAGAGCGGTTGACCGGCCTGGCAGCGCGGGTCATCGGCGAAGCTCGGATCCTTACCGGTGCAGTGGATGACGTCGATACGAAAGCCGTCGACGCCGCGGTCGAGCCAGAAGCGCAGTACGTTGTGCATCGCCTCGATCACTTCGGGGTTGCGCCAGTTGAGGTCCGGCTGCTTGGGGAGGAAGAGGTGCAGGTAGTACTGCTGGGTGTGCTCGTCCCAGGTCCAGGCGCTGCCGGCACCCAGCGCGGCACGCCAGTTGTTCGGCTGATCGCGCCAGATATACCAGTCGCGCTTGGGGTTGTCCCGCGAACTGCGCGACTCGACGAACCAGGGGTGCTCGTCTGAGGTGTGATTGGGCACGAAGTCCAGCAGCACGCGAATGTTGCGGGCATGGGCTTCGGCGATCAGCCGATCGATGTCGGCCAGCGAGCCGAACAACGGGTCGATGTCGCAGTAGTCGCTGATGTCGTAGCCGGCATCGGCCATCGGCGAGCGGAAGATCGGCGATAACCACAGGGCATCGACGCCCAGCTGTTGCAGGTAATCGAGATGGCGCAGCACGCCGTTGAGGTCGCCGATGCCGTCGCCGTTGCTGTCGGCGAAGGAACGCGGGTAGATCTGATAGATGGTGGCGCCTTTCCACCAGGGTTGCCGGTTCGAATCGCTCATGCGCCTCCCCTTTCGGTTCGAGGGGCCGCGTTAGACGGCCCGTGAGGTTACGACTGACGAGCGGTGCGCGGGTTTCGCCGATCCGTTGATCTCCGTCGGGCGGTACTGAACGCGACCCCGGATACTCCGCCTAACCTTGCAACAGCCCACAACGTCACCAGGAGACCGCCATGTTGCGTATTGCCATCAATGGTTATGGCCGTATCGGCCGCGCCGTACTGCGTGCACTGTTCGAACGGAACCTCGAAAGCCAGATCCAGATCGTCGCCATCAACGACCTCAGCGAGCGGTCGGCGATGGTTCACCTGACGCGCTTCGACACAACCTTTGGCCGCTTCGGCGAACAGGTCGAATTGGACGGCGAGACGATGCGCATCCGTGAGCAGTCGATTCGCCTGCTTGCCGAGCGCGACGCCACTCAGCTCCCCTGGAAAGCGCTGGGCGTGGACGTGGTGCTGGAGTGCACCGGCAAATTCAAGAAGCGCGACATGATCGAGCAACACCTGCAGGCCGGAGCCGGTCGGGTGTTCGCCTCGCATCCGCTCGATGGTGCGGACCTGACGGTGGTCTATGGCGTCAACCATGAGCTGCTCGGCAGCCAGCGGGTGATCTCCAACGCATCCTGCACCACCAACTGCCTGGCGCCCCTGGCCAAGGTGTTGCACGAGGCGGTAGGGATTCGTCAGGGCCTGCTCAACACGGTGCATTCCTACACCAATGACCAGAGCTTGCTGGACAAGGCGCACAAGGATCTCTACCGCGCCCGCGCCGCCGCGGAATCGATGATTCCCTCGACCACCGGCGCGGCGAAGGCCATCGGTCTGGTGCTGCCGGAGCTGGCTGGCCGCCTGGACGGTTTGGCGGTGCGGGTGCCGACGCCCAATGTGTCGCTGGTGGACCTGACCTTCACTGCCGAGCGTGCACCGGGCAGCGTTGAAGCGATCAACCAGATCCTGCGTGACGGCGCGCAGAAGATGCCGCTCGGGGTGATGGAGTGCAACGACCTGCCGCTGGTGTCCCGCGACTTCTTCGGCCATTCAACCTCGTGCGTGGCGGACCTCAGCCATACCCGCGTCCAGGGTGATCTGGTCAAGGTGCTGGCCTGGTATGACAACGAATGGGCCTTTTCCAACCGCATGCTCGATGTCTTGCTGGCCTGGGGCAACCGCGCGGCACGCGACGGCCAATGAGCGAAGGCCACAGCGTCTGGGCCCAACCGCTGGCCGATTTCCGCACAGCGGCGGCGGCCGACAAACCGACGCCCGGTTGCGGTGCGGCGGCTGCGGTCACGGCCGACATCGGCCTGGCGCTGGTGGTGAAGGGGCTGCGCATCAGCGAGGCCCATGGCTCCGATGCGGCGCGCCGGCAGCTTATGCAACAAGCCGAAGCGCTGCTGGGCCGGCCGGGGACCTTCGCCGATGACGATATGCAGGCGTTCAGCGATTACCTGAGCGCGGCGCGCGATGGCGAGACTGCAGATAAGCGGGCGGCAGCGCGACAGGCCTGTGCCGTCCCGTTGGCGTTGGCGCATTGCTGCCTGGAGGCGCTCGACATCGCCGTCGACGCCTGGCCACGTACTGCCGCGACCGTGCAGAGCGACGTCCAGGCCGGTGCCGTCCTCATCCATGCAGGGCTCAGCGCGGCGCTGATCAACGTCGACGCCGATATGCCGAGCCTCGACAGCGCAGAGGCCCGCGAACAGGCCGGGCAGACTCGCCAGCGCCTGCAAGGCGACGGCGACGCGTTGCTGCGGCGCCTGGTCGATCCCGGCCGATAGCGGTTCGGCAAGCGCTCACGCTCTGTTGGGTTGTACCCATTCGTCACGCCAGCTATTGGCGTCCGTCCTGCTATTCACGAGCAAGCTCGCTCCCGCGAAACCGTTGGGCGACTTGGCTATCGAGCGACTATGCGGGTGACCATGGCCGGATCGATTCGCGAGGGGCCGCTTGCTAGCGAAGCGCTCACGGTCCCAACCATGTCCGCTGCCGGATCAACGAGTCAACCAATAACGAGAAAAAACGTCTCGTTATTGGTTGACGGCTGCGCGGATTGTTTTCTAGTCTCAAGCCCAAGTGAGACACGCTGTCTCACCATAACAATCGAGACCTGAGGTTTTCTCGTGCTTCGTCCGGCACTCGCCGGCGTTGTACGCGCACGCTGCCCACCGGAGAACATCATGAGCCATCGCATCGTCCTGCCGCGCCTGATGGAAGTCGGCGCCGGCGCCAGCCAGCAGATCGTCTCCGTCCTTCAGAATCTCGGCTGCAAACGGCCGCTGATCGTCACCGACCGGATGATGGTCGAGCTGGGCTATGTCGCGCGGATCAGCGAGACGCTGCGCAAGGCCGATATCTCCAGCGACTGCTTCGCTGACACGCTGCCGGAGCCGACCGCCGCCTCGATCCGGGCAGGCGTCGAGATGGTGCGCGCGGGCAGCTACGACTCGATCATCGCCCTCGGCGGCGGCAGCCCGATCGATTCGGCCAAGGCCATCGGCATCCTCGGCAAGTTTGGTGGCGAGATGCGCGACTACCGCTTCCCGCGCGATGTCAGCGAAGCCGGCCTGCCGCTGATCGCCATCCCGACCACGGCCGGGACCGGCTCGGAAGCCACGCGTTTCACCATCATCACCGACGAAACCAGCGACGAGAAAATGCTCTGCGCCGGGCTTGGCTTCATGCCGGTCGCCGCGCTGATCGACTATGAGCTGACCCTGTCACTGCCGCCGCGTGTGACCGCCGACACCGGCATCGATGCGCTGACCCACGCCATCGAGGCCTATGTCAGCCGCAAGGCCAGTCTCTACAGCGATGCGCAGGCGCTGCAGGCCATGCGTTTGCTGGCGCCGAACCTGCGCGCGGCCTACCACGAGCCGGCTAATCGTCAGGCCCGCGAGGCGATGATGCTCGGCGCGACCCTGGCCGGCATTGCCTTCTCCAACGCCTCGGTGGCGCTCGTGCACGGCATGAGCCGGCCTATCGGGGCGTTCTTCCACGTGCCCCACGGGCTGTCCAACGCCATGCTGCTGCCGGCAATCACCGCGTTCTCGATTCCGGCCGCGCCGGAGCGTTATGCCGACTGCGCGCGAGCCATGGGCGTGGCCGCGCAGACCGACAGCGTCGAGGCCGCGAATGAAAAGCTGCTAAACGAGCTGCGTATGATCAACAAGGAATTGCAGGTGCCCAGTCCCGAGCAGTTCGGCATTGCCCGCGAGCGCTTCTTCGAACTGCGCGAAACCATGGCCAAGCAGGCGCTGGCTTCGGGTTCGCCCGGCAACAACCCGCGCGTGCCTACCGAAGCGGAAATCATCGACCTTTACGAAACCGTCTGGAACCAGGAGTGAGCCCATGCAGACCCTCGGCAACCTGATCAACAACGAGGCCGTCGCCGGCCGCTCCGAACGCCACGCGACTGTTTACAACCCGGCCACCGGCGAGCCGCGTCTCTACGTGTCGCTGTCCTCGGCGGATGAAACCCGAGAGGCCATTGCCGCCGCCCAGGCCGCTTTCGACGGCTGGTCGAAGACGCCGCCGCTGGTGCGTGCCCGCGTCATGTTCCGCTTCAAGGCGTTGCTGGAAGCGCGCCGTGACGATGTCGCGCGGCTGATCTCGCTGGAGCACGGCAAGGTGTTTTCCGACGCCCAGGGTGAAGTCACCCGCGGCCTCGAGGTGGTGGAGTTCGCCTGCGGCATTCCGCATCTGCTCAAGGGCGAGTTCTCGCCCAACGTCGGGCGCGACATCGATTCCAACTCGCTGATGCAGCCACTGGGTGTTTGCGTCGGCATCACGCCGTTCAACTTCCCGGCCATGGTGCCGCTGTGGATGCTGCCGGTGGCCATCGCCTGCGGTAATACTTTTGTCCTCAAGCCTTCGGAAAAGGACCCGAGCGCCACCATGCTGCTCGGCGAGTTGCTGGCCGAAGCCGGGCTGCCGGCCGGCGTGCTGAACATCGTCAACGGCGACAAGGAAGCGGTGGACGTACTGTTGACCGACGAGCGTGTGCAGTCGGTGAGTTTCGTCGGCTCGACGCCGATTGCCGAGTACATCTACAGCACCGCATCGGCGCACGGTAAGCGCTGCCAGGCCTTGGGCGGCGCGAAGAACCACATGGTGATCATGCCCGACGCCGATCCGCAGCAGGTGGTCAGCTCGCTGATGGGCGCCGCCTACGGTTCGGCCGGTGAGCGTTGCATGGCCATCTCGGTGGCGGTCTGTGTCGGTGACGAGGTAGCCGACAATCTGGTCGAGATGCTCAAGGGCGAGATCGCGCAGATGCGCACCGGCCCGGGTACCGGCATCGAGCCTGAGCCGCACATGGGGCCGCTGGTCACCCGCGAGCACCAGCAGAAGGTGTCCGGCTACATCGATCTCGGTGTGGAGGAGGGCGCGACCCTGGTGTGCGATGGGCGTGGGTTGAAAGTTGAGGGTTATGAGAACGGCTTCTACGTAGGCCCGACCCTGTTTGACCGAGTCACCCCGCAGATGCGCATTTACAAGGAGGAAATTTTTGGGCCGGTACTGGCGGTCATGCGGGTGCAAACCTTCGACGAAGCGCTGAAGCTGGTCAACGACCACGAGTTCGGTAACGGCACCTCGATATTCACCCGTGACGGTGACACTGCGCGGCAATACGAGGAAGAGGTCAAGGTCGGTATGGTCGGGGTCAACGTGCCGATTCCGGTGCCGATGGCTTTCTACTGCTTTGGCGGATGGAAGCGCTCGATCTTCGGCCCGCTGAACATGCACGGTCCGGACGGCGTACGCTTCTTCACCCGCATGAAGACCGTGACCCGTCGCTGGCCGACCGGTATCCGTGCCGGCGCGGACTTCTCGATGCCGACGATGAAGTAAAAAAGCAGTATTCACGGGCTTTTCGTAGGAGCCAGCTTGCTGGCGATCGGGGTTGCGTCGATCGCCAGCAAGCTGGCTCCTACAAGAGCAGATTGCGTGTCTATCAAATCGGCGCTGGCATGCATGAGGTGCGGTGCCGGCGCCGATCACGGCTAGACACTTCTTTCATCAAAACGACAGGGCAGGTGATGCGCAGTCCCCCTCGTGAAAAAGGCTCCTCCATCACCCGTGTGCTGGAAATCATCGAAGCCGTGGCCGGCGCCGCGGAGCCGCTGACGCCCAGCGCGTTGGCGGAAAAACTGGATATTCCGAAGGCCAGCGCCCACCGCCTGGTGCAGACGCTGGAAAAGGAAGGCTTCCTGCAGTTCGGCCTGCGCGGCGGCCTGTTGCCGGGTGATCGGCTGCATACCACGGCGGTGAACATCCTCGGCAGCGGTCGGCACAAGGCCTTGCGTCAGGCGATCCTGCGGCAGCTGTCAGACGAGATTGGCGAAACCTGTGGGCTGTCCGTGCCCGATGGCCTGGATATGCTCTATTTCGATCGGGTGCAGACCAATTGGCCGCTGCAGATCAACCTGCCCATCGGCAGCCATACGCCGCTCTGGTGCACCGCCAGCGGCAAGCTCTACCTCGCGTCGTTGCCGGACGACCAGCTCGAACGCATCCTACCGCGCCTGCCGATTCGCCAGCTGGCGCGCAACACCCTCACCGACCTCAGCGCCTTGCGCGACGACTTGGTGCGGGTTCGTGAGGAGGATCTGGCGACCGATTCGGAGGAATTCATCGACGGCATGGTCGCCTGCGCCGTGCCGGTGCGCGATGGCCGCGGCGAGCTGAGCGCCTGCCTGTTTACCCATGCGCCGGTGATTCGTTGCTCGATGGAGTCGCTATTGGCGTTCGTGCCACGCCTGCGCACGGCAGCAAAGGAGCTGGAGGCGATTGTCGCCGGTTGATAGCCAACGAGGCACGCCGGACTACTAGACCGCCCCGGCCTGTAGGAGCCAGCTTACTGGCGATCAGCGGTCCCTGCACGCCATGATCGCGAGCAAGCTCGCTCCTACTTAAGCGGTGCGGTTTTAGCGCCCGGTCGGCATGGGCCATGCCAATCGTAGGAGCCAGCTTGCTCGCGACCCTGATGTCGGGCAGCTCGGAAGTCGCCTAGATCGCGAGCGAGCTCACTCCGACAGGCGCGCGTTGTATCCGGCGATGTGTCTACTGAACCGCGTGAAACTCCGCAAGCACGTAGGGTGGATGACGCTCTTCTCATCCACCGTATCCCATGTTGGTTGGCTGCCCGCCCGGTAGATCGTCCGCCTGGTGGATCGCGCGACCCGGTGATCGTCACCCGGTGGATTGGTAAAGCGCGATCCACCCTACGGCCGCGAGGGCGGCGCTACTTCTTCAACATCGCCCGCATCGCTGCCAGCGCATCATTGCCGCGCGCGGCTTTTACTTCGACCGGTGCATCTTCCTGGCCTTCCCAGACCAGATCCTCGGGCGGCAGCTCGTCGAGGAAACGGCTCGGCGTGCAGTCGATCACCTCGCCGTACTGCTTGCGCTTGGCGGCGAAGGTCAGCGCCAGGTTGCGTTTGGCGCGGGTGATGCCGACGTAGGCCAGGCGCCGCTCTTCCTCGATGGTGTCGGCCTCGATGCTGGAACGGTGCGGCAGGATCTCCTCCTCGAAGCCGATGATGTACACCGAGGGGAATTCCAGGCCCTTGGAGGCGTGCATGGTCATCATCTGCACGCCGTCGGCGCCTTCTTCCTCTTCCTGCTGGCGCTCGAGCATGTCGCGCAGCACCAGCTTGCCGATGGCGTCTTCGATGGTCATGTCGCCGTCTTCGTCTTTCTCCAGCGTATTTTTCAACGCATCGACGAGGAACCAGACGTTGCCCATACGTGCGTCGGCCACTTTGTCGCTGGAGGCGTTTTGCCTGAGCCAGTTCTCGTAGTCGATATCCATCACCATGCTGCGGATGGCCGTGATGGGCTCATTGACCACGCACTGCTCGCGGACGTTGTCCATCCAGCGCTTGAAGCGGGCCAGGCGCTCGCTGTAGCGGCTGTCCAGATGAGCGCCAAGGCCGATCTCGTCGGCGGCGGCATACATCGAAATGCCGCGCTCGCTGGCGTAGTTGCCGAGCTTTTCCAGGGTGGTGGAGCCAATCTCGCGGCGTGGCACGTTGATTACCCGCAGAAAGGCGTTGTCGTCGTCCGGGTTGACCAAGAGGCGGAAGTAGCTCATCAGGTCCTTCACCTCCTGGCGGGCGAAGAAGCTGGTGCCGCCGGACAGGCGATAGGGAATCTGGTGGTGCTGCAGCTTCAGCTCCATCAGCTTGGCCTGGTAGTTGCCGCGGTAGAGGATGGCGAAATCGCTGTAGGGGCGCTGGGTGCGCAGGTGCTCGGTGAGGATCTCCAGTGCCACGCGCTCGCACTCGGCGTCTTCGTTGCGCGTTCGGATCACGCGGATCTCGTCGCCATGACCCATCTCCGACCACAGCTGCTTCTCGAACACATGCGGGTTGTTGGCGATGAGGATGTTGGCGCATTTCAGGATGCGGCTGGTGGAGCGGTAATTCTGCTCCAGCATCACCACCTTCAGGGACGGGTAGTCCTCTTTCAGCAGCATCAGGTTTTCTGGACGCGCGCCACGCCAGGCGTAGATCGACTGGTCATCGTCGCCAACCACGGTGAACTGATTGCGCATGCCCACCAGCAATTTGACCAACAGGTACTGACTGGCGTTGGTGTCCTGATACTCGTCCACCAGCAGGTAGCGAATGCGGTTCTGCCACTTTTCCAGGATGTCGGCGTGCTCCTGGAAGAGCTTGACCGGCAGCAGGATCAGGTCGTTGAAGTCCACCGCGTTGTACGCCTTGAGCGTGCGCTGGTAGTGCAGGTAGACGATGGCAGCGGTCTGCTCCTTGGGGTTGCGCGCGTTGGCCAGGGCCTCGTCGGGCAGGATCAGGTCGTTCTTCCAGCTGTCGATGTAGCTTTTGATCTCATCGGCGCCGTCGTCGCCGGCATATTCCTTCTGCATGATGTCGGTGAGCAGCGCCTTGATGTCGCCGTCATCGAAGATCGAGAAGCCGGGCTTGTAGCCCAGACGCGCATATTCCTTGCGGATGATGTTCATGCCCAGGTTATGGAAGGTGGACACGGTCAGACCGCGCGCCTCGGCGCCCTTGAGCAGGGTACCGACGCGCTCCTTCATTTCGCGCGCGGCCTTGTTGGTGAAGGTCATGGCGACGATGTGGCGGGCCTGGATACCGCACTGCTGCACCAGGAAGGCGATCTTGCGGGTGATCACGCTGGTCTTGCCGGAGCCGGCGCCGGCGAGCACCAGCAGTGGGCCGCCGACGTAGTTCACGGCTTCCTGCTGCCGAGGGTTGAGTCGGGACATTCTCGATTGGTCTGGTCGTGTTAAGGCGGGGGCGAGAGTTTAGCAGGGCCGGCGGCACGATTTGCCGGCTGCTGGCGGGGGTGATGACCGGTCGTCGCCCACGGGGCTGGGTTCCGGGTCGCAATGCTCTAGTCTATGCGCCGCGGCGCCCGCAACAGGCTGCACGGCCTGCGCCCCGCTTCACACAGGGAGGGTGTAATTCCAGGCGCTTGCACGCCTGACTGCTCCGTACGAACCGGGGAAGAATCGTGACATCGTCCGCTCAACCTTTGCGTCTGGTCCTGCTCGCCGATGACCCTGCGTGGCACGAGTGCTTGGTGGCGGCCCTGGGTGTGCTGCCCAGCCCGCACCAGCTCGTCGAGGCGCCTGACTGGGCGACCGCCACCGCCTGCCTGGCCGAAGCTGGCCCCAGCCTACTGCTCACCACCGCGGCGCACCGCCCTGCATCGGGTCGTTTTCCATGGCCGACGGTCCTGTTGCTCGAAACAGAACCGGTTGAAGCGCCCGAAGGCGTCATCGACTGGCTGACCGGGCCGCGGCTGGACCCGGAGCTGTTGCGCCGCTGCCTGCGCTATGCCCGTGAGCGCTGCAATCTGCAAGGCGTTGTTCAGCGTCTGGCCAGGCAGGACCCGCTGACCGGCATCATCAATCGCCAGGGTTTTCAGGCGCTGCTCGCCGCCCGGCTGGTTGAGGGTCGAGGTGAGGGTCTGGTATTGGGCGTGCTCGATTTGGACAACTTTCGCCGGGTCAACGACGCGCTCGGCCACCAGGCGGGCGACCGTTTGATCGTGCAAGTGGTGGCGCGCTTAAAGGCCGAACTCGAGGTGGGTGATCGCCTGGCTCGGCTGGGTGGCGACGAGTTCGGCCTGTTGCTCGAGGCCGACCGCATGGAGCCAGTGGAGAAACTGGCCGACCGCTTGATGGGCGCGCTGGCAGAGCCCTACTGGCTCGATGGCGAAAGCCTGATGCTCGGGTGCAGCCTGGGCCTGGCCCGTGCGACCCCGGGCGCGGACGCCGATCAGCTGTTCTGGCTGGCGCAGATCGCCATGCGCCAGGCCAAGGCCAGCCAGGGCTGCACCTGGCATCGCTATAACGAACGGGTCAACCGCAGTGCCAGCAGCCTGGCCGGCCTTGAAGGTGAGCTGCGGCGTGCCCTGCGCCGCGACGACCTGGAGCTGCATTATCAGCCGAGGCTGTGCATCGAGACCGGCCGCATCGTCGGTATGGAAGCCCTGGTGCGTTGGCCGCACGCCGAGCGTGGCCTGCTGGCTCCAGACGAGTTCATACCCATGGCCGAGGAGAGCGGGCTGATCGTGCCGCTGGGCTACTGGGTCATCGCCCGGGCCTTGCGCGACATGCAAAGCCTGCGTGACAGCGGTGCGGGCGAGTTGCACATGGCGGTCAATCTGTCGTTCCGGCAGTTTCAGGATAGCCAGTTGCTGGCCACCCTCGAGCGGCTGATCGCCGAGCGCGGCGTCGATCCGCACTGGCTGGAGTTCGAGCTCACCGAGACGGCTGTGATGCGCCGCAGCGATCAGGTGCGCGGCACCATGAACGCGCTGGCTGAGCTGGGGGTGCGCTTCTCGCTGGACGATTTCGGCACGGGCTTTTCCTCCTTCGTGCACCTGAGCCGGCTGCCGATCAGCTTGCTGAAGATCGACAAGAGCTTCGTCGAACAGATGGCTTCGCGCCCGCAGAACGGCCGACTGGTCCGGGCGATGATCGGTCTGGCCCACGAGCTGGGTCTGGAGGTCGTGGCCGAGGGGGTCGAAGGCGCAGCGCAGTTAGGACAACTGCGCCGCTTCGGTGCAGACCAGGTGCAGGGCTACCTGATCAGCAAGCCGCTGCCCCTGGCCGAGCTAAGGCCCTTTCTCAACCGGGGCCGCGCGGTCGAAATGCAGAGTTGAAACAAAGCGCCGGGCTTGGAGCCCGGCGCGGTGTGGATCAGCGAACCATGTGCAGGAAGTGCATGTGTTTCTCGTACTGGTCGAGAATGTCGCCAATCACGCCTTCCCGGCTCCAGCCCATCACATCGTAGTTCTGCCCGCCTTCCTTGAGGTGCACTTCGGCACGGAAGTAGTTGCGCTCGTCGTCGTCACCTTCCTCGGTGGCAACGAAGCTCGGCATCGGGTAGCCACGTGGGCGAATCAGGTAGATGAAGTCCGGCGCACCTTCGTAGGTGATTTCCAGGCCGGTCCGTTTGTCGTCCCCGCTGGTCAGTTCGACGTGGTAGCCCTGCTTGCGCAGCTCCTCGGCTACAGCGGCGCACGCGGGCGCAGCGGTCTCGCTGATGAATCGCTCCACGTCACGACGGCGGGGATACCGAGTCAGGTTCTGCACACGGCGACGCCAGCCGCCTTCGGACACGGGCGCGGTCGGGGTCGTGTTGATCGCCTGGTAGCGCAGCCCCTGTTTTGTCGCATCGACACGAAGCGCCTTGAGCAGGCCCCACATCGAGCAGAGCAGCGCGAGGGTGAAGGGCAGGGCGCTGGCGATGGTTGCCGTCTGCAGTGCGGTCAAGCCATCGGCAAGCAGCAGTGCGATCGCCACGATGCCCATGGAGGCTGTCCAGAAAATACGTTGCCATACCGGCGTCTGGCCTTCACCACCCGAGGCGAGCATGTCTACGACCAGCGCGCCGGAGTCTGCCGATGTCACGAAGAACACCACCACCATCAGCATCGCGATGGTCGAGAGCACCGCCGCGAAGGGGAAGTTTTCGAGGAAGGCAAACAGGGCAAGCGAGCTGTCACGCTCGATCGCTTCGCCCAGGCTCGTGACGTGGTCCCAGAGAATCATGTGGATCGCGGTGTCACCGAACACGGTCATCCACAACAGGGTGAAGCCGGTCGGTACCAGCAGCACGCCGGTGACGAAGTCACGGATGGTGCGGCCGCGCGAGATGCGCGCGATGAACAGGCCGACGAAGGGCGACCAGGCCAGCCACCAGCCCCAGTAGAACAGCGTCCATCCGCCGATCCAGTCGTTCGGCTCGTAGGCGTAGAGGTTGAAGGTCTTGTTGACGATGTCGGACAGATAGCTGCCGGTGTTCTGCACGAAAGTCTGCAGGATAAATACGGTCGGGCCTGCAATCAGCACAACGACTACAAGCAGCACGGCAAGCGTCAGGTTGAGCTCCGACAGGCGCCGGACGCCCTTGTCCAGACCCGTGACCACTGAGACCGTCGCCAGCAGCGTGGTGACTGCGATCAGGATGATCTGAACAGGCACCGAGATCGGCACCCCGTATAGATGATTAAGGCCGGAATTGATCTGGGTGACGCCCAGCCCCAGCGAGGTGGCGACGCCCAGCACGGTGCCGATGATCGCGAAGATGTCCACGGCGTGGCCGATCGGGCCATAGATTCGCTCGCCGATGAGTGGATAGAGCGCCGAGCGCAGTGTGAGCGGCAAGCCGTGGCGGTAGCTGAAGTAAGCCAGGATCATCGCGACGATCGCGTAGATCGCCCAGGCATGCAGACCCCAGTGGAAGAAGGTGATCTTCATGGCCTCGTACGCGGCCTCACTGGTCCCTCCTTCACCGACCGGGGGCGAGAGGAAGTGCATCACCGGTTCGGCTACGCCGAAAAACATCAGGCCGATGCCCATGCCGGCGGAGAACAGCATGGAGAACCAGGTCAGGTTGCTGTAGTCCGGCTCGCTGTGATCAGGGCCGAGCTTGATGTCGCCGTAGCGGCTCAGGGCGAGCAGCACGACCATCAACAGGATGATGGCGACAGCGATGATGTAGAGCCAGCTGACATTGGCGATGATCCAGGCCTGGACGTCACCGAATACAGCCTGCGCGTTTTCCGAGAAGGCGACGCTGTAGATAACCAGCGCGATGATAAGGACGGCAGAGCCGATGAAAACGGGTGGGTTGAGGGTGGAAGAAGACTTGTTGGCCTCCATGCTGCGCTCCTTGATTTTTCGATTTGGGGAGTGGCCGCCTGTGGCGAAGAGGGCGCAATCTAACATATTGGTCAGCTTCTGACCGGCTTCGAGGCCATCGCCATTGCGTCGGTAACAATGGATCGGACCTCGGACGAGCAGGAATTACGCCGTTGCGCTTGCCGCCGCGCCACGCGTTGCAGGACTTCAGCCGGCGCGTTATCAGCTGGCCTGGCTGGCGGGCCGGTATTGCAGCGCCTCGGCGAGGTGGGCGCGACCGATCGACTCGGCGCGCTCGAGATCCGCCAGCGTACGAGCGACTTTGAGAATGCGGTGTGCCGCGCGCAGCGATAGCCCGAGTCGCTCACAGGCGCGCTCCAACCACTGCTGGTCCTCCGGTTGCAGATGGCAGTGCTGGCGCAGGCCGGATAGATCGAGAAATGCGTTGGCGCACCCCTGGCGAGCGAGTTGTCGGCGCCGCGCCTCGGCTACGAGGGCAGCCATCTCGGCGGTCGTTTCGGTGCTCGCCATTGGCGCATTGAGTGCAGTCGCCTCCCGCGCCACGGTCAGGTGCAGGTCGATGCGGTCAAGCAGCGGGCCGGAGAGCTTGCCGCGGTAGCGCTGGACCTGATCGGGCGAGCAACGGCAGCGGCCGCTGGGGTCGCCCAGATAGCCACAGGGGCAAGGGTTCATCGCGGCCACCAATTGGAAACGAGCAGGAAATCGCACCTTGTCACGTGCCCGTGCGATGACGATACACCCCGATTCCAGTGGCTCCCGTAGTACCTCTAACACCTTGCGATCGAATTCCGGCAGTTCATCGAGAAAGAGCACGCCTTGGTGCGCCAGTGTGATTTCGCCGGGTCGCGGCCGGCTGCCGCCACCGACCAACGCCGGCCCGGATGCACTGTGATGGGGCTGTCGAAAAGGGCGCTGCGGCCAATGTTCGAGGGGCGACTGGCTGGCCACAGAGTGAATGGCGGCGACTTCGAGTGCTTCCTGTTCCTCCAGCGGTGGCAGCAGCCCTGGCAGGCGGCTGGCTAGCAGTGTCTTGCCGGTGCCGGGTGGGCCGGAAAACAGCAGGTTGTGCGCGCCGGCCGCGGCGACCAGCAAGCCGCGCTTGGCTGCTTGCTGACCTTGCACGTCGGCCAGATCCGGGTACGGCAGGACCTGGCGCAGAAGCCCTTGTGCCTGGAAAGGTTGCAGTGGTGTCACGCCGTTGAAATGCGCGGCGACTTCCAGCAGATGGTCTGCGGCGTAAACCACCAATCCCGAGGCTAGGCTGGCTTCTTCTGCGTTTGCGCGGGGCACCAGCAGGGCGCGGCCAGCCTTGCGTGCCGCCAGCGCGGCGGGCAATACGCCCTGAACCGGCCGCAACGCGCCGGAAAGCGCCAGTTCACCGAGACATTCGAGGCTGTCGAGGCGCTCGCTCGGCACCTGAGCGCTGGCGGCAAGAATGCCGAGGGCGATCGCCAGGTCGAAGCGCCCTCCATCCTTAGGCAAATCTGCGGGGGCGAGGTTGAGGGTGATGCGGCGGGCCGGGAAATCGAAGCCGGACGTGAGGATGGCGCTGCGCACGCGATCCTTGCTTTCCTTGACCGCAGTTTCGGGCAGGCCGACAAGGGCCAGTGAAGGCAGGCCGTTGGCCAGGTGCGCCTCGACCGTGACGGCCGGCGCTTCCACGCCGAGCTGGGCCCGGCTGTGGACGATTGCGAGAGACATCGATCACTCCTTTGATCGGTGCCGCTGGATCACTCTCCGGCGGCGGGCTTCAGCTTCTCTTCCAGTTCAATGACCTTGGCCTCCAGCGCCTCGAGGCGGGCACGTGTGCGGGCCAGGACGACCATCTGGCTGTCAAACTCGTCGCGGCTGACCACATCCAGCTTGCTCAACGCGCCCTGCACGATGCCCTTGAACTGGGCTTCGATTTCGCTGCGCGAGAGGGGCGTTTCGCCGTTGAACAAGCGCGAGGCCTGGGAGCCGATGGCGTCGAGGAAAGCTTTGGGCGGGAACATAGCATCACCTGTTTTTGAGCGGCGTGCAGTGTAGCACGCTCGTCCAAGCCGCCCCGGGCAGCCCCTGTGCCCATTTCTGTGCACTGTGCCTTGGTACGCCGCACCATTTTGGTTCGCCGCTTCGCTCGTTTAGGCCCGTGCTGGCCGCGCGGACCGCAGCAGAGCGCGAGTTTCGATTGGTTGGCACTGTTTCTGCTTTGTTCAGCGTGACGCATGCACCGACAGGTAACGGTGCACAGGCGATTCGGGACGTTTCGTCGGATTGGTTGATGGTGTCGGAGGGTCGCGCGGCGATGCCGGCGCGTTACAAGAGCCAGACACTGAGCTTAGACTTGAGCCGGGTTCGTACTTCTGGGGCAAGTCCACCTAAACGGGAGAAGTTTTCATGAAACTAGTCACTGCCATCATCAAGCCGTTCAAGCTGGACGACGTGCGCGAGTCACTGTCCGAAATTGGCGTCCAAGGCATCACAGTCACCGAGGTCAAGGGCTTTGGCCGGCAGAAAGGCCATACCGAGCTCTACCGCGGCGCCGAATACGTGGTCGATTTCCTGCCGAAGGTGAAAATCGACGTGGCCATTGCTGACGACCAGCTCGATCGCGTGATCGAGGCCATCACCAAGGCGGCCAATACCGGAAAGATCGGCGACGGCAAGATTTTCGTGGTGAACCTGGAGCAGGCCATCCGCATCCGCACCGGCGAAACCGACACCGACGCAATCTGACGAGCCGCGCGTAGCGCATGCATGAGCGGGCGGCAACGCCCGACACATCCGCCACGCCGCAGCCGTACTTGCGATTGCCTGCCAGCGCAGGCCTACGAACCCCCACGCCCCAGGAGTAAAACCATGACTCTGCGAAAATTCGCAGGGCTAGGAGCCCTTTTGTCTCTGATAAGCCCCGGCATCGCCATGGCACAGGAGGCAACGCTCGATTCCGGCGATACGGCATGGATGCTGACAGCCACCGCATTGGTGCTGTTCATGACCATTCCAGGCCTGGCCCTGTTCTACGGCGGCATGGTCCGCTCCAAGAACATCCTCTCGGTCATGATGCAGTGCTTTGCCATTACCGGCCTGATGAGCATCCTCTGGATGGTCTACGGCTACAGCCTGGCGTTCGACACGACTGGCATGGAAGCAGGCGTCACCAATCTCAATTCCTTCGTCGGCGGCCTCGGGCGTGCATTCCTCGCCGGCCTGACACCCGACAGCCTTACCGGCACCGTGCCGGAAAGCGTCTTCATTACCTTCCAGATGACCTTCGCCATCATCACGCCGGCGCTGATCGTCGGTGCCTTCGCCGAGCGCATGAAGTTCTCCGCGATGCTGGTGTTCATGGGCGTCTGGTTCACCCTGGTGTACGCACCGATTGCCCACATGGTCTGGGGCGGCGACGGCGGCCTGATGTGGGACTGGGGCGTGCTCGACTTCGCCGGTGGCACCGTGGTGCACATCAACGCCGGTATTGCCGGCCTGGTCGCGTGCATCGTGCTTGGCAAGCGCAAGGGCTTCCCGACCACCCCCATGGCCCCGCACAACCTCGGCCTGACGCTGGTCGGCGCGGCGATGCTGTGGATCGGCTGGTTCGGGTTCAACGCCGGTTCCTCGCTGGCCGCCAACGGCACTGCTGGCATGGCCATGCTGGTCACCCAGATCGCGACTGCTGCCGCAGCGCTGAGCTGGATGTTTGCCGAGTGGATGACGCACGGCAAACCCAGCGCGCTGGGTATCGCCTCCGGCGTTGTTGCCGGCCTGGTAGCGATCACCCCGGCAGCCGGCACGGTCGGTCCGATGGGTGCGCTGGTCATCGGCTTGGCATCGGGCGTCATCTGTTTCTTCTGTGCCACCAGTCTCAAGCGCAAGCTCGGTTACGACGACTCGCTGGACGCCTTCGGCGTACATGGCGTTGGCGGCATCGTCGGCGCGCTTCTGACCGGTGTCTTCGCAGCCCCTGCGCTGGGCGGTTTCGGTGAGGTGGAAAACATCGCACTGCAGCTGTGGATCCAGTTCAAGGGCGTGCTCTTCACCGTCGTCTACACCGCCATCGTCACCTTCGTAATCCTGAAAGTGATCGACGTGGTGATGGGACTGCGGGTCAGCGAAGAAGAAGAAACGATCGGCCTCGACCTCAGCCTGCACAACGAACGCGGCTACAACCTGTAAGCACACGGAGTGCGCCCGGAGCCAACCCGGGCGCCTTACCCGAATAGCGCCCTGGCGCTCGGCAAAAGGTGAACAAAAATGGATAGCACAGCACTGATACCCGTCCAGTACGGACTCGATACCTTCTACTTCCTCATCTGCGGCGCGCTAGTCATGTGGATGGCGGCGGGATTCTCGATGCTTGAGGCCGGCCTGGTCCGTGCCAAGAACACCGCCGAGATCCTGACCAAGAACATCGTCCTCTATGCACTGGCCTCGATCATGTATCTGCTGATCGGCTACTACATCATGTACTCGAGCCCCGAAGGCGGCATCCTGCCGAGCCTGGGATTCCTGATCGGCGATGAGAACGCGGTCGACGTCGTCGCCGCCGGTGGCGAGGACGCGCCGTATTATTCCGCGCGTGCCGATTTCTTCTTCCAAATCGTGTTTGCCGCGACCTGCATGTCGGTGGTCTCCGGTGCGGTCGCCGAGCGCATGAAGCTCTGGGCCTTCATTGCCTTCGCGGTGGTGATGACCGGCTTCATCTACCCGGTTCAGGGTTTCTGGAAGTGGGGCGGCGGTTTCCTCGACGCGGCTGGCTTCCTCGACTACGCAGGCTCGGGTCTGGTGCACATGGCCGGTGCCTCGGCTGCACTGGCTGGCGTTCTGCTGCTGGGCCCGCGCAAGGGCAAGTACGGCCCTAACGGCCAGATCAACGCGATCCCGGGTGCCAACCTGCCGCTGGCGACCCTCGGCACCTTCATTCTGTGGATGGGCTGGTTCGGCTTCAACGGCGGCTCGCAGCTGAAGATGAGCACCATCGAAGATGCCAACGCTGTCGCCCAGGTATTCACCAATACCAACATGGCGGCTGCAGGCGGGCTGGTCGCGGCGTTGATCACCGCACGCCTGCTGTTCGGCAAGTCCGACCTGACCATGATCCTCAACGGGGCACTGGCGGGCTTGGTGGCCATCACGGCCGAACCGCTGACCCCAAGTGCGCTGCAGGCGGTGCTGATTGGTGGAGTGGGTGGCGTGCTGGTGGTGTTCAGCATCCTTGGCCTGGACAAGCTCAAGCTCGATGACCCGGTGGGTGCGATTTCCGTGCACGGTGTAGTCGGTGCATGGGGTCTGCTGGCCGTTCCTCTGACCAATGCAGACGCCTCCTTCGGTGCGCAGCTGCTGGGCCTGGTCTCGATCTTCGCCTGGGTATTCATTGCCAGCCTGGTGGTTTGGGCGATCCTCAAGGCGGTCATCGGCCTGCGCGTTAGCGAAGAGGAAGAGTACGAAGGCGTCGACGTCGTGGAGTGCGGCCTTGAAGCCTATCCGGAGTTCACCAACAAGCGTTGATCATCCCCTGCTCCAAGAAGGGCGCCCTCGGGCGCCCTTTGTTTTTTCTGGAGCCGCGCTAGAATGCGCTCCGTGCGGCTGACGAGGGGCTCTCGACGATGTGGCGACAGACGATCATCACGCTGCGGCCGAGACCGCGCGGCTTCCACCTGATCACCGATGAGTTGCTCGAGCATCTGCCGGAACTGCGCGAATGCACGGCTGGTCTGTTACACCTGTGGCTGCGCCATACCTCGGCCTCGCTGACCATCAACGAGAATGCCGATGGTGCGGTACGGCGCGATTTCGAGCGGTTCTTCAATCGCCTGGTGCCGCAGGGCCAGCCCGGCTACGAACATGATTACGAGGGGCCGGACGACCTGCCGGCGCATTTCAAATCCAGCCTGCTGGGCTGTGAGGTCAGCCTGCCGGTACAGGATGGCCGATTGGCGTTGGGGACTTGGCAAGGCGTCTATCTCGGGGAACACCGCGATAAGGGCGGGGCCAGGCAGGTGCTCGCGACGTTGCATGGGATGGCAAGTTGAATTTTTTTTGGCGATGGCGAACAAAGTTCATCGCTGGGCTATAACTTCCGCTTTGGCAGGGGACGAGGTTGAACATGAGTGACGAAGAACTAGAACAAGACGATCTGGACGTTAACGACGACGAGGATGAAGGCGAGGAGCTGGCTGCGGCCGATTCCGACGACAGCGATGACATGTCGGATGATGAAGGCACCGACAGCGAGCGCGCCACGCCGACCAACAAGAAAGCCAAGGCCAAGGCGGTCGTGGTCGATGAACTGCCCAGCCTGGAAGCCA
Organism: Stutzerimonas chloritidismutans; assembly: GCF_051486945.1. Classification (GTDB taxonomy): domain Bacteria; phylum Pseudomonadota; class Gammaproteobacteria; order Pseudomonadales; family Pseudomonadaceae; genus Stutzerimonas; species Stutzerimonas chloritidismutans_B. The sequence continues at coordinate 132,517 of NZ_JAHVDX010000003.1, read as the reverse complement.
AGCAGCGCGAGCGCGAAGAGTTGGCTCGCGCGATGGAAGAGTTCCTGGCGCGTGGAGGCCAGGTGCAGGAGGTCGAACCCAACGTGGTAGCCGATCCGCCTAAAAAACCCGACAGCAAGTATGGCAGCCGGCCCATCTGATCCGGCGTCGCTCTGCCTCGAGAAAAACCCGCCTATTGGCGGGTTTTTTCGTTTCTGCGACGTTCGCCGTCAGCGCCAGCCGTGTAGCAACGCCGGCAATTCGGCCAAGCTGCCGATCTCGGCATCAGGCCGGCCCTCATGTGCCCAGGCCTTGCCGCCCGGGTTGAACCAGATCGCCCGCAGCCCGGCCCGCTGCGCCCCGCCGATGTCGTCGCTTGGGTGGTCGCCGACATGCACGGCGTGCGCGGCTTCGACGCCGCCGCGCTTGAGCGCTTCGCGGAAGGGGTGGGGGTCCGGCTTGCCTATACCGAGCTCCTCCGCGCACAGGCTGAAACGGAAGTAATCCGCCAGCCCGAGCCGGCTGACGTCGGCGTTGCCGTTGGTCAGCACGCCGAGGGCATAGTGATTGGCGAGCCGTTCCAGCGTTGGGTGCACGTCGGGAAAGAGTTCGATCGCGTGGCGCGCCTCGAGAAAGATTTCGAAGGCCCTGTGGGCCATCTCGCGGGCCTCGGCCTCGGTATAACCGGCGTCATTCAAGGCATGGAACAGGACGCGGCGGCGCAGTTCACTGATGCGGTGCTTGAGGCTGGGGTCGGCCTCGACCAGGCGGCTGCGAATCGCGGCCAGGGCCTCGACCGGAACGTCGCCCAGGCGCGGCGCATGTTCGCCCAGCCAGTCGCGCAGTTGGATTTCCGCGCTCTGGATGACGGGGGCCACGTCCCACAGGGTATCGTCCAGGTCGAAGGTGATCAGCCGAATGGTCATGGTTCCTGCTCGCTGTTCTGTTTGCGCTTGGCTCGCGGATGCGCCTGGTCGTAGACCTTGGCCAAGTGCTGGAAGTCCAGGTGCGTATAGATTTGCGTGGTGCCGATGTCGGCATGCCCGAGTAGCTCTTGCACTGCACGCAAGTCCTGTGACGATTCGAGCATATGGCTGGCGAAGCTGTGCCGCAGCATGTGCGGATGAAGGTGCTGGCCGAGCTCCCGAACGCCCGCCTCGCGGACCCTGACCTGCACGGCGCGCGCGCCGAGCCGGCGGCCTTTCTGGCTGACGAACACCGCCGAATCGGGCGGATTGCTCAGCGCCCGCAGCGGCAGCCAGGCCTGCAGTGCTTCGAGTGCCTTGCGCCCAACCGGGAGGATGCGCTGCTTGTTGCCCTTGCCGTGGACATGCACCAGCCCGGATCCGAGGTCGAGCTGTTCGAGATTCAGGCTCACCAGCTCGGCCAGGCGCAGGCCGGATGAATAGAAGAGCTCGAGCATCGCCTGGTCGCGGTGGCCGATGAAATCGTCCTCGACGCCGCCGTCGAGCAATTGCATGGCGCGGTCGGTGTCGAGCAGGCGGGGCAGGCGTTTCTCGCCCTTCGGTGCGGAGATACCTGCTGCCGGATCGTGGGCGCAGCGTCCTTCCTTGGCCAGGTAGCGATAGAGCCCACGCAGCGACGACAGCAGGCGCGCCAGGCTGCGGCTGGACTGCCCGCGCCGATGCTGATCGGCAATCAATTGACGAACATGGGCAGGCTTGAATTCGGCCCAGTCGCGCAACTGCTGCTTATCGGCAAAGGCGACGGCCTTGAGCAGATCGCGCTGGTAGCCATCCAGCGTGTGCGGCGACATCTGCCGTTCGCTGCGCAGGTATTGGAAATAGGCATCCAGATCGGTCTGCATCACAACGCTCTTCTAGCCGGTACGCGCCTTTGGACAGCCCCGGATGCTGTTTCCGGCAATCAGCGTACCGAGCGCAACGGGGTGGAGTAGCTCGGCAGAACCCGCGTCAGCACCTCGGCGATGTAGCCCAGGAAGAGCGTGCCCAGCGAGCTTTTGTAGTGTTGTGGGTCCTCGCTGCCGATGGCGAGGATGCCCTGCTGCTGGTTCAACGCGACCACGGCGGCCGAGCCGATGCTGCGGCTTTCCTGCTCGCCGAACAGAAAGGCCAGCTCGTGCGGACGCAACACGCCGCAGACCGTCTTGCCGCTGCCCAGCAATCCGCCAATGGCCTGCTGCGCTTCGTTCGCGGTAACGCTGCGGCCGACCGGCAAGGGCGTCTCGCTGAACAGGATCAGGCTGACATAGGGCACTTGGAATTCGTGGCGCAGGCTTTCGTCCATCGCGCCGATCACTTCCTCGAGGCTGTTGGCATCGAGCAGGTCGAGCACCAGCCGGCGCGTCTTGTCGAACAGCCTGTCGTTGTCGCGCGCGACGTCCATCAGTTGCGACAGGCGATGGCGCATCTCGATGTTGCGCTCGCGCAGCAGCTTGACCTGCCGCTCGACCAGCGATACGGCCGTACCGGGCTGATGGGGGATGCGCAGCTCGGGAATGAGTTCATCGTGGTCGACAAAGAATTCCGGATGCGCACGCAGGTAGGCCGCGACGGCTTCGGCGTCCGGCAGCTGCGGCTTTTCCTGGTTTTGCTCGGTCATAGGCGAACCTGTCCTTCGAATACGCGAACGGCGGGGCCGGTCATCATAACGGGCTGTCCAGTGCCTGCCCATTCAATGGACAGACGGCCGCCGGGCAGGTCGATCTGCACCGGCGAATCCATCCAGCCATGGCGAATCGCGGCAACCGCCGCAGCGCAAGCACCGGTCCCGCAGGCCTGCGTTTCGCCCGCACCGCGCTCCCAGACGCGCAGCTTCGCATGCTGGCGATCGACAACCTGGAGGAAACCCGCGTTGACCCGTTGCGGAAACCGCGGGTGATGCTCGATCTGAGGCCCGAGCTGGTGAACCGGGGCGGTGTCGACATCCTCCACCCGTAGGACCGAATGCGGATTGCCCATGGACACTGCGGCGATCCGCAGCTGTTGGCCGTTAACGTCCAGCGGGTAGCTCAGGGCTTCTTCGTCGGCCTGGAACGGTATCTGATCCGGGATCAGACGCGGCGGCCCCATGTCGACGGTGATCTGCCCATCGGGGCGCACGATCAGCTCGATGATGCCGCCCTTGGTTTCTACCCGGATCTGCCGCTTCATGGTCAGCCGCTTGTCCAGCACGAAACGCGCGAAGCAGCGGGCGCCGTTACCGCATTGCTCCACTTCCGACCCGTCGGAGTTGAAAATGCGGTAGCGAAAGTCCACGTCGGGATTGTGCGGTGGCTCGACCAGCAGGAGCTGGTCGAAGCCCACGCCGGTGTGGCGATCGCCCCATTGCCGGGCGTGCTTGGGCTGGATGTGCGCATGCTGGCTGATCAGGTCGATGACCATGAAATCATTGCCCAGGCCATGCATCTTGGTAAAACGCAAAAGCATCGTCGTGGCCTCAGGCTGGCAGCAGGCTTTCGCCAGCGTATAGCTCCTGCACGCTTTCGCGGCGGCGCACTTCGTAGGCGTTGTCCCCGTCCACCAGCACTTCGGCTGCACGGCCGCGCGTGTTGTAGTTAGAACTCATCACGAAACCATAGGCGCCCGCCGAGCGCACCGCCAGCAGGTCACCCTCGGCCAGGGCGAGCGGGCGCTCCTTGGCGAGGAAGTCCCCGGTTTCGCAGATCGGCCCGACAATGTCGTAGTGGCGCGGTTCGCTGTCGCGTGGCTGCACCGGTACCACGTCCATCCACGCTTGGTAGAGCGCCGGGCGAATCAGGTCGTTCATCGCCGCATCGACGATGGCGAAGTCCTTGTGCTCGGTGTGCTTGAGGTATTCGACACGAGTCAGCAGCACGCCGGCGTTGGCGACGATCGATCGGCCTGGTTCGAAAACGAGCGCGAGGTCGCGGCCGTCGATGCGCTTGCGCACCGCCTGGATGTAGTCCCCAGCGAGCGGCGGCTGCTCTTCGCGATAGCGCACGCCTAAACCACCGCCCAGATCGAGGTGGCGGATACGGATACCGCGCACCGCGAGTCGGTCGATCAAGCCCAGCAGGCGATCGAGCGCGTCGAGAAACGGCGGCAGGCTGGTGAGCTGCGAGCCGATGTGGCAGTCCACGCCGATGACTTCGAGGTTGTCTAGCTCGTGTGCACGGGCATAGACATCCTCAGCGTCGGCAATGGCGATGCCGAACTTGTTTTCCTTGAGCCCGGTGGAAATGTACGGGTGGGTGCCGGCATCGACATCCGGGTTCACGCGCAGCGATACCGGTGCCATGACGCCCAGCTCGGCGGCCACCTGCTGCAGGCGTTCCAGTTCGTCGGTGGACTCGACGTTGAAGCAGTGCACACCGACCTGGAGTGCGCGGCGCATGTCGTCACGGCTCTTGCCGACGCCGGAGAAGACGATGTGCTCGGGTTGACCGCCGGCCGCGAGGACCCGCTCCAGTTCGCCGATCGAGACGATGTCGAAGCCTGCACCGAGCCGCGCGAGCACGTTCAGAACGCCTAGGTTCGAGTTCGCCTTCACGGCGAAGCAGACCAGGTGCGGCATGCCTTGCAGGGCATCGGCATAGGCGCGGTACTGGGCCTCGATGTGGGCGCGCGAGTACACGTAGGTGGGGGTGCCGAAGCGTTGCGCGAGAGCGGGCAGCGCCACGCCCTCCGCGAAGAGTTGACCGTCGCGGTACGAGAAGGCCTCCATGGAATGCCTCCTTTACAGTTCGAATCGGTCTTTGGAACGTTCTTTGGACGTTGCCTCGTCATCCGGTAGGTAGAGCGGGCCTTTCTGGCCGCAACCGCTCAGGGCGGAGGCAAGTATCGCGAGCGCGACAAGTGGAAGCAGCAGACGCTTCATTGGGGGGCAATCCTAGAAAAATCGATGGGCCGGAGTATACCCAGCACCCGTCGGATTGCCTATGTGGCCTCGTGCTTCGGCCGGCGTTCGGGCGGCGCCGGTCTGGCGACTCGCTAGAGGTTGCGCCGGGCTGCTAAGCTCGCCGCCATTATCGGCCGGCCCGGTTGCCTGCCGCTCTATCGACAAGAAGGAATTCCACTGATGAGTCTTAGCGAAGCGCGCTTTCACGATCTGGTCGACGCCGTGCAGGAAGCCGTCGAGGACGTTTTCGACGACAGCGGCCTGGACGTCGATCTGGAAAACTCCGGCGGCGTGCTGACGGTTCGCTTCGAGAACGGCAGCCAGCTAATCTTCAGCCGTCAGCCGGCATTGCGTCAGCTCTGGCTGGCGGCGCGCTCGGGTGGCTTCCACTTCGATTACGACGAAGAAAACGCGGCGTGGATATGCGATGCGAACGACGAACGGCTCGGCGAGTTGCTCACCCGGGCCACGCAGGAGCAGGGCGGCGAAGCGCTGGAATTCGAAGACCTCTAACCTGCTACTGGCTGCCCGGCGGGCACGCCCCCGGCGCTTGCTTCCTCGGTGACCTGTGTTAGGGTCGCAGGACGAACCCCGCCTTGCATGGTGGGGTTTTGCTTTTCTGCCATTCCAATTTTCGAGGAGCTTGCCCGTACTCATGACCAGTGCACCGTCGATCATCATCACCCAATCCGACCTCCAGCGGATCGAGCGGCTGCTCGATGGCCTACCGGATTACGGCCCGGCCGCCGAGGCCCTCGAGGAGGAGCTGTCCCGTGCTCAGGTCGTCGAGCGCGCCGAGTTGCCGGCCGGCGTGGTGTCGATGAATTCGCGCGTGCATTGCCGCGAAGAGGGAAGCGGCAAGGATTACCACCTGACGCTCGTCTACCCCGAGGAGGCCGGCAAGGACGGGACCGTGTCGGTTCTAGCGCCGGTGGGCAGCGCGTTGCTCGGGCTGAGTGTGGGTCAGCACATCGATTGGCCGACGCCGGGCGGCAAGGTGCTCAAACTGACCCTGTTGGCCGTCGAATACCAGCCCGAAGCCGCGGGCGAGGCGCACCGGAAGTAGCGCGCGGCGAGCGGTTCAGTCTGCGTGCAGTGCCTGGTTGATCGCCGTCTCCAGATGCGTTTTGTAGCGCAGGTACTGGACGGTCTGCGCCCGTGCGCCGCCATGTAGCCCAGAGAGATCCAGATCCGTGAGGTAGCAGGGATAACGCTCGCCGGCCCGGCGCTGGGTCAGAATGTAGTGCGCCACGGCGGCGTAGAGCTCAGGCCCGTATTCGAGGCTGGAGAATTCCCGATGATTGCAGTACAGCGTGACCTGCGAGCGGCCCCGCTCACCGGGTTCGACGATCGCTTGAATGTCGTAGAACGGGTTGCTGGCCTCGCGTGGTGCGGGCCGGCGCTCCAGTGCGGGCGCACCGTCCTGGGCCGCTGACTGCAGGCGATAGATCAGAATGTCCATCGCGGCCAAACGGCTCTCTTCGAACGGCAGCTGCGTGGTGCGCCGATAGCTCACCGATTGCAGGAAGCGCAGCAGCGGTGCCAACAGACTCTGCTCGTCACGAAACCCGTACTGCTGACGCCAGAGTGAGTTGAATTCGTCGAGCACCGTAACCTCGGCCAGCCCGTTCTGCACACGGTAGAACACCTGCAGGCAGTCGGGGCGTGCCTGGGTCAGCACCAGCGCCAAGTCGGTTCCAACGAGGGTGTGCCGTTCCAGGCGCAGCGGTCGATGCTGGTGATGGGTTTCGCCGAGGTGTTCGAGCAGCGCGGGCATATCGTGCAGGGCCGTATGGCGGATGTTCCCCGCGGCGAGATCTAGCACATGGAAGTGCTGGCGAACCTGGAGCAGGTAACGGCTCTCACCCGGCTCGTCGAGCGCTGCCTGGGCATCAAGGAATACCGTTTCCACCCGTCGCGCCAGCTGCACGCCAGCGTTGCGGAAACAGCGCACCTGCAGGCTCGGACGCTCGCCATGGGGGGGGAGCGCCTGCAAGTAATCGCGCAGGCATTCGGCCAGCGGCGCAGGGTTTTCGTAACGGGTGGCGATCAGCTCGCCCCAGCTATTGAGCGTCAATTGATCGATGCTCAGGATCAGATGCTCGCGCCCCGTGCCGAGCCCCAACGAGTCGGATAGCTCATCGAACGAAAACGGTTGCGCCGGGCTGAGCGGGTCGACGCCAACGTTGATCAATAGCAGTGCCCGAACCGGTGCCGCAGGGTTCAGCAGGGCTTCGTCAGGGACCGCCTGTGGCGGCATCGGCAATGCCTGCCTCAGTTCGGTCAGGAGGGCGAACAGCTCGCCTTCGGTCAGGCCGCTGTCGCCCGGGTGCAGGGCGACATGCGTCGCGCCGTCGATCACGCCGTTGCGGTGACACCAGGCCAGTAGCGGGATCAGCTCGCGCGAGCGTTTGAGCGGGGAGAAGTTGCTGAGCTGTTGCGCGTTGAGATTGCCCTCGTAGAGCGCCCAGGAAACGTCGTCAGCGGCGTCGTAGCCCTGCACCAGGGTCAGGCTGTGTTCGGCCAGATCCGGCGCGATGCCGAGGTTGATCGCCTCGATCTTCCCGCCCTTGCGCTCGATCGCCGCATGGAGGCGCCGACCGAGCACACCGAAGTCACGGCCATTGATACTGCAGGTGATCTGCTGCCGACGAGCGAATTCGCTGAGGAACCGGTAGCCGAATGTGAGTTCGTTGACCAGGGCGCGACGCTCCTCGATGACGCGGCGTACCTTCCACTGGCTGCGACTGTCGAGCTGGGCAAATTGCCGCTCGTCCCACTTCCAGTCGGCGGTCAGGCGTTCCAGCAGGCGGCGCTTCCAGCTCTTGCTTCGGCCGGTTGGCGGCCGGCTGAGCGGTTTGTTGACCTTGAGGTAGAGGCAGCGACGCAGCAGGGCCAGCCGTTCATGGTCGGCGCGGTTGAACAAGTACTGCTCGATCCGCCGGTAAGCGACGATGTACGGGTCCAGCTCGTCGAGGTCCAAGTGGTTGGCGTAAACGGCGCGCTTGAAATCCAGGCTCAGACAGCGCGAGTTCGGGTAATCGCTGGCATAGGCCTCGACCAGCAGCAGTTTGAACAGCGACTTGTACGGCGCCTCGATACCTTTGTAGAGCTGCCAGAGACCGGCCCCGAGGTATTCGCCGGTGGGAATGCTGCCGAGGTTGCCGAGGTCCAGCACCTCCTCGCTGCGCACGAAGCGTTTGCTGAGCAAGGTGTTGGCGTAGGCGTCGTAACGATGTTCCTCGTAGTCCGGCACTAGCCACCACAGCGGGGTGCGGCCGCCCAGCCAGATTGCGGTCCGATAGAACTCGTCGAGCAGCAGGTAGTGCTGGGTGGTGCCGCAATCGTCGCTGGTCAGCTTGGCGTCACGTGCGCCTTGTGTGAAACGCTCTGGCTCGACGAGAAAGAAGTGCGCCTCGCAACCCTGGGTTGCCGCCCAAGCCTCCAGCAGCGCGCATTTTCGGGCCAGTTCGTCGAGTTGCGGCTCTGGCAGCCCCGGCGCATGACAGACCCAGACGTCCAGGTCGCTGTGCTCGTCCTGCGCGACGGTGCCCAGGCTGCCCATGAGAAACAACCCGTGGATCGGTTGCGCCGGCTTGCCGCGTACCGGTCGGTAGGCAAACGAGCGGCTGAGGCGCTGGGCTTCGGCGAGCGTATCGCTATCGGGCTCATAGCCGGAGACGCCCGCCGGCGTGGTGGCCGAAACGTACCCGGGCAGGATGGGGTGGTTGACATGGAACAGCAGCGGCAACAGCCGCACCACGGCCTGTTGGCGTGGCGACATGATCTGCCGCGCGCGCTCCAGGCGCCCCGCGTTGACCGCAAGGAAGCGTGCCCGCAGCACGGCGAGTTCCTTGCGGTCGATTCCCTCTTCGAGAACGGGGCGAATTTCCGGTTGCAGGCTCATGCGAAATCGTGGGGCACGGGTCGGGTTGTCCGATGAGTGATGGGGCAAGTGCGCAGAAAATAACACGCCGCCCGGCCAGGCGGAAAAGCGAAGCTGCAGCGGGCTGGCGAGCCGACAGCGCCGCTGTGCGCGTTCAGGCGGTCGCGGTGCCCGACAGAATGGTCAAGAGCACCTGCGCATGCTCAGCCGCGTCACGGCCGAGGCCGGTTAGGTAGCCGCCGTCGGGCTGGGTCGTCAGACCTTTGGCATGCAGGCGCTGAGTGGCGGCCACGGCTTCAGGGCTCGCATCGTGATGCACCTTGAGGCCTTCGAGCGAGTTGTCGAGGTTGAACAGTCGAAGGATTTCCAGCTCGGCTACCACTTCAGGTGTATACGCCATGTTCGTTCCTCGTTGGCTGGGCCTGGGCCCGGTCCGCCAAGTGTAGCCGCTCGGCGGCAGGCTGCCGCCCCGAAGGCTATTCGGGCAGCTCTGGCAGGTCGCGAAGCAGCCGCTCGTAACGTTCGGCATCGAAGCCTCGGTCGTCGGCGAGCATTTGCCGGATTTCGTCGGCCAGGACCAGAGCCATCAGCTTGATCGACTCCTCGCGCTCGTAGCCCACCAGGGTCAGCTTGTTCAGCGTCGCTTGCGTAACAGCCGGTTCGCCGGCCTCGAGCTGGTTCTCGATGGCCTCGATCAGGGTGTGTGCGGCGAACGTTTCGTCATCATCCGAATCGGTATGCGTCATGCTGCGTCCTCGTTTGCGGGAGCGGTATTGGACCTGACCGGCGAAGCCGGTACAAGGCATGGCTTGAACGCTTCGCTTGAGCCGGTTTCTATTCTGGCATGGACCATCTTGAGGTACGGCCGCGCTAATGATCACGCTCTACAGTCTTGCAAATGGTGCCCTGGTGAGGCGAGTCGCCGACGATCTACAGGCACAGGCGCTTCCCGATAAGGTGCTGTGGGTTGATTTGCAATCGCCCGACCAGCAGGAAGAGCGCTTCGTCGAGCGCGCGCTGGGGCTGGACATCCCCACGAGAGAAGAGTTGGCGGAAATCGAGGATTCCTCGCGCTTCTACGACGAAGACGGGGCGATCTTCATGACGACCACCGTGGTGATGGGGATTGCCGATCGCCGCCCGGAAAACGCCCAGGTTACCTTCGTGCTGACGCGCCGCTGCCTGGTCACGGTGCGCTATGCCGAACTCAGCGCGTTTCGCCAGTTCGAGACGAAAATTGCCCGGCAACCATCAGCCCTAACGTCCAGCCACGCCGTTTTCCTCGGGCTGGCCGACGCCGTGGTCGATCGCATCGCCGATGTTCTGGAAAGCGTCCAGGTGCAGTTGCAAGCGCTGTCGCGGCGGGTATTCGACGAGCGCAAGGAGCAGCGCACCGACTTGCAGCAGGTCATCCAGCAGCTTGGCCAGCACCGCTCGCTGCTCTCCCAGCTCGGCGAGAGTCTGTTCAGTTCGAGCCGGCTGATCGCTTTCTACCGTCTGCATGCGGACGATTCGAAGCAGGGCGTGACAAAAGGGGCGTTGAAGGCGCTCGAACGCGACGTGCGGTCGCTCGGCGAGCACCAGGCGCGGTTGCTCGGGGACATTGCGTTTCTACTCGACGCCACGCTCGGGCTGATCAACATCGAACAGAACGCGATCATCAAGGTGTTTTCCATCGCCGCGGTGCTGTTCTTGCCGCCGACGCTGGTCGGCACCGTCTACGGTATGAACTTCGAGCACATGCCTGAGCTGGGCTGGCTGCTCGGATACCCGATGGCGCTGTGCATGATGGTCGTCTCGGCGATCATCCCCTACGCCTGGTTCAAGTTTCGCGACTGGCTCTGATCAGTCGACGCCGACCACGTAAAGCACTACGCAGAACGCGCCGAGCAACGCCCAGACACTACCAAAGATGACCGGCGTGCGCAGCGAGAAGAGCAGCGTGCGCTTATACCGCTCACCGCCTGCAGGATTGTCGCCCTCACCGAACAGCGCGGATTGCCGGTTGCCGAGCAGCCCGGCGCTGCCTTCGGTCTGCAGCAGTTCGGCCTGCTTGCGGTGCCAGCGTTCGATTACGTCATAACTGGCTCGGATGCCGGGCACGGCGTGCATTGAGGTGACCAGCCCGAGCACGGCGAGCAGGCTCGGTACGACCAGGCGAAACAGGCTGCCCCATTCCGGGTTGGTGTTGGCCATGGATGACGCGAAGGCAATCATCAAGAAGGACTGCGACGACAGATAGCTGCTGGTGCGGCTGGCCAGCAGCGTCGATTCGAAATGGATTTCCGAGCGATAGAAGTTCAGCCGCTCCTTGGCGGACTCGAAGACTTCCGCGCCTTGGGTGTCCTGGTTGAGCAGCAGAGTTTTGAGGTCGGCCATCCGGGCGTAGCCTTTTCGGCGAATACCTGTGTTGGGTATCGCCCAATGGCCAGGAGTTCCCTGCTGCGGGTCAGGGCTGCTCAGCCAACGCTTGCAGGGCAGCGCCCGTGACGCGGTAGGTGGTCCACTCGTCCTGTGGCAGCGCCCCCAGCGAACGGTAGAACTGAATGGCCGGCTCGTTCCAGTCCAATACCGCCCACTCGAAGCGACCGCAGCCACGATCGACCGCGACACGCGCCAGGTGTTTGAGCAGTGCCTTGCCCGCTCCGGTTCCGCGCGCGTCGGGCGTCACGTAGAGGTCCTCAAGGTAAAGCCCGTTGCGGCCGAGCCAGGTCGAGTAGTTGAAAAAATACACTGCGTAACCAATCGGCATGCCGTCCCGCTCGCAGATCAGCGCGCGGGCGGTCGCATCCTCGGCGAACAGGCTGGCCTCGATGCCGGCAGCGTCGGTTTTGACTTCATGCTCGGCGCGCTCGTAGATCGCCAGCTCAGTGATAAAGCGCAGAATCAGCGCGGCGTCGGCGCGGGTGGCGGGGCGGATGTTCAAGGGCATGGAATAGTCTCGTGCAGTAGTCAGCTATGGGTGACGGTCAGCCATAACAGCGGCAAACCTACCAGGCATAAGAAACCAAATGCCGCGACCCAGGAACTGCGCGAGCTCATCGGGTCAGTTACGCGCAGCGGCAGCTTCGGGTAGCGGCCCAGCGTCAGTATGCGCAAGGTCAGCCAGCCACCGCCGTAGAAGAGATAGGCCAGGACGACTTCGGCGATCGTCCCGGCGAGAAACCCCAGGCCGCGAAGCAGCAGTTCAGGCATGGGGGCTCTTTTCTATCGGGGCGCTTAACGATTAGCCAGCAGTTCGCGGCCACGCTGAACGGCCGCACGTACCTGCGTAGGAGCGGTGCCACCAATGTGGTTTCGGGCGTTCACCGAGCCTTCCAGCGTCAGTACCGCAAATACGTCATCGCTGATCTGGTCGCTGAACTGGCGCAGTTCGTCGAGGCTCATCTCGGCCAGGTCCTTGCCGGTCTGCACGCCGTACTTCACCGCGTGGCCGACGATCTCGTGGCAGTCGCGGAACGGCAGCCCCTTGCGCACCAGGTAGTCGGCCAGATCCGTCGCCGTGGAGAAGCCGCGCAGCGCCGCTTCGCGCATGATCTCGCGCTTGGGCTTGATCGCCGGGACCATGTCGGCGAAGGCGCGCAGCGAGTCACGCAGGGTGTCGGCGGCGTCGAACAGCGGTTCCTTGTCTTCCTGGTTGTCCTTGTTGTAGGCCAGCGGCTGGCCTTTCATCAGCACCAGCAGGCCTGCCAGCGCGCCGAACACGCGGCCGGTCTTGCCGCGCACCAGTTCCGGCACGTCCGGGTTCTTCTTCTGCGGCATGATCGAGGAGCCGGTGCAGAAGCGGTCCGGCAGATCGATGAACTGGAACTGCGCGCTGGTCCAGAGCACCAGCTCTTCGGAGAAGCGCGACAGGTGCATCATCGCCACCGAGGCGGCGGCGCAGAATTCGATAGCAAAATCGCGATCCGAAACGCCGTCCAGCGAGTTGCCGGAGATCGCTTCGAAACCCAACAGTTCGCAGGTGATTTCCCGCTGAATCGGGTAAGTCGTGCCGGCCAGCGCGGCCGAGCCGAGCGGCATGCGGTTGGTGCGCTTGCGGCAGTCGACCAGCCGCTCGTAATCGCGCGAAAGCATCTCGAACCAGGCCAGGAGGTGATGACCGAAGGTCACGGGCTGGGCCGTTTGCAGGTGGGTGAAGCCGGGCATGATGGTGTCGGCTTCGGCCTCGGCGAGACCCAGCAGGCCCTGCTGCAGGCGAGTGATCTCGCCGAGGATGGTGTCGATTTCGTCGCGCAGCCACAGGCGGATGTCGGTGGCGACCTGGTCGTTGCGCGAGCGGCCGGTGTGCAACTTCTTGCCGGTCACGCCGATGCGGTCGGTCAGACGCGCCTCGATGTTCATGTGCACGTCTTCCAGGTCGATGCGCCAGTCGAAGGTGCCGGCCTCGATTTCGCTCTGGATGTCCTTCAGGTTGGCGATGATCTGGTCGCGCTCATCGGCGCTCAGCACGCCGGCCTTTTCCAGCATGGTGGCGTGGGCAATCGAGCCCATGATGTCGTGGCGGTAGAGGCGCTTGTCGAACTCGACGGAGGCGGTGAATCGGGCGACGAAGGCGTCGACGGGCTCGCTGAAACGGCCGCCCCAGGACTGGTTGGTCTTGTCGGTGCTCATGAATGCGCTCGCAGAAATCGGTGAACGAAAAGAAGGGCCGGATGATAACAGGGTCGGCCCCTGCTCAGCGTCCACCGAAACGAGCCGGCGTGGTCGGCCGGCTGCTGGTCCTTGCCGTATCAGCGCTCCTGGATCGGAGGTTGGTCAGGCCTGGAATTGTCCGAGGCTGGCTTCGAGGCGCAGTGCCAGGCCGCCCAGTTCGCGGCCGCTGGTTGCAGTCGCCGCAACGGCTTCGGCCGAGCGTTCGGCCTCGGTCATGATCACCTGCATGCGTTCGCGCACGTCGGTTGCGCTGCCGGCCTGGCGTTCGGCGCCCTCGGTGGCCTTTTGCACGGCGTCATGCACCTCGGCCACGGCCAGTTGCAGGGCCTGCTGCAGCGAGCGGCTGGCCGCGAGTGAAGTCAGCCCGCTGTCGGCCTGCTTGCCGGTGGCGGCGATGGCGGTGACCGCTTCGCGTGCGCCACGTTGCAGGCTTTCGATATGGCTGCGGATGTCGCCGGTCGATTGCTGAGTCTTGCTGGCGAGCGCCCGCACTTCGTCGGCAACGACAGCGAAGCCGCGCCCGCTCTCGCCGGCTCGGGCCGCTTCGATGGCGGCGTTCAGCGCCAGCAGGTTGGTCTGTTCGGCGATGCCCTGGATGACGGTCAGCACCACTTCGATCTGTTCACTCTGACTGGCCAGTTGTTCGATGACCGCGGCGCTGCTCTGTACGCCCTCGCCGAGCGCCTCGATAGTTTTGCCGACCTGGCTGGATATCGCCTCGTTGTCCAGTGCCGACTTGCGAATCGAGGCGACCTGCTTCAGTGCTTCTTGCATCGCCCGGCTTTCCTGCTCGGCGCGCTGGGTCATGTCGGCCAGCGCCTGCAGGCTGCCGGCGACTTCGTCGCGCTGACGTTCGGCCGCCGAGGCGGCGGCGCTGCTGCGGTTGCCCAGCGCATCGATCTCGGCGCCGGTCTGCACCGCAATGGCGCGTGCTTCCTGAACGATAGGCTGCAATTTGGCAAGGAAGCGGTTGGCCGCTTCGGCCATGTCGCCCACTTCGTCTTTGCTCTGAATCTTCACCCGCTGGGTGAGGTCGCCATGGCCGGCCGACAGGCCGCGCAGCGCATCGATCAGCAGCCCGAGGCGGCGAAGCACCTGGCGGCCGAGCACCAGCGTCAAGGCGACCAGCAGCAGCGCGCCGGTTATAGCCAGCCCGATGCTGATCTGCCACAGCAGCGTCGTTGCCGAATGCTGGACGGCTTTCTGACTGTTGGCGTCGATGTTTTGCGCCACGTCCGCAGCGGCCGCCAGTCGCGCGGCAAGCACCTTGGTGCTGTCGGATGCGGTTGTTGCCAAGCCGCTTTCGACCAGATCCGAAGTGCCGGCGATCAGGGTTTGAAAGCGACTGTTGAACGCGGAGAGTTCAGTGTCCACGGCAGCGGTGGACAGGCCAAGAATGACTTGGCCGATCTCGGCGCCCTTGGGGTTGATTGGGGTCTTGGCCAGATACAGCGAGGGATCCTGTTCTGCCGCCGACAGGACTTTGTCGAACGCGGTCCGGCCCTCGCCCTTGTCCAGCAGTGTCTTGACGCGCGGGTCCTTGCGGTTGAGATGGCGGGTGAGCTGATTGCCATCTGCGTCGAAGTAGACAACGAACACCACGGCGGGATTCTGATGGGCCATCCTGACGAATTCGGTGAGTGCCGGAATGTCTTTGTCCCAAATCGCCGCAGGCGCGACGCCGGCCAGCAGAACGGCCAAGTCGTCACCCGACTGCTTGAGGTGCCGTTCGAGGACTTCCTGCAGTTGATGCTGCTCTTCGGTGAGCCGTTGTTTGAGGCCCTCGGTCAGATCGGCCTGCATGCGCGTCGACAGGCCGGACAGCCCGCTGCGGACCTCGCCGTCGGCCGTCTTGAGCTCGCCCAGCAGGCGCTCGGCGTCACTGCTCAGGCTTTGCTGAATCTGCAGTTTGAGCGATTCGATGGTTCCGCGCGTCAGCACGAGGGCGACCGCCACCTGCACGGCGACCGCCAGGCACAGGGTGATAAACACCGGACGCAGCAAACGGCTACGCAATGAGGAAAACAGCAGCACGGCTCATCTCCTGCCGCAACGGCGGCCAATGTAGGTCAGTGGGCTACGCAATCTCCAGGCCACTCAGCAATATCGGCACCGCCCGGCTTGCCTTGAAGTTTTTTCGGTGGGTTAGGTACGTACCGCCACGATTGCCGATACAGCCATGCTGGTGTTTCCCCGGGCCAAGGGTGCCCGTGATCCGGTCCTGGGCAGATGGCCAACGCAGGAGGTTGTTGACGAACCGGTTCTCGGCGCGGCTACGAGGCGGGTGATTTTCTTCTGCCTGGTGCGCACAATCGGCTCGCGTCCCGCTATTCGATGGTCGGCTGCCGTATAAATCGCGCAGGTCTCGATGCACGCTGTTCTGTCTGATAACTCCCTTTTGCGCGCCTGTCGCGCGGATGCCTCGCCATGAAGTCAAGAAGGCCCGACCGTTATGTGCCTGCTGGCCACGTTGACGAATTCTTTGTCCCTGAACTGTGCGAGCCAGAGGCCCTGCTGGGGCTTGTCCTGCTGGCCGAGCTGCTTGTGCTGGTTCTGGTCCTCGCCGAGCCGATGCAGCCGGGCTTTAACTGGATGCGCTTGGCCCTGGCGTCGCTGTTCGTGCAGTGGGTGATGCTGCTTTCCGCGGGGCTGACCTGTCAGTTGCGGCCGCTGCTGGCACGCTTACCCGCCTGGCTTGCCGGGCTCGCCTGCAGCGCGATAGTGGTGGGCCTGACGCTGGCCTGCACCGCGGTGGCTGATATCTACCAGCTCGGCGGGCCTCTGACCCGCGCCGGTGAGGTCAACCTGTACCTGCGACATGCGCTGATCAGCCTAATCATGTCGGGTCTGTTGCTGCGCTATTTCTACCTGCAGAGCCAGTGGCGGCGGCAGGAACAGGCCGAGCTCAAGGCGCGGATCGAGTCATTGCAGGCGCGCATCCGGCCGCATTTTCTGTTCAACAGCCTGAACAGCATCGCCAGCCTGGTCGCGACCGACCCGGGTAAGGCCGAGCAGGCGGTACTGGACCTCTCCGATCTGTTTCGAGCCAGCCTGGCACGCCCCGGGACGCTGGTGCCCTGGGCTGAGGAAGTCGAGCTTTCCAGGCGTTACCTGGCGATCGAACAGTACCGCCTGGGTGACCGCCTGCGCATGGATTGGCAGATCGATGGGGTCCCAGGCGACCTGCCGATCCCGCAACTAACCTTGCAACCGCTGCTGGAAAATGCCTTGATCCATGGCATCCAGCCGCGGATCGAAGGCGGGCTGGTCTGCGTGAAGGCCGATTACACCGACGGCGTGCTCAATCTGGAAGTCAGTAACCCATTCGACGAAGCCGCTCAAGCCCAGCCGTCACGGGGGACTCGCCAGGCATTGCACAACATCGACGCACGATTGACGGCACTTTTCGGCCCTGCAGCGAGTCTCAGCGTGGAGCGGCGTAATGCCCGTCACTACACCTGTCTACGCTATCCGTGTGCGACACAACAGCAGGAAGCCAGAACTATATGAATGTGCTGATTGTCGATGACGAACCTCTAGCCCGCGAGCGCCTCAGCCGACTGGTAGGTGACCTTGACGGCTATCGTGTCCTGGAACCTTCCGCCTCCAACGGTGAGGAGGCGCTCTCCCGCATCGAGGAGCTGCGTCCTGACGTTGTGTTGCTGGACATCCGTATGCCGGGCCTCGACGGCCTTCAGGTCGCTGCCAAACTCTGCGAGCGCGATGCCCCACCCGCGGTGATCTTTTGCACCGCCCACGATGAATTCGCTTTAGAAGCGTTTCAGGTCAGCGCCGTGGGCTATCTGGTCAAGCCGGTGCGGCCTGAGCACCTGGCCGAGGCGCTGAAGAAGGCCGAGCGGCCGAACCGCGTGCAGCTCGCGGCACTGACCCGTCCCGCCGCGGTATCGGGCGTCGGGCCGCGCAGCCATATCAGCGCCCGCACACGTAAGGGGATCGAACTGATCCCGCTGCCACAGGTGATCTATTTCATCGCGGATCACAAATACGTGACCCTGCGCCACGAGGGCGGCGAAGTCCTGCTGGACGAACCGCTGAAGGCCCTGGAAGACGAGTTTGGAGAGCGCTTCGTGCGCATCCACCGCAACGCGTTGGTCTATCGCGACCGCATCGAGCGCCTGCAACGCACACCGCTCGGGCATTTCCAGCTCTTCCTCAAAGGTTTGGAAGGCGAGCCCCTGACAGTGAGCCGCCGGCATGTCGCGGGTGTGCGCAAGCTGATGCAGGGCCTGTAACGCCGGCGACGGTGCTGGACGCTGGACTGCTGGACGAGTCATAGGGATGCGAGTCGCTGAGATGGCAGCGAATTGGCGTGAGGGGTGCCAGGGTTTGGGGCCGTCTCTCCAGCCTCCAGCCAGCCGCTTTCCTTGACCCCCGCCAACCCAGTCGGGCGGCCTTGCCTGTTATCATCGCCGGCAGTTCATCTGCTTGGAATCACCCATGTCTCGCGAAATTCGCATCGCCACACGCAAGAGTGCCCTGGCCCTGTGGCAGGCCGAATACGTCAAGGCTCGCCTCGAAGCGGCACATCCTGAGGTCCGCGTAAGCCTGGTGCCCATGGTCAGCCGTGGCGATAAGCTGCTCGATGCGCCCCTTGCGAAAATAGGTGGCAAGGGCTTGTTCGTTAAGGAACTGGAAACCGCTTTGCTGGAAAACGAGGCCGATATTGCGGTGCACTCCATGAAGGATGTGCCCATGGAGTTCCCAGAAGGCCTCGGCCTGTATTGCATTTGCGAACGCGAAGACCCTCGTGATGCCTTCGTTTCCAACCATTACGAAACCCTCGATGCGCTGCCTGAGGGGGCGGTAGTTGGCACGTCCAGTCTGCGCCGCCAGGCCCAGCTATTGGCGCGCCGCCCTGACCTCAAGATCCAATTCCTGCGCGGCAACGTGAATACCCGGTTGGCCAAACTCGACGCCGGTGAGTACGACGCTATCATCCTCGCCGCCGCCGGGCTCATCCGTCTGGGGTTCGGCGATCGTATACGCACCCGAATCACGGTCGAAGACAGCCTGCCTGCCGGCGGGCAGGGCGCCGTGGGCATCGAGTGCCGTACGGGCGACGTCGAGTTGCATCATCTGCTGCAATGCATGAACGATGCGGCCACCGCCGTGCGCGTCAGCGCTGAGCGCGCCCTGAATCGTCACCTCAACGGTGGTTGCCAAGTGCCGATCGCCTGCTACGCGATGCTCGAGAGCGACCAGATATGGTTGCGTGGCCTGGTCGGGCAGCCTGATGGTTCGCAGTTGTTGCGTGCGGAAGGCCGCGCACCGATCGGCGACGCTGAAGCACTTGGTGTGCGAATCGCCGAAGCGCTGCTCGCCCAAGGTGCCGGCAAGATCCTCGCGGACATCTACGGCGAGGCCGGCAAGGCGTGACGGGATGGCGGCTGCTGCTGACCCGTCCCGCCGACGAGTGCACCGCGCTGGCGGCGCGGCTGGCGCAAGTGGGTATCCACACCAGCAGCCTCCCCCTGCTAGCTATCGAGCCGCTACCGGAGACACCAGAACAGCGCGCGACGATGCTCGAGCTCGACCGCTACCAGGCGGTCATCGTGGTCAGCAAACCGGCAGCACGCCTGGGGCTCGAGCGCCTGGATCGTTACTGGCCGCACAAGCCGTTCGGTCAGGCATGGTTCAGCGTCGGCGCGGCGACCGGGGGATTGCTCGAAGACTATGGCCTGGACGTCTCCTGGCCGGCCGTTGGCGATGACAGCGAGGCACTGCTGGCACTTCCCCGCCTGGCCGAAGCGCTCGCGGTGCCGCAACCCAGGGCGTTGCTGCTGCGTGGTGAGGGGGGGCGAGAGCTGATCGTCGATACCCTGAATGCGCGGGGCGTGCAGGTCGACAGCCTCGAACTCTATCGTCGCTACCTGCCGCAGTACCCGGCGGGCGCGCTGCTACAGGCCGTGCGATCGGAACGGCTGAATGCGTTGATGGTCAGCAGTGGGCAGGGCCTTGAGTCGTTGCACCAATTGGCCGGTGACGACTGGGCTGAGCTGCGTGAACTAACCTTATTCATACCGAGCCCCCGAGTCGCGGCACTGGCAACGCAACTGGGTGCAAAACGAATCGTGGACTGCCGAGGCGCTGGAGCTTCGGCGTTGCTGGCGGCGTTACGGGAAACCCCGAGCCCGCATTCCTGATGCAAAGGATGGAAACGTGAGCGAAACAGATCCCGACAAGTCACCGCAGCAACCCAAGGGAAGCGATCCCGGCGCCCCACACGAACCGGTGAAGACAGAACCACTCAAGGATCCGAATCTGTCTGCGAAGACACCGCCGCCCAAGTCACCGCCACCTAAGACGCCCCCACCCAAAACGCCCACTACGTCGGGTTCTAGTGGTGGCAAAGCCCTGGCCGGCGTTGCATTGTTGGTCGGGTTGGCGGGCTTGGCCGCCGGGGGTTACGGCATTTGGCAGACGCAGCAGCTTGCCGATCGTGAGCAGGCGCAACGCGATGCCGTCGAGGCGACTCGTACCCAAGCGCGCGAGGCGAACGATCGCAACCAGCAACTGGCGAGCCGGATGGGTCGTCTGGAGCAGCTTCCTTCGGCTGAGCAACTGGAGGAGCGGCGCCGCCTGCTGGCCCAGGTCCAAAGTGACCAGCAACGGCTCGCCGGCCGTGTGGAACAGGTCCTGGGCGCCAGCCGCGAACAGTGGCGCCTGGCCGAAGCGGAGCACCTGCTGCGCATGGCCATGCTGCGACTGTCGGCGATGCAAGACGTCAACAGCGCGGCGTCGCTGGTCGAGGAAGCCGACGTGATCCTGCGCAATCAGGACGATCCCGGCGCCTACGGTGCCCGGCAGAAGCTGCTTGAAGGGCTCGAGGCCTTGCGCAGCTTGCCTGAGATCGACCGCACCGGGCTGTTCCTGCAACTCGGTGCATTGCGCGGGCGAGCCAGCCAGCTGAGCGGGCTGGCACCCGAGTTCGAGGTCGGCGAGGGGGCGGTCGAGAGCAGTGACACCACCTGGCGCCGCTGGGTCGACGAGCTGACGCGCTACGTGCGCGTCGATTTCAATGCCGGCAACGACGTCCGCCCGCTGCTGGCAGGTCAAAGCCTGGCCCAGGTCAGGCTCGCGCTCTCGCTGGCCATCGAGCAGGCGCAGTGGGCAGTGCTCAACAGCAACACCGAGGTCTATCGGCAGTCGCTCGAACAGGCGGCCCGCTTGATCGAGGATCATTTCAGCGAAGCGAATGGCCAGAGCCGTGGTCTGCGTGATCGTCTGCAGAAACTGGCTGACCGGCAGGTCGAGGTAAGTCTCCCTGATCTGTCACCGGCGCTCGATGCGCTGCAAACCTACGTGCAGAAGCGCGAGTCGGCCGAGCGTGCCGGCGACCCGGAAGCAGAAAGTGCCTCCCGCAACGACGCCGAAGGCGGGGACGCAGCTCCGGCCGACCAAGAGGCGGCTCCGGTCGCGCCTGAAGAAGAGGGAGGCGTGCGCACATGAAGCGACTGGCCGTCTTCCTGATTCTTTTACTGATTGCCATCGGCTTTCTGGGGTGGGCCGTGTCGCAGGATGCCGGCTACGTTCTGATCAGTTACGACCGGTTTCGGTACGAGTCCAGCTTCTGGGTGTTCGTTGGCCTGCTTGCCGGGCTCTGGTTGCTGGCGATCGTCGTGCATGGCGTCCTGGGCTTACTGCATGCCTCCGGCGCGTTGGTCAATCCCTGGTCACGGCGCCACCGTGCGCGGCGCGTCGCCAAGGCCTCACGCAGCGGCCTGCGGGAACTGGCGGAAGGGCAGTGGGGCCCGGCCCTCGGGCATTTGCGGACCGCAGCCGAGCATGACCGCCAACCGCTCGTGCATTATCTGGGCGCGGCCCGTGCCGCCAGCGAATTGGGCGAGTACGAGCAGAGCGACGAGCTGCTGCGCAAGGCGCGCGAGCGTGAGCCTGAAGCCGGGCTGGCCGTCGGCCTGACCCAGGCGCAGCTGCAGATCGCACGCGGCCAGTACGCCGAAGCGCGCGCGTCGCTCGATGCGCTGCACGGTGAACATCCGCGACATCCGCAGGTTCTCTCGTTGTTGCAGCAGCTCTATGTCCAGTTGCAGGACTGGCCTGCGCTGTGCCGCCTGCTGCCTGAGTTGCGCAAGCATCGTGTATTGCCGCCGGCCCGTCTGAATGAACTTGAAGTGCTGGCCTGGACGGCAGCGCTGGAGCAGGCCGGCTCCGGTCAGCCAGTCGCAGGCGATGAAGCTCGCCAGGCACTGGATCAGCGTTGGCAAACCGTGCCGGGTTCGTTGCGCAACGAGCCTGCACTGGTGCGCGCCTATGCCGACGGGCTTACCCGGCTAGGCGGCCAGGATAAGGCTGAAGAGTTGCTGCATACGGCGATCAAACGCCAATTCGATGATCGGCTCGTAGAACGCTACGGTCGGGTTCAGGGGCGCGATCCTTCGCGTCAGCTGGCCAATGCGGAAGGCTGGTTGAAGGCGCATCCGGACAATGCCGAACTGCTACTCGCGCTGGGGCGGCTCAGTCTTCGCAACGCACTCTGGGGCAAGGCGCGTGACTACCTCGAAGCCAGCCTGGCGATCGAGCACCGTGCCGACACCTGTGCCGAGCTGGCTCGCCTGTTGGCTCAGCTAGGTGATAACGAGCGCAGTAACCGTTTGTTCCAGGAGGGTCTGGTTCTGCTCGATCAGGAAGGCGCCGCCCCGCTGCCTGTCGTCATCCGCTAGCCGTATCCCCTGCTGCCGCGTGACGTCTGTCCCGCGGCTTCGCGCGGCTGTCTGCAAGCGGCTTGCAGGTCAGGTCGCGCCGCACTACCGTAGCGAGCTTTTCCTCCCCGCGGAGTCATCATGAACCTGGCAAGCCCGCGTTCGCTGTTTTTACTCGCTTTTATCGGTTGCGTCTTGATGATGGCCGCTGCGCTCTATTTAGAGCACGTGGTTGGCCTCGTGCCGTGCCCGTTGTGCATCGTGCAGCGCATTTGCGTGATCGGCTTCGGGCTGGTCTGCCTGGTGGCTGCCCTGCACGGCCCAGCCAAAACGGGCCGCCGTGTCTATTCGGTGCTGGCAATGCTCTTCGCCCTGGCTGGCGGAGCGACCGCGATTCGCCAGATCTGGCTGCAGAACATGCCGGCCGATGAGCTGCCGGCGTGCCTGCCCAGCCTTGAATACATGATGGATGCGCTGCCCTTCCAGGACATTGTCCGCTTAGTCCTGCATGGCACGGCCGAATGCGCCGAGGTCAGCTGGACGCTGCTGGGAATGAGCATTCCCGAATGGACGCTGCTGGGTTTCATCGCCATGGTCGGCTTCAGCTTCTGGCAGCTTCTCAGGCGCGGCTGAGGCATTTTGTCGGGGCCGGCGAATCATCTTCGGGCGAGACGGTCAATGCTCTGATCGAAGCGATTTGGCTCGGCTGCGCTGCGTGAGGTTTTTGCCCGGTGCTGCTTGATGCTTCGGTCCGTGCAGCTTAGTCTGCGGGGGCAGCGCCGGCTTGGAAGGCGTGAGAGGTAGCGAGCATTGGCAGGTCAGGCGAATCCAGATGTGATCGACCCTGATTTGGCACGCCAGCGCGCAGCGCTTCTCCGATACCCGTTCCGCCCGGCTGGCTGCCACTCACCCAAGGCCGATACCCCAAGACAACAAATCGTCTCGGAAGGCGCAACAAGCATCATCGATTAGGGAAGTGAGGTCATCATGCTCGAGAGCTGTCGGAACGCCCAGGAACGCTGGGGAGGTGTACATCTGCTGATCGATCGCTGGCTGCAGGAACGTCATGAGCTGATCAGTGCATTCGATGGGCTGCATGCAGATGAGGGGGCGGATAGCCGCTCGGCGCTACAGAAATTCTGCGAGATCCTGCTCGATTATGTTTCGGCAGGGCACTTCGAAATCTACGAGCAGCTGCTTAACGAGGCCGAGGCGTTCGGGGACAAGCGTGGTCTTGACCTGGCACGGCAAATCTATCCGCGTATCGAAGCCATCACCGAGGTGGCAGTAGCCTTTAACGATCGCTGCGACAAGGGCGAATGCCTGGAAAGCGCAGGTTTCCCGGACGAATTGCAGCGTTTGGGCCAGTTGTTGCACGAGCGTTTCGAGTTGGAAGACTGCCTGATCGAGGTGCTGCATACCGCGCACAAGCAGGTCGCGATGCCGGCTTGATAGGCGGGCTGCCGGGTCTGTAGCACGCGGTGGCATGCCGCTGCGGTGACCCGGTTGGCGGAACTCTGTAGCCCGACTAGTATGGCTACTCCATTTCCGCCAGGAGGCGTGTTCATGCCAGCGAAGAAACAGTCGGTCGACACCCCGCTTCATTTGCTCCAGCAGCTGTCACGCAGCCTGGTGGAACATTTGCAAAAAGCCTGTGGCTCGGCGCAGAGGGAGGCGGAGGTGCTGCTTGCCAAGCTCGAAAAGCAGCGTGGCAAGACCCAGGAAAAACTGGTCAAGGCCCGAGCCAAGCTCGACGATGCTGGCAGTGCGGGTAAGGCGAAGGCGCAGACCCGCGCGCGCAGCCGAATTTCCGAACTCGATGACATGCTGGCGCTGTTGCAGTCGCGCCAGAGTGAAACCCTCAATTACCTGGCAGAACTCAAGCGTGACGCCGAGCAAGCCCTGAAGCTCGCCGAGGGCGTGACGCAGGTTCAGCAAGCCGCGGCCAAGGCCCTGGAGGCACGCAAGTCTGGCGCGCCGGCAAACACGTCGAAGCAGAAGGCGCCCGCCTCGCGTCGTGCGACGCCCAAGGCGGCGACTGTCGCCAGTTCGGATAAAGTGACCGCCACCAAGCGACCCGCCACCTCCGGTGGATCGGCGCGGCCCTCGACGAAAGCCACGAGGCCGACGGCGAGCGGCGCTAACGCAAGCGCCCCTGTGGCCCGCAAAGCGGCAGCGAAACCAGCTGCTCGGCCAGCGACGAAGCCGGCCGGTAAGCCTGCATCCGCCCGATCCAAACCCGCATCAGCTGAACCTGCAACCGCCGCGTCTTCAGTCGAGAAAGCCCCTGCGGCTCAGCCGCCAGCAGGCAAGCCGGCAACGGCGCGCAAGCCTGCGGCTAAAAAGCCCCGTAGTAGTAAGCCTTCGGCGAAAGCCTCGCCAAACACTCAAACGTCAGCGGGCTGATCCCCCAGCGCGCCTCGGAGGGTCGTGAGTGGGCCGAACGTATCGTCTCGTCCCAGGCGCGCGCCGATCCGCTCGATCCAGTCCGCCTCACCAGTTGCAGGTGGCCAGTCTTCAACGGCCGCCTGCAGTCGATGCAGCTGTACCTGCTCGGCGTCCAGCTCGATCCGTTTAAGGCGCTCGCGTAATGCGTGCAGCGCAGGGTCGTTTTGCGCGCCTGCCCGCCAGGCAATTCGAAGCGCACGCATAGGTGCCACGACTTGCTCGCGCCAGTTGTTGCTGATCCGCTCCAAATCGTCCAGGCGCGCGTCGCTGAATGCCGTGTTGCGCTGCTGCAGCCATGCGCCTGCGAGCAATAGGCAGACGTCACCACCGGCATCTTGCCAGCCAAGGCAGGCCGTCTCGACGCCGGGTTTGGCGTAAAGCTCGAGCGCAAAATTCCAGAGCGTGTCGTCGGTTTTCATCGGCAGGATTTTTTCGTTGTCGGTCGGATGGTGTTCAAGGCGACCTGATAAACTCCGCCGCCATTATGATCCGACTCCAAGACCTGACTCTACAGCGCGGGCCCCAGCGTTTGCTGGAGGGCGCCGAGCTGACACTGCACCCTGGCCAAAAGGTCGGGCTGGTCGGCGCCAATGGTGCCGGAAAATCCACGCTGTTCGCGCTCCTGCGCGGCGAGCTGAGCGCCGACGGCGGCGACTGCCAGTTGCCACCAGACTGGCGCATCGCCCACATGCGTCAGGAGGTCGATGTGCTCGATCGGCTGGCCGTGGACTACGTGCTCGATGGCGACGTCCAGCTTCGTCGTGTCCAGGCCGAGCTGGCAGCAGCCGAGCAAGCGCAGGATGGGACTGCCTTGGCGCGTCTGCATACCGAGCTGGATAACGCGGACGGGTACAGCGCAGACGCGCGGGCGCGCAAGCTGCTCGCCGGGCTCGGCTTCGCCAGCGAGCAGATGGAGCGCCCGGTAGACAGCTTCTCGGGTGGCTGGCGGATGCGCCTGAACCTCGCGCAAGCGCTGATGTGCCCATCCGACCTGCTGCTGTTGGACGAACCGACGAACCACCTGGACCTTGATGCCATCCTCTGGCTCGAAGCGTGGCTGAAAAGCTATGCCGGCACCCTCATGCTGATTTCCCACGACCGGGATTTTCTCGACGAGGTGGTTGGCCACATCGTGCATGTCGAGCAGCGCAAGTTGACGCTCTACCGCGGTGGCTACTCCGCGTTCGAACGGGCCCGTGCCGAGCGGCTGGCCCAGCAGCAACAGGCGTTCGAAAAGCAGCAGGCGCAGCGTGCGCACATGGAAGACTTCATCCGCCGGTTCAAGGCCAAGGCGAGCAAGGCGCGCCAAGCCCAGAGCCGCATCAAGGCGCTGGAGAAGCTTGAGCAACTGGCGCCGGCACACATCGACTCGCCATTCGATTTCGCATTCCGCGAGGCCGACAAAGTGTCCAGCCCGCTACTCGACCTCGGCGAGGGGCGCCTCGGCTACGGTGAAAAACTCATTCTGGACAAGGTGAAGCTGCAGCTCGCGCCTGGCGCGCGGATCGGCCTGCTCGGCCCCAACGGCGCGGGCAAGTCGACGCTGATCAAGACCCTCGCCGGAGGCTTGCAACCGCTGGGCGGGCGGCTGCAGAGGGGTGAGAATCTCGTCGTTGGCTATTTCGCACAGCACCAGCTGGATGCTCTGGACGCGAAAGCCAGTCCGCTGCTGCACCTCCAGCGCATCGCGCCGGGCGAGCGGGAGCAAATTCTGCGTGACTTTCTCGGCGGCTTCGATTTCCGCGGAGACCGCTGCGATGAGCCGGTGCTCAATTTCTCCGGCGGCGAAAAGGCGCGACTGGCCCTGGCGTTGATCGCCTGGGGCAAGCCCAACCTGCTGCTGCTCGACGAGCCGACCAACCACCTCGACTTGGAGATGCGCTTGGCTTTGACGCTGGCTCTTCAGGATTTCGAAGGCGCCGTGGTGGTGGTTTCGCACGATCGCCATCTGCTCAAGAGCACCACGGACGAATTTCTGCTCGTCGCTGATGGGCGGGTCGTAATGTTCGAGGGCGATCTGGACGATTACGCACGCTGGCTTGCGGATTACCGCGTGCGGCAGCAGCCCGGCAGCGCAACGGAGCCGAGCGCCGACAAAACCGATAAACGGGCTCAGCGCCAAGCTGCCGCGGCCCTGCGCCAACAGCTAGCGCCGCTCAGGCGCAAAGCCGAAGCCTTTGAAAAGGACTTGGCTGGCGTGCAGGAGAAACTGGCCGTGGTCGAGACTCGTCTGGGCGATGCGACGGTTTACGAGGCGGCTCAGAAAGACGAACTGCGTGACCTGCTGGCCAGGCAGGCATCGCTCAAGTCCCGCGAAGCATCGCTCGAGGAATCGTGGCTGGAGGCCCTCGAAGCGTTGGAGTCATTGCAGAGTGCGCTGGAGGCCAGCGCATGAGCGAGCAATTTCTTTACTTGTCGCGAGAGTGGGGCGATCAGTGGCTGCTCGGGCTGCAAATCCTGCTCATCCTGATCGTCGCTTATGTTCTGCAGCGCCTGCTGGTGCGCGGCCTCACTCGGCTGAGCACACGTTATCCATTGCCACCCGAGCTGCTACTGCCGCTGCGCGGCGGCGTGCGCTGGTTCATCATCGGCGGTGCGCTGATTATGGTGCTCGAGCGATTCGGCGTGTCCGCCACGGTGTTGTGGACGGCCTTCTCCGGCTTTGTCGCGGTCGCCGCGGTCGCTTTTTTTGCCATCTGGAGCGTGCTGTCTAACCTGTTGTGTGCCGTGCTGATCCTCACGGTCGGCCCGTTCCGTCTCGGTGACCTGGTCGAACTGGTCGAGAGTGCCGACAAACCGATCGTCAAGGGGCGCGTCGTCGACATCAACCTTCTCTACACCACGCTCGAAGAGGTGGTCGAGGAAGGAACCGGCCCGGTCGTGCAAGTGCCCAACAGCTTGTTCTTCCAGAAGGTGGTGCGCCGCTGGCGCGGTACCGATTTGAAGCCCTTCAACCACACCACTCACGAGTAGCATTCATGGAATGGCTCAGCAGCCCTGAAATCTGGGTCGCGTTTCTGACGCTGACCGCCTTGGAAATCGTCCTCGGCATCGACAACATCATCTTCATCTCGATCCTGGTCGGGCGGCTGCCGAAAGAGCAGCAGCCACGCGCGCGGTTCTTCGGCTTGGCATTGGCCATGGGTACGCGGATCCTGCTGCTACTCTCCATCGCCTGGGTCATGCGCCTGACCGACGAACTGTTCCGGGTGTTCGATCATGGTGTGTCCGGGCGGGACCTGATTCTGTTCTTCGGCGGGCTTTTCCTGCTGTTCAAGAGCACCATGGAAATCTGGCACAGCGTCGAAGGCGAAGAAGAGGGCGGCGAGGGGGCCAGCGGGGTGGCGCGCGCGAGCTTCATCGGCATCATCCTGCAGATCGCGGTGATCGACATCGTGTTCTCGCTGGATTCGGTGATCACGGCGGTGGGCTTGGTCGACAACGTGCAGGTCATGGTTGCGGCCATCGTCATCGCGGTGGGCGTGATGATGCTCGCCGCGGGCACCATCAGCGACTTCATCGAGCGGCACCCGACGCTGAAGATCCTGGCGCTGTCTTTCCTTATCGTCGTTGGTACGCTGCTCGTGGCTGAAGCCTTCGGCGCGCATGTGCCCAAGGGTTACGTGTACTTCGCCATGGCCTTCTCGCTTGCGGTCGAGGCGCTCAATATCCGTATGCGCAAAGCCATGAACCGCAAGCTCAAGGAACCGGTCAAGCTCAACAAGGACTTGCCGAACTAGCCAGCAGGGTCGTGCCTTGCCGGCGTGGCCCGAATGCTCGAGGACCTGCAACATGACGCTCGATACCTGGCTTGGTTTTTTCGTCGCCTGCTGGATCATCAGCCTGTCACCGGGTGCGGGCGCTATCGCCTCCATGTCCTGTGGCTTGCAATATGGTTTCTGGCGTGGCTATTGGAATGCGCTGGGCTTGCAGATAGCGCTGGCGCTGCAGATCGCTGTCGTTGCGGCCGGCCTGGGTGCCGTGCTGGCGACGTCGTCGTTGGCCTTCAGCCTGATCAAATGGTTCGGCGTCGCCTACCTGCTGTGGTTGGCGCTGAGACAATGGCAGGCGCTGCCATCGGCGCTCGAATCGCCTGACGCTCCACGTCCGGTGGGGCGCCCGCTGACGCTGGTATTTCGCGGGTTCCTGATCAACGCCAGCAACCCCAAGGCGATCGTGTTCATCCTCGCGGTCCTGCCGCAGTTCCTCGATCCCCGGGGACCATTGGTTGTTCAGTACCTGCAAATGGGCGCGACCATGGTCGCGGTGGATCTGATCGTCATGGCCGGCTACACCGGGCTCGCGGCCAAGGTGTTGCGCCTGCTGCGCACACCGCGCCAACAACGCCTGGTCAATCGCAGCTTCGCTACCCTATTCGCCGGCGCGGCGGCGCTTCTGGCCACGGTACAGCGGGCGTCGACATGAGCGAGCCGATGCGGGTTTGGATTGACGCCGATGCCTGCCCCAAGGCTGCCAAGGAGCAGGTCGTCAAGTTCGCGCTCAAGCGCCAGTTCGAGGTAGTGCTCGTTGCCGGGCAAAGTCAGATCAAACCTGCGTTCGCCTGCGTCCGGCTGGTCGTCGTGCCAAGCGGGCCCGATGCCGCGGACGATTATCTCGTTGAGCATGCGCAGCCGGGCGAGCTGGTCGTCTGCAGCGACGTGCCGCTGGCAGACCGATTGGTCAAAAAGGGTGTGACGGCGCTTGATCCGCGTGGGCGGGAGTTTGACGAGCGCAACATGGGCGAGCGTCTGGCCGTGCGCAATCTTTTCACCGACCTGCGCGAGCAGGGGCAGGTCGGCGGTGGTCAGTCCCCCTACAGTGACCGGGACCGCCAGGCCTTCGCCAATGCCCTGGACCGCATCCTGATCCAGCTGCGCAAGGCCCGTTCGGCCTGAACGCTGCGCTCAGCCGCAGAGGTAGGTGCCGGTGCCCACTGCGATGAGTACGCCATGCTCGTTGACCAGCTCCGAGCGCACCACCGCGACCTTGTTGCCAGACCGAAGCAACGTGGCATTGGCGCTAAAGCGTTCGCCCCGGCCCGGCCGCAAATAGTCCACGCGCAGATCGATAGTGCCGAGGCGTGACAGGCGCAACGCACGCTCTTCACGGCTCAGGTGCTGATGCTTCTCGAAGGCGCCGATCATTGCCATCGCACCGCCGACCACGTCCAGCAGCGAGGCAATTACGCCGCCGTGCAGGATGCCGTGGAAGAAATTGCCGATCAGCTCGTGCTTCATTGGCAAGTGCATCACCACCCGCTCGCGGGTCACCTCATCAAGCTCGATGCCTAGGTATTCATTGAAGGGAATGCGTTCGAACAGCTGGCGGACTGCCTGGTGCTGCGCGTCCTGCGATTCGGCGTCTGAAGAGGTCATGGGCGCGCTCCTTGATAGGTCAGGCAAAGCTGACGCATCGCCGTGTCGATGACCAGTGGCGCGGCGTGAGCGCCGGAGGGATTGTCCGTATACCCCTGGCCGGGGAGGCGCCATGCGCCTGCCCAACCATGGTTGGCCGAGACTATTTGGTGTGGGTCAGGTCGAGCACGCGGTCGACCAGCTTGTAGATGCCCGATGCCGCTTCGCTGATCGACTGCGCGAGCATGTAGGCCGGCGTGGTGACCAGCTTGCGCTGGGTATCCTCGACGATTTCGGTGACCTCGCAAGCCGTGTGTTCGACGCCCATCTCCCGAGCGGCCTGGGCGGCCGGGTCGTCGTCATTGCCTAGCGTGCAGACCACGCCGGCACCAAAGATCTGAGCGGCCATGGTCGGCGCTATGCACATCATGCCGACGGGTTTGCCTGCTTTGGCGAACGCCTGAGCCAAGGCAAGCACATCGGGTTGCACCTGGCAGGCCGCGCCCTTGCTGGCAAAATCAGACAGGTTCTTCGCCGCACCGAAACCACCGGGGATGATGAGCGCGTCGAATTCGGCGACGTCGGCCTCGCGGAGGTCCTTTATCTGGCCGCGAGCGAGGCGCGCGGCTTCGGTCAGCACATTGCGGCTTTCGCTCGTCTCTTCACCGGTTCGATGGTCGATAACGTGCAGTTGCGGTATATCCGGCGCAAAGCACTGGACCGTCGCACCCCGCTGGTCCAGGCGCAGCAGCGTGATGACGCTTTCGTAGATTTCCGAGCCATCGTAGACACCACAGCCGGAAAGTATGACGGCGACTTTTCTGTTCATAGCGACTCCTGGGTCTTTTTTGCGGCCCGCCATTGGGCGAATGGGCAGATGCTAATGCCTTGTAGACCGCGAGTTAAGCGGCGTCTTCGTCTGTTTGATATCCCCGGCGTGACGGTGGTTCAGTGCGCGGCAGCGGGGTGACGCGTTATCGGCGGGCTTGATCAAAGCACTGGCAGCCCCGGCAGCAGGTGGCGACAATGCACCCAACCGGATTGGGCTGGCTGTCGCCGATTGTCATCTTTCGGTCATATAGTCGGCTTATAAACGTCATATTCGCCCGTGCTACGGGCCTGGAGTGCTTCGTGAGTTTCGTTCCCGCCAATCGTCTGTTCCCCGCTACCCGCTTGCGCCGCAACCGTCGGGACGAATTTTCCCGCCGGCTGGTTCGCGAGCATGCCCTGAGCGTGGACGACCTCATTCTTCCGGTATTCGTGCTGGACGGAGAGAATCGGCGCGAGCAGGTCCCTTCGATGCCAGGCGTGGAGCGGTTGTCGATCGATCTATTGGTCGAGGAGGCCGCAGAACTGGTCGCACTGGGTATTCCGGCGCTGGCTTTGTTTCCCGTCACGCCGCTGGAACGCAAGTCGTTGGATGCGGCTGAGGCGTGGAATCCTGAAGGCATCGCCCAGCGTGCGACGCGTGCATTGCGCGAGCGATTCCCGGACCTGGGGATCATCACCGACGTGGCGCTCGACCCCTTCACCACGCATGGCCAGGACGGCATTCTCGACGATCAGGGTTATGTACAGAACGACGTGACGGTCGATGCGCTGGTGCGTCAGGCGCTGTCGCACGCCGAGGCCGGGGCGCAGGTCGTCGCGCCGTCCGACATGATGGATGGCCGCATCCAGGCAATTCGCGAGGCGTTGGAGGTTGCTGGGCACCATAACGTGCGAATCATGGCGTACTCCGCCAAATACGCCAGCGCCTATTACGGTCCGTTCCGCGACGCCGTGGGCTCGGCGGCGAACCTGGGCAAAGGCAGCAAGAATACCTACCAGATGGACCCGGCCAACGGCGATGAGGCCTTGCATGAGGTGGGGGCGGACCTCGCCGAGGGCGCCGATATGGTGATGGTCAAGCCGGGCATGCCGTATCTGGACATCGTCTGGCGGGTGAAGGAGACCTTCCGTGTGCCTACGTTCGCGTATCAAGTCAGCGGCGAATATGCCATGCACATGGCCGCGATCCAGAACGGCTGGTTGAGCGAGGCTGTCATTCTCGAGTCGCTGACAGCCTTCAAGCGTGCTGGCGCCGATGGCATCCTCACGTACTTTGCCAAGCAGGCAGCACAACAATTGAAACACGGGGGCTAATCCCGTTTTGAACAGGGCGCCCAAGCCCCGACGAGGCAGAGCGATGACGAACCAGGGATTGAGCGAAAGCGATGTTCAACAGGCTGAGGGCGAAGCACAACCGCTCGATGCAATGAGTTCGCCTGTCGAGGGCGAGGTGGTCGACGAGGCGCCAGCGACAGCGCCGTTGCCAGCGCCGCCGGTGCCGAACCTGGACGACAACAGTCTCTACATCCATCGCGAACTGTCGCAGCTGCAGTTCAATATCCGGGTGCTGGAGCAGGCGCTGGACGAGTCCTATCCACTGCTGGAGCGGCTCAAGTTCCTGTTGATCTTCTCCAGTAACCTTGACGAATTCTTTGAGATTCGCGTGGCAGGCCTGAAGAAGCAGGTGACATTCGCCCGCGAGCAGGCCGGCGCGGATGGCCTGCAGCCGCATCAGGCGCTGGCGCGCATCTCCGAACTCGTGCACGAGCAGGTTGGTCGCCAGTACTCGATACTCAATGAGATCCTGCTGCCGCAACTGGCCAACCACCAGATCCGCTTTATCCGTCGGCGTCACTGGACAACCAAGCTCAAGAGCTGGGTGCGCCGTTACTTCCGCGACGAGATCGCGCCGATCATCACTCCGATCGGCCTGGATCCGACCCATCCGTTCCCGCTGTTGGTCAACAAGAGCCTGAACTTCATCGTCGAACTCGAAGGTATCGATGCCTTCGGACGCGATTCCGGCCTTGCGATCATTCCCGCACCTCGTCTGCTTCCGCGCGTAATTCGAGTGCCTGAGGAGGTTGGCGGGCCGGGTGCTAATTATGTGTTCCTGTCATCGATGATCCATGCGCATGCGGATGACCTGTTCCATGGCATGAAGGTCAAGGGTTGCTATCAGTTCCGCCTGACCCGCAACGCCGACCTTTCGGTCGATACCGAAGATGTCGAGGACTTGGCGCGGGCCCTGCGCGGCGAGCTTTTCTCGCGCCGCTACGGCGATGCGGTGCGCCTGGAGGTGGTCGATACCTGCCCGTCGCACCTGTCGGATTTCCTCCTGAAGCAATTCAGCCTGAGCGAGAGCGAGCTGTACCGTGTCAACGGGCCGGTTAACTTGACGCGCCTGTTCAGCATCACAGGCCTGGATAGTCATCCGGAGTTGCAGTACACGCCGTTTACACCCGCCATCCCCAAGCTGCTGCAGAACAGCCAGAACATTTTCAATGTGGTCGGCAAGCAGGACGTGCTGCTGCTCCACCCTTATGAATCCTTCACGCCTGTGGTGGATCTGTTGCGCGAGGCGGCCAAGGACCCCTGCGTGTTGGCCGTCAAGCAGACGCTGTATCGCTCGGGCGCTAACTCGGAGATCGTCGATGCGTTGGTCGAGGCGGCGCGCAATGGCAAGGAGGTGACTGCAGTCATCGAACTGCGCGCGCGGTTCGACGAAGAATCCAACCTTCAACTGGCGAGCCGTCTGCAACAGGCCGGTGCGGTGGTGATCTACGGGGTCGTCGGGTACAAGACGCACGCCAAGATGATGCTCATCCTGCGCCGCGAAAATGGCGAGCTGCGGCGCTATGCGCACCTCGGGACTGGCAATTACCACGCCGGTAACGCGCGCCTGTACACCGACTACAGCTTGCTCACCTCAGACGATGCGCTCTGTGAGGATGTCTCCAAGCTGTTCAGCCAGCTGATCGGCATGGGCAAGACCATGCGCATGAAGAAATTGCTGCACGCACCCTTCACCTTGAAGAAGGCATTGCTCGACCTCATCGCGCAGGAAACCCAGCACGCCGCGGAAGGCCGCGCCGCGCACATCATCCTCAAGGTGAACTCGTTGACCGATGCGAAGATGATCCGTGCGTTGTACAAGGCCAGCCAGACGGGGGTGCGTATCGATTTGATCGTGCGTGGAATGTGCTGCCTGCGGCCGGGCATCGTTGGGGTCTCGCACAACATTCAGGTGCGCTCGATCATCGGCCGCTTCCTTGAACACAGTCGCGTGTTCTATTTCCTCAACAACGGCGACGAGAAGCTTTACCTGTCGAGTGCCGACTGGATGGAGCGCAACCTCGATCGGCGTGTCGAAACCTGCTTCCCGGTCGAGGGCAAGAAGCTCGTCACACGGGTGAAAAAGGAGCTGGAAGGTTTCCTGACGGACAACACCCAGAGCTGGACCTTACAGCCCGACGGCAACTATCTACGCAACAGCCCAAGCGGCAACCAGAATCCGCGCAACATACAGAATGCCTTGCTGGAACGCCTCGGTAGTCCCTTGACACGCTGACCTCAAATGCCTGGCCGCGCCGAGGCGCGGCGTCAGGCTAAGAGGTCAATGGACGCTGAGGTCGAATTCGATTCGCTTCAGCCACTCTGCTTCCAGGTCGAAATCCGCCTGCGTCAGCGGGTTCTGCGCGAGCCAACCTTCAGGGAAGGCCACGTCCAGGCTGTTATCGCCAGCGCTGAGGCGGAATTCGGGTGCCTGCTGGGGGCCGCGGATGTGATGGAACAGGATGGCGAACCTCAGCAATACGCAAAGGCGGGTGAGCTTGACGCCGTCTTCGCTCATCTCTTCGAACTTCTGCTTGGGAATGTTTCGCCGGTGCCCCCGGACCAGTAGCGCGAGCATCTGCTGGTCCTGGCGCGAAAAGCCTGGCAGATCGGAGTGCTCTATCAGGTAGGCGCCGTGCTTGTGGTAGTGATAGTGGGCGATGTCCAGGCCCACCTCGTGCACACGGGCCGCCCAGCCAAGCAACTCGCGGTGCCAGTCCTGATCCAGGCCCCAGTCGCCTGCGACCTGATCGAAGGCTTCCAGCGCCTTGCTTTCGACGCGTGCCGCCTGTTCGGTGTCGACGTGATACCGCTCCATGAGAAAATTCAAGGTGCGGTCGCGGATGTCCTCGTGATGGTGGCGTCCGATCAGGTCATACAGCACGCCTTCGCGCAGGGCGCCTTCGGAGTGCGCCATGCTGTCGAGTTCCAGTGCGTCGAAGATCGCTTCGAGGATCGCGAGGCCAGCGGGGAAGATGCCCCGGCGATCCGGCTTGATGCCTTCGAGGTCGAGCTTCTCCACGTCGCCCAGTTTGAACAGCTTGCGCTTGAGCCAGCCGATTCCCTCGGCGGTGACTTCGCCGTTGCTCAGGCCGGCGCCCTTGATTGCCAGGCCCACCGCACGGATGGTGCCGGACGCACCAACGGCGTCCTGCCAGCCGAGCCGCCTCAGGCCGTGCTCGATGCTCATCAGCTCCAAGCGTGCAGCAGTGTAGGCCTGGGCATAGCGCGCCGGCGTGATCTTGCCGTCCCGAAAGAAGCGTTGGGTGAAGCTGACACAGCCCATCTGCAGGCTCTCGCGCAGCAACGAATCGAAGCCCTCGCCCACAATGAATTCACTGCTGCCACCGCCAATGTCGACGACCAAGCGCTTGCCAGGCGTCGCCGGGAAGGTGTGCGACACGCCGAGGTAGATCAGGCGCGCCTCTTCACGGCCGGAAATCACTTCCACCTGATGCTTGATGATGGCCTCAGCCTGCCGGATGAACTGAGCCCGGTTGCGGGCCTCACGAAGCGCGTTGGTGCCGACTACGCGCACCGCGCCCTGCGGCAGATGGTTGACCAGTTGGGCGAACCGGCGCAGACAGTCGAGCCCGCGCTGCATGGCCGCATCATCGAGTTGGCGGGTTTCGTCGATGCCGGCCGCCAGCTGCACCTTTTCACCAAGCCGCTCGATGATACGCATCTCGCCGTTACTGGTGCGAGCCAGCACCATATGGAAACTGTTGGAGCCGAGATCGAGCGCGGCGATCATGGGAAAGGCTTCGGCAGCTTGTGGGACCATGGGGCAATCTCTGTGCAAAACCACGACATCCTGACATGATCGGCGGCATCCGCCAACGCGCCGCCGCCTAGCTGCGTCGTTCTGCCATCGGGTTTCGTGCCCGCTCGGCCCTTATGCCCGAGCGACAGGCTGCGGCTTTCGATCCTTTCGAAGCCGGGCTATGATGGCGTCACTTTCGGTTTTGACCCTGGAGAACCTCCATGAGCGAATACATCAACAACGTCAGCGACAGCAGCTTCGAGCAAGATGTGCTCCAGGCCGATGGTCCTGTTCTGGTCGACTACTGGGCCGAATGGTGTGGCCCGTGCAAGATGATCGCTCCGGTGCTCGACGAGATCGCCAAGGATTA
Source organism: Stutzerimonas chloritidismutans (assembly GCF_051486945.1). GTDB lineage: Bacteria > Pseudomonadota > Gammaproteobacteria > Pseudomonadales > Pseudomonadaceae > Stutzerimonas > Stutzerimonas chloritidismutans_B. Next base: position 96,372 of record NZ_JAHVDX010000003.1, on the reverse strand, counting down.
CGAAGGCCGTCTCAAGGTCTGCAAGCTGAACATCGACGAGAATCAGGAAACCCCGCCGAAGTATGGCGTCCGTGGAATCCCGACGCTGATGCTGTTCAAGAACGGCAACGTCGAGGCGACCAAGGTCGGAGCATTGTCGAAGTCGCAACTCGCTGCGTTCCTCGACAGCAACATCTGATTGCCCCTGTTGCGATGAAAGCCCCCGCTAAATGCGGGGGCTTTTTTTTGCCGGCAGGGTGGACGCTTCGTCTGCACGGTGCTAAATTCGGCCTCGCGACGCTTCTTCCGTCGCCCTCTGCATGCCGTCGCCGACGCACTTCCGCCTCATAAAAGCACAACGACCCCGTTCGTCTCTTGCTGCGCGGCCTCTCAAGCTAATCGCTTTCTTCATCCTCCCTGATCTCTTTCTATGAATCTGACCGAACTTAAGCAAAAGCCCATCACCGAACTGCTGGAAATGGCCGAACAGATGGGCATCGAAAACATGGCCCGTTCGCGCAAGCAGGACGTGATTTTCTCCCTGCTGAAAAAGCACGCGAAAAGCGGCGAGGAAATTTCCGGTGATGGCGTGCTGGAGATTCTGCAAGATGGCTTCGGCTTCCTGCGCTCCGCGGATTCGTCCTATCTCGCCGGCCCTGACGACATCTATGTCTCGCCGAGCCAGATCCGCCGCTTCAATTTGCGTACCGGTGACACCATCGTCGGCAAGATTCGCCCGCCGAAAGAAGGTGAGCGCTACTTTGCACTGCTGAAGGTCGACACCATCAATTTCGACCGGCCGGAAAACGCCAAGAGCAAGATTCTCTTCGAGAACCTGACGCCGCTGTTTCCCAATCAGCGTCTGACGATGGAAGCTGGCAACGGCTCCACCGAAGACCTGACCGGTCGCGTGATCGACCTCTGCGCCCCGATCGGCAAAGGCCAGCGCGGCCTCATCGTCGCACCGCCGAAAGCGGGCAAGACGATCATGCTGCAGAACATCGCCAGCAACATCACGCGTAACAATCCCGAGTGCCACCTGATCGTCCTGTTGATCGACGAGCGTCCGGAAGAAGTGACCGAAATGCAGCGCACCGTGCGCGGCGAAGTGGTCGCCTCCACCTTCGACGAGCCGCCGACCCGCCATGTGCAGGTCGCCGAAATGGTCATCGAGAAGGCCAAGCGGCTGGTCGAGCACAAGAAGGACGTAGTCATCCTGCTCGATTCGATCACCCGACTGGCGCGTGCCTACAACACTGTGATCCCAAGTTCGGGCAAGGTGCTGACCGGTGGTGTCGACGCTCACGCCCTGGAAAAACCCAAGCGTTTCTTCGGTGCTGCGCGCAACATCGAGGAAGGCGGCAGCCTGACCATTCTCGCTACCGCCCTGGTGGAAACCGGGTCGAAGATGGACGAGGTGATCTACGAGGAATTCAAGGGCACCGGCAACCTGGAGCTGCAATTGGATCGCCGCATCGCCGAGAAGCGGGTGTTCCCGGCCATCAACATCAACCGTTCGGGCACCCGGCGTGAAGAGTTGCTGACCAGCGAGGAAGAGCTTCAGCGCATCTGGATCCTGCGCAAGCTGCTGCATCCGATGGATGAAAGTGCGGCCATCGAGTTCCTCCTCGACAAGCTCAAGGACACCAAGACCAACGACGAATTCTTCATGTCCATGAAGCGCAAGTAAGCGACTCGTCGTTGCCCACAAGGCCGGGGTAACCCGGCCTTCGTCTATCTGCAGGTTTTGGAAAACCCTACGCGGGCGCTAAACTTTGCGGCCCGACCCTGCCGGCCCATGAGGCTCAAGCATGCAGTACCGCGATCTGCGCGACTTTATCAGCGGCCTGGAAAAACGAGGTGAGCTCAAGCGCATCTCGACTGCCGTCTCCCCCGTACTGGAAATGACCGAAATTTGCGACCGGACCCTGCGCAAGCAAGGGCCGGCGTTGCTTTTCGAGAACCCGACCGGCTTCGACATGCCGGTACTCGGCAATCTGTTCGGCACGCCCGGTCGCGTTGCGCTCGGGATGGGTGCCGACGACGTATCCGAGTTGCGTGAGATCGGCAAACTCTTGGCCTTTCTAAAGGAGCCGGAGCCGCCAAAGGGGCTGAAGGACGCGTGGAACAAGCTGCCGATTTACAAGAAAGTCATCAGCATGGCGCCGAAGGTGCTCAAGGATGCGCCATGCCAAGAGTTGGTAATTGAGGGCGACGACGTCGATCTGACGACATTGCCCGTGCAGACTTGCTGGCCGGGCGACGCCGGGCCGCTGATCACCTGGGGGCTCACGATCACAAAGGGACCGAATAAGGAGCGCCAGAACCTCGGGATCTACCGTCAGCAGGTAATCGGGCGCAACAAGGTGATCATGCGTTGGCTCAGTCATCGCGGGGGCGCGTTGGATTTTCGCGAATGGTGCGAGAAGCACCCTGGGCAGCCCTATCCAGTGGCCGTCGCGCTCGGCGCCGACCCAGCGACCATCCTGGGCGCTGTGACGCCGGTTCCCGATTCGCTGTCCGAATATGCCTTTGCCGGCTTGCTGCGCGGCAGTCGCACGGAGCTGGTGAAGTGCCGGGGCAGCGATCTGCAAGTGCCCGCTGGTGCTGAAATCGTGCTCGAGGGCCATATCCAGCCTGGCGAAATGGCCGATGAAGGGCCGTACGGCGACCACACCGGCTACTACAACGAGGTGGACCGCTTCCCGGTGTTCACCGTCGACCGCATCACGCGGCGCCGCGATGCGATCTATCACAGCACCTACACCGGACGACCGCCGGATGAGCCGGCCATCCTTGGCGTTGCGCTCAATGAAGTCTTCGTGCCGATCCTGCAAAAGCAGTTCCCGGAGATCACCGACTTCTATCTGCCGCCGGAGGGATGCTCCTACCGCATGGCGGTCGTCACCATGAAGAAGCAGTACCCCGGGCATGCCAAGCGAGTGATGCTCGGCGTCTGGTCGTTTCTTCGCCAGTTCATGTACACCAAGTTCGTTATCGTGACGGACGACGATATCAATGCGCGCGACTGGAATGATGTTATCTGGGCCATCACTACACGCATGGATCCCAAGCGCGACACGGTCATGATCGACAACACGCCCATCGACTACCTCGACTTCGCCTCACCGATTTCCGGGCTGGGCTCGAAGATGGGGCTCGATGCCACGAACAAATGGCCCGGCGAAACCAGCCGTGAATGGGGTCGCGCCATCGTCCAGGATGAGTCGGTCAAGCGGCGCGTCGACGAACTCTGGGCCGAGTTGGGCATCGACTAGTGGTTGGCCACTCATTCATTCAGGGCTTCGTTCGATGAAAGTGACCTTGCAACCCTCCGGCGCTGTGCTTGAGGTCGAGCGCGGCGAGTTGATCCTCGACGCGGCGCGCCGGCTCGGCTACGACTGCCCGCAGGCGTGCCGGAACGGCAATTGCCAGATTTGCGCTGCGCTGTTGGTCAATGGTCGGGTCCGCCAGCGTGGCGAAAGCCACGACAAGGGCGAAGTGTTCGCCTGCCTTGCCGAACCCGAAGACGATTGCGTACTGCTTTGGGATGGCGTGCTCGCGCCCGGTGAATTGCCGGTGCGTACGCTTAGCTGTCAGCTGGTCGCCTGCGAAGACGTTGGTGGCGATGTGTATCGCGTGCAGTTGCGGGCGCCGGCAGGCAAGTTGCCGCGCTATCACGCAGGGCAGTACTTGCTGCTGCGGCGTGAGGAGGGTGAATACAGTGCCTTCTCGCTGGCCTCTGCGCCGGCGAGCGGTCGGGAGTTGGAATTGCATATCCTGGCGCGCGAGGCCTCCACAGACCAGTTGCTCGGCCACCTTCGCCAAGCTGGAATGGCGACGGTTCAGCTGCCCTTTGGCGACACTCACCTCGCAGAGTTGCCGGACGGCCCGCTGGTACTCATTGCCGCCGGGACCGGCATGGCCCAGATGCATAGCCTGATCGAGCACTGCCGAGCGGAGGGCTTCGCGCATCCGGTCCACCTTTACTGGGGCGTCCGCCGGCCCGAGGATTTCTATCGCCTACCGCACTGGGGCGACTGGCTACGCATGCCTAACCTGTTCCTCCATCGAATCGTCAGTGACCCCTGTGAATGGGAAGGGCGCCGCGGCATGTTGCACGAGGCGGTGCGTGAAGACTTCGACGATCTCGGTCCGCTGCATGTCTACGCCAGCGGGTCACCCGCGATGATCTACGGCACGCTGGATGCATTGGTCGAGGCGGGCATGGACGCCTCGCAGATGCGCGCCGACGTGTTTGCTTACGCGCCACGGGAAGGCTAAGGCAAGGCGATTCGGGCTCGGAGCTTGACGTTCCGAGCCCGGCGGCAGGTTAGCGGACCTGGCGTTGTTGCAGCAGCAAATTACTGTAGCCGCTCGCCGACAGGGTCTTTTGGGCGGCGCCGAGTTGGTCGCGGTCCCGATAAGGGCCGACCAGGACGCGATACCAGACCTCGTCCCGCACTGTGACGTTTTCGATCCGGACATCCTGGCCCAGCAGGATCACCTGCGCCCGTACCCGTTCGGCTTCGGCCTTCTGACGGAACGAGCCGGCCTGAAGGAAGAACTGCGTCGTCGGTGCCTTGGCCACGGTAGGCGGTGGCGGTGGGGTCTGGCCGTTGAGCGCCGCTTCGGCGCGTGCCGCATCGATCTTTGCCGCTTCCTCGGGCGTTACCGCGGCAGGCGGCGTCGGCGGGGTCTGCGCCGGTTCTTCTGGTGGCAGAATCACTTCCGATTCAGGCAGGAGCGTATAGAAGTCGTACTTCGGCTTGACCGACTCGCCGCTCGCCGCTGTCGGGCGCTTGGGCTGTTCCTTTGGCTTGGCCGTTTCCTTGGCGCGCTTGACCTCATCGCGCCCTGGCTCGAGGTTCATCAAAAACATGATGAAGCCACCGATGACCAGCCCGCAGACCAGCCATACCCAGCCCGGTACGGGTTTTTTCGAAGGCGCCTGGTAGCGGCTTGCCCCGCGTTTCGGTGCGGGTTTCTTCTTGGCTGCCACTTACATCCGCTCCAGGGTTTCCAGGCCCAGCAGTTCCAGGCCCTGCTTGAGTGTCTTGCCGGTCAGGGCGGCCAGGCGCAAGCGGCTGTGCTTCACCTCGTCGCTCTCGGCAGTAAGGATTGGGCAATGTTCGTAAAAGCTCGAGAACAGCCCGGCGAGATCGTACAGGTAGCTGCACAGCAGGTGTGGGACACCTTTCTCGCCGACGCTGTTGAGCACCTCGGAAAGCTGCGCGAGCTTGGCGCCCAGGGCCTGCTCCGCCTCGGCCTCCAGTTGGATGACGCCGGTCAGCCCGTCCATGCCGGTCCCTAGCTTGCGGAACACACTGGCGACTCGGGTGTAGGCGTAAAGCAGATAGGGTGCGGTATTGCCTTCGAAGCTGAGCATCTGCTCGAAGTTGAAGCTGTAGTCACTGGTCCGGTGCTTGGACAGGTCCGCGTACTTCACTGCGCCGATGCCCACGGCGCGCGCAATTTGGCGTAGTTCGGCTTCGTCCAGGTCCGGGTTCTTGCCCTTGACCAGGTCGTAGGCGCGCGATTCAGCCTCGTCCAGTAAATCGACCAGCTTCACGGTGCCGCCATCGCGCGTTTTGAAGGGGCGGCCGTCGGCGCCGTTCATGGTGCCGAAGCCCATGTGTTCGAGTTGCATGCCGGGGTGAACGAAACCGGCGCGGCGGGCGACCTCGAAGGCCATCTGAAAATGTAACGCCTGGCGCTGATCGACGAAGTACAGCGCCCGGTCAGCCTTGAGTTGCTGGCTGCGGTAGCGCATGGAGGCAAGATCCGTCGTGGCGTACAGGTAGCCCCCGCCGGCCTTCTGCACGATCACCGGTAGCGGATTGCCCTCGGCATTCTTGAACTCGTCGAGAAACACGCATTGAGCGCCGTCGCTTTCGCTGATCATGCCGTTATCTTTCAGCGACTGGACCACGGTACCGAGTTCGGCGTTATAGGCGCTTTCGCCCTTTACGTCTTCCGGGGTCAGGCGCACGTTCAGTCGGTCATAGACCTTCTGGCAATGCGACAGTGAAATTTCATTGAAACGAGTCCACAGGCGTAGACAGTCCGGATCGCCCGCCTGCAGCTTGACCACCAGCTCGCGGGCCCGGTCAGCAAACTCGGGGGACTCGTCGAACCGCTGCTTGGCCGCGCGGTAGAACTGCTCGAGATCGGACAGCTCACTCTCGGCCGCAGCGGGTTTTTCTTCGAGGTAAGCCAGCAGCATGCCGAATTGCGTGCCCCAGTCGCCGACATGGTTTTGCCGGATCACGTCGTCGCCGAGAAACTCAAGCACGCGGGCGACCGCATCGCCAATGATGGTCGAGCGCAGGTGGCCAACGTGCATTTCCTTCGCCAGGTTCGGGGAAGACAGGTCGATCACGACTCGCTGGCGAGGGCCGGCCTTGCTCACGCACAGCGTCGCACTCTGCAGCGCTGCATCGAGGCGCTCGGCCAGTGCCGAACTGTTCTGGAAGAAGTTGAGGAAGCCGGGGCCGGCGATTTCCACCTTGCTGATTGCAGGGTCGCTCGGCAGTGCGTCGATGAGCTGTTGGGCGAGGTCCCGCGGCTTCATGCCGGCGGGCTTGGCCAGCATCATGGCAATGTTGCTGGCGAAATCACCGTGGGTCTTGTCGCGGGTGTTCTCCACCTGGATCGTCGGGCTAAGCCCTTCCGGCACCACGCCGTCTTGGGTCAGGCGGGTCAGGGCTTGCTGGATCAGGTGGCGAATGCTGTCTTTCATCGTCTGCTCGGTCGGCGCGGAGGCTTTGGTCGAAAACTGCGCATTATCAGTGGGGCGGGGCGCAACCTTCAAGGCTTAACGCGGTTGCCCGGCGCATGGAGACGATCAGAACAGGTCGATAGGGTCGACGTCCAATGACCAGCGTACCGTGCGGCTGCCTGGCAGCTGTTCGAGCAGCGGCATCCAGGCCGCCATCAAACGATGTAATGGCGCACGTGCATTGCCCTGTAGCAGCAGTTGCGCACGGAAACGCCCGGCGCGACGTTCCATGGGCGCTGGTACAGGGCCAAGCAGTTCGATGCCGTCCAGGCTAAGGTCTGCGATCAGGGTTTCGGCGTGTCCGCAGGCCTGGTCGAGAAAGTCCTCGGCCTGACCGGGGCGGTGCGCTTCGGCACGCAGCAGCGCCAGGTGGGTGAACGGCGGCAGGCCTGCGGCGCGGCGTTCGCTCAAGGCTTGCGCTGCGAAGGCGAAATACCCGTCCTCGGTCAACTGGACCAGCAAGGGATGGTCGGCCAAGTGTGTCTGAATGATCACCTTGCCCGGTTCGCCCGCCCGCCCGGCGCGCCCGGCGACCTGGACGATGAGCTGGGCCATGCGCTCACTGGCGCGGAAATCGGCGGAGAACAGGCCACCATCGGCATCAAGGATGGCCACGAGCGTGACGCGGGGAAAATGGTGGCCTTTAGCAAGCATCTGGGTGCCGACCAGAATGCAAGGCTCGCCTCGGTTGATGCGCGTCAGCAAGCCCTCCATCGAGCCCTTGCGAGAGGTGCTGTCGCGGTCGATGCGTAGCACGGGGACGTCCGGGAACAGCGTGGTGAGCCGCTCTTCTGCTCGCTCGGTTCCGGCGCCGACGGGCCTCAAGTCCACCCGGTTGCACTCCGGGCAGTTACGCGGCGGACGCTCAGCGTGGCCGCAATGATGACAGCGCAGTTCGTTGTGGCGTTGATGCAGCGTCATCCGTGCATCGCAGCGGGGGCACTGGCTCAGCCAACCGCAGTCGTGGCAAATCAATGACGGCGCAAAGCCGCGGCGGTTGAGGAAGACCAGTACCTGCTGGCCGGCCGCCAGCGTCTGGGCCATCGCCTGTTGCAGAGGGCCGGAGAGTCCGGCGTCAAGCGGACGGCTCTTTACGTCCAGCCGTAGGAAGCGAGGAGGCTGCGCGTCTCCGGCTCGGCGCGTCAGCTTGAGCAGGGCGTACCGCCCGGCATGGGCGTTGTGCAGGCTTTCCAGGGACGGCGTGGCTGATCCGAGCACAATTGGCACGTTCTCCTGGCGCGCGCGGACTACCGCGAGATCGCGCGCGTGGTATCGCAGCCCTTCCTGTTGCTTGTAGGAGGCATCGTGCTCTTCGTCGAGAATGATCAGGCCGGGGCTTTTCAACGGCGTGAAGAGCGCCGAGCGGGTGCCGATGATGATATCGGCTTCGCCGTCGCGCGCGGCCAGCCAGGCGTCGAGGCGTTCCCGGTCGTTGACGTTGGAGTGCAGCAGGGCGATGCGCGCGTTGAAACGCTTTTCGAAGCGGGCCAGCGTCTGTGGGCCCAGATTGATCTCTGGAATCAGTACCAGCGCCTGCTTGCCGCTCGTGATGACCTGATGGATCAGCTGCAGGTAAACCTCGGTCTTGCCACTGCCGGTTACGCCAGCCAGCAGGAAGGCATGGAAACCGGCCATGCCGGCGCGGATGGCATGGAAGGCCGCCTGCTGCTCGGTGTTGAGCGGCAGCTCTGCCTGCAGCAGCCAGCTGCCGTGGTGCTGCTGGCGCGGCTGCCGGCGACGGGTCTCGACGCGAACCAGCCCCTTCTGCATGAGCGGCTCCAGGCTTTCTCGGCTCAACTGCAGCTGGTTGAGCAGTGAGTGCGCAACGCCGTGAGGATGTTGCAGTATGGTCGTGAGCGCCTGGCGCTGACGCGGTGCTCGGCTTAGCCGCGGATCCTCCGCGCGTGCACCTTGCGTCGCGTGCCAGAAGCGCTCCTGCCTCGCCTCGGCAGGCTCACCTTGACGCAGGAGCACCGGCAGCGCCCAGCTCAGGATGTCGCCCAGGCTGTGCTGGTAATACTGCGCGGTCCACCTACAGAGCTTGAACAGTGCGGACGGCAAGGCGGGGCGTACATCGAGCAGTTCCAGCGCCGGCTTCAGCTTGGCCTCCGGCACTTCGCTTTCGGAGGCCACCTCGATGAGCACGCCGACCACGTCGCGTCGTCCGAACGGCACGCGCAGCCGTACGCCGGGCTTGAGCGCGGCCTCGGAGGCGCCGGAGGGTGGCAAATAGTCGAACAGGCGGCGCAAGGGAGATGGTAGCGCCAGGCGCAGGATCGATCGCGACACGGGAGGGTCCTTGATTGGTGCACCGATGGTAAACGATCCTGAGCCCCGCGGTTGCTCCCATCCCGGCGCAGAGACGACGCCCGTCGCCTGTATCCAGGTGCGGCTTGCAACATGGACCTGCTCTGGTATTATTCGCGCCCTTCCGTGCGGTGCTCGACATAGGGTCGGGTGGCGGCACACTCGTTCAGAGGATTTATCCATGAAAGCCGATATCCATCCCAACTACGTTGAAATCGAAGCCACTTGCAGCTGCGGTAACGTGATCAAGACGCGCTCGACCCTGGCCAAGGATCTGAGCATCGACGTCTGCTCCGAGTGCCATCCGTTCTACACCGGTAAGCAGAAAGTGCTGGATACCGGCGGCCGTATCGACCGCTTCAAGCAGCGTTTCGGTGTGTTCGGCGCCAAGTAAGGCGTTGAAACCGCAGCCGATGAGGCTTGCGACAGCATTGAAGAAGGCGTCCCACGTGGGCGCCTTTTTCGTTTCTGTTCTACTCGCTCTTCCTGCGCTGGCGCTCTGCCCAGTGCAGGGCGGCCTCGAATCTGTCGCCGTGGCTAAGGTCATCGATGGCGACACCTTGCGTTTGGTCGACGGGCGTAGCGTGCGCCTGATCGGTTTGAACAGCCCCGAGCTAGGCCGCCGCGGGCAGCGCAGCGAGCCCTGGGCCAGTGCTGCCAAGCAGCGCCTCGAGCAGCTTGTTGCCGCCAGTGATCGGCGCCTTGGTCTGCGTCCTGGCCAGCAAATCAGAGATCACTACGGCCGGTATCTGGCGCATGCCTACGACCGGCACGGGAACAATCTGGAAGCGCTGATGCTTGAGCAGGGATTGGGCTATTTCGTCGCGATCGCGCCAAACGTAGCGCTCGCTGGATGCCATCGTGAAGCGGAGCGTTCCGCACGGCGTCATCGTCGCGGTGTGTGGCAAGGCGACCCTGTCGTTGCGGTGAATGAGTTGCGCAAAGCTGGGTTCGCGGTCGTCCGGGGTCGCGTGCAGCGTGTGGTGCGCAATCGCGGCGGTGTATGGCTCGAGTTCGATGGGCTGGCGGTGCAGGTTGCGCATCGCGACGCTCGAGGCTTTGGAGATTTCGATACACAGCTTGGGCGTGTAGTTGAGATCAGGGGCTGGGTAATCGATCGAAAGGGCCACCAAGGCGCGCGGGGTCAGGCCCGTTGGAAACTAGGAATCAGTCATCCGTTCATGGTCGAGGCGTTACGCTGACGCGCGTTTGTTTTGGGTGCGCCTAAGCTGAAAGTCGTATTCCCAAGCCTTGACAGTCACGTTTTTCCTTCGCTTGTGAGGGCGCGCATTCTTCGCGTATGCTCGACCGCCTGTCTGTCCCAGTGAAAATAAAGCGGAAATGCCTCATGACTGACCTGAAAACTGCCGCTCTCGACTATCACGCCCAGCCCCGCCCGGGAAAGCTGAGTGTCGAGTTGACCAAGCCTACGTCCACCGCTCGTGACCTCTCGCTCGCCTACAGCCCTGGCGTGGCGGCACCGGTCCGCGAAATCGCCCGGGACCCGGAGCTGGCCTATCGGTACACCGGCAAAGGAAATCTGGTTGCGGTCATATCTGACGGCACGGCCATTCTGGGCCTTGGCGACTTGGGTCCGCTGGCCTCCAAGCCGGTAATGGAAGGCAAGGGTGTGCTCTTCAAACGCTTTGCCGGCGTTGACGTGTTCGATATCGAAGTAGACGCCGAGAGCCCTCAGGCCTTCATCGATACCGTCAAGCGTATCTCGATTACTTTTGGTGGGATCAACCTCGAGGACATCAAGGCGCCGGAATGCTTTGAGATCGAACGCGCACTTATCGAGCAATGCGACATTCCAGTGTTCCACGACGACCAGCACGGCACCGCTATCGTAACGGCGGCCGGCATGCTCAACGCTCTGGAAATCGCTGGCAAGACTCTTGAGCAGGCGAAGATCGTTTGCCTGGGCGCTGGTGCTGCGGCCACCTCATGCATGAAATTGCTGGTGAGCATGGGTGCGAAGGTCGAGAACATTTTCATGATCGACCGCAAGGGTGTGATCCACTCCGGGCGCGATGACCTCAACCAGTACAAAGCGGTATTTGCTCACGAAACCGACAAGCGCACCCTGGATGATGCGCTTGATGGTGCGGATGTTTTCGTCGGCTTGTCCGGTGCCAACCTGCTCAGTGCTGAAGGCCTGAGCCGCATGGCGGCCAATCCGGTGGTGTTCGCCTGCTCCAATCCGGACCCGGAGATCAGCCCTGAGCTCGCTCATGCCACACGTTCCGACGTTATCATGGCTACAGGCCGCTCTGACTACCCAAATCAGGTCAACAACGTGCTTGGCTTCCCATTCATCTTCCGTGGTTCCCTCGATGTGCGGGCCAAGCGGATCAATGAAGAAATGAAGATCGCAGCAGCACTGGCGCTGCGTGACCTGGCGAAGCTGCCGGTGCCGAAGGAGGTTTCTAACGCCTACGGTGTCGACCACCTTGAGTTCGGTCGCGAATACATCATTCCCAAGCCCATGGATCCCCGCCTGATCACGCTGGTGTCGGATGCCGTGGCCAAGGCTGCGATCGAAAGTGGTGTTGCGACCCTGCCTTATCCGTCGAACTACCCGCTCAAGTCTGTCGACGACGTCTTCGCTCGTTGATCGAGGGCCTGCGCCGGCTTAAGGGCGTCGCGAAAAAAGAAACCCGCCAACGGCGGGTTTCTTTTGCCAACGACAACGGTGCGTGACCACGCAAGGTTGCCGCCCGACGCGAGGCGGCAAAAGTGGGTCAGAACAGATCCATTGGGGCGACTTCCGATTCCGGGAGGGGACTTCCCGGCGCGGTGATGCCAGGTTCCAGTTCGCCCATCTCCGGCGGGGTATCTTCGCTGCGAAAAACCTCGAAATAGGCGTTTGGCGTACCTGGCGGCGCAGCGCGTCCGCTCTCCGGGTCAATCCGTAGCGTGAGAATGCCGCTGGGCTCGGGCGGGGCGTGCTCGGGCATGTCGTGCAGCACATCGCTCATATAGCGCATCCAAATAGGCAGAGCGACAGTGCCACCGTATTCGTTGCGCCCCAGGCTCTGTGGCTGATCGAAGCCGGCCCAGACCGTTGTGACGACGTCAGCGTTGTAGCCTGAGAACCAGCTATCTTTGGATTCGTTGGTGGTGCCGGTCTTGCCGGCAATGTCTGCTCGGCCCATTTCCAGCGCACGGCGACCTGTTCCGCGCTTGATCACGTCTTGCAGCATGCTGGTCATGATGTAGGCCGTTCGCTCATCAATGATCTGCTCGGCTTGACGTGGAGCTTCTGCGGTATCCGATAGGCTCAGCGAAGTGTCCTGCTGCCCGAACGTCGAGACTTCTGCGTCGCCAAGCACCTGGTCTGACCTTGAGTCGGGTACCCGAGGTGGATTCGCGCGGTAGATGGTTTCGCCGTTGCGGTCGTCGATGCGTTCTATAAGGTACGGCTCGATCTTATATCCGCCATTGGCGAAGGCCGTCCAGCCGGTGGCGATTTCCATGGGGGTTAGGGTGGCCGTTCCCAGCGCCAGCGATAGATTGGGTGGAAGGTCCTCGGGGTGAAAACCGAAACGCTGGATGTAGTCGATGGTGTACGGGATGCCCAAAGTTTGCAGCAGTCGGATCGACACCAGGTTTCGCGATTTGTACAGCGCCTCCCTTAAGCGGATCGGGCCCAGAAAAGTGTTGTTGTCGTTTTTCGGCCGCCACACCCGGTCCATGCTGTCCTCGAATACGATCGGCGAGTCGTTCACGAGCGTGGCAGGGGTGTAGCCGGCATCGAGCGCGGCGCTATAAATGAAAGGTTTGAAGCTCGAACCGGGCTGCCGCTTGGCCTGGATTGCGCGATTGTAGTTGCTTTGTCCGAAGGAAAAGCCGCCGGTCAGGGCCTCGATCGAGCCATCCCGGGGGTCCAGTGAGACCAGTGCGGCCTGGGCTTGGGGAATCTGGCTGAACGATGCTATGTCGTCCTCGACTCGGATGCGGACCACGTCGCCGACCTTCACCACGTCGGCGGGGCGCTGTGGCGTGGGGCCAAGGCTGTTGGTTCCTAGATGCGGTCGCGCCCATTTCATGGTGTCCCAAGACACGGGCCATCTCGTGCCGTCGCGCAGTGCGACAGTGATCTGGTCGGCTTCAAGCTGGGTGACGACTGCAGGTAGCAGGCCCGACTGGCTGCGAAACTTGGCGAGGCCCTCCGCCCAATCGTCAGGATGTTCAAGGTGCGCTTCAGGGCCGCGATAGCCATGGCGGCGGTCGTACTCCATGAGACCTTCTGTCAGCGCCTCGTTCGCGGCGATCTGGCGGTCACTGCTAGCGGTCGTATGCACGCGAAAGCCGTCGGTATAAGCGGCACTGCCGTAGCGGCCTACCATTTCGGCGCGTGCCATTTCCGCTATATAAGGCGCCTCCAGTTCGGGAGACGCTCCGTGATAGCTCGCATTCACCGGTTCGGCAAGCGCCTCTTCGTAGCGCGTCTGGTCGATCGAGCCAAGCCGGTACATACGGCCAAGAATCCAGTCGCGACGCTCTTTGCTGCGCGCGGGATTGGCCAACGGATTGAACGCCGATGGGGCTTTAGGCAGGCCGGCGATCATTGCCATCTGGGCCAGGCTCAAGTCTCCGATCGGTTTGCCGTAATAGACTTGTGAGGCCGCCTCAATCCCATACGCGCGATTGCCAAGGTAGATCTTGTTCACGTAGAGCTCGAGGATCTCGTTTTTGCTGAGTTCGCGCTCGATTTGGAGGGCTAGAAGAATCTCGTTGATCTTCCGGGAAAAGCTGCGTTCGCTGGTTAGGAAGTAATTCTTGGCAACCTGCATGGTGATGGTGCTGCCGCCGGTCTGAATCTGCCCGCTCTTCAATAATTGCGTGGCAGCGCGCATCAGACTGGATACTTCGACGCCATAATGATTTGCAAAGTTGTCGTCTTCAGCAGCCAGTAGCGCGGCGATGAAATCTTTCGGTATGGCATCGAATTCGATGGGGGACCGACGCATTTCGCCGTACTCGGCGATCAGCTTGTCGTCGCTGCTGTAAACGCGTAGCGGAATTTGCAGCTGGATGCTGCGAAGGGATTCAACCGATGGCAGGTTGGGGCTTAGGTAAAGAAAAGCGCCACTGAGACTGAGCAAGAGTCCGCAGAAAACAGCCATGCACGACCAAAGGAAAAACTTCAGAAAACGCATCGGGGTTCGTTGAATCCAGGTGGGAAATGGAGCGGTAACCGCAGACAGTGCGGAAAGGAAAAACCGTTCACATTATAAGCGGATTTTCTATGGTTGAGCCATTTGCGCTTCTGTCAAGGCTGTTATCTAATGTGGCTATACATAATTAATCCGTAAGTAGCGGATAAGATAGGAAATCGGCCGTGCTAGGGCTCTTCACGAAGAAAGCGAACACGCTGCTTGGGATCGACATCAGTTCGACGTCCGTCAAGCTCATCGAATTAAGCCGCTCGGGCACCCGCTATCGGGTTGAGTCCTACGCTGTCGAGCCGCTTCCGCCAAATGCAGTCGTCGAGAAGAATATTGCCGAACTCGATGGCGTTGGGAATGCACTGGCCCGGCTCCTGGCCAAGGCACGGACGGGTGTTAAGTCCGCTGCCGTTGCAGTGTCTGGCTCCGCGGTTATCACGAAAAGTATCGAAATGGATGGTGGGCTCAACGACGATGAGTTGGAAAACCAGCTCAAGATCGAGGCCGACCAGTACATTCCTTATCCGCTTGAGGAAGTGGCGATTGATTTCGAGGTCCAGGGGCCTGCTGCGCGCGCGCCCGGTCGAGTCGAGGTGCTACTTGCCGCTTGCCGGAAGGAAAACGTCGAGATTCGCGAAGCGGCACTCGCCCTGGCCGGGCTTACGGCTAAGGTTGTGGACGTCGAAGCCTATGCGCTTGAGCGTTCTTATGGGCTGCTCGCCTCTCAGCTAGGTGCTGATCATCAGGAGTTGACCGTGGCGCTGGTCGACATCGGCGCCACGATGACCACGCTCAGCGTGCTGCACAACGGTCGCACTATCTATACGCGTGAACAACTCTTCGGCGGGCGACAGCTGACGGAGGAGATTCAGCGCCGCTACGGGCTCTCCATGGAGGAGGCTGGACTTGCTAAAAAGCAGGGTGGTCTCCCAGATGACTACGACAGCGAAGTGTTGCAGCCGTTCAAGGAGGCGGTCGTACAGCAAGTATCACGCTCCCTTCAATTCTTCTTCGCAGCGGGGCAGTTCCATGATGTGGATTACATCCTGCTCGCCGGGGGCACCGCTTCGCTGCCAGACTTGGATCGGCTCATTCAGCAGAAAATCGGAACTCAGACTTTAGTAGCCAACCCGTTTGCCGATATGGCTTTGAGCAACAAGGTGAATGCCGGAGCACTGGCCAGTGACGCGCCGTCCCTGATGATCGCCTGCGGATTGGCGTTGAGGAGTTTCGACTAATGGCTCAGATCAACCTACTGCCTTGGCGGGAACAGCTTCGCGAGGAGCGCAAGCAGCGGTTTCTCGTATCGCTTGGCGGCGTAGCGCTGGTGGCGGCTGGCATGCTGTTCCTGGCGGACCAGTACTTCACTGGTGCGATCGAGCACCAGAATGCACGCAATGCCTTCATTCAAAAAGAAATCGCTGTACTTGACTCGCGTATCGCCGAGATCAAGGAGCTCAAGCAGCGGCGGCAACAATTGCTTGAGCGGATGAAGATCATTCAGGACCTGCAGGGCAATCGGCCGATCATTGGTCGCGTCTTCGACCAGCTGGTGCGCACCTTGCCTGACGGAGTCTACTTCACCGGCCTGAAGATGACTGGCAAGAACATCGCCATCGTCGGTGCGGCCGAGTCCAACAATCGTGTGTCGAATCTGATGCGCAACCTGGATGGTTCCGACTGGTTGGAGGCGCCCAACCTGAACGAAGTAAAAGCCGTGACGGCAGGCGCGGTCGAGCAGGAAAACGTCTTCCAGCTGACCGTGCAACAGACGCAGCCCGTAGTAGTGGCAGAGGGGGCCAAGCCATGAGCCTGTCGAGTTCGCTGGAGAGCCTTCGCAGCGTCGATCTCTCCGATCTGGATATGAACAACCTGGGCTCTTGGCCGGGTCCGGTAAAGGTCATTACCGCCCTGTTGCTGATGGTGCTGGTGTTGGGAGGGGGATACTACCTCCACCTCAGCGATTTGCAGGTCAACCTTGATCAGCGAAAGGTAGAAGAAGAGCGGTTGAAGCAGTCCTTTGCGACCAAGGCATTCGAAGCGGCCAACCTGGATGCCTACAAGACCCAGATGGTCGAAATGGAAGCATCGTTTGGTGCCCTGCTGCGTCAGTTGCCGAGTGATACCGAGGTGCCTGGCCTGCTGGAAGACATCACTCGTACCGGGCTGGGTAGCGGTTTGGAGTTTGAAGAAATCAAGTTGCAGCCCGAAGTTGTGCAGCAGTTTTATATCGAGCTTCCGATACAGATTAAAGTGGTCGGCAGCTACCACGACCTCGCCACCTTCGTCAGTGGCGTATCCAGCCTGCCACGGATCGTGACCCTGCACGACTTCGAGATCAAGCCGGAGAGCAAAGAGTCGTCGTCGAAGTTGCGCATGGACATCCTTGCCAAGACTTATCGTTATAACGACAAGGGACTTCAGAAATGAACGGGGTTCGCTCTATTGCGCTGGGCCTGACGCTGGCTTTGCTTGGCGGTTGCGGTATCGGCAACGACTTTGCGGACCTTCAGGCCTATATGGATGACGTGCGCGCCAAGCCGAAGGGTGTTATCGAGCCGCTGCCGGCGTTTCTTCCTTATGAAGCGTTTACCTATAGCGCGGCGAACCTGCGACATCCTTTCCAGCCGCCCATAAAGGTCGACCTGGCACAGCAGCAGAAAGGTACTCGGGATATTCATCCGGATGAAAGTCGGATCAAGCAGTTCCTCGAAGAGTTCAATATCGAGACCTTCACCATGGTCGGCACGCTGGTCAATGGTGCAGGTACGTACGCCTTGATAAAAGGCGGTGACGGGGTACACCGAGTCAAGGTCGGCGATTATCTGGGGCGCAACCACGGACGGATCATCGAGATTGGCGAAGCCGAGGTGGATGTGGTCGAAATCGTTCCTGATGGAGACGGTGGGTGGCTCGAGCGCCCGCGCAGCCTGACCTTGAAAGAGCGGTCCTGAGCTCGGGGCAAACTATGGAAAACCTACAGCGATCTGTACAACGGAAGCCTTTTATGAATACCACTCTGTCTCGACTCGGCTTGTCATTGCTGGCGGCGTTCATATCGCCCGCCTTGCTGGCCGCCAATCTGAACGCGCTGGATGTTGCCTCATTGCCGGGTGACCGTGTCGAGCTGAAGCTTGCCTTCGACGAACCGGTGACTACTCCGCGCGGCTATACGCTGGATCAGCCGGCGCGTATCGCCCTCGACCTGCCTGGTGTATCGAGCAAGCTGGGCAGCAAGAACCGCGAGCTTGGCGTTGGTAATGCCCGCAGCGTAACCGTTGTCGAGGCCCAGGGTCGGACCCGTCTGATCGTCAATCTCACTTCGTTGGTTCCTTATTCGACCCGGGTCGACGGAAACAATCTGTTCGTCGTGCTTGGTGAGTCGGCTGCAGCCGCGCCCAGTGCCGCGCCTGTAGCTGCGCCTGTTGCTCAAACTGCTCCGGCCGTTTACGCACCTGCCAGCAAGTCGATCAGCAATGTCGACTTCCGGCGCGGGGACGACGGTGCCGGTAACGTGGTGATTACCCTCTCGGACCCGTCGGTGAGTCCGAGTATCGAGGAGCGTGGCGGCAAGATCCGTGTTTCCTTTCCGAAGACCGAACTACCCGAGGCGCTTCGCGTTCGGCTTGACGTTCAGGACTTCGCGACCCCGGTCAAGTTCGTCGATTCGGCCAGTAATGGTGATTCAGCCAGCATTGCGATCGAGCCTACCGGCCGCTATGACTATCTCGCTTACCAGACGGATGACAAGCTGACAATTAGCGTCAAGCCTCTATCCGAGGCCGACGAGGAAAAGCGCAAGGCTGAGCGTTTCGCCTATACCGGCGAGAAGCTGTCGCTTAATTTCCAAGACATTGATGTCCGTTCCGTACTCCAGTTGATTGCGGATTTCACCGATCTCAACCTCGTCGCCAGTGACACTGTCCAGGGCAACATCACCCTTCGGTTGCAGAATGTGCCATGGGACCAAGCGCTGGATCTCGTGCTCAAAACCAAAGGGCTAGACAAACGCCAGGTTGGTAACGTGCTTCTGGTTGCCCCGGCCGACGAGATTGCGGCGCGCGAGCGCCAAGAGCTGGAGTCGCAGCGTCAGATCGCGGAGTTGGCCCCGCTACGCCGTGAGGTGGTGCAGGTCAATTACGCCAAAGCAGCAGACATCGCCCAATTGTTCCAGTCGGTGACCGATAAAGAGGGCGTCTCTGAAGATCGCGGTTCGATCGCAGTGGATGACCGCACAAATAACATCATCGCTTATCAAACCCAGGAACGTCTGGACGAGCTGCGCCGAATCGTCGCACAGCTTGATATTCCGGTCCGGCAGGTGATGATCGAAGCACGTATCGTCGAAGCGAACGTTGATTATGACAAGGCGCTGGGAGTGCGCTGGGGTGGAACCCAGCTTTTCGCTAACGGCCGTGGCGCGGTATACGGAAGCGACGATTCGGGCGACGAGGCTGGTGATTCCGGTGAAGACAGTAACGGTAACTATCCTTTCGTCGATCTAGGCGTTGCCAACCGCACTGCCGGCATCGGTATCGGCTACATCACCGACAACCTGATCTTGGATCTTGAGCTTTCCGCCATGGAGAAATCCGGCAACGGTGAGGTTGTCTCTCAGCCCAAGGTCATGACTGCTGACAAGGAAACGGCCAAGATCCTGAAAGGATCCGAGATTCCGTACCAGGAGGCCAGTTCGAGCGGTGCGACATCGACGACGTTCGTAGAGGCTGCGCTGTCCTTGGAGGTGACACCCCAGATCACGCCGGACAACCGGATCATCATGGAAGTGAAGGTCAATAAGGATGAGCCTGACTTCGCTAATGCCGTCAACGGTACGCCATCGATCAACAAGAACGAGGTAAATGCGAAGATCCTTGTGAACGATGGCGAAACGGTAGTGATTGGTGGGGTGTTCTCGAATACCCAGAGCAAGTCGGTCGACAAGGTTCCTTTCCTTGGCGATGTACCTTACGTTGGCCGGTTGTTCCGTCGCGACGTGGTCTCGGATGCAAAATCGGAGCTGCTGATTTTCCTGACTCCGCGTATCCTGAACGCCCAAGCCATCGCAGTGAATCGCTAGTATTGCACCGAAATATTGTTCTCGTAGGTCCGATGGGTGCTGGTAAAAGCACCATCGGACGCCTGCTCGCCAAGGAACTGCGTCTGCCGTTTCGTGATTCCGACAAGGAAATCGAACAGCGGACCGGCGCGACCATTCCTCTGATATTCGACGTCGAGGGTGAGCAGGGGTTTCGAGAGCGTGAGCACGCTGCCATTGTCGATATCTGTCGGATGCAGGGTGTTGTGCTGGCGACCGGAGGAGGCGCGGTGCTCCGGCCGGATAACCGACAGGCGCTTCGCGACGGTGGACGGGTTATATACCTCTGTACTTCGGTGGAGCAGCAATTGGCCAGGACGGCACGTGACCGTAATCGGCCGCTACTTCAGTCCTCAAATCCGCGAGAAGTGCTGTTAGGGCTCATGGCAGTCAGGGACCCGCTGTACCGGGAAATCGCTGACCTGATCATTCAAACCGACGAGCGCCCACCCCGGCTCGTTGTCAGTGAAATCCTCCAGCAATTGGAGCACTTCGCGCCTCGTGAAAGCCTGGGGCATTCTGCGCTATCCTAGGTGCCTTTCTTATGTGGGGCCCTCATGCAGACTCTTCATGTCGATCTCGGCGAGCGTAGCTACCCGATCTA
The DNA here is from genome assembly GCF_051486945.1 of Stutzerimonas chloritidismutans. GTDB lineage: Bacteria > Pseudomonadota > Gammaproteobacteria > Pseudomonadales > Pseudomonadaceae > Stutzerimonas > Stutzerimonas chloritidismutans_B. Next base: position 76,429 of record NZ_JAHVDX010000003.1, on the reverse strand, counting down.
TATTGGTGAGCAGCTCATCGAACGGGGTGAGTTGTTATCTCGTCACATCCGCGGCAAGCAAGTCGCCATTGTTACCAACGACACCGTTGCACCGCTTTACCTGGATCGGCTGAGGCGCAGCCTTGACGGCTTCTCCGTAACGTCTGTAGTGCTGCCGGATGGCGAAGCTCATAAGAACTGGCAAACCCTGCAGGCTGTTTTCGATGCATTGCTGCAAGCGCGCCACGATCGTAAGGCTACTGTCGTAGCATTGGGCGGTGGGGTTATCGGCGACATGGCCGGTTTCGCCGCGGCGTGCTACCAGCGAGGTGTCGATTTCATCCAGATACCCACCACGCTGTTGTCGCAGGTTGACTCGTCCGTTGGCGGTAAGACAGGGATCAATCATCTGCTCGGAAAGAACATGATCGGGGCGTTCTATCAGCCTCAGGCCGTGCTCATCGATACCTCCACATTGCAGACGCTGCCGCCCCGCGAACTTTCTGCGGGTCTGGCAGAGGTCATTAAGTACGGCCTTATCTGCGACGAACCGTTCCTTTCCTGGCTGGAAGACAATGTCGATTCGCTGCGTGCGCTGGACCAGTGCGCATTGACCGAAGCCATTCGGCGGTCCTGCGCGTCGAAGGCAAGGGTTGTCGGTGCGGATGAACGCGAGTCGGGTGTTCGCGCCACCTTGAACCTGGGGCATACATTCGGACATGCCATCGAAACGCATCAAGGTTACGGCGTCTGGCTGCACGGGGAGGCGGTATCGGCGGGAACCGTTATGGCGCTTGAAATGTCGCACCGACTCGGGTGGATCAGCCGTGCCGATCGTGATCGCGGCATTGCTTTGTTGCGGCGGGCTGGGCTGCCAGTCGTGCCGCCCATAGACATGAGCGCCGATGATTTCATGCGCTACATGGCCGTCGACAAGAAGGTCCTCGATGGGCAGATGCGGCTGGTATTGCTGAAGTCGCTGGGACAGGCCGTGGTAACGAGTGAATTTTCCGGTGATGTGTTGGAATCCACGCTGCGTGCCGATTACGACGCCATTACGCAACAGAACGCCTAAGAGATATCGATGACCACTTTGTCTGCCGACGATTCGTACCTGAACCACTACGGTTTCAGCCATGACCCCTTCGCAGCGCGCGTGCCCGGCTTCAAGTTTTTTCCGGCCCAGCGCAAGCCGGTGCTCGGGCAGTTACATCACCTGGCGCGCTACAGCCAGTTGCTGTTGGTGGTGACGGGGCCCGAAGGTAGCGGCAAGACCCTCGTGCGCCAGGCGTTGGTTGCCAGCAGCAACAAGCAGTCCGTTCAGAGTGTCGTGATTACTCCGCAGGAGACATTCGACGCCAATCATGTCTTGCAGCAGGTCGCTCAGGCGCTTGGAAGTGCTCGTGCGGATTTCGATGCGATCATGCAGCAAATCATCCAGCTGGGCCTGACCGGCCAGGAAGTTTATCTGCTGGTCGATGATGCCGAGCGGCTCACGGGAGCGGCAGTGGAGACGCTGCTGCGGCTAGCCGTGGGTAGTCCTGAAGGCAGGCCGCACGTGTTTCTCTTCGGTCAGCAATCGCTGGTGGGGCGGCTCGAGGCGCTGGTTGAGGGTGAGGAAAGGTTTCATGTCATCGCGCTGCAACCTTATGAGGCTGAAGAAACGCGCGAATACCTCGCTGTACGTCTTGAGGGTGCAGGAAGCGGCCTCGATTGCTTGAGCGAAGAGCAGCTTGCTCGAATTCATGAAGCTTCCGGTGGTTGGCCGGGTGCCATTAACGAAGCGGCGCGAGACGAGCTGCTCGACGCCATGCAGCATTCGAAGGCAAAGGGCTCCTCCGGATTCCGTCTTCCGCTGCCAATGAAGCACCTGCTGGCTCTGGCAGCGGTGCTGTTGGTCGTTGCGGTTGCCTTTCTCATGCGCGGTGGAGAAGAAACGCCCGCGCAACCATCAGTGACCTCGTTACCGCTGGGTTCAGGTTCGGCTGCGGCGCCGGTCGATGAGGTCGCCCCGGCTCCGCAGGGGGAACAGCCCGTGATGCGTGAGCCTTTGGCAGCCGCTGGCGCGCCTGAGCTGGAAGACGAGGGGGCGACGAACGGGGCTGCTCCTGCGATCCCTGAGGTGGAGCCGCCAGTAGCGGATCCCACCCCTGTCGTTTCCGAGGCGGCTCCGGCTCCGCAGGAGTCTGCACCTGCACCTGCTCCTGTACCCGAGTCACAGGCGCCGGCGCGACAAGATGTCACGGAGAGGTCGGCAGCGGTCGGCGCGGGCTGGTACGCGAGTCAGCCAGTGGGGAACTATTTGGTGCAAGTGCTGGGTACCCGCAACGAGGACAATGCGAAGGCACTCGTGCAACAGCACGGTGACGGTTACCGCTATTTCGTCAAGCAGCACCAGGGCAAGCCTTTGTACGTCGTCACGTACGGTAGCTTCAGTGGTCGTAACGCGGCCGTCCGGGCTATTCAGGCACTGCCGGCTTCGCTGAAGGCTGGTAAGCCCTGGGCTCGCACTATCGGAAGTGTCCAAAAAGAAATCAGCGGCAGTCGCTGATTCGCGGCCGATTGGTTGCGCGCGCGCCGTGACGGCGCGCGCAAAAATGATTTGTGCCCTTCTCATTCGCTTTGTAAACTGCTCCCCCTTTTGCCCGCGTGAAAGACAGGGCTTTGCTCCGTCAATCCGGTAAGAGGTTGATTTATATCGTAATTAGCTGTTGGAGCGCCTATGAGAGCAGGTCTGTTTCGTCCTGAAGAGTTCAAGGATAACTGCGGCTTCGGTCTGATCGCCCACATGCAGGGCGAGGCAAGCCATCACCTGCTTCAGACCGCCATCCAATCCCTTACCTGCATGACGCATCGCGGCGGCATCAACGCCGACGGCAAGACCGGCGATGGTTGTGGGCTTCTCATGCAAAAGCCGGACACGTTTCTGCGCGCCATGGCTAAGCAGCACTTCAACGCCGACCTGCCCGACTTGTACGCCGTCGGTATGGTCTTCCTCAGCCAGGATCCTGTTAAGGCCACCGCGGCGCGTGACCGCATCAATGAGCAAGTCGCCGCGCAAGGCTTGACCTTGGTTGGCTGGCGTGAAGTGCCGGTCGACACCAGTGTTCTGGGCCGTCTCGCGCTGGAGCGCCTGCCGCGCATCGAGCAGGTGTTCGTATCAGCCGAGGGCCTTTCGGAGCGGGACTTCGGTATCAAGCTGTTCTTCGCCCGTCGCCGCGCCGAAGTGGCACTGGCTGACGACAAGGAATTTTACGTCTGCAGCCTCTCCGACAAGGACATCATCTACAAGGGTCTGATGATGCCGGCGGACTTGGCGCAGTTCTATCCAGATCTTGGCGATGAGCGTCTGGCGACGGCCATCTGCGTCTTTCACCAGCGTTTCTCCACCAACACCATGCCGCAATGGCCGCTGGCCCAGCCGTTCCGCTTCCTCGCGCACAACGGCGAGATCAATACCATCACCGGTAACCGCAACTGGGCGCAGGCACGTCGCCTGAAGTTCGCAAACGAACTGCTGCCCGACCTGGAGAGCCTCGACCCACTGGTAAACCGTACCGGTTCTGACTCTTCGAGCATGGACAACATGCTTGAACTGTTGGTCACAGGTGGCATGGATCTGTTCCGTGGCCTGCGCATGATCATTCCGCCGGCCTGGCAGAACGTCGAGACCATGGACCCGGATCTACGCGCGTTCTACGAATTCAACTCCATGCATATGGAACCCTGGGATGGTCCCGCTGGTGTCGTTCTGACCGACGGCCGTCATGCCATCTGCCTGCTCGACCGCAACGGGCTGCGCCCGGCACGCTGGGTAACGACCACCAACGGCTACATCACGCTCGCTTCCGAAGTGGGCGTGTGGGACTACAAGGCCGAGGACGTGGTCGCCAAGGGCCGAGTCGGGCCTGGTCAGATTCTTGCCGTGGACACCCAGACCGGACAGGTACTGCATACCGAGGACATCGACAACCGCCTCAAATCGCAGCATCCGTACAAGAAATGGCTGCGGCAGAATGCGCTGCGCATCCAGGCGACGCTGGAAGACAACGACCACGGCTCTGCCTTCTACGAGCCCGATCAGCTTAAGCAGTACATGAAGATGTTCCAGGTCACCTTCGAGGAGCGTGACCAGGTGCTGCGCCCGCTCGGCGAGCAGGGCCAGGAAGCGGTGGGCTCCATGGGTGACGACACACCTATGGCCGTGCTGTCGCGTCGTGTGCGGTCGCCCTACGACTATTTCCGCCAGCAGTTCGCGCAGGTGACTAACCCGCCGATCGACCCGCTGCGCGAATCCATCGTCATGTCGCTCGAAACCTGCCTCGGCGCCGAGCGTAACGTCTTCGAGGAAACGGCCGACCACGCCAACCGCGCGATTCTGACCAGCCCGGTCATTTCGCCGGCGAAGTGGAGAACTATCCAGACGCTGGACCGTCCAGGCTTCGAGCGGCAATTCATTGACCTGAACTACGACGAGTCCATCGGGCTCGAGGCAGCGGTGCGCAATATCGCCGACCAGGCCGAGGAAGCCGTGAGGGGCGGTAAGGTCATGCTGATCCTCAGCGACCGCAACATCATGCCCGGCAAGCTGCCGGTTCATGCTTCGCTGGCAGTCGGTGCGGTTCACCACCGCCTGATCGAGACGGGCTTGCGCTGCGACTGCAACATTCTGGTCGAGACTGCCACCGCGCGCGACCCACATCATTTCGCCGTGCTGATCGGCTTCGGCGCCACAGCGGTTTACCCGTTCCTGGCGTTCGAGGTACTGGGTGATCTGATCCGTACCGGTGAAGTGCTGGGCGACCTATATGAAGTGTTCAAGCATTACCGCAAGGGCATTTCCAAGGGCCTGCTGAAGATCATCTCGAAGATGGGCATCTCGACCATCACGTCCTATCGTGGGGCGCAGCTGTTTGAAGCTGTTGGCCTGGCGGACGAAGTGGTAGACGTCAGCTTCCGTGGCGTGGCCAGCCGCATCAAGGGCGCGCGCTTCGCCGATTTGGAAGCCGAGCAGAAGGCACTGGCGGCTGAAGCCTGGAACACCCGCAAGGCGATCCAGCAGGGTGGCCTGCTGAAGTTCGTGTATGGCGGCGAATACCACGCTTATAACCCGGACGTCGTAGCGGCACTGCAATTGGCGGTGCAGCAAGGCGACTATGGCCGCTTCAAGGAATACACCGCGCTGGTCGACCAGCGGCCTGCTTCGATGCTGCGTGACCTGCTCAAACTGAAGGTGTCGGACCAGCCGCTGGCCCTCGAAGAGATCGAGCCGCTCGAGCAGATCCTCAAGCGTTTCGATTCGGCTGGTATCTCCCTCGGTGCGCTGTCGCCAGAGGCGCACGAAGCGATCGCCGCAGCGATGAACCGCATCGGCGCGCGTTCCAATTCCGGGGAAGGTGGCGAGGATCCATCGCGCTACCGCACCGAGCGAAGCTCGAAGATCAAGCAGGTCGCGACCGGCCGGTTCGGCGTCACGCCCGAGTATTTGGTCAATGCTGAGGTGCTGCAGATCAAGGTTGCGCAGGGCGCCAAGCCGGGCGAAGGTGGCCAGCTGCCGGGCGGCAAGGTCAATGGCCTGATCGCCAAGCTGCGCTACGCCGTACCCGGTGTCACCCTGATCTCGCCGCCGCCGCACCATGACATCTACTCGATCGAAGATCTTGCGCAGCTGATCTTCGATCTCAAGCAGGTCAATCCAGGCGCGCTGGTGTCGGTCAAGCTCGTTGCCGAGCCGGGCGTTGGTACTATCGCCGCGGGTGTGGCCAAGGCCTACGCAGACCTCATCACCATCTCCGGCTACGACGGCGGTACCGGCGCATCGCCGCTTACATCGATCCGCTACGCCGGCTCGCCCTGGGAACTGGGCCTCGCTGAAACGCACCAGACCCTGCGTGGCAACGACCTGCGCGGCAAGGTGCGGGTGCAGACCGATGGCGGGCTCAAGACTGGTCTCGACGTCGTCAAGGCGGCGATTCTCGGCGCTGAAAGCTTCGGCTTCGGCACTGCGCCGATGATCGCGCTGGGCTGCAAGTACCTGCGCATCTGCCACCTGAACAACTGCGCCACTGGCGTGGCCACGCAGAATGACCAGTTGCGCAAGGACCACTTCATCGGCACCGTCGACATGGTTGTGAATTTCTTCACCTTCGTCGCGGAGGAAACCCGCGAGTGGCTCGCCAAGCTGGGTGTACGCAGCCTGCAAGACCTGATCGGTCGTACCGACCTATTGGAAGTTCTGCCCGGCGAGACCGCCAAGCAGAATCACCTGGACCTGACACCCCTGCTAGGCAGCGACCATGTGCCGGCCGACAAGCCGCAGTTCTGCGAAGTCGACCGTAACCCGCCGTTTGACCAGGGGTTGCTGGCCGAGGAGATGGTGAAGCTGGCACGCGAGGCAATCGAGACCAAGCGCGGCGGTGAGTTCGAACTCGATATTTGCAATTGCGACCGCTCGATTGGTGCGCGTGTGTCCGGCGAGATCGCCCGTGCCCATGGCAACCAGGGCATGAAGGATGCGCCGGTTACCTTCCGCTTCAAGGGTACGGCGGGCCAGAGCTTCGGCGTATGGAACGCTGGCGGCCTGCACCTGTACCTCGAAGGCGACGCCAACGACTACGTCGGCAAGGGCATGACAGGCGGCAAGCTGGTCATTACTCAACCGAAGGTCAGCGGCTTCAAATCGAACGAGTCGGCCATCATCGGTAACACCTGCCTCTATGGCGCGACTGGTGGCAAGCTGCTCGCCGCCGGCACTGCGGGCGAGCGCTTCGCGGTGCGTAACTCCGGCGCGCATGCGGTAGTTGAAGGTACCGGTGACCATTGCTGCGAATACATGACTGGCGGTTTCGTCTGCGTATTGGGCAGAACGGGCGTCAACTTCGGCTCCGGCATGACCGGCGGTTTCGCCTATGTGCTGGATGTCGACAACAGCTTCGTTGACAGAGTGAATAACGAGCTCGTCAATCTGCAGCGTATTACCGGTGAGGCGATGGAGGCCCATCGCAGCCACCTGCAGTACGTGCTGCGCGAATATGTTGCCGAGACCGGTAGCGAATGGGGCGCCGAACTGCTGGAAAACCTGGACGACTACCTGCGGCGCTTCTGGCTGGTCAAGCCGAAAGCCGCGAACCTGGCGTCGCTGCTGTCCAGCACCCGTGCGAACCCCCAATAAGAAGCAGATTCAAGCGGCTAGCCCCAGATACCTGTCCGGGGCCCGCCCCGCTCCCGTGATTGTCACGCAGCCTGCGGCCAACGCTTGTGGCTGCTGCTAAGAGGTTTTGAAATGACTGAACGTCTGAACAACGACTTCCAGTTCATCGAGGTCGGGCGCAAGGATCCGAAGAAAAAGCTGCTGCGTCAGCGCAAGAAGGAATTCGTCGAGATCTACGAACCCTTCAAGCCGCAGCAGGCCTGTGAACAGGCCCATCGCTGCCTGGGTTGCGGTAACCCCTATTGCGAATGGAAGTGCCCGGTTCACAACTACATTCCCAACTGGTTGAAGCTCGTCTCGGAAGGCAACATCCTGGCCGCGGCAGAGCTTGCGCACCAGACCAATACCCTGCCGGAAGTCTGCGGCCGGGTCTGTCCGCAGGATCGCCTGTGCGAAGGTGCCTGTACGCTGAACGATGGCTTTGGTGCAGTCACCATCGGGTCGGTCGAAAAGTACATTGCCGACACTGCCTTTGCCATGGGCTGGCGGCCGGACATGTCTAAGGTCAAGCCCACCGGCAAGAAGGTCGCCATCATTGGCGCCGGCCCGGCTGGGCTCGGTTGTGCCGACATCTTGGTGCGTAGCGGCGTGACCCCGGTGGTGTTCGACAAAAACCCGGAAATCGGCGGCCTGCTGACCTTCGGTATCCCGGAGTTCAAGCTCGAGAAGACTGTGCTCAGCCGCCGCCGTGAAATCTTCACCGGCATGGGCATCGAGTTCCGGCTGAACACCGAAGTGGGCAAGGACGTGACCATCGACCAGCTGCTCACCGACTACGACGCGATCTTCATGGGCATGGGCACCTACACGTACATGAAGGGCGGCTTTCCGGGCGAGGACCTTCCGGGTGTATACGATGCGCTGGACTTCCTCATCGCCAACGTCAATCGCAACCTGGGCTTCGAGAAGTCGCCCGAAGACTTCGTCGATATGAAGGGCAAGAAGGTCGTGGTGCTTGGCGGTGGCGACACCGCGATGGATTGCAACCGCACTTCGATCCGCCAGGGCGCCAAGAGCGTGACCTGCGCCTACCGTCGCGACGCGGCGAACATGCCGGGATCGCGCCGTGAGGTGAAGAACGCGAAGGAGGAGGGCGTCAAGTTCCTCTTCAACCGTCAGCCAATCGCCATCGTGGGTGAGGGTAAAGTCGAGGGCGTGAAAGTCGTCGAAACTCGTCTGGGTGAGCCGGATGCCCGTGGCCGCCGCAGCCCTGAGCCAATCCCGGGTTCGGAGGAAGTGCTGCCGGCCGACGCGGTAGTCATCGCCTTTGGTTTCCGCCCGAGCCCTGCCGATTGGTTCGAAGGTCAGGGCATCAAAACCGACAATCAGGGGCGCGTTGTGGCACCGGAGCTGGGCGAGTTCAGGCATCAGACCAGCAATCCGAAAATATTCGCCGGGGGCGACATGGTCCGCGGTTCGGATTTGGTGGTGACGGCGATCTTCGAAGGCCGCCAGGCCGCCGAGGGCATCCTCGACTACCTGGGCGTGTGAACGTCAGGCCTGCCGGCGCAGCTCTAAAGGCTGCATCGGTTGGGCCTGATCTGAATCAAGCCCATAGACAAAAGGCACGGCGCTCGCCGTGCCTTTTGTTATCTGCTTTGCGACAATGCCGTCACTTTTCAGCTGGAACCCCGACATGACCGCCCTGAAGAACGATCGCTTCCTCCGCGCCCTGCTCAAGCAACCTGTCGATGTGACGCCGGTGTGGATGATGCGCCAGGCCGGCCGCTACCTGCCCGAGTACCGCGCCAGCCGCGCCAAGGCCGGCGACTTCATGAGCCTGTGCATGAACCCTGAGCTGGCTTGCGAAGTCACTCTGCAGCCGCTCGATCGTTACCCGCTCGACGCTGCCATCCTGTTTTCCGACATTCTCACCGTGCCGGACGCTATGGGCCTGGGTCTGTACTTCGAAACCGGCGAAGGCCCACGCTTCAAGAAGGTCGTCAGCAGCATGGCTGACATCGAGGCGCTGCCGATCCCCGATCCCGAGCACGACCTGGGCTATGTGATGAACGCGGTGCGCACCATTCGCCGTGAACTCAACGGTCGCGTGCCGCTGATCGGCTTTTCCGGCAGCCCCTGGACCTTGGCGACGTACATGGTCGAAGGCGGCTCGTCGAAGGATTTTCGTAAGTCCAAGGCGATGCTCTACGAAAATCCTGAAGCCATGCATGCGCTGCTGGAGAAACTGGCGAAGTCGGTCACCTCCTACCTCAATGGCCAGATCCGCGCTGGCGCACAGGCCGTGCAGATATTCGACTCCTGGGGTGGGAGTCTGTCGGCAGCGGCCTATCAGGAGTTTTCGCTGGCCTACATGCAGAAGATCGTGGACGGTCTGATCCGCGAACACGACGGCCGCCGTGTACCGGTGATCCTTTTCACCAAGGGAGGAGGGCTATGGCTGGAGTCGATGGCTGATACCGGCGCCGAGGCGCTGGGCCTGGACTGGACGTGCGACATCGGTCAGGCGCGGGCTCGTGTCGGTGACAAGGTTGCGCTGCAGGGCAACATGGACCCGAGCGTACTGTTCGCCAAGCCGGACGCCATTCGCGCCGAGGTCGCCCGAATTCTGGCCGCCTACGGACAAGGGACTGGCCACGTCTTCAACCTCGGCCATGGCATCACGCCTGAAGTCGATCCGGCGCATGCCGGCGCGTTCATCGAGTCGGTTCACGAGCTATCGGCGCGGTTTCACGGTTGAACTGCTTGAGAAAAAAGAGCCGCTTCTCGCGGCTCTTTTCATTCATGGCTGCTGATAATGGCCCGGCGTGGTGCCTGGCTCGTGTTCATGCACGAGTTTGGTCACGCGGATATCGGTAATGCCTATTACCTCGGCCTGCTCGAGCACCTTGCCTTCGTCTGCACCGGCCTCGGGCATCACCAGGCTGTTTTCCGCGTCGCCGTTGTGCAACTCGATGAGATGCCGTGCGGCGCTTGCTTGCGACATGCGGTCCTCGTCCGACTCGATGATCTGAACGCGCGGATCGTTGTTGAAGATGTAGTTGACTTCGAATTTGTGCGATGACTTTCCGAACATGAACGGCTCCTGGTAGCGACACGTGTCTGTCCAGTTGACTCGCGGGTCCAGTTGTCGTTCGGTGGGGCGAATGGCTGGCGACAGCCGGTGGGAGTCGGCGCCCGCCGAAGGGGCGCCGAGGGGCTTATTTGACCTTGGCCAGATTGGCCTTCAGGGCGACACCCGCCATGATCGCGCCGGCGTGGCACTCATACTTCTCGCTGTCTTTGTACTCGACGTGCTTGTAGTTGCTGGCGATGTCGACCACCGCATTGGCACCCGCCGCCTTGGCCGCCTTTTCCATGCCGATCAGCGCGGATTGCAGGGCCCAGCTGCATGCAGCTTCGTCTGACTTGTTGAAGGCGTTGGTCTTCTTGCTCGTGGTAACGCCGCTGCGAACTATCTCCGCGCCACTCGGCCGCTTGGCCAGGTAGAACTTCACACTGCCGTCGAGCTTGCCGGAGGCGGTCGCCTCGGCCACGACCTGGTCGAAGGGCAGGTAATGGGTGGTGTCCCGCGCCTGGCTGATTCCGGGCAGAGCACAAAGCATGAGTGCCGCGCCGATCCATCCGTTCTTCTTCATTGCATTCTCCTTGCGGTGTTTTGGGGAAGCTCAAGCCCAGCGGCGGAAAATCAAAGAGGTATTGATGCCGCCGAAAGCGAAATTGTTGTTCATTACGTATTCGTGCTGCATGGCCCGCGGCGCGCCGACGAGGTAGTCCAGCTCGCCACAGCGGGGGTCGATGGCGTCCAGGTTCAGCGTATGGATGTAGCGATCGCTGTTCATCATTTCGATGCTGAACCAGGACTCGAGCGCGCCGCAGGCGCCGAGCGTATGGCCAAGGAAGCTTTTTTGCGAGCTGATCGGCATGCGCGAGCCGAACAGCGACTGGGTCGCCAGGCTCTCGGCGATGTCGCCCTGCTCGGTGGCGGTGCCGTGGCCGTTGACGTAGCCGATCGCATCCGCCGCCAGACCGGCATCTTCGAGGGCGAGTTCCATGGCGCGGCGCATGGTGGCCTGTTCCGGCTTGGTGGCATGCTGGCCGTCGGCGTTGCTGCCGAAGCCGACCAGCTCTGCATGGATAGTGGCGCCCCGCGCCAGGGCGTGCTCCAGCTCCTCGAGCACCAGCATGCCGGCGCCTTCACCGATCACCAAACCGTCGCGTGCAGCGTCGTAGGGACGTGGCGAGGTGTGCGGTGCATCATTCTTCAGGCTGGTCGCATAGAGTGCATCGAAGACCATCGCCTCGGTAGCGCAGAGCTCTTCGGCGCCGCCGGCGAGCATCATTGGCAGCCGACCGAACTTGATCGCCTCATAGGCGTAGCCGATACCCTGGCTGCCGCTGGTGCAGGCGCTGGACGTCGGGATTACCCGACCAGTCAGGCCAAAAAAGATGCTGATATTGGCCGCGGTGGTGTGCGGCATCATGCGGATGTAGGAGTTGGCGTTGAGCCCGTCGGCAACCGAGTTCAGCAGCATGTTGCCGAATGCCTTGATCTCTTCGGTGCTGCCGGTGGACGACCCGCAGGCCACGCCCATGCGGCCGTCACGAATCGAGGCGTCTTCGAGCAATCCCGCATGCGCCAGCGCCTGTTCGGCGGCTCGTACCGACAGCCGTGACACCCGCCCCATGCTGCGCAGTTGTTTACGCGTCCAGTGTCTGGGCACGGCAAAGTCGTCCACCGGACCGGCCAGGCGGGTGTTGAGTTCAGTGAAACGGTCCCACTCGTCCATCCGCCGGATGCCGCTGCGGTTGGCGCTGAAGTTGGCTTCGATGCTGGCCCAGTCGCTGCCCAACGACGTGATACCGGCCATGCCGGTGACGACTACGCGCTTCATCAGCAGAGCCCGCCGTTGACCGCCAGCACCTGACGGGTGATATAGGCGGCTTCGGCAGACATGAGGAAGGCGACAGCCCCGGCTACCTCATCTGGCGTGCCCATTCGTTGCGCTGGGACCATCTTGAGCATCTCCTCGATGGGCAGGTTCTCGTCGAGCATGTCGGTGTCGATCAGCCCAGGCGCGACGCAGTTGACCGTGATGCGACGCTTGCCCAGTTCCACCGCCAAGGCCTTTGCGGCGCCGATCACGCCTGCCTTCGACGCACTGTAGTTCACCTGACCGCGGTTGCCGATCAGCCCTGAAACGGAGGTGATGCAGACAATGCGCCCGGGCTGGCGTCGGCGGATCATCGGCATGGTCAGTGGGTGCAGGACGTTGTAGAAGCCGTCCAGGTTGGTGCGCATGACCAGATCCCAGTCATCGTCGCCCAATGCCGGGAAGGCCCCGTCGCGGGTCAGGCCGGCATTGCAGACCGCGCCGTAGTAGGCACCATGCGCCTCGATGTCCGCTTCCAACGCTTCGCGGCAGGCTTGCCGATCAGCCACGTCGAACTGCAGTACGCGCGCCTGCTGGCCGAGCGACTGGATCTGTGCCTGGACCGCTTCGGCCTCGTCGCGTCGCGCGCGGCAATGCAGAACGATGTCGTGGCCGTTGCGGGCCAGGCGCAGGGCAATGGCCCGGCCAATGCCGCGGCTCGACCCGGTGACGAGGATGGTTTCACTCATGGTGCTGGCTCTTGCAGATAGCTCGCCACTTCTGGCGGCCGATAAACGTTCAGACGCGCCTCGGCGTGCAGGCCGGGGCCGTCCAGATGGCATTCGAAGACGCCCATGCCGTTGTCGTCCTGCAGCGATCGCAAGACGCGAACCTGCAGGTCGCAGCCGGCCGGGAACCGGTCCACATCGCACCGGTACTGGCGTGTGCCGAGCAGGAAGCCCAGTTCAACCGGCAGGCCGGCGAGGCGCGCCTGGCAACCGGCGAACGCCGCGACGGCCTGGGCCATGATCTCGACGCCGACCCAGGCGGGCAGGCTGCCGTCGGCGAGGTTGAGCAGGCCGCCGGGGCGGACGTGAAGGTGGGCCTCCAGGCTTTCGGCATCGAAGCGCGATACGGCATCGAGCAGAATCATGTCGCCGGCGTGGGGGATCAGCGAGGCGACGGGCCAGTCGATCATGACGTCTCTCCCAGGATCAGGCTGATGTTGTTACCGCCAAACGCAAAGGAGTTGCTCATCATGCGCAGCGGGCCTCCGACAGGAAGGGTGGTGCCGACCGAGGCAAGCTGCAGCACAGGCAGTTCAGGGTCCGTATGGCCGTCCCAGCGGTGCGGCGGAACCAGGCGAGCGGGATTGTAGGCCGACATTGCCAGCCAGCAGAACGCGGCTTCGAGCGCGCCGGCAGCGCCCAGGGTGTGCCCCGTCATCGGTTTGCTCGACGAGCACATCAAACTGTCCCCGAACAATGCCGCGACGGCGTGGCTTTCCATGGCGTCGTTATGGGTGGTAGCCGTGCCGTGCAGGTTCAGGTAGTGGATCTGCCCCGGCTCTGTCTTGGCCTGGTCCAGTGCCTGGCGCATCGCCTCGATGGCGCCGCGGCCCGTTGGGTCGGGTGCGGAAATGTGGTGAGCGTCGGAGCTGGCGCCGGCGCCGAGCAGCGCGAGCGGCGCACGCTCACGGGTCATCAGGAACAGCGCCGCCGCTTCGCCAATGTTGATGCCGTCACGGTTGACCGAGAACGGGTTGCAGCACTGGGTGCTGGTGGCTTCAAGGGCGCTGAAGCCTTGCAGCGTGAGATCGCAGAGCGTGTCGACGCCGCCGCAAAGCACGGCGTCGCACACCCCCGCCGCTAGCAGCCGGCTCGCACTCAGCAGCGCCCTGGCGCCGGACGTGCAGGCGGTGGATATGGCGTAGCATGGGCCGCCAAGGTGCAGCCGATCGCTGAGAAAGCTCGCCGGCGCGGCCAGCGCCTGGTGATCATAGTGATAATCGGCGGGCAGCTCGCCGTGGCGCGTCCGATCGGCCAGGCCTTCGGTCGCTTCCTGAATGCCGCTGGTGCTGGTGCCGATGACGACGCCGATACGCGCGCGGCCGAAGCGAGTGATGGCCGCCTGGATGTCTGCGTCGATCTCCTCCGATGCGGCCAGCAGCAATTGGTTGTTGCGCGTCCGGTATCGGAGCGGCTCGCCGGTCAAGTCCGGCAGCGCAGCGGTCACGGCGCCGACCGGCAGGCTGCGGCCGGTCACTTGCCGCCGCTGCATGCCGGACTGATCCCCGGCCAGCAATCGCCGGGCAACTTCAGCCTTGCCGCGGCCCAGCGCGCAGACCACGCCGAGGGCGTGCAGGTAGGCGGTCATGGCGCGGCAGCTCCGGTGTTTTCAATGGGGGCGACACCATAGGTGAGCGACGGCCCGACGTCGAGATCGAAATGCCCATCGTCGTGGTAGCGGACCTGCCAGGCCGACGAAGCGTCGATGCGCAGGATGCGTCTGTTGGGTTCGACGCTCCAGTCCCGCCCGGGATATAGGTCGGGTAGCCGGGGTTCCGGCGCGAGCGCGAATAGCAGCGCGGTGAAGAGTTCGCGCGCCGCGGCGTTCGGCGGCAGCAGACCATCCGCCTGCCAGGCACCGTCACGCAGGACCTGGCGCGCCAGGGGCACGCCGAGTGGGTCGAGCAACGACCAGCGGAGCCCCGGGTATTCCTTCTGAATAACCAGCAGCCAGTCACGCACCTCGGCGCCTTCGCGCCGCTGCACATGGAGCTGCAGCGGCAGCGCCAGATCCGGCGTATGCGCGGGTAGCACCGGGCCGCGGGCACAGGCGGCCAGCAGGAGCAGCGGCAGCCAGCACAGCAGGCGGATCATGGGGTGCCGCTCAGGCCGGGGCGCTGGCACACAGCTCGGCCAGCACGCGGAGGCGGCGTTTGGGTTCGGCGACATAGGGGTTCTTCAAGTCCCAGGCGTAGCCGGCGAGGATCGAACTGATCATCCGGCGGATCTCCGGTTGTGCGTGCGGGTAGTAGATGACGTCCTGGAAGCTGCCATCGTACCAACCCTCCACATAGGCCCGGAAAGTATCCACCCCGCGCTTGAGCGGGGCGGCGAACTCGGCTTCCCAGTCGACCGTTTCGCCCGACAGCTGCCTGTGCAGCACGGCGGCGGCCATGCTGGCCGAGCGCATCGCGATGGTCACGCCGGATGAGAACACCGGGTCGAGGAATTCTGCCGCATTGCCCAGCAGGGCGAAGCCCGGGCCGTGCAGCGACTTGACGTTGGCTGAGTAGCCGCCGATCAGCCGCGCCGGCGTGTCCCACACAGCATTGGCAAGGATGCGCCGCAGGTTAGGGGCTTCGTTAACGAAGGCCTTGAGGCAGGCGTCCAGGTCGTCCGGGCGATCCTGGTAGCGCTCGGCGCTGGCGACCACACCCAGCGAACAGCGGCCGTTGCTGAACGGGATCGTCCAATACCAGACGTCGCGCAAGTCGGGGTGCGTCGTGATGAGGATTTTTTCGCGGTCGAAGGCCGGGTCGTCGATGCGATCCTCGATATGGGTGAAAACCGCACGGCGCACCGGGAAACTGGACGGCGCCTCGAGGTCGAGTAGCCGCGGCAGCACGCGGCCGTAACCACTGGCATCGAGGACGAACTCGGCCTCGAGGGTGTAATCGCTGCCATCCTGGCGGCGGGCCCGCAGGTGTGGGCGCTGCCGGTCGAAGTCGACCGCGACGATTTCCTCCTCGTAACGGATCTCGACCCCCTGCAGCGCGGCCTGGTCGGCCAGCAGCTTGTCGAAGTCGGCGCGCTGGACTTGGTAGGTGCTGCCGAACCCCTCGGTGAATTTGTCGCGAAAGTCGAACTCGGTGTAGCGCGTATCGCAGGCGAAGGCGGCGCCGTGCTTGGTCTGGAAGCCCGCGGCCTGGACGGCTTCCAGCATGCCGGCCTCGTCAACGAAGTCCAGGCAGTGCGACAGCAGGCTTTCGCCGATGGAGAACCGTGGGAAGCGCTGGCGCTCCAGGATCAGCACATCGTGGCCCTTGCGCTTGAGCAGGGCGGCCGCGATGGCGCCCGAAGGGCCGGCGCCGATGACGACGACGCTACGTTGTTCGAATGCCTTGGTCATTTTTCGACTCGACAATAAGGGTGTGGGGTGCCTGGCATTGCAGCCGGGCGGCTTCCTTGCCTGTCAGCGACAGGGTGGCAAGACGATTGCGTGCCGCTGCAGGCAGCGGCACCGAAAGGGCACGGGCAGTCATGACGGCACCGTGCTGCGCAGCGCCGCCCAGGGCGCGAGCAGGAAGGCAAACAGCAGACCCAGGCTCACCGCCAGGCCGAAATTGCTGACCGCTGGTGTACTGGACAGCCCGAGCAGGCCGAAGCTGAGCCAGGTGGTGATCGCGGCGAGCAGCGTGCCGACCAGGCTGACGGCCGGCCCGCCGACCTGTTCACGCATGAGAATGGCGTAATCGACGCCGATGGCCGTGACGAGCAGTAGGCCGAACAGACCGAACAGGGTCAGCGGCTGGCCCAGCCAGCCGAGGCTCGCCAGGCTGCCAAGCGCGGCGAGTAGGGGGACGGACAAGCAGCGTAGCGCCCCGCGCCAACCGAAGGGCAGGCACAGCATCAGGAATATCAGTGCCGCTGCCGCAAGCTTGAGCAGTGCCGCTTCCCGCTGGGTAGCGGCAAACAGCTGGTTGAGTTCGGCGGGGCGGTCGACCAGGCGAACGCCGGCGATGCCCTTGTCGATACCGACCAACGCCGACGTGTCGCGCAGGCCTTGCAGGCTGATCAGCCCGGCGACAGAACCGTTGGCCTGGCGACCCAGCCAGAGGCTACGCCATGGCTCGGCGAGCGGACCGGACAGTACGGTGTCCAGCGATACCGGCGCCATGGCCTGCAGCCGCGCCAACTCTGCCTGCAGCTGTGCCTCGCTGACGCCCAGCGCCAGGAGCGGCGCGCTGGCCTCGAGCAGCTGGGGCAAGGCGATGCTGAGGCTGGCCTGCGCGACCTCTGGGGCGGCGAGCTGGCTGAGTGCCAGGTACCGCTGTAGCTGCCCGGCGGCGACCAGGTTGTCGAGCTCATCGGCAAGAGCCTGCTGGCGTTGCAACAGCTCATCAGCGGTCTCGGCGCGGATCAGGAAATACTGGCTGGTGGGCTGAAAGCCTGTGATATCGCCGATCCGCTCGGCCTGCTCCTGCAACCCCGCGTCGCGGCTGATCCACTGGCGCAGGTCATCCCGGAAGTCGACCTGCCATACGCCGCCGACGCAGAACAAGACGAAGGCGGCAAGCAGCCAGGGGGTTCCGATCCGCTGTAGTAGCGTCGCCCTGGCCTGCAGCCAGACGCCCGCCCAGCGCAGCGGCGCCGGCCATGGGTGCAGTGGCGTGTCGATCAGCGCGGGCAGCAGGCACAGGGCGCAGGCGAACGCGCCGACCAGCCCCGCGGCAGAGAACACGGCGACTTGCGTGAGCGCCGGAAACGGCGTGAAGGCCAACGCCAGATAGCCGATGACATTGGTGCCCAGCGCCAGGGCCAGGCCGGGCAGCGTCAGGCGTAGCGCACGATTGCTGCGCCAGGGTTGCAGCGTCCAGCTCTTGGACAGGTAGTGCAGCGGGAAATCGATACTGACGCCGACGAGGCTGGCACCCAGCACCAGCGTGAGCACATGGATTTGGCCGAACACGCCGATACAGGCGGCCGCGCCGGTCAGGGCCCCGACCACCACAGGCAGTGCGACCAATAACACCCGGGGGGTGCGAAACAGCAGATGCAGCAGCGCCAGGGTCGCGAATAACGAGACACTGCCGATCAGGCTGGCTTCCTCTCGGGCTTGGCGCTGGCCATGAGCGGCATGCAGCAGCCCTCCGGCGGCGAGCAGCTCGCCGCCTTCAGTGCTTATTCGCTGGCGCGCGCGGTCGATCAGATCGGCAACCTGAAGCGGCACGTCATCGTCGAACGCGTCCCCCTGTATCTGCGCGTGTATCACCTGCCAGCGCTGGCCATTCCTGACGGCTACAAGCGTGCCGTCAGCGCGCGCCTGCACATTGCCCGGCTGCGGTAGCTGACGTTGCGCCAGATCGGCGATGCCGAACCAGTCCTGTTCGATAGGCACCAGGCTTGCCCCTTCGAAAGGGGCATAGAGCCGCTGCAGCCGGTGCTCGATAAACTCGTCGGGCTGGCTGATCAAGGTCTGGCGGGCCTGGTCCCCCAATAGGGCGAGGCGTTGGTCGGCGAGCTGGCGGCGCAGCGCGGGCACATCCGCCTCCAGCGAATCGCGAACCGTTGCGAAAAGCCCGCTCGCCTGGAGCTCGCCTGCCAGCGTGTGCGCCAGACGCTGGGCGACTGGATCGTCGGCATGGTGCACCAGCAGCATCAGGTCGCGGTTGAGCGGCTCCTGCATGCGGTGTTCGGCCAATTGTTCGAGCGCATCCGGTGCGCCACTGGGCAAGAGTTGCAGCAGGTTGGCGGTGACCGGCGGACCGTTGCGCCATTGCCAGGCGCTGAGGCCGACCAGCGCGAGCATCGCCAGGAGAAACAGCGGCAGCAGCCAGGCGGGCGGCTTGAGCGCTTCGTCAGTAGGTGAGGTCATGGTGCTCGTCGGCGCTCAGCTGGTCGTCGATCTGGCTGTTTTCCAGCATCAACAGTGTTCGGTCGCCCTGGCTTTCGAACAACTCGATCCGCTGCGGGGTTGCACCGCCGCTAATCAGAATGCGAGAAAAAATCTGCCGGAGCAGGGCCGAGCGCGGTGTCAGTTCGAGCTGCCAGCGTTGCGCGGTGCCGCTCAGGTCGAGCGCGAAATCACGTGCCAGGGCGGACGAATCGCCGCGCAACACGGCCAGGAAAAGGCGGTTGTGCTGCGCGGCAGCGCGTTGCTGGTCGGTCATGTGCCAGCCATCGGCACTTCGCCGCGCGACGCCGGAATCAGTGATGCGGTAGTCCTGCTCGATGGGCTGGCGCAGCAGCCAGAGCAAGCCGTACTCGCGGGCCAGGACATAGACGCCCTTGCTGACCAGCGGCTGGGGCAGGGCGCGCAGGTGCTTTTCCTGAACGAACGTGCCGCGGATGACCGCCGGCTCGCTCAGCTGCGCCTCGAGCTGCCGCAGGTCGAAGGCCCGCGCGCCGGTCGCCACGGTGAGCAGCATCAGGGCCAGCCAGGCTTGCCAGACAGTGCGGGTCAACACAGCGCACGCTCGACCGCGTCAATGAACACCCGTGGCGAGGCGAACAGCATCTCGCGGGTGGCGATTTCGACCGCGACCTGGACGCTGGTACCGCGAGTCATGCGCTCCCCCGTTTCGGCATCGCTGATGAGGTAGTTGACCTTCAGGCGGTGCTCCCACTCCACCAGATCGGCGCGTACCCGGATGCGCTGGTTGAAGCGGGCGCCGCGCACGTACCGCAGCTGGATGTCGATGATGGGCCAGGCGTAGCCGGCGTCGCGCATCTGCACGTAGTTGTGCCCGATGCGGTCGAGCAGGGCGCAGCGCGCCATTTCGAAATACTTCACGTAGTGGCCGTGCCAGACGACGTCCATCGAGTCGACGTCGAAAAAGGGCACCAGGATTTCCACCTCGGCCTGCAAAACACCTTCCTTACGCATAGAGCCTCCAGTGGCGTGCGCGGATGCGCGCCAGGCACAGCCGCAACTCGCTTTCCAGCGCACGGTCTTCGATCAGCGGCGGGAAATCTTCACTCAGTGCCCCATGCATCTGTGCGAGCGCGGTGGGCAGGGCGCGCGCGCCGTCCTGTCGCTGTCGCAACCAGACGCCCTGTTGGGCGGCGATCAGCGTGGCGGCGGCGACTTGCTCGGTCAGCTTCAGGCTACGCAAGGCGTCGCGAGCGGCGATGGTGCCCATGCTGACCTTGTCCTGGTTGTGGCACTCGGTGGAACGGGAGAACACGCTGGCCGGCATGCTGTTCTTCAGCGCCTCGGCCGTCCAGGCGCTGGCGCCGATTTGCACGGCTTTGAAACCATGATTGATCATCGCGGTGGCAGCCGGCGCGCCGGACAGGTTGCTCGGCAGACCGTGGTTGTACCGCGTGTCGACCAACAGGGCGAGCTGGCGGTCGAGCAGGTCAGCAACGTTGGCAACGAGGTTCTTCAGGCTGTCCATGGCGAAGGCAATGTGCCCGCCGTAAAAGTGCCCGCCGTGCAGCACGCGCTCGGCTTCGGCGTCGATGATCGGATTGTCGTTGGCGCTGTTCAGTTCGGTCTCGATGAACTGCCGCAGCAGACCGAGGCTGTCGGCCAGCACACCGAGGACATGCGGCGCGCAGCGCAGGGAATAACGGTCTTGAAGGCGATGCAGCGGTGCCGTTGGACCGTCGATGGCCAGGTCCTCGCGTAGCCAGGCGGCGACCTGGGCTTGGCCGGGGTGCGGCTTGGCGGCGAACAGGCGCTCGTCGAAATGCTCGGGGTTGCCCTGCATGGCGACGACGTTTAGCGCGGTGATGCGCGTGGCAAGCTTGAGCAGGTAGTCCGCCCGGGCGAATGCCAGGCAGGCGAGGCCGGTCATCACCGCGGTACCGTTCATCAACGCCAAGGCTTCTTTCGGCCGCAGCGTCAGCGGTGCCCAGCCGAGCTGGCGATGCACGTCGGCGGCGCTACGTACCTTGCCTTGGAACAACACGTCCCGTTCGCCGGAGAGTGTCGCGGCGACATAGGACAATGGGGTCAGGTCGCCGCTGGCGCCGACCGAGCCCTCCTCAGGAATCAACGGCAGCACGTCGTGGGCGAGGAAGGCCTGCAGGCGTTCAAGCAGTTCCAGGCGAACGCCAGACATGCCGTGGGTCAGCGAGCGCAGGCGCGCCGCCAGTACGGCGCGGGTGGCCTCGGCGTCGAGCAGCTTGCCCAGGCCGCAGCCGTGAAAGGTAAACAGGTGGCGCGGCAGCGCTTCGACCTGGTGCACCGGCACCGCGACCACGCAGGAATCGCCATACCCCGTGGTGACGCCGTAAATGACGCCTTCGCGGTCGAGCAGGGTGTCGAGAAATTGCGCACCACGCGCGATGCGAGCGCGAAAATTCGTATCGGCCTGCAGTTGCGACGGCACGCGTTGCTGCGCGACGTCCAGCACATCTTCGATGCGCAGCAGGTTCTCGCCGAAGATCACAGGCTCAGTCGGGGCGTCGTTCATCGGTATTCCAGAAAGGGTAGAAATTGAACCACTGCAGCGGCGCTTCCAGGCAGCGTGCGGCCAGCCGATCGGCATAGCGCTGCGCCCATTGCCTCACCACGGCGTCTCGCTCGCGGCGACGCCAGCGAATGGCCTCGGCGAAGGGTTCGAGGTAGACATGGAAATGCTCGCCCTGTTTTAGGCAGAACAAGAGATTGGCCGGGCACTGCAGCAGGCCGGCGAGCAGCCATGGTCCCTGCGGAAAGGCCGCCGGTTGGCCGAGGAAATCGACGACCGCCGTGCGCCCACCATGCAGAGGCACCCGATCCCCGGCAATCGCCAACCATTCGCCCCGCTCCAGGCGCTGGGACAGATCGAGCATGGTGGCTGGGTCCAGCTCGCTGACCTGAATCAGCCGCAGGCGATCGGCTCCGGATTCGTCGAGCAGCTTGTTGAAGCGTTCGGCGTGGCGCGTGTGTACGAGGACATTCATGGTGACCTTGCGGCCCAGCTCGGCCAGCGCGCGGCAGATTTCGAGGTTGCCCAGGTGCGAGCCGACCAGCAGTTGGCCGCGCGGCGCCTTGAGATCGGCATGCAGGTTGGCGGGGTCGTGCAGCACCAGCTTGTCCAGCGACAGGCGCCCGCCCCAGACGTCGAGCTTGTCGAGCAGCGTATCGGCGAAGGCCATGAACTGGCGGTAGACCGAACCTGCATTCGGTGCCAACGCGTGCTGGCCGCTCCAGTCGGCCAGGTGGCGCTGATAAGTCCAGGCGCTTTGCCGGGCGCGGCGGCCGAACAGATAGAAGTACAACACGATCAGGTAAAGCACCGGTGCCATGGGTTTGCGGCCGATGACCCGCACCGCCCAGGCGGTGAGCTTCATCAGGGCAAAGCTGCCGCGCTCGCGATGCCCGGCCCAATGCGTGTCGGCAGCGCCGCGCTCGGTCATCCGTGCCACCGCCGCCAGAGCAGTTTCGGCGCGCGCACGAGCATGCCGCCGAACAGCCGCGCGTGCATCGCCGAAATCAGCAGGTTGTCGTGCCACAGGCGAAAATGCGAAACGCCGTCGGCTGGGTAGTGCACACGGGTCGGCAACCAGACCATCGGTTGCTCTTGCCAGTACAGGCGCACCAGTATTTCGGTATCGAAGTCCATCCGCTTGCCCAGGTGCACCGAGTCGAGCAAGGCGATTGTCTGGCGCAGCGGATAGACGCGAAAGCCGCACATCGAGTCGCGAATCGACAGCGACAGGGTGTTGATCCAGACCCAGACATGGGTCAGGTATCGCGCATATAGCCGGCCCTTGGGCACGCTGGCGTCATACAGCGGGTAGCCGCAGATCACCGCCTCAGGCGCTTGGCAGGCTCGGTCGAGAAACAGCGAAACGGCGCTGAGATCGTGCTGGCCATCCGCGTCCACTTGCAAGGCATGGCTGAAACCCAGGCGAGCCGCCTCGCGCAGCCCACTGCTGACGGCACCGCCCTTGCCCTGGTTGCTCGCGTGCCGCAGCAGATATACGTCGGGCTGCTGCGCGAGGGCGTCGAGCACCTGAGCGGCAGCCGGGCTCGAGCCATCGTCGACCAACACGCACGGCATGTCCTGCTCACGCAGCGCGCGCACCACGGCGGGTAGGGCGCGCTCGTGGTTGTAGACCGGGATAACAGCGCAGGGCTTGAACCAGTCGTCATCAATGGCCAGCGCCAGTTGCTCGGCAACGCGATGCGGTTTGGCGGCGAGCGGGTTCGCCGGGATGAGGCTGGTCATGCGGGGTCTCCCAGCAGGATGCGTCCGGACGAGCAGGGCGCCTCGCCGTTGTGGTAGTTGAAGTACAACTTGCCCCGCTCGCGGTCCAGCCGCAGCGTCAGGCGCAAGCGATCGCCAGGGCGGGCCAGCTGCTGGAACTTGAGCACTTCCATGCCGCCGAAGCGCGCCGGCAGATCGCTGATCAGTTCGCGCGCCAAGGCCAGCGCCCAATCGATCTGCACCACGCCGGGCAATACGGGTGTGCGCGGGAAGTGGCCGGAGAAATGGGCCAGATCGGGCGGGATGGCGAGGTCAAGGTGCCATTGGTCATCGTCGAGTTGCGCGCTCAGCCGATCTGGTTGGAGCGGGCGCGGCGCCTGGAGCAGGGCGTCGACCCGGGCTTGAGGCAGCTTGCCCTGCTCGTTGAGCGGCAGGTCGCGCACAAGGCGCCAGCGGCGCGGCAGTGCCATGGCTTCGCAATGCGCCGAGAGGTGGTGACGCAGCGCCTCGGTCAGGGCACGGCGACCACCGTTGCGCAGGGCATGCAGGCCGGCATCGCTCAATGCGACCAAGGCGGCGAGGTAGGCTCGGTTTTCCCGAATCACGCCGAGCCGTGCATCGGCGACATGCGGATGAGTTGCGAGCGCACGTTCCAGCATGGGCAGCGAGACGCGCTTTTCCTCGAGTTTGACGATCCGGTCCAGTCGCCCGAGCAGGGTGAAGCGGCCGTCCGGCTCCAGGTTTGCCGCATCGGCGGTCTGCTCGATATGCCCGGCTGGCAGGCATGGCGATTCGACCCGCAGGGCACCGCGCTCATCTTGGCTGAGCTGGACGCCGGCGAACGGCTGCCACAGCAGGCCGCCTTGGCGCCAGGCGATGCCGCCTGTTTCGGAGCTGCCGAAGATTTCGGTCGGCGCCTGACCGAGGCGTTGGGCCAAGCGGTCAGCAACCTCAGCCTCCAGCGGCCCGCCCGAGGAAAACACCTGGCGTACGCTGCGCAGCGCTGACCAGTCCAGGTTGTCGCCCATGCGTTTGAGGAGCGCCGGGCTGGCGACCCAGCAAAAATTCGGATGCTCACGGCTGGCCAGTTGCAGATCTTCGGAAAAGGGCTGCGCCTGACGGAGAAAAGGGCGTCCGGCGCAGAGCGGCCAGAGCACACGGAACAGCAGCCCGTAGATATGGTGAGCGGCCACGCTGCCGATCACGCAGGCGTTGCCGAGCGCTTCGCCCCACAGGGCTTCGAGCGTTTGCACTTCGTTGGCGAGCTGCCGCAACGTCTTGTCGATCAGCTTGGGCTCGCCGCTGGAGCCGGACGTGCACAAGACCAGGCATGTCCGGTCCAGTTCGAGCCGCGCGCCTTCGAGCGGTTCCTCGAACAAGCTATGCACGGGCGTATCGCAAGAATGGTCGCTGATCCACAGCTCCGCCTGATCGTGCAGACGGGCGCGGCTGGCCGGCTGCAGGTCGGCCGGCAGCAACACGACGGCACCGGCTCGCCAGGCGCCGAGCAGCGTGACGGCAAGCTCGGCGGCATCCTGCAGGTGCACGGCGATCCGGCGTACACCACGGCGGCGCAGGCCGGCAGCCAGGCGCAAGGCCTGCTCGCGAAGCTCAAGGTGGCCAAGCGCGGGCTCCAGCGTTACCAGGCGGTCGGGCGCAGCGGTTTCCAGCAGCTGCTCCAGGGCTATCCAGTTCATGCGTTTTTCCTGACGTGCTGGCGAACCAGCCATTCACCAGCGAACAGCGCACCCATCAACAAATAGGCGATCAGTCCGGTATACAACGTCCACCAGGCCAGCGGTGCCCAGAGCGCGAGTGCGCCGGCCGCGCTGGCATTAAGGATGAAAAAGCCAACCCAGACCCAGGTCACCGTGCGGGTGTAGCGGACGGCCGCCGGTGGCAAGTCCGGCTCGCTCAACCTGGCGAGCCGCTCGATCACGGGCGTGCCAGCGATCAGGCTGCCGGCGAACAGGCCCAGCAGCGCGAGGCTGATCAGCACCGGGTACCAGAGCAGCAGTGCGGTGTCGTCCGCCCAGCCCAGCAGCAGGCAAAACAGCAGGGCGGTGACGGTCATCGTGCGGCTCATCGCGGTTTGCTGGGCGGTGAGCATCCGTGCCAGCCAGAGCACACCCAGCAGCAGGGCGAACAGCCGGGGCGACAACGAATCCCGGGCGCCGTACACGACGAACGGGTAGGCGAGGCCGGCCAGCAACAGGCCAAGGCCGACCAGCCGGCCGGCGCCGGCTTTGCCTGTTCGTGCGGGTGCGTGCATGTGGGCGTCCATCGGATGGGCAGGTCGATACGCCGTGCGCATCGTGGGCACGGCGGGCATCGGTGGGGCGTCAGGCGAGCTCGGGATTGACCATGCGGTGCACGGCGTCGACGACGTCACCGACAGTGCGCACGGACTTGAACTCCTCAGCAGCGATCTTCTTGCCCGTCTGACGCTTGATGTGGTCGATCAGGTCGACAGCGTCGATGCTGTCGATTTCCAGATCCTGGTAAAGGTTGGCCTCGAGGGTGATGCGCCCGGGCTCCAGTTCGAAGAGTTCGACCAGCGCGTCGCGCAGGGTCAGGAAGATCTCGTCACGGCTGTTCACGTTGGGCTCCTCCTCAGGCGACGGCACGGTTGGCGTTGATGTATGCGGCCAGGCTGTCGACGCTGGCGAAATGCGTGCGGGTGTCCTTGGCGTCCGCGTCGATCTTGATGCCGAAGCGTTTCTGGATCGCGAGCCCCAGCTCTAGGGCGTCGACCGAGTCGAGGCCCAGGCCTTCGCCGAACAGGGGTTGGTCGGCGGCGATGTCGTCCGGCGTGAGGTCTTCCAGACCCAGGGCATCGATGATCAGTTGCCTGATCTCAAGCGTTAGTTGGCTCATCGAGTGCGAGCTCCTTTATGAAATGCTGGTGCAGATGGTCATTGAGTCGCCGCGAAGCGATGGGCGCCGCCCCCCCGGCGGCGAACGTCTGCGGATCGATGTCGTGCCCGACCCGCAGATGAATATGAAAGCGCCGTGCCGGGATCCGATACCAGGGCTCGGCCTTGGTGAGCGTGGTCGGCGTTACGGTGATTACCACAGGCGTGACCCGCGTTGCCCCGCGCAGTGCGATGGAGGCTGCACCGCGGTGAAATTGAGGCGCCTGCCCAGGTGTCGTCCGGGTGCCTTCGGGAAAGATGATCAGCGTCTGGCCTTTCTGAAGTGCCCGCGCCGCCTCGTCGAGCATGTCCGCGCTGCCGTTGTTGCTGATGTACTGCGCCGCACGGATAGGGCCGCGCGTGAACGGATTGTCCCAGAGGCTTTGCTTGACCACGCAATTGGCGTCGCGGATCAGGCCGATCAGCACTACCACGTCGATCAGCGACGGGTGGTTGGCGATGATCAGTTGGCCGGGGCGGCCGAGTCGCTCGGCGCCGTCGACCTCGTAGGTCAGTACGCCGCTGCGGTACATGAACTGCACGAACAGCCAGAACAGCCGACTCACCGTTTGGCGCGCACGCTGGCGCTGCAACAACGCGTTGCCCGGCAGAAGCGAGAGCAGCGGGAAGACGATCAGGCGCAGGCACAGCCCACCCAGGCCAAACAGGGCGAACGACAAAGCGGTAGCGATCAGGCGCCATGCCCAAGGCGCGCTGCGGCGCGGGGTCAGTGAGTGTGCTGCCAGTTCCATCTGCGTCCCTTCCATTGATGCTCGCGATGCGGCTGGCCAGTGACCAGCGCGCGGATCAGCTCGAGTGCATGCGGCCATCGCCCGGGCGCGTGCTCTGATGGATCACCAGTTTCCAGGCTCAGGCGCCAGCTATTGCCAGGCGTGAGCAGCAGCCCCAAGGCGTAAGGGAATGGCACATCGCTGATCCAGGGCTCATAGGCGGCTGGTGGTTTGTCCTCGGCGATTACCACCAGCACGCCGGGCGCACCCTCGGCGAGCAGCAGGGCGGCTTCGAGCACGGCATGCTCGAGGCCGTCGCCCTCGGCAGCCAACGCGGTCATTTCGCTGGTGTCTTCGCGCTGGATCGACCAGAGGCCAATGACGGCGTTGTGCACCGAGAGGCTGAACTGCGTAGGCGACACCGGCTCTTCACGGGCCAAGTCGTCGAGGATGGCAAAAGTGCGTGGCGTTTCGCCGTGGCGGGAGGCGTAGACCAGCGGGAGCGGGGGCTTGCCTTCAGCCAGCGGCGTTGCCACGGTGAAAGCCATCCGAGCCAGGCGGCTGAGGCGGCGGCGTTGCATGGCGGGGAGGAAGGTAACGTCCGGCATCTGATCGCCGGGCTCGACGCAATAGGGCTCCCTGGCCCAGATCGTCCAGTCGCCAACGCTCGCCAGACCTGGAGCCCAGGCCTGCCATTGATCGATATCGAATTGAATCACGCTTGAACTCACCGGCTCTTCTTGAGCCTTTGTTATTGGCGTGTCGACGTCCCTGTACAGCGACTATCGGTGGAACATCCGCCCCGGAAGTGGCGGGCATTATCCAATCGCGTTCAACCCGAGGCAAACGTTGCTTGAAATATCCTGATAAGAGGTAGCGGTATTCGGGAACCGAACGGGGAGGCAGCTGTCGCGCCGGTTCGGATGCAGCGCAGCCGCTTCAATCAGCGCGCTGGCACCTCGACGCCCTGTTGCCTTAGCCAGGCCAGTAGCTGAGGAAGCGGCATGGCTCCGCTCTGGCGCGCCACCTCCCGACCGTCTCGGAACAAGATCAGGCTAGGGATCGAGCGGATGCCAAGCCGCGCGGACAGCTGCGGATTGGCTTCGCTGTCAAGCTTGCCCAGCCGGCAGATACCCACGAGTTGGGCGGCCGCCTGCTCGAATGTCGGGGCGAAGGCACGGCACGGGCCGCACCAGCTGGCCCACACATCCACTAGCAATGGCAGGTCGCCTTTAGCCTGCCGTTCGAAGCTCGACTGGCTCAGCGCGAGGGGCGTGTGGCTGAGCACCGCGGACTTGCAATGGCCGCAGCGTGGCGCATCGCCAAGGCGCTCGGAAGGGATGCGGTTGAGCCCCGCGCAATGGGCGCAGGGGATAAGGCGGGCGGTCATGACGAAGCTCCGTGATAGCGAAGTTTGAAAATGGAGGTTCGCCAGCCAATATCAAGGCACTTGTGCAGGCGTATCAATGACCGCTCCAAGGTATTCAGTGATGGGCGTCGCCAGCAGATATTGCGGATGGTCGTCGCCAAGTGTCACCAGGCCACTTCTACCCTCGATAACCGTGCTGCTGTCCGCCTCGCCACTGAATACGTCGATCAGGTCGAGCCGGACGTCGGCCGCACAATATTTGCGCCCGTGAGGCATTAGCTTGCTTGCTACGAGGTTCCTGCCGTCCGTGTTCCTGCACGGCACAAGCGTTACTTATGAGGAGAATCTTGAAATAAACCACGGGAGGCAAAGGCGCACCGTCAAGAGGCTGGACTAAACGGTTTTCCATTTTTTGCAGGCAGTTACAAGAAAGCCGCGCATTGCGGCTTTAAAGGGGGTGGGCCCACACGGACTTGAACCGTGGACCGAAGGATTATGAGCCAGGCAGAGTCGAACGCTGTCCAGACGGAGGGAATTGCTGCTTGCAGGTTCGAGAAGCAGGCGGGTGCAGCTTCGAAAAAGACGGCTGTCTCAATGGTTGAGCGTTCATAGCCTTTAAGGTTTCGGGCAATGCTGAAGTAGTCGACGGTGTTGTCTCATCCGACAGGGCTGCCCAAAGCCTTACTTGGTTCTGCCTTGGCGAAAGGGTCGCCGTAAGGGGTCCGAGTTCGTCATTTGTTGCTCCCCTGCGGGCGCGCTACACTGCGTGGCTAGTGCATCAACCCAACGCTTTGATCGAGCGTTGGGATTTGCTCATTCGCAGCAGGCAGCCGGAGCCAGCCCCGCACCCGGTCATTCTCGATGTACCAGCGGCCGTCACGGTGGGCGAGGGGGATGGATTCCCTGGTGCTGGCGAAGGGGCCTGGGTTCTGTTGGGCTATTTGCAGCGTGTCGCTACCGACGCTCGCAATGATCGCAACGTGCCCATAGCGGTTGAGCAATGAGGGGGCGAACACCAGCAGATCGTCGGCGTGCGGTGGCTCGGCGCTGCCGTTGATGAACTGCAACAGGCCGCGCCTGGCATTCAGTGCGCCGTCGCTGACCTGTGGATCGAAGAAGTCTTTGGCATGCCCGTAGCTGTCCGGCATGCGGTGGCCGTGGCGCTCGAAGTAGTAGCGTTTGACGAATTCGACGCATTGGTAACGGAGGCCAAGGTTGTATCCGTCCTGAGTCAGGTTGCGGCCCTGCACTGTATTGACCCCGCCGTTGTAGTAAATCGCTACGCCGTTTAGCTCGTCGAGCTGCTCGCCCACGGCATGCTTCGGGTTGGGGTCTATTCGGGTAACGGCAGAATAAAGTCCCACGGTGACCAGTGGCAGAACGGCCAGGCCTATGAGAAAAGTGCGTCGGAGGTTATTCATGGGTTTTACTATTCGTCGATTTATTTGTAGACGTGCTCCACGTCTTGGCTGCCGCACTGGGGCCGTTATTCCGTAACTTTGAGCGTGTAGACGCGGCGTGCCCTAAGGCCGGCGCACTGGGTGCCGTAGGTGCCGGCGGATATGTGCACTTCATAAGCGCCAGCTTTAATCGGAGTGCCGCTGATGAATCCACTCGGTTCGCGGTCTTGGTGATCGATCCTCAGTCCGCCGGGCAAGGGGTAGGCGTCACTTGCATAGATGCCGTGAACTGGTGAGGAAGTATTGGTCACGCTGAGCTGCACGCTGTACGGGACCCCGACTTTGGCGGTTGGTAAGGCCTCCGGCAGCAGAGTCGGTTCAGGCCGCATGGCGCAGCTGCCGACCATGCCACCGGACATGACTGCTTCACATCCCGCCAGCTGAAGCGTTAAGCCGATGACGCAAAGTGCTTTCCGTAGCATATGAGGCGCTTTTCTCTCTCATGGGATTTTGCTGAATACGGCCCCGCCGTATATGTCTTTGACGAGCTGACCAAGCGTGTAGCTGCGCGTAATCTGGTGCGAAACGTAGCCCCAAGAAAACATCTGAGAGTCGACGATTTTATCCTCGGGCGCGGTGGTCTGATTGATTTCGCCGTTTTGGGTCTGCGGTGCTTCTTCCCAAACTATCCAGTGATTCTTTCCGACCCCTGCGCCGCCCTCCACCATCGAGGCGCAAACTAGCGAAGTGACATGGTGCTGAGGGCTCAGGTAGCTGAGCAACTCTAGGAGCTTCTCCTGGTTGATGTGCCCCCTGAACTGGATGTTATCGAAGACAACGGTGGCGCCAGCCTTGATAAACCATGACTCTACTTTGCTGGGAAGAGTAATCCCTGATACCTGGTCGCTAGGGGAGTCGTAATCGAGCAGGGCGTTCTCGCTGTCTCGAAGACTGGCCAGCGAGATCCAGTCAATCGCGGATATCCGGTCTCCTGCCGCCGTGTCGCTGAAGTTCTTCGGATTCCGGCAGTCGTAGCTGGGCTTGATGTGTAGCTGCCCGATTGTGGTTTCCCCCGTTTCCCATAGATCGATGATCGCTTGGGCATAAAGATCAGGGCGATCCTTCAGCAGCGCGTAGAAGAAAGCTGCAGGCCCGCACAGGCTGGTCTCTTGCTGGTTCGGCTGAGGGGTGATTCTTTCCTGAGTCGACACATACTGCCCTTGGGATCTCGCCAGGCGTACTCGTAGCTGCTCTATGACCTTGCTCTTCTCGAACGGGTCACTGGCTGTACCCATTGGATGTTCGGAGTCGTTGAAGACGCGACGGTTAGAAATTGAGCACTCGAAGTCGTCAAGGATCTTTTCGGCAGCTGCCGATCGATCAGTCGCCGACGCAGGCCGCGTAATGCTGCCGGCGGGCTTTGCCGGTTGGGCCGCAAGAGGGGCGGCAGAAGACTGCCTCGTTGGCACTGCCGCTGTCGCAACCGGGGTTGCATTTAGCACTGACGGGCTTGGTGCTGTGAAGGGGGCGGCTACTGGGCTGTCACCGATGATCACGCTGCCGGAGCCGCCGATGATCAAACTCCCATGGCCACCCGTACTTCCAAGTGTCGCAGCCGGCAGGCCGTTGATCAGTACTGTGCTTGCTACAGCGCCCACTATTGGGCTGCCACAGGCTGACGTATCGCTCATCCGTGCGGCCGGCAGGTTATCGAACAAGACGTCCGGGGAACCCGTTGCGATGGGGTTTGTGCCATGGCCAGGCACTGGGCAAGAGATGGGGTCAGTTTGGCGAGCCGCCGGTTTTCCGCTCATGGTGTTGCTCCCTGTTTTCGTACGCGAATCCTACGCGTGTCGTCCCGCCCAGCTTTTGTCGCCTTCGCTAAATTGTGGCAATGATCACTGTCTCCTTTAGGCATCTGGCAGAGCGGGTAGTAGTCGCGGCAGGCCACGATGCCATTTCTCCGGGATCTGACCGATTAGCCCCGCATTATGGTTTCGCCTTGCTCGCCGACGTCCCTAAGCTTGGCCAAGAAAGCAGTACCCGTAAAAATATTTTCGGACCAGAAAAGAAAAGGCCAGCTCGAAAGCTGGCCTAAGTCCTTAACTTTATTGGTGGGCCCACACGGACTCGAACCGTGGACCAAAGGATTATGAGTCCTCTGCTCTAACCAACTGAGCTATAGGCCCCCAGAAGGCCGGCGGATTATACCGGCGAGGGGAGGGAGCGCCAACAGACGAGGGCGTGTTCTGGGCATATAAACAAAGAAACCCCGGCCAGAGCCGGGGTTTCTTTGATGCCGACGCCGTTTACTCGTCGAGGAAGGAGCGCAGATGCTCGCTTCGCGTCGGATGGCGCAGCTTGCGCAGTGCCTTGGCCTCTATCTGACGGATTCGCTCACGAGTGACATCGAATTGTTTGCCGACTTCCTCGAGGGTGTGGTCGGTATTCATGTCGATGCCGAAGCGCATGCGCAGTACCTTGGCTTCACGTGCGGTGAGGCCGGAGAGGACTTCGCGAGTCGCTTCCTTGAGGCTCTCCACGGTGGCGACGTCGATCGGCGACTGCATGGCAGAGTCTTCGATGAAGTCGCCCAGGTGCGAATCTTCGTCGTCACCGATCGGTGTTTCCATGGAGATCGGCTCTTTGGCGATCTTCAATACCTTGCGGATCTTGTCCTCAGGCATTTCCATGCGTTCGCCCAGCTCTTCCGGCGTCGGTTCACGACCCATTTCCTGCAGCATCTGACGGGAAATACGGTTGAGCTTGTTGATCGTCTCGATCATGTGGACCGGGATGCGGATGGTCCGCGCTTGGTCGGCAATGGAGCGAGTAATCGCCTGGCGAATCCACCAGGTGGCGTAGGTCGAGAACTTGTAGCCGCGGCGGTATTCGAACTTGTCCACCGCCTTCATGAGGCCAATGTTGCCTTCCTGGATCAGATCGAGGAATTGCAGGCCGCGATTGGTGTACTTCTTGGCGATGGAGATAACCAGGCGCAGGTTAGCCTCGACCATCTCTTTCTTCGCGCGGCGAGCTTTGGCCTCACCGATCGACATACGACGGTTGATGTCTTTGATGTCAGCAATGGTCAGCGCGCAACTTTCCTCCAGAGCGAGCAGCTTTTCCTGGCAGCGTTGGATATCGTCTTTACGGGCAGCGATGGCGTCGGCGTACTTGGCCTTGCCGTTGGCGAGCTGGTCAGCCCAGCCTAGGTCTGTCTCGTTGTTCGGAAACTGACGCAGGAAGTCGGCACGCGGCATGCGGGCGTCACGCACGCAGATCTGCATGATGGCGCGTTCCTGGGCGCGCACTTGGGCAAGAGCGTCGCGTACCCGTTCGACCAGCGCATCGTACTGCTTGGGAATGAGCTTGATCGGCATGAACAGCGTTGCCAGCTCCAGCAAGGCGTCGTTGGCCTGTGGGCTGCCACGGCCATGCTTCTTCAGCGCAGTCTTGGCGGCTTCGAGCTGTTCGGCAACCGCGCCGAAGCGGACGCGAGCGACTTCCGGGTCCGGACCGCCATCGCCTTCTTCCTCTTCGCTGTCGGAGTCGTCCTCGTCCTCGTCGTCCTTTTCATCGTCGGACGATTTGGCAGAGGAGGTCTGCGGCGTAACCGGCTCAACTTCCTGTGGTGCGGCAGCGCCGTCATCGTCAGGGTCGATGTAACCGCTGAGAATGTCCGACAGCCGGCCGCCTTCGCTGGTAACGCGGTCGTAGTCGGCAAGGATGCTGTCGACGGTGCCTGGGAAGTGGGCAATAGCGCCCATGACTTCACGGATGCCTTCCTCGATGCGTTTGGCGATCTCGATTTCGCCTTCACGGGTCAGCAGCTCCACGGTGCCCATTTCACGCATGTACATGCGCACTGGGTCGGTGGTGCGGCCGATATCGGTCTCGACGGCGGCCAGGGCCGCGGCGGCTTCCTCAGCGGCGGCTTCATCGGTATCGGCTTCGGCCAGCAACAGGGCATCGGCATCCGGGGCAACCTCGAATACATTGATACCCATGTCGTTGATCATGCGAATGATGTCTTCCACCTGTTCCGGATCGGAAATATCCTCCGGTAGGTGGTCATTGACCTCGGCGTAAGTCAGGTACCCCTGCTCACGACCACGCTGGATCAATTCTTTGAGACGAGACTGCTGTTGCGCTTTTCCGGACATATAACCCTATCCACTGACGGTTCTGGCGGGCTGAAAACAAGCTGAGCATTATAGCTGAGCAAGGACCTCACGCGCCAGTTGAGGTCGATATAGCGGTTGCCGAGCCGCGGCTCAGCAGGTTGCGTAGCTGGTCTTTCTCCTCCGCGCTGAGTTCACCCTGGCGCGCTTTGCGCAGCAGTATTTCGAGGCTGCGCTCGCGTTGTCGGGCGGCTAGGGTGTTAATGGTGTCGAAAAACTGCTGTTCAAGGTTATCGGCCGATATCAGCCATTCTTTCTCTGCCAGGGCGCGTAAAAGACGCCCTTGATCGGTTCCATGCCAGCGAGCAATCAGCTGCAGGCTGCGCAGCTTAGGATTCTTCTGCAGCGTGCCGAGCAGCGCGACGAGTAGCTGGGCATAGGTGTCGTCTTCCGCGGCGAAATGGCTGACGTCTTCTACCTTTTGCGCAAGCTCGGGATGGTGAAGCAGGGTGCGCAATGTGGTTAGCGTCGGCGGTTCGACCGTAGCGGGCTTTCGAGCTGCGCGTGGGGCAAAGTCTGGACGCTGGCCCGGCTTTTTCCAGTCCTTTTTCCACTCTTTCTTACTGCCTCGCTTCTGTGTGGGCTCCGCTGGCGCATAGAAGCCGGAATCGTCATAGGCTGAGCTGGTGTCGTAATACGCGCTGTCGTCGAATTCTGTCGTCGTGCTGGGTGCGGGGTTCGGCAGTTGTTGTAAGGCTTCACCTTGGAGGCCGGTGATTTCGCTGAGGCGCTTACGCATCAAGGCGCGAAGGTTATTGCCGGGAATCTTTTCGATGAGCGGTGCGGCGAGGGTGGCCAGGTGGGCCTTGCCCTCGAGCGAGCGTGGGTCCGCTTCCTCGCTCAATTGCTGGAAGAAATAATCTGCCAGCGGTTGGGCTTGCTGCTGGATGCGTGCAAGAAAGGCATCGGTGCCTTCGGCGCGTACCAGGGTGTCAGGATCTTCACCCTCAGGAAGGAACAGGAAGCGGGCGCGGCGACCATCCTGCAGATTCGGCAGCGCCGCTTCGAGCGCGCGCCACGCTGCCTTGCGACCCGCACCGTCGCCGTCGAAGCAGAACAGCACGCTCGGCACGAGGCGGAACAGGCGCTTGAGGTGTTCGTCGCTGGTGGCGGTGCCGAGTGTCGCGACGGCGTTGCGCAGGCCTTGTTGGGCCAGGGCGATCACGTCCATGTAGCCTTCGACGACCATGATTTCATCGAGGTCGCGATTCGCTTTGCGCGCCTCGTACAGGCCATAGAGTTCCTGGCCCTTGTGGAAGACGGGCGTCTCCGGAGAGTTCAGGTATTTGGGTTTGTCGTCCCCCAGGACGCGCCCGCCGAAGGCGATTACACGACCGCGGCTATCGCGAATCGGAAACATCACCCTGTCGCGGAAGCGGTCATAGCTGCGGCCGGTTTCCGCGTTTTCGATCAAGAGGCCGGCGTCGATCATCGCCTTTTGTTGAAGGCTGTCGCCGCCCAGGTGTTTCATCAGGTTGTCCCAGCCGGGCGGGGCGAAGCCGAGCCCGAAATCGCGCGCGATGATGCCGGACAATCCGCGCCCCTTGAGGTACTCGACCGCGGCCTTGCGGGCCGGGTGGCTCTTGAGAGCCTGCCGGTAGTATTCGGCAGCCGCCTCCAGTAGCGGGTAGAGCGGCGAGTCGACCGGTTGGCGGGGTTTACGCCCCGGGCCGCTTTCCTCGCGAGGCACCTCCATGCCGGCGCGCTTGGCCAAGTCCTCGACGGCCTGGGGGAAATCCAGCTTGTCGTGGTCCATGATGAAGCCGAGCGCGTTGCCGCCCGCGCCACAACCGAAGCAGTAATAGAACTGCTTGTCCGGGCTGACGCTGAAGGAGGGCGTCTTTTCCTGGTGAAAAGGGCAGCACGCCGTGTAGTTCTTGCCGGACTTTTTCAGCTGGACGCGCGAGCTCACCACTTCGACGATGTCGGAGCGATTGAGCAAGTCGTCAATGAAGGATTGGGGAATCAGGCCGGCCATAGGGGTATGACAATACGCTCGCGATGTTCGGGCCGGAATGAAAAAAACTCCGACCATTCGCCGGTCGGCGAAGCGGAGTTCATCTAAAATGCAAAGCCCGGCAAACGCCGGGCTTGATGCAGCTTCAGCTGTACGAGATCAGTACAGGCGAACGCTACGGCGCTGCTCGCGCTGGACTTTCTTGGCGTGACGCTTAACTGCGGCAGCGGCTTTACGCTTGCGCTCGGCAGTAGGCTTCTCGTAGAACTCACGGCTGCGAACTTCAGCCAGTACACCGGCTTTTTCGCAAGAACGCTTGAAGCGACGCAGGGCTACGTCGAATGGTTCGTTCTCTTTGACTTTAACGTTGGGCATCCAGGACGTACCTTCACTTGTTTACCGGTTACAACGCGCTTCGGCAAATCCGCGAGCACGCTGGTTTTAAGGGTTGCGGATGTTAACGCCTTGCTGCCGGGATTGCAAAGCCCCCCGATCGAAAAGCGCTGGTCGGTCGCGGGCCGCGGCGATTATGATGCGCGGCTTCTTTTGTTTCCATAAATAGGTTGTGCCCATGCTGGTTCTAGGGCTTGAAACGTCCTGCGACGAGACCGGTGTCGCGCTCTTTGACAGCGAGCAGGGGCTGCTCGCCGATGCGCTGTTCAGCCAGATCGACCTTCATCGCGTATACGGCGGTGTGGTGCCAGAGCTGGCCTCGCGTGATCACGTCAAGCGCATGCTGCCGCTGATCAGCCAAGTGCTCGAAGAGGCCAAGCGCGACGCGAGCCACGTCGACGCCATTGCCTATACCGCTGGACCGGGCCTGGTCGGCGCACTGCTGGTTGGCGCTTCCTGTGCTCAGGCGATGGCCTTCGCCTGGGGTATTCCAGCGGTGGGTGTCCATCACATGGAAGGGCACCTGCTGGCGCCGATGCTAGAAGCACAGCCGCCTGCCTTTCCGTTCGTCGCGTTGTTGGTCTCGGGTGGCCATACCCAATTGGTCCGGGTAGATGGCATTGGCCAGTACGAGTTGCTGGGGGAGTCCATCGACGATGCGGCGGGCGAGGCGTTCGACAAGACCGCCAAGCTGATGGGGCTCCGCTATCCAGGCGGGCCTGAGATCGCCGCGCTAGCCCAGCGTGGGACGCCGGACCGTTTTGTCTTCCCCCGGCCCATGACCGACCGCCCAGGCCTTGATTTCAGCTTCAGCGGGCTGAAGACCTCTACGCTGACGACCTGGCAGCAATGCCGCAGCGCCGGCGATGACGGCGAGCAGACCCGCTGCGACATTGCGCTCGCATTCCAGCAAGCGGTGGTGGATACCCTGACCATCAAGTGCCGACGTGCGCTTCAGCAGACCGGCCTTAAGCGCCTGGTCATCGCTGGCGGGGTCAGTGCCAATCAGTCGCTGCGCGAAAGCCTGGAACAGATGCTCGGTGAACTGAACGGGCAGGTGTTCTACGCACGGCCCCGTTTCTGTACCGACAACGGCGCCATGATCGCTTATGCCGGTTGCCAGCGGTTGCTGGCCGGCCAACAGGACGGGCCGCAGATTGCTGTCCAGGCACGCTGGCCAATGGAGACGCTAGCCGCGATTTGACGGGTGTTTTCTAGAAGTGCCGTTCGCGCCCGGCATGGAGGTCACGCAGATTGCTGCGGTGCCGCCAGACGATCAGGCATGACAGCAACGCTATCGGCATGAGCGCGTCCGGCTGTCGCCACGCCAGCAACGGGAGGCATAGTGGCATCGCGACAAGGGCGGCGACCGAGCTGGTACGGGTCACGCGAATGGTCAGCAGCCAGGCGCCAATCGCCAACAGCGCGGCGGGAGAGTAGAGGCCCAGCAGGGTGCCAGCAGCTGTAGCGACGCCTTTGCCACCGCGAAAGTGAAAGAACAGTGGATAAAGATGTCCAACCACCGCCGCCAGGGCGATCCAGGCCTGCTCTGCGACTGACAAGCCCAGTGACCGGGCCAGCAGTATCGGCAGCAGCCCCTTGATGATGTCCCCGATCAGGGTGGCGATGGCCATCCGCTTGCCCGCCAGTCGCAGCATGTTGGTGGCGCCGGGGTTGCCCGAGCCGCTGGCGCGTGGATCGGGCGCACCGGTCAGACGACTGAGTACAATGGCGAACGACAGCGAGCCGAGCAGGTAGGCGAACAGCGTCAGTTGCCAGAACATGGCATCCATCCGGGGCAGCGAGCCCTAGAGTCTAGCGGCAGCGCGATGCCTTGTCGTGCGGCGGGAGAGAGTGGCGTGGATAGGGTTTTCATCGAAGGGCTGGAAGTGGATACGCTGATCGGCGCGTATGACTGGGAGCGCGGCATTCGACAGTGCCTGCGTCTGGATCTGACACTGGGGTGGGATATTCGTCCCGCCGCCGCCGGCGATGATCTGGACAAGGCGCTCGACTATGCAGCCGTTACCCAAGCGATCGACCGATTCGCCGAGTCGTCTCGCTTCGAGTTGGTCGAGACCTTTGCCGAACGCCTCGCGGCTACGCTGATGAGCGAGTTCGGCATCCCCTGGCTGCGCCTGCGGGTCACCAAGCCGGGCGTGAATGCGCGCGCGTCGGCGCTGGGTGTGGAGATCGAACGCGGATGCCGCTGATCCCCGTGCTGCTCGGCCTGGGCAGCAATGCCCGTCGCGAGCACAACCTCAATGCAGGGCTGGATGCGCTCGCCGGCTTGCTCGTGGAAATGCGATGTTCGCCGGTGTTCGAAAGCTTGGCGGTGGGGTACAAGGGCGAGAACTTCTTCAACCTGGTGGTATCAGGTCGCACGACGTTGCCATTGATGGAACTGGATCGGCGGCTGAAATTCATCGAGGCCGACAACGGCCGCTACGCGCCTGAGCGCAAGGGCCTGCCGCTGGACATCGACGTGCTGCTCTACGGTGAGCAGATCGGCAATTTCCATGGGCTGGAGTTGCCCCGCCCGGAAATCCTGAAGAACGCGTTCGTGCTCTGGCCACTGGCGTTGCTGGAGCCAGAGGGACGTGACCCCCGGTCAGGGCAGACCTTTACCGAGCTGTGGCAGCTGGCAGGTATCGATCAGTTGCTTTGGCCCGTGCAGTTTCAGTGGGGCGGCACCGAGCTGACGCCGGCCGCGTTACTCGACGCTTATCCGCCTCCGCTGGCCGTCTAGGCGCGACTGGCATCGCCAGCGCTGCAGCTTGCGTGAAAAATCTCGATGGCTTCGAGCCGCGCGTGTTTGAGCGCTTCGCCTAATGCGGCGCCGGTCAAACCCCTTTCTATCAGTGGTTTGACCTGGACGCCCCGTGCGGCTTCGGCGGCTGCGTACAGGTAGGCGGTACCCGGATTCCCGTCGGTCAAGCCGAAGCGGCCGCGGGCGATCATGTCGCAAGCCGCAAGGAATTGTTCGAAACGCTCTGGGCGGCGGTAAATGTCGAAGTGTTGGAGCAGGTCGAACAACGCTTGAGGTTCCAGCTCCGTCGCTATCCGCGCCGCTGGCTGAAATTGCCCGACCAGCTGTGACAGCTCCTGGCAATCGCGTGGAGCCTTGAATCGATGGTTGAGGGCGTCGATGGCCTCCATCGGATCCCCAGCGAGGGAGTTGTCGCCGAGCGGGTGAAGCAGGCAAGCCCAGCGGACTGCAAGCGGCTGATCTTGCACGGCGCACAGGCGGAGCGTCGCGAGCAACCCGGGCGCGACGTCGCTCGGAGCATGTTCCAGCAGTGCGTCCAGTGCCGGGAAAAGTTCGCTCAGGGCATGGCAGTCACGCAGGACTTGAACGAAGACATCAGGACGCGGCTCCATCAGCGCGCGGGCGATTTCTTTCCAGCTGCGCTCGGGCGTCAATGCCTGCAGTTCGCCTGAGTGAGCCAGTCGCCGCATAAGAACAAGCGTGTCCGGCGCCACCCGAAAGCCCAGCTCGGCATAGCGCGCGGCGAAACGCGCCACCCGAAGAACCCGTAATGGATCTTCAGCGAAAGCCGGGGAAACGTGGCGGAGCAGTCGTGCTTCAAGATCGGCCTGCCCACCGTAGGGATCGATCACCTGTCCGTGGTCATCTTCGGCCATGGCGTTGATGGTCAGGTCGCGACGGGTCAGGTCCTCTTCCAGCGTTACCTCCGGGCTGGCGAAGAACGTGAAGCCACCATACCCGCGGCCACTCTTGCGTTCGGTGCGGGCCAGCGCGTACTCCTCGCCGGTACGTGGGTGCAGAAACACCGGAAAGTCCGCACCAACCGGGCGAAAGCCCTGCGCCTGCATTTCCTCTGCGCTGGAGCCGACCACTACCCAGTCGACTTCGGTGACCGGGCGCCCCAGCAACCTATCGCGAACCGCGCCGCCTACTTTGTAGATTTGCATGCCTTCCTCCGTTGGCGCGGAGGATAAACGATGGTGCTGGGAACGCGAACCGCCACCGAGCCTGCCGACCCGGCGGCGCGAGGCGTCAGATCGGAGGCAGCGTCAGGCTCATGCCGGCGAATCGACCTTCAGGCTCGGCGTCCGCCCGGGGCGGCATGTGGTGGGTCGTGACGACCTTGTCGTCCTGCATCGATTGCAGGTGGACGTCAAAGCCCCAGAGCCGGTGCAGGTGCTTGAGCACCTCGTCCGTCGAGCTGCCAAGCGGCTTGCGATCGTGCTGTTGGTGGCGCAGCGTGAGGGAGCGATCACCGCGCCGGTCCACACTCCAGACCTGCACGTTGGGTTCTCGGTTGCCAAGGTTGTACTGCGCCGCAAGCAATTCGCGAATGGTGTGGTAGCCGCCTTCATCATGGATTGCCGGAACGAGCAGCTCGTCCTTGCGGTCGTCGTCCAGAATGCTGAACAACTTGAGGTCGCGGATCACCTTCGGCGAGAGGAACTGCAGGATGAAGCTCTCGTCCTTGAAGTTGTTCATGGCGAATTTGACGGTGGTCAGCCAGTCGCTACCAGCAATGTCGGGGAACCAGCGTTTGTCTTCCTCGGTGGGGTTCTCGCAGATCCTCCGGATGTCCTGGTACATCGCGAATCCGAGGGTGTAGGGGTTAATTCCGCTGTAGTAAGGGCTGTCGAAGCCGGGCTGGTAAATGACGCTCGTGTGCGACTGGAGAAACTCCATCATGAAGCCGTCGGTGACCAAGCCTTCGTCGTAAAGGTCGTTAAGCAGGGTGTAGTGCCAGAAGGTCGCCCACCCTTCGTTCATGACTTGGGTCTGGCGCTGAGGGTAGAAGTACTGCGCAATCTTGCGGACGATCCGCACGATTTCCCGCTGCCAGGGTTCGAGTAGCGGAGCGTGCTTCTCGATGAAATACAGGATGTTTTCCTGCGGTTCAGCCGGGAAGCGATGATCGGCGTGGTGTTCGTCCTCCTTCTCGCCAAACCGAGGGATGGTGCGCCACAAGTCGTTGATCTGCTTTTGCAGATGCTCCTCGCGCTCCTTCTGCCGGCGCCGTTCCTCCTCAGCGGAAATGGGATAGGGCCGCTTGTAGCGGTCGACGCCGTAGTTCATCAGGGCGTGGCAGGAGTCGAGCAGGTCTTCCACCGCATCGATGCCGTGGCGCTCCTCGCATTGGGTGATGTACTGCTTGGCAAAAACCAGATAGTCGATGATCGAGCTGGCGTCCGTCCAGGTGCGAAACAGGTAGTTGCCCTTGAAGAAGCTGTTGTGCCCGTAGCTGGCGTGGGCGATGACCAGCGCCTGCATGGTGATGGTGTTTTCTTCCATCAGATAGGCGATGCAGGGGTCGGAGTTGATCACGATTTCGTAGGCCAGGCCCATCTGCCCGCGCGTGTAGGACTTTTCGGTGCTCAGGAAATGCTTGCCGTACGACCAGTGGTGATAGCCCAGCGGCATGCCGACCGAAGCGTAGGCGTCCATCATCTGTTCGGCCGTGATCACTTCGATCTGGTTGGGGTAGGTGTCTAGGGCGTAGCGCTCGGCGATGCGGCCGATTTCACGGTCGTAGGTGCGGATCAGGTCGAAGGTCCATTCCGAGCCGGTGGAGATGGGCTGTCGTTTCATGATGCTTACCTCAGCTGGCCATGCGCCGCTGGAAGAGTTCGCGAAACACCGGATAGATGTCGCCGGCGGTCACCAGTTGCTGCTGGGCGAACGAATCACCAAAGGCTTCGGCGACCTGGTTGTATTCGTACCACAAGGCCTGATGCTCACGAGGCGTAATTTCGACGTAAGTGAAGTATTGGACGAACGGCATGATCTGGTTGATCAGGATGTCCCGACAGATCGGCGAATCATCGTTCCAGTTGTCGCCGTCCGAAGCCTGGGCCGCATAGATGTTCCATTCGTTGACCGGGTAACGCTCGGCCATGATCTCCTGCATCATCTTCAGCGCGCTGGAGACGATGGTGCCGCCGGTTTCGCGCGAGTAGAAGAACTCCTCTTCGTCGACTTCCTTGGCGCTGGTGTGGTGGCGGATGAACACCACTTCGATCTTGTCGTAGTTCCGCTTGAGGAACAGGTACAACAGGATGAAGAAGCGTTTGGCGATGTCCTTGGTCGCCTGCGTCATGGAGCCCGAGACGTCCATCAAGCAGAACATCACCGCCTTCGAGCTGGGGTTGGGGTGCTTGACCAAGAGGTTGTATTTCAAATCGAAGGTGTCGAGGAAAGGCACGCGGTGAATGCGCGCACTCAGCCGTGCGATCTCTTCCTCGGCGGCCTGGATGTCGGTGAAATTTGCCGGTTCCTCCAGCTTCAGGCGAGCCAATTCCGCTTTGACTTCGCGAAGCTTGGCCCGGCTGCTGCCTGACAGGGCGATGCGGCGAGCATGGGCCGAGCGCAGCGTGCGGATGATGTTGATGCGCGAAGGGTTGCCTTCATTGCTGATGCCGGCACGCACAGTCTTGAAGGTATCCGTCCCGGCCAGGTGCCGCTTGACCAAGTTGGGCAGTTCGAGATCCTCGAACATGAAGTCGAGGAACTCTTCCTGGGTGATCTGGAATACGAAGTCGTCCATGCCTTCGCCGCTATTGCTGGCCTGGCCCGAACCCTGGCCGCCACCGCCGCCCTGTGGGCGAGGGATGCGCTCGCCGGCGATGAATTCCTTATTGCCTGGATGGACGATGGTCTGTCGGCCGCCGCGCCCGTGATGAAGGATGGGTTCGTCGATGTCCCGACCGGGAATGCTGATTTGCTCGCCATGCTCCATGTCGGTGATAGAGCGGCGGCCGACGGCCTCTTCCACCGCCTTTTTGATGTGCCCACGGTATCGCTGCAGAAAGCGCTGGCGATTGACCGTGCTCTTGTTCTTGCCGTTCAGACGGCGGTCGATCACGTAACTCATACGAGCCCTCCGGGCTGAGGCTGAATGCTGGAAGCTGGACGAATATCTTGGCTTTTCGTCCAGCCTCCAGCCTCTAGCCTTGGGCGGCTTAGCGGCTTATTGGGATTTACGTACCCGCAGATACCACTCCGACAGCAGCCGAACCTGCTTTTCGGTGTAGCCGCGCTCGACCATCCGTACCACGAAGTCGTTGTGCTTCTTCTGATCCTCCTTGCTGGCCTTGGCGTTGAAGCTGATGACTGGCAGCAGATCCTCCGTGTTCGAGAACATTTTCTTCTCGATCACCACCCGCAGTTTTTCGTAGCTGAGCCAAGACGGATTCTTGCCGTTGTTGTTGGCACGGGCTCGCAGCACGAAGTTGACGATCTCGTTGCGGAAATCCTTGGGATTACTGATGCCGGCGGGTTTCTCGATCTTTTCCAGCTCTTCGTTGAGTGCCGCACGGTTGAGGATTTCTCCGGTTTCCGGGTCGCGGTATTCCTGATCCTGGATCCAGAAGTCCGCATAGAGCACGTAGCGGTCGAAGATGTTTTGGCCGTACTCGCTGTAAGACTCGAGGTAGGCGGTCTGGATTTCCTTGCCGATGAAGTCGACGTAGCGCGGCGCCAAGTATTCCTTGATGAAGCGCAGGTAGCGCTCGCGCACTTCGGCCGGAAACTGTTCCTGCTCGATCTGCTGCTCCAGCACGTAGAGCAGATGCACCGGGTTGGCGGCCACCTCGTGCGGATCGAAGTTGAACACCTTCGACAGGATCTTGAAGGCGAAGCGGGTCGAGAGCCCGTTCATGCCCTCGTCGACGCCGGCGGCGTCGCGGTATTCCTGGATCGACTTGGCCTTCGGATCGGTGTCCTTCAAGTTCTCGCCGTCGTAGACGCGCATCTTGGAGTAGATATTGGAGTTATCTGGCTCCTTGAGGCGGCTCAGGACAGAGAATTGCGCGAGCATCTTCAGCGTGTCCGGTGCGCAATGGGCCTTGGCCAGCGAGCTGTTGATGAGCAGCTTGTCGTAGATCTTTATTTCATCCGACACACGCAGGCAGTAGGGCACCTTGACGATGTAGATGCGGTCGATGAACGCCTCGTTGTTTTTGTTGTTGCGGAAGCTATGCCACTCCGACTCGTTGGAATGCGCCAGCAGGATCCCG
Source organism: Stutzerimonas chloritidismutans (assembly GCF_051486945.1). Lineage (GTDB taxonomy): Bacteria > Pseudomonadota > Gammaproteobacteria > Pseudomonadales > Pseudomonadaceae > Stutzerimonas > Stutzerimonas chloritidismutans_B. The sequence continues at coordinate 32,582 of NZ_JAHVDX010000003.1, read as the reverse complement.
CTGTAGGGAATCGCGCCGAGGCCTTCGGTGCTGTTGTAGTTACCCTCCTGGGTAGCCGTCAGCAATGGGTGCAAGACCTTGATGGGCGCCTTGAACATCTCGACGAACTCCATCAGGCCTTGGTTGGCCCGGCACAGCGCACCCGAGTAGCTGTAGGCGTCGGCGTCGTTTTGCGGGTATTCCTCGAGCTTGCGAATATCCACCTTGCCAACCAGCGCGGAAATATCCTGGTTGTTCTCATCGCCCGGCTCGGTCTTGGCCACGGCGATTTGGTTGAGGATGGACGGGTAAAGTTTGACCACGCGGAACTGACTGATGTCGCCGCCGAACTCCTGCAGGCGTTTGGTCGCCCAAGGCGACATGATCGAGGTGAGGTAGCGGCGCGGGATGCCGTAGTCCTCCTCGAGGATGTCCGCGTCCTCGGCGGGGTTGAACAGGCCGAGGGGCGATTCGAACACTGGTGAGCCTTTGATTGCGTAGAAGGGCACCTTCTCCATTAACTGCTTGAGCTTCTCGGCCAAGGAGGACTTGCCGCCGCCCACTGGGCCCAGGAGGTAGAGGATCTGCTTCTTCTCTTCCAGTCCCTGCGCAGCATGGCGGAAGTAAGACACGATCTGGTCGATGCACTCTTCCATGCCGTGGAAATCTTCGAACGCCGGGTAGCGCCGGATTACCTTGTTCGAAAAGATGCGCGACAGTCTCGAGTCAGTCGAGGTATCGATCAGTTGTGGCTCACCGATGGCCATCAACAGGCGTTCGGCTGCGGTTGCGTAAGTGCCCCGGTCTTCCTTGCACAGATCGAGGTATTCCTGGAGCGAATACTCTTCCTGGCGGGTTGCTTCGAATCGTTGCTGGAAATGGCTGAAAATGCTCATTGACTTCACCTCGGACGATGCTCGGAGCCGGTGTTGTCATCAGGCATTCAGGTACCGGCCGACTATCGGCCTTTGGAGTTCCCCCGAACACCTGATGGTCGAAACCTGAGGCCTCAAGCCGAAATCGGCTTCCATCTGTTTGGATGGCCTGAACTGAAGGATAGTTCGGATTCAGCAAATTCAAGGGAAAGCAGGCGTGATAACCGCTGCGTTTCGTCGGGAGGAGAGTGAACGCCACGTATTGCGCGGCGTTGCGAGAGAAAAATATTTAGGTGGGGTCGCTGGATTCGATCTGATCCGGATAGGTCTGGCGCCAGAGCTCGAAACCGCCATCAAGGCTATAGACATCGGAGAAGCCTTGGTTGGCTAGGTAGGCTGCGGCGCTCTGGCTGGAGTGGCCGTGATAGCAGGTCACAATCAGCGGCTGGTCCAGGTCGGCGCTGGCGATGAAGTCCGGTAGCGAATGATTGTCGAGGTGGGCCGAACCCGCGATGTGCCCGATGGCGTAGCTGTGCGAATCGCGAATATCGACGAACACACCGCCATGTTCGCGCAGCGTCTGTGCCTGTTCAGGGGAGATGCGTTTGAAATCGGTCATGGCTTGGGCTCGCAATCGCAGTGGTGAAGTTCGCCGCTGTCCAGGTTCATCAGCGTCATGTTGTTGCCCCAGACGCAGCCAGTGTCCAGTGCATAGACGTTAGGTTCATCGCAGCGGCCTTCGAGTGCGGCCCAGTGGCCGAAGACGATTCGGCAGCCGCGCATCTTGCGGTTTGAATGGCTGAACCATGGCGCGTAGCCTTCCGGCGCGCTCTCGAGACCCTCTTTGGCTTCGAGGTCGAGAGTACCGTCGGCCTTGCAGAAGCGCATGCGGGTGAAATAGTTGGTGATCACGCGCAGGCGAGGGATACCGGTCAATTCCTTGTCCCACTTCGCGGGCTGGTTGCCATACATGCCATCGAGAAAGGGCAGCAGCATCGCGTCATCGCGCAATACATGCTCGACTTCAGCTGCGCGGCGCAAGGCTTTGGCCAACGTCCATTGCGGTGGAATGCCGGCGTGGACCATGGTGGTCTCACGGCTAGCGTCATGGTGGACGAGTTTCTGCTGGCGTAGCCAGTCGATCAGGTCATCCCGGTCGTCGGCGTCGAGGATGGCCTGCAGGGTGTCGTTCTTTTTCATCCGCTCCACGTTGTGGGCGACGGCGAGCAAATGCAGGTCATGATTGCCCAGCACCGTCACGCCCGCACTGCCCAGGTCGCGCACATAGCGCAACGCTTCCAACGACTGCGGGCCACGGTTGACCAGGTCGCCAGCCAGCCACAGGCAGTCGCGCGATGGGCTGAAATCCACCTGTTCGAGCAGGCATATGAGTGGCTCGAGGCAACCTTGGAGGTCGCCTACTGCATAGGTAGTCAATGCAAGGCTCCGGGTACGGCCAGCCGGAACGGCGCGATCTCTGCATCGAATCGGTGGCCATCCTCGGCCAGCATTTGGTAGCTGCCCTGCATGGTGCCGACGCGAGAGGCCATCAGCGTGCCGCTGGTGTAGACATGGCGTTGGCCGGGCGCGATGACCGGCTGCTCGCCAACGACGCCAGCGCCGCGGACTTCCTGCACCTGCCCGTCTCCATCAGTGATGATCCAATGACGTGAGAGCAGCTGCGCGGTGAGCTGGCCTTTGTTCTCTATGGTTATGGTGTAGGCAAAGGCATAGCGGTTTTGTTCCGGCTGGGACTGCGCGGCCACGTATTCCGGGATGGCGCTGACTTCGATCTGGTAACGGTCGTTGGACATGGAGGCTCCTGATCGCAGGGTTTGTTCAGACACGCGCGCAAAGCTGGTCTGATAAGCGTACGAACGCGGCAAGGTCCAGCTGTTCCGGTCGTAGACTGCCGTCCACGTTCGCTGCAGCGATGGCGTCAGCATCCAACAGGCCTTTCAGCGTATTGCGCAGTGTCTTGCGGCGCTGATTGAAGGCCTGGCGGACAACGATTTCCAGCTGACGAGGGTCCTGAGCGGGATGTGGCAGCTCCTCGTGTGGTACCAGCCGGACGATCGCCGAATCGACTTTCGGCGCGGGGTTGAATGCGCCTGGCCCGACATTGAACAGGTGCTCGACCCGACAGTGATACTGCACCATTATCGACAGACGCCCCCAATCCCCACCGCCCGGCTCGGCCGCCAATCGCTCGACCACTTCCTTTTGCAGCATGAAGTGCATGTCGCGGATCAGGCTGGCGTGGTCCAGCAGATGGAAAATCAAGGGCGTGGAAATGTTATAGGGCAGGTTGCCAACGATCCGCAGGCTGCGCGGGTCGTGAGTCAGCTGGCCGAAGTCGAACTTCAGGGCGTCCCCTTGGTTGAGCGAGAAGTTGGCGCGGTCAGCGAACTTCTGCTGGAGGATTGGGATCAGGTCCAGGTCAAGCTCAACGACGTCCAGGTGGGCGCCGCTGTCCAATATCCCTTCGGTCAATGCGCCCTGGCCGGGCCCGATCTCCACGATGCGCTCGCCCGGGCGGGCATGAATGGCGCGCTGAATTCGGTGGATGACGCCGGCGTCGTGAAGAAAATTCTGACCGAATCGCTTGCGCGCTCGGTGTTGGTAGTCGGACATCAGAGGCTCCAGGGGGCAGCTCGAAGCCTGAAGCTTGAAGCTGAAAGCGAAAAGGCACGCATTTTAACAGCCCATGGCGGCAGCGACGACTAAATGCCCGTCGGTAGCGGCGTGCTGCTTGCCAGCCTGTCGATACGGTGAAGGCTCAATCGAATCGTCTGCTGGACACTACCGCGCCATTTGATAGGCCGTTTCCAGAGCGACCGTGAGACTACCGGTGTCGATCCGCCCGGTTCCGGCTAGATCAAGTGCGGTGCCGTGGTCGACCGATGTCCGCACGATGGGTAGCCCCAAGGTAACGTTCACGGCCGCGCCAAAGCCCTTGTACTTGAGGACCGGTAAGCCCTGGTCGTGATACATGGCCAACACGGCATCGCACGCCTCGAGGTGTTTGGGGGTAAAGAGGGTGTCGGCTGGTAGGGGGCCGATGAGGTCGATGCCTTCGGCGCGCAAGGCCTCTAATGTCGGCTCGATCACTTCGATTTCCTCGCGCCCTAAGTGGCCTCCTTCACCAGCGTGCGGGTTGAGCCCGCAGACCAGGATGCGTGGGTGACTGACGCCGAACTTTTCGACCAAGTCCTTGTGCAGAATGCGCGTGACTCGCTGCAGTCGATCCGTGGTGATCGCGGTGACGACGTCCTTAAGCGGCAGGTGGGTGGTGACTAGCGCAACCCGCAGACCGCGGGTCGCCAGCATCATCACGACCTGCTCCGTCCCGGTCAGCTCGGCAAGAAACTCAGTGTGTCCGGAGAACGCCATGCCTCCGTCGTTGATGACACCCTTGTGCACCGGGGCGGTAATCATCCCGGCGAAGGTACCGTCCAGGCAGCCGCGGCCGGCACGCGACAGTGTCTCCAGGACATAGGCGGCATTGGCCGTATCCAGCTGGCCGGGTACCGCCACCCTGGGTAAGGGCGTATCCCAGACATAGAGCGCGCCAGCCGCCGCGGGGCGGTTCGGCCAACGCCCCGGACCGACTGTGATCAGGTCGATATCCAGGCCGAGTGCTTCGGCACGTGCTTGCAGAAGATCTTCGCTGGCGACCGCGACAAGCGAATGTGGGTGAGCCTCGCGGGCTATTAGCAGGCACAGGTCGGGCCCAATGCCAGCAGGTTCTCCGGGAGTCAGCGCAAAGCGTTTCACCATGGTCGTCGCCTCAATGAAAAACGGGCCGGCCAATTTGGCAGGCCCGTTCGGGTGGCTGGTGTCGAGCTGCTCTGGCTCGATCGATCAGATTTTGATTTCCACGTAGGCTTCGTCTCGGATCTGGCGCAGCCAGGCCTGCAACTCTTCCTCGTATTTGCGGTTACGCAGGAGATTCAGCGCCTGCTGCTCGCGGAACTCCTCGCTGGCATCGGTTGCACGACGGCCCAGCACTTCGAGAATGTGCCAGCCATAAGGGGTTTTGAAGGGTTCGGACAATTGGCCGCTGGGGATGTTGGCCATCACTTCACGGAATTCAGGAACCAGCGAACTGGGGTCGATCCAATTGAGGTCGCCGCCGTTGAGTGCCGAGCCCGGATCTTCCGAAAAGCTTTTCGCCAGATCAGCAAAGCTCTCGCCAGCCAGGATGCGCTCGCGCAGGCGCTCGATCAGGCGGCGGCTCTCTTCCTCGCTGCGGATCTGGCTGGGCTTGATCAGTATGTGGCGGACATGAACTTCGTCCCGCACCTGGGTTTCGCCGCCGCGCTTGTCGAGTACCTTGAGCAGGATGAAACCTGGTGGCGTGCGCACGGGCTGGGTGACTTCACCGACCGACATTTCCCGAACTTGGCTATCGAAAGGCGGTGGCAGCTGCGCCGCTTTGCGCCAGCCCATGTCGCCGCCTTCCAACGCGTTCTCGCTCGCTGATCGGGTTACGGCAAGCTGAGCGAAGTCAGCGCCATTCTGCAGTTGCTGATAGGTGTCCTTCGCGGTCCGCTCCGCGGCCTGGATGGCAGCTGAATCGGCCGAGTCGGCAACCGGGATCAGGATGTTGGCCAGGCGGTACTCTTCGGATAGCTGCAGCTTGCCCAGGTCCGATGCGAGGAAATTCTGGACCTCCTGATTCGAAACCTGCACCCGCTCGGCGATGCGGCGCTGGCGAACCCGGCTGATCACCATCTCACGGCGGATCTGCTCGCGCGCGGTTTCCAGGCTGAGGCCGTCACGCTCGAGCGCGGCGCGGAACTGTTCGAGGGTCATGTTGTTGCGCTGGGCAATGGTGCCCATGGCCTGGTTGAGCTCTTCGTCCGAGATACGAATGCCGGAGCGCTCGCCGATCTGCAGTTGCAGGTTCTCAGTGATTAGGCGTTCGAGTACCTGCTGTTCCATCTCCGCGGTTGGCGGCATCTGCGCGCCGCGCTTTTCGATGGTCTGGAGGACCTCTTCCATGCGCTGATCCAACTGGCTCTGCATGATCACGTCGTTATCGACGATGGCAACGATGCGGTCCAGCGGACGTACCTCTGCCGAGACACTGGTCGCGATCGAGGCGTTACCCAGGAGCAAAGCGCCCAGCAGCAAGGGGCGCACAAAATCAGAAAGCTTGGTCTTCACGTTCACGATAGCCTTGTATGCCTTCCTCGAGGAACGTCTCGGTCGAGCTGCCGAACACGCCGCCGAGTCCCTTGAGGACGATTTGCAGGAAGATGCCATTGTCTGGCTCGTCGTTCTGCGATGGGTTAAGACTGGTCTCGTCGTAGTCGATCCAGTAGCGATTGATCAGGCGCAGCTTCCAGCAACAGCTGTCGTACTCGAAGCCGCCATAGGCCTCGAGCGTGCGGTTGCGGCTGTAATCGTGCTGCCAGCGACCGATCACGCTCCACTGCGGCACGATTGGCCAGATCGCGGAGATGTCGTGCTGGTTGATCTTGTAATAATCCTCGATGAAGTTTTCAGCACCTTCCCGGCCGAAATCAGGCTCGTAGGTCCATTCGCCGGTCGCCTGGTCGAAACGCACGGTGTCGTTGCGGTAGCGGTAGCCAACGTTGAGGATCTTGTTCGGGTTGTCTGCCGGCTGGTAGTGGAACATGGCACTGCCCGAGCGGGTGCGGCCTTCGTTCGGGTCCCAGTTGAAGGTCGAGGTGAAGCGCCAGTCCCGGTTGAAGCGGAACATGTATTCCAGCGCATAGGGCGACACATCGGAGGTCGAGCCGGGGCGATCTTCCAGGTTCGGCAACTGGACCTTGCGATCACGGAAATAGTAGATCTGGCCGATGCTGAAGCGCTGGCGCTCCATGCCGTTCGGCTGGATCCAGCGATTGGTTACGCCCAGCGATACCTGATTGGCGTCGCCGATGCGGTCCTTGCCGGAGAAGCGGTTTTCCCGCCACAGCGAGGCATAGCTGAAGGTGCTTTCGCCGGTATCGAAGACCGGGATATCGCTCTGGTCCTCGTAGGGTACATAGAGATAGAACAGCCGCGGCTCGAGCGTCTGGCGGTAATCCTGGCCGAACCAGTTGGCGTCGCGATCGAAATACAGGCCGGCATCGACGCTGGCGATCGGGATACTGCGATCAGGTGAGTCGTCGAAATCGGTAACTTCGCTACGACCCTTATTGTCGAGCGTCAGGTCGTACTTGGTGTAGGCGTATTTGAGTGACGGCTTGATGAAACCCCAGCTCCAGTCGAGCGGCAGGCTCACGCCCGGCTCCAGATGCAAACGCTCACCTTCCGCCCTATTAATGCCTTTGATGTTTTCGTCATACCATTCTTCGGCAATACCATCGTCGTTGATGTAGTTGCCGCTGCGCAGGCTGCGCTGAAAGCTGACGAATTCGGTGTTGTAGGCAAAGCGCACGCCACCTGGCTGGGAGGGCAGGGCGCCGTCGAGCGTCAATTGCGGCAGCCGCTCGTAAGGTGTGACGTCGGCGATCGTGGCACGCTCGTAGGCATGCACATTCAGGCGGGCCGTGTAGCTTGGGGCGCGATAGGTCAGGGTACCGCGCTGGTCCAGGTGATCCGGCTGGTCGATGTTGAGGTTGGTATCCAGATCCTGGAAATAGTAGGGGTCGCTGATGTCCGTGTAGTCGGCTTCGGCCAGCCAGCGCGAATCCAGACCGGTACGATGCTGCCAGCTATACATCCAGCGCTGGTCTTCGTATTCGGACTGCAGCTTGCGGTCGTCGTTGCTGTCGTCCAGGTAGGCCGCGCCGAACTGGCCTTCGCTGCTGCGCGTCAGGTAGCGGAATTCGCCTTCCATCAACAGGCCGCGATCGGTCATGTAGTTCGGATACAGCGTGGCGTCGAAGTTCGGTGCCAGGTTGAAATAGTAGGGCGTGACGATCGACAGGCCGGTATCGCTGGAGGAGCTGATGCTCGGAGCGAGGAAGCCGGACTGTCGGCGATCGTCGATCGGGAAATAGATGTACGGTGTATAGAACACCGGAACGCCCTTGACCCGTAGCGTCACGTTGGTAGCCGAACCGAAACCGGTGGCCGGGTTCAACGTTACGTTGTTGCCTTGCAAATACCAGTCGTTATCGCCGGGCTCGCAGCGGGTATAGGTCCCGTCCTTGAGGCGGATGATGGCGTTTTCTTCGCGTTTGGCGTACTGCGCGTTGCCCCGGATTTTGCCTTGGTGCACCACGTATTCCGCGTTCTCGACCTTGGCTTCGCCGGTGTCGAGCAGCAGTTCGGCACGGTCGCCGACCATGAGCGCGCCCCGGTCGCGCAGGCGCACGTTGCCTCGGAGTTCGCCGCGATTTTCCAGCTGGTACAGGCTGGCCTCGTCCGCCTCGGCCTGGATGCTGCCCTGGCGCAGAACGACGTCGCCGGCCAGAGTTGCGACCTCCTGCTGCTGTTCATAACGCGTCGCCTTGGCCGAGACATACGTCGGTGCCTCGCTCATCGGCGTGTTGTCGAACTGTCCCGGCCGGCGCGGTTCGACATAAGTACCAGCGCAGTAGGGGCCGGTCTCGGCCAGCTGCGCATTAGTGAGTTGGTCACGCGGGACCCAGTCCAGGTGACTGTAGTCAGCGCTGCGCGAAGCGAGCGCGCGACCACGGGCTTCCGATACCAGCGTCGTGTTAGCGGTTGCAGGGCGGGAAGCAGGCTTTCGCGTTTTGGTCGCAGGTTCGTCCGAGCGGCTGGCGGCGGCGCTGCCAGGATGCACGGGACGGGGTGGTAACGACTCGGCGGGCGTCTCGGTAGCGCAGTCCCAGCTACCATTGGCGCCTGGCTGACAAGCGAATTGCTCTGCCGCGAAGACCAGGGGTGTCGCTACGGGTTGCAGTGCTAGCAGCCCACCCGTAACCAAAAGAGGGAATTTTTTACGAAAAGCGGGATATTTGACTGCCATCTTGTTTTTCGGGTCCGTGCTTGCGGCGAGCCATCGGCCGGGCTAGGCCGCACGCCTCTCGATGGTCTGAAAAAGATGCTGGATAATAAAGCATGACCTGCTGAACGGCTAGCGCCGTGGAGACCCGTGCATATGTCGCAACATGATCAACGCCTGGCGGACCTGAGTGCCTGGCTCGAGCCTCGACTGACTGAGCTGTATACCCGGCGTGAATGGGGCGAGGTGCCAGATGCATCGCTGGTCGCGGCGAGCAGCGATGCCAGTTTCCGGCGCTATTTCCGTTGGCAGGCGGCGGACCGCAGCCTCATCGTGATGGATGCGCCGCCCCCACAGGAAAACTGCCGGCCTTTCGTTGCGGTTGCCGAAACGCTTGCGGCGGCCGGCATCCACGTGCCGCAAATCCTGGCAGCCGATCTAGACCGGGGGTTTTTGCTGCTATCCGATCTCGGCCGCCAAACCTACCTGGACGTGATCGACGAGCACAACGCCGAGGGCTTGTTCGCCGATGCCATCGAGGCACTGCTGACGATGCAAGTCAACGCCGCTCCGGCCGGGTTGCCAACCTATGACGAAGCCCTGCTACGCCGCGAGCTGCAGCTCTTTCCTGAGTGGTACGTTCAACGCCATATCGGCCACCGTTTCACCGCTGCGGAGCAAGCTCTGTGGGACAGTACCTCGCGGTTGCTGATCGACGCTGCGCTGGCACAGCCGAAGGTGTTGGTGCATCGGGACTACATGCCCCGCAACCTGATGATCAGCCAGCCAAACCCGGGTGTATTGGATTTCCAGGACGCCGTCTCTGGCCCGGTGACCTACGACATCACCTCGCTGTTCAAGGACGCCTTCATCAGCTGGCCGAGCGCGCGGGTTCAGGCTTGGCTGCAGGCGTATTGGGAACAAGCGCGGGTGCGCGGTGTTCCGGTGCAGGACAGTTTCGACGCCTTCCACCGCGCCAGCGACCTCATGGGCGCGCAACGTCATCTAAAGGTCATCGGCATCTTCGCGCGCATCTGCCATCGTGACGGCAAGCCACGCTACCTGAGCGACGTCCCGCGCTTTTTCGCCTACCTCGACGAGGTGATGTCGCGTCGGCCGGAAATGGCTGACCTGGCCACGCTCCTGCAGGGCTTGCCACGCGAGCGGAGCACGACATGAAGGCAATGATCCTGGCCGCCGGCAAAGGCGAGCGGCTGCGCCCGTTGACCTTGCACACGCCCAAGCCGCTCGTTCGAGCGGGTGGCGTTCCGCTGATCGAGTACCACCTCCGGGCGCTCGTCAAGGCGGGATTCGATGAGCTGGTCATCAACCACGCCTGGCTCGGTGAGCAGATCGAGGCCCACCTGGGCGACGGCGCGGCGCTGGGGGTTCATATCCGCTATTCGCCGGAGGGCGAGCCACTGGAAACCGGCGGAGGGATTCACCGCGCCTTGCCATTGTTGGGTGATGAGCCGTTCCTGGTGGTCAACGGTGACATCTGGACGGACTATGACTTTCACCGCCTGAAGGCGCCCATGACGGGGCTGGCCCATCTGGTGCTGGTCGACAACCCGGCCCACCACCCCGCGGGGGATTTCTCACTGAGCAACGGGCGGGTGCAGGACGCCGTCGGTGAGGCGGCGCTGACCTACAGCGGCATCGCCGTGTTGAGCCCCCGCCTATTCGAGGGTTGCCAGCCTGGCGCCTTCAAGTTGGCCCCCCTGCTGCGTCAGGCCATAGCCGAAGGTCAGGTCAGTGGCGAGCATTTCAACGGTTGCTGGATCGACGTCGGGACGCATGAGCGTCTTGCCGACGTCGAGCGGATCATCGAGGGCCGGCGCTAGATGTTCTGGCCTGTCACCTACCTCGGGGCGCTGGCTGGCTGGTGGCTGGCGAGCATCCCGGGCGCCTTGCTCGGCGGCCTCATCGGGCATGTAGTCGACCGCCGCCTCGGGCTCGATTCCTGGGCGCGATTGCGGCAGCGCCTGGGCGGTGGACCGCCGGTGATGCAGGGTAATGAGTTGCTGTTCTTCCTGCTTGGGCGGTTGGCGAAGAGCAGCGGCCGGATCAGCGAGGCGCACATCCAGGCGGCGCGCGGCGAGATGCGGCGCCTGCAGTTGACGGCTTCGCAGCAACGCGGGGCCATTGATGCCTTTTATCGTGGCAAGGCGGGTGGCGATGGGTTGCGCGAGCCGTTGCAGCAGCTGCGTGGCCGGCAGGACGACGCACGCGGCGTGCTGCAGGCCTGCTGGCGAATGGCGCGCGCCCGGGGAGCAGTGGATACGCGCGAGCATGAGCTGATCATGCTATGGGGCAAATGGATGGGCTGGGATGCTGCTGCCGTAGCAGCGTTGGATCAGGGCGGCGGGCGCCGACAGGGCGCTCCCAGCGCCGTCGGTGGCGCCTACGAACAGGCGCTGCGGCTGCTTGGCGTGCGAGCCGACAGCGACCCGCAGGTCATCAAGCAGGCCTACCGTCGCCTGCTGAGCAAGCATCATCCCGACAAGCAGGCCGGTGCAGGCGCCAGTGCGAGCCAGGTGCGCGAAGCGACCGAGCGGACCCGCGAATTGCGCAGCGCCTACAGCCTCATCCGCGAACGCCGCGGCTTTCGCTGAGCCGTCGTTTGGCGCGAGCCTCATCCCTGCCGGTCGAGCCACCCGCGCACACGTCGCACTAGCCGCTCCTGCTCCGCCTGGTAGTCCCCGTCGATGGGTTGCAACCCGACCTGTTGGTAGGCCGGGTGCCGGCTGCGGCGGCTTTCGTTTAGGCGCGCTTTAGCAGGCTTGGCAGCGTTGCCCGTGCGGAAATAGAAGTCGCCAATCGCAACCTTTAGTGTGCCGAGCCGCTGCGCCAACGACGCCTCGACGCCTTCGGGCTCCTTGGGCTGAACCATGACCAGATGAGTCACGTCTTTGGGGGTTGCCTGCTCAAGGTAACGCGCGGCCCAGTAAGCCCCCGTGCCTTGGCCAAGCAAGACAATCATCTTGGGTTGGCCACTGCGGGCGTTCGCCAGCGCCACGTCAATACGGGCGTCGATGCGCTCTGCACGGCCGAGCGGCGCCGGCGCGCTCGCGGTTTCCTCTGATGGCTCGCCTTCGTCCTGCCCGGCTCCCTCATCGGCGGGCTCCGCAGCTGGGGGAGCCGTCTGCTCGGGTAGATAACCCGCCTCGCTCGGTGATTCGGCCGGTGCTTCGTCTCCGTCGCCGGACGCCTGTTCGGCTTCGGGCGAGTCGACCTCAGCTGGCGGTGCTTCCCGAGGGGCGACGGTCGTAGGCGTAATGCGTTCGGACTCCGGCAGGCTAAGGCTCAGCGTGTGCCAGCCGTGATCGGGGAGCTGGCGCCGCAACGGTCCGACGCCGCGTGGCCAGTCGGGGCTTTCGCCGTCGTCTGGCAGCAATATCAGCACGCCCTTGGGATGGCCGACATTGGCTGGGCGCCACAGTGCGGAGAAGGTCTCGGTGCTGGTCTTCAACTCGATCACTTCCCCGGCCGGCAACTGGCGCAGCAGGTCGCTGGCCATCATCTCGCTTCGCGATGGCAGGCTCGCCCGTTCGGCGGGTGCGGCAGGTGCCGCTTCCGGCGCAGGCGTCTGCTCGTCGCTCGGCTCGTCGGCGGCCATGGCCGTCAGCGTGGCGGCCGCCAGGAGAACGAGTACTGGGATGAAGATGCGCGGGCGGGGCATGTGAACTCCTGCGTGACGCGCCCACGCGTGCCGAACGCTGGCGCAATGTAGGGCGGATGCACTACAAAGTTTTTCGGCAAGTCCGCCGAATCCGAGAGGTTGATGGTGCCATCTCTGCTGCGTTGTTGGAGCAGTGGTTCGGGTTTGCTGGCCTTTCTTTGGTTGAAGCGGCGTGGGTTGATACGTAGCGGTGGACGCTAGCCCGCCCCACCTAATTGTCAGGCCATGCGATCTAGTGCGTGCAAAATATTGCACGCGGTTCTACTGTAATCCGAACGCCTGGAAGGGCGCCGCAGTCGATCATCGTATGCTGCGGCGCATACGTCCCGACGTCTATTTCGACCCGTGCCGACGATGAGCGGCTACCGAGGAGCTTATGAGCAAGACCAACGAATCCCTGATGCAACGCCGTGTCGCCGCCGTGCCCCGTGGCGTCGGCCAGATCCATCCGATCTTCGCTGACCACGCCAAGAACAGCAGTGTGGTCGACGTCGAGGGCCGTGAGTTCATCGATTTCGCCGGCGGCATCGCCGTGCTTAATACCGGTCACCTACACCCGAAGATCGTCAAGGCGGTTGAAGATCAGCTGCACAAACTCACCCACACCTGCTTCCAGGTGCTGGCCTATGAGCCCTACGTCGAGCTGTGCGAGAAGATCAACGCGCGGGTGCCGGGCGACTTCGCCAAGAAGACCTTGCTCGTCACCACTGGCTCCGAGGCGGTGGAGAACGCGGTGAAGATCGCCCGCGCCGCCACCGGCCGTGCCGGCGTGATCGCCTTCACCGGCGCCTATCACGGCCGCACCATGATGACCCTCGGCCTGACCGGCAAGGTCGCGCCTTATTCTGCGGGCATGGGCCTGATGCCGGGCGGCATCTTCCGTGCGCTCTATCCGTGCGCGATTCATGGCGTCAGCGTTGACGAGTCCATCGCCAGTATCGAGCGCATCTTCAAGAACGACGCCGAGCCACGCGACATTGCCGCAATCATCATCGAGCCCGTGCAGGGCGAGGGTGGCTTCAATGTCGCGCCGAAGGAGTTCATGGTCCGCCTGCGCGCGCTTTGCGACGAGCATGGCATTCTGCTGATCGCCGACGAGGTGCAAACCGGCGCCGGGCGCACCGGCACTTTCTTCGCCATGGAGCAGATGGGCGTGGTCGCCGACCTGACCACATTCGCCAAATCCGTCGGCGGCGGCTTCCCGATCGCCGGTGTTTGCGGCAAGGCCGAGATCATGGATGTCATCGCGCCCGGCGGGCTGGGCGGCACCTATGCCGGCAACCCGCTGTCCTGCGCGGCGGCACTGGCGGTCATGGAAATCTTCGAGGAGGAGCATTTGCTCGATCGCAGCAAGGCCGTGGCGGAGAAGCTCACCGCCGGCCTCAAGGCGATCCAGGCCAAGCACAAGGAGATCGGCGAGGTGCGCGGCCTCGGCGCGATGGTCGCCATCGAGCTGTTCGAGGAGGGCGATCATGCTCGCCCGGCTGCTGCGCTCACGTCGCAGATCGTTGCCAAGGCGCGCGAGAAGGGCTTGATCCTGCTGTCCTGCGGCACCTACTACAACGTGCTGCGGGTGCTGGTGCCGCTAACCGTCGAGGACGAGCTGCTCGAGCGCGGCCTGGCCATCATCGGTGAGTGCTTCGACGAGCTGACCTGAAGCGACGAGGCGTGCCGGCTGCTTCCAGGCGCGCCGCAACCCGGACCCCTCGGGTACAATGCGCGGCATCTTGCCGTGCTACCCGAGGTCGTCATGCAGCCGTTCGCCATCGCCCCCTCCATCCTCTCCGCCAATTTCGCCCGCCTGGGTGAGGAAGTGGACAACGTGCTGGCCGCCGGCGCCGACATCGTTCACTTCGACGTGATGGACAACCACTACGTGCCCAACCTGACCATCGGCCCGATGGTCTGCTCGGCGTTGCGCAAGCACGGTGTCACCGCGCCCATCGACGTGCATCTGATGGTTCGTCCGGTGGACCGCATGATCGGCGACTTTCTCGAGGCCGGCGCCAGCTACATCACCTTCCACCCGGAAGCCTCGGATCACATCGATCGCTCGTTGCAGCTGATCAAGGACGGCGGCGCCAAGGCCGGCCTGGTATTCAACCCAGCCACGCCGCTGGACGTGCTCAAGTACGTGATGGACAAGGTCGACATGGTCCTGCTGATGAGCGTCAACCCGGGGTTTGGCGGGCAGAAGTTCATCCCCGGCACGCTGGACAAGCTGCGTGAAGCACGCGCGCTGATCGACGCCAGTGGCCGTGAGATCCGCCTGGAGATCGATGGCGGTGTGAACCCGAAGAACATTCGTGAGATCGCCGCTGCGGGCGCCGACACCTTTGTCGCTGGCTCGGCGATCTTCAACCAGCCGGACTACAAGTCGGTGATCGACCAGATGCGCGCTGAGCTGGCGCTGGCGCGCCCATGACTCGCCTAGAAAAACTGTTCGACGGCGGGCTGCCGCGACTGGCGATGTTCGATCTGGACGGCACACTGATGGATTCGGTGCCAGACCTGGCCGCCGCGGTGGACAAAATGTTGATGCTACTCGGTCGCGAGCCGGCCGGTGTCGCCCGAGTGCGCGACTGGGTCGGCAACGGCTCTAGGGTGCTGGTGCGTCGCGCATTGGCCGGTCAGCTGAACCATGACGGCGTCGCCGACGAGTTGACCGACGAGGCGCTGGCGCTGTTCATACAGGCGTATGCGGGCGGCCATGAGCTGACCACTGTCTATCCGGGTGTGCTCGAGTGCCTGGAGTGGCTGCGTGCGCGTGGGGTGAAGCTGGCGATCGTCACCAACAAGCCGGCGCAGTTCATCGAGCCGCTGCTGGAAGAGAAGGGGCTGGCCGGTTACTTCGATTGGCTGGTCGGAGGCGATACCTTGCCTCAGCAGAAACCCGACCCGGCGGCGCTGTTTTGGGTAATGGACAAGGCGGGTGTTGCGCCCGGTGAGTCGCTGTTCGTCGGCGATTCGCGTAACGACGTGCGCGCCGCCAAGGCCGCAGCCGTGCCATGTGTTGCGCTCACCTATGGTTACAACCATGGCGAACCCATCGCCAACGAAGCGCCGGCGCTGGTGCTCGACGACCTGCGTGAGCTGGTTGCTTCGCCTTCGGGGCTGCGCTAGTGTGGCCCCTGTTCCGTAACCCGCCGAGACGAGATCAGATCGTGGTGGTCACCCGCAAACAATGGATGAATGTCATCAAGGCCTTGGCCCGTTGGCGCTGGCGCGCCTGACATTTTTCTGCCGGCTCGCCCGGCATGTTTTGCACGACCCGACTTAGCAGTTCCCTCCGACCACGAGGCTGACATGACCCGCGAAGAATTCTTGCGCTTGGCCGCTGATGGCCATAACCGCATTCCGCTGTCGTTCGAAACCATCGCCGACTTCGACACACCGCTCTCGCTCTACCTGAAACTCGCTGACGCGCCCAATTCCTACCTGCTCGAATCCGTGCAGGGCGGGGAGAAGTGGGGGCGCTACTCAATCATCGGCCTGCCGTGCCGCACCGTGCTGCGTGTGCATGACCATCTCGTGAGCGTCACCACCGATGGCGTCGAGCAGGAGCGCTGCGAGGTCGAAGACCCGCTGGCCTTCGTCGAAACCTTCCAGCAGCGCTATCGCGTGGCGCCGGTCGAGGGCCTGCCGCGCTTCAATGGTGGCCTGGTCGGCTATTTCGGCTACGACAGCGTGCGTTATGTCGAGCGTAAACTGGCGAGCTGCCCCAACCCTGATCCGCTGGGTACGCCCGACATTCTGCTGATGGTGTCCGACGCAGTAGTGGTCTTCGATAACCTCGCTGGCAAGTTGCATTGCATCGTGCTTGTCGACCCGGCCCAGCCCGAGGCCTACGAGGCCGGACAGGCAACGTTGCAGGCGCTTCGGGAAAAGCTGCGGCAGTCCATCACGCCACGCCTCGGCCTGGATTTCGAAACGGGCCCCGGCACCGAACCTGAGTTTCGCTCAAGCTTCAGCCGTGATGACTACGAGCAGGCCGTCAATCGCATCAAGGACTACATCCTCGCTGGCGACTGCATGCAGGTCGTCATCTCCCAGCGCATGTCGATCCCGTTCAAGGCTGCGCCCATCGATCTTTATCGCGCGCTGCGCTGCTTTAATCCGACGCCTTATATGTACTTCTTCAATTTCGGCGATTTCCACGTGGTGGGCTCGTCGCCAGAAGTGCTGGTGCGTGTCGAAGAGGGTTTGGTCACGGTCCGGCCGATTGCCGGCACGCGTCCACGTGGCGCGACGGAAGACGCCGACCTCGCGCTGGAGCAGGATCTGCTCAGCGATGCGAAGGAGCTGGCCGAACACCTGATGTTGATCGACCTGGGCCGCAACGATGTGGGCCGCGTCGCCGAAAACGGTTCGGTGCGGCTCACCGAGAAGATGGTTATTGAGCGTTATTCGAATGTCATGCACATCGTTTCCAACGTTACGGGCCAGCTAAAGGGCCCGCTGACCGCCATGGACGCACTGCGCGCCATCCTGCCGGCCGGCACCTTGTCCGGTGCGCCGAAGATCCGCGCGATGGAAATTATCGACGAGCTGGAACCGGTCAAGCGTGGGGTCTACGGCGGCGCCGTCGGCTATCTCGCCTGGAATGGCAACATGGACACCGCCATCGCCATCCGCACCGCGGTGATCAAGGATGGCGAGCTGCACGTGCAGGCCGGTGCCGGCATCGTGGCAGATTCCCAGCCTGCCCTGGAGTGGGAAGAAACGCTGAACAAGCGCCGCGCCATGTTCCGCGCGGTCGCCCTGGCCGAACGCGACCCGCAGGAGATCTGATCATGTTGCTGATGCTCGATAACTACGATTCCTTCACCTACAACGTGGTCCAGTATCTGGGCGAGCTCGGTGCGGACGTCCGGGTCGTGCGCAACGACGAACTCAGCGTGGTCGAGATCGAGGCGCTCGAACCGGAACGCATCGTCGTCTCGCCCGGCCCCTGTACCCCGAACGAGGCGGGGGTGTCGCTGGAGCTGATCCGCCACTTCGCGGGTAAGTTGCCTATTCTCGGTGTCTGCCTTGGCCACCAAAGCATCGGCCAGGCGTTCGGCGGCGATGTGGTGCGTGCGCGCCAGGTGATGCACGGCAAGACCAGCCCGGTCATGCATGCGGACAGCGGTGTGTTCGCTGGGCTAAACAACCCGCTTACCGTGACCCGCTACCACTCCCTGGTGGTCAAGCGCGAAACGTTGCCCGATTGCCTGGAGGTCACTGCCTGGACTTGTCACGCCGATGGCAGCGTCGACGAGATCATGGGGCTGCGGCACAAAACGCTGAACGTCGAAGGCGTGCAGTTTCATCCCGAGTCCATCCTGACCGAGCAGGGCCATGAACTGTTCGCCAACTTTCTAAAGCAGACCGGAGGCGTGCGCTGATGGATATCAAGGAAGCCCTGAACCGGATAGTCGGCCAGCTGGATCTGAGCACCGACGAAATGAAAGCGGTCATGCGTCAGATCATGACCGGCCAGTGCACTGACGCTCAGATCGGCGCGTTCCTAATGGGCATGCGCATGAAGAGCGAAACCATTGACGAGATCGTCGGGGCTGTCCAGGTGATGCGCGAGCTGGCGGCTCCGGTACATTTCGACACCCACCGCCTCGTCGATACATGCGGCACCGGCGGCGATGGCATGAACATCTTCAATGTCTCGACCGCTGCAGCGTTTGTGGTGGCGGCCGCTGGTGGAAAAGTGGCCAAACACGGCAACCGTGCCGTATCCGGCAAGAGCGGCAGCGCCGATCTGCTCGAGGCGGCGGGTGTCTATCTCGACCTGACTCCGGAGCAGGTCGCGCGCAGCGTCGATACGGTCGGTGTCGGGTTCATGTTTGCGCCGGCGCATCACGGCGCGATGAAATTTGCTGCAGGCCCTCGTCGCGAGCTGGGCTTGAGAACGCTGTTCAACATACTCGGGCCGATGTCCAACCCGGCGGGTGTCAAGCACCAGGTCTTGGGCGTATTCAGCAAAGAACTCTGCCGGCCGATGGCCGAAGTGCTGGCGCGCCTGGGTAGCGAGCACGTGTTAGTCGTGCATGCGCAGGATGGGCTCGATGAGGTCAGCCTGGCGGCGCCGACCCATGTGGCGGAGCTGAACCGTGGCGAAATCCGCGAGTACCGCGTCCAGCCGGAGGACTTCGGTATCAAGAGCCAGAGCCTGATCGGCCTCAACGTCGAGGACGCCCAGGGTTCGCTAGAACTGATCCGAGACGCGTTGGGGCGCCGCAAGACAGAGAACGGCCAGAAAGCAGCCGACATGATTGTGCTCAACGCTGGCGCCGCGCTTTATGCGGCAGATGTCGCCAGCAGCCTGAAGCAGGGCATCGAAATTGCCCACGATGCCCTGCATACGGGCCTGGCGCGTGACAAGTTCGACGAGCTCGTCTCCTTTACCGTTGTGTTCAAGCAGGAGCAGGCCCGATGAGCGTGCCGACCATTCTGGAAAAGATCATCTCTCGTAAGCACGAGGAGGTGGCCGAGCGGCGCGCGCGTGTTGGGTTCGATGAGCTTGAGCGGCTGGCCGCTGGCGCGGACCCGGTGCGAGGCTTCGCCAGACGTCTGCAGGAGCAGGTCGAGCGCAAGCAGCCGGCGGTGATCGCCGAAGTGAAGAAAGCTTCACCGAGCAAGGGTGTATTGCGTGAAGACTTCCGCCCGGCGGATATCGCCATCAGCTACGAGGCTGGCGGCGCGACGTGCTTGTCGGTGCTCACGGATGTCGATTTCTTTCAGGGCGCCGATGAGTACCTGAAGCTGGCGCGTAGTGCCTGCAGCCTGCCGGTGATTCGTAAAGATTTCATGGTCGACCCGTACCAAGTCATCGAGGCGCGGGCGCTGGGCGCCGATTGCATCCTGCTGATCGCAGCAGCATTGGACGATGCGCAGATGCAGGAGCTCGCTGAGGTTGCCGAACGGCAGGGGCTAGATGTGCTGGTCGAGGTGCATGACGGTGCCGAGCTTGAGCGCGCGCTCCAGCTGTCGACCCCGCTCGTGGGGATCAATAACCGCAACCTGCATACCTTCGAGGTCAGCTTGGAAACGACGCTTGATCTGCTGCCGCGTATGCCGCGCGACCGGCTGGTGATCACTGAAAGTGGCGTGCTGCATCGTGCGGATGTCGAGCTGATGGAAATTAATGCGGTGCATGCTTTCCTAGTCGGTGAAGCATTCATGCGTGCCGAACAGCCTGGCCTCGAGTTGCAGCGTTTGTTCTTCCCAGGCCGGGCCCGAGTGCATACTCCGGCCGATCCGGAATGATCGGGGGCGCTTAAACAAGAAAGCCGGCTGATGCCGGCTTTCTTGTTTAAGTAGGAGCGCTCAACGCGTGCCGAACACCACCATCGTTTTGCCTTTCACGTGCACAAGGCCCTGCGATTCCAGGCTCTTCAGGACACGCCCGACCATCTCACGAGAACAGCCGACGATTCGTCCGATTTCCTGCCGGGTGATCTTGATCTGCATGCCGTCCGGATGAGTCATCGCATCCGGTTGCTTGCACAAGTCGAGCAGCGTGCGTGCTACCCGGCCGGTTACGTCGAGAAAGGCAAGATCGCCGACCTTGCGCGTAGTATTGCGCAGGCGCTCGGCCATTTGGCTGCCGAGTGCATAGAGAATGTCGGGATCCTGTTGGGTCAGCTCGCGAAACTTGGCGTAACTGACTTCCGCAACTTCGCACTCAGTCTTGGCGCGAACCCAGGCACTGCGTTCCTTTTCGCTGCCTTCCTTCTCGAACAGACCCATCTCGCCGAAGAAATCCCCCGAGTTGAGATAGGCAATAATCATCTCGCGGCCGTCATCATCTTCGATCAGGATCGTGACCGAACCCTTGACGATGAAGTAAAGCGTTTCTGAGCGATCGCCAGCGTAGATGATCGTGCTCTTGGAGGTGTAACGACGGCGATGACAATGTGCGAGTAGCTTGTCGAGGTTCTTGATCTTGGGCGTAAGTGTAATAGCGACCATGCTGTAGTCCCGGAAGATAGTCCAATAGAAAGGCAGTTTCTTATATTTATGACTGAGTTCTTTTTCAGTACGGGCGAGCTTAACAGACAGGTTCAGCTGAACAACAAAACTGGGACACGAATATCAACTTCCCGGACGTCATTTCGTCGGATTGCCACGTCAGGCAGGCTCCATTTGGCGTGATAAGCTTTGCCACCTTTTTTAGCGGAGTCGATGATGAAAGCACGCATTCAGTGGGCCGGCGAAGCAATGTTTCTCGGCGAATCAGGAAGCGGTCACGTCGTGGTTATGGATGGCCCACCCGAAAATGGTGGGCGCAACCTCGGCGTCCGGCCGATGGAAATGCTCCTGTTGGGTCTGGGTGGGTGTAGTAACTTCGATGTCGTCAGCATCTTGCGTAAGGCTCGCCAGCCCGTTGAGAGCTGTGAGGCCTTCCTCGAGGCAGAGCGGGCAAACGAAGACCCCAAGGTATTTACCCGAATCCATCTGCGTTTCGTGATCAAGGGTCGTGGACTTAAGGATGCTCACGTCAAGCGAGCGGTAGAACTATCCGCCGAAAAATATTGCTCGGCTTCGATCATGCTCGGCCGTGCCGGCGTTGAAATTACACACGACTACGAAATCGTTGAGTTGAACTGAAAGCCGGAGTAGGGGCCCGCCAGGGCTCTGAATCGGTGACGAGCAGGCCCAGGGACTTGGGAGGCCGGCACCGGGCGCACCGTCAATCTGCATCATGCGCGCCCCGTTTGCGGCGGGGCGTTCGTTACAACAGCAAAGCCATTCGAAAATGCGCAGAGGTGTATACCGGTCCTACGCAGATCATCCTAATCTGGCGGGCTTGCTCAATCAGGCGGTGAGCAACAACGAGAGTCGATATTGAAAAAGTAAACTCAAGCTCCACGGGTTCAGCAACCTGACCAAGACCTGAGTTTCACTCTACGATATTGCCTTACCGAAATTTGGATAGATCAGCAGGCGTACGTGCAGCTTATCGACGAATAGCATGCAGCCGAGCGGCTCATGCAGATCCTGGCCGGTGTGCCAATCGGCGGCTTTCGTTCAGATCCGGTAAGTCGTTTTGGTCATCACCTTGGCAACCATACTCATGCCGAACTTGACCGGCGCGGGGAAGCGCAGGCCGCCCGCCTCGAGCGCGGCGGTTGAGTGTTGTGCCTCGTCCTCGCGCATCTGCTCAAGAATGGAACGCGATTTCTCATCGGTCGCCGGCAATTGCTGCAGATGTTCATCGAGGTGCTTGCAGACCTGGTCTTCCGTTGCGGCGACAAAACCAAGACTGATCCGATCGCTAATCAGCCCGGCCGAGGCGCCGATGCCGAACGAAAGGCCGTAAAACAGCGGGTTGAGCACGCTGGTGTGGCTACCGAGTTGGCGGATGCGCTGCTCGCACCAGGCGAGGTGGTCGATTTCTTCGTCCGCCGCCCTTTCCATAGCCTGGCGGACCCCGGGCAGGCGGGCGGTCAAGGCCTGTCCCTGATATAGGGCTTGGGCGCAAACCTCTCCGGTATGGTTGATCCGCATCAGCCCGGCCACGTGCCGTGCCTCGCTTTGGCTCAGTTCGGTGTCCGCTTCGAGCACGGCTGGATTGGGTCGGCTTGGTTGGCCGCTGAAAGGCAGCAGCGTGCGTAGGGCAGCATCCGCTTGCATGAGTAGGCGATCTGCTGCGGAGTACTCGCGTTGATTGGGCATCTGCATACCTCCAATGGAACGATGGTCGAGGGCGGGTCGGTGGATCAGCCCGGCGGCCAGTGCATCTGGCGTTGACCCAGCACGTGCATATGGATGTGGTAAACCGTTTGCCCGCCCAGGTCGTTGCAATTCATGACGACGCGGAAGCCCTCCTGGCAGCCCTGTTCTTCAGCCAAGCGCTGTGCGGTGAAGAGAATATGGCCGGCGAGCGCCTTGTCGTCCTTCTCACTGAGATCATGCAGGGTCGCGATGTGCTTTTTCGGGATCACCAGAAAGTGAACCGGTGCTTGCGGGGCGATATCGTTGAAGGCAATGACTTGATCGTCCTCGTACACTTTAGTGGCCGGTATATCTCCGGCGACGATCTTACAGAACAGACAATCCATGGCGTTTCTCCGGAACCCATATGGCCGAAGAGTGTAACAGGCGATATACCCGCCGGTTAGCCTGCACAGGAAGTGATCCCCATGAAGAATGATGTCCGCGACCTTGCCTTGGTGCTCGATTCGCCCGTACGCCTGATCGTTATCGAGTCCTGGGACGAGCGACGGGTACTTGAGACCCTCACGGGCCTTGCAATCAGCCGCGGTCTTTCGCTGCATCTCTGGTCGGTCACTGAGGGGTTGCGGCGATCTGCATTTGGTGGCGAGGCTCTGGACGGCGGCGAAAGCTGTGCACCCGAGGTCGCGCTCAAGTGCGTCAAATTCGACCCTCTCGAGAATCTATATGTGTTTTGCGACCTACACCCGTTTCTCGACCAGCCGCCTCTGGTGCGTTTGATCAAGGAAATCGCAATGGCTGAAGGGCGATCGGCACCTACAATCGTGCTGGTTTCCCATGCCGTCACCCTCCCTGCAGAGATTCAGCGATACGCGGTCCGTTTCCGCTTGGCCCTGCCAAGCGAAGAGGAACTTGTTTCGATCGTGCGCGAGGAGGCGACTCGATGGAGCGAGCGTAACCGGGGCCTGCGTGTACGCACCGATAACCGTACCTTGCAGCAGGTCGTGAGGAACTTGCGGGGTCTCAGTCATGCCGAGGCGCGCAAGCTAGCGCACAACCTGATCTGTGATGATGGCGCCATAACCCAGGACGACCTGCCCGAGCTCAATCGCAAGAAGTTCGAGCTGCTCGACATGGAGGGTGTGCTGAGCTTCGAGTATGAGACCGAGCGGTTTTCGGACGTTGGCGGTTTGCATAACTTCAAACGCTGGCTGGGGGAGCGGCAGTCTGCTTTTCTTAGGGCGGATGACCGGGATCGTCCGCGTGGCGTCCTGCTCGTTGGTGTACAAGGCGGTGGAAAAAGCATGGCCGCAAAAGCAGTCGCCGGGCTCTGGGGGCTGCCATTGCTGCGCTTGGATTTCGCCTGCCTCTATAACAAGTTCTTCGGCGAGACCGAGCGCAACTTGCGTGAAGCGCTAAAGCTCGCGGGCGAAATGGCGCCTTGCGTACTCTGGATGGATGAGATCGAGAAAGGCCTGGCGACCGGAGAGATGGATGGTGGGGTCAGTCAGCGCGTGTTAGGAACGCTGCTGACATGGATGGCTGAGCGCAAGGCGCCAGTGTTCATGGTCGCAACTGCCAATTCCGTCGAGCGGCTAGCGCCGGAGCTGTTGCGCAAAGGGCGTTTCGACGAACTCTTTTTCGTCGACTTGCCTGATCCGGACACCCGTGCGGAAATTCTGCGCGTGCATTTGCAGCGCCGCGAATTGGATCCTGGCCGCTACGACCTTATGGCGCTAGCGCGGGCGTGCGATGGCTTTTCAGGTGCTGAGATCGAACAGGTTGTGGTCTCGGCAGTCTATGCCGGGCAGGCGCAGGCCCGCGAAACAGATCAGGACATGCTCTTGGGATGTATACAAGGGACGTCGCCGCTGTCAGTCATCATGGCCGAACCCTTGGCCCGTTTACGAGGATGGGCCAAGGGGCGGGCGGTGACCGCTTGAGACGCGTGCTACAGGCCGGTCTGTCCCAGACCAACGGATTGCTGGTAGGCAGGCAAAGCGATTGCGGCCAAAATTCCTATGATCGGCACCAGTAACCAAAGCGCAGCGAGCACCTTCACACCTTTGCTATTTGGCGGCTGGGGTGGACCAAAACGATTTGAACCTTCGTTGCCAGGTACAAGCAGTAGCGCAAACGGAAACACCGAACCGACCACAGGAACCAGGCAGAGCAGCAAGAACCACCCCGACCAACCAAAGTCGTGAAGGCGCTGTGCCCCGATCTGAAAACTGGCGACAAGGTAGGCAACGGCCACGGCGAAGAGCAGAACGCCGCCTAGAACTTCCGAAATGGCAAGGCCCATGGCGGCGATGAGTCCTAATCCAAGACCCGCGGCAGATATGCCCAGCGACCAAGCCAGGTATCGGAGCCGGCCGATCCGGCCATTGAAGGTAAACAGCCGTAGCTCGCCGTACTCTGGACCAGTTCCGGCTACGTTGGCCGAGGGAGGTGCATAAAATTGCTTGAGGCCGTCGCCGTTGCTTGCAGCAGGAGCGGCCTCCCGTGCCAGCCGGGCGTGATACTTCTCAAAAATGATGCCGCACCCGTCGCATTGGACTGTACCGGGCTGCTGATGGTCACACTTTGGGCACTGCATGCCCGTCGCGGGCGCCGTGTCGGTACCGGCCACTAGGGGTTCGATAGACAAGGCGGGTCTGGCTGGTGCTTCCGCCTCTTTGCGGACCTTTGCCCCCGCAGTCGTCAGCGCTTGAACATAGCGGTCCGCATCGGCCTCGCTGAGCGCAGACTTGACTGCGACGGGCTTGCCGACGAACAGCCGTTCGAGCTTGTCAGGCGCTGTCTTGAATAGCCGGGCCAGGTTTACCCTGACGGTCTCGGCCGTCATCCCTGGCATTAGCTCGCCATCAAACACGATCTTGTACTGGTCGGAAATCATGCAACGTCCCTGGCACGATAGAAGGAGCTAGAGCCTAGTGCCTGCCGGTGGCAGCCACAAGCGGTCGGAGCCTCATCGCTTGTGATGCAGGTCACGCTTTTCTGTCTCGTCGAGGCCACTGGTGGTTCAGTTGTGTGGCGCGCGCTGCAGCCGCGCGGTATTCACTGTCAAGGCGGGTGATCAACTGCTGAACGTCCGGTATGTCTGCGATGCCGCCTACGCCTTGGCCAGCTGACCAGACTGTTTTCCAAACTTTGGCTTCGTCATGGATCGGCTTGAGCGTCTGGCTGTGACTGCCTTCAACTTGTAGCTTGTCCAGCTCGTAGCCTGCTTGCTGCAGACTGGGACGCAGGAAGCTGGCCGGTACACCCGACACCGCTGCGGTATGCACGATATCTGACGCATGGGCGTGGATGAGCATGTCCTTGTATTCGCTGCTGGCCTGGCTTTCCTTGGTCGCGATGAAACGTGTCCCCATGTAGGCAAGATCAGCGCCTAGCAACTGAGCAGCGAGGATCTCATGCCCGTGATTGAGGCAGCCAGACAGTAGCAGCGTCTTTTCGAAGAACTGGCGTATCTCGGCAATCAGGGCGAAGGGGCTCCACGTGCCGGCATGCCCTCCGGCGCCGGCCGCCACGGCGATCAGCCCGTCGACGCCCGATTCGGCTGCCTTTTCGGCATGGCGGCGTGTGGTGACATCGTGGAATACCAAGCCACCGTAAGCATGGACGGCGTCAACAACGTCCTTCACCGCGCCGAGGCTCGTGATCACAATAGGCACGCGCTGGTCGATGCAGATCGACAGGTCCGTCTCCAGTCGCGGATTGCTGCCATGCACGATCAGGTTGACCGCATAGGGCGCTGCCTCAGGCGCCTGCTGGAGATCCTCGTTGATCTGGTGTAGCCAATCACGAAAGCCGCTGCTTTCCCGTTGATTAAGCGCCGGAAAGCTACCTACGACACCGTTGCGGCAGCATGCTGTCACGAGCGGTGGGTTGGAAACGAGGAACATCGGGGCGGCGACGAGTGGGAGGCTTAGACGTCCTTCCAATTGAAGAGGCAGCGGCATGGTATCTCCAACGCATCAGAATGGCTTGACCACCACCAGTATGACGATAGCCAGCAAGAGCAATACCGGGAATTCGTTGAACCAACGGTAAAACACATGGCTGCGTTGATTCTCGTCCCTGGCGAAGCGCTTGAGTTGTGCGCCGCATAGGTGGTGATACCCGATAAGCAGAACCACGAGTGCTAACTTCGCGTGCAGCCATCCGCCACTGAACAGCGCCGGGTTCAAAGCGATCATCCAAATGCCGAATGCGAGCGTCGCAATCATCGATGGCAACATGATTCCCCGATACAGCTTGCGCTCCATAACTTTGAACCGGTCGCGGCTGAGCGAGTCCTCGCTCATGGCGTGATACACGAAAAGCCTCGGCAGATAGAACAGTCCTGCAAACCAGCAGACCACTGAGACGATATGTAGCGCTTTGACCCACAGGTAGAGCATGTGGACATTCCCTAACTAGACGTTGGCTGGATGGTAGAGGCTGAGCGGCCATACGTCATCTCGGGAGTTGGCCGCGATCGTTCGCAGCCTTATCATCTTGTTTTTGCTCATTCCCATTCGAGAGGCAGCGCATGGTCAAGGTCGGAATCGTTGGTGGTACAGGCTATACGGGCGTCGAGTTACTGCGCCTGCTGGCCCAACACCCACAGGCTGAAGTGGCTGTCATCACATCGCGTTCTGAAAATGGCGTGAAGGTCACCGACATGTTTCCGAACCTGCGGGGCTTCTACGACGAACTTTCCTTCAGCGTGCCGGATACGGCAACACTGGGTGCGTGTGACGTGGTTTTTTTCGCTACGCCTCATGGGGTGGCCCATTCGCTGGCGGCCGAGCTGCTGGAAACCGGGACTCGGGTGATCGACCTCTCTGCCGATTTTCGGTTGCAGGATGCCGTTGAATGGGAGAAGTGGTATGGCCAGCCGCACGGCGCTCCGACCCTTCTGCCTGAGGCGGTGTACGGGTTACCGGAAGTCAACCGTGCGCAAATCAAAGGAGCTCGGCTGATTGCGGTTCCAGGGTGCTACCCAACGGCCACCCAGTTGGGATTCTTGCCGTTGTTGGAACAGGGGCTGGCCGATGCGTCGCGTCTGATTGCCGATTGTAAGTCTGGTGTTAGCGGCGCAGGCCGCGCGGCAAAAATTGGCTCGCTATTCACCGAGGCGGGTGAAAGCATGATGGCCTATGCGGTGAAAGGGCACCGGCACTTGCCGGAAATCAGTCAGGGGTTGCGTCGTGCCGCCAACGGTGACGTTGGGCTGACCTTCGTTCCTCACCTGACGCCAATGATCCGAGGGATTCACGCTACGCTATATGCGACCGTCACGGATACCTCGGTGGATCTGCAGGCCCTCTATGAGCGGCGTTATGCCAACGAGCCCTTCGTCGATGTGCTGCCCGCTGGCAGCCATCCCGAAACGCGTAGCGTGCGAGGGGCAAACGTCTGCCGTATCGCAGTACACCGTCCGCAGGGCGGCGATCTTGTCGTGGTGCTTTCGGTGATCGACAACTTGGTTAAGGGTGCATCCGGGCAAGCGGTACAGAACATGAACATCATTTTCGACCTGGACGAGCGCCTTGGCTTGAACACGGCAGCACTGTTGCCGTAAGCCACGCGTCGTTGGTCTCATGGTGAATAGTTGACCGATTTGGTAGGGTAAGCCGATAATGCGCCGTCAACGCGGTATGTGGCGCCTTGCGCCGGGAGAGCCTAAATGAGTGTCGAATCCTTCACGCCAACTGCCATTCAGTTCACTCAGGGGGCAGCGAGCAAAGTGAAGAGCCTGGTTGACGAGGAGGGAAATCCACGTCTCAAATTGCGGGTGTTTGTCACCGGTGGCGGCTGCTCAGGATTTCAGTATGGCTTTACCTTCGATGAGGATCTCGCCGAAGACGACACGGTCATCGAGCGGGAGGGTGTGAGCCTGGTTGTCGACCCGATGAGTTTCCAGTACCTAGCCGGCGCGGAAGTGGATTACCAGGAGGGCTTAGAGGGGTCCCGTTTCGTTATCAAGAACCCCAACGCCAGCACCACGTGCGGGTGCGGTCAGTCGTTTTCTATTTGATTCGGAGGGCTCGCGCAAGGCCTAACTTAGGCGGTCAAGCCGGGTAGATCGCGCCGAGAATGCGTGAGCCGGCGGCGCCTGTGACCCGAGCATTGTTGCCTGGTAACCCTTCCAGGCATCGATGCGCCAACCACGCGAATGCCATCGCTTCGATCCAATCCGGATCAATCCCCGCCACTTCTGTACTCATTACCTTGCAGTCAGAAAGCAGCGCCGCAAGCCTACAGAGCAGTGCAGCGTTGTGCGCTCCTCCACCACATACCAATAACTCATCTGTCTCCGGCTGGCTGTTTAGCAGGGCATCCGCAATCGATCGAGCGGTCAGCTCAAGTAGGGTGGCCTGAACATCCGCTGCGTTATAACGAGGCAAAGCGTTAAGTTTCTTATCCAGCCAGGTGAGGTTGAAGACCTCGCGGCCCGTGCTTTTGGGGCCGCGCATGGCAAAAAACGCGTCGCCGAGCAGATCCTGCAGTAGCTCGGGAATAGGTGTCCCTGTCGCTGCCCAAGCACCGTCCCTGTCGTACGGCACGTGTTGGTGGCGCTGGATCCAGCCGTCCATCAGCACGTTGCCCGGGCCGCAGTCGAACCCTTGAAGCTCGGCACCAGCCTTGATCAGGCTAAGGTTACTGAAGCCTCCGACGTTTAAAATCGCGCGGGCTTGAACAGACGAGGCAAAAACGGCTTGATGAAAGGCGGGCGCCAAGGGAGCGCCTTGCCCGCCAGCGGCAACATCGCGGCGACGAAAATCCGCTACGACCGCAATACCGGTCAGCTCTGCGAGCAAGGCGGGGTTGTCGATCTGGATGGTGAAGCCGCGGCTGGGCTCATGCCTTACCGTCTGGCCATGGCTACCTATGGCACGGATAGCCTTCGGATTGACTTGAGCGTTCTCAAGTAGTTTCGATGTGCCGCTGGCCGCTAACGTGGCCCAATGATTCTCGGCCAGGGCGGACCGGGCCAATTCGTCTTTACCTGGCGTGCACAGATCCAAGAGTTGCTGCTTCAGCAACGATGGCATCGGCTCGTAATGAGTAGCGATCAGGCGGGTATCACGACCCTGTTCTATTAGGGCAAAGTCCAGCCCGTCGAGGCTGGTGCCGGACATTACGCCTATATAGAGGTGCTTCATCTTACTGTTTTTGCAAGGCAAGCATCGTGGCGCGCTCTTCGTCCATGCGAGCCATGAGCGGCTGGCTCATTTGCAAGAAGCGCTGCTTCTCGTTTTTTGCTATTGGATCTGCCATGGGCAGCTTTAATCCGAGTGGATCGACGTGGCGGCCGTCAACCTGAAACTCATAATGCAGGTGCGGGCCGGTGGATAGGCCCGTGGTGCCGATATAACCAATAATCTGGCCTTGTTTGACCGAAGCGCCGTTACGAACGCCCTTGGCGAACCCTTGCATGTGCGCGTAAAGGGTGCGGTAGCGATTCCCGTGCTGGATCACAACCGTATTACCGTAGCCGCCCTTCCGACCCGCCAGGATAACCTTGCCATCTCCTGCGCTTTTGATGGGAGTGCCGTGGGGCGCAGCATAATCAACGCCTTTATGCGCGCGGATCTTGTTCAAAATCGGGTGCTTTCGACCGTTCGAGAAACGGGAGCTGATACGTGCGAAGTCCACCGGCGTGCGGATGAACGCCTTTCGCATGCTATTGCCGTCTGCGGTGTAGTAGCTGGTGTTGCCTTGCTTGTTGGTGTAGCGCACCGCGGTGTAGCTTTTGCCCCGGTTAGTAAACCGGGCAGCCAGGATATTTCCTGTGCCGACGCGATCGCCGTCCACGGTCTTTTCTTCATAGATGACTTCGAAAGAATCCCCTTTGCGGATGTCCATAGCGAAGTCAATGTCGTAACCAAAAACATTCGCTAAGTCCATGGTCAGGTTGTGGTCCAATCCCGCGCGCTTGGCCGCCAGGAACAGACTACTTTCAATGTGACCTTGAGCATAAGCCGAATGAATTTCCGGCTTCACGTGCTCCTTAGTAAAGGAGAAACCCCCTTTTGTACGCTCTACTTGGTAGCTTTCCAGCTTGCTGACGGGGCTACGAAGACGCGCAAGCTCGCCTTGCTCTGTGAGTTCGAATTGCAGGAGCTGGCCAATTTTCAAATGAGCGAAGCGCTTTGCTTCCTTGCTACTGGCAAGCACCTCGTGCATGGCCGACGCAGGTAGGCCGACCTTGGTAAATAGGGTCGATAGCGTATCGCCATTGGATACGACGACCTCCTTGGTAAGAGGATCGGCGGTGGGGTCGAGTCGTCCATTGCTGGCGGTAGGTGCGATGGAATCGTCATCTACGGCTTCGTCGCCGTTCGCCTGGGTGAATGGCTTCTCTTGATCAATGGGCGCGAGCGGCTCTTCGATGCCAGCGCTCAACTCAGCCGAGGTTTCAAGCTGCAGGTCAAGGAAGGTCTTTTTCGCTTCCACTTCGCGCGACGGGAATACCAGAAGCGCCAGGCTCAGAAGCGCTGCTACACCGCTGGCGGCCAACAGATGGCTTTTCGGGTAGTTCGGGACCCTGGGTTTCGGATTGGTCATTGGTATTTGGCGATTTTTTGTACAGAGAAAATATCGGCCTAAAATATAAGCAAAGCGCATTCGAAGCAACCCTGGAGTGCGCGCCGTGCCTGCTTGGCCACGTTTTTCCACATTGTTTTTTTTGGTCGTTCTTGTAAGGTTGGTCCCCTTTATTTTGGGTTGGGTTGGGTTGGGTCATGAAGTCGGTGCAGGAGCAGTTGTCAGTAATCAAGCGTGGCGCTGATGAAGTGCTTGTCGAGTCGGAACTGATCGCCAAGCTTGAGCGCGGTGTCCCTCTTCGGATCAAGGCGGGCTTCGATCCAACTGCTCCAGACCTCCATCTTGGCCATACCGTGCTTATCAATAAGCTTCGTCAGTTTCAGGATCTCGGCCATCAGGTGGTTTTCTTGATTGGTGATTTCACTGGCATGATTGGAGACCCCAGCGGCAAAAGCGCGACTCGCCCACCGCTCACCCGTGATCAGGTGCTGGAAAATGCTGAAACTTATAAGGCTCAAGTGTTCAAAATTCTGGACCCGGCTAAAACCGAGGTCGCGTTCAATTCCACTTGGATGGATCAGCTGACGCCAGCGGATTTCATCCGTCTCGCATCTCAATACACCGTTGCGCGGATGCTTGAGCGTGATGATTTTAGTAAGCGGTATTCGACCAATCAGCCAATTGCTATTCACGAGTTTCTTTATCCTTTGGTTCAAGGATACGATTCGGTGGCACTTAGTGCGGACGTAGAGCTCGGCGGCACCGATCAGAAATTCAATTTGCTGATGGGTCGAGAGCTCCAGCGGTCCTACGGCCAAGAATCTCAATGTATCGTCACTATGCCGTTGCTCGAAGGGCTGGATGGCGTAAAGAAGATGTCCAAGTCGTTGGGCAACTACGTTGGCATCCAGGAAACCCCTGGTCTCATGTACAGCAAGCTAGTTTCCATGCCTGATGCACTCATGTGGCGCTATTTCGAGCTGCTGAGTTTCCGCTCGCTCGACGAGGTCGAGGCTTTCAAGCAAGACGTGCAGAAGGGTGCGAATCCGCGTGATATCAAGATCAAGTTGGCTGAGGAGATAGTGGCGCGCTTCCACGGGGAGGAGGCGGCGGTGACTGCGCATCGTTCAGCTGGCAATCGAATGAAAGATGGTGAGCTTCCTGAGAATCTCCCGCAGGTGGAGCTTTCCGCTGCGGAGGATATGCCTATTGCTGCGCTGCTTAATAAAGCTGGGCTCGTCAAGAATGCCGCCGCTGCTCGTGATCTTTTAAATGCGGGCAGTGTGAAGGTAGATGGCGAGGTGGTGGGGCGCGACTTTGTCGTTAGGCTTGGCGAGACTCGCGTGTGTCAAGCTGGGAAAAAGGCGTTCGCTCGGATTGTTTTAAGGTCAGAGTAGCAATTCCAAATAATGGTTGACGCGGCGATTGTCATATCTATAATGCGCACCTTCTCCGGCGCAGGTCTTTCGATAACCCCTTTTATAATCAACGGGTTAACGAAAATAAGGGCTTGCACGGAGGGCGAATTCGAGTAGAATGCGCCGCGCTGACAGGGTGGTGGTTTGGCACTGTTGGTGGCTCTGGTCAGGTTGGTCGGAGATGTTTAAAGGGGTGGTTGACAGCGGGTTTAGACGCTGTATGATTCGCATCCCGCTGACGAGAGACGCTAGGTTGATCGGAAGCGCAAGCGGTTGAGAAGGAAAGAAATTCTTCAAAAACAGCTTGACGAGAAACAAGGCTGCTGTAGAATGCGCGGCCTCGGTTGAGACGAAAGGCTTGATCGAAAYGCTCTTTAACAACTGAATCAAGCAATTCGTGTGGGTGCTTGTGAGGTAAGACTGATGATCTGCAAGATTATCAGCATCACAAATACTCAACGAGAAATCATTGAGTGCTCTTCTTTTAGGAGAAGAGTTTGCGATTGCTGAGCCAAGTT